>CAVTNR010000001.1:0-129478 GCA_963736115.1 uncultured bacterium
TATGCCGGTTGAGCGACATCAACAGCCGGATGAAGGATTTCTATGATATTCTTTTTCTAATGGAAACGCGACCATTCGACGGTTTGGCACTGAGCGAAGCGATCCGACTTACCTTCGAAAACCGAAGGACCGATGTCGGGTCCGCGGACAAAGTGTTCGATGCGGCCTTTCGAGAGGATGCGGACCGGAGTCGCATGTGGAACGCATTTCTCGGGAAAAACGCCGATTTGAAACCGTTTATCTTTGGACATACCGTTCAGTCCCTCGAACTTTTTTTGCGGCCCATATGCGAATCGTTGCTTCAGGCGCGGCCTTTTGACAGCAATTGGAATCCCGAGCGACATGACTGGACACCCTCGGCAGTGGAGGATCAGGGCGAATGAATATATTTGAATTTCGGAAAGACATTGTTAAAAATTATACTCATTTCGTCGAAAGCTTTCTCAATATCCGGGACGAAAGGATACGAAAATTCGTTCATGATGAGCTGGGGAAGGGCGCATTCTGGCCGGACCCACTCATCCAGTTGAACCCGGTCTTCCACATGGGCCATACGGTATCCGATCTCGCGGACGAAGGCCTTCTGCATCCCCTTTGCCGGGACATATTCCGGACCGCCAAAGGCGGATCCATCAGCCTTTATGCTCATCAGGAAAAAGCGATTCGTATTGCCCAGAAAAAAGAACCCTATGTTCTGACCACGGGAACCGGCTCCGGGAAAAGTCTCGCCTATATCATCCCCATTGTCGACCATATTCTGAAAAACGACCCGGATGCAGAGCAGGTCCGCGCAATCGTCGTGTACCCGATGAATGCCTTGATCAATTCTCAGACCATGGAATTCGGCAAACTGCTTGATAACCTCGGCGCAAACCGGAATAAAATTCGGGTTGAGAAGTACACGGGTCAGGAGGATCCGGAAGAACGAGACCGGATACAGAAGCATCCTCCGCATGTAATTCTGACCAACTACGTCATGCTCGAACTCATGATGTCGCGGCCCAGAGAAAGAATTTTTGTCGAGCAGAGCCTTGCGAACCTCGATTTCCTCGTCCTGGACGAATTGCACACCTATACCGGGAGGCAGGGCTCGGACGTGGCAATGCTGGTCCGGAGGGTGCGCCAGCGTTGCGGCAATCTCCAAATCCTGTGCATCGGAACCAGCGCAACCATGAGTTCGGGTGTATCCCCCGAAGAGGACCGCAAGGCTGTGGCTTCCGCCGCCTCGCGCCTGTTTGGTGCGGCCATTTCAACGGAACATGTCATAGACGAAACTTTGGATAGATCCATACCGATCGGGAAGACGCCATCTGTACAGGAACTGAAGGCATCCATACAGCATGAAATACCCCCGCAAACGGGTTCATTCATCCAAAATCCTCTTGCCGGCTGGCTGGAAGAATCATTCGGCCTGGATACAAGTCATGAAACCCTCAGGCGGAGG
Organism: uncultured bacterium; assembly: GCA_963736115.1. GTDB lineage: Bacteria > Zhuqueibacterota > QNDG01 > QNDG01 > DTFT01 > JAFGAX01. The sequence goes on from CAVTNR010000001.1 coordinate 1,445, forward strand.
AAACCCATTTCTATTTCAGAAGGCGCCCGAAAACTGGCAGAGACCACTGGAGAGGATTCCGAAACCTGCAGAAGCACCGTCCAAACCTGGCTCCATCAGGGAAGCGTGCTCAAACACACCGATGGAAGACCCGTGTTCGCGGTCCGTCTCCATCAATTCTTCTCCCAGGGAGACGCCGTTTACGCGACGCTCGAATCACCGCACCATAGGGAATTCACGCTCGATGCCCAATACTACGCCGCGGACAAGAATGGGTTGAAACGATACTGGGTGCCGATTGCCTTCTGCCGCGAATGCGGGCAGGAATATTATCAGGTCTATTTCAACGAAAAAACGTCCACCTGGGAACCCAGACCATGGGAAGAACGGGGCGAGTTTTCCGATGATTCTAAAATCGGTTTTTATTTCGCCATAGATCATCCGGAACAATCATTGTGGTCCGATGAGCGTATTGATGAACTCCCCGACAACTGGTTCCGATACCGGGGCGACAATAAAACCCTTGATTCGAAGAAAAGACCATTCCTTCCTTTTATTAAACATGCCGGATCGGATGGAAACGTCACGGATCAGCCCTCCGGCCAATCCATCCCGGTATGGGCCATTCGAAAGCCCCTGCTGATATGCCCCCGATGCAGTACGATTTACGATAAACGGACAAGCGAGTTCAGAAAACTGACCCGGCTGTCCAGCGAAGGCCGCAGCACGGCGACCACGTTGCTGGGCCTGACCATCGTTGATCGGCTGATTCACGAGAAGGACGTGGACGTAAAGGCACAAAAACTGCTCAGTTTCACCGATAATAGACAGGACGCATCCCTTCAGGCCGGGCATTTCAACGATTTCATTCAAACCGGGTCTCCTGAGAAACGCCATATACCGCGCTCTCCCGGAAAAGGGGAGTCTCAACCACAGTCAAATAGCCGGAAAGGTTTTCGAATCCCTGAAACTGCCCGCCTCCCTTTATGCACAGAATCCCGGAGAGCTGGGGCTCCAACCGGTCCGGAATCGTGAAGCCATGACCGCTTTTCTGGAATACGCTGTGTACAGGGACTTGAAAAGGGGATGGCGTATCGTCCAGCCCAATCTGGAGCAATGCGGACTGCTTTCGATCGCATACGAGGGTCTCCGGGAGTTCTGCTCTGACCCATCCGCCTGGCAGATTCATCCCATACTAGAACAGGCCGGGCCCGAAAGCCGATTCACCGTCGTTCAGGCCTTTCTGGACCATATTCGGCAGTCACTGGCTTTGAATGCGGACTGCTTGAAGGGTGAACGGCAGGAGCAGTTGAAGAAAACCGTCAACGCCACCTTGAAGGATCCATGGACCTTTGAAGCGGACGAAAGACTGATTGAATCGACCTGGTTCGGTTGGGGGAAAAATTACGAGGATGCCTTCAAGCTGACCCCCATCAGCGTGATCGGCCGGTATCTTCGATCCACTCAGGCTTGGCCATTTCTGTCAAGAAAAGTAGAAACTGATGAATATCGTATTCTGCTTGAGGCGCTAGTTGACTTATTGCATCGCGCCGGTTATCTGGAATTGGAAAGAAGGGACGAGGATTTCCGCCTGCGATTGCGGATTGACACCCTTCAGTGGATCCAGGGCGACGGGAGCATGCCTTTCGAGGACAGGATACGCATGATGCGCATGCGTTCGGAAAATACGCCGGTCATTAAAAAGGAAACGAATCCTTTCTTTACTGAATTCTATAAGGAAAAAGCCGGAATCCTGTATAAACTCCATGGCAGTGAGCATACCGGCCAGACCAAGAAGGAGGACCGCGAGGAGCGTGAGGAGAAATTCAGAGCAGGCACGCTTTCCTGTCTTTTTTGCTCCCCGACCATGGAATTGGGCATCGATATCAGCGATCTGGCGAGCGTGCACATGCGAAACGTGCCTCCGACGCCCGCCAATTACGCCCAGAGGAGCGGCCGCGCCGGCCGCGCAGGTCAGCCGGCATTCATTTCGACGTATTGTTCATTCGGAAACGGGCATGATCAGTATTTTTACCGCAGGCCCTCGGACATGGTTTCCGGAATTGTCGTGCCTCCCCGGTTCGACCTTTCCAATGAGGATTTGATCCGCTCCCATATCCATTCGGTGTGGATTTCATTCGTCGGTCTGGATCTCGGCAATTCCATCGCGGAGATTCTGAACCTGTCGGATTCGGCGCTTCCGTTGAAGGATGAAATTGCCCATCATATTCAGCTCTCGGATGACCGAAAAAAAGAATGCGTGCGGATCTGCCGCGAGGTGATTCGTCAATGCGAATCGGAGCTTCGAGACGCCGACTGGTTCGATGAAGAGTGGGTGATGAAAACCATCAACAGCACGCCGATGGCATTCAACGAAGCGTTCAATCGATGGCGTGAATTGTATCAGGTCGCGCACGATCAACTGGAGGAATCCCAGAAGAAACTTCGAGAAATCCACCAGAAGGGATTGAATCAGAAGGATCAGAACCGGGCCCGTGCGATGGAATCCGAGGCCCTTGAACAAAAAAGCATCTTGTGCAACACCATGCAAGGGCAGGACCATTGCGGATTTTTATCCATACCGGTATCTGGCAAGCGAAGGCTTTCTACCGGGATACAATTTCCCGAGAATCCCCGTGAGGGCGTATATATCCGATAAAAAGAAAGGGGTATACCTCTCGAGGCCCCGGTTCCTCGCATTGTCGGAATTCGGACCGAGAAACGTTATTTACCACGAAGGCCAGAAATACAGAGTTTACAAAAGCCTGATCCCCATTCAGAGGCAGGAAAATCCGTTTATTCGGGCAAAACTGTGTAAACGCTGCGGTGCTTTCCACATGTTAGACGTGGAGAATGCGGACACCTGCGAACATTGCGGAATGCAACTGGACGCGGAAAACAGCGAATTCATGCAGAAGCTCTTCGAGATCACGCCTGTGGACACGCAGAAATGGGAACGGATCAACTCCAATGAAGAGGAGCGCCTGCGCAAGGGATTCCAGATTACCACGCATTTCCGGTTTTCACGGAAAGAAGGTAAGGAAAACGTCATCCCCGCGCAAAGCGAAAACCGGAACGGCACTACTTTACTGGAAATGCGTTACGGGCCTGCCGCCGACCTGTGGCGCATCAACAGAAAGTGGAAGAGGAAAAAGGAAGTAGGATTCACGTTGAATCTGAATATGGGCCTTTGGGGTAAAGATCCAGAAGAAGCGGAAGACACGGCCCTGAATACGGGAAATCAGGGGAACCAATGGCCTGTTTTCCCCTTTGCGAGGGATGTCCGGAACATACTCCTGATCCGCTCCGGACAATCAAACCCACTGGACGAAGCCCGTTTGACCAACCTTCAACACGCCCTGCACAAGGCGATGTGCGCTGTTTTTCAGGTGAATGAATCTGAAATTCATTCCGAACGGCTGGGCGAGGATTCAGAACGGAGTATTCTTCTGTGGGAAGCCGCCGAAGGCGGTGTCGGGGTACTGCGAGAAAATCGTGGAGGATCCCGGCATCTTGGGTCGAATCGCCAAAAATGCCCTGGAAATATGCCATTTCAATCCGGAAACGGGGAAGATCTCCTCCCTGAAGATCAATGCGCAAAGGCCTGTTATTACTGCCTGATGGCCTACCGGAACCAGGGCGATCATGCGTCGCTGGACAGGCATCAGATCAGAGATCTTCTTATGGAATTATCCCAAAGCCGTACATTGAAAGGCCAACAGCAATATACCTACGATGAACAATATGCCCATCTGCGACGATGTACGGACGCGCGCTCCAAGCTTGAAAAGGATTTTCTCGATTGTCTTTACCGTGAAAGACGAAGACTGCCGGATGAGGCGCAGAAACAGCTTTCGGATTACTTCAGCGTGCCGGATTTCTTCTATGAGAAAGGGTATGTGTGCGTCTTCTGCGACGGCAGTGTGCATGACGATCCCATCCAGAAGGAGAAGGATGCGCAGATCCGGCCCAAGCTTGAAGACGGCGGGTTCGGCGTCATCGTGACACGGTACGACCGCCCCCTTGAGGAGCAAATACTGGAAAACCAGGATGTTTTCGGGAAGACAGGAGAATGAGTACGCCCTCCATCGGATCACTCGTACGGTTTCGAGGCAGAGAATGGATTATCATCCCTTCCAATCAGAAGGATACTCTTCTTCTGCGGCCGCTTCGGGGGAGTGAATCGGATACAACAGGCGTTTTTCTGCCCCTCGAAGGCGACAGCCTGGAATCGGTATCCTTTCGGCTGCCAGATACGAGCGATCTAGGGGATTACGAGTCCGTGCGTCTGTTCGGGGATGCAGGCCGCCTGATGCTCAGGAACGGCGCAGGTCCTTTCAGATCGATTGGCCACCTTTCTTTTCGTCCCCGGCCGTATCAATTGGTACCACTGCTGATGGCTTTGCGTCTGGATCCGGTGCGTATGCTACTGGCAGACGATGTGGGAGTCGGCAAGACCATAGAAGCCGGACTGATAGCCAGAGAATTGTTGGACAGGGGGGATGCGCGGCGGCTCGCCGTTCTCTGCCCGCCCCATCTCTGCGATCAGTGGCAAAAGGAGTTATCGCAGAAATTTCACAGCGATGCAAAGATTGTCGGCACCCATACTCTGGCCCGGCTGGAAAGAAATCTGCCGAAACAGAACCTTAGCATATTTGAATACTACCCGCATTTGATTGTCAGTATTGATTTTGTGAAGTCGCAGAGAAGAAGGGACGCATTTCTTCTGCATTGCCCCGATCTGGTCATCATTGATGAAGCTCACGGCTGCGCAAAACCCGCTGGGCAATCACTATCACAGCAGCAAAGGCATGAATTTGTGCACCTCATTGCCCAGAAAAAAGATCAGAACCTCATCCTTGTCACAGCAACCCCGCACAGCGGGATCGAAGAATCCTTCCTGTCTTTGCTCGGATTCATTCATCCGGATTTTTCCTGTCTGGATTTGTCCACACTCGATAAAGAAAGTCGATCGAATCTCTCTAGGCATTTTGTACAACGTGCCCGGGGCGATATCCGGCATTGGATGGATACAAGCAAAATTTCCGCAACGGGAATCAATTGAAGTGTCCTATTCTTTGAGTAATCCAGAAAAATAAAAAACTGTCAAGGATGTTTTTAAATTTGCGCGTGAGATAGTGCGGTCGATTCCACAAAAAATCAGTCGCGAATCAGAGTCAGGCATTGGGCGGCTCTTGCATTGCTTCGGTGTGTCATGTCGAGTCCCGCAGCCGCGCAAGCGGCTCTAACGCCAGGTTGGAACGGCTGCGAAAGGAAGAATCCGAGAGTGAGCCTGATTTTTCATCGGATGTATACGATCCCACAGATGTTGAAAACATTACGGACGTGGTTCCGTCACACGTCATTCGCGAAGAGAAAATCGAATATACCGAACAGGAATTGCGGAAATTACTGACGTTTTACAAGGCCGCTGAAAACATCAAGGAATCTGATGACACGAAAATAATTAAAACGATTGATATTATCAGGAAATTGCTGAAGGCTGGGTATAAGCCAATCATTTTCTGCAGTTTTATCGCGACAGCCGATTATGTGGCGAAAGAAATCGAATCTAGGTTGAAAAAGGAGTTTAAAAATATCCATGTGGGTTCAGTCACAGGTTCCCTGTCGGATGAGGAACGCGAGATCAAGATCGAGGAACTCGGTCAATCGGCTGTCCGCGTCCTGGTGGCGACCGATTGCATGAGTGAGGGGATCAACCTCCAACAGCATTTCAATGCCGTACTGCACTATGATTTGCCGTGGAATCCCAACCGCCTGGAACAGCGGGAGGGACGAATTGATCGGTTCGGACAGACTTCCGAAGTCGTCAAAGCATATATCCTTTATGGCGCTGATAATCCGATCGATGGTGCCGTTTTAGAGGTGTTGCTCAGAAAAGCCCAGAAGATACACAAGACTCTTGGAATCTCAGTGCCGATACCCGTCGAAAGCGAAAGCGTCATGGATTCGGTCTTTCACGCTTTATTCCTGCGTACGGGCGACAGTCCTCAATTGGGAATGTTCGACGATCTGCCTCCGGTGGTGGATGTTCAGCGAAAATGGGACAGAGCCGTGGAACGTGAACGGCAAAGCAGGAGTGTATTCGCCCAGCATGCCATACGACAAGAAGAAGTGGCTTCGGAATTCCAGCAAACGGACACCATACTGGGAATCCCGAGACTGTCCGGCGATTTGTGTCGACGGCCATGCAGAGATTAAATTGTCCGTTGAAGAAATCGAATGAGTGTTGGAAAATCGATATCGATCATCTGCCGGCTCTTTTACGTGAAAAGCTAAAAAATAACCCATTAAAGACCATTGTTTTTGATCGCAACCATCTGATGAAGATGCCATTCCTATATCACGGAATCACATGTTGACAAGTACATTGTCGGAGTACTTTTTTGATATTGCTTTGAATCCGAACGGAGACAGAAAAATATCCGCGCGCGCTAGTGTCATCCGATCTTCAGAGGTAAAAAAAGCAACCACGATATTAATTCTTCGATCCAGGTACCTTATAAAAAGAGGGCAGAATCAAACAGTATCATTAGCCGAAGAATGCATCACAACTGGATTTAAAGGGCTGCCTGGAAATGCGGAATGGATGGATTCATTACAGGCGGAAAAATTTTTCTATACGATCAAGCCGACAGCCAATGTGACGGATAACGATAAAAAACATTGGATTACAAGGATTATGTCGGAATTTAAGCCTATTGCGGCCTATATCCATCAAATGGCAAACGAAAAAACAAAGAGCTTTTCGATTCCTATACTAAATTTCGGAAGGCGACAAAGGGGCAAGAGGGTCACGATAGAACCGATTCACCCCATGGACGTGCTGGCGTTACTGGTGGAGTGCTCTGCCGGAGCCGAAGGTTTGATTTTATCGGCTGGGATGCATTAGAGATTAAACGATTAAACGTGAAGGGACGACAGATATGAATATTACGCCAAAAAATTAACGATAGCCCAATTATTTGCTACTCCTAATGAACAATTTATTGTGCCACCATATCAAAGGCGATATGCCTGGGGTCATAGTCAATATATGGCTCTATATGAAGATATAAATATGCTAAAAGAAAATGATGCTCATTTGTTTGGAATGATGATACTTCATACAGGCATACATACTGGTGGTATTAATAGGCCGGAGATAGTTGACGGTCAACAACGATTGACTACACTAATAATTTTATTGAAAGCATTCGAGATTGTATATATAGAAAAAAATAAAGATAAAAAGGCTGAAGATATTCGTAAAATGATATTTTGTAAAGATTTAAATGACCTTGAACAGCCTAAAATAGTATTGGGAGATTTAGATAGTAGTGATATCAAGGTACTATTGAACGACGAAAATTTAGATGCTTTGACAAATATCAACATTAAAACTGCATTCATGGAGTATAAAAATAAACTTTCAGAATTAAATATTGAGAATATGAATAAGTTATTTTACAAGTTAACAAATATCGCTGTTATTATTAGGCTTGATGTAGGAATGGCCAAGGATGCTTATAAGCTGTTCGAGACAATTAATAATCGCGGATTACGCCTTACGCCTACAGATATTATTAAAAACTTTTTACTTGGGCATGCGGCAAAGATTGACACAGATCAAACACTGAATAGCGTGAAAACTTTATGGTCGAAAATTATTTGCAATATGGATTCTTTAGATTCGGATGATTTTTTAAGACAATATATGTGTTCGGCAATACATAGAAAAATGCCAATGTCAAAATTGGTATTTGAGTTTAAAAAGTATTACATGAAATAGTCGAAAAAACAGAATTACTAGCAGAATATGAATATTATCAAGCCCCTGAATTTTCAACAATATATGATGATGACGAAGAAGGTTCGGACAGCGATGATTTTAATGGTAATTCAATTCAAGAAGAAAATGGAATGAAAAAAATCAGCATCATTGAATTTCTCCGAGGATTGGAAGAATTGTCTGATATTTACAGAAAAATATCCTTTGAAGATTTTAAATCAAGCAAGATAAATAGAAGCCTTAAAGGTTTAAATCAAATACTTTCTAAGCCAGCATATATCTTTTTAATGCATTTTATGATAAAAAACAAATATGATGGAAAAGTGAAGGAAAGAGTATTGAAGTACATCGAAACATTAATGCTTCGAAGACATGTTTGTGAAAAAAAGACAAGCGAAAATGATGACATTTTCTCTAAAATGGTTCCACTTCTTGAAAAAGAGAATATTGTTGATGAAATTATTATTTTCATAAATGAAAATGGCTATATTCCTGACGACAACTGAATTTAAAGAAATGTTGCCTAAACATCAATTTAAGGGAAAACTGATAGACAGAGCAAAGTACGTTCTAGAGTGTATTGAATATTACAAAAGAGGTAACACAGATGAATTAATTGTATCGTCAAATGATGAAGTTCATCTGGAACATATTATACCTCAGTCAATTAGCACAAATAAATCAAAAGAAGAATTCGGTGATTGGGAAAAATATCTTGGAGATAGAAGCTTGATAAAACATAAAAAATATGTAAACTATATTGGTAATATGACGCTTTTAGGAGAAGCATTAAACATACAAGCATACAATAATCCATTTGCTAAGAAAAAAAACAGCTACCGGAAATCAAGTTTTATTATTTCTAAAGATCTGGCAAAACAAAATGATTTTAAGTTCCAAAATGTTGAGAAAAGAGGAGAGCAGCTTACTCAAAATGCATTAAAAATTTGGAAAATATAGAAATATGAAATCTCTTACAAAGAACTTCCCAGCCATGAATCTGAACCGCATCCAAAATTTCCTCAACCAGCCCTATCCCTACGAATACAATCTCCGGAACCATATTCGGGGAATCGGCGGGCATCGGGCTGTTCATTTTTCTGTTCCTGACCCTGTTCAAACCATTCGAAGCGGGTAAGTATTCAGACGATCCCCTGGTCAGCATAGCCGATCAATCTGGGCTTCGGGCTGATCAGCTTCGTTGTCGGGTTCGCCTATGACGTGGCCGTGCCGAAGCTCTTTCCGTCGCTGTTCCTGTCGGACCGGCTGAAAAACAGGCACATCATCTGGTATATCCTCGGATTGCTGTTTCTCATCGGTCTGGCGAACGCGTTCTATTTCCACGCCGTGCATCACGGCGGCACCCTGCTGCAGGATATCCTGGGTTTTCAATTCTACACGGTCGCGATCGGGTTCATTCCGGTCGTGTTCGTGCTCCTCTTGCAGAATTACTGGCACCTTCAGGAGCACATCCGCAAGGCCGAATCCATCAACCGGGAGCTCGACGGCCCGAAGCCGGGTGCGGACGCCTTCCATCCGGAACAGCCCCTGACTTTGACCTCGGACAATGAGAAAGAAACGATACGCGTGCCTTCCTCCAGACTGCTCTTCGTCAAATCAGCGGGCAATTACGTGGAAGTGTTCACGGAAGAGAACGGCGTTGTTCGGAAGCACCTTCTGCGGAACACCATCAAGGCTGTCAGCGGCAGTCTCGCGGACAACGGGCTGATTCTGCAGTGCCACCGCGCCTATCTGGTCAATGTGCTGAACATCGGGAACGTGACCGGAGACTCACAGGGATTCAGGGTCACGATACGGAACACCGACCACCAGGTGCCTGTGTCCAGGGGGTATCTGAAGCAATTCAAGCAGCATATAGACCGTATTTCCTCAAATTAAGCCTGCCATTCGTCCCAAAACTCTGCAATTCATCCCAGACCGCTTTGAAACGGACCGGTTGAGTTCGTTACATTTTCACGATCAAAAAACGATCGTGTCACATGACCACATTCACTCAATCGGGAGAAAACGGAAATGGGCAAACGGATCACGCTTCTTTTCATGGTTTTAACGGGCCTGTACGGCCGCTTTCAGCCAGACAGGGTCCATACGCGGAACCGTGCTGGACGGGGAAAGCCGCAGGCCTGTGCCTGGAGCGAGCGTACTTCTCAAGGACACGCCCCTGGGCGCGGCCGCGGATACTGCAGGGAACTACTTCATCCCGTCCGTGCCGGTCGGCTCGTACCGGGTCGAGTTCGTGTGCGTCGGGTACGAGAAGCGGACTGTGACGGACGTCATCGTCAAGTCCAACCGGACGGCTTTTGTGAACGCGGACATGACAATCAAGGCAGTGCAGGGCCAGGCGGTCAACGTGTCCGCCGGGTATTTCAAAACGTCCGCCGCTGAGCCGGTCAGCGTTCATTCCCTGAATTACGAGGAAATCCGCAGGGCGCCAGGGGCGCGCGAGGACGTCAGCCGCATGCTCCAGAACCTGCCGGGCGTGAACCCGACCTCGGACGACCGGAACGACCTGGTGATCCGCGGGGGCAGTCCGACCGAGGTGCTCTTTCTGATGGACCGGATCGAGATTCCCAATCCCAATCACTTCGGCACGCAGGGCGCCACAGGCGGTCCGATCAGCATGATCAACACGGAATTCGTGGAAAACATGACCTTCATGTCCGGCGGTTTCACTTCGGAGTACGGCGGAAGGGTTTCGGGCGCCATGGACATCCGGCTCCGCGAAGGCAACCGCTTCGCTTATAACGGGAAGGCGGACCTGAGTTTCGGGGGCGCGGGCGGGTACCTGGAGGGCCCGCTGGGAAAGGGGAAGGGGTCGTTTCTCGTGGGGGTGCACCGGAGTTTTCTGGATGCGCTTGACGGATGTGCTGAATTACGGCGGCACGCCGATCTATTCAAACACCCAGGGTAAGATCGTGTACGACCTGAACAGCAGGAACCGGGTGTCCTTTCAATGGCTCGGCGGGGACGACAGGATCAACATCGGGTACGAGGTCGAAAAGAACGATTTTGCCGCTGGCCGGCCGGACACGGCGGATTACCAGAAAGTCGATTTCAGGTCGCGCCAGCTCACTGCAGGCGTGAACTGGCGGTCGTTCTGGGCGGGTGATTTTTACACGCAGTTCACCCTGTCGCATTCCTACAACCGGTTCTACACGGACGTCAATGGGGTGGGCATCGCGGCGGAGAACGCGGACGGAAAACTGATCAATCGTTCCCGTGTGTTCGAAACCGGAGTGTATGACAATACGTCTACTGAAAACATCTCCATCGCCAGGCTGGACGCGGACTGGCGGATCGGCCCAAGGGCCTCGCTCTCGTTCGGCGGCCACGTGAAACTGAACCGGTTCGACCATGACATCGCCTATGTTCCCCTGTACCCGGACGACCCGGACGCTTTCGGGCAGAAGCCGCTTCCGCTCGGAATCAAGTTCCGCCAGGAGACGACGCCGAAATCAGGAGCCTACGTCAATCTCAAGACCAGGCCGTTCACCCGGCTGACCTGCAACATCGGCGGCCGCGTCGATCAGTTCAGCCTGCTCGGAGAAACCAGTTACAGCCCGAGGTTCAACGCGTCATACGACGCGAGCGAAAGAGTCGAGTTTCACGGGGGAGTCGGCCGTTTTTATCAGAACCCGGAGTTCATCTTCATCACAAGCTCCCCCTCGAACCGGAAGAGCCTCAAGGACATTCAATGCGACCACTTCATCGCTGGCATGAACGTTCTGCTGGCGCCGAGCACTCGCCTGACGCTCGAGGTTTTCAGGAAGAACTACGACCGATACCCGGTGTCCGCGGACAGCGGGTACGAGATGATCTCAACGGCAAACACCGGGTCAGAATACGGGAGCAACGGCTATTCCGGCAAACTGGCGAGTCTTGGGCAGGGCAAGGCGGCGGGCGTGGAACTGCTGGTTCAGAAGAAAATGTCTGACCGGGTGTACGGACTCGCGTCGTATTCCCATTCGGTGGTGCGGCACAAGGCCCTGGACAATGTGTTTCGCGACGGCGCATTCGATAACCGGAACGTGTTCAGCCTTGTGTTCGGGTGGCGTAAGAGCAGGAGCTGGGAGTTCAGCGCCAAATGGCGCTATGCGGGCGGAACGCCGTACACGCCGTACGACCGGCAGGCTTCGATCGCCGCGAACGAGGGCAGGCTCGACCTCTCCCGCGTGAACGAGAGCCGGTATCCCGATTACCACAGGCTCGACCTGCGCGTGGACCACAGGGAATACTACAGAAAGGGCTCGCTGGTCGAGTATTTCTCGATCGAGAACGTGTACGGCAGGCAGAACGTGCTGAACGGCTTTTGGAGCAACAGAAAGCAGGGGATGGATTTCAATTATCAGACCGGGTTTTTCATTATCGGGGGGGTCAGTTACGAGTTTTGAACGTGATTGGTCCGGAAACGTGCGACGCGCCTTGAAGCGTGCGTCGCACGTTTTATTTGAAAACCGGCGGAACCGGCTTGCTTTTTCGGCTTTTTATGCCTAATTTTGTTACAGATTCACGTGCGGAAATAGAAATCACCGTACCCATCGACTCCTTCGAATCGCATCTCTGGTTAATCAATTTATCCAAATTCATGAGTTCAGATGTATTTGAACTGTTGCAATTTGTGCAACAGTTCAAAATGAAATCCTGACAAACGGGAGGGTTTCTGAAAGACGTGACGGTTATGGATGAACGGAACGATATCCGGCAGTGCATTTTTACGGTGCGCGGTAGAAGGTGATTCTCGATTCGGATCTCGCGCGACTCTATAGGTGTCAAGACCAAGGCGTTAAACCAGGCAGTCATCCGAAATAAGGAACGTTTTCCGTTGGATTTTGTCTTCAGGATCACAGCCGAGGAATGGCTTTATTTGAGGTCACAAATTGTGACCTCAAACGGGAAGAATGACGGTCCGGGCGTAGCGGTCGGTTCTGGAAGCGGCGGAAGACGGTTTCTTCCCTATGTTTTCACGGAACATGGCTCGATCATGGCGGCCTCGGTCTTAAACAGCAACGAGGCTGTGAAAATGAGCGTAATCGTCGTCCGGGCTTTTATCCGAATTGAAGTTGATGAATACGGAGAATCATGAGCTGGCACAAAAACTGGCCGAATCGGAAAAGATGATTACCGCCCGCCTGATTCACATGAAAGGGCCATGGTTCATGTACTTGAACAGATATTACGATTGATCAATCCTCCTCCCTTGCCTGAACCGCCGAAGAAGAAAATCGGCTTTCATGTTAAGGAAAAGAAAATGACTTATCATTTTTGAGATAATATTCATGGATAACCTTCCGCGGTCCGGGGGGGATTGCTGGAACCGGCTTGCTTTTTCGGCTTTTTATGCCTAATTTTGTTACAGATCCACGTGCGGAACTAGAAATCACCGTACCCATCGACTTCCTCGAATCGCATCTCCGGTTTAATCATTATGCATAATCGTCGATCTGCGGTCTTTTCGATCGCAGGTGCGGGTTTTTTCAACGATATCCATCTGTCGAGTTACGGGAAATCCAATGAACGTTTCCAGAATGGGGAAGAAGACGGTTCCGGGAAAAAGCAGAACCGGAAAGTCCGTGAAGCGGATCGTAGCCGAGGCAGGCGCGGTTTATGGCCGGCCCGGCGGAGAGGTGGTGCTGTACCGCGCGAAGGACGGCGCGGTGACACTCGATGTCCGGCTCGTGCAGGAGACGATCTGGCTCAAATTAAAACAGATAGCCACTCTGTTTGACCGCGATAATTCCGTAATCTCGCGTCACATCAATAATATTTTTAAATCTAAAGAATTGGACCGAATTTCAACTGTTGCATTATTTGCAACAGTTCAAAATGAGGAAGATCGTTCAGATCACGGCGGTTGAATATTATAATCTTGATGCCATTATTTCGGTCGGTTACCGGGTCAACTCGAAACGCGGCACCCAGTTCCGCATCTGGGCAACGGCTGTACTGCGGGACCATATCCTGAAAGGCTATTCAGTCAATGTCCGTCGTCTGGAGGAATTGCAGAAAACAGTCCGTTTGATTGCGCGGGTTGCCGGCCGTCCGGATCTATCCAATGATGAGACATCCGCGCTGCTCAGGGTCATACGAGACTACAGCGTCGCGCTGGATCTTCTGGACGATTACGATCATGGCCGATTGCCGGCTTTGGACGGAATCCGGAGAACAGCCCATCCCCTGGAATATGAAGAGGCGAGGCGTCTGATCGATCGATTGCGGAGCCATTTTTCCGCCGGCGAACTCTTCGGACTCGAGAAAGACGAAGGGTTGAAGGGCGCTCTGGCCGCGGTCATGCAGACCGTGGACGGACAGGATGCCTATCCGGGTCTGGAGGATAAGGCGGCGCACCTCCTGTATTTCGTGACGAAGGATCACGCGTTCGTGGACGGGAACAAGCGGATCGCCGCTTCGCTGTTCCTCTGGTTTCTGGAGAAAAACGGCGTTCTGTATCTTTCCGAAGGGGAAAGGCGGATTTCGGAAGCGGGCCTGGTCGCATTGACCCTGATGATCGCAGAAAGCCGGCCCGCGGACAAGGAGATCATTATCCGCATTGTCATCCGTCTGCTTCAGGGTCGTGCGGATCCGGAGGAGCAGGAAAGAACCTCCCGCGGGTTGGCACAAATCCGCTGGCAGGCTGAACCAGCGCCCAGTCCGGCCGCGGAGCGCCTGAAACGGCGTTTCCACGCGGAGCGTGGGAACGAGTAACGCGAAGTCATGAGCCGAATAGTCACAATTATTCGATAAAGGAGAACCTGATGTCCCATCTTTCTGAACGATTCCGGCCTTGCCTGTTGCTCGCTTCGATACTCCTGTCGGGTTCCTTGACGGCTCAGCAGGAAGCGGATACGTTGTTCAAGCCCAATGTGGGAGCGCCTGCGTTCAAAACGGGTGAAGGGCCAGTCGTATTGATCGACGAGGGACACAATAACTTCCACACCATGAACGGCCGGTACCTGGCCTTCAGCCGCCTGCTGAAACGGGACGGGTATGTCGTGGAACCGCAGGTCCGGACGGTTTTTACGGGCCGACCTCGATCGGGCAGGGATTCTGGTTATTTCCAACGCGCTGGCGAAGGAGAACGAGGACCGAATGGAATCTTCCGACGCCATCGGCCTTTGATTCCGCGGAAATCGTAATCGTCCGGGACTGGGTGAAGGACGGGGGATCACTCTGGCTCATCGCGGACCACATGCCCTTTCCCGGCGCGGCTGGAGACGCTGGCCGCTGAGTTCGGAATTCGCATGGGGAATGGCTTCGCGCTCGACTCTGTTGATGGGGCCGGCCGGATGCGCTTTTCCCGCTCAGACGGCTCGCTGGCGGATCATCCGGTCACGGGAGGAAGGAACACCGCGGAGCGCGTCGACTCGGTGATCGCGTTCACGGGCCAGGCATTCCGGCTCGAAGGGCAGGGAGACCCCTTGATGACATTGCCGGGCGGCACCGTCCTGCTCATGCCGGAAGCCGCGTGGCAGTTTTCGAAGGAGACGCCGCGCCTGGACGCGTCCGGAATGCTGCAGGGCGCGCTGGTCCGTTTCGGCAAAGGGCGTGTCGCAGTGTTCGGTGAAGCGGCCATGTTTTCCGCGCAGGTGTCCGGTCCGGAACGCAGGCCCGCGGGAATGAACGATCCGACCGCTCCGCAGAACGCCCAGTTTCTGCTGAACGTACTGCATTGGCTGAGCGGTTTGTTGCAGGGGGGGTAATGGAAAAACCGGATCGTGATCGCGTGGGCATATGGACTCTATCCGAACAATCCAGCTGAACCGGTGTGACGCGACTCCCGACCTGATCGGGGGCCGAGGCACACAGGATAAAAGCGATTGGATAACATGTCTGTGACTGGGGCACCCGGGCGTTTATCAAATCAGTCCGGTCACCGACAGGGAAGGAGTCCGCATCATGAAGGCCGAAAAAATCGTTTCCGGATGGTTTGGCCGGCGGTTGCTGACCGCCGGTTTCTCAAGGGCCGGGAAAATGGTGCTCCTGCGATAGGACAACGGTCAGCCGGTTTTTGTCTGCGTTTCCCCTGGGAATCGGGCTTCAGGCCGAGGCGGATCAGTCGTTCTCGAAGCGCAGGTTCTTTGTTTTCAAACCTGGAATCAAAATTGCATTCAATACGCGGGGTAACTGAAGGCGTGATGGATTTGAGGGCAGGAAAAGCATCTATCAGATTGTTATTTAGGGCCTTATATTGACTGCCTTCCTGCTGCCGTCGATTTGAATTCAGGGAACAATTTACCGCTGATGCAGTACAATCGTTACGCTTAAGGGAGATCAGATATCCAGGTTGTACTGTCTATGCGAAACCGGGACCCATCTCCACTCGATCGGAACCGTTTGAATCAGGCCCGTCATGAAGAAGAAAACCACTGAATTTGCGGTCAGGAGTGTTTTTGCCCTCCTTTCTCTGATTTTTTTGTCTCCGTACGAAGCGATCTCATTCAGCGTATCCTTCGGTGAGATGTCCGAAACCCACCAATCCGAAGGAAGATCAGAAAGAGGCCGCGATGAACATGGGGTGCGTTTTTCCGCCCCCTGTCAGATTGCATCGTCATACCGAGCCGGAAGGCTCAAATCACCGGGACGCATCCATTCCGGCGATTCGGCCGATTCCGATCGTCCGCATCCGAAGCGTTTTCATTCTTCCTTCAATTTACTTTCCCCGGACAATCCCCGTCTGTTTGCCGATTTGACTCTTCGCATTTGATCTGATCCTCCTCTATTCCCGTTTGTTCAGCGGATTCCGTCCCTGATGTTCGAACGGACGAATTCTTTGTGGCGCAAATGAACCGCGCCACCCAGGTGAATCTGTCAGCGAGCGCATTCCCCGGTCCCGCGATGCGGGATCAATCTGCAGAGGATGGCTATTGAAGACTTCGCTGGACCGGGTAATCTGATTTTCCATGATTGAAGGCCGGCTTCGCCGGACCAAGCGGCAGGATTTATCAAATTGAAGGCCCGCCGCTTGCCTTCAATAAAAGGCCTATCATCGCTTGGTCCCGCACAGCAGGACGGCGGGGAGCTTCAATTGCGTCATGCGGAACGATCGATCCGTTCGGAAGGGCATCGATCGGGGACCCGGAGAACCGGAGGGGGTCGAATCATCAGGAGAAACGAATGCTAGCCGAAACATTTCAGCCCATGGTCGACTGGTACATGGCCAACATCAGCTATGGCTCCATCATCGCCCTGATGGCCGTTGAAAGTTCATTTATTCCATTCCCATCCGAAATCGTCGTTCCGCCCGCGGCCTGGAAGGCGGCCAAAGGCGAATTGAGCATGGGAGGGGTGCTTCTGTCGTCGACCCTGGGCGCGGTCCTGGGGGCGGTATTCAATTATTATATTGCAATGCTTCTCGGAAGAAAACTGATTTATCGATTTGCCGCGACCCGGACGGCGAACATGATCCTGATCAATGCGGCGGGAGTGCAAAAATCCGAAAAATATTTCAGAAAACACGGCCGGCTGTCCACTTTCATCGGAAGACTGATCCCCGCCATCCGGCAGTTGATTTCCCTGCCGGCCGGTCTTGCGAAGATGGACATGCATTCGTTTGTTCTGTTCACGGCAGCCGGTGCCGGAATCTGGAATCTCATACTCGCGCTTCTCGGATATTTCCTGTATTCACAGAAAGAAATTCTTGAGAAGTATTATGGGATACTCTCGGTATCGTTCGTTGTCATTGGCGCGGGTTTGATAACAGTGATCCTGTGGAAAAGCCTGTCCGGCGGGAAAAAGGAAAATATGAAACCCATATCGGAATGAGTTCCCTCTCCTCACAATCTTTCAACCAGCGAACCCAGCCATGCAGCTGATACTGTCCATCGCATTTGAGTTGGTGGTGTTGATGTCGTTTCTTGATATCCGATCAGGCTTCCTGCGGAATCAAGAGCTGGTCCGGGTCGAGGAAGGATTGCTGCAGGGGTCGACCGAAAACGGGTTGACCGTTTACCGTGGCGTTCCTTACGCCGCGCCGCCGGTCGGAAACCTGCGCTGGCGTTCGCCCCGGCCCGCCGCAAAATGGGAAGGCATCCGGCGTGCGGATCGATTCGCTCCGGGCCCGGTTCAGGGGCATCGTACGCTTTCCGGAAGGATCGAGGACTGCCTGTATCTCAATATCTGGGCGCCTGCCCGACCCGGGAGCGGCCCCCTGCCCGTGCTCGTCTGGCTACACGGCGGCGGATTCCGCGCAGGGTCCACTTGCGAGCCGAATTACGACGGAGCGAGCCTGGCCAGGAGGGGAGTCGTGCTGGTCAGTATCGCCTATCGCCTCGGTCCGCTCGGTTTTCTGGCGCATCCGGAACTGAGCGCCGAGAGTGGGAACGGGGTTTCGGGAAATTACGGGCTTCTCGACATGATTGCGGGACTTCGATGGGTTCAGAGAAACATAGCCGCATTCGGAGGCGATCCCCGCAAAGTCACGATTTTCGGTCAATCCGCCGGCGGCGTCGCGGTCAGCATGCTGTGCGCGTCACCGCTGGCGGCAGGACTGTTCCACGGGGCCATCTCCCAGAGCGGGGGCTCGTTCGGACCTCCGCGGCCCACATCGTATCCCGGAGAGAACTTGAAGCGGCTGTCCGACGCGGAACGGTCCGGGCGATTGTACGTCGAGATGACAAATTACTCCTCCATCGCGGAACTGCGGGAGGTCGACGCCGACAGCCTCGCTTGTGCCCGCGGGATCGGGGGAGTCTGGCCGGTCATCGATGGATGGGTGATTCCGGATGATCAGGTCAGACTGTATGAAGCGGGCCGGTTCAACGACACGCCCATACTCGTGGGATACAATTCGGACGAAGGCGCGATTTATTCGCCGTCCAGCCCGGAACATTACGTCACGGGTGTCCGTGAGCGATACGGCCGGTTCGCGGAAGACCTGATCAACGCCTACCCGGTCGATTCGGCCCGGGTGCCGAAGAGCGCGCGTGACCTGGCCCGCGATGCTGCGTTCGGATGGCACACCTGGACCTGGGCCCGGCTGCAGTCCGGCAAGGGGAAATCCAGAGCCTATTATTACTATTTCGACCGGGTCCCGGACGGCCCGGCGGATTCATCCCCGGCCGAATACGGGTCGCCGCATGGCCAGGATGTTCCATTCGTTTTCCAGCGTCTCAGCGCGAGGAATCCGAATACAACGCGGACAGATCTGGAAATTTCGAACGCCATGGCGACCTATTGGACGAACTTCGCCAAATTCGGGGATCCGAACGGAAAAGGCCTTCCTGAATGGCCGGCCTTCAGCGAATTCGACCCCGTGGTGATGGTCTTCGGCCGTACACCGCGGACCGGGACCCGTTCCGAGCGGAGAATCGCTGAAGGTCCTGGACGCCTATTTCGAATGGCGGCGCACTCCGGAGGGGGAAGCGTGGGCGGAGGAATCGGCGCGGGATTCCACTGGCCGGCGGAATGAAAATGCGGTCATTCCCGTCATTCGGCGGACGGGCGAATGACGGGACAGGGGCGGCATCCACCGGCGGTTCCTATCCCGGGAAACGGCCTCTTCGAACGCTGCGCCGACCGTCCTGAAGGAGCGGATTTTGGGTGGATATTTGTCCTGAAAATGTCAATATAAAAAGTGCATCGGCCCTTTTCCGGCGGGTCGGCGCGCTTCAGCTGCGTCATGGATGGCAGGATGAAGTCGATCGATCCCGGTGCCTGAAAATCAGTCTCGCGCAGACCGGCAGTTACCTGAAAGAGAAAGTGAGGATATGGAATGTTCAATCAGATACTCCCCTGGATTTTTTTCAACGTCTTTGTCCTTGGAATGCTGGCGCTGGATCTGGGCGTTTTTCGCCGGAAAGCGCATCAGATCAAAATCAAGGAGGCGCTGCTCTGGAGTCTGATGTGGATATCCCTGGCGATGATTTTCAATCTGGGCATTTATTTCTGGCGCGGGTCCAGGCCTGCGATGGAGTTTTTCACCGGGTATCTGATCGAGAAATCGTTGAGTGTCGACAATCTGTTCGTTTTCCTGCTGATCTTCAAGTACTTTCAGGTGCCCCAGGCCAGCCAGCACAAGGTCCTTTTCTGGGGAATCGTCGGCGCGCTCGTCATGCGGGCCGCTTTTATCGCGGCCGGCATCACGCTGATCCAGCAGTTCCACTGGATGATTTATTTTTTCGGGGCGATACTGGTTTTTACGGGGATCAAGCTGGCGTTTCAAAGGGACAGGACCCTTCAACCCGAAAAGAATCCCGTCATCCGGATTTTCCGGCGATTGATGCCGGTCTCTCCGGAATACGACGAAAAGAACCGGTTCTTCAAGAGAAAATCCGGTCGTCTTTATGCGACCCCTTTGTTTATCTCGCTGCTGATCATCGAGACCACCGATATCGTTTTTGCGGTCGATTCGATCCCGGCCGTGCTTGCGGTCACACAGGACCCGTTTATCGTCTACACGTCCAATGTGTTCGCCATATTGGGTTTGCGCGCGCTCTTCTTCGCGCTGGCCGGGGTCATGCAGCTGTTTCATTATCTCAATTACGGGCTTTCCGCGATTCTTGTTTTCGTGGGCGTGAAGATGCTCATTTCGGAATTTTACAAGTTACCGGCCGTCCTCGCCTTGACCGTGATCACGTTGATTCTGATCCTGTCCGTCATCGCCTCCATTCTTTTTCCCAAAAAAGAGGAAACGGTGAAATCGTGACCGCGCACGATCGCGGGCGGAACGATGTTCGAAAAGCGGGATCCGGGTTCGGCGGAATGACGTGAGATCACGGGAGTGTCCGATCGAACGCATGCCCCGACACGGGGCAAGTAAGCCTCCGGCGTAAGACGTCAGGGGCTTTTTGTTTTCTGCAGAGAAGCCTCCCGCAGGTTTGTACACCTTACGGGAGGCTGTCGGAATACGATCTCCGGACCGGTCATCCCGGGAAGGCCCGCCTGCGGGGCAGGGGGTGCCGGAAGAGGAACTTGTCGCCCGAAGGGCGATTCGCCCATGAAGGTTCTGCCGGCTCAGTGAATGTCATCCTGAGAAGACCCTCCTGCGGGGCAGGAGGTGCTGGGTGAGGGGCTTGTCGCCCGAAGGGCGATTTGCCCCTGAAGGATCTCCGGGCGGTGAAAGTCATCCTGAGAAAACCCCCTTGCTTCACCCATGAAGGATCTCCAGGCGGTGAGTTTTTTTTCGGAAAACCCCACAAAAACAATTTGGAATAATGTCTTTTACGTGTATATTTACATGATATTGTGCCCAATCCGAATCATCCAGGAAACCCACCCAGGAGGCGTCATCCCATGCGGCAAGGAGGAGGAAACGTGAGAGGGAGAATCATCATCGGTCTGATCATGCTGACCGCCCTGTTCCAGACGCAAAAGGCTTTCTGCGACGGAAAGATCGTCAAAGTTATTCCCGGTTACGTTCTGATCGACACGGACCGGAATATCGGCGCGATCGGCGATGTCATCCGGGTATACCGATCCACGGCCGACGGGCAACGCAGCATCGGTTCCGTGCGGATCGTGCGGTTCAAGAGCGGCCGCACGGCGGCGAAAATCGTGAAGCAGGGCGCGGGATTCACCATCAAGGCCGGCGATTTTCTCGAAGGATTCGGGCCCGCGGACGATTCGATAGACAGCCTGTTCGACGATTCCGAGCCGGTCGCGTCCAAGTCCGCGGCAAAAAGAACCGCGAAAAGACAATCCGCCTCGGCCGGTATCATCCTGGGCCCCATACCCGGAGCCACGGTTCTGCCGGCCAAGGGAAGGTCCGCGGCCATTGTGCAGGCATCCTTTCTGGGTGCGAAATCGGAGTATGACTTAAAAGGGAAATTGATCGATTACAACGAGGGTTACGAGGATTTTGTCGACCCCAAAATGACCGTCAGCACCCTGAGCGTCGATCTCATGCACGCGTTCACGGACAGACACGCGCTGGGCGTCACCGTGCCCATGATTCTGGGGCGTAAACTGCAGTACAATGTTAAGCCCGAATTCGAGGATGTGCTCGATTTGCCGGACGAAGACGGCTTGACCGGAATCGGCGACATCACGCTCTGGGGCCGCATGCTGGTCAGCCAGACCCCGGAAACGCGCGTCGCCCTGGACGCGGGCCTCCAGCTGGCAACCGGGTCCACGTTCGAGGATATGAAGGATGATAATCTGGCGTCAACCGGAACCGGGAACACGGGACTTCATCTGGGAATCAACGGCGACCGGTTCATGGGCAATACCCTGACCTCTTTCGCCATATCGTATGTCATTTACAGCGAGGGCGAATTCGAAACAGAAGGCGTCAACTTTAAAATGAAACACGGCAATGAATTGAACGCTTCCGCAAGAATGAGCCTGAAGATGTCGCCCAAGATGTCCATTGGAGTGGAGGCGGATTACTATAAATCAGCCGAATACGAGGTGGAAGGGAAGAAGGTGGATGACTCCGAATCCAGCGGCTTCGTGCTCGCGCCCCTGGCCGGCTTTCAACTCGGCTCTCCAAGGAATCCGATTCATGTCTTCGGCGGGTACGCGTTCACGCTGTCGGGCGTGAATTTCATGAAAGTGAGCGGGATCACGGTCGGGGCTGCGGTGTATCTGTAAGATACGGGACGCGGCACGCGGAGGATCGGCATGGAACCAGGCTCCGGAATCTTCAACCAAGAATCCCTTTATAACGCGGTTCTGAACACGGTCAGCGATGCCATCACGGTGATCTGACAGGGACCTGAACATCGTGTTCCAGAACGAGGCGGTCATCCGTGCATACGGGCCCCGAAAAGGGGAAAAATGCTATGCGGCCTATCGGAAACGGCCTGAGCCCTGTGAGAACTGCATCATTCTGGATGTCATCCGGACCGGTGAGCCCAGAAACGCCCTGCGGGACGTCCACCTTCCTGACGGCGACGTGCTCTGGATGGAGGTGTTTTCCGGGCCCTATCGGGACGAACAGGGCGCGATCATCGGGGCCGTTGAAATCGTCCGCGACGTGACGGAGCGGATCCGTCTCAACGAGACCTGCGTCACGCTCCGGCGGGAGATGGAGCGGCAGGCTCAGTTCCACAACATCGTCACCCAGTCCAGGCGGATGAAGACCGTTTTCAGGACAGTCGAGAGAGTGGCTTCCACGATGAGCTCGGTCCTGATCACGGGAGAGTCAGGCACCGGTAAGGAACTCATCGCGCGGGCCCTTGTTTTCAATTCGGACCGCAGGGACAAATCCTTCGTGACCGTCAATTGCGGGGCCATACCGGAGAACCTGATCGAATCGGAGCTTTTCGGCCACGTGAGGGGCGCGTTCACCGGAGCCGTGCGGGATCACAAGGGACTGATCGAAGAGGCGGACGGCGGCACCCTGTTCCTCGATGAGATCGGCGATATCCCCAGGCGGTCCAGGTCAAGCTTCTCCGTTTCCTCCAGGAAGGCGAGGTCCGGCGGGTCGGCGACACCCGCACGCGGAAATTCGATGTCCGGATCATCGCCGCGACGAACCGGAACCTCGAGGAGGCGGTGCGCGACGGCCTGTTCCGAGAGGATCTCTTCTTCCGCCTCAATGTGATCCCCATTCTTCTCCCGCCCCTGCGAGAGAGGAAGGAGGATATCCCCCCCCTGGCCGCGCACCTTCTCCAGCGGCTCTGCGATTCCCATTCGCGGCACGTGACCGGCATTTCATCCGATGCCCTCAGGGCGTTCATGAATTACAGATGGCCGGGCAACGTGCGGGAGATGGAAAATGTGATCGAGTACGGCCTGCACCTCACAGACGAGGGCAATCCCATCAGGCCCGAACAGCTTCCGCCGAAACTTTTTGAAAAAAAGGACGCTTCGTGGAGCCCCCGCGATTTCGTGTCCATCGAGGAATACACGAAACAGTCCATATCCCTCCTGCAAACCGATCATTCCGAGGAGCAGATCGCAGAAATCCTTGGGATCAGCAGGAAAAACCTCTGGGAGAAACGGAAACGGTGGAATCTCCAGAAACCGGGATGACCGGAGCGACTGAAGCGCGTTCATCCTGATTCCACTGTCCTTTGCAAACGAAGTCCCGGTTCCGTCTTCCTCCGCATCGCCACCTTTCCGCATGTTACCTTCGGTAATCTTTCAAGGTCCCGGCCGTTACCTGCGGTAATCCGCGGTCTGCCTCCAGGCTGAACCCCCTCCGCCGGCAATTATCCACAACCTACTGATTTTCAATTGTTTGCAGTATCCCCTCTGCGACGGATTTCCACGCTCGTTTCCATGGCATGTTTGATGCCTGACTCCAGTGTGAACCACACAGGAGGAAAACGTCATGGAAAACAGAACACTGTATCACCAAGAGGTCAGCACCTGCCTCGAAGACCCGGATTTTGCGCAGGCGATCCGGCGGGAACGGCATCAGGCCGAATGCGGCGTGCCGGAAAACGGGGTGTCGGATGAAAAGAACGGATTGCAGGAGGCGGAAAAATCCGTTCCTCCGGGCCGCGGAATCGTTGGATGCGTGACGCGACTGCATCCTTGCTCCGGGTGCATGATTCGTCGTCTGGGCGAGGAAAAGCCAGGCTCTCTTTTCTCCGCCCTCCATCGCTGGCACAAAACCTGGTGGCCGGGCTGGAAAATCCACCTGTACGAAAATCGTGTACGCGCCGGCAAGAGAGCGTCCGTTTCGACGCAGAGGGAAGGGGGAAAGTGAAATGAAACATCTCTGGATCGCCCTTCTGTGGGCCGCCTACTGCTGGCTTCACAGTTACCTCATCAGCATCCGGTTTACGGAACGGATGTCCCGTCTGCTGAGAAAGTATTACGCGTTTTACCGGCTTTTCTACGTGATCGTTTCGATCGTATTGTTCATACCCCTGCTGCATGCGGCAGATGCACTCCACGATCCGGTCATTGTCCACTATCCGAATGCCCTGAATATGGTCCGGACCGGGCTGTCGGCCGGATGCCTGCTCATGTTTTTCTGGGCGTTTTTCATCGATTACGACGCGCTTTCCTTTTTCGGGTTCCGCCAGATATCCGGACTGTTCATCCGAAAGAAACAGGAGGGACCCGGCGGCCTGAAGAAAAGCGGCCTTCTTGGAATCACCCGGCACCCGATGTATTTCGCGTTGATCGTTTATCTGTGGTGCCAGACGTTCAGGGTGATCGATATTGTCGTCAATTCGGTGTTCACGGCTTATATCGTCATCGGGACGATACTCGAGGAGAGAAAACTCGTGCGCGAATTCGGCGAAGTCTACGTCGAGTATCAGAGGGAAGTGCCCATGCTCATCCCATTCGTCCGGTTCCGAGTCAGACCGTCTCTGGCCGCTGAAGAGATGCCGGTTGTGAAGGCCTGAGCCGCTTCCGGCGGTAGGCGCTGGACCCGGTTATGGCACCGTTGAAATGAACCTCCCGCGGATTTTTACCGATCCGCGGGAGGTTTTTTCTGGTTCCCACGCTCCGCGTGGGAGCCAGAGGAAAAGGGAATAGTTTCTGAGAGATTGAAAAAGACTTGACAACTAAGCCAAAATGCATTAAATTATAAACGTATATTTATATGTTTATGGGATCATATGAATGACATGCGAAAACTGGCCTTTCTATTCCAGACTCTCTCGGACGCAAACCGGCTGAGTCTCCTGAAAACCATCGGTACCCGTTCCCTCTCGGTGTCCCAGCTGGTCGAAGCCACCGGCATGTCCCAGCCGCTGGTATCGCATCATCTCAAAGTGCTCCGGGAGAGGGAAATTCTGAAAACCGACAGGAAGGGGCCGTTCGTCTACTATAGCCTGAAGGACAGCCGTCTTTTGGACATTCTGGGCATTTTTTCCGAAATTGCTGTTTCCGCCACCCGAATCGAACCGAACCAGAGGGCATTCCGCTGCCCGGACTGGTTCAGAAAACGCTGACCGGGCTCGATTCTGCGAGCCCCTCCCGGAGGATCCGATGGAACTGAAAGAGAAACTGGCCGGATTTATGATGGGGAAGATGGATCCGGAGGAAAAACGAAAGATGATGGGCGCCATGATGGATCGGTTTTTCTCCGACCTGACAGCCGAAGACAGGCAGAAAATGATGGACGGAATGATGGACAAGTTCATGGCCTCCATGAGCCCTGAGGAGAAACAATCGATGATGCGCAATATGATGCCGAAAATGATGGGAGCCATGTCGGGCGGCGGAGGGATGATGGGAAACATGATGTCCATGATGATGGGGATGAAAACCGCATCCAACGCCGCCGGGAAAGAGTCGCCGGCAGGCGGCGCGGAAGGCCCGAAGGACGGTGGTGAGCCACAGATGGACATGTGCCGCAAGATGATGTCCAGGATGATGGGCAGCATGGACCTTGGGGCTAACGCGGATCAGACGGATGAGATGAGGCCGCTTTTCGAGGAATGGATGGGCCAGATCGAAGAAGAGGTCCTTGCACAGGCGCGGGGATCCGCGGCGATCGATATCCCGGCGATTGCGAAGAATCTCAAACTTTCAGAGTCGAGTGTCGCCACTGTTCTGACGAGACTGGCCCGAAAAGGAAAAATCGAATTCCATCCGAAAAACGGCTGATGCAGCGCGAGACGAACCGCGTTCAGATGATGCCCTGTAGTTATCCGGTTCCCATGGTCTCTGTGGAAACCCGCTTTTTAGACGCTCCGCGTCCTTCATGAAAAAGCGCGGAGCGCCTGAAGAATTGCGTTCCCACGCGAAGCGCGGGAACGAGATACATGAAACCCTAATAGAAAGAGCGGGAGTCACCATGATTTATTCGATCGTCACCATGATCATCAAGAAGGGAAAAATGGACGAATTTCTCAAGGAATGCGGGAAAATCCGTCCGAAGGTTTTAGCCGAGGCGGGATGTCTGATGTACGATTACACCCGCGAGATCGAAACCGGATCCGACCGGCAGGAGCCGCTCCATCCGGATCGCATCACGCTGTACGAGAAATGGGCGTCCAGCGAAGCGCTTGACGTTCACAACGGGATGTCCTACATGGATGAATTCGGCGCGAGAGTCGCGCCCTTGCGGGAAAGCGTCACAATCAGGACCGGAGTTGAAGCCATTTGAATGGAAACGCGGAAGCGCATCGGAGGTCTTCTGTCTCTACCGATCTCATTTAAACCGGTAGCCTTGGCGTTCCGCGCCGGCTGTGAAGTGGCGCAGAGCGCCTGAAAACAAAGTACCCACGCGGAGCGTGGGAACGAGAGGGAAAAACGGGAAAGAACACCATCACCTGAAGGAGTCTGTGATGAAGAGTGAAAGAAATCGATGTCGTCGAATGGCCGGACTTTACATGCACGTTTTGTTCTTCCTATGCTTATTCGCGTTGAGCGCGTCCGGTCTGGTCGCGGCGGATGCACTCAAACCGATCAAGGCCAACGGCCTCATCACCCCGGCCGAGGCTACGGCGATCATCGGCGGACCGGTCAGTCCTCCCGAAGAGAAGTTCCGTGAATTCAGATCGCAGAAAAGCTGGATGTCCACCTGCACCTGGTTTAGCGAATCAAAAGGCATCAGCGTCGCGGTCACGCTTACGCCCATCCGATCGGATCTGACATGTGAAAAAGCCTATGCCCAATACGTCGCCGGGATGGAAAAATCACTCGGCATGAAATACACACTGGCGCCGATCGCTGGAGTCGGGGAGAAAGCAGGCTGGGACAGTGACATGAAGCAGTTGATCGTTTTCAAAAAGCCGGTCCAGATGGTGCTAACCGTTTCCGGATCGCGAATCGGGAAAGAAGCGGCCTTGGATATGGGTAAAAAGATCGCTGTAAAAATGATGAGCCGGGTGACTGAAAAATGAACAACATGAAATCACTCGATGCCGGAGTTTGAGCCTTAAAATCGGAACCATCCAGGCGCAGAGCGCCTGAAAACAACGTTCCCTCGCAGAGCGTGAAAACGAGAACGAAACGAGAACGAAAACAAATGTTTATGTAAAAAATCCAGTGGTTGCATTTTTTAAAATTAAGTGTCATTTAAGAAAGCAATACAGGGAACTCATTCGTTACATCTTATTTTGAATATCTGCAGTCATTTAGCGGTTTTTTTGCTTAAACTCACCTGAAAATTACCCTTGTATTTTTAAATGGTTTCCTTTAAATTACCCTTGTATATTTAAAGGGGTCATTTAATGAATCGTTCTATCACTCAAAAGTTACTCTCCTGGAAAAATCAGCCCAACCGCAAACCGCTCATTCTGCGCGGCGCCAGGCAGGTCGGAAAGACCTGGTCAGTCCTGGATTTCGGTGAAAAGCATTTCGAAGGTTCGGTTCATCTCGTCGACCTTGAGAAACACCCGGATTGGCACGGCATTTTCGACCAGAATCTCGTCGCCTCCCGCATCCTGTCGGAATTGGAACTGCTTCTGGACCGTTCGATCCGGCCCGGCCGGGACCTTCTCTTCTTTGATGAAATCCAGAGCTGCCCGAGGGCGATCTCAGCCCTGCGTTATTTCTTCGAGGAGATTCCGGACCTTCATATCATTGCCGCGGGTTCGCTCCTGGAGTTCGCCATGGGAGAAGTCTCCGTTCCCGTGGGCCGGATTCAGACACTGAACATGCATCCGATGTCTTTTGCTGAATTTCTTCAGGCGACTGGAAGGTCGAAGCTGGCGGAGGCGCTTGGGGAGACGCCGCGGAGACTCTCCGACCCGGTGCATGAACAGATTCTGGAAATTCTGAGGGTTTATTTTTTCGTGGGCGGCATGCCCGAGGCCGTGAGCCGGTATATCGAAACCGGAAGCATCCGGGACGCTTTCGAAGTGCAATCGGAACTTCTGAACGCCTTCCGCCAGGATTTTCTGAAATATGCGCCCTCTGCGGACAAGCAATGCATGAACTCGGTGCTCGGTTCGGTCGCCCAGGCAGTGGGACGGCAGATCAAGTATTCAAAACTCGCCGATGGTTTCTCGAACCCGACTCTCAAGAAGGCCTTCACGCTTCTTTCTCAGGCCCGGCTTTTTCACAGAGTCCTTTGCGTGAAAACGCCGGTCATCCCGTTCGGCGCGTCCGCTTCGGACCTGCGGTTCAAGGCTGTATTTCTGGATGTCGGCCTGATGCAGAGGCTGGCCGGGATCCCGATGGATGTGGAATTTCAGAAACAGGACCTGCTGGCCGTTTACGAAGGCGGCCTCGCGGAACAGTTCGTCGGGCAGGAACTGCTTGCCGCGGGGGAGGAAGCGCTTTTTTACTGGGCCAGGGACGCTAAAAGCAGTTCCGCGGAAGTGGATTATCTGCTGGCCGCCGGAAGCCGGGTGATTCCAGTGGAGGTGAAAAGCGGATCCGCGGGCAGGCTCAGGAGCATGCATCAGTTTTTGAAAATCGCCTCCGCGGAAACAACAGGCGTCGTGCTGTCGTGCTCGCCGTTCTCCGCACTGCCCGATCAGAGACTCGACTTCCTTCCGCTGTATTACGCGGCATCGCTCGTATCGGGCCGGGATGGGAAATAGACAAATTCGTCTTAACACTCGGAGTGTTCATGACGTTTCCGGATCAAATACGGCACCGAATCGGAACTGTCATCCGTTCCCGGGGAATCGCGTATTCTCAGGCGGGCAGAGTGCTGGAACTCAAAGGCGGACCCTATCACGCGGAAGATGCTGAAGATCAATTGACAGGTTCCCGGCGCGGAGTGTGGACGAAAGGAGCACGGAAAGGACCGGAAACGAAGAGCGGTCCCGGAACCGCAAGGGAGAAGAGATGAAAAAGCATTGGCTGTTCGTGTTCGCGGCCTGCAGTCTTCTTCTGGCCGCCTGTTCGGACAAGGGATCGACCTCCCCCTCGAAAGGGGACGGCAAGGCCGTCAAGACCGAAACCATCGGCTCCGACGGAGGCGTGCTCGACACGGAAAATATCAGCATCGAGATCCCGGCCGGGGCCTTTGATGGGGAACAGGAACTGACCGTTTCCACCACCTCCGCAGCGAAACCCTTCGGTGAAAACTGCATTACGACCCTGTACCGCCTGGACGGGCTTCCGGAGACTTTCTCGAAGCCGCTGACAGTCCGTCTCCGGTACCAGGGAAATCTGTCCGAGGCAAGCTGGGTCGCCGTGGGCATGCCCATGATTTCAACCACGCAGTATGAGGAAGCGACCGGGTATCTCCTGAACGCAGCCCGGGATTCATCGGGCTTTCTGGTCTGCGAATTCGAGCCGCCGCCGGACGGCGCGCCGAAAACGGGAATCGCGCAGTACGACCGGCACGCCGATGGCCCGGGTTCATTCTACTTCGGCGGCGTCACCGGGCCGAGCCCGCATACCACGGAGCACTTCGAGATCATCGCGCCTTCCGGAAAAGCCGACGCGAACCGCTCTCGCCCGGACGGGCGAGTATCTGGAGAACGCATACGATGTGATCGGCGAATTCTTCGGATTCAGTTACGACCGAAGGAGTTCATGGCCCATCCAGGTGACCCTGGGTGACCTGAGTCCCAATCTGACCCTGGTGGGGGCATGCTTCATTTCCGGCTGGGGCCCCAATTTCTGCTTCCTGAAGTTCGAAGACGATTACGCCATTCATCCCCAGCACGACAAGGAACTGCGGACGACGACCGGGCACGAGTTCTTTCATCTGGTCCAGTTCTTGTACAGCCCGGCCAACAATTGGATCCCCGGAAACTGGCAGAAGTATACTGGCTGTGGGAGTCCGCTTCCACATGGGGGAGGAACACTTCGCCGTGGTCCAACAATACGTGTCCGGCACCTTTCTCCAACGGGAAATGGAAGCGTTCAACGGCATGCAGCCAGACGAGAAACGAGGATGCCGGCGTTCACGGTTACGGGATGGCCGTGATGATGAAATACCTGGAATTGAAGCACGGGACGGATATTGTGCGGAAGATCTTCGAGACCGTGCGTGACGAAGGGGAACACCCCGTGGACGCCGTTCTCCGCAACACGGATACGCCGGCTCTCTGGCTCGAGGATTTTTTCGCGGAATTCGTGACCGGGAAGATTTACACGATGGACCCTGAGTTTTTCATGAACGCGTTCAACGGGACTCTTTTCGAGTTGAAGGCGGGAGGGCCGACGACGTTCCAGTTCAGACGGGCGTACCGGGACCTGTCCGCGTGGGTTTACCCCATCAAGCTGGAGGATCCGGCCGTCCCGTCCGGAACGGCCATCCGCTTAGAGGCAGTCGGCGGTGATCCGACCGGGACCGAGATTACCGTGTTCGAGTTCAACGGCGGCCAGCGATCGACACGGAAAATCGCCTACGGCGTGGGCCGTGTCACGGTCGGCAGGCATCCGCGAGATGACGAACCGAGGCTCGCACCTGCTGGCCATGGTCACGAACACCCGTCACAGCGAGCCCTACACGGGCACCGTGGACATCACGCTTTCTGGCGAAATTGTCACGGCCTCGCAAAACCTCACCTTCAACCGAGCCTGGGTCAGCCTGGGTGACATCCCGGTTCACTATGACCGGGAATACACGGATTCCGGAGGAGGGGCCAAGGTTTCCGAGAATATCCTTTTTTACAGCTCCCAGTCCTCGTCCGGATCCTGCGCGGGAGGCGAATACAGGGGCACATGGGACATCACCAATTCGAACGGGCACTGGCAGGGCGAAATCAGCGCGCTGTTTGTCGGCGATCCGCCCCAGTCCATTGCGGAGCTCAACTGCACGGAGACCATCGAATGGACCGGCCAAACGAACACTTACACGATCAGGGCCGTGGACATTCCGCTGGATGTGTCGCGCGACGGGTTGGGCCTCCTTCGAAGCGCGGGGTCAGGACGCCATCAGCAAGATCGTACGACTGGAGCACACCATCACGCTGACCGGGTGGCAGGATACGATCCGGGACTGGTACTACGACTCGTACTGGCCGTCCGACATCAAAGCCTATTTTTGGACGGAGCAGTAGGCGGGGTGATTATGACGACCCCGGGGTTTGAGGACCGTTTACGGACACAAATGGTGACCTCAAACGGTTGGCAACAATTAAGGAGACATATCATGAAAATTGCGGTACTTGCCATCCCGTTCCTGCTGGCCGGCATCTCCGGAATCCGGGCGCAGGAGGTCCTTGTTCCCGGCGACAACCTGGTGCTGGACGGAATTCCCGCGATCCCGGCCTCGCTCGCGGAGGACGTGGGCCGGTACACGGAATTCCGTTCCGCCGGATTCTCGGGCTGGCATCCGGTGCGGCGGGAGATGCTCATCTCGACCCGTTTCGGAGACGTGAACCAGATCCACCTGGTGAAATTTCCCGGAGGCGCCAGGACACAGATCACATTCTCCAAAGACGCGGTATCCGGCGCGACCTTCGACCGCGGGAACGGTGATTTTATCGTATTCAATATGGACCGCGGCGGTGACGAGCAGTATCAGAAATACCGCTACGATTTCGCGACCGGAAAAACCGCGCTTCTCACGGACGGGGCATCCAGGAACACGGGAGGCGCATGGTCCAACGCGGCGGACAGAATCGCCTACATGTCCACAAGGCGGAACGGCAAGGACACGGATCTCTACACCATGCGCCCCGGAGATCCGAAAACGGACTGTCTGCTGACCCTGCTGGAAGGCGGCGGGTGGTCTTCCCTGGACTGGTCCCCGGATGACTCGCAAATACTGCTGATGGAGTACATCTCCATCAATGAAAGCTACCTGTGGATCGTGGACGTGAAAACAGGGGAGAAAAAGCTTCTCACGCCCAAGGGCGGAAAGAAGATGGTGTCGTACAAGGACGCGGCCTTTGACCGGGAGGGCAGGGGGATATACGTGTGCACGGACCGGTTGTCCGAGTTCTCCCAATTCGGCCTGATGGATCCGTCCAATCTCAAAATAAAGGTTCTGACAGAATCGATCCCCTGGGACGTGGACGGGTTCTCGCTCTCAAAGGACCGCAACAAGGTTGCATTCGTGGTCAATGAGAACGGGGCAGGAGTTCTGCATGTTATGGATTTGATGACAGGAGCGGAAATCCCGGTTCCCAAAATGCCGGCCGGTATTGTCGGAGGGTTCCAGTGGCATCAAAACGGCAGGGAAATCGGATTCAGCTTCTCGTCAGGCCGTTCTCCGAGCGATGTTTACTCGCTCAATATCGAAACCGGAGTCATGGATCGGTGGACTTTCAGCGAAACCGCGGGTCTGAACACGGAATCGTTCTCTGAAGCGGAACTGGTGGAGTGGAAATCGTTCGACGGCAGAATGATTTCAGGCTTCCTGTACAACCCGGGTCCGGCTTTCACCGGGAAACGGCCGGTGATTGTCGAAATTCACGGCGGCCCGGAGGGCCAGGCGAGGCCCGGGTTCCAGGCCAGGAAAAACTACTGGGTCAATGAGATGGGCATCGCCATACTCCAGCCCAATATCCGCGGGTCTTCGGGATACGGCAAGACTTTTCTGAAACTGGATAACGGTTTTCTGCGGGAGGATTCATACAAAGACATCGAAGCCCTGCTCGACTGGATACGCGCCAGGCCCGACCTGGACGCGGACCGCATCCTCGTCACCGGCGGAAGCTACGGCGGGCACATGACTCTGGCCGTGGCCTCGCTGTACAGCGACCGGATCCGTTGTTCGGTGTCGGTGGTCGGCATTTCCAATCTGGTGACCTTTCTGGAGAACACATCCGGATACAGGCAGGACCTGCGCCGCGTGGAGTACGGGGACGAGCGCGACCCCAAAATGCGCGCGTTCCTCGAGAAAATAGCACCGCTGAATCGCGCGGACAATATCGCCAAGCCCCTGTTCATCATTCAGGGCGCGAACGACCCGCGCGTGCCTGCCAGCGAAGCGGCGCAGATGATGTCCACACTGAAGAAAAAGGGCGTGCCCGCCTGGTACCTGCTGGCCAAAGACGAGGGCCACGGCTTCGCGAAGAAAAAGAATCAGGATTTCCAGTTCTTTTCGACGATCCTGTTCATGCGGGAGTTTCTGCTGAAGTGAATTTCGTAAGGTTTGCCGGCGTTCCACGCCGTGAGAGTCAACCCTGGGGGTGACCAAAAGGTCCATTTTACCCGCGCCCTGAGCGAAGTCGAAGGGCGCAAAGTGACGGATTTACAGCTCGCCTCGACGGAGTTTATCCTGAGCGAAGCGAAGGGCTCGGCGAGCGTATTGTCGCTAATACAGACTTTTTGGACACCCCCAGGTTCTGTCATAAACGCAGCTCAGGATATAAGCGCCGGACTGAAGGCATGAGACAGGAAAAGGAGACGGAAAAGAACGGCGCGTCCTGCCACCACAACGTCTACGTCGTCGAGCTTGACCCGTCCGTGCGCAGGAACCGCAGATTCATGGAAGCGAATCCGGACTGCTCCGAGGACAAACCCTGCGTGTACGTCGGCATGACCGGGCTCACACCCGAGGAACGCTTCGCCAGGCACAAGTCCGGAATCCAATGTTCCTGGTTCGTGAAGAAATACGGCATCCGCCTCCTGCCTGAGCTGTACGCATACCTGAACCCCATGCCCTATGAGGCCGCGGCCGAAATGGAGTTTGACTTGGCCGAAGATCTCCGCGCCGCGGGCTACGGGGTGTGGCAGCATTAAAGGCAAAACAACACCCGCATTTTCCGTTCTGATTAATATTATCCTTATGTTTTTAAAAAAAATACATTAAATTACCAATGTGATTCTGAATCCTATAATGCGTGAAAAAGATTGGTATTGAATCTCTGCGTCCGGGGCATCAAATCCTGGATGATCACAAAGGTAACGGTAACGGAAAGGAGACACCCCATGGGAGATAAAGGCGGGAAAAAGGACAAGAGCAAGGGTCAGAAACAGAAGGCCGTTCAAAAACAGCAAAAGGACCAGAAGGCGCGGGATAAGCAACCGAAAAGTTCCGGGTGACATTCATTTAGATTGGAGCATCCCGGGGTTTTAGTTTTCGATTTCGTCTGAACCAGGATGGCCGATCGACAGAACCTTCGCATGGCCTATCGGCCAGGCGCTGCGGAGCCGCTTTCATACGGCACAAGAGGAAGCCCCGAATCCATGAACGCAATAAAAGTCATGATGGCCGCGTCGGTTGTGGTGATATTCGGAATCGGGTGCGCACCTGGTATCCGAAAGGGAGACCGGGATCCCGCAACAACCGGCAGACCTGTTCCGCCCGCGGCGAAAGCCGTTCCCGCCTTTATGCGATCCCCTGACCTGCTGGTCGCGGAGCAGATCCGAATCCGCATCGAGGATGCCGGTGTCGTCGCGGAGCTCAAGGCGGCCGGCGAACCGGTCTACGCGAGCGAGGCGCTCCCCGGCTTCTACGAGCAGCGGCTCTACATTCCGGCGTGGAGCGACAAGCGCGGACCCACCCGGCGGGTCGATGAACTGATCGGCGCGCTCCGCGGAGCGGATCTTGAGGGGCTGCGGACGGCGGACTACCACTTTGCCGCCATCGAGAGCCTGCTCGTCGCGGTGCGCGCCGACGTCAAGAGCGCGGGCGTGATCATTCCCGACCGGTGGGCGGAGCTTGATCTCCTGCTCACGGACGCCTTTCTGGTTTACGGGTCGCATCTTCTGGCCGGCCGGGTGAACCCCGAAACCCTCAGACCGGAGTGGGTGGCGAACCGGCGCGGCGCCGATCTCGCCGTCGTGCTGGAGAAAGCCCTGAAGTCGGGCGACGTCGCGGGCACGCTGACTGATCTGGCGCCCCCTCAGAGGGGTTTCAGCCGTCTGCGCGAGGCGCTGGCCTACCACCGCTCGGTGGCTGAGCGGGGAGGATGGTCCGAAATTCCGGGCGGTCCGGGACTGAAGCGGGGCGACCACGGCCCGGCAGTGGCCGCGCTTCGCGAGCGGTTGCGCCTCGGGGGAGACTTCGGGGACCTGGAGTGGGATGACATCGAGCTGTTTGATGAGGAACTCGAGAGGATCTTGAAGGGGTTCCAGAAGCGATACGGTCTGACGGCGACCGGCGTCATGGACGCCGCGACCCTCGCGGAGCTCAATGTCAGCGTGGAAA
Organism: uncultured bacterium; assembly: GCA_963736115.1. Lineage (GTDB taxonomy): Bacteria > Zhuqueibacterota > QNDG01 > QNDG01 > DTFT01 > JAFGAX01. The sequence goes on from CAVTNR010000001.1 coordinate 37,042, forward strand.
ATCGCATCAACCAGCTGGAGCTGAACCTCGAGCGCTGGCGCTGGCTGCCGCAGGACCTGGGAAAACGCCATATCATCGTGAACATCGCGGCCTTCGAACTGAAAGTCGAGGAAAAGGAGGAGACCGTTCTGGCCATGCGGGTCGTGGTCGGACGGCCCTATCACTCCACGCCGGTGTTCAGCGACACGATGCGGTACCTTGTCATCAATCCCTACTGGAACGTGCCCCGGAACATCGCCGTACGGGAAGTGATCCCGCACATCCTGCGAGACTCGGCCTATCTGACGAAGGAGAAAACAAAGGTGTTCAAGGGCTGGGGACCGGAAGCGCTTGAAATTGATCCCGCGACGGTGGATTGGACGACCGTCGACACGACCTACTTCCCCTACCGGCTGCGGCAGGATTCCGGGCCGATCAATGCGCTGGGGCGGATCAAGTTCATGTTTCTGAATAAATATAACGTCTATCTGCACGACACTCCGGCCCGCCGGCTGTTCGACAGAGACCGGCGCGATTTCAGCCACGGATGCATCCGGATCCAGCAACCGTTCGAACTCGCCCTGTATCTGCTCCAAAAAAATTCTCGTTGGAATCGTGAAACGCTTCTGCGTGAAATGGGCGCGGAGGAAGAACGAAGCGTGCCGCTGCCAGAACCGATACCGGTGCACCTGCTTTACTGGACCGCATGGGCTGACGCGGACGGAACGATTCAGTTCCGCAGGGATATCTATAATAGGGATAGTCCTCTTCTGAAGGCCCTGAGAACGCCTCCGTCCGCCAAAGGATAACCGGCCAGGGGAACTTTTTACCCATTCCAGCGTGAAAATATTTGTTATGATATAAATTAATGCGGAACCCTTCTCAACCGGTGGAAGCTTCATCGTCCGGACCCATCCGTTTCCAATTTATAACTTCATAAGGAATAGCGATGCTTCTCGACGATCCATCAGGTCTTTCATGAAGCGCCTGGCAGCGATCGGTTTGGTGATCAGTGTACTCCCCGCGATCACCACGGCCAGACCCGCCGATCGCACCGAGACGGCGGGGAATCGGGTTGCCGTCCGCTACCGAGACGCGGTTTCTCCCAACCGGGTGAGGACGTTGACGGTGCTCCCTGGAGAGGCCGTGACTTTCGATGTGGTGGACCCTGAACTGGGATCCGGCTACGCGGCGCAATCGGCGGGCGGCCAGCTCGTGCCGCAGGGCACGGGGAGCTGGAAATGGACTCCGCCGTCCGCGCCGGGCCTTTATCCCATCGATGTGAAGGCTCCGGACGGAAACGAAGTTGTCCGGCTGCAGGCGTTTGTCGTTGTTCCCTACGAACGGCTCCAGGGTGAATTTCTGCACGGCTATCGAATCGGCTGTTATCCCGAGAAACCGCTGGCCGGGCGCGCCTGCTACCGGCCGCCTGCGGGATTCGTCGAGGTCAACCGGGAAAATGAAAACGTTCTGGTTTCCCCGCACTTCCGGCTCGGGCAATTCCTGTGCAAACAGCCGTCCGGCTCCCCGAAGTATGTCGTGCTGAATGAGCGGCTTCTGCTCGCCCTCGAGTATGTTCTTGAACGGGTGAACGACGCCGGCTATCAGGCGAGCACGTTCCACGTCATGAGCGGGTACCGCACCCCGGCATACAACCGGTCGCTCGGCAATGTCAACTACAGCCTTCATCAGTGGGGCGCGGCCGCGGACATCTTCATCGACGAGAACGGGGACGGCATGATGGATGATCTCAACGGCGACGGACGGAGTGATATCCGCGACGCGGAAGTGCTCTACCGGCTGATCAATGAAGCCGCGGCCCGTCCGGAGGCGCAAGGGCTGATCGGCGGGCTTGGCAAATATCCCAAGACAGCCGCGCATGGTCCCTTCGTCCATGTGGATGTCCGGGAAAACAGGGCGCGGTGGTGAGGATTTTCAGTGACGTTTACCGGATTCGAAATTCTCCAGACTCTCAGGTGCGCTTGACGCACCTTTTTTTATGAAGGGTTCGTTTCTCGAGACGCCGGGCGCCGAAACGTCAAATTCCGCCATTTCCGTTTTCCGATCCATTTAAATCTTCTATTTTAATATAAATATGCTAAATTGCATGGGTGATCATGGAACCCTCACAGGAGGCCTTCATGCCGGAACACCGATTCAGTCACATCACGAAAACCGGAGAACTCGTGCCGGTTGCGACCCTATCCAAGGCCATTTCCCTGGCGAGAAGGAGCGGATACGCCTGGCTGGATTTTTCGAGCCCGACACTGGAGGAACTCACCCACCTCGTCCTTCCGTTGGGGCTTAATTTTCTCTCCATCGAGGACTGCCTGGACGAGAACCAGATCCCCAAAATCGATTTTTACCCCAAGAACACCTTCATCCTGTTCAATTCCTTCGCCGTCAGCAAGGGAAAACTGACGATCCATGAAGCGGACCTGTTCATCGGATCGAATTTTCTGGTCACGGTCAATTGTCATCGCGCCGGGGACAGCCGGGTGAGGCAGAACATCGAGCAGATCGCGGAACTCGATCCCGAAGGCATCCGCCGGGGTCCGGCCTACCTGCTGCACGTCATTCTCGACCAGCTCGTGGACCGGAAATCCGATGCGATCGAATCACTCGAGGAAAAGCTGGAGGCCGCGGAGGAGTCCATTCTGTCCGATCCGGCGCGTTTCAAGCCGGAGATGCTCCTGCACCTGCGGCGACATCTGATCGGGGTTCGAAAAAGCCTGTTTCACGAGCGCGAAATACTCGTGAAAATATGCAGGGGCGACTGCCCGTACATTCCGGAAAAGGCGCTTGCCCTCTTCCGGGACGTCAACGACCACCTGACCCAGTTCCTCGAATTGACTGAAACCCTGCGCGAAACGGTGAACAATCTCATGGAAATGCACGTGTCCATGCTGAACAACCGCATGGCGGCCAGCGCCAACGAGACGAACGCAACGGTTCGGCGGTTGACCTTCATCACCACTATTTTTATGCCGCTGACGCTCCTGGCCGGAATCGGGGGTATGTCGGAGTGGAGCATGATAACCGGTCCGCATAACTGGAGGATCGCCTACCCGGCTTTTCTGCTGGGGACGGCCGTCATGGGAGTCGGTAACTATTTTCTGCTGAAGCACCTGGAAAAGAAGGACGCGGGCTGAGACGGACCACGGACCGCTTCTGCCGCCCCATCGAACGGGGCGACCGGCTCGTCCGGTTCCCGAAAATCCATTCTGTCGCCGCGATTGCGACTACCTACCGGCCCGCGTGGGCTCTGGAACGGATCGGCCGGAAGGGGATGGTATCGAGGAGGCGGGTGTTTAAAAAGCAGGATTGATCCGATCGCCGCGGTTTCCGCGGGAACGAGAGAGAGACAGCCGCCCAGGAGGAATGACCGTAAACCGTCCATCTGAGTGCACGGGCCGCCGGTCGGCCCGGGTGTCCCGGATGCATACCGCGGCGTCCGGTCCCAAAAAAGAATGGAACGCTTCCCTGTAGGTTTCGTTACACCATATCCCTTCCAGTAGGATCCACAAACCTCGGAAAGGAGGGTGGACATGAAAACCCGCAGACGATTGACCGCTCTCATCGCGTTCGCGGTTTTCGGAACAGCCGGAACCGCATGCGCCAATAAAGCGACCCTGCAGTTCAACGGAATGGCCCCCTACATAGGCGAAGCCCTGTCCGTGCGGGTCGTTGACAAAGCCACCGGGGACGAAGTGGGCCGCGATCACTTCATGATTGCAGCGGCCTTCTTCACTCTTCCCCCGGGCGGACCTGTCCAAAACAGAGGGAGACGCTCATGACCACGGTCGCCGATTATCTCGTGAAACGGCTGGAACAGGCCGGCGTCAGCCACGTATTCGGGGTTCCGGGCGATTATGTCCTGGATTTCATGGACCGGATCGTCGACAGTCCGTTGAAGTTGGTCAACACGGCCAATGAACTCAACGCGGGATACGCCGCGGACGGTTACGCCCGTGTCCGCGGCATTTCCGCGATCGTGGTCACCTATGGCGTGGGCGGACTCAGCGCGCTCAATGCCGTGGCCGGCGCGTACGCCGAGCGCGTGCCCATGATCGTCATCAGCGGCGCGCCGCATTCGAGACTCAGGCACGGACGCGTGCTCATGCACCACCTGGTAGAGAATTACGAGACCCAGATCAACGCCTACCGGCAGGTGACCACCTCCGCCCAGATGCTGACCGACGCCGCCAGGGCGCCCGAGCAGATCGACCGCGCGGTGAAAACCTGCCTGCGGACTAAGCGGCCGGTGTACATCGAAATTCCAGTCGATCTGGTCGGCGAGCCGTGCGAGGAACCCTCCGGCGGCCTCGAAGAGGGCTGTCTTCATTGCGACCCGGATGCGATTCGGGAGGCGGTGGCCGAATCCTCGGCCATGCTGGCCGGCGCGAAGCGGCCGGCCGTTCTCATCGGAATGGAGGTCAGGCGCTTCGGGCTCGTGCGGCAGATTACCGCGCTTCTCGAGAAGGGCGGGTACCCGGTTGCCACGACCATCGGCGGTAAAACCGCCATCGCCGAAACGCATCCTCATTATATAGGTGTCTACCAGGGCGGTTTCGGAGAAGGACTCGCGCACGACATCATCGAGCAGGCGGATGTTCTGCTCTGCCTCGGCGCCTGGATGACCGACATGACGACTGGTGGATTCACGGCCCATCTCGACCCTGACCGCATGATCAACGCGAACGCGGACCGCGTGCAGATACGCCGTCATTTTTTCGAACAGGTGCGCCTCGCGGATTTCGTGGAAGGTCTCACCGAGGCCATCCCGTCCGCGGCCGAGCCCGCGCACCCGCACACGCCGCCTCCCTACCTGGCCGACGGCATCGCGAAGCCGGTGCCCGAAAGGCCGCTGACCGTGGCCCGGTTCTTCGAGCGTCTGGGCGCCTTCATGGACAACAACATGGTCGTGGTGAGCGACACAGGAGATGTGATGTTCGGATCGACCGGGTTCCACCGGGCGGAGCCGGAGAGCTACTTCGCACAGGATTACTACCTGTCGATCGGGTACAGCCTGCCCGCGGGCCTGGGTATCGGGCTGGCTGCGAAGGACAAAAGACCGGTTGTGCTCATCGGCGACGGCGCCTTTCAGATGACCGCGCAGGAATTCTCGTCGTACCGCAGGAACGGGGTGAACGCCGTGGTATTCGTTCTGAACAACCACGGGTACGTCATCGAACGCCTCATCCACGATGGGCCGTACAATGAAATCCATCCATGGGCCTATCACAAGATTCCGGAGGCGCTCGGCTGTCCGGCCGGCTTGCTGGCAAGGACCGAGGGCGAACTGGAGAAAGCTCTCGAGGAGGTTTCGCGCCGAAAAGATGAGCCCGTGCTCGTGGAGATCGTGGTCGACCGCATGGATGCGTCGAAAACCCTCACCCGGGTCGGGCAGCAGGTGCGAAAGCTTTCCAGTCACGCGGCCGGCGGGCCGCATGAGGCGTGACGGCCGGAAGAGAGATCGCTTAAACCGGCGTGGCAGCCTGATTACCGTGGTGCGGTTCGATCAGCGGCCGTGGCTCTGCCGGAGACCAGAGCCCGGCCTGCGATCCCTCGTTGAATGACTTGCTTTTTCAGATAATATTAGCTACTTTTCCCCTCATGATCGTCCGAGACCGCTGATCGCGGATTCTATCGAGTCCCACTTTAATCCTCGGACCACTTTTATGGCCGGAAATCTTGACTGAAGCCTCCCGCGGCTCAGTCCCGCGTTGCGGGACCTACCGATGCATTCCTTTTTTTGAAAATTGCACGGGACCAGGTATTGTTCGCATTGACGATTGGAATCAACTTCAGGAAGGAAAGATGCATGAGCAAGGTGCTTTTAATCGATTTCGAGAACGTGCAGGGCGTCAATCTCGCACAGGTTGATAAAATGGACTGCAAGGTGGCTGTGTTCACGGGCAACATGCAGAGCAAGGTGCCCATTGACCTGGTGACCTCGGCCCAGCGCCTGGGCGGCCGGCTGGAGTGGATACGCATCGACGGGACCGGGCCCAATGCCCTGGATTTTCACATCGCCTACGTTCTGGGTTTGATGATTTCCGAAAATCCCGGAGATGAATATTATATCCTCTCACGGGACCGCGGCTTCGATCCCCTGATCCGTCACATCCTGAAGGGAAAGACCTTCTGCAAGCGGATCGCCAGCGTGTCCGAGATCGGGCCAGTCAAGAAAACAAGGGACACGAAGGAGGTAAGAGAACCGCGGGAAATCAGGGAAACCAGAGAATCCAAGGAGACCAGGGAACCCAAGGCGGAGTCCGGCCGGAAGAACAGGGACACGGATGATCATTACACCAAGGTGCTGGCCAATCTGAAGAAAATCGACAAAAGCCGCAGGCCCAGGAACCGTAAAACCCTGAAACAGCATATAAAGTCCATGTTCGGTAAGCCGGTATCCGAAGAGAAGCTGGACCGGATCATCGACCAGCTGTTCGGGGCGAGGATGATATCCGAGGAAAACGGGAGGATTGTGTATAAGGTTTAAACCCCGGGGTCTCTTTTGGAATAGATGCTTCATTTTCCGTTGGGTTCATGACAGCCGGTTGTGCACCCCGGGGTCATGGTTTCCATGGGAGGATTGTGGTTAAGATGTGATGCTGTGCGTCGCAAATCCCGCAAGATCGGACCTGAACACATGAGACTCTCCGCCACAGACATCTACACACTGTACAGTCCGTCCTTTTGCGAGCTGCGGGTTTACCTGAACGCGCATGGAAAGCCCGGTAAAGGTCCCGGTGAGTTCGAAAAACTCCTGTTCGAACTCGGCCGGCGGCATGAGAAGCAGTACCTCGAAACGTTTCCGAAGCATGTCAATCTTGCCGGCGTGGACATGGACCGAAGGGCGGTCCGGACCCTGGAGGCGGTCCGAAAAGGGGAGCCGGTCCTGTACCAGGGCGTGCTGAAATCGCTCCTGGACGGGTCGCGTGCCGAGGTCACCGGTATACCGGACCTGATGATACGGGACAACGGATCTTATGTCATCATGGACTGCAAACTCAGCCGTCACGCGGATTTCAAGAGTCATCCTGAAATTTTTCTTCAGCTCCAGGTATACGGATGGCTGTTCGAGAAAAATTTCGGGATGCGGCCCGCGGGACTGAAGGTCTTTCGAGGGGACAGGACGTTGGAGGAGCTCCCGTACAACGGCGGGGAGGACGCGCTCCGGGCCCTGAATCTCATCCGCATGAACGCCTGCCTCCCAAAAGAGCCGTATTCCCCGGTCGGCTGGTCCAAATGCGGCGGATGCGCCTTCAACGAAGGGTGTTGGAAAATCGCCATCGACACGACCGACCCCGCGATCATACCTGATCTCGATCAGTCCGCTGCTAAGACGCTCCGGGAAATGGGCGTCAGAACCCTTGATGACCTGCTGAACCGTTTCACCGAGGAGTCGCTGTCCGAATTGGAGCGGCCTTGGGGGCACAAAATGCGGCGGATCGGCGCCTCGGCCGCGGGAATTTTGAAGCACGCCCAAGCCCTGACGCGGAACGAGTGCAATCTCATCCGCGCTCCGGAACTGCCCGAATCTAAGAACTGGGTCATGTTCGATCTGGAGGGCCTGCCGCCCTGGTTCGATGAATTGGACAAGATCTATCTGTGGGGGACGCAGGTTTTCGGGGAACAGAAGGGGGATTACCAGGCGGCCATGGCCGGATTCGGGGAGGACGGGGACCGGGAGGGCTGGTTCCGCTTTCTGGAGAACAGCGCGGCCATTTTTAAGTCCCTCGGCGACATCCCATTTATCCACTGGCACCATTACGAGAGGGTCAAGGTCGAGACGTACATCGAACGGTACGGGGACCGGAAGGGGATTGCGGAGCGGGTTCTGAAGAACTGCACCGATCTGCTCCCGATCACGAAAAAATCCGTTGTACTTCCGGTGCACAGCTACAGCCTGAAAGTCATCGAGAAGCTGGCCGGGTTCAGACGTTCCATGGAGGAATTCGGGGGCGACTGGTCCATTGCGCAGTACATTCGCGCGGTCGAGACCGGGGACGACAGGCTCAGGCAGGAAATCGTATCCGAGATTCAGAAATACAACCGCGAAGACCTGGAGGCGACCTGGGCGGTTCTGCAGTGGTTGAAGCGATTCTGAGCGGCAACTGCGATACACCTTTAATGCGCATCGCAGGGTTTTCAGGGAGGGAGAAAAATGAACCGGATACTGGTCGTGGGAGACACGATCGGAGACATTATTGCGCGGTTTCTGCGCCAGGACGGCTGGCCGGTCACGGTGTTGCGCGAAACCGCGAATATCCAGGCCGTTTACGAAGCGTTGAGTCGCACGCCGTTCGCCGCGGTCCTGATCACCGACGACACCATGGGTATCAGCCACATCAGCACCATGGTCCCGATCATCCATAATTACTTTCCGGGCGTCCGGATCATGGTGCTGTCCGGTTACTATGATGACGAACTGGTCCGGAGCTGGAAGCTTTCAGGCGCGGCCGGCTTCATGCCCATGCCCTTCGACGGGCTGGGCCTGGCCCAATGCGTGAGGCGGATGATGGAATGACGGAACTCCCCAATGCGACGCACGTGAGACGCACGTCACGTGTCGCGGACGGTCAGTTGGAGGGCATCAGGAGGCGCACGGCTGTCCCGCCCTCCGGAAAAGTGGACAACACTGGAACCCCGCAAAGGAGGGATGCGATCATGAAAAACCGGATCACCCGTTGGGGGCTGGCTCTTTCGCTCATGGCCTTCCGGACCGCTGCGGCCGCCGATTATCTCGCCGATTTCAGCCAATTCCCGGCCTACGCCTACAACACAGTCGCCTACCTGCAGGGGGGCGCCTATGTGGGATGCGGCCCCACGACCGGGGCGATGATGTTTGCCTATTTCCAGGCGCGCCATTCTCTGACCGGTCTTCTGACCAATCCCGGTACGGGCGCGGACGCGGGTTTGAACACAGCCTGGGCCCTGCACGGCCAGTCGTACATGAAAACGCAGAACAACGGTTTCGGGGATGTGCAGTACATCCAGTCCGGACTGGAGCAGTACGCGGCCGACCGGGGTTTTTCCCTGAAAGTCACGATTCATGCCAGTACCTGGTATTCCGACCCGGCTTCGCCGGATGCCGCGTGGCTGAACGCGTACGGCCCGTACGGGGACGCCTGGATGAACGACGGAGCGTTCTGGATCCGCAATACCAATAGCACCTGGACGATCGATCCTGATCTGTTCTGCGATTTTATGTTCATGTGCCTCGGTCAAGGCGTGCCGGTATTCCTCACCATTGACACGAACGCGGACGGCGGAGGGGACCACTGGGTGGCTCTGGTGGGCTATGACCGGACGTCCAAACAGTACGCATTCTACAACACCTATGATACGGCCCTGCACTGGGCGGACATCTATTATATGGGCGACCCCGCAGGAAAACGGGCCAACAGCATCTCCATGGTGCGCACCGTGGAGTTGATGCTGGCGGAGCCGGACATCGCCGTTGACTGGACTTCATGGAATTTCGGCTCCGTGGAAGTCGGGGGAGACGGCCCGGTCCAGTACCTCACGGTCACGAATACCGGAGGTTCGGATCTCGACGTTGCGGAGATCTCACTGACGGGCGCGAACGCTTCGGATTTCTCGATTCTCAACGGCGGAGCGTTCACACTCATACCCGGCAACGGCCGTCAGATCGGGGCGCGTTTCAACCCGGTCTCGGCCGGGGCCGAAAAGCACCCAGCTGGTCCTGACCAGCAACGACCCGGACGAGAATCCGCTGACGATTTCGTTGACGGGGACTGCCACGGACGGGAGCGGCACGCCGATGAATCTTCTGACGGTGGACCTGGGCCAGGGCGTTGTGAACGACCTTGCCTCGATCGGTACGACCCTCTTCGCCGCGACCGAAACGGGCGGTGTGCTCCGATCCGACGACCACGGGAACACCTGGAATCCAATGAACACCGGGCTCACGAATATAACGGTCCGGTGTCTGCTCGCAGACGGGACGCGTTTGTACGCCGGCACGTGGGGCGGCGGAGTTTTTCGCTCGGACAACAGCGGCGGCTTGTGGACGCCCATGTCCTCGGGAATGACCAACCTGCACGTGACCTCCCTGGCGATCGATCCGCCCGGCCTTGAGGGAGCCCAGCGCATGCTCGCGGGCACCTGGGGGGGAGTGTTCAGCCTCATCCAGCCTGCCGAGACCTGGACCGAGGTCAATGCCGGCCTGACTGAAACGCACGTCCGTTCAGTTCTGCTGGCCGGCACGTTCGCTTTCGCGGGCACCATTGACGGCCTGTTCCGCTCTCCTGACCTGGGACAGACTTGGTCCACGGTCCACAACGGCCTGACCAACACCGCGGCCATTTCGCTTGAAAGAAGGGGGGGACTCCTGTTCGCGGGGACAGACGGCGGGGGCGTCTTCTTCTCGGGGGACAACGGTGACGCGTGGGCCGGATATTTCCTGAACGATCCAGCGGCCGTCGTTCCGGATCTGAAGGCGTTCGACACCGGCCTGTTCGTGGCGACCTGGGGCTCGGGTCCGTTCTTCAAGGATGAGGAATCCGATTTCGGCCTCGGCCTGACCGCAATCACGGAATCGAACATCCGATCCGTGACCGTGGCCCGCATTGATCCGGACACGGGTGAATTCGCGGTTCTCCTGGGCACGGAGTCGGGGAACGTCTGGTTTTATTATCCCGATACTCAATACCCTGTCGTGGTCGACGGCGAAAAGGATCGGTTCTATGAAACCCTGACCGGACCGGATGACGGATATCTTCAGCTCCGCTCCTACGCCTGGAACGACGTCGGCGCGCCGGACGGGGACGATGACCTGTCCGCCCGGATCTGGACGGCCTGGGACGGGAAGTGGTTCTACCTGTACGAAGAAGTGAATGACGACGCGATCTCCGCGGACGGCCAGAATGCGTGGGAGCAGGACGGTTTGGAGCTTAAATTCGATCCCGTGCCTGCGGATACCACGATTGATTCTGTGTGGGACTGCCGTCTGACGGCGCTGGACGACGCGTCCCCGGGGGTCATCGTCTGGGACGACCTCACCCAGGCGCCGGAGTACGCTTGGAAACAATGGCGGCGCAAGACGATACCGGGCGGCTACGCGCTGGAACTGGCCGTTCAATGGCAGGCGATCACGGCCAACGGCGAAACCATCGCCCCCCAGGAAGGAACCGAGTTCGGTATGGCGATCAAGCAGCATGACAACGACGAGGCCGCCGGAATCACGGCCATGGTTCAGTGGTCCGCCGTGCTCCGGGACGCGGTGTGGAACACGCCCAAGTACATGGGCACGGTGAGACTGCTCCCGGATCACAGGATGCAATTCATCCCATCGAATAAAATGACGGGCGTGGCGAATCCCGTCCCATACGACGGGTCCGAATACACGCGTTCCGGGATCGCGGACGCGGCCGGGGATCCCGCTGCGTTCGGCCTCATGCAGAATTATCCGAATCCGTTCAATCCGTCCACGACGGTGTCTTTTTCCCTGCCGCGGGCGTCCACGACGCGAGTTGCGGTTTTCGATGTCCGGGGCCGGGAAGTGGCGGTTTTGGCCGAGGGAAGGCTTCGCGCGGGCGGCCATCGCATCTCCTTCGACGGCACGGGTCTGGCTGCGGGGGTGTATATTGTAAAATTGGAAACGGATTCCGGCGCTGCGGCACGGAAAATGGCGCTGGTGAAATAGTCACCGCGGGTCAAGGGCAGCGTATGATGAAACGCGTCGCAACGGTTGATCCGTCCCCATCCTCCTGATGGACAAAAACACCTTGATTCCATTGAAAAAAATCGTTTAATTAATAACAGGGAATCATTCGATTTATAGAAGGAGGAAAGGAAATGTCGGATAAGGGAACCAAGAAGAAACTGACCCATGTGGGCGGAGACACGCCTCAGGCGGGCGGCGGCCGGCCGTTCGTTCCGACCGCGGAGAGCAAGGGCAAGGCCAAGACCCTGCGGCTGTTCGCGATCCTCTCGTTTCTCGTCGCGTTCGGTTTCGAAATCGCCGCCATTCTCCAGCTCGGAAAGGCGCCGGTCAATACCGCGGTGCTCATCGCCCTGATCGTGGCGGACCTGATTTTCGCGGTCGTCGGCTCGCTTCTGTGGAAGAAGTCGAACCGGCTCGATCCGGCTTCAGAGAAAGAGTCGTTTAAGTTTTTCGTTCAGAACCAGCTCGGCGCCATTCTAAGTGTGCTGGCCTTCCTGCCCCTGGTCATCCTCATCTTCACGAACAAGAACCTGAAGGGCAAACAGAAGGGCCTCGTCGGCGCGGTGGCCGTGGTCGCCATGCTCATCGCGAGCATCATCGGCGTGGATTTCAACCCGCCTTCCGTGGAGCAGTACGCGGAACAGACGGCCCGCGTCGAATCCCTGAACAACGGCCTGAACCACGTGTACTGGACGCAGTACGGCGGCAGCTATCACCTGTTCTCCGACTGCGGCTACATCAATTCGGCCAAAACGGACGAGATCTTCCAGGGCACGGTGGCGCAGGCGCGCGAACTGAAGAACATCACCGACCTCTGCGACCGGTGCGGCGCCCGGGCGGAGAAGGATAAGGCGCTGGGGGCCGGGGCAGCAGTCGAATAGCCGTCGCTGTCCCGAGCATCGTCAGTCCCGGTAAAGATCCCCGACGAAAGAACTCGGGGATGACAGAAATAAATTACAGCCTCTCGCGGATCAGGAATAAGCCGAGGGAGGCTTGCTTTAAAGGACAGACCTGAAAGGTCTTCAAGACCTTTCAGGTCTGCGCGTTAAAGCGGAATCCTCCCGGAGCCTCGGAAGAATCCCGCAAGCCGGAGAATGCGATGGACTGGCTCCTCCTCATACTCGGCCTCCTTCTGATGCCGCTCGGCATCGCAGGCTGCATACTGCCGGTTCTGCCCGGCCCGCCGCTGTGCTTCGCGGGTCTCCTGCTCGTTCACTTCACTCGGTTCGCCGAGTTTTCGGAACCGCTGCTGTTCACGGCCGGCGGCCTGGTCATCGCCATGCAGATCATCGACTATTACACACCCGCCTGGGGCGCGAAAAAATACGGCGGCTCAAAGCGCGGCGAGGTCGGGAGCATCCTCGGCCTGTTGGCCGGCCTATTCTTCCTGCCGCCCCTTGGGCCCTTCGGCCTGGTCACCGTGATCGGCGGGCCTTTCGTGGGCGCCTTTATCGCGGAACTGCTCGGCGGCGCGGACCCCAACCGCGCCCTGTCCTCGGCTTTCGGCACTTTCGTCGGGTTTATCGCCGGGACTCTTTTGCGCGTGATTCTGTCCATCGCGATCGCGGTGATGACAGTGATCGGCATATTCCGGACCTGATTGAGATTGCCGAGGCCGCGGAAGCGGGAGCCCCGTGAAACGGGGCCAATTAGTTTATATAATTCAGAGTATTGAAGGCCTCCGCGGGGAGAAAAGATGGCGGAAACCTCCCGCCGAACAGACCTGAAAGGTCTTGAAGACCTTTCAGGTCTGAGTGTGAAATCCGTACCCTTCCGGAGGTCCCAGACCTTCGGGAGGCGGTCAATGATGGCCCGCGAATTGCCTGACTTTTGGTTCAGAAGCCCCGGACACCGGATGCGATCCGATCCAATCGCCGCTGAATCAATGAGATATCCCTTTCAGGTCGAAACGGGCGGGGCTCAGAAGTCCGAGACCGGCCTCGGAATTCCATTCCGTCATTCGGGAGGGCGTCATGCGTCAGAAGAAAAGCCGCATCCGCGAGTTCGAATTCCATTACCTGACCGAGCTGACGGCCCGGGGCATCAAGCCCTTGAGCCGGTGGGAAGGGCCGCTTTCGGACCGGAGCCGCAAACTGCTCCGCGGCAGGAGTCTGTCCGTTGAAACCGTCTCCAGGATGACGGAGTCCGGAAGGCGAGTCGAGGAAACGGTTTCAGCGCGTCTAGCCGGTACACCAGCTTGTACAGCCGCAGATTCGGGAATACGCTGATCAGTGACCGGGCCGCGGACCGCAGAACGGAAGGATTCCTGTTCGGTTATCCGTCGTGCTGTGTCTCGGAATTCGTCCGGCGGCCCTACAAACCGAACGGCCTCGACCGGCGCACCCAGTCCATGCTCTTCCACTGGGCCTGTGAAGAATGCAGGTCCACTGCCGATCTGATCCCCTATTATCGTTCCAGCCATGATTCCGTGTCCGGCCGGATGGGCGGTTTCGACCCACTGAAGGCCTCCGATGCTCCGGTCCGGAGGTCCCTGAACCTCGCGGTGATCGCGCTCGCGCTGTCGGGCGGCCTCCTGTCCGCGAAAACGCCGGCCGATTCCACCCATTTCATCGCTTTGCCGGGAGACGTAAATTCAAACGGCCTGTCCTATGCCGAGGAAATCCGGCTTGGCACATTCGACCGCGGATTCGATCTGACGGAATGCCATATCCGGGCGGCTCTGTTCAAGGCCCGAATCGATTCCCTGCCGGACACCGTGCAGACGGACCGGGCTTATAAAATTGAACACGTCCTGCGCGGCGTGGTGCAATGCGCGAAATGCGGGACCTGGGTGAATATGGGTTCCGTCACGATCGCGCATCCGATCCGCGGCCTGCAGATGGAACTCCCGTACCTCGCGCTCCACTTCATGGAGAACGGGTATTTTTCCTATGGCGGCGACAAGGACTTTCAGCGTGCTGATGTGGACACACTCAAGGCCATCCTGTTTCCGTTCGACGCGGCGCACGGCTTGGCTGTTCCGGCTGACTCGGACGGAGACGGCCTGACGGACGCGGAAGAGGACAGCCTGTTTTTCGACGGATGGTCGACGATTCCGGACCGGGACGGCGACGGACTGCCGGACGGACCGGACCTGGCCGAGGACCTGATCCGCCTGTTTCCGAAACTGAAGGAGCAGGCCGACGGACTGCACAGCCATGTGGCGTTCAAGCCGGTCTGGGGGCAGGAAACCTGCGGTGTCTGCGGCTCCGTGCACAATATGGGAACAATCATCATCACCAATCCGGAAAACGGCCGCGAGTTTGAAATTCCCTATCTTGGTCTGCACGCCCTGGCTCATGGCCATTTCTCCTATGACGGCTCCATTCACCCGAACGGCCGCGCATCGGCCTTCGACCTGTTCCGGGCGATGAAAACCCATCACCTCCATATCGACGGGGACTCGGATAATGACGGGCTGAAGGACGAAGAGGAGGGCCGTTTCGGATTTGACCCGAATGCCGCGGATTCGGACGGCGACGGTGTGCCCGACGGCATGGACCTGGCGCTGACTTTGGCGGATTCATTGATGGCTCTGCCCGCGGTTCCGGGAACCGCCGGGCCCTACCTGGAAGACGCGGCCATGTACGGTATTCAGTTCTGCCTGATCTGCGGCGGGCAGATCAACATGGGCGTTTATCGCATCCATAACCCGCTGATCAACACGCCTTCGCCCCTGGAGGTCAGCCATTACGCCTTCCATTTCCTGGCAAAAGGAAGTTTCGCTTTCGAAGGGGAGGAGAGCGGCAGAATCGATCCGCTCCGGCTCGCGGATTTTCTGAGTGTGCCGTCCGGCATTCATCCCGTTCCGGCTTCAGCCGGGCCTGCGGTGTTCGATTTGCGCCAGAACCACCCGAATCCGTTCAATTCAAGCACCATGATTCCCTACCGGCTGTCCGGCCGATCCGCTGTGTCACTGAAGTTGTTCGACATTCGCGGCCGTTGGATCAGGACTCTGGTCGATGGCGTCGAGGAACCGGGAGAGAGGACTGCGGCTTGGGACGGCCTGTCAGCGGAAGGTGTTCCCGCGGGATCCGGTTTTTACCTGTACGAGCTGTCGGTGGATGGGGTAAAGCGCTCGGGAAAGATGCTGATGGTCCGATAAGAGCCCGCGGGACGCATGAAAACCTCAAAGGTCTTACCGACCTTTCAGGTTTATATATTGAGAACAGAACCTCCCGGAAGCTCGGAGCCTCCGGGAGGTTCTCTGTTTTGTGACGAACTTTTACTTGTTTTTTCCGTATGATATCATAACCTTAGCAGCATTATTCCAACAGCCTGGAATATCAGGCAGTTAAACACCGTCTGGAATTCCGGCGCAGGCAAATGATCCCGATCTCCTTCCATCATTAATTATCATAAGGAAAGCGAATGCAAAAAAATCATGTCTGCCGGGTCATCGGTCTGGCACTCTGCCTGCAGTCCCATGCCTTCGGAGCTGGTTGGGAACGACAGAGCCCGATCCCGCTCGGGAACGAGCTCAACGACGTCCATGTTTTCAGTACGGGCGGCCTGATCGCGGTCGGAAACGGCGGCGCCTGCATCCGAAGCACGGATCACGGCCTGTCCTGGGACAATCTGACTCCCCTGGAAGGTTCGGACAATGACCTGCTTTCGATTTATTTCGCGGATGACTCCACGGGATGGATCGTCGGCGAGATCGGTACGGTTCTGAGGACAGGCGACTGCGGCGTGACCTGGGCGGCGCTGCCGAATGAAATAGAGGACGATCTGGATGACGTGTTCTTCACGGACACACGGAACGGCTGGGCCGTCGGACGCTGGGGCAGCATTTACCGCTCCGTCAACGGCGGCGAGGATTGGACGCCTCAGTCCAGCGGCACTGTCCGCAGACTGAAATCCGTGTTTTTCGTGAATCCGGATACGGGCTGGGCCGTGGGCCACGGCGGGACCATACTGAAAACCGAAAACCGCGGTTCGGTCTGGACGGCCCAGGACGCAGGGACGGACGGTCACCTGCGGTCCGTCCATTTCCTGAATCCGGACACCGGATGGGTCGCGGGCGAGGACAGCACCCTTCTGAAAACAACGGACGGCGGCCGAAACTGGGACCGCGTCGACGCGGGAACGGGATTCGATTTCGCGACAGTGCGCTTTCTCAACCCGGACACCGGCTTTGCCGCGGGATTCAACGGTTCGCTCGACGAGTGGGGCATTCTTCAGAAGCGGGGCGGAGGCATGATCGGCACCACGGACGGCGGCGTTTCCTGGTCCACGGTCCATTCCTCGGCAGGCGCGGGTCTGAATGCAATCTCCTTTTCCGGTTCCGGAACAGGCTGGTCCGTGGGCACGACCGGCTGCCTGCTGGAGACGGAAGACCTCGGCGCGACCTGGGCATCGCGCTCAAAGGGAGCCTCCGGCGACCTGTCCGCTGTGTTTTTCACCGATCCGGAAAGGGGATGGGCGATCGCATCGGGCACGCTCTACCGGACCGCGGACGGCGGCGGCACATGGACCGCGAACCCGGCGCCCGTGCTGGACGATCCCAGGCTCGCGAATTTTTCATTCACCGCACTGCAGTTCGCGGATGCGGACACGGGCCTGCTGACGGGTAGTTACATCATACAGTCTTCCACGATGTTCGAAATGGCGAGCGTCGTGCTGAGAACCACGGACGGCGGGGACACCTGGAACACGGCGCGGCGGCAGGAATTCGAGTATATACTCGACCTGCAGATGCTGGACGCGGACACCGGGTTCGCCCTGGCCGCGGTCGTGGATCTCATGACCGGAAGCATCCAGTCGAAGTGCCTGTCCACCACGGACGGCGGCCGTGTCTGGACGGCACGGGAAGGCCGGGTTTCCACGTCGGTTCTCTACTCTCTGGACTTCACGGATTCGAAAACCGGATGGGCGGCCGGGGAAAGCGGCATGATTTACAGAACCCTGGACGGCGGTCTGACCTGGAAAGGATTCCGCACGGGCATGAGTAATGTCTTCTTTCAGGAGGTCGATTTCGCGGACAGCCGGCGCGGCTGGGCCGCGGGCGCGAACGGACTGATCGTGGCCACGGAAAACGGAGGCGAGAAATGGACCCGGCTTGATTCCGGCACCGGCGAGTTCCTGACCGCGCTGTTCGCGGTCGACGGCAGGACCGTCTGGGTCGCGGGCACGGGCGGAACGATTCTGAACACACTCGACGGGGGCCTCACCTGGGAGCGTCAGAATACGGGCTGCTTCGACACCTTCCTGGACGTGTTTTTCCCGACCGTGGCTACGGGATTCGTCGTCGGCGGCAGCGGGAGCATATTCAGGACCACCGGAGGAACCACGGGGGTCTCCTGTCCGGATGAGGCCGCAACTGCGGCGCCTTCGGGCTTCCGGCTGGAAGCGAATTATCCCAATCCCTTCAACCCGGAAACGACCTTCCGGTTCAGCCTTCCGGAAGCGGGCGAGATCACGCTCAGGATATTCGATCTGCTGGGACGCGAGGTCGCGGTCCCGGCCTCCGGCCGTTACGGCGCCGGCGAACACCGTGTCCGGTTCCATGCGGACGGCCTGGCCAGCGGCGTGTATTTCTGCCGCCTCGAGGCCGGGGACCGCATCCGCACCCGGAAAATCGTGATTCAAAAGTAAGGAAAATGACATGACGACCCGCCGTATGATTCCGTTCACTCACGCATTTCCAGCGATCCGCTTTTTCCGCCGGCTGATTCCCGCGGCCGGTTTCGCGATTGTTTTCGCGTCGGCCGGCACCGCCGCGCCGGCGCCTCCGCGGTTTTCCGCGGAACGCGGTTTTTACAGCGATCCCTTCACCCTGACGATCGCGACGGAAGGGAACCGCACTCCCCTCCGATGCACCGTCGACGGTTCGGATCCCCGGACCTCCACGACGGCCCGGCTCTCCGATTCACCGATGACGATTTTTGTGGATCCCGAAGACACCGCCGGCCGGGGAACGGCGCCGGGTTTCATCGTGCGCGCGGCTTCGGTTGAATCGGACACGCTGTTCAGCGCGGTTGTCACGCACACCTATCTGTTCGTCGACCGGGCCGCGTCGCTTTCGCCGGACGGCATGCCGCCCGGGCCCGGATGGCCGGGCGCAGTCGCCAACGGCCAACGGATGGATTACGGCCTGGATCCGGACGTGCTGAACGACACCCGGTACCGGGACAAACTGGAAGCGTCCCTGCTTTCCCTGCCGACCGTGTCGCTGACGACCGGCCTGGAAAACCTGTTCAGCGGCAAAACCGGCATCTACGTGAACGCGATGGCGCACGGAGAGGAATGGGAGCGGCCCGTATCCGCGGAGTGGATGGACCCGGACGGGGAAGAATCGTTCCAGATCGATGCGGGACTCCGCATCCGCGGTGGATACAGCCGCCACGGCCAGTATCCCAAACACGCTTTCCGGCTTTTCTTTCGCGAAGAATACGGCGCGGCCAAGCTCCAGGTTCCCCTGTTCGGGGAGGAGGGCGTCTCTGAATTCGACAAGATCGACCTGAGAACGCCGATGAATTACCACTGGAGCTGTTTCGGCGACCAGGGTGTGTTCAATATCATGGTTCGCGACGTGTATTCGCGCGACCTTCAGCGCGATATGGGCCAGCCCTACACGCGGAGCCGGTTCTATCATCTCTATATCGACGGAACCTACTGGGGGGTGTACCAGACGCAGGAAAGGTCCGAAGCCCGGTACGCGGCCTCGTATTTCGGCGGATCGTCCGGCGATTACGATGTGGTCAAGGTGGCCACGGACATCGGATACGTTATCGAGGCCACGGACGGAACGCTCGACTCCTGGCGAACCGTCTGGGATCTGTGCGAGGCGGGATTCGAATCCGCTGAAAACTACGCCGCCCTGCTCGGACTCGGGCCGGACGGCGGACGCGATCCGGGCCGCGTCCGCTGGGTCGACGCGGACAACCTGATCGATTACATGATCATCATCTTCCAGACCGGCGATTTCGACGCGCCGGTCACGAAATTCGGACAGAACAAGAATCCCAATAATTTCTATGCGGTGTTCAACCGCGCCGATCCCGACGGTTTCAAGTTCTTCGTCCACGACGCGGAACACTCGCTGTTCACGAGCATCTACGCGGATCCGGGCATCGGGCTGTTCGAGGACCGGGTGAACATCGGGAGCCTGACCGACTGGTACCGGATGGAATGCGCGGGTTTCGACAAGTTCCACCCGCAGTGGCTCCACCACCGGCTCTGCGCCAATGCGGATTACCGAATCCGTTTCGCGGACCGGGTCTACCGGCATTTCTTCAACCAGGGGGCGGTTACGGTCGAGGCCAATATCCGCCGTTTCATGGAGAGGATCCGGGAGATCGACATGGCTATGATCGCCGAGTCAGCCCGCTGGGGAGACGCTCAGATGTCGCAGCCGCGCACCAAGCACGACGACTGGCTGCCCCAGGTGGACAATGTGGTTGATAATTTCTTCCCGTACCGGAACGGCATCGTTCTGGATCAGCTCAGACAGGCCGGTCTTTGGCCGGAACTGGACCCGCCGTTCTTCACGGCCGGCGGCATGGCGATCGAGACTCCGTCCATCACGGCGGAAACGGCGCTGCGCCTCTCGATTTCGAATCCGAACGCAGCCGGAACGGTCTGGTACACAACGGACGGCACGGATCCGCGTCTGCCAGGAGGCGATGCTTCAGGTCGGGCCCTGTCCGGAAACGAACCGTTCGCAGAACTCCATTCCACAACGCGGGTGATGGCCAGGGTCCTATCCGGAACCGACTGGAGCGCGCTCCACGAGATCACCGTCCGGATGCGGGACGACCTCAGCGGACTGAAGATCACGGAAATCCACTACCACCCGCTGGACGCGGACACCGTGGACAGCCGGGAGTTGGAATTCGTCGAACTCAAAAACACGGGAACGGCTTCGCTCAATCTGACGGACGCCGTGTTCACCAACGGGATCGATTACACTTTCCCTGCGTCCGCGATTCTGGATCCCGGAAGCTTCATCGTGCTGGCGTCGAACGCGGGCCGGTTCCACAGCCGGTACGGTTTTTTCCCCTTCGGAGAATACGCGGGTCAGCTGGACAACGGGGGAGAGCGTATCGTCCTGAAAGCCGCGGCCGGGGACACGGTGATCCAGATGCGCTACGATGACAGGAGCCCGTGGCCGACGGAACCCGACAGCATGGGATTCTCCCTGGTTTCCCGCGATTTCGATCCCGCGGGCGATCCGGACGATCCCGCGTACTGGAGGACTTCGGTTCACGTGCACGGATCGCCGGGCCGGGACGATGATGGAACGTCCGCTGCCGAAGGTCTCGGGACGGAGCCGGAGCAATTCGGGCTGTTCCGCAATTATCCCAACCCCTTCAATCCGAGAACCGCTCTGTCGTACGTTCTGACCGGACGCGGAAGAGTCACGCTGACCGTGTATGACGCGTCCGGACGCAGGGTCCGCATCCTGGCGGACGGCGTGCAGGAGGCGGGCCTGCATGAAATCACATGGGACGCTTCGGACGACAGGGGAATGGCGGTTCCGTCCGGCTTGTACATCGGCCGGCTGTCCGGGCCCGCGTTCACCCGGACCGTGAAGATGATACTGATGCGGTGACAATACGTGCGGCGCGCCTTATAGGCGCGTTGCGCGCACCGGGCGCCAGACCTGAAAGGCCAAGAAGAAAGACTTTTCAGGTCTGGGTTTTGACGGCCACCCAACCTCCCGCGGGTTTATACCAACCCGCGGGAGGTTTTTTCCGATCCTCCGATACGGTGACACTATTCGGGTGTTACCACCTCCTGCAAAATCACCTTGACTTGCTTCGATTATTTCGTTAATTACTGATATCAAGCCGGTAATCCCGGACCATTCGCCTTCCTTCCTCTGTTTATTCCTGAACCTACTTCGAATGCGGCTCCGGCAGTAATTCCGAATCTATCCCCTTTCTAAACATGGGGATGAGGCATGCATCAGACTTCCCGATTTTCCCGCTGTCAATACCGGTTCCAGTCTCTCTCCGGCGTCCTGTGGTTCCGGATCTTCGGCGACTCAGGTCCATTTCCCGAATATCCGTTCTTTGGATAATATCGGATGTCTGTTTCGTACGCGTGCAGGCCGCGGCAATAATGGAGTATCATGAGGAAGGAGAAAGGGATGGCTGGAAAAATCCGTTTTCGAGCAGGGGCCCTGATCTGCCTGGCCGGCTTGATGATCCATGCCCCGGAAGGCAGAGCCCAATCCGGCACCATTGACTTCAATTCATCGCAGTGGTCCAGCCTCGTCGGACAGGTGCTGTACCACGGCGGACCGGCCAACACCCTGTCGGACGCGCCGAACGGCGTGGATTTCATCGTCACATACGGCGAGATGAACATCACAGCCGCGTATCCGACCGGCTACATGCTTTTTTTCTCGCCCATCATCCCTTCGCACGGCAATGATGAGGCCGGCCAGGTTCAGATCCGTTTCAGCACGCCGAAGAAACGTGTCCGCCTCAAGGTCTCGCACGACGAGCACCCTGTGCACACGCCGTATTACACGACCGTGAAATTCTACCGCGATTTCAACGCATCGAACGCGCTGGCCACGGTCGACGTCGAATGGAATTCGGGACGGTTCACGACCGCGGAGCACAGCGACCAGGCCGACGGCATCCGCATGGTCGTGGTCACGACGATGTTCGCGGAGAACAACATCGACGACGTCGAATTCGAACAGCTCGATTCTTCCGAGCCCCCGCTCCAGCAGGCCTTTCCGTTCGACGACGGCACGGTCCAGGGCTGGACATTGACCGGCGCGTTCAACGAAGCCGGCCAGGGCCCGCGGGCGTCCAATTTCACCTTCGGGTGGAACGACCCGGTACAGCATCCAGGCGCGCCCGGTCAGGATCCAACCGGCGACGGACGCGGATGCATCCGGATGAACACGGCCGGAGGGCACGGCATCACGGACCCGGGACACACATGGTTCATCATGCAGTTCCATTCTCCGGACCTTTCCGCGTCGGCGGTGTGGCAGGCGGCGAATGGATATGCGGTCGAAATCGCGGACTGCATGACCGGGACCGGCGCCCTGTACGCGAACGCCTATGTCACGGTCTACGACCAGGATCAGGCCAGGGACCGCACGTTCTACAGCGGAGACGCGGTTCCGCTCCAGCGCGATGTGTACGGAGACGGAACCGCGGTGTGGAACAGGGTCCTCCTCGACTGGTCCGTTTTCTCATCCTTTCCG
Source organism: uncultured bacterium (assembly GCA_963736115.1). Classification (GTDB taxonomy): domain Bacteria; phylum Zhuqueibacterota; class QNDG01; order QNDG01; family DTFT01; genus JAFGAX01. The sequence continues at coordinate 59,895 of CAVTNR010000001.1, forward strand.
ATGCGGCGCACGGTCAAGGAGGTTTTCATCAACATCTGGGGCCGGCTGTCCGACACGCATACCGGAAGCCTGTTCATGGACGCCGTGTCCGTGATGCCCGGCGAGAACGTGCCCCAGCCCCCGGCCGCGCCGTCGAACGTGCAGGCGGTACAGCTCCCGGGCCAGATTCACGTCACCTGGCTGGATCATTCGGACGATGAAACGGGATTCCGGCTGGAGATGAAGGAATTCCCCACGTTTCCCGGCGACTGGCAGGAAATCGCGGTTCTGGGGCCGGATGTGACCTCGCATCAGATCACCGGCGTGCGGTTCAACCACTCGTACTACTTCCGTGTGCGTTCCTTCAATGACAACGGCGTCTCCGCTTATTCGAACACGGACACGCTGTACTGCGGCTACCAGCTCTCCTATATCCGCATCCTCAGACCCAATGGCGGCGAGACCTGGAACGCGGGAAGCGTGCAGGCGGTCAACTGGGAGACCTCCACGTACGGCCGGGCCGAGCGGGTGAACATCCACTACTCCGTGGACGGGGGCAGTCACTGGGTGCATCCGCCGATCGCCTCCGACATCCAGAACCTGGGCACTTTTTCCTGGACCGTGCCGGCGGAACTCTCAGCGGATTGCATTGTGAAGGTGGAGAACGCGGCCGGCTTGTTCCCGTACGACCTGAGCGATATGGCCTTCCGCATCCTGGAGGGGAGCGGACCCGTTCTGTCGCTCTCTGCGGACACCCTCGACTTCGGTTCGGGTCTGCAGACGCTCCCGTTCTCGATCGTGAACACGGGAACTGGAGAACTCGCCTGGAGCGTCACCCAGGACGCGGGCCAGCCCTGGGTCGTGTCCGTGGATCCCGTATCCGGGACCGGGAATGCCGAAGTCACGGTCCGGGTGGACCGTGCCGCGCTTTCAGGAGAAGCGGCTATCGGCGGCCTGAATGTGAGTTCGAGCGGCGGGGATGAGCATCTCGTCCTCTTGATTGAAAAGGAGGAATCCGGCCCGCCGCCGGACTGGGATTACACGCCGAACACCGGAAACAACGCGACGATCATCCTGCCTACGGCCGCGGGTCCCAACATCGACGGGTCGGCGCTTGCGGAAGGCGACTGGATCGGCGTGTTCTCGGACGCGGGCCTGTGCTGCGGACGGGCGCAATGGGCAGGCGCCAATCTGTCCATCACCGCGTGGGGAGACGATTCCCAGACCGGCGAAAAAGACGGATTCTCCCCGGGGGAGACCGTGCATTTTCGTGTGTACCGCGCCTCCACATCCACGGAATGGCGCTTCGTGACGACCGGCTATTCCCTGGGAAGCGGCCTGTACGCGGCGGACGGGTTGATGATCCTCAGCCGTTTCAATGTCACCGGTCTCGGGTCCCTGACGCTCGGACTGAAACAGGGATGGAACCTGTTTTCGATCAATCTCACCCCCGTGCAGGCCGGCATGGACGCGGTCATGACGCAGGTGAGCGCCGACCTGGTGATCGTCAAGAACGGGCAGGGGCGAACCTATATCCCCGAATTTCAGATCAATGACATCGGCAACATCGACGTCCGTCAGGGGTACAAGGCTTATCTCAGCAGGGCCGCGGACCTGACCGTGCAGGGGATTCCGGTCGATCGGGTCACGACTCTCGAATTGCCGCCGGGCTGGAGCATGATCGGTTACTGGCCGGATTCGCCGATGCCGGTCGCGGACGCGTTGGCTGGGATTCTGGATTTCCTGGTCATCGCGAAAAACGGTTCGGGCGACACGTATCTGCCGCAATACGGCATCAACACCATCGGTTCCATGGAACCCGGCCAGGGCTACCAGGTTTATCTGTCCGCGGCCGCGACACTCGAGTATCCTTCCGGTCCGGAACCCCGCATCGCCCGGTCCGTGGCCGGAAACAGGGGCGCGGCTGAGCTGAGGCATTTCCGGTTCGTGTCCAACACGGGCGAGAATGCGACCGTGGTGGTGCCGGCCGAAGCGCATCCCGGGTATTCGGACGGGACCCGTCTGGCTGTCGGGGATGAGATAGGCGTGTTCACATCGGACGGCCGCTGCTGCGGAGCCGTGGTCTGGGAGGACGTGAACGCGGCGCTCACGGTGTGGGGCGACGACGCGCTGACGGACAGCGTGGACGGCTTTCTCGATGGCGACACGCTGAGACTGGCTGTCTGGAAAGCCGGGACGGACAGGCAGATTCCAGCCGTCACCCTTTTTCGCGAAAGCGATCCTGACGTGTTCGCGCCGGACGGACTTTCAGTCGTGACGTCGCTGATCGCGGATCTGACTTCGGGCCTGCCGGGCGCGGGGCTTTCAGGTCTTCCCGAAGGTTTCGGGCTGTCCGTGAATTATCCCAATCCCTTCAATTCGGAAACCGTGATCGTCTACCGCATGCCGGTTCCGGGACGGGTGGAACTGACGGTTTACGACCTGAACGGCAGACCGGTACGCACGCTCCTCAAAGGGCCGGCACAGGCAGGCAGCCACACCGCGGCCTGGGACGGACGGGACGGAAACGGCATCGAAGTTCCTTCGGGCCTGTACACCTGCAGGATCCGGGTCTCGGGGAACACGGACGGCCTTCCCGCTTTTCAGGCGGTTCGCAAGATGACGCTGATTAGGTGACGCCGTAAATCCATGTGCGACGCACCTTCAAGGTGCGTCGCACGCGCCGGGCATCAGACCTGAAAGGTCTTGAAGACCTTTCAGGTCTGTTTTCGGAAAATCCTCCCGGAGGATCGGAGCCTCCGGGAGGTTCGTTCTCGCGAAAAGCCAGCCTCAAACCGATACCCAAACCAATCGTGCGGCCTTTGGCCCCGGGGTCGAATAACCCTTGCATCATTGATTTCCGACGAATATTGATTGGTCCTTTTTTTGCACGCCATTTTCCTGCATAAAACATTGCCTTATAAGGGTTTAATTCATTCTAATCTGAAATAACGGTCTACCGGAGAGCGACAATCTGCATCCATTCTCCGAATACGATCAGTCCGCTGAGATGAAGGGGAAAATCAATGAAGAAGACGGTAATGACTCGCCTGTTCCTGGCGGTACTGGCTCTATCCATGGCAGCCGGGTGCGGCCGCGGGCCGGTCAGGAACGCGGGGGTCGCGGATCCGGCGGTCGTGAAGGGATTTCCGGTTTTCGCGAACACGGTTCTCTCCTCGACGGTGACCATCGTTGAAGAGTCCATCCTCGAGCAGGAAAGGATCATCAACAGTCTCGCCGGCCTTCCTGAGGTGCAAAGCGCGGACTGGAGCAGGATGAAGGGCCTTGTCAGCCGGTTCCAGGCAAGCCTGAAGGATTCGGGTGTGTACTGGTTTGCGCTTCCGGACGGCCGATATTACACGGTCGGGCAGGGGCTCGTCGGCCGGACACTGTCGGACCGGCCGTACTTTGCCTCGGTCATGGCGGGCCGCGCCGCGGTCGGGGATCTGGTGGTGAGCCGTTCGACGGGCAGGAAATCAGCGGTCGTGGTTCTGCCGGTGCAAGGCGCCGGGGGCCGTGTCGTCGGGGGCCTGGGCGCGTCGATATTTCTGGACAAGCTGGCCGGCCGGCTCTCCGCTTCGCTCTCCATGCCCGAGGGGTGTTTCTTCTATGCACTGGCGCCGGACGGCATGACGGCCCTGCACCTGAAACAGGAACTGGTTTTTGACAACCCGCTTTCGAAGGATTCGCCGAGCATGAGGACCGCGGTGGAGAAGATGCTCGCATCCGATTCCGGAGAAGTCGAATACACGTTCAACGGATTCCACAGGCGCGTCCGGTATCAGGTCTCGCGCCTGACCGGGTGGCGTTTCGCGTTCGGGATCAATACAGCCACTGCGGATTCCGGGCCGAAGACGGGCCGTTGAACCGGAGGCCGCGGAAAGGTCCGGCGGGGTCCAGTCAAGGGAGGGTGCATGAGAGGATTTTTAAGGAAGCAGACGCGGAATGAACCCGGAGGGGAGGCCATGACCGGTTCCGGAACGAAGCCGGATGGCGTCCGGGCCGAACACCGGACTTTTCTCGAGCGGTTTTCGGATCTCTCGAAAAAGGTCATACGGCCCGTCATGGAACATGTCATGGAGCTGATCCGGAAGGCGGGCTTCGACTCCGGGATCTCCGAGCGAAAGGAGATGGCGCTGCCGGACGGCTCCGTCCGGAACGCGGAAATCAGGCTGACCATCGTTCCGCCGGGCTGTGAAGCCGATGCCGCGGATCCGGAACACTGCCCGGCCGTTGTTTTTTCAGTCCCCATCTCCGAAAACGTCATCCGCGTGCAGGTGAGCCGGAAAATGGCAGGGGGCGGCTGGCGTCCGGAAGACATCGGGGAACTGCATCCCGGGGCCGTAACCGAGGAGGAAGTGTCCGGTCACATTCTCCGGGTTCTTGAACTGGCCGCGGAAAAAGCGTAAATTCCATTTGCCCGCCTGATCCGGTTCCTGCTTGCACCGGTCCGGGGTGGCTCCGACAGGACCGGGCAACCCTTGTTCCGCAAACCGTGACAATTTGATACTTGGTTCACACCCGGAGTTTGGATAAATTTGAACCGGTCCATTCACAGCCGGGAGAAACCATGAAAAACCGCAGTCTTCGCCTGATTCCCGCCCTGACTCTTTGTTCCGGAGTGCTGATGAGCCAGAATCCTTCCTTCGCGCCCCCGGTCTCATACGAAGCAGCGTCCGCAAGGGCGGATGCCGTTGTCCGTCAGCTGACTTTGGACGAGAAACTCAGCCTGATCGGCGGGCACAACAGCTTTTTCATCAAGGGGCTCGAGCGCTTCGGTTTTCCGGACCTGTACATGGCGGACGCGACAGCCGGCCTGCATATCCGCGAATCATTCAGCAACAAAAATCTCGGCGCGCCTCCCATGGAGAAATCCACGGCCTTTCCGTGCCCTCTGCTTCTGGCCGCAACCTGGAACGCCGATCTCAGCAGGCGATACGCCGAGGCCGTGGGCGAGGAGTGCCGGGCAGGAGGCGTGTCCGTTCTCCTCGGCCCGGGCCTCAACCTCTACCGTGTCTCCCAGTGCGGACGCAACTTCGAATACTTCGGAGAGGACCCCTTTCTCGCGGGAAGGATGATCGCGCATTACGTCACGGGTCTGCAGTCCACCGGGACCCCGGCCACGCTCAAACATTTTCTTGCGAACAATACGGATTTTTACCGCCGCAGGAGCAATTCGGTCGTGGATGAGCGGACCATCCGGGAACTGTACGCCCGGGCCTTTGAAGCGGGCATCCGGGCGGGCGCCATGGCGGTCATGACCTCGTACAATCTGGTGAACGGCGAGTGGACGGGCCAGAGCGAAGCTGTGATCAATGATCTGCTTAGAAAACAGCTCGGGTTCAAGTGGCTGGTCATGACGGACTGGTGGTCCGTGTGGGACGGGGAGAAGGTGATCCGTTCCGGCCAGGACCTGGAAATGCCCGGCCTGGAGGCGCTCAAGAAAACAAAGGAATTGCTCGCCCAGGGCCGCATACTCGAGCCGGACATCGACCGCATGACGGCCAGCATCCTGACCATGGCTTTTGCCATGAACCTGTATGACAGGCCCGTGCAGGACAGGTCGTATGAAAGCCGTTTTCCGGCCCATGTCGAGACCGCGCTTCAGACCAGCCGGGAAGGCATCGTGCTCCTGAAGAACACCGGTGTTCTGCCCATCCGGCCCGCATCCGCGAACCGCATTCTGGTGACCGGTAAATTCGTGACCGACATCGCGGCGGGCGGCGGCGCCGCGGAGGTGAAGGGCTATGACCCGGTGACGCTTCTGGACGCGCTCAAAAAGGAATACGGCGAACGTATCGTTTACGATCCCTATCCCTCAGAAGCCGCGCTTCGGGAGGCGGACGCGGTTCTGGTCAATACCGGCACATCGGACTGCGAGGGCTGGGACAGGCCCTTCGACCTGCCCGCGCACGAGAACGCCTTCATCCAAAGATGCCTGGCCGCGAACTCGCGGTCCGTGGTCATCGTGCATTCAGGTAGCGGGGTCAACATGAGCCCCTGGAACGGACAGGCCGATGCGGTGGTCTATTCCTGGTACAAGGGACAGATCGGGAATGTCGCTTTGGCGGAAATCCTTTCGGGCCGAACCAATCCCTCAGGCCGCCTGCCCATCAGTATTGAAAAGCGTTTCGAGGATTCGCCGGGATACGGTTATATGCCGGAAGGCGATACGCTTTACACGGGTTGGGCCGGAAAAAGGGAATATGAGCATCCGGTTTACGACATCGAATATAAAGAGGGCGTGTTTATCGGCTACCGCTGGTACGAGCACAAACGGATCGAGCCGCTGTATGCCTTTGGTCACGGGCTGTCCTATACCACATTCGAATTTTCGGATCTGAAAATCGCCGAACCGTCCGTGAAACCGGGGGAGACGGTTCATGTTTCGCTCCGGGTCCGCAACACAGGACTCACGGAAGGCGCGGAAACGGTTCAGCTCTATGTCCGCGACGAGGCCTGCTCCGTCCCCCGTCCTGAAAAAGAATTGAAGGAATTCTCGAAGATTTTTCTGAAGCCGGGAGAGGAACGAACCGTGTCCTTCGAACTGGGGAAGGACGCATTCGCGTTCTGGGATACAGACCGCGGGGACTGGACCGTGGAGCCGGGCGTTTTCCGCGTCCTGATCGGAAAATCGTCCGCGGATATCGTGCTGGAGGGGGGAGTGGAAGTGGTTCGGTAGGCTGTCCGTGCGATTAACGGATTGAGTGGTTATTTTTTTTCAAATCAGGACTTGCGTCTCTGCAGCAAGTCCTTTTCTGTATATGAGCTTGATGGATGGGGCCGGTGCGGCATGGGTTTTTTTAATAAAAACGGTCTTGACATTCTCGTTTTTTTATCTAATTTGACATTATATTACCACTTTAAGTTTAGAATCTCCGTCTTTAAAATTTCAGAAACGGTCTTCATCCGATTGCCCCGGTCATACCCGCAATCGGCATCGGAACGGAGTCGCATCCTTCCAACGGTCCCAAAGGTCGCGTCGTTCGTCCGGATGAACACACGAAAAGGAACCTGACATGCCCCAGAAAAACAGGATCATTCTTGTCACCGGTGACGTCGTTCTCGACCACCATGTCTATGTCGGGGAAAGAACAGGTCCGGACTCGTCCAGACGGGTCGGAACGATCGATCGGACCTCGGAGGGCGGGGCGGGACTGGTCTTCCGCATTCTCGAGACCCTTTCCACGCGGGATCATTCGACACCTGGAGCCGAGGGAGGATACACGGTCGAATTCGGCCTTGATTCCGGAATTTTCGGCAAACTGGATTCCTGCCTGAACGCTTACGCGAACTGGAGGCCGTTTCCTCTGGATAAGCAACAGATCTGGCGGATGGACAGGGAACTGGGATACGGGAGCCCCTGCTCGAGGGTTTTTCCGTACGCCGAGCACTGCAATCCCAAACTTTCCCCGGATCCGGAACTCCTGCTGATCGATGACGGCGGACTGGGCTTCCGGCATGGCATACAGAAGGCCGCATGGCCGTTCTGCCTGACCCATGAAAATGCCGGACTCCCGCGCTGGATCGTTCTGAAAATGTCCAGCCCGCTGGCGCAGGGCGACCTGTGGAGGCTTCTGTCCGGCCGTTTCCGGGACCGGCTGATCGTGGTCGTGTCCATCGGCGACATCCGCAAGGAGGAGGTCCAGGTCAGCAGGGGCATTTCCTGGGAGCGCACGGCGATCGATCTCACCGAGGAACTGTGCGCGAATCCAGCGGTCAAGGGGCTCCTGAACTGCAGGCACCTGATCGTGTCGTTCGGGGACGAGGGGGCCCTGCACGTCGAAATCACCGGACAGGAGAAACGGTTCAGGCTCTTTTTCGACATCTCCCAGATGGAACAGGAATCCGGCGAAAAGATCAAAGGCCGGGGGCTTGGATTCACCGCCTGCCTGACCTCGGGGATGGCGGACAAACTGGCGCGTGGCGGATCGGAGGACCCGATCGCGGAAGGGATCCGGGCGGGGCTTTCGGCCATGCGCATGATGCACCTGCAGGGGCACGGTCCCGTGACCGACGGGACCCCCGGCTTTCCTTTCGATGCAGTGGCCCGGGACATCCTCGATCCGAAGAGCCGGTTTTCGGAGATTGATCTTCCCGATCCGGAGCGGTCCGATGCGGGCGTGAAAAAATCGTGGACGATCATGACCGCTTTTCTGGGCGGCGTGAAGAAAAATCCGCGTCCGCTGTACGGCGCGGGCCGCCGGGTCGCGATTCTGGGACCGGATGCTCTGAACCATGTTCCCTTCTCCCGTTTCGGCAGGGTGTTCACCGTGGATCGGAACGAGATCGAAAGCCTCCGTACCATTCAGACCCTGATCCGGGATTACCTGGATCGGGATCCGGGAAAGAAGCCGTTGAATCTGGCCGTGTTCGGCCCTCCCGGCGCCGGGAAAAGTTTCGGCATCGGCGAAATCGCGCGGGGCATTCTCGGGAAAGACGTACCCATACTCGAATTCAACCTGTCCCAGTTCGGAGACCCCGCCGCGCTGATGGGCGCGTTTCACCAGGTGCGGGACAAGGTCCTCGAAGGGGTCATGCCCATCGTATTCTGGGACGAATTCGATTCGCGCGAGTACTTCTGGCTCCAGTACCTGCTCGCCCCCATGCAGGACGGGAAGTTCCTGGAGGGCCAGATTTCGCATCCGCTGGGGAAGTGCGTTTTCGTTTTCGCGGGCGGCACGAGTTATACCATGGAGAATTTCGGCCCGGTTCCGGGCGATGCCCGCAAATGGGAGGAGTTCAAGATCAAAAAGGGCCCTGATTTCGTCAGCCGGCTCGCGGGGTATCTCAACGTGCTGGGCCCCAACCGGCGGCTCGTCATGAATCCGTCGACAGGGACATGGGAGGATGACCCCGGCGATGTCTGTTTCCCCGTTCGAAGGGCGCTTCTGATGCGCTCCATGCTCGGGTTGAAGGACGGGGACCGGCTGGATATCGATCAGGGCGTTTTGTCCGCTCTGATCGAGACGGACCGGTACAGGCACGGATCGCGGTCGCTGGAGAAGATCGTCCTGTCGCTGAAACGGACGGAATCCGCCATCCGTAGATCGGACCTGCCCACGGACGATATCCTGTCTCTCCATACGGACACGAACCGTTTTATATCCATCATCAACCGGGACATGGCATTTCGATCGAATGCCGAGGTTCTGGCTCCGTTCGTGCACGAATTTTACAGGAAACTCGGAAAAGCGGAGGGGTGGATCCGGAAGGAAATGGACGTGGATTATCAGGACCTGCCGGATGAATACAAGGACGACAATCGCGCGGCGGCGGGCCGGGTATCCGCCGTCATTTCGCTCGTCGGGCTGTACATCGTGCCGGAGTCGCACCCGGTTTCCGATCCGCCCGGCGAGATAAAGGAAATCATCGGACGGAACATCGAAATTCTCGCTGAGGCCGAGCACAACGGATGGATGAAATACAAGCTGCAGAACGGATGGACGACCGGGGAGAAAAGGGACGAATCACGCAAGGTGCACGATTGCCTGAAACCCTATGGCGTATTGTCCGAGAAAGAGAAGGACAAGGACAGAAATTCGGCCAGAAACTTCGCCGCCATCATTAAGGAGGCGAAGTTCAAGCTGGTGACGAGTCTGGGGTGATCGACCGGAGTACGATGAAATGAGTGGTGACTCCGGATGATTCGATCGGGGTCGGGAGTTTGGGGTCCGGCGGCTTCTTTACCGATAGAGGCTTAACAGGTTGTCCCGCACACAAGAAAGCGCCGCATCGCCGCCAATGCCCGTCTTTTGATCGAATTTCACTTCGTATGATTTTCCGGTATTCAGATGAACGGCTATGATGGTTAGAATGCCGTCGATGTCGAGCTTGAAGATCACATCGAACTTGTGAAATCCTTCCGGTTTGGGCTCGACATTCTCGATGGTCAGCTCGCCGATGGGCGTGTTCTCGAAAACAAACTGGCCTTCTCCTTGGTAAATCGACACCTTGATTCTCGTGACATTTTCAGGATTGGTGATATTGGAGATCTTCACTTCGATCGGAATGTAGCTGCCCTGCGCGATTATCCGTACGCATTGGCCGCCCGCGACTCCGATTCCGATCGAATGCTCCGTGATCAGGTGGATCTGCCTGTCGTCCAAGGACTGATCGTTGAATGTCAACGATTCCCTCCGGCGCTTGATGTCGAATCCGCCTTCGGTGGAGTCGAACCGCCTGGCCAGTATCGCCGCGCCCCGAGCCGCTGCAGTAGCCGGATTGATTTCACCGCGGATGAAACCATCGTCCTTCTTGAAATAATCCCGCAGCATCTCCCTGATCTTAGGGATTTTACTGGATCCCCCGACCAGGAGGACCGCGTCCACCTGGTCTCTTTCGATGCCTTTCTGTTCCCTGGCGTTGTTGATGGCCATATCGACATAGTTAAGGGATTTGCGAAGGAGTCCGTCGATCAGAGAAAGCATTACGCCCCGTGACAGTACCAGCCGGACGCCGGGTTTAATTGATTCAAATACAAGAGTTGTGTACTCATTGAAGGACAGGGAGATTTTAGCATATTCGGCGATCGATTTGAGATTCGCCTTCGCCTGCCAGTCCGAGCCGACATCGATTCCCTGCTTGCCCAGCTCCTCGACCGCCCATTCCCCGATGGCATCATCGAAATCCACGCCGCCGAGACGCGGGTCACCGGATGTCGCGATGACGCTGAGATTGCCCGTTTCCATCCGGACGATGGACACGTCAAACGTCCCGCCCCCGAGATCGTACACCAGATAGGTTTTTTTCTCAGCTTCCTCCCGGTCCACTCCGTAGCAGATGGCCGCGGCTGTCGGGTCCGGGATGAGCTGCCTCGGATACAGCCCGGCGAGCAGGGCGGCTTCTTCCGTCGCCTTCTTTTGAGGCTCCATGAAGTAGGCCGGCACGGTCACCACCGCGTCGTGGATTTCCTCCCCGATTTCCCGTTCGGCGACTTCCTTCATCTTCATCAGGATGAAGGCGCTGATTTCCTGGGGCAGCATCCATTGGCCAGCGAAAAAAACCTTCACGGGATCCCCGGGCTTGAACACATTTTGGGCATTGAACCGTTCTAGGGATCTATTATTGGGCATGAATAGCTTACCCATATCCCGCTTGATTTCGATTATGGTGTCCTCTGGACGGACGGGGAAATTGCGCTTGGCGGCAGCGCCCACAATGACCTTGCGAAGCATCGGGTCCGTGCTGACGACCGAAGGGGTCGTTTCGAAATTGGTGTCCGATTCCGGATTCCGGAGAATTTCAGCCTGTTCAATATGGGTATTATAGGAGGCTACGGCCGAATACGTCGTACCGAGATCGATACCGATTACTTTGTGATACATTTTAATCCCTCCCAATAGATGGGAACATGCAGAAATTTATCGGTACAGGATTCTATCACTAGGGGATCAGATGGCGATTCATAAAATCGGAGCAAGGAAATGCCATAGACGGCAGGCTATACCGAAAATACAAGAAGGTGGCTTTCGCGGAAATATAAGGATGTCTTTCACGCTGACGATCGTGTCTGTGGCCTTGTTGTTCTAGTATTTTAATCGATTTAGAATAGCAGAAGAGATGCGTATCAAAATCGTATTGAACCGAATGTTCGTTGAAAGTGGAAATCTTTCTTCCATGTATGCCAGATATTCTGAATGAATGTTTGCGGTACTCACATGGTTTTGAGCACGTCCTTGATGTTGTTCAGCAATTTTACCGCCTCTGTTTTCATTTCGTTGTCCGGCGATTCGTGAATGACCCTCTCGAAATATGATGCCGCCTTTCGCAATTCAGACTCTCCCCGATCGCCGGTTCCGGCATGGTATTTCTCGGCTGCAGACTGGAATAAACAGAACGCGTAATAATAAACCGCGTGCAGATTGTCCTTGTCCAGGTCCTGTATCTCCTCGAAGCAGGGGAGAAGATCCCTGCATTTATCAGGAGTGTCCAGCCTGTCCACGGGGGCCAGAGCCGCGGCGACCATGAGCTGACGCTTGTTCTCTATAATTTTTGAGAGAATTTCGGGCTCAGGCCTGGTTTCTTCATCGCCCGACGATTCCAGGGAACGCAACGCTCCATCTATGTCTTCGTCGATAAGCGCGATCAGCGAATGCGCTTCTTCAGGATTGCCTTTGATCCATTGATTGTAAACACCCAGTAATTGCTGCGCGGTCCTGAGGATGTCCGGACTGCTCTCCAACTCCTTCACGAGAAGATCCCGGGCAGTCCGATATTCCTTCTTCTTTATCGCATCGGCGACAAGCGCGGATCCCTTTCTGTCGGATAGCATCTCCCGGCACTGTTTGACGCCTTCGACGCTGATACCATGCTTCAAGCATCTTTCCAGGTGGGGGATCGCCTCCGCGGGTTGTTCGAGCTGGGAAAAAAGGAATGCGACAAGACGCGCCGGTCCGGTTAACTCAGGGAAATCTTTGCACCAGGGTTCGAGATCTGAAATAATCTCCCGGATTTTTTCCTCAGTCATCGGAGTTTCTTTCTGATACAACGCGTTCACTGAGTCAGGATAGAATGGCCTGGGGTCATCCAACAGTGTTGCCAATTGCCTATTGTTTTCATCTGGACTTTTTGCCCACTCGTTGGATATTTTCCGCCAGAACTCTTTATGGCGCGGCAACGAGGCTCTGATCTGTTTAAATCGGGCACTGTCCGATTTAGAAAAATGGTCGCACAGATGGATGAACATATCTGAGGGATGAACGTGTCCAGAGTCTTGATAATGACGGGCGAGGTTTTCAGTTCATTTGCGATACCGTTTGCTGCGGCTTCGACGAGCTCCTTCTGAAATTGCGTCGGGATATCGTTCAGCCGGTCGAGAATAAGGAGAGAGTCAATCGATTTTATTTCTATACCCCAGTCAACTTCCCCCTGTTTGCTGAATTCTTTGTCATATCTCCAAAGTTGGGAGAAACCGAAAAAAAACAAGAATTTAAGCCTGTACACGTCCTCAATCCATTCGATGAGATGGCTCTCATCGGCGTGGTAGTTCGGATTGTTCGCCAGAGTCAGCCCTTCCGTCGTTTCACAGAAAGAAAGGGCAGACTGAAGGCGCGAAACGCATGTGCTGCGGAATCCCCTTCCGATCCGTTCCGGCAATTCCTGGCACACGCGGTCGATGAATTGGTCCAACATATCTTTGTATCCGGTTTTTACCTGCTGGGCATGCTCCCCGCCATTTTTCTTTCTGTCTGTTTCGCCAGTCGGATCCTTTTGAAGGGACCGGTCACGGCCCAGTAGGAGAACTGGAGTCCGCATTTCGAACCAGCGGTTCAGGAATTCGGCCTGCTTGTGTGCCACAAATTCCCGAAGCAGGCCCGGACTGTTGAGGAGATCGATCAGTTTCCGGACGCGGCCCTTGTGGTCTGGTGTCTGGTCCTTAGAATCCCATAAAAATCCGTTCGCGAATGCCCATGCAAAATTTTTATGGAAATCAGACCGGGCCAAGGCTGAAACACGGGGGTTGTCCGTCGCGATCGCGTGGAAATAGAGGACTTCACAATACGATTTCCAGGATAGCAATGTCTGACCGTGATCGGTCGAAGTCAGTGTGTCGCATACGGCGATATTTTTCAGCGCAGGCAGGTACAGACGGTCGATGTGCAGGCATTTTTGCCAAAGCAAACGGGCCCGGCGGCTTTTTCCGAGGCGATGAAGGGTGGTGGCTGCCTGCATCAAAACAGACATCTCGAGTAATTTCAGCTCAGGAAGGCCGCGTTGTTCCCCCGTATAGGCGTCAAACGTGGACAGACTGTGATCGATGATACTGTCGACTTCATCGTCGACCGCCTGAAGCGTTTGCCCCAGGCCTTCGGGCCCCGAAAAAGAGTTCGGTTCGATTTTCCGTCTCGGGGAGTCGGTTCCACCAACTGCAGGCTGCGCAACTTGGTTTTGAGCGGGAAGGGCCAATTTGACCAGGTGTCGGCCGAAGCGACCCTGAGCGGTCAGATGTTCCTTGAACCGGGATTCGAGTTCAGTCGCTTTCTTTTCAAGCGTCTTGTCCAGGGCTGTCATCCGCCGGGCCTCGGTGATGCGCAGGATGGCCGCTTCGTTTTGTTTCGGAAGGGAATTGATGAATAGCCTGATTTCCAGCGCGAGCGTCGCCTGTTCGGGTGTAAGCGTTCCGGTCTGACGGTCCTCGGTCGTCATCTGTTTCAAACGGGTCCAGTACGAGGCGATCTTTTCCGATGTCCCGGTCGATTCAATCCAAAGCGCATCCAGGACGTCGGCCGGAGACTCGAGTGATCCGGGCGTTCCTTCTCGAGGAAGGAGCCGTGATCGCCGTAGACTCGATCTTGCCGGACCATTCCACGAATTTCGGTGAAGCCGAATCCGCCGGTTTGTCGGGCTTGATCGGCATGGAAGCCAGCTTGGCGCCGATCCGGGCATGGATCTTTCTCAGGTTGGACGGCGGATTCAGCTCATTGAAGGCTTTTTTACATTCCTCCATTTTCAACGTGAACGCGTTGCGTCTCGTTTCCGGGGAAGCGGAAGGCCGAAGAACGGCGTCCAGTTCATCGGATGGAATCCCGAGTATCTGTTTCTGGAGCCGTTCGATGCCCGAGAGACCGTTTGACGCCGATTCCTGAAGCCGGTTCAGGGCTGCGGTGAAGATCACGTGGTCCTTCACCACCAGCGCGGCGGCTTCTTTGGCCGCAGCGGATTGCATCCTGGGCTCGAGATCGCCCTTTAACAGGTCGAATCCCTCCTGCGCCAGGTTCTTCAGATTCTGATGGGACGATTCCAGCTGATTGATGATGTCGCGGGCCGCTTCCGGCGTGATGCGCTGGATCTCGGACGATGGTGCGGCCTCGACAATGGCCGGTGGGGGAGGGGCGTTCAGTTTGTTCGCAGCGCTGATCAGTTTCCGGATCAACGCATTCGATTTTTCGGCGGTCTCCGGTTCGGATTCCGGATGGCGGGATGGATCGAGCAGTTGTTTGGCGGACCGGTATGCGCTGCTGGCGGGGAACTCGATTTTCCGCCAGAGCAGGCGTTTATCATGGATCAGTGCGATGATGAGAGGCGGCAGCCTGCCGCCGGATAACGAATCGGCCAGAGAACGGGGCAGATCCTCGGCCGGCATCTCAAAAAGCGAACAGATATGGTCCAGAAGGACCATGGCTTCAGGGCATTCCTTCACCTCGATTTTTTCCTTCAATTTCCGGATGGAAGAGACAGGGTAACCGATGATCAGCCATTGAACCGCGCTGATGACGAATGCCGGTATCCCGGATTTCCGTTTCCTGCTCCGTTCCAGAATATCCCCCAGCAGCGGGGTTAGGGTCTCCATCCGCTTGCGGCTGGCTTCTTGCTCCAGATGCCGCTCGGCTTCAAGGTCAATAACGCCCGACCACCGGCATTCGTCCTCGCCGCTGAACCGGTTCATGGGCCCCGCGTCTGGTTCGGACGTTTCCTTTTTGGAAGGATCTCCCTTCATGCCGGAAGGCATCGGCGCCGGCTGATCCGATTTCCTTGCTTCGGCTTCAACTGAGGCCAGGCTTTTTGGGGGTGTGAAATTGAGCAGATCCTTTTCGAATGTATTCTCTTTTCCACGGATCTTCGAGATGATCCGATCGGCTTTTTTTCTCAAACCGTCCGGTTCGTACTCAGTTCGGCCTTTGTACCCATCGTTCAATTCATGATGCAGAATGGCGATGTGCGCCCAAAGCCGGTGGCTGGTGGGGCACAGCTTGACGGCATCCTTGAGCCATCGGCAGGCCGTTTCCAAGCTTCCGAGCGATATATAGAGACGAGCCAGATGATAGGAGTAACGGGGGTTCGTGTCGTCGATCCTGCGAGCTTCCAGAAGAAGGCGGATCGCGTCTGGAACGGGCGTTCGGGGGTGAAGCGCAAGGCGGAACAGGGATTCCGCCAGAGCCTCGGCGGATTCAAAGGAATGGCTGCGCTTCCGCTCTTCCCTGAACTTCTCGATAGCCCGATTGAGCCGCTCGGTGTCATAAACCAGTTTTTTCATGCTACGCCTTTCCGAAGAGGGACTGTAGCCGTGATCCGTCCGAAATCTGAATGCCTCCGGTGGAGCCGAGCGCCAGGGAATCGATGCGGGGGTTGAAACTCAGAATGCCTGCGGCATGCGTGTATACGATTTGGCCGTTCTTGAGAAGGGCATAGGTGTGGTCAGGATAAACGAATGAGACGTAGTGATCTTCATCCTGCACGCCGATACAGTAAGGCCTGGCGCCCTTTGTCGCATGGAATTTGATTCGCGGTACCAGCTGTTCGTCCACGAAAAGGCCGCTGCCGGTCTCATCCAAAGCAAGAATTCGATTTTCGGAGGGCATCGCATGGGATATGTTTGCCAGATTGGAATGCCAGGGTGTCATCTTCCATTCGGCTAGAGAATACTGGTACAGTTTCTTTTCGCCGATCATGACAATATGGTCCTTGAAGCGTTTCATCCCGATGATGGAACGTTCCACCGGGAATTGTCGGACTGGCTGGTTCTCATGATACACGCAGAAATGACCCTGAAAATCGACAAGGCAGACGACCCGTCCGTCCGACTGGAAATCAAGGATTCCTGCCGGATGGCTGAACGACAGGCTTTTCTCACAGGAAGAGGAGTCGATCCGGACCATGTCGCCGTTCCACATTCCAACCATTACCTGTTCGCCGATGAGAATGCAATTCCCGGGAATTGCATACGATGGATTGCCCGGTTGTAATTGGATTTCCTTGCATTCACCGGTTTCCCGAATCAGAAAGATGTTTCCGCACCAGTCGGCAAGTGCTATCAAACTGCCGGTGCATTGAATTTTTTTCATCTTCGAATGTACACGGACTTTGCCCAATAATTGTCCAGACAGGTCGAATACCCGGATATCGGTCAGATCGACCACGATGAACGCCTTACTTGTTTCGAAGAAATGGACTTGGGTGTTTTCTGGAGACCGGCCATATGGAACGGAAACGCCAGGACCTGGCGGAGGAGGTGGTGGTGTAGATACGACCTCGAAAGGATTGCTTGATGATGATTTATACCCATCGGAACTGGCCGTAATGATGACATGACCGACTGAATGCCGGAAGGACAGGTCATTAAATACCGCAACCCCCTGGGATGTCTTCTGTTTGAGGGTACCCTGAAATCCATCTATATTTGCTGTCAATTCAACAATTTGGTCTTCTGAGCCGGGTTGTCCCCGGTCGGAGAGTGAAAGGCTTATTGGAGGTAATGTATTGTGAATGACGACGTTGCCCAAAGGGGCTGCCCATTCAAGTTGTGGTACTTCACTGGTTATATTCAAACCCAAATCATGAATCAGTCGTGACAGCCAATGATCTGGATGTTTTTTTACGTCGAGATAATGGATATGATTGATCGACATGGGAATCAGGGATTTTGCCTCTTGATCGAGAAGAATAGGAAATATCTTGCCGGCGCTCCCGGTCGGATCAATTTGCAAAGTCTTTGTCAGTTCCCATTGAGTCATTTGTTTGTTAAAATATAGCGTGGAATAAACCAGAATTACGCATCGGCTCCGGAAAATAGCTTTTGCAAGAGCGTCGAGATATGATTGAGAAATTTGAAGACCGTTATCTTCATCCAGGAAAATGCCCGGTCTTTTTCCTTGTGGCGTTTTACATTGAGTCAATGGGATGTACAGGGAATTTTTAACCCAATCGTACTCTTCGCGCGCATAGCTGATGAAAATGTCGTAGGTGAATTCGCTGTTTTCCATTGAGGTCCTCTCGCGGCTGATCGGGAAACCTGAGAAAATTGAACGACCGGTTCAGTACCGGCCGAACCGCTTCAACGAAGATTCGAAATGCCCTTCCCTGACGAAATCCATCAATGCGTTGATCCGGCAGGGGATGAACGGATGACCCGCATTCATGTTGATCGGTCCAGCGACCGGGGCCGAGACGAGCAGCGGATATTGAACCGAAAGGTATTTCTCAAGATCCACGTTACGGGCCAGTTCCACGCTTTTCAGGGCGACGGACAGCAGAGCAGAGGCGGCCTGTTTCCAGTCGCCGCACATCAGAAGACCGATCCGGTCGCACCGGATTTCCATGCTTCGACAGTTGGCCATGACCTGGCGGTACACATTTTTCCATTCCTGGCCGGGAATGACGCGGTTCAGGACGTCTTCCTGGTTGTTGTCCACGAGATCCCGGATCAGGAATCCCAGCGACATTTCGCGGCACCATTCAGAGGTGTAGCTCAACAGATGCCCAGTTTCATGCCCGATGACGAAGGCCAATTCGATCTCGTTGAGGTTTTCAACCAGCCGGGTTCCGAGCAGCATGATGGGCCGTTTATGACTGACCACACTGACCGCGGACCAGGAATCGATGCCCTTACGGCCAAGATCCGAGACGACATAGACCTCGGGCCTGGCCCAGCCTGATTGACTGTACAGGTATTCGAACAATCGGTCCAGTCCGGGCAGCAACCGATAATCGACCAGCAGGCCGCCATCCAGTCCGATGATCCGTATTTTCTCGGTCCACTCGTCATGCCGGGATTCGTAGCGATCCAGGCCCGGCACCTGGGCCTCAATCCGGGACAGTGGGACGGATTCCCAGAGAAGCTGGAGATCGATAGCGCCCAGCCTGGGGAGCGATTGGGTATCGATGTCTTTCGAGATGAGTTTCAAGGCTGTCTATTCCTATAATACACTATTGATTTGGGAGAGAATACCTTCGTACTGGGATACCATCTGCGACAGTGCATCCATCGCTCCCTTCGAAGAAACCTTCATTTGAGCCAGGGATGCAGCGGATTTGGCGTTGGATACCCTGCCCCGGAAATTTTCCAGATCGTAACGACTCGTGAACTTCGAACCGGACTTCAACACTCCGATGATGGACAGGAATTCCTTCCCGTGTTCGTCGACGACAGCCTTGTCCTTGAACTGCGCCCGGAACGAGGCGTTCATGTCCTCGACCTGTTTGAGGTTGCGCTCCACTGCCTCTTCCAGCTGGTCGAGATTTTTTCTGGCGACATCCGTGATCAGCTTGCGGTTCAGGGCCGGAATCTCCCGCTTCAGTTTCCGCAGATCCTCGGTGATCTCTTCCAACTTGGTCTCTGAGTCGATTCCTGATTTCGCCCGTTCCATGATGGCCTTGAAACGCTCGCCGGCCTGCTGGATTACCGCGGCATCATTTTTCTGATCCTCGATGATCTTGCTCAGGGATTGCAGCGCTTCCAGATTGCGGTCAACCGCCTTGTCGAGCTGGGCCAGCGTCGCTTTAGAGTCATCACCCGTAATGTCGGTCAGAGCCCGAGTGGCCTGTTTTTTCACTTCTTTCAACCGCTTGAGGAGCTCCTCGAACACCTGGGGGCTGTCGATTCCCTGCTTGGCCCTTTCCATGATGGATACGAATTCAGTGATGATGGTGTTGACTCTCCGGGTCTCCTCCTGACGCTTGATCAGCATCGAACGGATGCTCTGAAAGAAATGGATCGCCTGCTCGACCTGGGCGAGTAGTTGGGCCGGAACGGGCTGACCCGGATCGGCTGCGGCCTGTCGGGCAAATTGGCGGGTTGTATCCAGTTCGGAAAGAACCGTATCAATGTCCGGGAGGCGCTGGTTCTGGAACGCGTCGTTGAACTGGCGGAATCGGCAGGCGGCGGTCAGGAAACTGAGAAATGGATATTCTGGAACGTACCGAAGCGCTGTGAATAAAATGCGCTCAGCGCCTGTAAAATCGCCTTGATTCATATGCTGTTGGGCCACTTGGACCTCGTCCCGTACGATTAGGGACTGGAGTTTCTCCCGGTCCGCGGGCGATCCGGCCATCTTCACTTCGGAAATTTTCTTCGAGGAACCAAGCCGACCCAGCAGACCACCCGTTGAGAACTGCCTGAGATAGGCCTCGAACAACCGGGCTTCAGTGGTTCCCTTGTATCGGTCATCGACCTTCCCGAGCGCCCTCAATGCCCGCCCGAATTCCTCCTTTTTGAAATGCTCGATGGCCGGATGCAGTGCCATGTACAGGAGCTGGGATTCCAGATCGTTTTTCAAGCCGTTCAGAATCGACGGTACGTTGTGCCCGGCGACGCGGATCCCTTCCAGAACGCACTCGTACGCGGCGGCTGGGTTCCGCTGCCCCATCAGGAGGATCGCCTTGAAGGCATAGTATTCGGCGCGGCTTGGATCGAGCTGCATCAGTTCGGACAGCTGGTTGAACAGCATGTTCGCGCTGAGGAGCATGAGAATGGGAAACTTGACGTAAACCTGGCCGCAGGCTTTCGTCTTCAGCATAGCGATCAGATCGGCGAGCGGTTTTCCCGTATGGGCGCCGTCTATGGAGGCGAGGATCCGCAGGGCGGTGATCTGCGTGCTGAGCGTTCCGATCGGAGAATCCGAGTTCAGGATGCACAGCGCCTTCAGGTACAGGGCCTCGGGATGGGCTGGTTTCTTGGCCAGGTAGGCATCGAGCTTCTGAACGGCTTCCTGGTATTCTTTTTTCTGAATGTGCGCTTTCGCCTGCTGCAGCAGTGCGATGTCCACGTCGATGAGACCGCCTACCTGACGGAAGGCATCGTCCGGCAGTATTTCCCCCAGACGCAGCGACTCATCCGACTTGGCACTGGCGGCCATTTTGTTGAGCTCCGCTTGGACGTCGAAGCCGTTCATCTTGGCCTTGCTGGGGTCGATGACCGGACCCTTCAGCACGAAACCTTCCTTGAACTCCGGCACCTTAGTGGAGACCTTCATCAACTCCGGTGCTTCAACGAACTGGCTTTCTTTAACGGCGGTCATGGAGATTCCCTTTATTCTAGATCGATATTCTCAGGCTCCGGCACGTTTTCGAGTAGATGTTCGGCGGACCGCCGGCATAACTGGTATTCCTTCTCCTGGGTGATATCCGTCAGCTCAAGGATCGAGGATACGACGTTCATCTGTTCCGTCGAGAATTCCTCTGCTTTCGTGACGCTTTCGGAGCTCACAACCAGCGCTTCGAGCATCTTTTTCCTGTTGAGAGACTGGGTTTTGGCCATGGATCACCTCTTTTTCCTGGTTTCCTTCGGGGCGGCCGGTTTGATCCTTCGCGTTTTCGCGGGTGGGCCTGCTTCCAAAAGGAGGATTTCCGCCGGCTCCGGGGTTAAAATACCTTCCTTTTCATCCTCCTCTTCAGGCAGCAGCACTTCGCCGGTGTAGACCAGAACCCGGTTGACTTTCGCCTCCACCTGATCGTAGGTGTCCTTGATCCGCTGAGTGTTTTCCGAAATCTCTTTCATCGATTTTTCCAATTCCTCTTCGGCCTTTTTCCCCTTTCCGGCGGGGTCTTTCGATGCGCCGGCCTTGATCGCGCCGATGATGGCGCCCATCCGCTTACGGATGAATTCCTGCCGGGTGGAAAGGTTCTGAATGGTCGGCCCTTCGCCGCTGGTCGCCTGATCTTCGGTTATCATTTCCCCAAGGAGATGCCTGAAATGCGGGAAGGCTTCCAGGCGATGGATCAACTTTTCCTTCAGCTCCTCCTTCAGTACCTGAGGGACGCTTTTATTGTCCAGATAATTATTGACGATCGAAAAGTATGTTTTGATGGAATCCTTCTGGAGTTCGTCCAGTTTTCTTTCCCGCTTGATGATGAGGTCCACCTCGGGAACTAGCGAGCTCGATTTCTCGAGCATGTCCAGCGACTCCTCCCGAAGCGCATTGTGGAAGAAGAAATAATCGACCAGCCCCTGAATCAGTTTGGGGTCGGGCATTTCGGAATCGATGGCCATGACCTTGTTCAGGCGATCACGAAGGCTATCCCGTTCCGCAGGGGTCAGGCCCGATTTTTCGTCTTTTTCGCACCATTCGTGAATCAGGGAGACCGCATGCCAGAGAAGGACGTTCCGGATCAGAAGGTCCTTGTCGTCAAGTTTGCGCTCGCCTTCACCCGCGTATTCATCGCCGCCGGATTTACCGGTTTTCGCCTTTTGCGATTGAGGATCCCCGTAGTCTTTTTCGAGCTTTTGTACAATACCCATCAGGGGTTTCCGCAGCTGGCTCCGTTCTCCGGAACACCACCGGCAGAGCAGAAGTCCGATTTCGGCGTTCATCGTCGAACGCTTCTCCTGCGTCGCCCGTGCTTCCGCCGCCTCGAAATATTCCCTGGCCTGGAGGAATTCCTTGTTGAAAAGCGAAACAATGCCCAATGTGACCTGGTGATCGCTGATACTTCCGGGAACCCGGTCTGCATGCACGCCCAGACTCCGTACGCGGTCAAAGTACTGAACAGCCTCCTTGATTTCGCGCTTTTTCCAGTGTTCTTTCCCGAGATTGAAGCAGGCGATGCTCATCAGCTCCTTCGATTTGAGAAAATCCTGGAGTGCATCCTGGTTGGTATCGTATATCTCATAAGCGTACTTGTATTTCTCCACTTTTACTTTCGCCCAAAGGTCCAAATACTGAACCGCCGGATCCGATAGGTTTACCCTAGACAGGTCCTCTATCGTCCCGCTGCAGTCGTCTCGCAGGGCGCGGAGGTAGGCGCGCGCAAAATAGGCCTCATCGAGGTCGTTCTGTTTGAGCCCTGAGGTGATGGCCTTTGTCAGCAGATCCTCCGCGTCCGTATACTCGGTTCTCCTCTCCTGATCGATGATCCGGAGCGCCTGAAGCAGGGGTTTTCTTTTCTTCGCGGGCTGAATGATCGAGAAAAAAAGAATGAGCCCCAGAATCACCAGGATCAGAAAACCGAGCACGGTACCGCCGATCAGGATCAGACTTCTGTCTATTCCGGCGAACAGTCCCTTTTTCTCTCCGGCTGATTCTTCGGTCAGACCGGTTTCTGCGGCGCCGCGCCCGGAAGGGGATACTGCCGGAGTTCCCGATGGTCCGGTTTCGGGCGGAACGGAAGCCGAACTGTCGGCCGGGCCGACGGTTGTCCATGTGTGGTCCGGCTTGAGCAAGACCTGTGCGCGCCCTTCGTCCGGGCGAGTTCGTCGGCCACCGACGGAGCGGCGAGTATCGCCACAAGGAGAAGGATCGTCAGCCCCATGGCTTTCGTCCGGCTATTTTGTCCCATCGGAAGTTTGTTTCGGAAAATCCGCCTTGATCGCCGCATTTTCCCCTCTTTCCTTTTTTCTGGATACCGTTACCGTCTGCAGTCTGTCAGCATTTTCTCGAGCTGGAGGATCCGGCTGCCGAAACGCTCGATGACCGCGGGCTCGACGCGCCGCGGATCCGTGACGGGATATCGTGCGACCGTGGACAAGGCGTTTTTAATCCCGTCCAGGAAGGCGCGAGCAGCCTCGAACTTGCCGGGGCTCTCCGGGATTTCACCGATCAACGCTTCCGAGTACAGCAGGGTCCGCGGAAATTCCCACCACATGAAGGTTGGCTGCCCTCGGGACGGGTCCCCACTTGCACTGGATGAGTAGTAAAGGTACGGGTGAAGAACCTGCTGGGCATTGACAAACTGGCCCTTTTTAATGAAATAGGACGTCACTTCCATGAACAGTCTGTCCCTATCGGTGGTTGGAAGCGCATGATAATCACGCCACGCCATGGCGATCATCTTGGCCGGGCTGTCCATCTGAATCTTCGACGGCGCGTCGGTGTGGTCCGGACCGGTCCAGTTGAGAAGAATCGCGAGCTGCAGCCGGTGGGATTCGATGTTCCCGGCGGGAGCCGATTGGACGGCCCGTTCGAGCCATTCCAAGCCAGCAACCGCGTCCTGAAGATCCTCCTTTGCGATCCTTCCGGCTAGTAGAAGGAGATCGAACCGGCTCTCTCCCAGACAGACATCCCCGATGAAATCGATGGCCTTTTGAAACCGTTTTTTAGCCCGGAGGTCTTCCACGACGGCTCGGGGATCCAGGCGGTCTGCGAGGTCCCGCAGCTTGACGGCCGCCTGGGCTGGATCCGCGTCTGCTCGGATCCGGGGATCTGGATCCAGTGCGGTCCGTACCATGTGCACGACTTCCGGATACAGATCGACCCGGTCGATCCAGATAGGCATTCTTTTCGTGAGCCCCTCCGGCTCGAACAGGGTGCTGGACGCCCCTTTTTGAATGAGCAAGAAGGGGTCTTCCGTCGCGCTCCATGAAAAGAGGCATTGCATCATCATAACCCCGCACACGTAAATATCGAGGTTTCGGTCCCGGATCATTTTTCGGTTCCCCCGGATGAGTTCGGGGGCCAGAAATGGGATTCGGGAGGGTTCGGCGAGCAGTGTTTCGAAACGCGGCCAGTACCCCAGGACGGAAGCGCCAGCAGAACCGGCCACTGATCCTTGAATACGATGTCCGCAGGCATGGGGTAATTCACTTCCCCGTTCGTCTCCCACCAGACGGGCAGGGAACCGGCGACCTTCGACATGAGGAAAAGGCGGTTCCGTGGGTCGGCTTCGGACAGCAGTTCGAGCATGCTGCGTCCGCTTGTTTCATAGGCCACGTAGAAAAACAGGCTGCCCTGCACCGTCACGTCGCCGGTCTCCACGATCTGCGCCAGTCCCTGCCTTTGCGGTTTGCCGATCCACCCGTCTATTTCCGAGCGTTGGGTGAGCGACAGGACATCGTCGATCGGAAGGAGGCGGAAATACCGACTTCCGGATGCCTCCCGGTACACATAACCCCGCAGGCTCGGGCCCACGTATTCGAGCCGCTCGCCGGCCCTGCCGACCTGTAGCGTCGCGGGCGGGTTCAGCGGGTCATTTTTTCGCTTTTGCGTAGACATCTTCGAGTGTGTCTCCCAAGTCTTCCAGCTTCTCGCCGGTAATTCCGGAATTCAGGGCTGATATGAAATCGCTGAACGCCTTGAGTAGGTTTGTGTCCGTCTCCTGGAGCAGATGTTTCTGCGTCCGACGGACGATGGATTTGAACTGTTCCGGAACGGGGAGTGCGGGTTCCGGAATTCCTCCCGCGGCCGGTGCTCCCTGGGCAGGCTCGGGCTTTACCGGAGTGGTGGGGGAACCGGGAGAAGGCGTCGCCGGTCCCGGCGCTGGCTGTTGCGGCTGGGATCCGGGTACGGCTCCAGGCTGCGGGGGAGGGGTGAAGCCGCCCGGACCGGATGGACCCGGCTGCGGGGGGACCTGGACACTGCCGTGGGCATATAGACCGAGCAGTGTGTTTCGCTTCTGGATCAAGGCGGCGTCTCCCCCGATGCCCGTCTTCTGCTCGAATTTCATTTCATACTGCTTCCCGGTCTGCACGTGGAAGACCACCATGGTCAGGAGTCCGTTGACGTCGAGCTTGAAAGTCACTTCGAACTTGTGAAATCCTTCCGGCTTGGGATCGACGTTCTCGATGGTGAGCTCGCCGATCGGTGTGTTCTCGAAAACAAACTCGCCTTCTCCCTGAAATACAACCGCTTTGATCCGCGTCGCATTCTCCTGATTGCCGAATATGTCGTTCTTCACTTCGATTGGGATGTTGCTGCCTTGAGCGATCATCCGCACGCACCTACCGCCCGCGACGCCGACCCCGAGCGAATGCTCCGTGATCAGGCGGATCTGCTGGTCGTCCACGGACTGGGCGTTCAATTTCAACGATTCATTCCGGCGCTTGATGTCGAATTCGCCCTCGGTGGGAGCGAATCGCTTTGCCAGTATCGCCGCGCCCCGGGCGACCACGGTGTCCGGATTGAGTTCGCTTTTGACGAAGCTGTCATCCTTCTTGAAATAATCGAGGAGCATTTCCTTGACCTTGGGGATTTTGCTAGAGCCGCCGACCAGGAGAATCGCATCCACCTGGTCCCGGTCGATCCCTTTCTGCTCCCGGGCGTTGCTGATGGCCTTGTCGACGTAAGTGAGGGACTTGCGAAGGAGTCCGTCGATCAGCGACAGAAAGACATCTTTCGTCAGGACCAGCTGGAGCTCGTGTTTAATTGATTCGAGCGACATCGTCGCGGATTCGTTGTAACTCAAGGCGATTTTGGCCGGTTCCGAGACCGATTTGATCTTCGCCTTCGCCAGAGGGTCCGCGCCTACATCGATTCCCTGTTTGCGGAGCTCTTCGACCGCCCATTCCACGATGGCATTGTCGAAATCCCCACCGCCGAGACGCGGATCGCCGGCCGTCGCGATGACGTTCAGATTGCCCGTTTCAACCTGGATGATGGACACGTCAAAGGTTCCGCCCCCGAGATCGTACACGAGATAGGTTTTTTTCTCCGTCTCCTCCCGGTCCACTCCGTAGCAGATGGCCGCGGCTGTCGGTTCCGGGATGATCTGCCTCGGGTACAGCCCGGCGAGCAGGGCGGCTTCTTCAGTCGCTTTCTTCTGCGGCTCCATGAAGTAGGCGGGCACGGTCACCACCGCGTCGTGGATTTCCTCCCCGATCTCCCGCTCGGCCACTTCTTTCATCTTCATCAGGATGAACGCACTGATTTCCTGGGGCAGCATCCATTCCCCTGCAAAAAACACTTCCACAGGTTGTCCGATCTTGCGGGCGTTCTGGGCCCGGAATCGTTCCAGGGCGTTGTTTTTCTCTGAGAACAGCTCGCCCATTTCCCGCTTGATTTCTATCACGGTGTCCTCGGGGCGGACGGGGCAATTTCGCTTGGCAGCAGCGCCCACGATGACCTTGCGGAGCATCTGGTCCGTGCTGACGACCGAAGGGGTCGTTTCGGGATTGGTGTCCGATTCGGGGTTCTTGATGATTTCAGCCTGTTCAGTATAGGTATTATAAGAAGCCACGGCCGAATACGTCGTACCGAGATCGATACCGATCACCTTGTGCATTTTGTCGTTCATGATTTTGCTCCTTGACTGGTGTGTGCGGCGCTGTCCTTGTGCGAACGGTTTTTATCACGGTCCGAAACCGGACGGGTCTTCCCGATAATGACCCGGCAGGGCCTAACCAGAACCTGGCCCGCCCTGTACCCGGATTGTTCGACCCGGATCACCTTTCCCTCATCACCTTCGCCGTACCCGAGGCATTCCATGGTCAGAGGATCGAAATCAGCCCCGGGCTGAACCTCGAAAGGGGTATAACGGAGGGCCTGGGTGATGCCGGTGAGAAGATCGAGTATGGAGTCCGTATTTTTCAGGAACTCCTTCTCGTTTTCGCTGCCTGAGTAATGACGTTTCATCGACTTCAGGGATTCCATGGCCGGGATCAGCGCGTTGAAAGTCGAACGTCCGATGAATTCCTTGCGGTCTGAAACGCAGGTTCTCCTTGAACCGTTCCAGCTCCATGCCGACCGAACGGGAGAGGGACTCCTGGGCGGCCTGAAGCGACGAAACGGTTGCGATGACCTGCGTTATTTTACCTTCCAGATTGGAAACCATCCGGTAGAGGCCGACCATGTCTTCGGCCAGTTCTCCCAGGGTTTGGAGCAGGTCATCATTCTTACCGTCGCGGATTCCCGCCCCCTTGAAAAAATCGACCGTGAGGGTCTGTTTGGACAGATCCAGATCGATCGGTTCCTCACTCCCTGCGGCGCCCACCGGGTTCTGCCCGACGGCGGTTTTCGATTCCTTCCTGGGGGAGGTCCCGCTGGCCGATCCGCCGGATGGTTCGTTGTGCGGAATGTCCGGCTGATCCGCACTGGGCTTTGTTTTGTTCATGGTTCCTCCTCGTCGATCCGCTTGTTGTATTCAAAATCCGTGTTGAAAATCCTCCGGGTCAGGTCGCTGGGATGAAAGCAGTGGAGATTTTTGATTTCTTCGAAAAAACGGGAGAGTTCCTTGCGGATATAGATCAGCTTTGTCCGGTAACCGCTCAACACGTCCGCCCGGAAATCCTCGAAGCGGAGCAGGATGCAGGGAGGGTTAGACAGGTCGTACTTTCGTCGATCCTCTCCTTTCTCCAGCAAGATCAGGTTGATCTCGTTCACTTCTTTGTCGATGCGCAGGATGTCGGATTCGATTTTTTTGAAATCGGGATCGGCCTTAAGGGCTTCCTTCTCCAGATCGAAGATTTCCCCGTTCAGTTTTTTCAGGGCCGCGGGATCGGATTTTTCGGAGTTTTTCTTCATGGTGTCCAGCCGGCTTCTGGCGGATGGAAGACCGGGGACGGCCTCGAAGATCTTGGCCTGCCGCGTGACAAGCGCCTGTCTTTGAGCATTCAGAGACTGCAAAAATTCTCCCTTGGCGTCCATGATTTCATTTGCGGTCGCGTCCGGGGTTAGTCCCAGTTTGGCGTAGGAAGTGTTTCGGCTGAGGATCACGGGGTAATTGAACATAAGACACCTGATCTCCCTGTGAATGGACGACTTGTCGTTGTTTTCGATGATGGGGTTCGATAAGGAGATGGAAAGGAGGCGTTATCTGTCGGCCATCCCATAGGCATGAATAAAAAAAGGAATGGCCCACCGCTGACTCGGAATTTGCAGCGTTGGAAATCCTCACTCCCTCCCCAGAATAATGGTTTTCGAAAAAACGAAAAGAAGAGCCCGACAAATCTCTATAAATAAATAATAATAAAACGATGAGTATACAGGTATAGGAATAATGTTTGCAAAATATTGATTATTTGTTTGAAAATCAAGAAGAATGTCCGGCATTTCGACATTAAAAGGCATAATATCCAGAATATATAATCATATAGAGTTTGAAAGCGAGCGGGATTCCGCTGTCGCCAAAATGTAAACAATTATAATTAAACAGATTACGAAACAACAGAAAGATATTCCTCATTCTGTGTCCGCAGGGGTGGTTCTGGCATTTTTCCAAATTACTATCAATAGTAACGACATCTGAAGAAGAGGAAATAATCCAGGCGTTTGAAATCAGCCCACGGTTTTATTTCAATTCCACGATCTCCCGCACCACCGCCTCGGCCGCTTTCTCCAGGGGCCCGGCGGCCGTTCTTACGGACGGGTCCTGCGCCAGGGTTTCCCCGACTTTTTCCAGCCTGCTGAAATTCCCGAAAATGATTTTGTAAAGGGGTACCTTCGACCCGTAATTTCCCCAGTCCACCTCGGTCTTCATGAACCGGCTGAACGAACCGGAAAGACGGATGAACAGGCTTAAAGCCTTCTTGGGCAGTTCGTTCAGTACGACACCGTCCAGATCCCTCACTTTCGACAGAAATTCGCGGATGGCCGGTTGCGGATAGACCTCCTCGAAGAACCGGATGAAACGGGCGCTCGTCACGCCGCGGAGCTCGCACAAATTTCCGCTCAGGCATAGATAGAGAAGTTCGATGGCCTGGTGGAAAACCGGAAGATCAAGGTGTTTCGCCGTCAGAATTCCGGGGCGCTGGTCGTCGTGCCAGGCGGCTTGAAAGACGGTTTTGCCGACGTCGAGCACGAAATCGTCCACTTCCCGTTCCGTGGCGGCGGTCCCGGATTCGGCGAGCAGTTCTCCCGCGCCTTCCCGGAACCGGGAGAGGCGGAGAAAATACTGCTCGTGGCCGGCGGACATCAGCCGGATGAACCGGTCGTCGATCATGGGATAGCCCGGACTGACGTAGAGATCCTCGACGATCAGGCTGTATTCCGCCCAGAAATCCTCATGGACCCGGCACAGGTAGTAGACGGGCATATCGTGCGGAGTCAGTCGGATGTCCAGGTAGACCCGGTAATTGCATGCGTCCCGGATGCACGACTGCAGACCTTCCTGATTCGTGAGGCGGACGGAATGATCGCCGTAAGGCGACCGGATTGTGACTTCGCGCGTGAGGGTCTCCGAGATGTCGGACAGGATCCGGCTGGATCCTCCCGCGTTTTCGAGGGTGAGACGATGGGCGTCGTAAGTCCGGATGGCCTCGAGAAGCGGGGCCAGGATCGATCGGGGGTCCATGTCCCAGGTCGAATGACCCGGCACGTACCCGTAACGGCTGTGCGAGGTCGATCCTTCCTCGAAATCTCCGTCCCGCGTCCGGTCGGAGCCGGTAGCAACGGCGCCTTCGGTGTCCCAGTATTCATCGGTCATGTTTCGACTCCCCGTTTTTCGTTACCGAACGGTTGCGTTCCCGGATGCAGGAGGCCACGTATCGGCCGATTTTCCGCGCCACCGCGGCCGCGTCGTTGAGCTCGTCGGGAAGCACGGGAATAATTTTATCCACTTGTTTTTCCAGCCCGGTTTCCCGATCGATCCCAAGCGCGACCATGGTGGTGTGCAGTTTCCCGTTTGATTCCGCGTTCAAGGACTCGAATACGGCCTGCACTTCCACTATCCCGGACTTGGAATTCTGGAAGGACCGGTTCCATTGGCAGTCGGTGATTAAAATCAGGTACATCATGCGTCCGCGGGCGAGGGCTTTGGCCTCGCGCATGATGAAGGCAATGGAGACAGCGTCTGACTGAACGCCGGTTCCGGTATCCGGGAGTCCGGGCAGCGCCCGGAGCGCGTCCTGCTTGTACAGCACGGGCGTTTTCTTCGGATGGTAAATCCACTGAACCAGGGGGCCCGTCATGCCCGGCCGGACCTCTCCGCTGTGGTACAGGCCGGCAAGAAGCTGAATTTCGCTCCGGGACGTGGATTTCAGCCAGGCCGCGGTCAGGAGTTTCAGCATGTGCATCTGACGGCTGTTCAGCGATCCCGATCCGTCACAGGCGATGGCCAGCACCGGCCGGCCGCGACGGTCCGCCCTTTCCCGCATGCGGTACCGTTTAAACACGGCCGCCGAAAAATCCGCCAGGGACAGCCGTGCGGTGTCCAGTGCCCCGGATGTGCGCAAACGGTCCGTTTCGGGAAGCTTCTGCACGTTCGGATAGAGGCTTCGGCGCAGAGCTTCAGTGACGGGGAGGGCTTCCTCCAGCAGCTTTTGACAGGCGGACATGTCCTCTGAAAGCGGCACCGGTCGGTCGAATATCTCGGCAGTGGTGGTCTTGCCGTCAGCCAGGGGCACTTCGATCTGGCGTCCGTCGGACGGGCTGCCCTCCATCAGGCCGCCGTCGAAGATTTTAAAATGAAGCATCCGCTCGACCAGATCGGACCTGATGTCCTCCCAGGACCGTTGACGGATTCCGGCAGCGCGCAGGGTCATGATGAATTTGACGAGCGCGGTTTCCTCCTGGTCGGTCCGTCCCAGGGGATCCTCCTTGGTCCCGGACAGGAGGTTGTTGACCATTACCATGGTCAACCGTTCGACGATACTGTCCGGATCGATCAGCAGGGGCGGTGTGAGCCGTTCCAGCGGATGGAGTTCCGATTCCCCGGAAGGCTCGCCGGCTTCCACGTCAAATACTTCGTCTAGTACGTCGAGGGCCTCAGGGTGTCCGGGTTTAGCCGAGTTGAGGAACTGAGACCGTTCCGGATTTATTTTCCGGGGAGCCTTTACCATCGGCGCGAGCGCCTTGACCAGGTCGCGGCCCCACTGGTTCCCCAGTTCCAGGAGGAATCCCGGTTCCGTCCGGTTCAGTGCCTCGATATAGGGGCGAGACGTCAAGACGGTCTTTTCCAGCATCATAGCCGTGACAGGATGCAGTTCCAGCCGCCTGAAATCGGGCAGAAGCTCCCCGTAGAGCACGCCGTTGAAAACCACGTCGATCACGGTGCGGAACCGGAGATCCTGCTGAGACGCCATGAAGAGACGGTAGATCTCGAGCGCGGAGAAGGCGGGATCGGACGACAGTTCCTGGAGCAGGATCCGGATGCGAATGGCCTTCTCGATGATTTTCACCAGAAGGAGCCGGTTTTGACCATCCGTCTCGGTGCCTTCCGTCACCGTCTCATCTTCGAGCATGAGAATCAGGGAAATCACCTTTTCGCTGAAAACAGCTTCATATTCCAAATATCCGGTCAGTCCGATGGCGGCGTACGCCGCCGCGACCGCCGGGTACTGCGTGTACAGGCAGCTGAGCTGGGGTTTCACGCAAAAGGGCGATTCGGGATCGGGATTCCGCCCGGCGAGCCTGTGAACCGCCGTCTGGATCTGGGTCATCCGGCGGTAGAAGAGGTTCTGGGCCGGGAGCCTCTCCGAGAGATCCATGTTTGGACGGAACGCATCCCCCAGGGTAATTCCCGCCCAGTCCGATTTCGACTTGCGCTTCCGGTAATAGGAGGAATACCATCCGCGGGTCGAGTGATCATCGTCCCGGTTTGAAGCGTTTTTCCCGGCTGTTGTCATGGCGTATCATCCCACTTAAAAAAGGTTGCCCTGTATGGTCGTGGTTTCGTCTTCCTCCATCTTCAGACCGAAGACCTGGTTGAAAACGCTGTGGTTCAGCTTCCGGTCCTCCAGGCTGGCATTGCCCATCAGGGTGGTCTGGGTGATCTGCTGAAGGCTCAGGTGGGGCATGGCGCCGGCCATCCGCAGAAATGCCAGGTACCCGTAAATGGAAGGCGGCGGAACGGATTGAAGCCTCCCCTCGACACGGTGTTTTCGGATTTCCTGGCCCATCGCGACCACCTTGACGATCAGGTCCCTTTTTAACTCCGACGCATGGGTCTCGCGGACCAGATGCTGGAGGACCAGAATCTCGAGATCGGCCGGAAGGTAGTCGAGCGTGATGTTCATCGAGAACCGACGTTTCAAGGCGTCATCGAGAGTGACCAGAGTGTGGGTCGATTCGTTTTCCGCCTGGTAATTGCTGTCGGAGATCCATGTGATGAATTCACCGCGGATGGTGTTGCCGTCGGGGAGCAGAATATGCCCCCGGGTCATCAGGTCGAGAAGGCCCCCCTGCACGCTCGAAGAATGAACCCGTCCCATCTCCCTCAGCCAGACCAGTGGGTAATTTGCGTCTGTGGACGCCTCCGCGTCCTTCAGGGATTCGACCAGTTTGCTCGGCTCGTCGTACGTGGTGCCCCCCTTGAGCGAACGCCGCTGGTACAATTCACCGGGCGTTTCGTAGACGGCCATTTCGACGGGATACACCTTCAGGAGTTTGACGGGAAGCCCGAGCCGGTTGCAGACATGGCTGAAGTTTTCCGGCACCCGGTACAGCGCCTCGATCAGGGACGTTTTGGCACTGCCGGTCGGTCCGCTCAGATGGATGAATTCATGCGAGGCAATGCCGTACACGAGCGATTCCAGGATCCATTTCAGGATGAAAAGGGGATTGCCGCCGGGCGCGGGAAGCAATTCGATCAAATCCTCCGCGCCGGCCTTCCGGTACGCTTTTTCCGCAGCGATGTGAAATACCTGTTTCGACATGGCGTCCTCCTTATTGTTCAGGCCGGCCGAAGGGTCAGCCGTTCGTCCGAATCCGCATCAACGATCCAGACGGCTGAAGATCCGGCCCGGTTTTTTCTCAGGAATTCCATGAAAGCCTCCGCGGCCAGCGACCGCGCCTCCTCGATGATCGCGCGGGCCCCGAATGCGAGGACGTGTGTGTCCATCCGTCCAATCACCCGCGATCCGACCGAAGGTTCCACCCGGACTTCGTCTACGTTCATCCGCATCCGTGACGCGGCCGCCCAAATCGAAGCGCGTATGGCGCGTTCGACGATCAGAGCCAGGGCGGGTCCGTCCAGCGGCCGGAACAGGATGGGTGTCCCGATCCGGGATAGAAAAGCGCCGGAGAAAAGATCCCGGATTTCGGAAAGGACCGTGTTCCGGATCTCCCGGTCGGAGGTCTGATCCTGAAATCCGATGCGTTTCCGCACTCCCTCGTCCCTTCCATTGGGCAGATTGATGGTGAACGCGAAGACCAGGTTGGCGCATGAGAACATCGTGCCCGAGGCGCTCTGGCCTTCGCCGGTCTCCAGGATCTGCAGGAAGATATCCGCAATGGCGGAGCGGACTTGGGGTGGCGCATGATCCAGGTCGCTCACCTCGACGAGGGCTCCGGCGTGATGTTTGGCGGCTTGTTCCAGTCGTCCGCTCTGGTAGGAGCCCACGATACCGCGTCCCGAGCCGAGAAGCTGGGCCGAGGCTGTGTAGAAATCGGGTATACTCGCAGCATCGATGTTGATGTAGGGAATGCCCAGTTCCCGCGCCACCAGGACGGCGCTCTGGGATTTTCCTGTGGCCGGCGTGCCCTGGGCGCAGTAGCGGATGGGCTGGTGATCCGGCCGGGTCAGGCATTCCATTCGTAACCTCGCCACCAGCTGGTCGATGGCGTCGTCCTGGGCCAGGATTTCGGTCTTCACGACATCCGCCAGGTCAGACCGGGTCAGCACGGCGTTCAGACGTTCCTGGACATGCTCCAGTCGTCCGCCGCGGGGGCGGTTGGGCAGACCTGAAAAAGTCTCGGACAGTTCATGTATATCCGTGGCGAAATCCCTGGCAGGTCGCGGAGGCGAGCCTCCGGCCTGAAGGATGTTCCATTCCCGCTGGACCAGCGCTGTCAGCACCCGGACCCGGCCCGAGGCCGGAAGGTCCGAGAGGGCCGACCGAATCCGGTCGAACAATCCGGATTTCAGCGCCGCCGGCACGCCGCCCGATTTCCAGCCGACCTGATCGATTGAAAACCGGATCATCGAATCCTCCGGGATGTCCGGGGCGTGGCGGATAACCGGCAACAGGGGATCACTCGTACCGCCCTGCCCGCCGTGGAACACCGATTGGAGTTGCGGATAGTTGCCCGTGAAAATGACCTGTTTCCCGGAGCCGGCCAAAAGTTGAAGCATGGTCTGCACTTCGTTGGCCATCTCGTAGGGATTGATTCCGAAATTCAGGCATGCCGCGGGTACGGCCACAATGCCGGGAGCCTTGCCGGCCAGATCCACAAGTGTTTTTCCGTTCAGGGACGGCACCATCAGGCGTCCCACCGTTCCGCCGGCCGAGGAGAGATGCCGGGCCAGGTGGGCCAGAAGGTAATCCCCGGCGACCGGGTGCTGTATCGCGACGGCGATGGAGAGGGATCCGCTCATGAAATCGATCACCTGCCCGCACCAGGCGTCGAGAACCGGGGCGAAGGCGTCATCCGATTCCTTTCCCGGAAGGATGCATTCCAATATTTCGGAAATGTTCTTGTACCGTTCCAGCAGATCCGAGTCCGCAAGATCCTCGGGCAATTCGTCCTGAAGCGCAATGGCGGCGGATTCAAGATTCTTCAGCTCCGAGAGGAATACCCCGGAGCGTGTGGGCGTCATCGGGATCGCCTGAACCCGCATTTCGACCCACAGCGATGACTGACCGGAATCCGTCGTCTGGGCGGGAGGAATGAGGCGGACTTTATCGCCGAAACGGGACAGATGGGCGAACAGATTTTCGGCGGAGATCCGGACCGAGCGGGGCGCTTTCAGAAGTTCGAATTGTATTCCGAGGACCCCGTCTTCGACAAGCCGGCAGGTGATGGCGCTGAGACCCTTCCGTCGGTTTTTTTCGCCCGGTCCGGTCCGGAAGGATTTTCCATCCGGCGCGACCGCCATTTCGATCGGAACAGCCTGACGGATCAGGCCGATGATCTGGTGAATGACGATGGCCGGATCCGGGCCGTCCGGGGTTTTGGAATTCCAGCTTGAGACGGTCGGCTGTTTGAATCCGGATGTCATACGTTCTCCTGTTCTGGGTGATCCAGCCACCCGATCCGGATAAGGACAAAAAAAAGGCCAGTTTTATAATGACCTGACCGGGTTGCAGTTAGGCGACGCATGGGGTTGAGTTTTCCCGGTTGATTTATATGGGACAATGCACTAAATTGTAAATAATACCGCGTGCAGATCAACTGCCGGACCCAAACACCACCCCGCGGGAGGATCATGGAATACCAGGCCCTGCGATTCGAAGACCCGGACCGTCCGACATGCTGTACCCTCAGCGCGGAGACCGCCGAAGACATCCTTGAAATCAGGAAGGGTCGTCTTCCCGTTGTTTATCTGCTCGCGGACGACGCCATCGACCGCTTCACCGGATACCCCGCCCTGATCCGCGACCGCGGAACCAAGCACAAGAAAAAATCCCTGTCCGACCTGCTTCTCGGTTACGACCGAATCTGCATGATCCGGGGCTCCTATGAAGGAATCCGCCAGCTGATCCGGAGCTGTAACGATCTCCTGAAGAACGCCCGGGTTCAGGCGGATCAGAACGCGTTCCTCATTTTCATTCCCGACGGTCCCTTCATCCGTCTGTGGAATCGAACCAGCGGGAGCGGAACGCGCGCAAGGGACACGGGCAGATCCCTCGATCCCGGGACCCGGTCCGAGCTTCCCGGGATGCTTCCGATCCAGGAGGTTCCCCCGGAACTAAACGAAAGCTATCTGGGCCATTCGGAAGATGTTCGGCTGGTCCGGCAGTTGATCCTCGTCGCGGCCCGCTGTGAGAATCCGATTCTGATCCTGGGCGAATCCGGAACGGGCAAAGAGATCGCGGCCCGGAGCATACACCAGTTGAGCCTCCGGCGTAATCTCCGGTTTGAGGCGGTCAACTGCGGCGCACTTCCCACAAACCTGCTCGAATCCATTCTGTTTGGACACAAGAAGGGCGCATTCACCGATGCCAAACGGGACAAAAAGGGTTCCTGGGAACTGGCGGGAAAGGGGACGCTTTTTCTGGATGAGATCGGCGACCTGTCGCTGGAGAATCAGGTTAAAATTCTGCGCGTTCTCTCCTCCGGCCGGATTCGCCCGCTCGGCGCTGACGAGGATGTCGCCGTCCATGCGCATGTCATTGCCGCGACGAACCGGGATTTGTTTTCGATGGTACAGGCAGGACAGTTCCGGGAGGACCTGTATTACCGGCTGCGGTCTTTCCTGATTTTCACTCCTGCCCTGAGAAACCACCCCGACGACATTCCGCTGATGGCGCAAAGTTTTTGGAAGAAAATCACACGAGACGATTCGGCCCGCCTTCCGGCCTCCGTGCTGACCGAGATGAAGGCATACCCCTGGTACGGGAACGGCCGGGAGATGAAGAACCTGCTCTCACTGCTGTACGGTCTTTTCGGAAGGGTTCCGCTAGGCGTGGAACATTTCAGGGCGGTTTACCGGTATCAGCGGAATGACGCGCGTCCACGGAAGGGCGCTCCGGACGGGAATGATCTCTCGATGCACCGGGCCGAGTGCCTCCAGCACCTGAAACGGACGGATGAGGTCCTGCGGGAGGTGCAGATGGCCGTTCAGCCGCATCTCAAGAAAACGAGCCGGACTCCGGCCGACACGCGGACGACCGTTGCCCTGATCGAAAACCGGATTTACGAGCTCGAGACCCTGTGTCTCCATCCCGTTCTTTTCGTCCATCCGGAGCTGTATCAGCGGATCCGCGATTTAAGCGCGGAACTGGTCGGTCTGGTCCGGCATTTGAGAAAATCGAGCGGTGCGGTGAAGGCATACTGGGCCAAACATCTGGATGGCCCTTGTCAGGAAACCCAGCGAATGGTCTTCCGGGAAGTCGGGAAGCTCATGCGGACTCGGAAATAAGCGGAAGAAAGGACTGGCCCATCCATGAATTCGATACGACCGTTCTCGCTCTCCATTAAAGGCCTTATTTTCAACGCCGATGGGCGCTGCCTGATTCTGAAACGATCGACGCTGAACAGAAATTACCCGGAGAAGTGGGAGCTTCCGGGCGGGAAACTGAATCCCGGTGAGTCGTTCGCTGACGCGTTGTGCCGGGAGGTTTCGGAGGAAACCGGCCTGCATATCGAGATCGACCATCTGGCGGGCGCGGTGGAATCGGAGCTCCCCGATTGGAGAATCGTGCATCTGGTCATGACCGCCCACACGATACCGGGTGAAATCCGGCTGAGTTCGGAACACACGGATTACGCCTGGGTGGCGATAGACGATTTGGCGGAGTTGGATATGCCGGAACACTTCCTCCGGTTCATCCATGAGTACCGTAGAAAGGAGGGACTCCATGCCGGTGCGTCGCGGCCTCGTTAAACAGCAGATCGGAAAATACAGCCAGGAGTACAGGCATTACGAAGTGTATTCACAGGTTCTAAGGAAAATACTGGAAGCGGCATGCCGGCAGGCCGCTCCGCTGGCCATCGTGCAAACCCGCGCGAAAACCGTCTCGAGCTTCGCGGAGAAAATTATCCGCAAGCCGACCGCGGACCCGGTCCATGATTTTACGGATCTTTGCGGGGCCCGGGTGATCACGAACACCAAAACTGAAGTCGATCGGTTGTGCGGGTTCATCCGTGCGAATTTCAATATCGATGAGCAGAACAGCCAGGATACTTTCGAACGGCTGAAAACGGCGGAATTCGGTTATCTGTCCGTCCATTACATCGTGCAGATCGACAGGAAGGAGATTCTCGGCATCCCCATTCCGGAATCGATCGGCGCGAGAAAGGCGGAAATTCAGGTCCGGACCCTGCTTCAGCATGCCTGGGCGAATATGAGCCATGACCTGATCTACAAGAACCGTTTCGAAGTACCCAGGCGATGGACCCGAAGCCTGGCGCGCACTTCGGCCCTGCTGGAACAGGCCGACGGTGTATTCGACGAGGTGCTCGGGGAACTCGATGCATACCGGCTCCATTACGGCATCTTGTCCGAACATTCCAAGAGGGACGAGGAACTGAAGAATCTCGAATTGATTCTCGAGAATGAACCGGTCGAATCGCACAAGCCCGCAATCGCGCTCCGGATCGCCCGGCTGCACAAGACCGGCTGGAACTGGGAGGGGATCATTGACCGGCTGGGACCGTTCTCCGCCCGGAAATGCGGCGAGAGGCCGGAGATTCTCATGGAGTACGGCTATGCCATTTGCAGGAAAAACAAGGACAATCCCGGCGGCAGGGTTTATCTGAAAGGCCAGAAGCTTCTCGCGGAAGCGGCGGAATCGGGTGCGGGTGAGAATCACAGCGATGCGATATGCCATTACGCATGGTCTTATGAGAACATCAAGGGTCGCGAGCAGAAGGCCCGGAAACTGTACCGGCAGGCCCTCGACGCGGATCCGAAAGATCCCTATGCGCTCGCTTCCTTTCTGGAGTTTGAATTATTCTGCAGCCGTGACGACCGGTTCATACCGTACATGAAACCGACTTTGCTGCAGGCCGTCGAAACCTGCCGGGCCCACGTCAGGGCCGGGATGGAACTCCCGTGGGCCTTTTTCACCATGGGTAAAATGCATCTGCTCCTGGGCCAGCCGTATGAAAGTCTCGCGGCGGTCGCGACCGCCATACACGTCTGCCTGGGAACCGCGACCTGCGTGCCGCGGGACGTTTTTCAGGAGCAGCGGAATTTCCTGCGGCGCATCAATACCGGAAGGGAGTGGCCGCCCGCGCATCGGTGGGTCGATAAGACGCTGATGCTTGCGGAAGCCATTCGATCGCCGGACGGCCGTGCCCTGCGCCAGTTGAAGGAAATGCGGAGGAGGCAAAAATCCTTTGCCGGACCGGTCGTTATCGTGGCGGGCGGCGCGGATTCATCCGTCCAGGGGAAAATGGCGGAATACCGTCTGCCGTTGATGCAATCCTTCGACGGTTTTTCCGGCACGGTCGTTTCCGGGGGCACCCGGGCCGGGATTCCGGGACTGGTCGGAGAAATGGCGCGAAAAGTTTCAGGTCGGAAAAGCGGAGGGCTGTTTGCATTGGCCTATCTTCCCGGTAAAATGCCGACCGGTGTCCAGATCGATCCGCGTTATCATGAAACCGTCATTCTGGAAGGAGACGATTTCACCCCGGACCAGCCTATTCAGAACTGGATCGACATGATCGCGTCGGGCATCAAACCTTCCGAAGTGAGGGTGCTGGGCATTAACGGGGGAAGGATTGCCGCTTTCGAGTACCGCCTGGCCCTCGCGCTCGGCGCCCGCGTGGGAATCGTACAGTCCAGCGGAAGAGCCGAATTGGATTTGCTGAAGGAAGCCAGATCTACCGCGATAAAAAATCTGGTGTGGCTTCCCGCGGACGCCATGACCCTTCGGGCGTTCGTCAATCCGGGCCTGACAGTGATGTCGCCCGGCCATCTGGAAAGCGCGGGCAAAGCCATTCATACCGCTTTTTTGGTTGAGAACCGGCATCGAATCGTCGATCGGGCCATGCTCCCGTGGGAGGAATTGCCCGAGGACCTGAAGGAGTCCAATCGGAGCCAGGCGGCCTATTCCGTTCAAATTCTCAAGGCGGTCGGTTATGGTGTCCGAAAAGCCGCTTCGTCCCGCGTCTCCATTCGGTTCACACGCAGTGAAATTGAAACCATGGCCGAGATGGAGCACGGCCGCTGGGTTGTTGAAAGGCTGGGAAGCGGGTGGAAATATGGTGAAAAAAGGGACCCGGTGAACCGAATTAGTCCCCACCTGGTGCCGTGGAAAGAACTCGCGGACAAGTTCAAGGGATATGACCGCATCGCCGTGTGCAAATGGCCGGCTCTGCTGAAGGATGCGGGATTGGAGATTTATCGACAGAAACGATAAATCCTAAGATTTTCATTAGCTTGATCCCGCATAATAGGCAGCGGGGAGCTTCAATCTGAGTCGCTTTTGCGTAAACTGTGATCACTGCAGGCTTGCCGAGAGATATCCTAATAGGTGACTTTGTTTATCCTTTCACCGGTACGGCCCGCAGGAGACGGTCAACCATCAATAACATGGTTCTTGCTTTTTTTTGTCCCCTCGATACATATATCCATTGGACTTTAAGGTTTTTTTTATATGGCTGAAGTCGCTCTGCCCCTTGCGATCCTCAATAAATTATAGTATATTTTATGGATAGCTTCGGAAAACTCTTCCTTCCGTCCAGAATTCGGGAGGTTCCCATGTTGAGCCGCATCCAGTCCCTGTCACAGCGTACGCTCCCGATTCTCCTGCTTCTGATCCCCCTATTGTCCGATCCGTCCCTGCGGGCCGCGGAACGCCGGACGAATGTGAATTTTCTGGTGACAGCCGGCCGGGACGCGTCGATCTCTTCCGGGGACAGCCTGTTCCGCTCCGTTTTCTTCATCCGGTGTCCTATCGGTTTCAAATCCCCTGTTTACGTCCGGATTTTCGACGCGGACGCTGGCGGCCGTTTCGACCAGCCGGCTTCCGGGGACCGCGCCCGTTACCGGGTTTTCGGTAAAGGCGCCATCCGGCATTCCATCCGCTCGGTCCGCGACGCGCTCCCGGACGCAAAACCGCTGGCCGATCTCGAGATCGGGGAGGATGTGCTGTACGACGGCCAGTGGCGGACCCTGGCGGTTCTGGTTCCGGCGGACGGGCAGGAAGCGGATTCGATCCGCGAATTTCAGCTTGTCGTAGACGGCGCGGCCGGAACCGGGGTCAACCGTTACCGGCTTTTTGTCTCATCCGAAGACAGCCGCAACACGCCGGTCGAAGGGCTCGTGATTTCGAGCCCGGTCGCAACCGTCCTGCTGCCGGCTTCCAATATCCTGGTCACCCGCATTCCATTCCGCATCCCTTCAGCGGTTTCAGGCCTCAGGATCACGGTTTTCGACGCCGAGAGCATGGGCGAGTGCTATGTGCAGACTGAAAAACGCATGAAGATACAGGTTCCGGTTTCAGGCAATATGGAATCACGATCCACGCATGTGGACCTCCTGCCGGAGGAGAGGGGCGGAAAGGCCGGACTGATGTTCGCGGGATCCCACTCCAGGCAGGACCATGTTCAGTGCCGGATCGAGGACGACTCCGGCGCCACGGTCGATTTTCTCATGCCAGCGTTTTCTTCCACGGACAACAGCCTGCCCTCGCCTGCCATCGATCTTCAGCCGCTATCGGATTGTGTGTCCATCGTGCTCGACGCGTCTCGTTCGACCGATCCGGACGGGGACCAGCTGTTTTTCGAATGGAAATCCGGAGGGGCGTGTATCGGCGCGGGACCGCGCATCGTTCACCGTTTTCCCGGGCCGGGCCTGTACAAGGTCGAAATGACAGTGCGCGACAATTCTGGATACATCGCGGACCGGCGGACATTGGAACGGGCCGTGCGGATCAACGAGCCCCCGGTTTCCCTGCCTGCCGCGCCTTCGGGAGGAGCGCCGGGAGAAGCCCTGGTTTTCGATGGCAGCGGCTCGTCCGACGCGGACGGAAGGATCACGGCCTGGCGCTGGGATTTCGGAGACGGGGCCGGCGCATCGGG
Organism: uncultured bacterium; assembly: GCA_963736115.1. Taxonomy (GTDB): domain Bacteria; phylum Zhuqueibacterota; class QNDG01; order QNDG01; family DTFT01; genus JAFGAX01. The sequence goes on from CAVTNR010000001.1 coordinate 101,588, forward strand.
CGCGGTCACCCGGCACACGTACGCGGTTCCCGGCCATTACCGCGTCACTTTAACCGTGGAGGACGACAGCCGGTCGTTCTGCGCGTCGGACGGCCAATCCGTTTCAGTGCGCATCAATTCGCCGCCGATGGCCCGTATGCGGGCGCAGTCCAGAGCCGCGGTCGGGGAGGAAGTGCAGGCGGACGGCGGCGGGTCGAAGGACGCGGACGGAACCCTTGTCCGGTACGCATGGGATTTCGGAGACGGCGCGACAGCCGAAGGCGTGACAGCCGGCCACAAGTACGCAGCGCCTGGCCTTTACCGCATCCGCTTGGCCGTGACGGATGACGCGGAACGGATCAACAGCTCGCAAACCGATTCCGCTCTGGTACGGATCAATGCGCCTCCCGAAGCGAGGGGACAGGCTCCGGCCGTTGTCGCGGCGGGTCAGGAAGTTGTGTTCGATGGTTCCGCATCGCGCGATCCGGACGGCCGCATTGTCGCAACAGAGTGGATTTTAGGCGACGGATCCGCGGACGCGTCCGGGCCGATTGTCCGGCACGCGTATGAAAAGCCGGGCACCTACGAGGTGATTCTGCGGGTCCGGGATGATTCCGGAGTGTCCAGCGACACGGACACGCTCCGGCTCTCCGTCCGGGTGAACGCGCCGCCTGTTCCGAATGCGGGAGGCGACCGGGTGCTCAATGAAAGCGTCGCGCTGTTTGACGCGTCCGGATCCGCGGATCCGGACGATCCCATCATTTCTTACCGTTGGGATTTCGGGGACGGAAAGTCCGCTGAGGGCCTGCGTGTGCGCCATGCTTACAACCTGCCCGGCACTTATGAGGTCAGCCTCACGGTCACGGACGCTTCCGGCACGTCTTCCGCTTCGCGGACCGGCCGCATCCGGGTCACGGTGAACCATCCTCCAATCGCGGACGCGGGCCCGGCCCGCACCGTAGCCCCGGGGGAGCCGGTGCTTCTGGACGGTGGATTCTCGAGCGATCCGGACGGCCGCATCGAATCCTTCCGCTGGGAGATCGAACCCGGTATTTTCCGGGAGGGCCGGCGGGTGGAGATCGCATACGACAAACCCGGACTGCGCCAGCCCCTCCTGTTCGTCCGGGATGACGCGGGCGCTGAGGATGTTTTCGCGACCGAGATCCGTGTCAACGCGCCGCCGGTTGCGGCCGCGGCGCCGGTACCGTCCGCGGCGCCCGGCGACACCGTGGTCTTCGACGGAAGGGGCTCCCGCGATCCGGACGGCCGCATCGCCGAGGCTGTGTGGGACTTCGGGGACGGAACGCCGCCCGTCAACGGACTGCGGTGCGCCCATGTGTACGCGGCACCCGGCGTCTACTCCGCGGTCCTGAGAATCCGGGACGACAGCGGCGCAGGCAACGGGTTGGCCTCGGTGGTGTGCACGGCGGCAATCAACCACGCGCCGGAACCGGACGCGGGCGGCGACCGCAGCCAGTGCGGTTTGATGGTGGATTTCGACGGATCCGCCAGCCGGGACGCGGACGGAGACGCCCTGTCCCTGAGATGGGATTTCGGGGACAGCACCTCGGCCTATGGCAGGCGCGTCCGCCACCGTTACCCGAAACCGGGGCTGTACCCGGTGAGGCTCATCGCGGACGACGGAACCGGACTGGCGAACGGCCGGAGCGAGACCTTCATCAAGGTTCACCTGCATTCCGCGCCCGTAGCCATTCTGGACGCTCCCGTCCAGGTATGCGCAGGGGAAAATGTTCTTTTCGACGCAAGCCGGTCCTTCGACGAGGATCGGGATCTGCTTTTATTTGAATGGGATTTCGGAGACGGAGCGAAGGGAGCGGGGGCGACAGCCGAGCACACCTTCCGCGCTGGCGGGCTGGTTCGGGTTCTTCTGACCGTGCGGGATAACAGCGGACTGCCGTGCAATGAATCGGCGGCTACGGCCGTGATACGCGTGACCGACGCGCCCGTGGCGCAGGCCGGACCGGATCAGACCGTATGCGCAAATCAATCCGTTGTGTTCGACGGAACCGGGTCCGGGGGCGGCAAACGGCCTATTCAGGGATACGAATGGGATTTCGGGGACGGCGGCCAGGGCGGGGGCGTCCATCCCGTGCATGCTTACACGCGGCCGGGACTGTACACCGTGCGGCTCCGGATCACAGTGCCGGCAGAGGGGAATTGCGAAAATTTTTCGGAGGACGAGATGACGGTGCGGGTCCTGCCCTCTCCGGTCGCATCCTTCGAGGCGGATCCGGTCGTCTGTCCGGGAGCGGATGTGGTGTTCGATGCCGGCGAACCGGATGGGGAACCGGCTCCGGCAGGGCGTTATGAATGGGACTTCGGGGACGGTGTCACGGGTTCGGGACCCCGGATGACGCACCGGTTCGGAAAACCGGGGACCTTCACGGTCCGTCTGACCGTGACCACGGACGGTGAGGAGGGCTGCCGGACCGCATCGGCTGAACGGACGGTATTCGTGAACGAAAGACCCGAGGCCGGAATCGAAACCGGGCATGTGGAACGGCCCGGCCCGGGCGAAGCCATCCGGTTCATGGCTTTTCAGAGCCGGGACGGAGACGGGGTCATTCGCTCCTATACATGGGATTTCGGAGACGGGGAAAAGGCCGAAGGTGTCGAGGCCGTGCACCGATACCGGAAGCCGGGCGCATTCCTGGCTGTTCTGCGGGTGGAGGATGACAGCGGCACGGATTGCGGAGTCGATACCGTTTCCGTCCGGATGCTCATTGAAAAACCCGCGGACCCGTGGGCGCCCGTAGGACCGGCTGCGCTGGCCGTCGGGGAGCCTGGTGTTTTTTCCGTCCCGGAGAACGGTCCGTCCGGAGAAACGGTCTGGACGTTTGGGGACGGGGACACGCTGACCGGCCCGCGGGTTTCCAAGTCTTTCCGCGCACCGGGAACCTGGCAGGTTCAGGCGGGCGGTTCCGGATCCTGGAGCAGGTCCGTCGAGGTCCGGGTCATGGCTGCGCCTGAAGTGACCGCGCCGGAGCGCATGGATGCCGACGTCCTCGTTCCGACCGAGTTCCGCGCGTCCGTTTCAGAACGGGACCTCGTTTTCCCAGCCGTGGTCTGGAATTTCGGGGACGGCCGCATGCTGGAATCCAATCCGGCCGTTCATACCTATGAGAAACCCGGATCCTACGAGGCCTCCGTAACCGTGAGGGATGCCCGCAATCCGGCTGTTCCGGCCGCGGTCCGGCCGGTGGCCGTGACCGTGCACCCGCCGCCGGAGGCCCGCATCGAAGTCAGCCCTGACACCCTGTACGCCGGCGGCGGCAGGGACGAGGTTCTGTTTCTGGCCGTGCCCCTTCATCCGGATGTCCCGATCGCGGCGCAATGGGAATTCGGAGACGGCCGGTCCGGCCGGGGCAGCCGCGTCCTGCATGCCTACGCCCGTCCGGGCGCGTATACGGTCCGGCTCACGATATGGAATACCCACCGTCCGTCGTCCAGACCGGTGTCTGTCGAGAAACAGATTCGGATATGGCCGCGATGAGCCTGCGGCTCCACATCGGACTCCGCGACGGCCGCATCCTGTCCCGTCCTGAAGGACCCAGCCGCATGCGAAGGTCATTCCTGCGTCTGATCGGGGTCTGCTTTCTCGTGTTCGGTTTCGCCGGAAACGGACCGGCCCAGACCAGGGATGACGTGCAGGTGACGCTGGAAAGCAACGAGAGCCTGCGTTCTCTGGCCGCGAAATACCTCGGCGGCCCGAATGACTGGGAAATCCTTCTTCTGGTCAACGGACTCAAATCCCCGGATCAGCTCAGAACCGGACAGCGGCTGTGGATTCCGGTGAAACAGTTTCACAGGACCGTTGCCGGACTGGACCGCTGCAGATCCGCCATTGCGGCAGCCAATGCCGAAGGCGCGTCTATTCTGGCCACGCAACGGATCACGGAGGCGGCGGAACTGGAGAGCCAGGCGCTCGGTCACAAGAAGCGGGGCGAACTGGCCGAAGCGCAGAAGGACGCGGATGAGGCGGCGCGGCTCGCGCAGGCCGCCCTGTCCGAGACGCGCGCGAAGCGGCTCCAGTCCGTTGCCGCGGTACTCAAGGAAAAACGGGGGACCGTTCAGAAACGGCCGCCGGATTTGCTGCGCTGGGACGACGCGGCGCTCCTGCAGGAATTGATCGAGAAGGACCGCGTTCGCACCCTGTCCCGGTCGTACGGGAACATCCAGTTCGTGGACGGCAGCAGCCTCCGCATGGACGAGAACGCCCTCATCGTCATTGAATCGTCCAAAAAGGATGTGGTGAAGAACACCAGCGCGGCGGACATTCTGGTGCTCGAAGGCGATGTCTCCGCCCTGATCCGTTCCCTGTCTTCCGGGAATCCGCTTCGCGTGTCGTCGCCCGGGGTCCAAACCGGCGTTCGGTCCCGCCATTTCATGGCCGGCCGGGATCGGAACCGGACAGCCCGTTTCTCCAATTTCGACGGAGAGCTGGACGTTTCCGCGGCCGGACGCACGGTGAAGCTGGCCGCCAATGAGGGAACGCGGGTGAAATCCGGAGCCGCGCCGGAAAACCCGCGGAAACTGCCGGATCCTCCGATTCCCATAGAACCTCGGCCGGGGCGCTCTCTGTTCACGGATTCCATCGACTTTTCCTGGCGGCCGATTGCGGGCGCGGAATCCTTCCGCGTTGAAATCGCCGTGGACCCCGCGTTCAATACAGTGGTGAAAACCCTGGCATCCGCGGGCACCGGGGCCCGATGGTCCGATCCGGAAAACGGAACGTATTTCTGGCGGGTCCGGGCCGGAGACCGGGACCGTCTTCAGGGGCCTTTCTCCGCTCCGTCCGCCTTTACCGTACGCAAGGATCATACACCTCCGTTTCTGGAATGGAACGCGCCCGTGTCCGACACGGTCGTTTCCGGCGAACGTCTCCGGATACACGGAAGGGCTGAGTCCGGCGTGACGGTGACCGCGGGAGGCGACACACTGACGCTGTCACCCGGCGGCGCGTTTGTAGCGGATGTCCGGGTCGGACCCGGAAGCGGGATACTCCGCGTCGCCGCGGTCGACTCCGCCGGAAACCGGAGCGAAATCAGCCGCCGTGTGACCGTTTCCTCAGGCCCGGAACTTTTCATCCTCGATATGCAGCCGTCCGACCGAACGGCGGCGAATACCCTTACACTGGCGGGCTCCGTGAAACCGGGCGTCCGGCTGTGGCTGAATGGCCGTCCCGTGGACATCCGGGCCGACGCCTTCCTCTTGTCCATGGCCCTTCAGGAAGGGGAGAATGTTTTCCATTTCAGGGCCGTTTCCGCAGGGGAAGATGAACAGTCCCGGTCCGTCACCGTCATTTCGGATGTCACGCCCCCGATTCTACGGATGCCGGATCCGCCGGAATACACGAACCGGCCGGAACTACGGTTCGAGGGAGATGTGTCTGAACCGTGCGATCTCCAGCTGAACGGACGGTCTGTCCCGTCCGACTCCGGTCGTTTTCTGGTGTCCGTGCGCCTCACGGACGGGCCGAATGCATTCCGGTTGGAGGCCGGGGACTTGGCGGGAAACGCGTCCGAGCGCAGGTTCATGGTTTATCTCGACACCGTGCCGCCGAACGTCGTATCGTCCTCGTTTTCCATGCCGAGGACGGCCGGGGGGGAAACAATCGAGGCGATCGTGCGGGTCGCCGACGCCGGGGCCGGGGCCGCGAGAACCGCGTCCTGCGTTGTGGAAATCCTCCCCTGCGTCATCCGGATCCCGATTCTGCTGAAGCGCGCTCCGGATTCGGACGAATATCGGGCAAGCCTGGCGGTGCCGTCCGGATGCGTCGGAGCCCCGGCTCTGAGAGACCTGACGGTCTCCGATTATCTGGGCAACACGCGGCGGATTCCGTGAGGGGGTTCCCTGCGCCGGAACCGGGCCGGCTCCGGCAGCCGCGACGATCCATCCCATCCTGAACGAAGACGACGATGAGAGCATTCGAGATTCTCAATAAAAGGCTCCTTTTTTTCACTTTTCTCGCCGCGTTCCTGCTGGTTTCGGTGCTGCCTGTCCTGATTTCAGGCTTCATCATCCTGAACCGCACCGAGGAGGAGCTCAAGAGTTCACTCAACGAAAGCAATTACCTGATCGCGCGCGCGATCGCGGTGGAAATCAGCGACTCCAATCTGCGGCCATGGGCCGCCCTGCTCGGGGGTCTGGCTTCAGCGCCGCGCGCCGGATCCGGGCTGCCCGAATCGTTCGACGGCCTGGTGGACCAGGCGTTCCGGCAGGAGGATCAGTTGGCCGTGCTCTCGGTGCAAACGGCCGGGCGGCGGGAACCCCGTCACTACATCAACCGGCTTTTCCGCGAGGAGCTGAACCGCCAGGATCCGGACGAGCTGACCCGCCTGTTCTCCTTCCGGGAGACGGGGGAGACCGTGGGGCGGCCGGTTCTGCTCGATTCCGGCCGTTCCGTTTTCCTGCCGGTCGAAGCGGCCGACCGCACCGGGGGAAAGCCCCTGCTCACCGTGCGCGGCGTCTTCCGGATGAATCCTTCTCTCGAGGCCTTCGATCAGGACGTCTCTCCGATGCGGCGGCAGATTTACGTGCTGGACCGGAACGGGGACGTCCTGTTCCGGAACGGATTCGCGGAAATCGGGTCGGGAAAGTCCCTGCCGTATCCTCTTTTGCCGGCCGGCGCGCGCGCCGCGTCGGTATTCCGGACCGTTGCTTTCGATTTCAACGGTGAGAAGCATCTGGGGTATGCCTATCCCATGGCCGTCACGGGATGGCGCGTCGTTTTGGTGTATCCCCAGGACAAAGCGTACGCCCTGGTTTCAGGAACGCGCCGGAGCATCCTGGCGACTTTGGGAGCCGCGGTGCTCCTCAGCCTGGCCCTGTCCTTCCTGCTGGCCTGGTTCCACTCCAGCGTGATCGTCCATGCGAAGGAGGCTCTGCAGCGGTACGCCGACAAGCTCGAGCAGACCAACGCCGAGCTGGATGCGTTCGCTTCTTCGATTTCACACGACCTGAGCGCGCCGCTCCGGCACATCATGGGTTACGCGGACATCCTGGAGATGCGCCTCAAACCGACCCTCGATCCCAAGGATATGGGGCATCTCGAAAAGATCGCCACCGCCGCCCGGCACCTGCACGCGCTCGTACACGACGTACTCGTGTTCTCCAAGATGGGGCGCTCGGAAATCCATAAAACACGGGTGTTGCTGTCCGCGCTCATTGACGCGACCCGCGCACGGCTGGAGCCCGACATCCGCGGCCGCGCCATCGCCTGGCGGGTGGACGGCGGTGAGACGCTTTGGGGTGATCCCACCATGCTGCAGCTGGTTCTGTTCAATCTGATTTCCAATGCCCTCAAATTCACGCGTGACCGCGAGCATCCCCTGATCGAGATCGGCGCCAGGCCCGGTCCCGAAGAGACGACCGTGTTTGTCTCGGACAACGGCGTCGGTTTCGACAACCGGGATCAGAACAGGTTGTTCGGACTTTTTCAGCGTCTGCATGATCGTGCCGAGTTCGAGGGACACGGCGTGGGGCTCGCCCATGTGAGGCGCATCATCGCCAAGCACGGCGGCCGAACCTGGGCCGAGAGCCGGCCCGGCCGCGGCGCCACCTTCTACTTTTCGCTCCCCGTCGATACCCTGGAACGGATTGAGAAATGAGCCGCTGAATGGACGCCACGCGTGAACTGAAAATTCTGTACCTCGAGGACAATCCGCTCGATGTGGATCTGACCCGATCGCGCCTGGAGGCCGAAGGACTGCTCCACCGCATGACCCACCTCAGGACCCGGGCGGAGTTTCTCGATGCGATGCAGAAGGGCGGATTCGACGTCCTGATGATCGACTATTCCGTCCCCGGTTTCGCAAGTCTGGAGGCGCTGGAAATCGCGCGCGCGCTGTACCCGGACGCGCCCATCCTCATCATCTCCGGCACCATCGGAGAGGAAATCGCCATTGACACCATGCGGCGCGGCGCGAACGATTATGTGCTCAAGAACCGCATCTCCCGCCTGTCACCGGCCCTCCGTCGCGTCGTGCAGGAAGCCGAGGACCGCCGCCGCCGCAAGGAGGCCGAGAAGGCTCAGCGGGAGGCGGAAGCCCGGTACCGGACCCTGTTCGAGGCTTCGCCGGAGGCCGTTTTCCTCATCGACGGTCAGGGCGTCATCCGGGACTGCAACCCGGAAGCGGAGCGGCTCCTGAACATACCGGCGGTGCGGATTGTGGGCCGCTCCAGCTCTGAGGTCGGATTCCTCGCGCGTTTCAGCGCCGGAGCCGCGGCGGCGTCCGTCCAAGACGCCGGTGATCCGGGCCATCCATCACCCTCCGAGGAGCGGATCGATTCGGAGGGGACCGGTCGATGGGTCGAGGTCATTCCGGGCCGCGTGCGCGTGGACGGCGGCCGGGGTTTTCAGGTGATCGTGCGCGAGATCACGGGCCGGAAACAGGCGGACGAACGCATCCAGAACAGCCTGAGGGAAAAGGAAGTCATGCTCCGCGAGATCCATCACCGCGTGAAGAACAACCTGCAGGTCATCTGCGGCCTGCTCGCGTTCCGCAGCGGTGCGTCGGGCGTCGGGCAGGGCGGGATGTGCCTCGAGTGCCGGGACCGGATCACCACGATGGCCCTGATCCACGAGCGGCTGACCCATTCGGATGATCTCTCACGCATTCCCTTCAGAGAATCGGCCCACAGCCTGGTCAGCGAGCGCGTGCTGAGCATGCCCCCGCCCAGGCGCGTGTCCTTCGAACTGGATATCGCGGATGTCACGTTCAAACTTCCGCTGGCCGTGCCTCTGGCGCTGATCCTGAACGAACTGGTCAGCCGCGCACTGCGGAACGCGTTTCCGGACGGCCGGAAGGGGACCCTGCGGGTGAGTCTGACCGCGGACGGAGGAAACGGCTGGATCCTGGCGGTCCGGGACGACGGCGCCGTGTCGGCGCCGGAAGCCGGCGGGGATGCGGACACCGGCATGCGTCTGGTCCGCATGCTCGTCGAACAGATCCGCGGCGAAATGACCATGTCCGTGGAGAACGGAACCGTCTGCCGGTTTCGGTTTCCGGCCGTGTCCGAATCTTCGAACGGACCCTGAACCGGCGGCCGGGCCCGGACACGGAACCTGCGGTTTCCGCCCGGATGCGCAGCCGGAGGAAATAAAATCCATGCAATGAAGGGAGCCATCCGAAAGTCATGAGCGCCATGAAAAGACGCACCTCCTCGCGGACCGCCGTCCTGCTGATCCACTGTCCGGATCAGAAAGGGCTTGTGCTCGCAGTGACCGATTTCCTCTACAAGAACAACGGCAATGTCGTGTATCTGGATCAGCACGTGGACCCCGAACGACGGCTGTTTTTCATGCGGATCGAATGGGAGCTCTCGGATTTCGCGATCCCGGACGATAAAATCGGAGAATTTTTCGGGGTTCTGATGGCCAAGAAGTACCGCATGAAATGGCAGTTGTACTTCTCGGACGAAAAGCCCCGGATGGCCGTGTACGTGTCCACGCTGTCTCACTGTCTGTACGACATTCTGCACCGAATGCATTCGGCCGAGTGGAAGGCTGAATTGCCCGTGATCATCAGCAACCACCCGGATCTCGAGGCGGTGGCGCGGAAGAACGGCATCGCTTTCTCCTGCATACCGGTCACGGCCGAGAACAAGCGTGAGGCCGAGAAGGCCCAGCTCAAGGTGCTGCGGGCGCACCGCGTCGAATTCGTCGTGCTCGCGCGATATATGCAGATCCTCTCGGAGGAGTTCATCGCCCAGTATCCCAGCCGCATCATCAACATCCACCATTCCTTCCTGCCGGCGTTTCCGGGCGCCAAGCCCTACCATTCCGCCCATGAGCGCGGCGTCAAGATCATCGGCGCGACGAGCCATTACGTCACCGGAGAACTGGACGCGGGTCCCATCATCGAGCAGGACGTGACGCGGATCAGCCACGTGGACACGATCGACGATCTGGTCCGGAAGGGCCGGGATCTGGAGAAACTGGTTCTGTCGCGCGCGGTCTGGCACCATCTGCAGAGAAAAATCCTGACCTACGGGAACCGGACGGTGATTTTCACGTGACGGTTCCGTCCGGACGGGTTTCAAGGATACATACTGTGCGGAAGCTCCCGCCTCCGCGCCGGCACCGCAGGGGCCAACCCGGAACCTGGAACTCGGAACTCGGAACGCAGGAATGTCCGATAGCCTCGCTGAGAAGCTTGCCCTGGACTTGATCCGGGGACGCTCGGCATATCGGGCCAACAAACTTGGCCGGAATCGTCCGATTCAAACCCGATACCGGAATTCACTCTTCAGGGTTTCATTCATGAAAGGCTTAAGCCTGAGCTCCAATGACGATATGCTTTCTTAACTATGAACCATGAACAATGAACTATGAACTTTTTTAACGGAGCCGCCATGGGATTTTTCAGGGCCGATCAATTCAAGAGAAAGGAAGTCCTCCCCGGCATACGGGTCGGTTCCGCTTTTCTTGAAAAACTGATGCTGACGCATTTTACCATGGAGGCGGGATCCGTGGTGCCCCCGCACGCGCATCCCCACGAGCAGATCAGCTTTGTGGTGTCAGGCGAACTGGACTTCACGCTCGAAGGTGAGATGCGGCGTGTCGGCCCGGGTGAAGGGTGCGCGGTTCCAGCCGGAGTCCGGCACGAAGTGCGGGTCCTGAAACCGGCGGTGGTCATCGACTGCTGGCATCCCGTACGCGAAGATTACATCGTCGGCGATCCTGAATAAAGAAAGGGATTTAAAATGAAAAAACGCATCGTTCTCCTGTTGCTTGCGGCCTCCTGCGCACTTTCCGCGAAGACGCAGTCTGCGAACCGAATTGTCATCAGCGCGGACATGGGAAAAGATACGATCAGCGCGTTCATCTACGGCCATTTCGCCGAGCATCTCGGCGCCTGTATTTACGGGGGCATCTGGGTCGGTGAAGACTCGCCAATCCCGAACACCCGTGGCGTGCGGAACGATGTGGCCGCGGCCCTGCGGGAGATCAAGCCGGCCGTGATCCGCTGGCCGGGCGGGTGCTTCGGAGACACCTATCACTGGATGGACGGCATCGGCCCCCGGGAGTCGCGGCCCTCCATCGTCAACACGACCTGGGGCGGAGTCACCGAGGACAACAGCTTCGGCACCCATGAATTCCTCGATTTCTGCGACCAGGTCGGCGCCGAACCCTACATCGCGCTGAATGTGGGAAGCGGCACGGTCCGCGAAGCCGCGGACTGGGTGGAATACGTTAATTCGGACGCAAAAAGCCCGATGACCGGGCTGAGGCGGAAAAACGGCAGGGAGAAGCCCTGGAACGTGAAGTACTGGGCGGTCGGGAATGAAAGCTGGGGATGCGGCGGCAACATGACTCCAACCTACTACTCCGACCTCTACCGGCAGTTCGCGACATACATGCGGGCCGGAAATCTCTATCGGGTGGCGAGCGGAGGGACGGATCCCGACGTCGACTGGACGGAAACGGTGATGGATCGTCTCTGCAACAATCCCCACAACGCCATCCGGTCGCTCATTCAGGGATACGCTTTCCACTATTACACATTCGCCCGCGGCTGGAACGACAAGACCTCGGCGACCCGGTTCGGAGAAGAAGAGTGGTTCGACACCATGAAGCAGACCTGGGTCATGCAGGAGAGTCTGGAGAAACACATCCGCATAATGGATCAGTACGATCCGGCCAATGCCATCGGCGTCATCGCGGACGAATGGGGCAACTGGTTCGACGTCGAACCGGGCACGAATCCCGCGTTCCTGTACCAGCAGAACACGGTGCGCGACGCGGTCACCGCGGCCCTGTACCTCAATATCTTCAACAATCACTGCCGCAGGGTCAAAATGGCCAACCTCGCCCAGACCGTGAACGTGCTGCAGTCCGTGCTTCTGACCCGCGGGACCGAGATGGTCCGGACGCCGACCTATTACGCGATGAAGATGTTCAGTCCGCATCAGAATGCCGTTCTTCTGCCGATTGAAACGGCGTGCGAACCGCTTACGTCCGGCGGCCGGAGCATTCCGGGACTCTCCGCATCCGCGTCGCGCGACGGCAAAGGCCGCATTCATGTCTCCCTCGCCAACCTGGACCCGGTCCGGGACAAGGAAGTGCTCTGCGACCTGCGCGGAAGGAGCAAAACGGAAAGAGTGACAGGCGAGATCCTGACCGGCCGCACGCTGAATGCATACAATGATTTCGGAAAGCCGGAGGAAGTCCGGCCCGCGGCTTTCAACGGATTCACGGTGACCGGAAACGTTGTGACCGTCCGGCTGCCCGCGAAATCCGTGGTCGTTCTCGAGCTGGAGTGAGGCCGGCGGCATGCACGATCCGAAACGGCCGGTTCTCCGGCGGACGGAAGGAAAAATTGAGCCTCGGCCACGGCCGGAGCGGAAGTTCCGGCACGCGCCCCGGCATACGCGGGTTTTCGCCGGCCTTCTGGCCGGACTGGCCGCCGGTTTCGCGGTCCGATTTTCGGGCCTTTCCGAAGAGACAGTCGAAGTCATCGTCCGCTGGGTGAAACCGGCCGGGGACATCTTTCTCCGGTTGCTGTTCATGACGGTCATGCCGGTGCTGATCTCCGCCCTGTCCCTCGGTGTCGCCGGACTGGGCGATATCCGGCGCGTGGGACGCATCGGTTTGAAAACCCTCGGGTTCACGCTGTTCGTCTCCTGCGCGGCCGTGCTGACCGGGGTTCTGGCCGTGCATGTGCTGAATCCGTCCGGCGGTCTTTCGGAAGCGGACCGGCTGGCGCTGTTGAAACGGTTCCCGGTTCCTGCATCGGCTCAGGCCGCGGGGACGCAGGCCGGCGGCGGGATGATCGATGCGCTGGTGAAAATCGTCCCGAAGAACCCGATCGAGGACATGGTCCGCGCCTTTGATCCTTCTTACACGGGCGGCGGCATTCTGGCGGTGATATTTTTTGCATTCATGCTCGGCATCGCCATGGCGATGGTCCCGCCCGAAAAAACGGCCGGCCTGAAGGCCTGTCTTGAGGGCCTTTTCGAGACCATGATGAAGCTGATCGACATCGGCATGCGTTTCGCGCCGTTCGGAGTGTTCGCCCTGCTGTTTTCGCTTTCAGCCACCATGGGCTTTTCCATACTGGCGATCCTGTCCCGGTATGTGGCCGTGGTTCTGGCGGGCTTGCTCTTTCACCTGTTCTTTACGTATTCTGTTCTGCTTTCCGCATTCGGCCGGATGCGTCCCGGATTCTTCTTCCGGAACACGGCGGAACTGATGCTCATTGCATTCTCCACCAGCTCGAGCAACGCGACCCTGCCGGCCGCGCTCCGGACCGCCACGGACCGGCTCGGCCTGAAAAAGGACGTCAGTCGCTTCGTGCTGACACTCGGCGCGACCGCCAATCAGAACGGCACCGCCCTGTACGAAGGCGTGACCGTGCTTTTTCTCGCGGGCTGTTTCGGAGTGCCTCTCACGTTCGTCCAGCAGATTACGGTCGTTTTGCTGTGCGTGCTGGCCGGGGTGGGCACGGCCGGCGTTCCGGGAGGATCCTTGCCGGCCGTGATCATGATTCTGGCGGGCATCGGCGTGCCAGCCGAGAGCATGGGCATCATTCTCGGAATCGACCGCCTGCTCGACATGTCCAGGACGGTGGTGAATGTGCAGGGGGATCTTGTCGCCGCGGCGGTCGTCAATAGAAGTTCATAGTCGCGTGGTTCCGGGTTCAGGGTTCCGAGTTCCGAGTCACTGACCTGACAACCTGGAACTCGGAACTCGGAACATCGGTAGTTGTCAATTCCTTCAAAGGAGACTCCATCCGTATGCCTCACCACCTGTTCGCCCGCAAACCGCTGAAACTGCTGCTGGAGGAAGCCAAAGGCGAGAACCGTCTGCGCCGAATTCTCGGTCCCGTGGGGCTGACGAGCCTCGGCGTCGGAGCCATCATCGGAACCGGCATATTCGTCCTCACCGGCGTGGCCGCGCACGACAAGGCCGGGCCGGCCCTGATTTTGTCCTTTGTCATCGCGGGATGCGCCTGCGTGTTCGCGGCCCTGTGCTACGCGGAATTCGCGTCCATGGTGCCGGTCGCGGGCTCGGCCTACACCTATGCCTATGCGACGCTCGGCGAGCTGTTCGCCTGGATCATCGGATGGGACCTGGTTTTGGAATATACCGTAGCCTCGGCCGCGGTGGCGCACGGGTGGTCCGCGCACTTCCAGGACCTGCTCGGGAGCTTCGGAATTCACCTGCCGTTCCGGTGGACGCACCCGCCCTTCGACTTCAATCCGGAGATCGGCCTGTTCATGTCGACAGGCGCGGTGTGCGACCTGATCTCAATCGGTATTACAGCGCTGATCACGGTCATTCTCGTCAAGGGGATACGGGAGAGCGCGGGTGTCAACGCGCTCATGGTCGGATTCAAGCTGGCGGTTGTGCTTTTCGTCATCGTGGTCGGGGCTTTCTACATTGATCCCGCGAACTGGAAGCCATTCGCGCCGTACGGGTATTCCGGCCTGAGCTTTTTCGGAAAAACGATTTTCGGCCAGCACGGCCCCGGCGGCGAGCCCCTGGGCGTGCTGGCGGGCGCCGCGATCATTTTCTTCGCCTACATCGGTTTCGATTCGGTATCCACGCATGCCGAGGAAGCGAAACGGCCGAACCGGGACGTGCCCATCGGCATTATTGCCTCTCTCATCATATGCACCGTGCTCTACATCGCCGTGGCAGCCGTGCTCACGGGCATGGTGCCCGCCGCGCAGATTGACATCCACGCGCCGGTTTCGGACGCCTTCCGACAGAAGGGCCTTCCGTTCGCGCGGCGGCTCATCGACCTGGGCGCGATTACGGGCATCACGTCTGTTCTGCTTGTCATGATGCTGTCCCAGCCGCGCATTCTGCTGGCCATGGCGCGCGATGGGCTCATTCCGCCGCGGTTTTTCGGATCCATTCATGACCGGTTCCGCACGCCCTGGAAGTCCACCATACTCACTGGCATGCTCGTGGGCGCCATGTCGTCCCTCATTCCGCTCCGGGTGCTTGCGGATCTGACCAACATCGGCACCCTGTTTGCCTTTATCATCGTATGCTCAGCCGTTCTGGTCATGCGACGGATGCACCCGGAGGCGGAGCGGCCGTTCAGGGCGCCGTTTTTTCCGTGGGTCCCCATACTCGGTATTTTACTCTGCCTGGTGCTGATGTTTTCCCTGCCGGTTGAGAACTGGTGGCGGCTTTTTGCATGGCTCGGGGGAGGTCTTCTGATCTACTTCCTCTACGGCCGGTCACGGAGCGTGCTGGCCCGGATACGGGCGGAGGAAAAGACGCGTTAGAACTGTGGAACGTTCGAACGTTTGAAAGTGACAAAGTGTAGCCGTTCAAATGTGCAAACAGTTTTATCCAAGTTCGGGGACCAGCGGTTTAATTTTTATTAAGAAAGATGGATTTATTTTGATTACTTTACGAAAACCTGCCCCTGGGAAATCGACATCTACGGGCGGTATTCCGATTGGATCGGGTATGAATTCTTCATCATGCACAGGGAATAACGGAGGCGGTTACCCATGAGTCGCAGATCCCCCTGTCTTCGGACCGTGCTGTGGCTTGTACTTCTGGCCGTTCTGCATGGCGCAGCGGTTGCAGTGGAAATAAACCCGCCGCGTGAACGTCTGAGAATGGACGACGGATGGCGTTTCGCCTTCGGCCACCCGTTCGACGTTTCGAAGGATTTTAAACACGGGACCTCCTATTTTTCCTATCTTGCCAAGGCGGGATTCGGGGACGGCCCCGCGTCGAAATCCTTCGATGACAGGCCCTGGCGGATCCTCGACCTGCCCCATGACTGGGCCGTGGAACTTCCTTTCGACGAAAGGGCCGGATACAGCCACGGGTACAAAGCGCTCGGCCGTAATTTTCCCGATAACTCGGTCGGCTGGTACAGGCGGTCCTTCCGGATTCCCGTGTCCGACCTGGGCCGTAGGATTTCAGTCGAATTTGACGGCGTGCACAGGAACGCGGCCGTATTCATCAATGGTTTTTATCTCGGCGAAGAACACAACGGCACGCTCGGGTTCCGGTACGACTTGACGGATTATCTGGAATACGGCGGCATTAACGTGATCGCGGTCCGGGTCGATGCCATGATGGAGGAGGGATGGTATTACGAGGGCGCGGGACTGTACCGGCATGTCTGGCTGGCTAAAACCGGGCCCCTGCATGTACTTCCGGACGGCGTGTCCGTGTCCGCGGAATATACAGGCGGGCCCGCTGAAATCCGCATCGGAACATCGGTCGTCAATGAGAGCCGGACGGGCGCGGCGTTCTCAGTGGAATGGTCCGTTTCTGACGGCCAGGGAAGAACAGTCGCGTCCGGTTTGCCCGGTTCCGCGTTCCTGGACCCGGGCAAGGCCGCGGATTTAACCGCCGCGATCCGGCTTGCGGATCCGAAACCCTGGTCCGTACGGACGCCTGTGTTGTACACGCTGACGACCGCTGTCCGGTCGGGCGGGATCATCGTGGACCGCGTGGAAACCGCATTCGGCATACGGTCTTTCCGATTTGACGCGGATTCAGGATTCTATCTCAACGGCGGGCATCTGCCGCTCCGGGGCGTCAACCTGCACCAGGACCATGCCGGCGTCGGCGCGGCCGTGCCGGACGGCCTCACGGAGTTCCGCCTGAAAAAACTGAAGGAAATCGGGTGCAATGCGGTCCGTTCCTCGCACAATCCCCCTGCTTCCGAACTTCTGGACGCCTGTGACAGGCTGGGCCTGCTGGTCATCAACGAGAACCGGCTGATGGGCGTCAGTGCGGAGCATCTGGACCTCCTGAAGCGTCTTGTGCTTCGCGACCGGAATCATCCTTCGGTTCTGGTCTGGTCCATCGGAAATGAGGAGTGGGCCATTGAGGGGAATGAAACCGGCGCGAGGCTGGCTGCAGCGATGCAGGATTTCGTCCGGGACCTGGACCCGACTCGGCGCGTGACGTATGCGGCCAGCGGATGGGGAAGGGGCATATCGGACGTCATCGACGTGATGGGTTTCAACTATATCTTCAACGGGGACATCGACAGCCAGCACAGCCGCCGTCCCGGTCAGCCGGCCATCGGCACGGAGGAGACCACGTCGCGCTGCACGAGGGGCATATACGAGGATGACCCGGTCCGGGCCTGGATGCAGCCCACGGACCGGAAGCCCGGGGGCCGCAGTCTGGAGGAGGGATTCCGTTTCTACGCGGCCCGTCCGTTCCTGTCCGGGATTTTCTACTGGACCGGTTTCGATTACCGGGGAGAACCCAATCCTTACGGCTGGCCGCAAGTTGCATCCCAATGCGGCATTTTCGACCTGTGCGGATTCCCCAAGGATATGGCCTGGTATCTGAAGGCCGAATGGACGTCCGAGCCGGTCGTCCACATCTTACCCCATTGGAACTGGAGCGGCCGGGATGGAAGCCCGGTATCCGTGTGGGTTTACTCGAACTGCGAATCCGTTCAGCTTTTCCTGAACGGGAAGAACCTGGGAAGGAAAGACAGGCCGGAGCACGGTCATCTGGAATGGTCCGTCCCGTACAGGCCCGGCGTCCTGTCCGCAAAAGGTTTCCGGAACGGGAAAGCGGTCGCCGAAACGACCGTTGAAACGACAGGACCGGCTTCCGCGGTCCGGCTTCTCGCGGACACGCAGGCGATGAAAGCGGACGGGGAAGACATCATTGCTGTGACGGTCCGCATCGAGGACGCCTCGAAACGATGCGTGCCCGCGGCCGGCCATGAGATCGTATTCCGGCTGGAAGGCCCTGGCCGCATCATCGGAGTCGGAAACGGCAACCCCTCTTCTCATGATCCGGAACGTTTCGTCGAATCGGTGAGTCAGGCCGCGGTCACCGGACTCAGAGCCGGATTCGCGGATCCGGCCTCCATACCGGAAGCGACAACACCGGATTTCGACGATTCCGCATGGCCTTTCGCGATCGACAGCCAGGGGAATTACTCGGTCCGGTCCGGGGATACGACTCAGGCCATGATTCTCAGGGGCGGATTCCTGCTGCCGGAACTGCCTTCCGGCGCCGAGGTGACCCTGTATTCGAAGAGTCTCGGTGAAATCCAGTCTGTTTACGTGAACGGACGCAGGGTCGCGGAAGGCATACGGAGGGACGATCCTGTGGTTCCGGTCCGGCTGGAGCCCGGCCTCCTGCGGCAGGGTAAGAACGTCTATGCAGTCGCCGGAAAACCGCTCGTGCCGCGGGTTCTGTACGACAATCTCAACACCGATCCGGGAGTCGTGCAGGTGTCGATCCCGGCGTCCCGTTGGAAACGGAACGTGTTCAACGGTCTGGCGCAGGTGATCGTCCAGTCCACGGGCGGGCCGGGCCGGATACGGCTGTCCGCTGAATCGCCGGAGTTGAAGCCAGCCGTCCTCCAGATCCAGGCGGAACCGGCCACAGTCCGGCCATCCGTGCCGGTTATCCAAAAGGAGACTTTATGAACATCGCGTACGGGGCACCGCTCGAAAAGGCGTGGAAACGCATGACACAGGCTCTGTTCCGGCCTTTCGACATGAGGAAATGGCTGGTCATGGGATTCACCGCTTTTCTCGCCGGATTGATGGACTATCAGGGCGGCCGGTCCGGCCGCTCGAGCCAATCTCTCGACGGACGGGATTGGCGCGATATTCTCGAACTTCCGGCCGAAGCCTGGGGCTGGCTGACCGGGCATCCGCTCTGGGCGGCGCTGATTTTCGCGGGCGTCATCGCGGTCATTGTTCTGTCCGTGGTCCTGACCTGGCTGTCCTCGCGCGGCAAGTTCATGTTCCTGGACAATGTTTTCCGGGACAGAGCCGCGATTCAGGCGCCCTGGCGGGAGTATCGTCCGGCCGGTGATTCTCTGTTCATCGCCCGGCTCCTGCTCGGCGCAGCGGCCTTCGCCGTTTTCTCCATCTATCTGCTCGGTTGCCTGCTGGTCCTGATCGGGATGGCCGGGAGCAACGCTTCCGGAGACGGCATACTGCCGACCGTCCTGCTCATGGCTGCGGGACTGCTCCTGCTGATTCTCGCCGCGTCTTTCGTGGAGATCTGCCTGAACGATTTCGTGGTGCCGGTCATGGCCAAACGCCGAATGACCATTCTGCCCGCGGCCGGATTATTCTGGGATCTGTTCCGTCAAAACCCAGGCGCCTTCCTCCTGTACGGGCTTCTGGTGTTCCTGCTCAAGGTCGCGGTCGTTTCGCTGATCGTGGCGGTAGGGCTGATGACCTGCTGCGTCGGATTTTTGCTCCTGGCCGTGCCTTACGTCAATTCAGTCATCCTGCTTCCGGTTTCATATGTCTTCCGGGCTTTTTCCCTGGAATTTCTCGGTCAGTTCGGACCAGGATTCGACCTGTATGTAGGGAAAGGGAAGAGCGGGCGGAAGCCGGCTTCGAAACGAACCGCTGTGTTGAAAAAGCCTTCCCGCGGAAAGGCTTCAAGGAAAAAACAGTGAACATTTCCGAACACCGGTTCTTGGACAACCGCCTGATGTGAACCGGTCATCCCAAATATCAAGGAGCAGTCATCACATGCGCAAGAAGAAAACCGAACAAGAGACGGGAGGGATGTGTTCGAGACGGCAATTCCTGGCGGCCACGGGCGCGGCCGCGGCCGGGCTGGCCGCGGGTTCGCTCTCGAAACCGGCCCGGCTGTTCGCGGATTCCCCTTTACGGCCCTACGCCGGTACGGCCCTCGTGGCCGCGACGCAGGCTTACGATTATACAAGGGAGAATGTCAAGGCCCGCGTTCAGCACCTCTTTGAAGCCCTGGGCGGCATCGGGGATGTGATCCGGTCCGGTGATAAGGTCGCGATCAAAATCAACATCACGGGCGGGACCTCGTACGACGGCAACGCCCGGCTCAAGGGCGTCCCGCTTGTCGAGAGCGTCTGGACCCACCCCGAGGTGATCCGGGCTGTGGGCGAGTGCATTCTCGACGCAGGCGTACGACCGCAGGACCTGTACATCGTTGAGGCTATCTGGGGTATGGACTCCTACAACAATTACGGTTATAAGGAAGTACAGGAGTCGCTGGGCGCGACCCTGATTGACCTGAATAAGACCGCGCCGTACGGCGATTTCGCGGATCAGCCCGTGGGGAGCAATTTCTGCGACAGGGAGAGCTTCAAGCTCAACCGCATTCTGACTGAAGTGAACGCATTCGTCTCCATCCCCAAGATGAAACACCACCTGACCGCGTGCGTGACGCATTCGATGAAAAACCTGATCGGTATCGTTCCCCTTCTGCCCGAAATGGGCAGCGGATGGCGTTCGAAACTGCACAGCGGCATCACCAACAACGACAAGCAGGACCTCCAGCGCGCCATCTGCGACCTGAACATGGCCAGGCCCATTCACCTCGCCGTGATCGACGGCATCAAAACCGCGGACGGCGGAGAACTGCCCACGGCATCGACGTTCGCGCCGAAGGCGTATAACCTTCTTCTGGCGGGCAAGGATCCGGTCGCGACGGACAGCATCGCCTCTCTGCAGATGGGCAATGACCCGCAGGCGGAGAAGCTGTACCGGCCCGACGGAACGGCATGCCTCAATTACCTGGCCCTGGCGCGGGAAAAGGGCATCGGCACCAATCTCCTGTCCGAAATTGAAATCGTGGGAGACGGCGCGGAATCCATACAGACGTCCGTCCGGACGCGAAAACAGCCGGAACGGCCCGGCCGCATCGCGCTGTCGCAGAACTTCCCCAATCCCTTCAACGCGACCACGGTGTTCCGCTATTTCCTGCCGGAAACGGCCCATGTCACGATCCGCATCCTGGATGCCTCGGGCCGAAAGGTTTCCGTGCCCGTGGATGCCGTCACGGCTTCGGGCGAGCATGAACTGCTCTGGTCGGCCGGGAGCCTGCCGAGCGGCGTTTACCTCTGCCGCATGCAGGTCGGCCGTTTCTGGGAAGTCCGCAAATTCGTGCTCCAGCGATAGGCGAAACGCCGGCCGGTTGGGTCTTGACATTTTGCCTATTTTAAATGAAATTACGTCCGGTCCGATCGGGCGGCCAGAAGCCCGGTCCTTCTGGTCCCAGTTTTCTTGATGATCGGAGATTGGACTTCTGGCCGCTCCGACGGGTCTGACCCCCCGCCGCTTACGGTATCCATCATCCAAGTTTTTTGCGATACACCACTGCTTGCGGCGGGGTCCATCATTCACCAACGGACGATTTTTGAAAGGAAATGAAATGCCGAAAAAGAAGAACGAATGTTCCGGCAAGGAGAAATACCTCAAGGGAAAGCGTATCCTTCCCAAACCGATTTCCGGAACCACCGACATTGTCAGCCTCATCGATAACATGGACGCTTACAACGGAGGCCGGCTCCGCGCGGCCTGCCATCTTCTGAGGGACAAATACTCCAAAAGCGACGTCACCGTCGGACTCAGCCTGGCCGGGGCCATGACGCCCGCGGGCATGGGGCCGTCGGCCATCATCCCCCTGATGAACCACGGTTATATCGACTGGATGACGGCGACCGGCGCGAACATGTACCACGACCTGCATTTTGCGTTCAATCTGCCGATGTTCCGCGGCAGTCATAACGTGGACGACGCGGACCTGCGGCGGAAGGGCGTCACGCGCATTTACGACATTCTGTTCGACTACGAAGACGTCCTCATGGAAACGGACCGGCGGCTGAGGCACATCCTCGTCCGGCCGGAGTTCCAGAAGGAGATGGGCACGCGTGAGTTCTACCACCTGCTCGGCCGGATCATGGACGAATGGGAGCGGAAGAACAGAACCGGGCAGGTGAGTATCGTGGCCGCCGCTTTTCGCAACGACATCCCGGTCTTCACCTCTTCGCCCGGCGATTCCACGATCGGCATGAACGTGGCCGGCATCGAACTGCTGGCCGAGGCGGCCGGTCTGCAGAAACAGTTCCGCCTCAAGATCAATCCCAGCATCGATGTCAACGAGTCGACGGCCATTATCCTGAACGCCAAGCGGACCGAGAAGGGAAAGACCGCCGTAATCCTCATCGGCGGCGGAAGCCCCAAGAATTTCATGCTCCAGACCGAGCCGCAGATCCAGGAAGTGCTCATGATTCCCGAGCTCGGCCAGGATTATGACATCAACATCACCGACGCCCGACCCGACACCGGAGGCCTGTCCGGCGCGTCGCCCAGCGAGGCGGCGAGCTGGGGAAAGATCGATCCCGACAAGATCGATGAGAGCGTCACCGCCTACGTCGATTCCACGGTGGCCCTGCCCATGCTCACGGCCTATGTGCTCCGGTCCGCCAGGAAGAAAAAACTAAAGCGTCTGTACAAGCGGGGACCGGAACTGTACCGGGGCCTGATCCAGGCGTACCTCGAAAACAACCGGGAAGTCGGGGATCTCAAACGGCTCATCGGAAAACTGCCGGAGTGAGCGGAGGGAGGCATCATGAAGAAAAAATGGCTGGACCTGACCGCGCGCTACGGAACGCCGCTGTTTCTGCTAGACCATGACGTCATCCGGAGCAATTACCGGACCTTCAAGAAACACCTGCCGCGCGTGCAGTGCTATTACGCGGTGAAGGCGAACTCGAATCCGGAAATCGTCAAGACGCTGTTCCAGGAGGGCGCGAGCTTCGACGTCGCCTCGTACAATGAGTTCATGCAGGTCTACGAGTACATCCGGCATTTCAAGGAAAAGGACCAGGAGTTCTTCATCTGGGACAAGATCATCTTCTCCAACACGATCAAGGACCGGGACACCCTGAGAAAGATCAAGCGGTACCGGCCGCTGGTCACCTATGACAACCTGGACGAAGTCCTCAAAATCCGGGACCACTGCAAATCGGCGGGCCTGGTGCTCCGGCTCAAGGTGCCCGACGTGGGATCGCAAGTGGAGATGGGCTCCAAGTTCGGATGCGAGCCGGGCGAAGCCATGAAGCTGATCCGCAAGGCCGTGGATGCCGGGCTGAAGGTGGAGGGCATCAGTTTCCACGTGGGCAGTCAGTGCACCCACTTCGACAATTATACGTCCGCCCTGGCCATCACCTCGGATATTTTTCACGACGCGCGGAAAAAAGGTTACGACCTGAATCTCATCGACATCGGAGGCGGTTTTCCGGTGCCGTATGACGACCAGGTGCCCCGGTTCGAAAAGCTGGCCGGCCTGCTGAACGCCGAATTCGACCGGCTCTTCCCGGACGACATTGAAATCATCGCGGAACCCGGACGGTTCATGGTGGCCACGGCCGCCACCCTGATTTCGGAGATCATCGGCAAGGCGCGCCGGGACGGAAAGGTGTTCTACCACATCAACGACGGCGTGTACCACACGTTCTAGCGGTGTCGTGTACGATCACTGGATTCCCAATTTCAAGGCCGTCCGCCGCGGGAAACCGGAAGTGTGCGCGGTCGTGGGCCCGACCTGCGACAGCTTCGACAAAATTACGCTTTCAGCCCACCTGCCGGCGAATCTGAAGATAGGAGACCTGCTGATCACCGGGAATATCGGCGCCTACAGCACCGCATCCTCCACGCGATTCAACGGATTCGACGGCGCTATCATTCTTCATCTGGACGGGGATAAGCCGAGGGCTTAGACCCGGTCCGGCGTACCCCGCGCACCGCCGGTTCTGACAGCCTCCGGATCTTGGTTCCGCTCCGGTGGCCGTTCCGGATCCGGCCCAGCAGGAGTGTTCGCATGCACCCATTCCGGATGCTCATCATGGTTCTGATGGCCGCGCCTTTTCTGCGTGCCTCGGTTTTTGTGACGGCCCCGGACGGCGATGATGCAAATCCCGGGACATTCGACCGTCCATTCGGAACGTTGGCCAGAGCCGTGGACGCGGCGCTTCCCGGAGACACCGTGTATGTTCGCGGGGGGCAGTGGATTCTACCCGATGCCATCCGCATTTCCGCTTCCCGGAGCGGCGTTGCGGACCGTACGGTCCGGTTTTCCGCCTTTCCGGGTGAGAGGCCGCTCCTGGATTTTTCTTCCAGCCCCCTGGGGAAGAAAGGTATCCTGCTTCAGGCTTCACACTGGCGCATCACGGGGCTGGATATCCGGGGCGCGGGTGACAACGGCATGGAGATCGACGGCGGGTCGCATAACATCGTTGAACATTGCGCTTTCTTCGAGAACCGCGACACCGGACTCCAGCTGAGCCGCGGCGCCTCGGACAACCGGATCATTCGCTGTGATTCCTACAGGAATGCGGACCCGCCCGATTACGGAGACGCGGACGGATTCGCGCCCAAGCTGGCCGTCGGAACCGGCAATGTTTTCACCGCCTGCCGCGCGTGGGAAAACTGCGACGACGGATGGGACGGGTATCTCCGAGGCGCGGACGGCGTGACCACGGTACTGGACTCCTGCTGGACCTGGCGGAATGGTTTTCTGGCCGACGGCACGGATCCGGGATCCCAGGCCAACGGAAACGGATTCAAAACGGGCGGCGGAGACGACGGCAACGCGTCTCGCCTCATGCATCACGTCATCCTGAACCGCTGTATTGCCTTTGACAACAAGGCCAAGGGATTCGACCAGAACCACAACCGCGGAACCATGACGCTCCGGCATTGCTCGGGATACAGGAACCGGGCGGCCAATTACAGCTTCTTCGAGGCCGTCAACGAGGGTCAGTCCGTATCGGTCCGGAACGGCCTTTCCTTCGCCGGCTCCGTGAGTCTGGCCGGTACCGTCGAACAGGGCCCCGCCAGCTGGCAAAGTCCGTTTCACGTGGGCGAGGAAGACTTCGTCACACTGGACACCGCAGGCGTGTCCGGGCCCAGGGGCGAGGACGGCGCGCTTCCGGTTCTTGATTTTCTCAGGCTCGCGGAGGGCAGTGATCTGGTCGACGGGGGGGAGGATATCGGAGAAATATTTTGGGGAACCGGCCCGGATCTGGGGGCTTTTGAGAGCCCCTTTGCCAGCGCTGCGCCGGACATGCGCATCCGGCCGGAAGGATTCGCCTTGGTTCCGGCGTTTCCGAATCCCTTCAACTGCCGCACCGTGCTCCGTTACCGGAACCCGGTTCCCTGCCGGGTGACCCTTACCGTCCTGGACGTGACCGGCAAGCGTGTCGAGACACTCGTGGATGCAATTCTCGGACCGGGGACGCACGAGACCGTATGGGACGCCGGAGTCCGGGCCAGCGGGGTTTATCTGATCCGGTTTTCGGTGAACGGATTCTCCGAAACGCGTAAAATTCTTCTGCAGAAATAGAGTTCAAAGCCCGGGAATAGTTCAATGTTCAAAGTTCAAAGAAAAAAAAGTCGGATTATCGTAATCGCCTGGATCCTCGTCCTGCTCCTCGGTTTCCGGCCGGCCATTGGGCAGTTCAAAACCCGCCTGCCCACGGGATGGCAGGTGACGGAAAAGAGCGATTATACGGACGAGGACGTCCGGTTTTTCAACGGCGCTTTGCCGAATGTGGCCCATGGAGATTTCGACGGCGACAACCGCAGGGACCATGCCTTCATCCTGATACAGAAGGAAGAGTTCAAATGCGGGCTGTTCGTCCTGCCGGGTTCCGGCGGGCAGACACTCAAGCTTCAGGAAATACCGCTCTCCCGGAGGGATGGAAAAATCCACGCGGGATTGTCGCCCGTCAAACCCGGAAAGTACCGGACCGCATGCGGCAGGGGGTTCTGGGAGTGCGGTCCGGGCGAACCCCCGGAACTGGAGCTGACCCGGACCGGCGTCTATTTCTTTTTTTTTGAAGGCCACAGTTCGATTTTCTACTGGAACGAGAACGGCCGGTGTTACAGCCGCGTCTCTCTGTCCGACTGACGCGACTTCCCGGAACCTTTCAACGGTCCCTTCATCCACCCATTACAGGACGGAACAATCATTGAACACCCATAAGGTGCTACCAGGCCGCGAAGAGCCGGTCTGTTTCCGGATAACGACCGTATGACGCAACTCATCCCCCATCAGCGAGCGGTGGGCCGCCTGCTCCGAATCACGTGGCATTACCGGTTCAGCCGCAGGACGGAAGTTCCCTACGCCCCGTACCGGCTCTGGATCGAACCCACCAACCGCTGCAATCTCGAATGCGTGATGTGCCCGAACAAACGGCAGGCCGATGCGGATCTGGGATTCATGGAGACCGGCCTTTTCCGCTCCGTGATCGACCAGGCCGCGGGATCGGTGCACGATGTCAATCTCCATCACCGGGGTGAACCGACGCTTCATCCGGAGCTGGAGGAGATGATCCGTTACGCGGACGAAAAGGGAATCAAGGTCAAACTGCATACCAATGGGACCGCTCTGACGGAACAGCGGTCCGATGCGCTCATCCGCTCCGGTCTCCGGCTCATCTCGTTTTCATTCGACGGGTATGATGCGGAGACCTACGAATCCGTCCGTGTCGGGGCGCGGTACGAGGCGACGCTGGAGAAGATTCTCCGATTCCTGGAATTGAAACGCAAGTTCGGGGCCCGCGGCCCGCGCACCGTGGTGGAAGTCATGGAGATCGCTGGACGCGCGCCGGACCCGGCGGCCAAGGCCCGTTTCGCCGATTCCCTGGCCGCGGCGGGGCTCGACCGGCTGATCATCAAGAAACCGCACAACTGGGCCGGGAACGTGGACATGGGCAAACCCGTGCCGGACGCATTCTCGGCCTGCACCTTTCCCTGGCACGCGCTGGTCGTTCTGTGGGACGGCCGCGTCGGGTCCTGCCCGCATGATTTTTTTGCGAAAATCATATACGGAGACGTTCGGAACGCGCCGCTCCGGGAAATCTTCAACAGTCCGCGGATCCGCGATTTGCGCGCGTCCATGCGCGAAGGCCGTTTCGAAGCCCTGTCCGAGCCGTGCCGCTCCTGCGATTCCGTGCGGCGAAAGAGAGCGGGCGGAATTCCGTTATCCAGTCTGAAATTTTTGAGGGACTGAGCAAGAGTTTCGCGTTCCGGGTTTCGAGTTCCGAGTTAAAAAATGATATAGGTTCGGAGGGGATCCAAGTTGGATATAACCCGGAACTCTGAACTCTGAACACGGAACCGCTTAATGGTCCAATTGTCAACTCACATGAGGCAATTCATGAAAAGAACTTACTTGCATGCGATGCTTCTGATTATTCCACTTCTTGCTGCCGCCTGCGCCGGCCGCGGGCCGGAAATTCCGGCGGACGGAAAATGGGAAGGCTGCATGCTCGGCATGTTCACGGCCGAAGGCGAGGCGCGTTTTCCGGAGCACGGGGAGTCCGGCATACGCTCTTTCGAAAAGCTGATCGGCAAGCCCGTCGGGAGTGTCATGTGGTACTGCACCTGGGACGACGCCTTTCCCGCGGCCGCGTGTGAGACCGCCCGGGGTCTCGGCTGCATCCCCCACGTCACCTGGGAGCTTTTCCGCCCTTCAGTGAATTCGAACAATACCAGGCCCGTAGACTCGCCGTCCGAAACGGGGCTTGACGACGTGCTGGCCGGAAAGAGCGACGCGGTCATCGATTCCTTTGCGGCCGGTGCCCGCCGGTGGGGTGGACCGGTTTTGATCCGCTTCCTGCATGAATTCAATGGAAATTGGTACATCTGGGGAGGACTCAAGAACGGCGGCTCGGACGGCGGTCCCGCGAAAGTTGCGGCGGTCTGGCGCTACACAGTGGACCGGTTCCGCAGAGCCGGCGCCCGGAACGTCCGCTGGGTTTGGTGCCCGCACGGCCCCAGCATCGATCTCACCCCGGACCCCTGGAACCGGATCGAAAATTACTGGCCGGGCGACGGATATGTCGACTGGATCGGACTGGATGCCTACAACTGGTACCCGCGGGATCCCTGGGGAAGCGACCGGCCGTACGACGACTTTCAGTCCTGTTTCGGGGACCTGGTGCGCGACTGCGCCCGGTTGGGCGACCAGCCCATGATGATCGCGGAGTTCGCGTCCGGAGAATTCCAAATGGACAGCCGTACAAAGGCGGACTGGATACGCGACGCCTTCGTCCGGCTGAAGCGGGATTATCCGAGGATCAAAATCGTCACCTGGTTCCACATCAATAAGGAGCTGGACTGGCGGTTGAA
>CAVTNR010000002.1:0-175225 GCA_963736115.1 uncultured bacterium
GGATGAACCGCATCGTCCTGCGCGACGGTCTACCCACCCGGTTTTCGACCCTGGTGTACGCGGAACTGCGCCCCAAATCCGACAAGGTCCGGCTGGTCAACGCGGGGCATTACCCGCCCATCCTGCTCCGTTCCGGAGCCGCGTCAGTGATGAAGCAGGGTGCGCCCGCGCTGGGCATCACGGCCAGGGCCGCTTACAAGGAGCAGACCGTCCGCCTCCGAAAGGGCGACACCCTGCTGATTTATTCAGACGGCATCACGGACGCGCGCAATGTAAACGGCGCGCATTTCGACGAGAAGCGCCTGATGGACATGATGCCTTCGCTGAACGGACTCCCGGCCGCGGACATGGGCAAGGCCCTTCTGGCGGCCGTGGACCGCTTCGTGGGCGAGGCGCGTCCGAACGATGATCTCTCTCTGGTGATTCTGCAGCGAAAGGACTGAGGATATGGAAATGCGGAAGTTCGGTCGGACCGGCTGGTCCGTGTCGGCCGTCGGATTCGGCGCCTGGGCGATCGGCGGCTCATGGGGCCGGACGGACGATTCCGAATCCATGTCGGCCCTGCACCGGTCGCTTGATCTCGGCGTCAATTTCTTCGACACGGCCGATGTGTACGGCGACGGCCACAGCGAGCGCCTGCTCGGCCGTCTGCGGCGCGAATGCCCCGAGCCTTTTCTCATCGCCACCAAGGCGGGCCGCCGTCTCGACCCCCACGCGGCCCAAGGCTACAACCGGTCGAATCTCACCGCTTTCGTCGAACGCAGTCTGAAAAACATAGGGACCGATTCGCTCGATTTGCTGCAGCTCCATTGTCCGCCGTCGGCCGTGTACGACAGGCCTGAGGTCTTCGGTATTCTGGATGATCTGGCCGTTTCCGGAAAAATCCGGCATTACGGCGTAAGCGTCGAAACCGTGGACGAGGCGCTCCGGTCGCTGGTATATCCGAACGTGATGTCCGTGCAGATCATTTTCAACCTCTTCCGGATCCGCCCGGCCGAGGCGTTCTTCACCGAGGCGAAACGCCGCGGGGTCGGCGTGCTGGCCCGAGTGCCGTTGGCTTCCGGGCTTCTCACCGGAAAGATGACCGCGGCCACCGCATTCGCTCCGGATGACCACCGGGCTTTCAACCGGAAGGGCGAAGCCTTCGACCGGGGCGAGACATTCTCGGGAATCGATTACGAAACCGGGCTGGCCGCGATCGAAGAGTTGAAAAAGATCGTCCCGCCCGGCGTGTCCCTGGCCCGCTTCGCGCTCAGGTGGATCCTGATGTTCGACGCGGTTGCCTGCGTTATCCCGGGCGCCCGCCGTCCGTCCCAGGCCGAGGAGAACGCATCCGCCGCGGACCTTCCGCCCCTGACCGAAACGCAGATGCAGGCTTGCCGGGAGATCTATGACCGCTTCATCCGGCCGCAGGTGCACCATTTGTGGTAGAGCGTTCTATCACCTGTTGTTGAGTTTTGGATCGCCGATTAAATGAAAATCGCCCGGAAAGGTCCGCTTCCGGGCGATTTTGTTTTTCTAATTGCCGTAGGGCGCGAGCTTCTCAGCTCTGCGTTGCGTACTTCTTTCTCCGCTCCGCCAGCTCGTCGGCGATCTGCAGAGTCTTTTTCTTGGTGAGGGGATACGCGATCATCAGAAGCGCGCATATGGCGAACAGAATCGCGATGTACACGCTCGAGAACATCCGGAATCCCTCAAGCACCTGCCCTGCGGGCGCGACGGCCGTGTCATATCCGTACCAGGCCGCCATCAGCCAGAGGAAAAAGGCGGACCCGAGACTCAACCCCGCCTTCAGGGAGAATCCGATCGTCGCGAAGATGATGCCCGTGGCGCGTCTGCCCGTCTTCCACTCCCCGAAGTCCGCGGCGTCCGCGAAAATAGCCCAGATCAACGGGATGGTGGGGGCGTAGCAGATCGAGGTGATCGCGCTCATGGCGATCATGGCCCCCGTGTTCGTGGGCTTGAGCAGGTAGAACGAGAGGGAGGCAATCGCGGTGAGACTGAAGCCGGCGGTCGCGACGGCCTTTTTCCCGAACCGCTTGGTCAGGGTTGAGGCGAACAGGATAATGATGAGAATCGTGGTCGCCGTGCCCACGATATTGAAAACGCTGTTGAACACGTCCGCGACGTTGGAGTTCGCCAGATTCAGCCGGTCCCCGTGAACGATATACCCCAGCGTCTCGAGTATGCCGCCCTGCGCGGTCTCACCCGGAGCCAGTGCCGGGGCCGTCAGGCCGATTTTATGCAGCCAGTCGTACATCGCGGTCTTGTCCGCGTAATGATGAAAGTAATTATACCAGGCGCCGCCCCGCATCGCGAGTATGGCGAAATGCACGAGCGTGAAGAAGAACATGATGGCCCAGGGCTTGTTCCGGGCCAGATCGGCGAAATCCTGCTTCGGGGAAGTCTTCTGCTTCGGGGGCGGCTGGATGCGCTCCTTGGTGGAGAAAAACGTGATCATGAACAGCACGAGGCAGACGCCGGCCCAGAGGGCCATGGTCATGGTCCAGCCGTGCTGGCGGTTCAGCTGCGGTCCCGCGAACTTGGCCACCAAAGTCAGCGTGAATCCGCCCACGATAAACTGGGCGATGTTCGCGGACACGAACCGGAAGGAGTTCAGCTTGGTCCGTTCCACAACGTCACCGGTCATGACCCCGCCCAGAGCCGAGTAGGGCATGTTATTGGCCGAATAGAGCATCATGAGCAGAATGTTCGTGGCGAAGGCGTAGAAGATCTTCGCAGAGCCCCCGAAACTGGGCGTCGTGTAGGCCAACACCATAGCCACGGCCCACGGAATGGCGGTCCAGAGCACCCAGGGACGGAAACGGCCCCAGCGGGTGTTGGTGCGGTCGGCGAGCAGACCCATGATTGGATCGAAACACGCGTCCCAGAGCCGGGCGACCAGCAGAATGGTGGCGGCGAGACCCGCGGTCAGGCCGAACACGTCCGTGTAGAAGTTCGCCTGGAACAGAATCATCGTCTGAAAGACGAAATTCGCGGCCGCGTCTCCGCCGCTGTATCCCAGCTTCTCGAAAAACGACAGCTTCTGGCTTTTCTCGCTCATCGATGGCTTCCTTTTCAGGTAAGGTGATGGGATGAAGTTCGATTGGTTCACGCGGCAGCGGACGATGACCCCTCTCCGGAACTGCGTGACCGATAACGCCTCTTCCGAACTGAAACCCGCGGTTTCTGGGGACATTCCAAAAAACCGCGGACGATTCTCCTAATGCTTTTTCCCTTTGAGCGTCCGCAGGGACGGAACCAGAAACAATAGGCCCGCCGCAAGCATGATCAATCCCCACCACAGGCTGGGGTTGAGATGCGCGAGCACGGTGACCTGCTGGGGGCGGAACAGAAAATAAACGCCTGTCGCCGTGATGATGACTCCGAATACGGTCAGCATCAGCCCGACGAAGAACCAGATGGACAGCATGCGGTGTTCGGACACGTCGGGCCCCCTTCTACCAGAAGATGAGATTCAGG
Source organism: uncultured bacterium (assembly GCA_963736115.1). Taxonomy (GTDB): domain Bacteria; phylum Zhuqueibacterota; class QNDG01; order QNDG01; family DTFT01; genus JAFGAX01. The sequence goes on from CAVTNR010000002.1 coordinate 3,484, forward strand.
ATCAAAAACACGCCGAGCGCCGCCAGGGCCATGAGCCCCGGTCTCTGGTAGAAACGGAGCTTGCCGTCACTGGCGACGGTGGTCAGCCCCCTGACCAGACCGGCCAGCTGGGCTTTCGGCTTGGGCCTGGTGAAGGCGCTCACCAGAATGGTGATCACGAAGCAGATCAGCCACGCCCACCAGGCCCGCCAGAAATTGGCGGCCATCGGGCTGGCGTTCTTCGACAGGGTGATCAGGCTTGCGGAAATCCATCCGAACTTGACCGCGAGAAAGAGTGAAAAGGACGAGACCATGCCCGCGATCAGGCCCCAGAAAGCGCCGGCGGACGTGATCCGCGCGAAAAACATGCCGAGCAGCATGGTGGCGAACAGCGGGGCGTTCACCCACGAAAAGATAGCCTGCATGTAATCCATGATGCTGGGGAACGACTTGGCCCAATACGCGGTGACCACGCTGAGCAGAATGCCGACGATCGTGGCCGCCCGGCCCATGCGGACCGTGTGGGCGTCCGTGGCCTTTTTCCGGATCAGGGCCCGGTAAATGTCATAAGTCCAGACCGTATTGAAGGCGCTGATGTTGCCAGCCTGACCGGCCATGAAGCCCGCCAGCAGTGCCGTCACGCCCAATCCCATGAGGCCGGTCGGATAATACCGCTTGATCAGCATGGGCAATGCGGAATCATAGCGCACACTGCCGTCCTCGACGAGAAGTGAGAACCCCGTACCCGGATCGCGCGCCAGCACCCACGCGACGAGACCGGCGATGACCACGATGAACGGAAGGGCCATTTTAAAGAAGGAGGCGATGATGGGAGTCATGCGCGCGGACCGGAGATCCTTGGAGGAGAACGCGCGCTGCACGACCAGGAAATCCGTGGTCCAGTACCCGAACGAAAGCACGAAGCCGAGTCCGAGGGCCACCCCCATCCAGGTCACCTGCATCCCGTTGTTCGCCGGATCGGTGGACGTGGACCAGAGGGCGCCCATGGAGTCCGGGAGCCGGTTGAAGACCTCCTGCCATCCGCCGATTTCAATGATCCCCAGGACGGACACCAGGAACAGGCCGAACCAGATCAGGAAAAACTGGATAATCTCGGTGAAAATGGCGGAAAGCAGGCCGCCCAGCGTCACATAGACGGCCACGGTTCCCGCCGAAATCCACATACAGGCGTCCCAGTTCCATCCGAGAAAGGTGCGCAGGACCAGGGCCATGGCGTACAGGTTAATGCCCGACACAAGGAGGGTCATGACTCCGAATGCGATCGCGTTCAATATGCGCGTTTTTTCGTCGAAACGGAGCTTCAGGTACCCGGGAACGGAGTGGATCTTGCTGGAATAGTAGAAGGGCATCATGTAAATCGCGAGAAACAGCATTGCGGGAATCGCGCCGACCCAGTAGAAATGGGCGACGAACATGCCGTATTCGTAGGTGTTGCCGGTCATGCCCAGCAGTTCAAGGGCGCCCATGTTGGCCGAAAGAAACGCGAGCCCGGCCACCCAGGCGCTGTTCCGGCGGCCGGCGATGAAAAAATCCTCACCCGTCTTGGTGAACCGCCTGAGGTAGAACCCGATGCCCAGCACGAAAGCGAAATAAATCCCGATGACCAGCCAGTCCACCCAGGTGATGTGAAAGGTCATTGATGCCTCCTCATGCTGCGACGCCCGGGGCCGGTATCACCGGCCGGCCCGGAGGCAGGGTTCTGAAAGCGGAAACCGGGGTCAAAGCGCCCCGGTTTCCGCCGCAGAAAATCATCATCATGGACAAAAATCGAGATACAGGTCGGACGCGCTATTTCAACTGGATGGATCCGACCATTTTCTCGAACGCAGGCAGGAAGTCGTCCTTCATCTTCTGATAGTAGTTGAAGATGATCCGGACCATTTTATCATCTTTCACGAGAAAATAGGCCCGGCTCTGGACGCCGGGCTGGGGCGAATAATTCAGGTAGATCGATTTCGCGCCCGCGACACCGGCCTCGCCCTGCGATGTGGCCTTGAAGAACTTGCTGTTCTGCTCCACCACTTTCTCGAGGGTCTGGTTCTGCGCCGGCAGGATGTCGATCCGGAACGTGCAGTCCGCGCGATCGCCCTTGACATCCAGGGAATAAACAACGGGGGCTTTCGCCTGGGCCGTCGCCGCGCCGAAATTGTCCGGCAGCGACATTTTGCAGGTCGCGTCCTCGTACGTCTTATACACGGTGGAAGGCTTCTGCAGATCCTCCGGCTTCAGGTCCTTCTGGGAGATGGGGAAACGGAAGGACGCAAGCGCGGTGTCGAGTACCGCCCGGGAGGCGGCGAAAGCCTTGTTGAACGCCTCGTACTTGATCGTGACGAGAAAGGAGTCCTTCACGGCCTGCACCTGGACGGCCTCCAGTTTGTTCTTGGCATCCACGAATCCGCTGAAGCGAACGGCCGTTCCCGGCACGCCGCGGACCGGGCCGGCAGTCACTTCACTGATGACGAAACCGGAGGCGGACAGGGTGTTTTTAAGTTCGTCCACGGCCTTCTCGAGCGTCTTGAGCGTGTCCATACGGTCGTACCAGACGACCAAGCGCGCGCCGTCCTTGCCCTTGACCGTATAGTCATAGAAGCGCTCGATGACTTCCTGAGAGGAATAGACCATGTACCGGCTTCCGCCCTCCGATGTCATGATCCAGTTCTGAGGATAACGAAAACCGGGAAGCTGGATGAGGCCGGTATTTTCCGTCCATCCGGAGATCTGGGGCTTGGATTCCTTCTTGGCGCATCCGGTCCAGATGGCCGCACCGAGGCAGACGAGAAGCAACACGCGTTTCATGAATCCTCCTCCTCCTTGCATGGGATCACACTGTGCCGATTGACCGGACCCCGGTTCGAGCCCGCAGGTCCGGCGGAACTTCGCTGTTCCGGTGACTCAGAAACCCAGATCCAGCCGGTCCAGGCCCTTCTGTGCATCAATGCCCTCCTTCTTCTTGGGCACGGCGCGGACGATGCGCTCGTACTCCCGCCGCGCCTCATCCCGCCGGTTCATCGCGTGCAGGGTCTGGGCGTGCCACAGGGCCAGTTCCCAGTCGTTCGGCCGGAACGGCATGGCGCTCTCAATGGCCATCAGCGCGGCCGGGTAATTCTTTTCATAGAGCCCCACGAACGCCAGATAGCGGTAGGAATCGCCGAGTTCGTTCCGGTACCGCGTCTTCTGCGTGTCGGCCAGGGCGATGACGGTCTCGTATTCCCGCTTCGCGGCCTGCACCGAGTCCATCCGTTGAAGCGCGTAGGCAAGGTAATAGTGCCCGCCGACGTAATTCGGGGCCTGCCTCAACCCGCGGACCAGTGCCCGGCGCGCGTTGTCCCAGTTGTTCATCTGCTCCTCGCACAGCGCGTAATTCACGTAAGCCGCCGTGGCCGTGGAGTCCTGCCGGATCTTGGTCGCGAACATCGCCGAGGCCCGGCTCCAGTCCTTGACCCGCATGTAGGCCGAACCGAGATCCATGGGAACGTCGGTCTGGGTGGTGTCCATCTCCCACGAGCGCTTCAGGTGCCGGATGGCAGTCGTGTCGTTCCTGAGCTCGTAATGGGCCTTGCCGAGGAACTTGGTGTCCTCGGCGTCGAGGGGCTGAATCTTCGCGAGACGGCCGAACAGTTCGATGGCCTTGATGTGCATTTCGGAGGAGCGGCCGGCCCTTCCCAGCTGGTTACTGGATTTGGCCGCCAGCTTGAGCGCCTGAACATTGCCCTTATCCCGGGCCAGGATGCTGTCCGCCACGCCGAGCCCGACCGACCACGCCTTCGCCTGATCCACGGCCTCGTTGAACTGCGCCCAGTTTTCCAGGTCCTCGGGGTGAACCGTGACATAGGCGGCCAGGATGTTGGCCGCGTTGCCGTATTGTTTGGCGAGTATGTACAGCGTGCCGAGTTCGAGCGAGGGCGTCACCTTGTCCTCGCTGCAGTTGATGGCTGCGATGTACGACCTGGCCGCGTCGTTGTATCGCTGTTCCTGGCGGTACAGCCGGGCCAGCGTCAGCTTCAGGTCGCAGCGGGAGGAATCCAGGGCGGCGGCCTCCTCGTACTGGAGAATGGCGACCGCGCAGGCCTGCAGGCGGCGGTAGGATTCACCCAGGCCGATGTGGGCCTCCAGCGCCTTCGGGTCGGATTCCTTGGCCTGCGCGTACGCGACGATTGCCTGTTCCACGGAATCGGCCGCGAAATGCACATTGCCGAGCTGGATGAGCATGCCCGCATGGTTTTTCTTGGACTTCAGCCCCTTGCGGATCACCGTGTAGGCTTCCTTGATCTTCTTCTGGGCGACGAGAGCCCGGTTGACGGCCAGAATGGCCTCAACGTTCTTGTCATTGAAGCCGAGCAGAATCTTGCCCCTGGCCTCGGCGGAGTCGGCCTGCCCGACCGCCAGAAACGACTGGCTCAGCAGAAGCAGGGCGTCCTTATAGTGGATGTCGGTGGCCAGTGTGCCGCGCAGGCCGTTGATCACCGCCTGGTAATCTCCCTTCAGAAAGCAATCCTTCGCTTTCTGAATCTTGTCCTGCCCGGAGGCGGGTTGGGACGCCACGAGGACGAGGATGGAAAGCGCCAAGAGGAATCTTTTCATGGACTCCGTCTCCTATTCGGGTGAACCGCTTGTGAGTTGAACCAGCCGGACGGGCGTGGTGGCGGGGACCAGCCCCCGGTTCAGGAAAAGCTGCTGGCCCTGCGTGGAGGCCACAAACCCGCTGAACCCGAGGGCCAGGCGGGATTTCGCGCCGCAGACATACATGACGACCGGATAGTGAAGGGGATATTTTCCGATATAGACGTTCGCCTGATGGAGCTTCTGAATCACCGGCGCGCCCGAAGAGTCGGCGCCGATCATGTCCAGTGCCCGGACTTTCTGCTTCTCCACCCTGAGGGCCGACGTGTCCTTCAGGCAGGCGAGCGAGACGAAGCCCAGGCCGCCCAGGCGGCCCGCCACGGTTCGGATGACCTCGTTCTGATCCGAGGCCCTGACCATGGGCACGAATCCCTCTGAAATGAGGGAGAACCGCGTGCGGAGGAGCTCATAAGCGCCGGAGTTGATGCCCGTCGAAACGGTCTGGATCCGGCCGCTCAAGCCGGCCCCGGGTATCCGCGACCAGTCGGCGATCCGGCCCTCCAGAACGGCCCGAAGGCCGTCCGGCGTGATGCTCTCGAGATCGTTGAATAGGTTCACGACGACCGCAATCGCATCCTTTGCGATGACCACCGAGTCGATTCTGGATTTGGACCGCGCCGCGACCGAATCCTCCTCTGCGTTAAAGGGCCGGTCGAGCACCGCGCAGGGCAGGCTGTCGTTCAGCAGAGTGACTGCGGCCTGCCGCGTCTGCATGGGAAGAATGGTGATGTGGGCTTTGGTGTACAGCCGCATGAACAAATCGGCCTGGGCCCGCATCAGGGGGGCGTGCGATTCGGACACGGCGATGGCGAGAGTGCCGGATTCGACCGTATCTTCGGTGGTCTTGGATTTCTGGCATGAGGACAGCCCGACGGCCAGGAGAAGGATCAGGAACGGGCCGGGCCTGTCGCGCTTCTGCCGCCGTGGCTTCAATCTCAGCACGGCCAGCCGGTATCCCGCATAGAGCAGCAGCACCACGCCAAACACGGTCCGCACCGCCGGACCCTGCGGCATGCGGATGAACCCAGCCAGCACGGCGATGCCCAGCAGCACCATCATCGCCGCAGCGGTGTAACCGATGATCCTCGTCAAATTCAGGTTGGTCATGGCATGAATCCTTTCGGATCGCGGCGCCCGAAGGGTCGGACAACCGTCCCCAGAATCCGCCAGACCGGCGGACCAGGCAAATCCTCATTCCGGCCGGAGGTCCGGCCCGCCGATTGCCGCCCAACCATTATTTTGGATTCAGGGGTTGGCCGGTCCTGAGTGACGCTTCGGCCATCCTGCGTCTGAAGCGGCAACATTCGTCCCGCGTTCCGGATTTCAGGCCGGAACGCGGGACGCGAACATATATCGTAGGTTATTTGAGCGTGAAATTGAAGGGGACCGCGAGCCACACGGCCACCGGCCCGTTCTTCATCATGGCCGGCGTGAAGAGCCATTTGCCCGCCGCGTCGATCACCGCCTGATTGAAGATTTCGGAGTCGCTTTTCATGATCACGACTTCCTTGACCTTCCCTTCCTTGGTGATCCACAGCTTCGCGTACACCGAGCCTTCGAGCCCCGCCTTCTGGGCGATTTCGGGGTAGGTCGGATCAACTTTCTTGATGGCGACCGGCTCCTTCTCGAAGGGAACGAAGGCCGGCGGCGGCTCGTCCACTTCGATGTCCTGCTCGATCACGGCACTGCCGCCCACGTCGGTCGTGACGGGGCTTGACATCTGGCTCAGATCCTGCTGGGACGCGAATGAGGCTTCGGGGCTGACTTCCGCGTCCGGCACGGGCACCGGGATGCCGATGCTCGGCTTTGCCGTGGGTCCGGCCATGGACACCGCCGGCGCCACCTCGCTGGAGGCGATCGACGGGGGCGGGCCCAAGTCGCTGTACTTGACGATTTTAATGATGGTTGTGGGCGGTTCTTCCTGGCCCAGAATCGTCGAACCCCAGTACAGGCCGACCAGCAGCAGGTGGGACACCGCCGCGATGATCATCGCGCGGATCAGATACTTCTGTTGGACCTCCTTGAGTTCGATGCCTCCGTACTTCGGAAGGCCCGGCATGACATATCCCGACATGGGTGGTCTCCTGTTCCTTTAGGCGCCCTTGGCCTTCTGCACCACTCGTTCGTCCGCCTCGTTGAAGGGCGCGAGGCTGAAGCGGGTGATGCCGGCGATGTTTATTTCATCCATGATATTGACCATCATCTCGTACTTCCCTTCGCGGTGCACCTTGAGCAGGCAAATGAGGCCCGGCTCGGCAGCCAGGGTCTGCGTGAGGAAACCCTGAAGCTCGTTGAACGTCAGCATCTTTGGGGTTTCGAAGCCCTTGTTGTAGAAGATGGTGCCGTCCGGGATGACGCGCAGGGTCAGCAGCTTCGTTTCGGCCACCTCCACCTTGGTGTCGTTCTCGGGCGGAACGTTGATCTCCATGGTCTGCGGTGTCGAGAACACCGTCGTGAGCATAAAAAACGTCAGCAGCAGCATGATCACGTCCACCATGGGCGTCATGTCGATGCGGACACTGATCCGCTTCTTGCTTTTGTGCTTTTTGGCGCCTTTTCCGTGGGATTTCCCACCGCCGCCTAAATCTACGCCTGCCATGGTAGCTCTCCTTTACCCTCTTTCCATTTCGGTGACCAGGGCGAAACGCGTGATCATCACCTTCTGGAGGGTGTCCATCACGTCCTGGAAATGGCCGTACGGCGTTTCCTTGTCGCCTTTGACCACAGTCCGCAGTTTCGGATTCTGAACCCGGGCACGGATCATGATGTCCGCCAGGTTGTTCTGATCCCGCATCTCAAGCCCTTCTTCGAGCTGCTTGAAGCCGGCTTTCTCGGCTTCGTCGGTGGACGTCCGGGTGAGTAGCATCCGGGTCCGGTCGTCGGTCTTGAGAAAGATCTTCCCGTCCTTGCCGACCATCACCGTCATCACGTCGCTCTCCGGCAGTTTGAATTCGGAGTTGGACGTCGGAATGTCGATTTCGGCCGCTTCCGGCGGGCGGAACTGCGTGGTCATCATGAAGAAGGTCAAGAGGAGCATGATCACGTCCACCATGGGCGTCATGTCGATATGGACGCTGACTCGACCCTTTTTTCTGTGCATGATCGTTGCTCTCCGTTTTGGTTGTGATTACTTGCCCTGCTTCTCAGCCAGGGTCTGGACAATGGAGTAGCTCGCCTCGTCGATCATGTAGGTGAAGTTGTCGATGCGGGTGGTGAAGTAGTTGTACGCCACAATGCCGAAAATGGCGCAGATCAGACCGCCGGCGGTGTTGATGAGGGCTTCGGAAATACCGAGCGCCAGGGCCATGGCGTCCGTCTTGCCGGCGTGCGACAGGGCGGTGAAGGATTTGATCATGCCAAGCACCGTTCCGGTCAGACCGACAAGCACGGAGATGGAGGCGATGGTCGAGATGGCGACGAGGTTCTTCTCGAGCAGCGGCACTTCAAGCATCATGGCTTCCTCGATGGCATGCTGAATTTCAGACTGGGTCTCCTTGGGGTTCTTGGCCAGGCCCGAGGCTTTCAGGATGCGGTACTTCTCGAAACCGGCGCGCAGGATGTTGGCGCACGAACCGCGCTGGGCGTCGCAAGCCTTGATGGCGTCGTCGATCTTCTCGTTTTTGGTGGCCTCATGGACCTTCTTCAAAAAGGCGACCAGGGAACCCCTGCCGTTGGCCTTCTTCAGGGTGAACAGGCGTTCGATGATGAAGGTGAAAAGCATCAGGGAAAGCGCGATCAGCACCACCACCATGGGGCCGCCCATCCGGATATACTCGGGCAGGAATCCGAAGATAATCCGAGCGACGATCAAAGCAGCGACCAAAACGATTCCGATGAACATCCCCTGTCTCATTGCTCTGCTCCTTTTAATTGAGTGAAGTTGAACTCAGCCGTTCCGACGCGGGTCGCCTTATTGGCCGGCCTGAAAATTCCGGATGGCTTCTTCCCGCGTCTCCTCGATGTCGAAAATGGTGACGAGCTTGGTGATGACGAACGTGTTCTGGATGCTCTTGCCCATGTGGCAGAGTTTGATGCGGCCGCTGTCCTTGGCATACATGGTGTAGAGGCTGACCAGCGTGCCGATGCCCATGCTGTTGAGATAGGTGACGCCGCCGAGGTCGAGCACCAGTTTGCGGTTGCCCTGCTCGAACAGATCCCCGACCGCAGCGCGGAGTTCCTCGGTTTCATTGCCGCCGAGAAAAGAGCCCCTGAGTTCGAGAACCGCGATATCCAGATTGTCCAGGGTCATGGCTTTAACAGCCAAGAAGAACCTCCTTCCGTGAAAGTATCTTTCTATATAAAGAGGCTTAGTTTCATAATTATGTATTCAAATCGTATGCCATGACCGGAGAGAAACCCATATAACATTAATTATCAAGTGTTTATGCTGGAGATAGATGTTTACTGATCTGTAAATTGCGTTGCATTATCCAACTGATGGATTTCGAAACGCGTCCATTAGCAAGCTTATTGAAATGATTTTTATAAAAATATGTCGTGTCGTATTTTTCACCGAAACATGAAGAAAATCCAAACAACTTTTAAGCTTCAATTAATAAACGATTTATCAGCAGGATCCGGTTTCATTTACACCACAGTCATTTTGATCATCCATCAAAAACCCCACAGGATTGAGCCCTGTTCGGTTCGACCGGACAGGGCTTTTTTCCTGCCAGGGATGCTATCTGAGCGCGAAATGAAACGGCATCGACATCCACACAGCAACGGGTCCCGCATTCATCATGGCCGGCGTGAACACCCATTGTCTCGCGGCTTCGATCACAGCCTGATCAAAAATCGGATTATCGCTCTTGAGCAAAACCACCTGCCGCACTTTACCGGCTTTGTCGATCCACAACTTGACGTAAACCGTACCCTCCAGCCCGGCGAGACGGGCGACTTCCGGATAAGTCGGATTCACCCGGTGTATGCATACCGGATCCCTTTCCACGGGCGTAAAATCCTTCGGAGGAGCCTCGATTTGCAGGTCCGGCGGGATCCGGTAAACGATGCCGTCTCCGTCCCCAATTCCGGCCGCAAGTCCGTCCTCCATGCCCATTTCGGCCTGCGTCGGAACCGTGCTCTCCGGATCGGCCACTACATCGGGCACCGGCACCGGAGTCCCGTTCGAAGGCCTGATGCGCGTCCTCTGCGGGATGAGATCCCAAAGCGGCTGGACATCCGTGTTCACCGGAGGCGCCGGAGGCAGGTCGACAATAATTTTGACGTTGTCGTCGAGAACTTCCGGAGCGGCAACGAAGTGCCGCCAGGCGTGATAGCCCGCCAGGAGGGTGAACTCGAAAAGGATGGCCGTCAGAAGCGCCCGGAGAATGAACCGCTGCTGAACTTCAAGGAGCTCGACAGCCCCGTACCTGGGAAGGCCCGGCATCATTGCGGTATTCATGACTGCCTCCTTTCCAAATGGTCAATGGATAGTGGATCAATCGTCCATATGGACAACCTTCAATAAACATGCCGTGAAAGGACGGCTTGCGTAATCGATTATGAATGATGGGATTGGATTGGGACCAAGAAGCCAGAAGGGGATTCGGCTGGTTGGATTCTACAACAATAATATTCGTAAAAACCGGACGATTGTTCGTTGTGATTTGATTTTCAAGAAATAACAGGCGTTGCCGATTGCATCATGGATTTGCGGTTATTTATACGATGTGCGACACACCTTTAGGCGTGTCGCATGTTTAAAACCTCCCGGAGGCTTCAAGCCTCCGGGAGGTTTTGATTCCCGCCTCTTAACCGGAACCTCCCGCGGGTTGTTGAAAACCCGCGGGAGGTTGTCATCCTGTTACCCGCAATCTGTATCAACGAATCTGTCAGCGAGCGTATTCCCCGCGGCTTGCCTTCAACCAGAAGGCATAGAATCGATTGGTCCCGCGAAGCGGGGCCGCGGGGTAAGCGAGCGAATATCAGATGACTCTTCTCTACAGATAGAAGATTCGCAGCAAAGCGGCACCAAGTTATTTGATTTGTTCACTATTGAAGGCCCGCCGCTTGTCTTCAACAAGAAGACATATAATAGCTTGATCCCGCGTAGCGGGCGGCGGGGAGCTTCAATCACCCTATTCATCCAACCTTATCCGCGCCGGAGGTCCGTGCGCCGTCCTTCACTAAAAAAATATAATTGATTGGTCCCGCTTTGCGGGGAGGCGTCCGTGTTCCATCTTTTCCATTGAACCGGGACGAAACAAATCACAACCCGTATTTCTCCCGCTTGCGCCACAGCGTGGACCGGTCGATGCCGAGCAGGCGCGCCGCCTCCTCGTAATCCGCACACCGGGCAAGCACCCTGCGGATGTGCGCTTTCTCCACATCCTCGAGCGTCATGGGCGTGCCTCCGGGTTCCAGCGCGGAAGTCAGCTCCTCGGGCAGAAGATCCGGCCCTATCGCTCCGCCCCGGCTGAGCAGTACGGCCCGTTCCATGGCGTTTTCCAGCTCGCGGACGTTCCCCGGCCAGTCATAGGCGCGGAGCATGGCCATCGTCTCCGGCTCGATGCGGACCGTCCGGCCCGCGGCGATTTTCTGCGTGAAATGCTCCACCAGAAGCGGGATGTCCTCGGGCCGCTCGCGGAGCGGAAGCGCCTTCAGCCGCACCGCGTTCAGTCGGTAGAACAGATCCTCCCGGAACTCGCCATTCTCCAGCGCGGCTTTCAGGTTCCGGTTCGTGGCCGCGATGATGCGCACGTCGACCCGGCGCGTTGCATTGTCGCCCACACGCTCGAATTCCTTGCTCTGGATGACGCGCAGCAGCTTCACCTGAATGGCCGGCGACACCTCGGCGATCTCATCGAGGAAAAGCGTCCCCCCGTCCGCGGCCTCGAACCGTCCCTGGCGGTCCCGCGTCGCGCCCGTGAACGCGCCCTTGACGTGGCCGAACAGCTCGCTCTCGAGCAGTTCGGTCGGCAGGGCCGCGCAATTGACCTTGACGAACGGTTTGCCCGTGCGCGCGCTCCGGTCGTGTATGAACTGGGCGATGAGCTCCTTGCCGGTGCCGCTCTCCCCCTCGATCAGCACCGTGATCGGACTGTCGGCCACCTGTTCCGCCAAGCTCAGGGTGTCGAGCATGTTTTTGTTCCGTGTGACGAACGACCCGGTGTCGACCACGCGCGCACGGAGGGAGTGGACCTCCCAGGACAGGTTGTGGTACTCGAGGGCTTTCAGGGAGAACAGCTGGAGCTCCTGAAAATCGAAGGGCTTCTGAAGATAATAGTAGGCGCCCCGCTTGACCGCCTCGATGGCGGTGTCCAGCGAGCCGTGGGCGGTGATCATGGTCACGGTCGTGGGTGGCGAATCACGCCGGATCCGCTCGAGCAGCTGCATTCCGTCGATCGGCGCCATCTTGAGGTCCACGAAGGCCAGGTCGAATTTTTTCGATGTGAAAGCCGCGGCGGCCGCCTCGGGATCGGCGTACAGCGACACCTCGAATCCCGCGGCCTCGAGGCAGATACCCATGGTCTTCAGAATGTGCTCCTCGTCGTCCACAACCGCGACGGTCGGCTTTTCATTTTTCATGCGTCCGCATCCCCTTCCGCCGTGAGCGGAACCGTGAAGAAGAACGTGCTGCCTTTTCCTTTCCCGCTGACAACCCAGATCCGTCCGCCGTGGGCTTCAACTACCTCCTTCGCAATGGCCAGTCCCAGGCCGACACTGCCGGGCGTGGATTCGGCCGGGGACTTGATCTGAACGAATTTGTCGAAAATCGTAATGAGTTCCGACTCCGGGATACCCCGTCCCGTGTCCGTCACAGAAACCCGGATGGCGTTCCGCCCGCCCTCGCTTTCCGCGGCGACCGTGATGGACCCGCCCCGGGGCGTGTAGCGCACCGCATTGCCGACCAGGTTGGCGAAAACCCACGCCATCTGCGCCGGATCGATCCAGACCTCCGGCAGATCCTCCGGGAATTCCAGCGTCGCACGGATCTGTTTCTCCCGGAGCACCAGATCGAGCGAATGGACCGTTTCCTCGGCCACGGCCCTGAGCCGCATCCTCTCCTTCTTCGGCCTCTGCCGGCCGGACTCCAGCCGGGACAGGTCGAGCAGGTCCCTGACGAGTTTGCTCAACCGGCTGGCGTCGGCCTTGGCCGAGGCGAGAAGATCCTTCTGTTTTTCATTGATCGCGCCCACGACCTCCTTCGCGAGAATGTCGACGCTCATGTGGATGGAGGTGAGCGGTGTGCGGAACTCGTGCGACACCGTGGCGATGAAATCCGATTTCATGCGGTCGAGCTTCTGGTAGGCGGTGACGTCCTGAAAAAGCGTCACGAAGTAGCGGACCCGGCCCTTGTCCTCCGCCGCGGTCGTCCGGTGCGGCCGGAAATACCGCGTTTCTCCGGCCGTCTGAATGGGAATCCAGAAACCGGCCGCTTCCGCGTCAACAGACGGAGAAGGATCCCCGGAGAACAGCCCCCGGAGCTTTTCATCGAGGACCACGGAATCGACCGTCTTTCCCTGCCATCCCGTTTCCGGGATGCCGAGCAGGCGGACCGCGGCCCGGTTCATCAGCACCAGGGCGCGCCGGTCATCGGTGACCACCACCGGCTCGTCCAGGCTTTCCACGACCGCCTCGGTCTTGGTCTTCTCGGCGATGATCTGCTGGATGTTGAGCCGCTCGTACGACCGGAGCCGCTCGGTCATTTTATTGAATTCCGAGTACAATTCGGAGAGCTCTCCGCCCGCGTTGATGTCGATTTTCTGGGCCAGGTTCCCCGAACGGATGAGCCGCAGGGTCTGTCGCAGACGCTGGGTGGGCCGGATGACCTCCCGCCGGAGCTGGATGTTCAGTCCGATGATCAGAACGGCCGCGAGCGCGGCGGCGCTCAATACGGCGAGGAGCGCGCCCGTGTTGGCGGTTTTGCGGATACGAAGGTTGGTCTCGTCGATGCGGGTCTGGTTGTAATCGAGCAGTCGCAGGCAGTGGCCGCGCAGCTGCTCCTGCGCGGAAAGCATGTTCAGAAAGGCCGTGTTCCGGCCCCGGGAACGGGCCGCGGCCTCCTGCAGAAAACTTTCGGAGAGGGACAGGTACATCTTGTACACGTCCATCAGGGTATCGAGAATGCCGCATTCCCGCGGCATGGCGCACTGCTGCTGCGCCTGCTCGGCATTGGCGAGGAACTGGTCCCGGCAGAGCATGAAGCTCTCGACCACCCGCTCGTCGTATTGACTGATCAGCAGGACCTGGGCCGATTCCTGTTCGCTGATGGATTTCAGCATGTTGCTCGAGGCCTTGACATTCGCGCTGTTGTGCGCCAGAAGCGTCTTCACCGTTCTGCCGAGCCGGATGTAATCGAATGTCGCGTAAAGGGAAAGGCCTATGATGACCGCCAGGAGGGCGAAGTATCCGGAGCTGAAAGTGTACAGCCGGCTTTTCATGGGAGGTCTTCCGTCTGTCTCAGCCGCGAAACGAGAGGCATGGTTCCGGATTACAGGAAAAAGTAAAGGGCAACGGCGATGTCCGGACCACTGAAGTCCGACAGACCGCCGACCGCTTCCCGGGGCCGCATCAGACGGTACTGGAACGTCATGCCGGTTCCGATGCGGCGGGACAGGGCCAGGTCGAATCCCGCGCCCAGATTCGCCCCCCAGGACGGCCGGGCGGAGCCCAGGCCGGAGCCGAAGAGCCGGGATTCGTTTTCCGTCCCCCAGTAGACGCTGACGCCGTACAGAACGTACGCGGACAGGCGGAAGTCCGGAACCAGCCAGTATTTGAAATCAGCCGAGACCGTATGAAAACTCACCGGCTGCAGCAGGTCCTTGTCCTCGTCCGGATCCCGGAGCGACCAGAACCCGCCGACGAGCCGGAATCCGATCTCTTTTCCCAGAGGGAAAGAAAAGCCCGCGGCCAGCCGGGGCGTTGCCCCGCATTCTCCGAAGGAGGACAGCCGCAATTCTTCGTTCAGGCTCTGCGGCTGCCAATTCCCCGTCTCGAGCACGACGGAGATTTTACGGGAGGGACTCGGAGACTGGGCCGCGGCCGTCGGCCAGAACATCAGGAAACAGAGTGAGGCGGCAAGCGCCGCCCGGAAGCGGGATTTCATGAAATCAGGCGCCTGTTCCCTTGGGCTGGACCGGCGACTGGAAACCGAAAGATTTACCGGAATCCGCGCCGGCAAGCTTGATTTCACCGAACTGTTTTTCATATTTTTCGATGTTCTCAGCCAGCGCCCGGCCGAGCGATTTGGCGTGCTGGGGGGCCATGATGATGCGGCAATAGACCTTGGCTTTCGGCACGCCCGGAAGCATGCGCGTGAAATCCAGAACGAATTCGGCCGGAGAGTGGCTGATCACCACGAAATTGGAATAGATGCCCTCCGCTTCCTTTTCGCCGAGTTCTATATTAATCTGCTGGGGCTGACCCATCTGGTTCATGACCGCTCCTTTTGGGGGAAAATGCGTTTAATTGCTCTTTTCTATTATAAACAATCGGGGAGTGAATGTCAAGTCCCGCGTGTTAAAAAGGTTCCGGGTTCCAAGTTCCGGGTTCCGAGTCGAAAAAACCGGTCATTTCGAGTGTTTGCGACCGATAATTCGCGGAATGGAACGATGTTCAGACTTCCTCGAAATGCAGAACAAGCTTTCAGTGATTCCTGCTCGCAGTCTTTCCAACCCGGAACTCGGAACCCGGAACCCGGAACTTCTCCTGTTGCATTTCCTCCCAAACATCCGTAGATTGATTCCATCATGTCAGAGCCCAGAAAAAAATTCGAAATTATCGAGCTGGAAATCGCTGATCTCGCCTTCGGCGGACGGGGAATCGCCAGACAGGACAATTACGTCTGGTTCGTGGACGGGGGCATTCCGGGCCAAAAAGTCCGCGCCCGCACATACCGCATCGCCAAACAGTACGGCGAGGCGCGCGTCGTCGAGACGCTTTCCCCCTCGCCCGACCAGGTGGACCCGGTCTGTCCGCATTTCGGCGTCTGCGGCGGATGCCAGCTCCAGCACCTGCGCTATGAAGCACAGATCGCCGCCAAAACCAGGCAGGTGCGGGACCTGCTCCAGCGGATCGGCGGTTTTCCGGAACCCGACGTACGGCCGACCCTGCCTTCCGCTTCAGTCACGGGTTACCGGAATAAAATGGAATTCACGTTTTCCGATCTCTCTTGGAAGCCCGCCCCCCCCGCTTCGGACGGGGATGCTCCCAGCGCCGCCGGAACTGAGCCCGGGTGGGCTCTCGGACTGCATGTGCCGGGCCGTTTCGACAAGGTTCTGAACATCGAATCCTGCCCCCTGCAGTCCGATCGTGCCAATGCCGTTCTGGGGTCCGTCCACGGTCTGGTGGCCGCATCAGGACTTCCCGGCTACGGCGCACGCAGTCACAGAGGCGTCTGGCGTTTTCTCGTCCTGCGCGAGGGCAAGGCGACGGGCGATCTGATGGCGCATCTCATCACGTCCGGCCAGAATTTCCAGGAAACCCGGGCCGTGGTCGACCGGATGGCCGCCGAACTGGTTCGTCGCCATCCCTTCGTCACCACGTTCACGCATTCGGTGACCGACCGCCTGTCCCAGGTGGCGGCGGGCGAGTCTGAACGCGTACTGCACGGCGACGGCCGCATACGGGATAAACTGGGAGACCGTGTCTTCGAAATCTCCCCCGGCTCATTTTTTCAGACACACACGGCGCAGGCGGTCCGGTTGTTCGAGACCGTCGCCGAGCTGGCCGGATGGAAGGGGAACGAGCGGGTGTACGATCTGTACTGCGGTACGGGCGCGATCGGCATCTGCCTGGCGGACAAGGTCGGGGAGGTGGTCGGCATCGAATCGGTCGAGCCCGCGGTGCGGAATGCCGTGCGGAACGCGGAATTGAACGGCCTGACGAACATCTCCTTTGTCCTGGGGGACCTTAAGGATGCGCTCCGCGACAAGGGCTTCAGGGAACGGTTCGGCCCTCCGGATTCCGCGGTCGTGGACCCGCCGCGGGCAGGCATGCATCCGGACGCGCTGGAGGATCTGATCCGCCTGGCCCCGGCATCCATCGTGTACGTTTCCTGCAATCCGCCCATTCTCAGCCGCGACGCGAAAACGCTGTGTTCGCGGGGTTACGTCCTGGGCCCGGTTCAGCCCGTGGATCTTTTTCCGCACACGGGGCACGTCGAAGTCGTTGCGGTATTCAGGAAAAGTTCATAGTTCATGGTTAAAAAAGGTTCCGAGGTTGGGTTCCGGGTTCCGGGTTCCGGGTTGAAGCCCGCAATCGCAATGTTTCACGAAATTCGTCTCAATGATTAATACTATTCACCAATCTTGATCCGTGCCGATCCGTGTTCCATTTCTTTTTCCCGGATACCGGACAATGCGCAGACCCACTCGTAAAACCCCTCTCCTCCTTCTGATCCTCTCGGCCGCGGCCGTCCTGAATGCCTTTGATAAACAGACCGTGATGATGCCGATGCGGGACGGCGTGCGGCTCGCGACGGACATTTACAAACCCTCCGTTTCCGTCGATCGCCTGCCCTGCGTTCTGGTGCGCACCCCGTACGGCAAAAAAATCGGCATGGAAGCCTGGATGCTTTCCCTGCTCACGGACGTCATGCAGTACACGGTCGTCATACAGGACACCCGCGGCCGCCACGGCTCCGAAGGCGTGGATTCCCTGTACTTCTCGGACGGGTGGGGCGCAGTACGCGACGGATATGACACGGTGGAATGGCTGGCGGCCAGAAGCTGGTCGAACGGCCGGATCGGCATGTTCGGCGCTTCGGCTCTCGGTATCACGGGGATTCTCGCCGCGGGCGCCGCGCCGCCACATCTGTCATGCGTGGTCGCGATCGTATCGGCCTCCAATCTCTATGAGGACGCTGTTTTCTACGGCGGGGAATTCCAGAACGCGCTGGTGAGCGGGTGGCTCGAGGAAACCGGGAACGAAGACCTCATCCCGTTTTTCCGGGACCACCATGACGGTGGGCCCGCATACGACCGGGTGAATCTGACCGCCCGTTTCGACAGCGTCCGCGTTCCGATCTTTCACATCGGCGGCTGGCATGACATCTTCATTCAGGGAACCCTGAACGCCTTCACCGGTCTCCAGGCCTCCGGAGGGCCCGGCGCCCTCGGCAACCAAGCCCTGCTGATGGGCCCCTGGGTGCACAATATTCTGGATGAAAACTGCGGCGAGCTGTCCTTTCCCGGTTCCGGAGCCTCGGTCTTTATCGACGACATCGTGAACTGGTTCGAAGTCTGGCTGAAAGGCCGCTCCGGACGCATTCCATTCCCGGCGGTGCGCTATTATCTGATGGGCGACGCGGAGCGGGCCGAAGGACCCGGAAACCGGTGGATTTCCGGATCGGCCTGGCAGCCGGAACCGGAGACGGTTCCGTATTATCTCTCCGGCGGAGGCCGCCTCGCAACCGCTCCTCCCCGGCCGGACGAGCCGCCCGATGTTTTCGATTTCGATCCGTCGGATCCTGTGCCGACCCTGGGCGGCCGGAACCTGAACATCCAGGCCGGCTCGCGGGACCAGGGGCCGGCGGAAGCGCGGCCGGATGTCCTGGTCTATGAGACCGAAGTCCTCGCCGATTCCGTCGTGATCACGGGACGCGTCACCGTGCGCCTATGGGCCTCCTCGGACGGTCCGGATACGGACTTCACCGCCAAGCTCTGCGACGTGTACCCGGACGGCCGCTCGATGCTCGTGGCGGACGGAATTGTTCAGGCCAGGCACCGCAACTCCCTGACGATCGAGGAATTCCTCGCCCCGGGAGAGCCCGAACGGTTCACGATCGACCTGTGGTCCACGGCCCTGGTTTTCGCGGCCGGGCACCGCATCCGGCTGGATGTCTCCAGCTCCAACTGGCCGCGGTTCAGCGTGAACCCGAACACGGGAGGCCTCTTCGGCGCGGACGAAACGAAGCGCATCGCGCGGCAGACCGTGTATCACGACGCGTCCCGCCCCTCCTCGCTGGAACTCCCGGTTCAGTTACCGGCCGACGTTCCGGAGGAACCGCAACGCCGGTTCGCCCTGGGCCGCAACTACCCCAATCCATTCAATTCCTCGACCGTGATTCCGGTCTTCTCAGGCGCCTCCGCCGGGCGGCTCGAGCTCGAAATCATCGATGCGTTCGGCCGGCGTCTCCGATTCTGGCGTCTGCAGAACGGTGTCGCGGGCCCGCATTTGATCCTTTGGGACGGGCTTGACGAATCGGGCCGGGACGCGCCTTCGGGCGTGTATGTGGCCCGGCTCCGGTCCGGCCGGTCCGTCGAAACCGTCAAAATCATCAGGCTCCGTTGAACAGGAGAATCCCGAAATGGAAAAACTGATCTACACCCGCATGAAATCGCCGCTGGGAACACTGACGCTCGTCGCCTCCGGGAAAGGCCTGTTCACCGTTTTCCTTCCGAAGAAGGGAATGGGGATTCCGGAAGCCTGGCTCCGCGGCAGGCTTCGCGGCCTGGATCTGGTCCGGGACGACCCGGGACTGGCCGGGACGGTCCGCCAGATCGAGGAGTACTTCAGCGGAAAAAGAATAACCTTTTCCATCCGTCTGGATCTCAAGGGAACGGAATTCCAGAAAAAGGTCTGGAAAGCCCTTTCGACCATACCATATGGCCGCACGGAAACCTACGGTTCGATCGCCAGGCGCATCGGACGGCCCGGCGCCTCACGGGCCGTGGGCGCGGCCTGCGGAGCCAACCCGGCGGCGATTGTCATCCCCTGCCACCGCGTGGTCGGGAGCGGCGGAGCGCTCACGGGGTTTGCAGGCGGGCTGGCGATGAAGAAAAAACTGCTGGAGATGGAGAAAGTGGTCGGGTCCGGATCGCGTCAGGCTTCCCCGCGGAGGTGAAGAAACAGCGGTTCCCGATCCGTGTCCCATTCATAAAAAAAGCCCCCGGCCGTTTCGGCTCAGGGGCTTTTGATTGCCGGGTCCGGAACTCGGCGGCGTTCACTGCATGAGAATCATCTTCCGGCTGAGCACAATCCCATCCGCCTCGAGGCGGTAGACATACACCCCGGACGGCAGTCTTCGACCTGCATCATCCTGTCCGTTCCACTCCACGGTCCGGACGCCCTGAGGCTGTTTCCCCTCGAAGAGCACGGCCACGGCCTGCCCCGCGGCATTGACCACGACGAGCCGGACCGCCGACGGCGCCGGCAGTTCGAACGTGATTGTTGTCGCGGGATTGAATGGATTGGGGTAATTCTGCTTCAACGCGATCCGTTCGGGCGCGGAACCGTCCCGCCGCGCGCCGGAGATCCCGATGTGCAGAATGCCGAGATTCGAACTGGTCCTGGAAATGCCGTACTGGTCCACGGCGTCCACGTCCCAGAAAAAGATGCCATCCGGCAGGAACGCGTCCGGCGCGTAACGGAACAGCGTGTCGTGAGTCACGACCCGCCGGACCGGATTGACAAGAGCGCCCTGCTCATGGAGGTTCCAGGCATAATACACGATCCCGATCGAGTCCTGCGTGGTGGAGGCCCGCCACCTGAAGTCGACGGTGTCCGGCCAGGCGTCGGCCCTCAGAAACGCGGGTCCGACAATGACGAAGGGCGTCGGCGGATCGAGCACCGAGATCACCGTCACAGTCACCGAATCCCGGCAGGAGGCTCCGAGGGGATCCGTGGCCACGAAAAGGAGACTCTCGACTCCGTACCATCCGACGGTCTGGGGCGCCAGCGTGATGCGGGTTTTCGCCGCGTCCATCGACCAGGCGATGCGGCGGTTCCCGGAAACGCTGAACGTCATGGTCGTCGCATCATTGTCCAGGTCGGAAACCCTGGCCCGGAGCGAATCGAGCCGCACCACCGCGGCACTGTCTTCGAGCATTTCAATGTCCGGAGTGGGCCGTGCCCAGACGGGCGCGTCGTTTACCGGCCGAACGATGAACCGCACGCGGCTGCTGTCCGCGTGGTTCAGCGGATCCAAAACGAAAATCCAGATGTCCTCAGACCCGGACCATTCCGGGTCGACCGGCCGGGCCCGGAGCACGCGTTCCGAAAGCGTGACCTCCAGGTTCTGCCCCCCGCGGAATCGCCAAATCAGCAGGCCGTCTTCGTGCACCGGATCCGAGACGAACGCGTCCAGTTGAAGCGGCGCGAATGCGTTTCCCTCATCCGTCGTCTGATCGGGCAGTGCGGCGATCGTGGGTTTGTCCAGCATGATGGTCACGGAGGCTGTGTCGAGGCTGACACCGCCGTCGTTGTCCGATACCCGGAAAGAGGCCCTGAAGCGGCCGAATGCATGATAGACAAAGGTCGGGCCGGTGACGCCCCGCGTTTCGAAAATCCCGTCCCCGTCCAGGTCCCATTCGTAAGTCAGAACGTCGTTCTTCCCGGGATCCGATGCCGATCCGTGAAACTGGACCGCGGATCCGGTCGTGCCCGTGTACGGTCCGCCCGCTTCGACCGCGGGCGCCACATTGGCGATAGTCACGCGGGCTGAATCCCTGCCCACGCCGCCGTCGTCGTCTGTCACCGTCGCCAGCACCCTGAACACGCCGTCGTCGACGAAGAGATGGCTGACGGCCGGTCCCTGACCGGTTTTGCCGTCACCGAAATTCCAGGCCACCGCGTGGGAGTCCCGTCCCGGGTCCTGAATCACCGCCTCGAAGCTGAACGAGCCGCCTTCCAGTCCCGTCCGATCGGCCCCGATGTTGACCGCGGGAACGGCGTTGGTGACGGTCAGCGTGGTCGTCCCTTCGGCCGTGAATCCGGAGCGGTCCGTCACACGCAGGCGGACGGCCGCGGTTGTGTTGTCCTCATAGGTCCGCTGGACCGTAGGCGACCCGGATACCGAATCCCAGACCCCGTCATTGTTGAAGTCCCAGGCGTACGAAACGATGCCGGCGTTCTGGCCGGTGTCGACCGAGCCGGATCCGTTGAACGTGACGGTCTGCCCCTCGACGAGAGTGTAGGGCCCTCCGGCTGAGGCAGTGGGCGGATTGTCCCCGATGTTGCGCAGCAGGCGGACGCGGATGTCCTGGCCCTGCGGATAAACAAGCGCGAAATGGTTCCGGACCGCACGCAGAAGATGCTTGCTGCGGCCGTCGGTGCTGCCCACTCCGGACGCGATCAACTCCGGGGTCGACCATGTCGCGCCGCCGTCCTGGGAAAGGGTGAAATACAGATCGCCCGCGGCCTTCGTCAGGAAGGCGAGGCCCACGACCCGGCCGTCTGAGGTCGCGGCCACGGATCCGAGACCCCAGCCGTTTCCATCGTTGTAGGTTTCCAGCAGCCCGGCCGGTGTGGGCATCACGTTCCGGACCAGGTTCCCGCCTTCGTAACGGACGTATCGCACCGAAGGCGCGGAGCCCGCATCCAGGTCGATCTGTGATCCGTAACAGAGATGGACGGTTCCGGACGCGTCGACGAACAGGTCCGGCGATCCGTTGCGGCCCGCGTTCTGGCCGGAATGAATGTCCGCGATGAAAGACATCGTCTCCCCGCCGTCATCCGACCGGTGATAGCTGACCGGACTGCCGCCGGGATCCGGACAGCCGAGGACGAGATGCACCTTGCCGTCTCCGATCGCGCCGATTTCCAGACGGTCGTCCGTGCGGAAGGACCTCAAACCCGCGATCCGCCGATCCGTGGTTCCGCCGGAAATCCGCAAATAGGCGGCCTCGGCCCAGGGAGCGGCATCCAGGGCGTATCCCCTGGCCAGGTGCAGCCGGTCGGGCCCCACCGCCGCGATGCGGATCATGAACCCGCGGTTCTGGATGAAGGATATCATCTGCGAAGCGCCCCAGCCTGTGGAGCGCCGCTCGATCTGATACGTGTTGAAAACGTTCTGATCCATCTGGAGCGGGTAGACCACATGCGCATCCCCGTCCGCGTCGACTGAAACACCCGGCCCGAAGCACCAGCCGCCGGCCGCGGATTCGGATCCGGGCACGGTCTCCATGCTCAGAATCGTGCCGAGGGAGTCCAGCCTGAAATACGTGACGCCCCGGGTGTCGTAATCCGTCCCGCCGATAGTCACGACATGGATGTCCCCGTTCCTGGAATCGATGTCCAAATCCGGAGAGACCGCCTTGGTTTTCAGGGTGACGGGATCGGACCAGCGGCTCTGGGCCGCGAGGATTCCGTGGAAGAGTACGAGAAGCAACAGCCGTCCGGCTTTCATGAACCGCTCCTGCGTCATCCGGCTCCTCTCCTTTTTCATCAGGGCTGGCTGAAAATGCGCCACCCGCGGAGCCGGTATTCCCCTAAGGACAAGATTAGTGTTTTCAAGAGATTGCCCGTTGTCCGGCAACTCTGAAAACAAGTATCGGAATAAGACTTGCGAGAAGTATGCCAGGGGAATGGAAAAAGTTCATAGTTCATAGTTCATGGTTCCGAGTTCACTGTTACCAGTGAGTTCACAATAACAATTTATGATTGAAGATCCACTTTTTTTCTATGAACTATGAACTATCAACCATGAACTGGTTTCTACCCCTCCATCTCCGCGATCTTCACCTCGGGAAATTCCTCGAGCCGCTTGCGGAAAACCGTTTCGATCTCCTTGAGCCGCTCCCGGGTCTTGGCCTCGAAACGCATGACGAGAAGCGGCTGGGTATTGGAAGCACGCACCAGGCCCCATCCGTCCCCGAACAGCACCCGGGCGCCGTCCACATCGATCACCTGATAGTCCCGCTTGAAGGACCGGACAAGCTTGTCCACCACTTCGAACTTTCGGTCGTCGGGGCAGTCGATTCGGATTTCCGGCGTGGACTCGAAAGCCGGCAGTTCATCCACCAGCTCGGAGAGTTTTTGACCCCGGCCCGCCAGAAACTGAACCAGCCGCATCGAGACATAGATGCCGTCGTCGAAACCGAAATACCCGTCCTTGAAGAAAATGTGACCGGACATCTCGCCCGCGAGCGGCGCGCCCGTTTCCTTCATCTTCGCCTTGAGCAGGGAATGGCCGGTCTTCCACATGACGGGGACGCCGCCCGCCTTTTCAATGGTCTCGGGGAGCAGCTGCGAGCACTTGACATCGAACACGATCGGCGCGCCGGGATGGCGCGACAGAACCTCTCCCGAAAGGAGGGCGAGGATCTTGTCCGCGAAAACCGCACGGCCGCGGTCGTCCACCAGGCCCAGCCGATCCGCGTCTCCGTCGTAACCAATCCCGAAATCGGCTCCCGTCTCAACGGTGCGGCGCCTCAGGTCCTCGATGTATTTCATCACCGTGGGGTCCGGCAGATGGTTGGGAAACCGGCCGTCCGGATCGCAGTACATGCGGATCACTTCGCATCCCAGGGCCTCGAACAGGCCCGGCGCGATGGGCCCGGCCGTTCCGTTGCCCGCGTCGATGACGATTTTGAACCGTTTCGGGATGCGGATCTTCTCGAGAATCATGGCCCGGTACTCGGGGACGATGTCGTGGCGCGTCAGGCGGCCCTGGCCCGAGGCGAATCTCCCGGACTCGATGAGCGCGAGAAGCGACTGTATCTGTTCGCCGTGCAGGGAGGCCAGGCCCTCGCACATCTTGAGGCCGTTGAATTCGATCGGATTGTGGCTCCCGGTCACCATGACGCCTCCGCCGGCCTTCAGCCGCTCGATGGCGTAATACAGAACGGGCGTGGGCACGATTCCCACATCGATCACGTCCATCCCGGCGGAGAGAATGCCCCTGGCCAAAGCCGCGGAGATCCGCTCCGAGGAGAGCCGCACATCCCGGCCGACCACCGCGTTCTTCAGGCCCTTGGCGGTCAGCGTGGTCGCGTATGCGCGTCCGATCAGTTCGACGGTCCCGTCATCCAGGTCCGTGTCCGCGATGCCGCGGATGTCATAGGCTCTGAAAATATTTCGATTCATTCCATCTCCCGATTTTATCGTTCTGAGTTGCAGAGGCCTTCGGTTTCTCCCCGTTCACTTCTTCGCACGGATCACGCGGGGAATGCCGTTCAGATCCTGAAGCGCGGACGCGTCCCGGAGTCCGTTCCGGCCGAACATTTCCAGCACGGCCCCCGACTGCCCCGCTCCGACCTCCGCCCATACCGTACCGCCCGGGACGAGCATTTCCGCGGCCAGCCGGGCGAGGACCGGATAGAAGGCAAAACCGTCCCCTCCGTCGCACAGTGCCCGCCTGGGCTCGTGTTTCCGTATCTCAACGGGAAGCCGCGCCCATTCGTCCTCGGACACATAGGGCGGATTCGAAACCAGCGCGTGGTACGGAGGCGCGGCGGCCGCGCGAAAACCCCCGTCCATCGCGTCCGCCTTTATGAACCGGATGCGGTCTCCGACGCCGATCCGGGCCGCGTTGTCCGCCGCGGTTTCAAGCGCGTCCGGCTCCGAATCCACCGCATCGACCGCTGCTTCAGGCAGGTTTCGGGCCAGACTCGACGCGATGCACCCGCTTCCGGTGCCGATATCGAGTATCCGGACCGGTCCTGCCGCCTTCAGCGTTTCGACTGCGTCCTCGACCAGGATTTCCGTCTCCGGCCTGGGGATGAGAACCGAGGGATTCACGCGGAACGCCAGGGACATGAACTCGGTCACTCCCAGCAGGTATTGGAGCGGCTCCCCCGTGGCCCGACGCCGGAGCAGGTCGCGAATCGAAGACCGTTCGGAAGCGGAAAGCGGCCGGTCGAATTGCAGATACAGCCCCACGCGATCCGCTTTCAGGACGGAGGCCAGAAGCCTTTCGGCGTTGAGCCGCGAGGATTCGATTCCGTTCCGCTTCAGAAATGACGCGGCCTCGTTCAGGACGTCGATGAGCCGCCAGATCCGTCCGTTCTCTTCGATGAGGGGTCTCCATGTTCCCGAATGTCGGTTCCAACCGCCTCTTTTAATGACACAGTCAAAATAGCGATTTTTATCAAGAAATCCAACTTTGGCGTTGCGCGCCGGCGTGATTCTGAAGTATATTATCCGGTCAACAGGAGCCTGCATGAACGGATTGAAGCGCCCCGCCGCAAGCGGCGGGAAATCTTCTAACTGTAGAAAAAAGACATCCGATAATCGCTCGCATCCCCCGAGGCCCGCTACGCGGGATCAAGCAACTGTATTTGTGAATGATTGCAGACAAGCCGCGGGGAATACGCTCGCTGACAGATTCACCGTATTCGCCCACAGGGGCGCGGCCGGAACCGAACCCGAGAATACGCTCCGCTCCTTCCGCAAAGCGCTGGAAACCGGAGCGGAATGGGTGGAACTCGACGTTCATTCGGTCGAGGGCGTGCCTGTCGTATTTCACGACAACCGGCTCAACCGCCGGACTAATGGATCGGGCCTGATTTCCCGGCGGTCACTGGAACATGTCCGCTCCCTGGACGCGGGCCTGGGAGAACGCATTCCCCTTCTGGACGAGGTTCTCTCCCTGCTGGCCGGCAAGGCGGGTGTGAACATCGAGCTCAAAGGACGCCGGACCGCGGAGCCGGTTGCCGCGCTTCTTGCGGACCGCCTCTCCGAAGGAGTCTGCACCCCGGACCGGCTGATCGTTTCTTCATTCGAGGCGGCCGAACTTTCGCGTTTCGGCCGCATCATGCCGCAACTCCGCCTGGGCGCGCTGTTCCGTAAAGCCCCTGCGGACCCCGGCGCAGTTCTGCCAGGTCAAGGCCTCTTTTCCCTGCACCTGCACAAACGGGCCATCTCCGCTGAAATCGTCAACCGCGCCCACGGCCGTGGCCTGCAAGTTTTCGTTTACACGGTGAACGATCCTACGGACGCGGCCCGGCTCAAGACCATGGGCGTGGACGGCGTGTTCACCGACTTTCCCGAACGTTTTCCCCGCACCCGGGGCTCAGCCCCTCAGGACTGACCCCCCACTCCTGTCCCCGCTCCGGAAAGCAAGGGGCCGCCCGGTTCCGCGGAATCCGTTTCCCCTGAAACGGCCCTGCGTCACCGGACGGCCCCTTTGTCGATCACGTCCGCGTCAAACGGACGACCGTCCTATTTGCCCGCTTCGTTCCGTCCCGCATCGATCCGCAGGATATCCCGTTCCGCCGCGGCCACCAGCTGCATGTTCAGGTATATATAATGGCTGCCGCCGTAAATGAGTTGGCCTCCGCAGTTCGTCGGCAGAATGCCCTTGTAGAAGGACGCCGCCGTTCCGCCGGGAAGAACCTGTAAGATCGGGTCGGTGGACCGGTTGGTGCAGACCACGATGTTCCCGTCCTGATCCATGACGAACGAAAGGATCTTGGCGTCCCCGTACCCGGCAACTTCCGTGAGGTCGAACACTTTCTCCTTCGGCGTGGCCGAGGAATAATCCGCCGAAATCACGGACTTCCACAGGCCCGTGCCGTCGGCCACGTAGACGCTCCCCTGATAGCACTTCACCCAGACCGCGGTCAGATCGTTGAATTCCGTCAGTGACTTGCCGGTCAGATCGGGAAGGATGATCTGGATGCCGTTCTTGTCGCCCACGCCGACGGCCGCGCCGTTGGCGTCGAAATCAAAGCTTTTGGGCGCGGCCGGGAAATCAGCCAATTTCACCGAGTCTCCGCCTTCGGTCGGAATCCGGTTGAGCGCCGTGCCCGCGGCTTCGTTCAGGTAAACCGCGCCGTCCGGTCCGGCCAAAATGCCTGCGTTCTTCTTCTTGGACTTGTTGGCCCCAAACGTCGAGCCGGTCTCGGTGGCGTCGATCTTGGTGACGCTCTTGGTCGTGGTCAGAACGTATATGTTTTCCGTCCGGTCAACGCCCATGAATTGGATGAATCCGGTCACGTTCTTGTTCCCGTACATCCGGTTCACGGCGTCCACGGCGTATCCCGGCAACTGTCCGATTCCGTAGGCGCCATCGACGAGCACCTTGACAGCCAGTCCGTCGCCCGCGATGTTGGGCCGAAGGATGGTGATCGACGACGCCGTGGCGGCCGTCACTTCGGCTCGCGCGGTTCCCACAAAAACCGTGTTCTTCGAAGCGTCCGGCGCGAAGCCCTGGCCGTTGATCGTGATGGAGTGGACGCCGGCGCCGGCCCGTCCATCGGGGCTCACGCCCGTGATTTCCGGAAACGTGCCCAGATCCGCGCCCGGGTTCCAGACCGAGGCCGGGCTATCGTATTCGCAGCCCGCCCACGCGAGCGCCAGAATGGCGAGCGCCAGAGGCAGCCGTTTGATGAAGACATTGTGTTTCATGTGAAATCCCCTTTCCCGGATATTAGAAGGATGCGCGCGCCGTAATGCGCTGCACCGAATCGAACACGCCGAACGGCGTGTAGGCATAATCGAAGCCCACGCCCTTGTATCCCGCGCCGATTCCGAACGAGAAGGAATCCTCGTCCTCCTCGGTGACGTAGCCGCCGCGCAGAGAAACCAGCTTGAACAGGGTGTAGTCCAGGCCCACCATCACCTGCTCGGGCCGCGAGCGGTAATGTGCGACATCCACGACCGCGAGCAGGGAATGATCGATTCCCCCGGTCCCGATCCAGTCCATCAGGTCGGCCGAGACGCCCATCGTGAACGTCAGCGGCAGCTGAAAGCCTTCGCGTTCAAACTTGTATTCCTTCGAGAAATTGCGGATCGACATGCCGAAGGTCAGGCTCTTGTACCCGGTCTTGAAATTGGTCCCGAAGTCGAAGGACAGCGGCGTGACCTCGTTTGTCTCCTTGTTCAGCGAATCAACGCCAACCGGCAGCCAGTTTTCGCCCAGCTGCTGCTTGACCCAGTGCGCCTGCGCGCCGATCGCGAACCGATCGGTGAGGGAACGGGCATAGCCGAGCCCGACTGAAAAAGCCGAGGGCGAAAATTTGCCCAGGTCGGCGTATCCCCGGTCCTGCGACAGGTCCACCATGGTCCACTGCAGGTCCCCGTAGTCCACGTTCTGCAGAGAGGCGCCGAAAACGCCGTACTTGCCCTTGAAGGGCCTGAAGGCGACGCTCATCTCGGTGTGCCGGATGTCGGCGAGCCATTCGTTCAGGCTGATCGAGAAATCGGCCGTGCCGTTCAGGCTGGCCATGCCCGCGGGGTTGAAGAACAGGCTGCCCGACCCCATCTCGAGCGTGGTGACGGCCCCGGCCAGGGCCATGGCCCTGGCGTCGGCCTTGACGTTCAGGAACTCCATGCCGCTCTGGGCCAGTTTTTTATAATTCTGGGCCGATCCGTCGGAAGCCAGGCCGAACAGGATCAATCCGATCCCCAGAATGGTGAGATGCCTTTTCATGGTCTTGTCCTCGCGTTTGGATTTGGGAGACCGTTATCGGATGATCACGAACTTTCGGAACGTCTTCTCGCCGTCGGGCGTCTCGAACACCGCGATGTAGAGCCCGCTCACCACGACCTGACGCGATGAGGTCACCGATTCCCAGAGTTCGTCCCCCGAGTTGTTGGTGTGATTCAGGGTCTTGATCAAATCCCCGCGCTCGGTGTAGATCTTGATGGTGCACTGGGGCGGAAGGCCGAAAAATGCGATCCGGTCCGGCTGATCGAACTGGATGTTCCGCGCGCCGAGGTGGAACGGATTCGGAACGATGCGGATGGAATCCAGCGAAGTCAGAACCGACGGCCGCCGGAGATACGCGGCCTGGTTCGTGACCGTATAGTACTTGCTGCTGACCAGCGGCGTGCCGGGTTTGACGTCGTTCTGGGACCCGTCATCCTTGCTCACGATGTAGTAGTAGTAGTTGAAGCCGCGCCTGGCCGTGGTGTCGTCGAAACGGTTGACGACTTGGTTCTTGTCGCACGAGAAGAGAAGATCGTACAGCGTATCGGGCCTGGCCGAAGCCCGGTAGATCTCGTACCCGTTGAAATACGGCCAGGATTCCGCGTTGGCCGCCCATTCCAGCACGATGCGGTCTCCGCCCGAGCTGACGGTGAAAGTTTCGGGAGGCGGAGGCGGCTGGGGGATCTCGAGGTTGTTGTTGTACGTATGGATCGCGCGCCGTAAAGTTTCTTTGATCGAATCCTCGGCCGTCCAGACCCAGGCGCGCTTATAGGCGTTCCGGTCGCTGCCGGTGGAGCCGTTCGGCAGGGTGAAAGGCGCGGCGTTGTTGAACCAGTTTGTGCCGACTTCCAGGCTCTTGCGGCGGGTCAGGCCCTGAACGCCTTCGGCCATGACGATGTGAACGCTCTGGCCGGGCTCCAGTGTGTAGGGCCCGTAGGACTGAATCTGGGCGGACCCTCCGATGCCGGGTCCGAACAGGTCGGCGAAATTGCCGTCACCGACCGCTTCGGCATGGGTCTTTTCCGGATGACCGGCGCTCATGGCCGCGTACTGCTGGTTCATCTGGTTGATGTTGTACGAGTCGATCCAGTTCATGATGTTGTCGTCCGTGTCCCACCACGGCGTGGACTTCGGCTGTTCGAGATCGTCGGACTTGTCGGTGGCCGACTTGTCCGCGTGCAGGGTCGCGACGCCGCAGAAGCCGGGCGCGCCGAGCACGCCGGGGCCGCCGTAATTGGGTTCGCCCCAATCGGCTTCGTAGCCCATCGACGCCTGCGAGTGCGGACCGTACCAGGCGTACGAAGCGCGCATTTCGAAAAGCGGGTCGGTCGGATCGTCGCCGATATAGTGGAGAACCGTGTTCCGGCCCCAGCTCACGTTGCCGGTGGAATGCCAGCCGCCGATGAAGCCCTGGTGGCCCGGAGAGTACCGGTTCGAGAAGGCGAAGTAGACGCCGTTCAGGGTCTGGTTGACCGGCGCGCCGCTTCCGTCCTTCAGGCCGACGTTGGTGAAAACGAAATCATAAATGTGATAGTCGTCATGGTTCTGCTGGCTGTAGGCGTAGATCGTGCGCTCGCACCGGACACCGATGTTCGTCTCCGTGACATTGACCAGGATGCGGTCCGCCGGCTGGTCTGGATTGACCTCGTCGACGATGTCGTCGAGCGTATTTTCCGTACCGTCGGCGCCGTCCACCACCACGATGGGATGGTTGAATTTGCCGTACAGCTTGAACTCGCCCGGCATGAAATTGGTCAGCGTGTTGAGGTAACGCGGCCCGGCCTGGCACACCTTGAACGGATAGGTGAGCCCGGTTTTCGGGTCGGCGAAGTCCGTGGCCCCGATCCAGAGAGAGCGGGAGTTTTGCGTGTCGGTGCGGTAATACAGGGCCTCCCACATCATCTCGTCGGCCTGCTGGGTGTTCTGCGCGGCCGCGCGGGAGATCAGCCCGTATTCGATCTCCATGCCGGCGTTGGTGTACCACTGGCGCAAGTCGCCGATGCGGATCCACTTGACCTCATGGGGACCGGTGTATTCCTGGGCGGGCAGGGCCGCGGGAAGAAACGCCGCGGCGAGCGCGCACAGGACCGCCGCCCGGACGAACGCCCTGCCGAAACCGGTGATGTTCAATTTCTTCATGGTCGGTCTTCCTCAATCGATGGGTGAGTGGTTAAAACGAAACGTTGACGCCGAAGAAGATCTGCCTCGGATTCAGGAAATTGAAATACGTCTGGTTCGGCATGTCGATATAGGCCTTGTCCTCCAGGATCTTGTCGATCCGGGATTTCGGAACCTGCTGCCAGCCGCTTGCCCCGCTCTGCATGTACTTTTTGGACGAGGTTTCGTAATAGATCATGCCCGCGGCCGGGTTGGAGATATCGTTCACGATGGCGACCGACGTCATCGGCTGGAAGGCCACGCCGGTGCCCCGGAATTCGCCGACCCGGTCGTCTCCGGGAATATTGTCATAATCGGAGCTCTTCGGCAGGTGCAGCGACTGCATATAGAACAGGTAGTCGTTGGTGTCGTAGAAACCCGCTCCGGACAGTTTCTTCGTGTTGAACAGGTTGTCCACCTCGACGAAAAAGGTCCAGTTGAGGCCGGCCAGCGGGATCAGCTTGTTCAAGCGCAGGGAGAAGTTGGTGAAATCGGTGACCTGCACGTTGGAGACGACGTCCGCCTTGGAGTCCGGGTTGTAGGTGATGTACTCACCGGCCTTCCAGTTGAACAGCAGGTTCATCGTCCAGTTCTCCAGCGGACTGATATTCATCAGCTCGGGGCCGAATCCCTTGGGCGAATTCAGCACCAGGCTGGTCCGCGCGTAGGGCTGCGCGATCGGCTTCTGCTGGTAGAGGAACGAGGTCCGCGTGCGGGCGTCGGAATCACGCTGACGCGAGACGCTCTGGAAGACGAACGGATTGCCGAAATACCCGTAGCTGGAGACCTGGTACGTGTAATTGGCGAAACCGGACACCCAGCCCGTGTTCCTTTTCAGCGTGAGCTCGAACCCGCGCACGTCCGCGTAATTGTTGCTGTTGGCCGCGCTGTAGCTCACCTTGCCGTCCGCGCTGGTGTAGGTTGTGAAGGACTGCTGGCTGGAGATGTCGTGGTAAAACGCGGAGGCCTGGATCAGCAGGCCGCCCTGGCCGAACATCTCCTGGTCATAGCCCAGTTCGTACGAAACGGTTTTGGCAAGCGCCAGGTTGGGATCGCCGTAGTTCTGCATCTCGCCGCCGGCCCCGCGGCCGGTCCGGATCAGCTCCTCATAGGTGGGCAGCTGCTTGAAGTGGCCGTAATTGAAGTACAGCTTGGAGCTCTCGGTGATGGGATGCGAAATGCCGAGCCTCGGGCTGAGACTGACGTCGGCCTTGGCTTTTTCGGTCCGGAACTCGGCGTCCTGGTTGTACAGGTAATTGCTCGCGAAGAACGTGACATCGAACGGATTGACGGGCTTGATCCAGTCCGTGTTGGCGTTGCTGTAGTCGAGGCGCAGGCCCGCGTTCACGACAAAGCCCTTGGCCTCGAGCTTGTTCTGGGCGTACAGGGCGCCCCGGAACGGGAACTTGTGCGACTTGTTCATGATCCGGAGGCCCGTGAAATTGTTGATGGACCCGTAGTACAGGTTCAGGTCGTTGTAGACGAACTCGACGCCCGCCTTGAACAGATTGTAGAAGTTCAATTGGCTGGTCATGTCGAACTTGAGGGTAATCGCCGAAATGTCGCTGGTGTCGCGGGACTGGCCCGAGTGGCCGCCGAAAATGTTGATGGCGCCGCCGACGCCGCCGACGGAGTTGGCGCTCCATCCGAAGGGAGCCTCATCCGTGAAATAACCGGGGATGATTTCCTGAGTCCGGGCGTAGTTTCGTTCCCGGACGGGGCCGGTCGTGTACTTGGTCTTGACGTATTCCAGCCGGCCCTCGTAGAAGGTCCTGGCGCTGAGCGTGTGCGTCAGCTTCAGGGAGCCGCCGGCGTGCCGCACGAAGGCCTCGGAGTACCAGGAGTCGCCGAACAAGCGGCCCGCGCGCTGTTCATTCGAAACCTGAGCGATGGACAGCGGATCCGTCAGATACATGGTCGGCATCCAGTAGCGGGCGACGCGGGAATCGTTCGGCCCGAACTGGTTGTTCAGGTAGCCCGGTCCCTGGCCGTCGGGCATGAAGTTCCCAACCGCCGCGGCGAACCATCCGCCGTACTCGCTCGCGGTCAGCTTCATGTTCTTCTTGATGTCGGAGGTCAGCTGGACCATCCAGTTGTCCACCACGTAGTCGTCGCGCGTCAAGGGCATGAGGAGCATCTCCCGGTCGCGCTTGAAGCTTCCGAAGAACCGCAGGTCCCCCAGCGCCTTGCTGACGAGCGGAACGGGGCCTCCGAAACCGGCGTCGATGTTGTAGTCGAACTGATCGTTGACGTCCGTTTTACGGTGCTCCCAGTTGAACAGCCGCTGGGCCCCCGACGGCGTGAGATCGTTGTTCGGATCCGAGTCGGAGAGCAGTTCACTGGACACCGCGTTCCAGCCCCGGAAATTCGGGTACTGGCGCTGGGTGTATTCGTCCCAGGCCCCGCTGGTGGTGCCGGTCCAGCACACGGCGTCATCCAGGTAGGGCCGCATCCACATGGAATTCTTGTCGAATACGGACTTGCCGAACTGTTTGGGGGCCGGCGGGCTGCCCTTGACGGTGAGGCCGCCGCTGTACCCCTGCTTGCCGCCTTCACGGGTCACGACGTTGATGATGCCCGACCGCACCTGGCCGTACTCGGCGTTGAATCCGCCACGCTCCATCGCGACTTCCTGAACCGCGTTCAGGGCCACGCCGGTGATGGGCTTGTTGTTGCGGGGATCGCGGAGCGTGGTGCCGTTGATCTGGAACAGCAGTTCGCTCTCATCGCCGCCCCGGATGGCCAGGCCCTTGTCGACGCCGGCCTGCAGCTGGACGAGGTCGTTCACCGTGGTCACGGCCAGGTCCTTGATCTCGGCGCTCGAGAAGGCCGACACGCTGGTGGCCACGTCCTGCTTCACCGCCTCGCGCTTGCCGCTGATGGTCACGGTTTCGCCGGGGATGAGCTCCTGATCGAGCCGGAACTCGATCGGCGAAGTCTGGTCGATCCGGACCTGGACATCGGTCACCGTAACGGACTTGAAGCCCATGGCCCGCACCTGCACCGAATAAATGCCTGGCGGGACCTGCAGCACGCTGAATTCACCGTTTGCGTCCGTGGCCGCCCCGAGGGCCGTGCCGACCAGGATCACATTCGCGCCGTAATACGGCTGGCCCGTGGCCCGGTCGGTCACCTGTCCGGCAATCTTGCCGGTGGTGCCGCTCCACAACGGGATAGAGACGGCGAATGCCGTGCACACCACGGCCGCCAATACCCATAGCCGTTCTCGTTTCATACAACCGACCTCCTCAGATGGGAATGAAAGGTTACTGGTCTTGATTCTTCGTTCAGGCTTTCCGTTCAGGCATTTCGGTCCGGCCGTCAGGCCGACTTGCGGATGATCAGTTCGGTTTTCAATATTTTATGGACCGGAACGACAGGGCTGGACTGGTTCGCGATCTGGTCGATCAAAAGCTCGGCCGCGGTCCTGCCGATCTCGTACGCCGGCTGACGGACCGTGGTCAGCGGCGGTTCGATGAGTTCGGCCATGGGATTGTCGGTGAATCCCATGACAGCCATCCGGTCCGGCACGGCGATGCCTTCCTGCTTCAACCGGACCAGAGCGCCCATGGCCACCGGATCGGTCACGCAGAAGACCGCGTCCGGCCTTTCTCCGCCCTGCTCGAGCAGTCGGGACATGGAATCCACGCCGTCCTCCTCGTTCAGGCCGCCGCGAATGATCCATTCGTCCCGGAGGGGATGACCGAGCCCGACGACCGCGTCCCGGAATCCCTCGAACCGGAGGCGGCAGATGCTCAGGAATTCGGGTCCGCCCAGGTGGCCGAACCGTCGGTAACCCTTTTGTACCAGGTATTCGCCCGCTCGGAAGGCCCCGTCGTAATCATCAACCACCACGGTGGGCGCATCAACCTCGCTGCAGACGCGGTCGAAAAAGACCAGGGGCACGCCCCGCTGTTTGAGCCGGTTGAAATGTTCGCAGGATTTCGTCGTCACGGACACGGAAATCAGAAGCCCCGCCACCCGGTGGGACAGCAGGACGTCGATGTTGCTCTTTTCCCTTTCGAAATCCTCGTTGGACTGGCAGATCATAACCGTGAATCCGGCCTGATAGGCCACGTCTGTGATGCCGGACATGATGGACGCGAAGAAATAATGCTTGACCTGGGGGACCACGACGCCGATGACGAGGGATTGTTTCTGCTGGAGGCTTTTGGCAAGGGTGTTGGGATGGTAGTCGAGTTCACGGGCCAGGGCTTCTATCCGTTTGCGCGTTTCCTCGCTGATGTCCGGATGGCCGGACAGCGCGCGGGATACGGTTGAGACGGATACGCCCATTTTACGGGCTATGTCCTTGATCGTAGTTTGTTTCATATCTGATTGGGATACCGGGAGAGGGTTCGGTTTCGGCTGCGTACCGCAGGCCCGGATTGATTCGGGCGGAACGGCCGGATCACAGACCGGAACCGATCTTGCGGAACCGTTCACGCCCGGTGAAATGGGCGTACTTTGGTTCCGCAAACGTTTGCAAGATACGAAACTAATTTTTCTTTGTCAACGGGTTTTTCGTAAAATATTCCGAGCCTCGAATACTGTTACTTTACATAGAATAACTGTTAAGAACATCAATATAGTTGAATGTGACGGAGAAATCGGACCTCCCGAAGGTCCCCCGCTTCAAACGGTCCGGCTTTTTTACTTGACATTTAACTTATTCGAAATTATATTTAAGTATACCTACATAAGGAACCCCATTATACTCCTCGCTATCTTTTTTCACACCTCTATTATTTAAGTCATTCGTAACTGTAAAAGACATTGCCTCTCTTGAGTTCCGAGAGACAGGATTGTCTACCCATTATTATGGGAGGACCCGATACGCATTTCGGCTAACGGATGTCCGGCCCTGCCGGTCTTTCATCCCCATTCATCCGTATCACGCCCGAAAGGCGAAAGGAGGGTCCCGTGAACCACAGAATCCTTGCGGCCCCAATGCTGGCGGCCGTACTGCTTCTCCTGAATTGTGAACGCCAGAGAGAATACCTCGTCGCAGGACCGACTTACGAGAAACGCTTGATTCGTTTCGGGGGGGTCGTTCTCGCCTATGATGAGCGCGGAAATGTCGCGGGAATCGATTCTGTGATATCCGTTATCCTTGATTCGGCCCGCACCGTCCATGACATCCGTTCTCACCGGTTTTTCTACAACGAGAACAATCTCCGGGTGCGGGAGGACGTCCGTCAAGTTTACCCGGACAGTCACGTGGACGAGTATCAATACCAGTATGAGTATGACGCGAACGGCTTTCAATCGCGTGTCCACGGATTGAACAGGCGGAAGGATGGATCCTATAACGCAAGCTTCGAATGGCTCGTGACCTGCGACAGCCTGGGCAGGCCCACGGATATCAGTTTTCTCTGGTCGGATGGGACGCTCCATCCTTACCGTCAATTCGAATGGGATGAGAGCGGAAACATGCGCGTGGAAAGAACGGATTTCCAGAACGACCTCGCTCAAACCGTCATCACCCGCGAATACGACCGTTCCCGGAATCCCTTCAGCGTGCTCAAGGGTGTGATGGAAGTCTTCCATTCATATAACCGGAATAACCCGGTGCGCATTTCCTGGACTACGGAATTCCCGGTCCCGTCTGATAGTGAGTCGTTTTACACGTATTCTTACGATGGATCAGGGTATCCCCTCGTCTGCAAAAGCCTCGGAGATGATGGGACAGTGTCCGAAACGAAATACGAATACGAACCGGTTCCGGAAGCGGAATAAATCCGGACAGCCGGACCTCCCGGGGGCCGAAGGTTCCACCCTCGGGAGGTCCGATCCGGGCTGTAAAATAATATCACCCACCCTGCCGCCCCCACACAAGTCCTTGACTTTTTCCCTTTAATTGGTTAAATAAAATCGGTGGTTCTCCGGTCCGTCCGGCATCCCATCCTTTCTTTATATATAGTCAGGAAGGTCCCAAGGGACCAGGCCATCAAATCTTTCAATTAAGGAAGGCCCCCATGGAAAAAAAGGATTCGGAGAAACGGATCACCCGCAGGGATTTCATCGGCGGCATGACGGCCGCGGCCGCGGCCTTCACCATCCTTCCCTCCGGCCTCCGGGCGGGCGAAAATTCCAGGCCGTCCGGAACCCTGAGCCCCAGCGACAGGCTGAACATCGCGGTCGTGGGCGTGGGAGGCATGGGCCGGTCCAACCTCAAGGCCGTGTCGGACACGGAGAACATCACCGCCCTGTGCGACGTGGACGAGAACCTCGCCTCGGATGTGTTCGGTCAATTCCCCAAAGCCGCCCGGTACTGGGACTTCCGAGACATGCTGGACAAGGAACACCGGAACATCGACGCGGTCATTATCGCGACGCCCGATCACACGCACGCCGTCGTCGCCATGGCCGCCATGCAGATGAACAAGCACGTGTACGTCCAGAAGCCCCTCACCCGGCTCGTATCCGAGGCGAGAAAGCTCGCCGAAGCGGCCCGTCGGTACGGCGTGAAAGCCCAGATGGGGAACCAGCACCATTCCGAGGAACCTATCCGGCTGATCGCCGAGATGATGGCCGACGGCGCCATCGGCCCGGTCCGCGAGGTGCACCTGTGGACGAACCGGCCGGTCTGGCTGCAGGGCGTGGCCGAGCGGCCCGCGGGCGTGCCCCGTCCGGACGGTCTGGACTGGGACCTCTGGTGCGGGCCCTCCCCCATGCGCGAGTACCATTCCATCTACCACCCCTTCGCCTGGCGCGGCTGGTGGGATTTCGGGACCGGCGCACTTGGAGACATGGGCTGTCATTTCATCGACCCGACCTATTTCGCGCTCAAGCTGACAAAACCGACGGCAATGGAGGCCAGCGTCGCGGCCCTGGTCGATCCGAAGGAAGTCTGGGAGAAGGTCGACAACCGTGAAACCTTTCCCTCCGGATCCATCGTCACCTTCGAGTTCCCGGCCCGCGAGGCCATGCCCCCGGTGCGGCTGTTCTGGTACGACGGTGGACTCAAGCCTCCGAGGCCCGAGGAGCTGGAGCCGGGCCGTAATCTTCCGGTCAACGGGTCCCTGTACATCGGGGAGAATGGCAAAATCCTGCACGATCTGGACGGGGCCGCGCCCCGCATCATACCCGAGGAAAAAATGCGCGCCTACACCATGCCGGCCAAGACCATCCCGCGCATCACCACGAGCCACGAGATGAACTGGGTCAACGCCTGCAAGGGCATCGGCGACCTGAGCTCCCCGTTCGACTACGCGGGGCCGCTGGCCGAGTCCACGCTCGCGGGCAACCTGGCCGTGCGCTTCCCCTGGCAGCGGCTCGAATGGGACGCTGAGGCCATGCGGGTGACGAATTTCGACGACGCCAATGAATACGTGGAACCGCATTACCGGCAGGGGTACTCGCTCTAGGCGGTGTTCATTGAACGCTCCGGGAGGCTTCAAAACCTCCCGGAGCGTTTCTTCCCGAGCAGGGGTACCTTTGGTACAGCGCGTTGTAACGTTCGAACGTTCCGACGTTCGAATAATGCCATTCAGACGGTAACCTTCTGCCAGAAGGTTACCGTCTTATTTTTGACACTGAAACCGAGAGATCCATGCGCATCGACCGCCTGCTGGGCATCACCGTCCTGCTCCTGAACCGCGACCGGATCACGGCCCGCGAACTCGCGGAACGGTTCGAGGTTTCGGTCCGGACCGTGTACCGGGACCTGGAAACCATCAATACCGCCGGCATTCCGGTGGTGTCATACACGGGGAACCAGGGCGGTTACGGCATACTGGACACGTTCCGCATCGACCGTCAGGTGCTGACCTTCGGGGACGTCGTCTCCCTGGTCTCGACGCTGAGGGCTGTCAACAGCGTACTGGAGAACCGGGAGCTCGACGCGGCCGTGGAGAAAATCGCCAACCTGCTCCCGCGCCGCGGGGAGGATGCGCTCAGTCGGGCCTCGGAACGCATCGTTATCGACATCCTGCCGATGGGATACACGAAGAAACAGAAAGACCGCCTGGCGGACGTTCACCGCGCGGTATCGGAACAGCGCCTGATCCGATTCGCTTACTGCAACAACCGCGGGGAGAACACCGTGCGCACCGTCGAGCCGATGACCCTCATTTTCAAGGGAGGCGTCTGGTACCTGTTCGCCTTCTGCCGGCTGAAGTCCGCGTACCGCCTTTTCCGCCTGTCCCGCATGTCCGATTCCGAGGTACTGGACGAGACCTTCCAACGCAGGGAAGAATCGTTCCGGGACATTTTCGCCTCCAACCCGGCCGGCCCCAACCTCGTGGAGCTCGAGCTTCGGTTTTCTCCCGAAGTCCGGTCGCGCGTGGAGGATTTCTTCGATCCCGACCAGATCCGGAGGGACGAAATCGGACACATGCGGGTTGATGTGGTCTTTCCCGAGGATGAATGGGTGTATGCGTTTCTGCTCGGATTCGGCGAGCATCTCGAGGTTTTGTACGCCGGACCGCATACGGAGCCTTCTCTGCGGAGAAGGCGGGAAAAATACAGGCTATTTATAATGGTGGAAACCGTTGAAACGGTTTTCTGTCCGTCCTTCACCGTTTTTCACCCACGACTGAAGTCGTGGGCTACCGGAATACAGTCGTGGACTACTCGGATACGAAGTCGTGAGACTCCGGGACCTAAAACCGACCCCGGTGTCGATTTTTTCCCAACCCTGACATCCCCCTGTCACAGGCCCTTGTATATTGGGATAGCTTCCGAACTGGAAGCGGAACCCGAAACCCGACCAAGGAGGTCTGTGATGAACGCCCGATTCTGCCAGTCCTGCGGCATGCCGCTCCCCGAAAACGACCAGGCGGATTATTGCCGGTACTGCACCGACGAAAACGGAAAACTCAAGCCAAGGGAGGCCGTTCGTGAAGGCATCGCCGCCTGGCTGGAGCAGTTCACGCCGGACAGGAAAGCGGATTTCAGGAAGCGCGCGGATTCATATCTCAACGCCATGCCGGCCTGGGCGGAGAAGTGACATGAAAACGACCCGTCGAATCTGGCTGTACGGCGCCCTCATCTGGATCATCGGCATGGCCGTGGCGACGGCCCTGTGGCCGCTCCATGCCTCCCGCCTGCCGTTGTTCAAGAGCCTCCTGGTGGTGACCATGACGGCCGTGGGCATGTTCTTCACTGTGCGGGTGTTCGATTCCGTCCGCTCGGATTACGTGAAAGCGGGAATCCGGACCGGCCTGGTCTGGATGGTCCTCAATTGGATACTGGACCTCGTCGTCCTGGTCGGATTGATGAAGACGCCGGCCGGGATGTACGTCATGGACGTGGGCCTTCGATATCTCGCCATCCCGATCATGACGATCGGATGCGGAATTCTGCTGGAGAGGAAACGATAGGGCAGGTGCGACGAATAGAACGCTCCGGGCCTGAAATGCGGGGCTATCAAAAGGAGAAGTCATGAAAAAACATTCTGGAACAGCCGCAATTCTGGCCGGCTGCATCCTCTTGTCTGTCCTGTTTCCGCCTGGGGAGACCGCCGGCTGCGAACTCGCGCCCGGTTCCGTCATCGACATCCCGTTCGAAGGTAAAGATCTGCCCCGCACTCTGTACAAGATGTTCACCGGCGGGGAAGAACCGACCGGCCTGCGGGTCCGCCTGCCGGACGACTTTTCACTCGACCGCCGTTTCCCTGTGCTCGTCTACGTGCCTGGATATCACGGCGGACCGAAGGGCAACCTCGACAACGCGGTGGCCATTGCAGGCACCCAGGGCTGGATCGCGGCCAGCCTTCCGTTGTTTAAAAAGGACCTGGACAAGGGCGAACCGGCCGACGGGGTGATTGTCAGTTTCGAAGATTATGCGGTTCTGTCGAGAGCCTACGGCATTCTGCTGGGCCGTCTGTTCGAGATGATCCCCAACACGGACCGCGACAACAGCGCCATGGTCGGATTCTCGAACGGTTCGCTCACGATCGCCGTTCTGGTTTCCTGCCACGACGAATTCATCCTCTCCAGATTCAGAAATTTCTGCCTG
This sequence comes from uncultured bacterium, assembly GCA_963736115.1. GTDB lineage: Bacteria > Zhuqueibacterota > QNDG01 > QNDG01 > DTFT01 > JAFGAX01. The sequence continues at coordinate 44,264 of CAVTNR010000002.1, forward strand.
GTGGACCATGGGATGGCCCATCTGACCGATCTGCATAAAAAAGGCGCGAGAGAGTCGAGGTTCCTCATCGCCGTGGGCGACCGCGAGGATTACGGAAGAAGTCTGAAAATCAGGGGCGCCGAGCTCCGGCGGGACGAGTGGAAACTGCTGGGCGTGAATGTCGACTTCAGGATACTGGAGGATACCGGGCATGAATTCGAGGCGAGACACATGGAACTGGTCGGCCGGTGGCTGAGGCGGGAACCGCTCGGGGAACTCCATCCGCGGGAGTGAAATGACAATCTCCCGCGGGGTACAATTCTGCGGGAGATTGATTCTTTCTTCGACCCGAAACTCGGAACTCGGAACCCGGAACTGTAATTAGTCCGAAAACAGCACTTCCAGAATCGTTCCCAGATTATCCTTCCCTTCCAGTATGCGCAGGTTGAAGATCTCCGTGTACCCGCAATGATCGCAGGACACGAAAGCGTACCGGTAGGGCTGAACCTCGAACAGTCGGGATAAGCCAGTGCCGGACATGGCCAGTTTCTGAACTTTTCCCCCCTGCTTTTTGCATTTCGAACAGATAAACCGTTCGCTCAATTGCCTCTCGACCTCGGTCATTTCCTCCTCCTTTTTCACACATATACGGACCGGAATCCGTCATGTTTCGAATCCGATTCGGACTTGCATTAAAACACTGACAAAGGCCGGTCTGACTGTATCGAAACCGGCAACGGGTCCTCCCCTCAAACAGGGACGACCCCCGGAAGTTGCATTTTGTCCTTTATTTTCGTAAGTTTAGGATGGGAGGAACTGCGGCTCCATGCCTACAACCACAAGCCGAAAGACGCAGGCCATGAAAGCGCGAAAGAAATCCGTTCTTTTCCTCCTCTTCGGCCCCCTCTGCATGACCTTTGCGAGCCTTGCCGCTCAGACCGAAACCGTCCGATTCGAAAAACTCTCCATTGAACAAGGCCTTTCCCAGAGTTCCGTCACGTCGATCTGTCAGGACCGGAAGGGTTTCCTGTGGTTCGGCACGTACGAAGGCGTCAACCGGTACGACGGATACGAATTCAGGATTTACCGGCACAACCCGGACGACCCGAACAGCCTCATCCAGAACGTCATCAAGGACTTGAAGGAAGACCGGTCCGGCACGCTCTGGATAGCGACCGACGGAGGCCTGGACCGGTACGACCGGCAGGCCGATCGTTTCATCCACTATGTTCATGATCCCGGCGATTCCGCCAGCCTCAGCCACAACCGGGTCCGGAACGTTTTCGAGGACGGCCAGGGCACGCTCTGGGTGGCAACGGACAACGGCCTGAACCGGTATGACCCGGAGTCGGACCGTTTCGTCCGCTACAGCAACGATCCGGCCGATTCGAACAGCCTCTGCGACAACAAGGTCCGCGAAATCTACGAGGACCGGCAGGGAAACCTCTGGATCGGAACGGACGCAGGCCTCGACTGTCTCGACCGGAAAACAGGCCGCTTCCGTCATTACCGGAACGTGCCGGGGGATCCAAACAGCATCAGCGGGAATCACGTGATCTCCTTCGGGGAGGACAGGAACGGGGGTTTCTGGATCGGCACCTGGGACAAGGGGCTGAACCGTCTCGACCGACGGACCGGAAAATTCAAGCGGTACATGGCCGATCCGCGGAATCCGAAGAGCCTGCAGTACAATACGGTTCGCGCCATTTACGAGGACCGAAGCGGCACGCTGTGGATCGGCACTTACGGCGGGGGCCTCGAGCGGTATGACCGGGAAACCGACGGATTCACGCATTTCAGATCAAATCCTGACGATCCGATCAGTCTCAGCAGCGATGCGGTCTGGTGCATTGCGGAGGATGCGTCCGGGATTCTCTGGATCGGGACCGATTTCGGGGGCATCTCCAAGTACGACCGCAGAAAAAACCAGTTCGAATACCACCGGAGCGGATCCGGCACGGCCGGCGGCCGGTACCGGAACGCGGTGAACGCGCTGTACGCCGATCCGGACGACCGTGGCCGCATTCTCTGGATCGGCACCTGGGGAGGCGGGCTTTGCCGCCTGGACCGCCGGTCCGGAGAGCAGGTCTGCTACAAAAACGACCCCTATGATCCCGAAAGCATCAGCAATGACGTGATCCGCTGTATCGACAAGGACCGTGACGGCCATCTTTGGATCGGGACGGACGTCGGTCTGAACCGTCTGGATCGCAGAACCGGCCGGTTCGAGCGCTTCTACTGCGATCCGGGCAATCCCAACACCCTTGATTACGACAACATATTCAGCCTCTGCGAGGACAGCCGGGGCAACCTGTGGGTCGGATCGTATTACGGAGGACTGAACCGCTTCGACCGCAAGTCCCGGCGCTTCATCCGGTACCGAACGGGTTCTGCGGATTCCGGCGCGTTCAACGATAATATCGTCTGGAGCATCAAAGAAGACAGGGCCGGCCGAATCTGGATCGGAACCGATGCCGGGGGCTTGAACCGGTTCGACCCCGCGACCGGGCGGTTTGCCCATTACAAGAGAATTCCGGGCAATCCCAACAGCATCAGCGACAACAAAGTCCTCAGCATCCACGAGGATGCCGCCGGGATTCTCTGGCTGGGCACGCCGGGCGGTCTGAACCGTCTCGACCCCGCGGACGGACAGTGGCGCCGGTACGGCCGGCAGGACGGCCTGGTTTCGGACGCGGTGCAGTCCATCGCCGGGGACCCGGAAGGCTATCTCTGGATCGGCACCACCAAGGGACTGTCGCGCTTCGATCCGAGGAAGAACACATTCGTCAATTTCAACGCGAACGACGGACTCCAGGGTGACGAGTTCAGCGTCAATTCCTGCGCGTCGGCCGCCACGGGAGAGATGTTCTTCGGCGGCATCAATGGATTCAATGTGTTTTTCCCGGGTCGGGTGAAGCTCAACGGATTCATCCCGCCGGTCGTACTGACCGACTTCCAGCTTTTCAACCGGTCCGTTCCCGTCGGGGAGCCGGTCGGCGGCCGGGTGATCCTGAAGCAGTCCATCATGGAGACCCCGGAGATCTCTCTGTCGCACCGGCAGAATGATTTTTCGATCTACTACGCCGCCCTGTCCTTTTCCGCGCCGGACCGGAACGCATACCGGGTCCGGCTGGCGGGCATTGAGGATGAGTGGAACCCGGCCGGCCCCAGGCGCTTTGCGACATACACGCGTCTGCCTCCGGGCAATTACGTCTTTGAGGTGAAGGGCTCCAACAACGACGGCGTCTGGAACGAGAAAGCGATCTCCCTGAAAATCCGGATCCGGCCGCCATTTTGGAAAACCGCCTGGTTCATCCTCCTGATGTCGATGACCGGCCTCGGCTTGATGGCCGCGGGTTACATCAACCGCACCGGAAAAATCAAGGCGCGGAACCGGGAACTCGAATCCCGTGTCCGGGAAAGAACCCGACAGCTCGAGGAGGCCAACCGGGAACTCGAGGCATTCACCTATTCGGTTTCGCACGACCTGCGGTCGCCCCTGCGCGCCATGGACGGGTTCAGCCAGGCCGTTCTCGACGAATACGGACCCAAACTCGATGAACGGGGTGTGGATTACCTCCGGCGCATCCGGAGGGGAAGCCAGCAGCTGGGTCGGCTGATCGACGACCTGCTGAAGCTGTCCCGGCTGGCGCGCAGCGAAATGAATTTCAAGGAAATCGATATCGGCCGGCTGGCGGAGACGATCGCGACGGATCTGCGTCAGTCGGACCCGTCCCGGAAAGCCGAGTTCGTCATTGCCCGGGACGCAATCGTGCACGTGGACCCGGATCTGCTGAAAGTGATGCTTGCCAACCTGCTCGGCAACGCATGGAAGTTCACGTCGAAACGTCCAGACACCCGCATCGAGTTCGGCTTCGATGACGGGGAAGGCGGCCGCGTGTTCTTCGTCCGGGACAACGGCATCGGCTTGGACATGAAATACGCGGACAAACTGTTCAAGCCGTTCCAGCGCCTGCAGTCGGAGTTCGAAGGAACGGGTATCGGGCTGTCCACGGTCGCCCGGATCATCCGCCGGCACAACGGCCGCATCTGGGTCGAGGGAAAACCCGATGTGGGCGCCGTCTTCTTTTTCACGCTGGACAATCCCGCGCACGCGGAAGACGGAAATCCGGTCCGGCCGCAATCGGATTGAAGCTCCCCGCCGTCCCGCTGCGCGGGATCAAGCTATTATATTAATAAACGATTGTAGACAAGCGGCGGGTCTTCAATAGTGAACAAGTCAAATAACTTGGTGCCGCTTTGCGGCGAATCTTCTATCTGTAGTGAAGAAAATATATTATATTCGCTCGCTTACCCCGCCGCAAACGGCGGGGAATGCGCGAGCGATCAGATTCCGGCGTCGCGCGGTGACAACGACGAATTCTGGTTGCCGGCGCCGTCCGCTGTGGGAATGACCGGTCGTACGCCTCTTTAATGGTTCACCTCCCCAACCCTGAACGCCCGCCGGATTCCGGCGGATCAAGGAGCCTGCATGCATAAAGAAAGCGCGCTCATCCGGATCCTTCTGCCGATCCTCATTCTTTCCGCGGTTCCAGCCGGACTTACATCCGAGGCGTTCAAGCGCGAACTCACCCTTGAGCGGGAAACGGGTCGGCGGATCCGGCGCATCCCCGCGTCCTTCCTGCTCCTGGAGCGCGAACGCGCCCTCATCGAGGGACTACGCCTTCATCCGGAATGGAGAATCAGCGCTCCGCTTCGCAAGACCGCCTGGTCCTTCTCCGTGGGGTCCACGAGGGGGTGGTACGCCTATGATTTCGTGACCGAAAAGGATTACGTCGTGCCCTCGACCTGCCGCGCCGTGGGCGATAACTGTTATGTCTTCGTGGAGAACGCCATCTGGGGAACCCGGGTCACCCAGGCATCCGTGGATTCGATCCGGAACGTCTTCGATCTGCGGACTCCGGCCGATCCGAACCGGGGCGTCTACCGGATGGACATCGACATCTTCGGATCCGTTCCGAACGTGGACGGCGATTCCCGCGTCATCATCCTGATTCTGGACATCCGGGATGATTTCACAACGACGGGCGGATACGTCGGGGGGTATTTCGACTCCACCAACGAATACGACATCTCGACCAGCAACCGCGCGGAAATGATCTACCTGGACGCCGACCCCGTGAACCTGTCCTCCGAAGACGACATCCGGGAATCCATGAGCATCACGGCGCACGAATTCCAGCACATGATACACTGGCATCAGGATGACAGCGAAATCACGTTCGTCAAGGAGGCCTGTTCTCTCGAGGCCGAGGTTCTCTGCGGTTACCCCATCTACGACCAGGATCATTACATCAACGAAACAAACACCACGCTCCTGGGCTGGCGGTACGGAGAGGACGGCGTGCATGGAGATTATTCGCGCGCCGCGCGCTTCATGGCGTATATCGGCGAGCAGGCGGGGACAGGCGTTTTCCGTCCCATGGTCACCAGCGCCAAGACCGGCATCGCCGGGATCAACGCCGGCCTGACCGCGATCTCGCTCGGCCGGGATTTCAACACGCTTTTCCGGGACTGGCTCGTGGCCAATATTCTGAACGATCGGTCCTTCGATCCCCGGTACGGATACGCGGATCCGGGGCTCATGAAACCCGTTCCGATCGTATATCCGTTCTCAGCCGTGACGGATGCGCAGACCGTCGAGCCCCTCGCGGCTGTTTACCTCCGTTTCCCGATAGGTTCCGGATTCCGCATCCGTTTCGAAACCGACAACCCGAATCTGCTGATCAAGGCGGTCGAAACCGGAGAGGCAGGGCCCCGCGTGATCGACATCACGCCCGGGGTCGAGTACGGAGAGCCCGCGCTCGACCCCGCGGCCGGCGAAAGGACGTTCATCTGCATGAACACCCATCTGACCCAGCAGTGCGTCGTATCCTACACCACCAACGGATCCGCGTCCGGAGCCGCGGAACTGAAATGGGACATGACCGAGCCTTCGGGCTATCTGACGCTTTCCATCCGCGATACGGTCTGCGTGACCTTCGACGCGATTCCCGGCGCGAAACTGGATTCCGTGCGCGTGGCACTGAGACGCGCGGGTACGATCACGGGAGGCGTCTGGCGCCACACCGGCGTGACCCGTCCCACCCCGCTCGGCGAACCCCTGGCTTTCCCCGTAACCGCGTCCATCGCCACCGAGACTCCCGTGCCCTACCCGGTTCCCTATGAAAACTGGGCGACCATTGACCTGACGGCGCACAACATCGACGCGGGGTCGCCTTTCGCCGTGGCCTTCATCTACCAGGGCGCCGGAACCGTGGGCCAGCGGGTCATGATCACAGAGCAGAAGAGAACGGGATCGGACCACAGCCTGACCTGGATGAACGACCCCGGAGGGACCAGTTCTCCGAACTGGTATTCCGTGGGGCCGCATCAGGACTCGGTTTTCGTCTACCTGGTCCGTGCCTATGTGAGCATGACCTCCGGCACGGACGGCCCTGCCGAACCGCCGGCCGCGTTCGCTTTGTCTCCGAACTATCCCAATCCTTTCAATCCGTCGACCCGCTTCTCTTTCAGGTTGGCTGTTCCATCCCGTGTTTCAGCGGACGTCTGGAATCTGACGGGACAACGCGTGGCCTCTCTCGCGGACAGGACCTTTCCGGCCGGGGAGCACGCGCTTGAATGGGACGGCAGGACAAACCAGGGCGTACCCGCGCCGTCCGGTGTGTATCTGATCCGTCTGCAGGCGGGAGGCAACGCGACGGTCCGGAAAATGGTACTGGAGCGGTAGAACGAATGTCATGCCGGCAAGCTTCGGTCGTGGATTTCACTTGACTGGACGGTTTTTTCGGGTAACTTGATCAAGGCGATTGAAACGGCGTGATCGAATCGCGCGCTGACAAGGCAAGCCATGGCGGGGGGAATCCGCCCATCTCACGAACGAACCTGGAGAAAATCCGCATGAACTGGCACAGGAAAACTCTGAAAACGAATACCGTGTGGTTTTTCATAGGCGCCGCGATCTTTCTGATCGTATACGCGCGCTCCGGAAAGGCTCTGGCCTTCAACAACAACAACGGCCGCAACCTGCCTTTTTGCGACACAACGATGACTCCCTCGTGGGACCCGCCCGGGGTATGGTATGAATGGTGCGGCCGCAGATGGTTCGTGCCCGACAACAGCCCCGGAAAAGCCGGCAGGACGTTTTATCAGAAAAAAGAACGGAAGGAACGTCTGGAAAGGGCGTATCGGGAAGCCGTCACGGCCATGATTCGGAAAGCGGCCCTGCACCGGACCGCAAAGGCGAACCGTCCGGCGGATTCAGATATCGAGATCACCTATGAGGACATGCAGACGGCCTACGCCCTTGGTTCGGACTTCATCGAATCCTATGCCTTTCCTGAAAATGTCCTGATGGACATGGGAATCGAAGATCCGGAGTTCACGGCCCCGCAGCACTGGATCCTCCCGGCGGGCCTGGACTTTTCGACCACGCTGACGCGGAAGATCATGGATCCCGAAGACACCCCGGACACGGAAGCATCGCTCGAAGCCACGCATTGCCTCTATGCCAAGTCCCCGAATCAGGGCATCGAACTGTACGAATACTTCCTGCTGGACGAGGACGGTCTCTGGCTGATGGGCCAGGCAATGGAAGACCTGGATTTCTTCGACTACACCGACGACGAGATCATGACCCTTCCGCTGGATTATTACACCGATTATCAGTCCGGATCCGGGGAGCTGGAAAACTGGCAGGCGGACGGGGACACGACCTGGTACGGCGACGACAATTACCAGGTGGACGCCTGGTATTACTGGTCCGAGGCATACGGCACCATCGAGACTCCGGATGACGGTCCGATTGAAGTCATCAAGATCGCTTATCAGTGGATATGGTCCGATTGGGCGGTCAACGAGGAGTCAGCGGACGGCGAGGACACTCTCCTGGATTTCGACAACGGCACGGAGATCTATTTTTACAGCAAGGACGGGCATCAGATCATGATTTCCATCGATTCTCTCGGAGTGGAGACCTCCGGCCTGGTGAAGCCGGATGCCGTGTATTATCAGAAAGTCCGGAATCCGGGCTCCTCGGTGGAGAAGGAACGCTCCGTGGTACACCCCGGGTTCCGGGTTTACCCGAATCCGACCGGAGGCATGATTCATTTCGACCAGCCCGCCAGCTTCACGCTGTACGACGTGCTCGGCCGGCGGGTTCTGTCGGGGAAAAATGCCGACCGGGCGGATCTGTCCGGCCTGCCCAGAGGCCTGTATTTCATCAAACCCCTGAAGGGCGCGGCTCAGAAAGTGTTCGTCCAGAAATAGAAACGGCCCTTCATCCGTAACCGGATTGGCAAGCCCCGTTTTTCTCTGCGGGGCTTGTTATTTATAAAGAGGCGGGATCAATTGAAAATTCATCCATTTCCCTGGTGGATCGCGGGCGCCGTTTTGTACGGCATATCCTGGCCCATGCCATGGGATGCGAATCTGTCCTTTCTGGCGTGGTTTGCCCTCGTTTTCCTCCTCATCTCCCTTGAAAAAGCGAAAGGATTCTGGCGGTTTGCGGGAATCACATGGGGATTCACCTTCATCTCTTATACGATCTGTTCCGGCTGGTTCCTGGACATTCCCACCAACAAGATACTCATCGGCATCGGAGCCCTGACCGAATCCTTCGGCTTCCCTCTGCCGTTCATCCCTTTTTATTTCATACAAAAGAGGATCGGTTTCAGACGATCCGTGTTCATCCTGCCTTTCCTGTTTGTGCTCGGGGAATGGGCATACTGTTCGATGGAGCACAATCTCAGCTACCTGCTGGTGGCCCATTCCCAGACGGCGAATTGGCGGCTGATTCAATACGCGGATTTGTTCGGGTTCCTGTCCGTCACGTTCTGGGTCGTCCTGTTCAATGTCCTGCTCTATTCCGCCCTGGACCGATCGGATTTCCGCCCGCTCTCCGCGTCCTTTCTAAAACGGGCGGTCCCCTCCATCGCCATGATGGTCTGTGTGCCCCTGGCCTATGCCGCGCTTCAAAACCATCGGCTCCGGGACCTGTCGACGGACCGGATGAAAATCACGATGATTCAAACGCGGTTCGCCCCGAAGCCGGAAGACGAACAGGCGGCGAAAAACCTGGACCGGACCGTCGAATTGACGGACTCCGTCGATTACACTCTCAAAGAGGGCGGGCTGAGCCACGACCTGGTGGTCTGGCATGAAGGCGCCATTCCGATGGGCAACAAGCCCGAGATCCGGCGTTTCGTCCAGGGTGCCGTCAATGACTGGCAAATACCCCTGCTGTCCGGGATCGAATTCTACGAGCGGTTTGAAAACACAACACACAGACAGCCCGTCAATCGCGTGGTTCTGTTCGTCCCGAATCCGGATTCGACGGACCGGCCCCAGTATTACGACAAGATCAGTCTCGCGCCGGGATGGGAGAGCATCCCGTATCTGTCTATATTTCACAAAGCGGGGATCCGGTTCAGGAACGAGCACACGTTCCATAAAAAAGGGGATCGGGTCCGGGTGTTCGACGTTCCCGGCCGAATCCGGCCTTTCACGATCGGCACGCCGATCTGTTTCGAGCAAAATGCCCCCTGGCTCTGGAACCGCATGGCCCGGCTTGGCGCGGAGGGCTTTGTTCAGGTGTCATTCGAGAGCTGGTTCGGCAGAACGTATTTCCAGAAACAGGTCGCTTTCATCACCCGGCTCCGGGCGATCGAGACCCGGCACAGTGTGGCGCGGTGTTCCAACGGAGGGCTTACGTTTTTCGTGGATCCCTTCGGCAGGATTTATTCCCCGGCGCGCGGTTCGGAATCTTCAACCACGGATTTTCTCCCGCTCACCCGGACGGTCACCTTCTATTCGCGGCATCCCGTCCTCTTTCCTCTGATCTGCGCGATCGTTTCCGCCGCATTCTTCGTCTATGCCCTGTTCCGGCCCCGCCGGCCCGTCGTATCGTGACGTCGAACCGGAACGGGGGTTCGGCCCGACATATTGAAATTCAACAACAGTGGCTCCGGGGAAGAAATCCCGGAGCCGCTGTTTTGCCCTATCCTGGCCGCGAGAAGAACCTCCCCCCAGCCGGGGCACTCACTGCGGGATGGTTTCGATTCTCCCCATGAACAGCATCGTCCCGGACGTCTTCTCGTAAATCGCGAAAGCGAAGGGCCGGTCGAAGCGGATCACGCTTTCGTCCGGTCCGGCCGAAGTCTCCCGTATTTCCACGACTGTCACGGCCGCGGCCTCCGTTCCTTTCTCGTCCACCTCGACGAAGGATTTGTGATAAACATCGCTGATGTATGGCCCCAGGCTTCCCGTGATCCGGCTGAAATCCGCGCCGCCGCCGAAAGCGACGCTCATACCCAGCGCCTTCAGTGCGTCGCTCAGGGTGATTTTGTATTCGACCTTGAATTTCGGCAAGTATAGATCCATTTCACCTTTCACGAAACTCCCCTTCCAGCCCCGCCAGGCCGCTTCCGTCCAGCCTGAGATGAACGCGTCCATGGAGGTTCCCTCCTCGGGCAGAAACAGTGCCATGGCGTATTGTCCGTTGCCATAGGCCAGTTCCACGGCCCGGAAAGCCGGCGTCCGGAAATACCCGATCTCCGCCTTCTGCGACATCATCCGGCAGGACAAGGCGGACCCGCCGTCGGGATGGAAAAAATCATCCCGCGTGGTTTTCGGATCAAATGCGTACACCCAGGTTCCCTTGAAATACACCGCATTGATCAGAAACATCACCGTCAGCGGATCAATTTCCTCGATCATTCGGTCGATACGGCCGTGCGTGTTGTCTGAAATCCATCCGTTGATGACGTCCGGCGCAGCCGGATCGGAGAAATCCATCTCCCTGACCGCGGCGTCGAAATACCGCCGGTTCATGTCGATGAAAGACGGTTGAACCGGATACCCGAGCCTGTACCAGATGGAATTCGCAATTTCCATGACCGTTTCAGGATCCGCCGCTGGCAGAAAGTCGAGAAGACCCCGGTAGGAGGCGTTGATCTCGTCCTGGGTCATGGTCCCGAAGCCCAGCATCGTCCGCATGTCCGCCTCCGTGCGGCCCGCGGCGCCGTTCAGCGTCATCCCCAGGGCCATCGAAACGGAGAACGGGGAGACGAATACATTCTTCACACCCTCCTCCCGGCACACTTCCGCGAACAGGTTGAAGCCGAAAGCATTGGAGGCCTCGGACACACGCTTTTCCTGAGCGGTCAATTCCCGGACCGGCCGCGGATCCGCGTTCTGTATCGTGGACAGGTCGCGGTCACAGGAAACAGCCGCCAGAACCGCGGCTGCGGCGAGAAAAGAGAATTTCTTCATTCCGCACTCCTCCTTCATTGCGCCGGATGGCTGGTCAACCAATCCGGAGACCGAGGATACAAATGAATTGTCCTATCACTGCGTCCAACCGATCCATATCACCATTCACGCGTGATCCCCAGGGAAGCGATTGTTTTTCGGTAGTACAGGGCCCGGATCGGCGATTCGTTCCTGTAACGCGCGGCCCTCATCCGGCCGGTCCAACCGTTTCCGAAGCGGCGGGACAGATCCAGAAGGGCCTGGCTGTTCGTCTCATCCTCCGCGTCCGGCCGGATCCGGATGAGAGCCTCCAGGCCATCGGCGTACGTCTTCTTACGATGCGTCCAGAACGCGCGGACATTCAGGCCCCAGGGCAGCATTTTGCCGAACCCGACCTCGAAGAAAGGGATCCCGGAAGGAATAGCCGTAGCTGTTGGACCGGTTCCCCTGCATGGAAAACCGGCACATCCAAAGGGCGCACCAATAGGCTTCGATCGAAGCAGCGGTTTCCAATGTCCGATCCCTCTGACGCTTGTCCAGAAACCGCCATTCGAGTTCCGGAGATTCCAGCCCGGTGCGTCCGACCGCCCGCCTTTCGAATTCCAGGGACCTGGAACACGCCCGGAGCGACCACTTGACCGACGGCAGGGGCGAGGATTCCACGGCCGCGCTCCATTCCGAGGAGCGGAAATCGAAGGCGCTGGACGGCGTGTAGTCGAAACCTCCCGCCGACCATCCGAGCCGCACTACCGCGCGGCCGAAGAGGTTCATTCGGAAGAAGGGCGACGCGCTCCAGGCCGCGTATCCGCGGCCGTTCCGCATGAACGTTTTGGTCCTGCCCCGCAATTCCGCTCCGGTCGAAAACACCTTCCGGAATCCGGTCTCCGCGGACAGGCCCGCGGTGTGCACATGCCGGGTCTCGGACGGGTGCTCTGAGTACACGTCCGCGCCTGCCGAATAATCCGCGGACAGGGCCAGCCGACCGGCCGGCCGGACACGGCCTCCAATCTCCGCCCAGACCCGGCCGATCCGGTCCGGAACCGCGGCGCTGTCCGATTCGAAAACATTGGAGTCGCTGAGAACCGCAAGTGAAATTCTCGCCGCGCCCTGTCCGCCTGATGCGGGCAGAGCCGTCAGAACGAGCCACGCCGGAATGAAGACGAGGGCGGGAAGCCGTTTCATCAGGGGGCCGGCCGCTCAGTCCGCCGCTTCCGCGGCCTTTTTCAGGAACCATCGGGCCCTGGCCGCGAGGCTGTCCGCGCGTGCGGCCAGTCTGCGCTTGTATTTCTCCAGTCGATCGATGCGGGTGTTCAGGTCAGCAGGATCGTTTTCCACGCCGGCCCCTTCCGCAAGCCAGCCGGACGGCAGTTCCGGGCCGGCATTTTCTCCGTTCAAGCCGGGCGGCACGTCGATCAGATTGCCGCGAACATCGAATGTCCCCTCTTTTCCGACCATCCCGCCGGATTCCATGCGCCGGCCCAGCAGTTCGTCCTGCTCGTTGAACAACGCGAGTTCCCGCGACAGTTCGGCTACGTTCCGCCGTACATCCCTTTCCTCGCGGAGCGACCGGATGCGGCCGTCGATTCTCAGCATTTCATCCTGCGCGGAATCAACCTCGTCCTGAAGCAGGTTCGCTTTCAGACGGATATCCTCCGGACTGTTCCACGGTTGAAGCCGCACCGGATCCGACTGCCGGACCGGCGCGGGTCCGGCCAGCAGGCGCGATTCCCACGCCATTTTCCGTTTCAGCAGATCCTGCAGGACCGAGGCGAGTTCGCCTTTGCGCCTGCTGTCCGCGTTTTCCGCCTCTTCCCGGATTCCGGCAAGCGCCGCCTGAATCGCGCCGATCAACCGGCCCACGGCTTCATCACGCCTTTTCTGGCAGTCCGCCAGGTCTTTCCTCAGCCTGTTCATCTCTCCATCGAGCCGTTGGGAGGTCTGAAGCCATTTTTCCATCTGCCTGTGCTCTTTGGGGCTGAGCATTTCCTTTGAGCGGAGCAGATCCATCTGAGCGGCAACCGCTTCGCCGTCCTTCTGAATCCGGCTCCGGACGGACTGGAGTGAATCCAACGATTTTTCAATCGAGAGGCTCAGTTTTTCGAGGGATTCGAGGTCATCCGTGCCGGTAGGACCGGATGCGTTCAGGGGATTCATCCATTGCAGAAAAAAGAGGAAGGTGATGGAATAGACTGTCTTCATGGCGGGCCCGATCCGGGACTAATCCCATATTTTTCAAGCTTATAATAGAGCGCGCTTTCCTTGATGTTCAGCAATTTGGCCGCTCTGGCCTTGACGCCGCCGGACAGGGTCATGGCTTTTTCAAGCAGTCGTTTTTCAACCGCTTCCAGCGTGGCGTCGAGATCCATGCCGTCTTTCGCAACATCCATGCCTTCGGGTCTGACTGCGAGAAAAGAAAGATTTTCCGAGCCGATCCGGTTGTTATCCGAAAGCACCAGCGCCCGTTCCAGAACGTTTTCCAGTTCCCGCACATTGCCCGGCCAATCGTACGATTCGAGAATGCGGATGCCTTCCTCGGAGAGAGAGGCTCCGGGCTTCCGCATTTCCGAGGACAGCTTGCGTATAAAATGATCGGCCAGAAGCCGGATGTCCTCCCGCCTTTCCCGGAGCGGCGGAAGATGGACGGGCAGGATGTGCAGTCGGTAGAACAGGTCCTCGCGGAAACGGCCGGTGCGCGCCTCGGCCTGCAGGTCCCGGTGCGTCGCCGCGATGATGCGTACATCGACGTGAATCGTTTCCTCTCCGCCCACCCGCTCGAATTCGCGTTCCTGCAGGACGCGGAGCAGTTTGACCTGGGTGGAGGGCGAGATGTCCCCGATCTCGTCCAGGAAGAGCGTGCCCCCGTCCGCAAGCTCGAACCGGCCCCGCTTCTGGCGGATCGCGCCCGTGAATGCGCCTTTCTCGTGGCCGAACAGCTCGCTTTCCAGAACGCCCTCGGCCAGCGCGCCGCACGCCACGCGGATGAAGGGTCCCGCGCTCCGGCCGCTTCTCTCGTGAACGGCCTGCGCCACCAGTTCCTTGCCGGTTCCGCTCTCGCCGAAAATCAGGACGGAACTGTCGCTGGACGCGATTTTCCGGATGTCCGCGAAAACGGCATTCATGCACTCCGACCGGCCCACGATTCCCTTCTCGCCCACCCGGCCGACGAATTCATCACGCAGGTACAGGTTCTCGTCCGCCAGACGCGAGGCGGCCCGGCGCTCCGACACCAGCCGGAATACGCGGTCCGCCTTGAGCTTCAGGGCGTCTCCGGAGAACGGCTTCGGCAGGAAGTCCCACGCGCCGGCCTTCATGGCCTCCACCGCGAGATCCACCGTGCCGAAGGCGGTGGCCATCATCACTTCGGTTTCCGGCCGCAGACCTTTGATCCGGTTGAGAAGCGCCAGGCCGTCCATTCCGGCCATGCGGAAATCCGTAATCACCAGGTCCGCGGGTCTCTCCTCGAAAATCCGGAGAGCCGCGGCCCCGTCTGATTCGGCCCGCACGTCATAGCCTTCCTTCTCGAGAACGGCCGTCATGCCCTCGCGGAGCGTCTCATTGTCCTCGACGACGAGGATGCGGAATGCGGTGCGGTTGGAAGAGTCTGGCATGGAAGCGGTCTCTGTTTGGTTGGGACGGATCAGAAAGTTCATGGTTCATGGTTCATGGTTCATAGAAAAAAGTAATTAGGGAATCTTCAATCATTACTTATTTTTCTATGAACTATGAACTATCAACCATGAACCGTTTTTGAGCCCTTCTCACTCTCCAGCGCGAACACGGTTCCTTCGGGACCGGTCCGGACAAGGGAGGCGGACCTCGCCGGGGAAGGAGTGACTCATATGATTCTCAGTAAATTGCATTCCTTCGGCGGCTGTCCGCGGACGGGATGATGGATAATATAACTAAAAAATGGGGAAAAATACAGAGGAAGGAAGAGAAAGGTTCATGGTTCATAGAAAAAAAACAATTTGGAAAAATTTGATCATGACGTTTATAACTATGAACCATGAACTATCATCAATGAACTTGTCTTCACCCGTCGCGCGCGCAGCGGAATCCATTGTGTGAGATGCCGTGATAATCGCCTTTACCGGTGCAACGGAAATCGTTGGTGCAATGAATGGCCGCGCTCAGCCAGCAGCCGCCTCGATAAATGCGATAACTGCCTTCAGCCGGTCCCTCCGGATCGGTCTGCAGCGTGCTGTCGTAAGGGGCGTCCCAGTCCGAACACCATTCCCAGACGTTCCCGGTCATGTCGTACAGACCCAGTTCGTTCCGCATCAGCGATCCGATCGGATGCGTCCGGTTCTCCGAGTTCTTGTCGTACCATCCCACCTGGGCGATCGAATCGCTTCCGCTGAAAGCCGTCCCTCTCGACCGGTTACCGCCCCTTGCCGCGAATTCCCACTCGGCTTCCGTCGGAAGCCGCATGCCGTAAAACCCGCAGAACGCGTCGGCGCCTTCCCACGTGATGTTCAGGGCCGGATGATTCTCCAAACCCGGCACCGGAGCCCAGCCGCCCCCGGTTTTCTGAACCCCCCAGGGGTGCGAAAACACAAGCACGGCCCCGCGGTGCGGTCCCGTTTTCACCGTGTCGCTTCCGTATTCGAAGAGGAATCCGGCGAACTCGGCGTTGGTCACCTCCGTCCTGGAGATGAGGAAATCGGAGAGTGTCACGGTGTGCCGGCGGTCATTCCCCTTCTCGGCCGAGCCCATCTGAAACGTTCCCCCCTGAATTTGGATCAATGCCATGCCCGGGGGCTGGCGTTCCGGTTCGACGGCCGATTTCCGAATGCAGGCGGAAGCGAGAAGCACGGCAGCCGGCAGGAGCAGCCGGGGCCATTGGAGCGAACGTGAAGTGGTCATTCATCTTCCTTTCGGCGTGAGTCGGTGCGGAATCGATCGTCACTCGAAACGAACGGCGGCATCCCGCTGCCGGTCCGCATGGGTCCTGTGCAGGTTCCAGGCCCGCGGGAGGACGCGTCTCCGCGCGTGCTCCCGTGTCTGTTTCCCGGCGGAAGCGTCACCGGATCAGAGCGACCTTGAGCGCATCGCGGCCGGATCCGCCGGTCACTTCGATCACGTAGATGCCTCCGGCGGCGGGACGACCTCCGTCGTCCGCACCGTCCCAGAACCAGGCGGCTTCGTGCCCTCCCGGCGCCGGCGGATCGATCGCGTCGAGGCGGATTCTACGGCCGAGCGCGTTGAAAACCCGCACGCGGAGAAAACTGGCCTCATCCCGGGATCCGCCCTGAAAACGGACTTTCAACCGGACCCCGCCGTTGGACGGATTCGGATGCGCCCCGAGAATGCGCAGGCTCCCGGCCGCGTGAATCTCCGCCGTCCCATCGACCCGGGTCTCGATGGAAGCCACCAGCACGGCTCCGAATTCGGCGGAAAAGGCCCTGCCTCTCCGTTCGAAGGACGAAACGCAAATACCCGCCTTCGGCTGGGTCGTGAATTTCATCTCCGCGGTCCGGAGGATATCCCGCCACGTCAAACCGTCCTCCGAGCTGGAAAGCCTGACCCGGTCACCCCTTCTCTCCACGCGCACGCGGAGCGGAGGGTTCAGGGAGTCCCCATACACGGAAAAAATGGTTTTCCCGTTCGGGATTTTCCGAACGTGCGTGATGAGCTGCCCCGAACGGGTCAGAAAAACGGAGAAGTGGGGGCTTCCCGGATCGAGCGTCTCCCGGATCATCAGGCCGGCCTTGCTGTCCGGATGCAGGCGCCTGCAGGCCGGCGATCATCGCTTCGATGCGAAAATCCCCTTCCGTGTCCCGGTAGGCGAACGTGCAGGCGTCCGCGGTGTCGTGCACGTCGCTCGCATGTCCTGATAGAATCAGGCCCGGGTCGTTCTCGATGAAGGACCCCGGATCGGGGACGTCGCCGATGTCGTCCCACATCCAGGCCTCCCTCCGGAACGGCCACCGGCTTCCGCTTCCGACGGGATTCGAACGGGAGGATGCGTCCCTGAGGTCCGTCACCGTCAGGATGCAGGATTCCTGCGGCTCCAGCGGCGGCAGGGAGAGAACGGCCGACCGGCAGCCCGGGCCCGGATCGGCGGACAGGACGGTCCGTTCCGGCAGAACGCCGAAGTTCCGGGCGTCCCCGAGTCCGCTGCGCTCCATCGGTTCGCTGAACCGGATGCGCACCCGCGATGCAAGATCCGATGTCTCTATGACGTGAACGGACGTGATCCGTGGCCGTGCGGTGTCGGCCGGGGTCGTCACGACCAGGCGCGGATTGTCCTGAGATTCATCGAGGCGGTAATCAACGGCGCGTATTTCATACACGTGCCGCGCTGCATCCGCGAGACCCGCGTCCACGGCCTCTGTTGTATCCGTCTCCAGAATTTTAAGTCCGTCCCGCATCACCCGGTAGAACCAAGTTTCCGGATCCGAAATCACCGGATTCCATGTCAGACGGACCGAATGGTCCGTGAGATCGGCGGATGCCGGATTCCCAGGAGACGGAGGCCCGGTAGCCGGTTTTCCCCGGAGCGTCTGGCTGAACAGCCATTTCGGCAGATCGGGCGTGTGATACGCCTGATCCCCGATGTTGTGCCCTGTTCCCGGGTATTCCGTGTACAGGACCCGAACGGATCCCAGCCGGAGCAGGGCGTCGACCATTTCCCTCGCGCGGTCCACCCACACGGTGGCGTCGGCTTCACCGTGAAAGACCCAGACCGGCAGGTGGATGATGCGGTCCGCCCGCTCCGGATCGGACCAGCCGCTGATCGGCACGGCCGCGGCCACGCGTTCGGGATGGTCTATTGCGAAGGTCCAGGCTCCCCCGCCCCCGAGCGAGGCGCCCGTCACGTAGACGCGGTCCGTATCAATCGGAAGCGTCCGGACAAGGGAGTCCACCAGCGCCCACGTCAGGGACTCGGCATCCTTCTCCCAGCGCCCCCCGCTGATCTGCGGAACCAGGACAAAACAGGGTCGGAGGGCCTGGTTTTCCGGCTCTGCCCAGATTCGGGCTCCGGATTCCAGGTTTTTAACGTTGTCCAGACCCAGGCCGCCCGAGCCGTGCAGGTAGAGGATCAGGGGATAAACAGAATCCGCATCCGAAACGGAGGGGGTGAACAGGCGGTACGGCATGTCGAATCCGTACCCGGTTCCCGAAAAAATCCCGGACCCGAAATCGTCCGGACCCGCGGACGCGGACAGGAACGGGAGAAGAAGAAGGGATCCGAACGCGAGAATTCTCATTTCCGGCTCCTGGCAGGAGTTCAAACGCCCGGACGCATCCGGGAGGCACGGAGAATATAATCAACGGAGTGCGGAAAATCGTCCTGAATCATGAAGTAGTACGTTGAACCTTGAGGGGGGTTATCCGGAACAGCGTGCGGTCCGGACGTATCGGGCGGGTGTCATTCCCGTCTGCTCTATGAACACCCGATTAGAGGAGGACTTCGAGTTGTGTCAGGGTCATCGGATCGATCTCCGGCTCTCGGGTTCCGGCCGTTCCTCTCTCTCCAGATCCAGGACGAAGACCGTGCCGTCCGGTCCTGAACGGAGGAGGGAAACGCCGCCGCCATTCGCCTCGGCAAGCTGTCGGACGATGGAGAGCCCCAGTCCGGTTCCCTTCTCACGCGTGGTGAAGAAGGGGCTGAACACGGACGAACGGATTTCCTCCGGAATCCCCGGGCCCGTGTCCGTGAACCGGATGGCGATCCGGTTCCCTTCAGGCCCGGCCTCCACGGAGAGACGGCCTCCGCCGGGCATCGCCTGGACCGCGTTGCGCATCAGGTTCAGGCTGATGCGCTTGAGGTGGCTGGGATCGCAGAGGATCATGGCGCTTTCGGTGACGCCTTCAGTCGACAGGACGATCGCGCTTTTCCGGAATTCGGACTCGAGCAGGCCCGCGGCCTCGAGGACGACCGGAAGCACCGCGCAGGCCGTCCGGTGCGGCTCATCCGGACGCGCGTATTCCAGGAAACGGTCCACGATGTCCCGGAGATACCGGACTTCCTTGGCGATTTTTCCCACATGTTTCGCCGCGTCCGGATTCGCGGATGTTTCGTCCGCGAGCAAGCCCGCGAACAGTTCGATGCCGCCGAGCGGGTTCCGGATCTCATGGGCCACGCCGGCCACCATGGCCTTCAGCTCACGTTCACGCTCGACCACCCTGCGGCGCATGGATTCCATGGTGCTGGCCAGCCGCCCGATCTCCCCGCCCCCGGCGGCCGGAATCGGATCGTCGTACCGGCCCTCGCCGATCCGTTCGGAGGCGCGAACGAGTCCCCCGACCGGACGTGTGATGCTTTTGGCGAGAAAAAAAGCCAGCAGTCCGGTGGCCGCTGCGCCGGCGGCCGCGATCTGAAAAAGCCGTCTGCGGAGGGTGTCGACCGCGCCGAGGAATTCGGCGCTGCCGTCCACACCGACTCCCCCGACCACCCGGTCATCCCGGATCAGGGGCGCGAAACCCGTCATGGTCGGCCGCCCGTCGATGCCGTGGAACAGAATCGTATGCGACCGCTCCCGCCTGCCGAGTCCGGCTGTTTCGTCCCGGTGAAAGCGGAGCGCAAACAGCTCATCCCCCGGAGCGGAGCCCTCACGCGTATCGAGGAGCACCCGGTTCATTCCGTCGAACAAGACGACGCGCTCGGCTCCGGTCAGGTCCCGGAAATGCCCGAGCTTGCCGCGGAAATATTCCAGTGTCCTGGGACCCGGTGAAGCGAGCAGGTAGCCGATTTCCTCGGGATCGAACGCCGCGGCCGCCGCTCCCGCGACCGACTCGAGCTTACGCCCCAGCTCGTCCTCCAGCGCGCGCCGGACGGTCCACTGCACGGACAGTCCGCCCAGGGCCAGCACGGCGATCAGCAGACCGGCAAAAAACAGGATCAGACGGACATGCAGACGGCTGAAGAAGGGGATGGAGCGGCCGTCCGCCGCAGGATCCGGATGATGCGGTTTCCGGTTCACGGCTCGGGCGGGCGCCTGAGGCGCAGGATGGGTTCCATGGCGAGTGAATCGACTTGATGCGTGAGAAAGCGGACTGCTTCGTCGGGTTTCTTTCCAAACAGCGACACGGCATTTTTTTCGATCCGGTCGGCTTCCGCGAACATTTGTTCTTCGACGGCCGCGCGCCATTCCGCGGCTCCGCCGATGAGACGGAAATAATCCCGGTCAATGCGGTCCACGTTTCTTTTCAGAATCCAGAACGCGGACGAATCGTCCGGCGTGAACGTCCCCGGAAGCGGATTGAAGTGGCGGACAAAGGCTTCTTCTGCTGATTCGGATTCGGATTTGAATTCATATTCGGATGCGGACCCTGACCAGGCGTGAAACGCCTCCGGCGTGCGTTCGATGCAGGCATACCAGGGTGTATAGGGTGTGACGTCCGGCCTTCCGAAAGCCGTCCAAATTTTAGCCGTCATCGGATACGGAACGTCGGCGCGAAGCTCGGCGACCGTCGAGAAAAGCGTCACGGAATGGCAGATGGTCCGTTCACCTCCGCCATGTGGCGTCCTTCCCTCTCCTTCGGGAACGGCGTAGGGAGTGCCTTCATAATGGTCCCGCAGGACAGCCATCACGTCCTGCAACCGGATCTTCCTTCCGGGCTTCATGGAAAACGGAAGTCCTTCGCGTTCGGCCTCCTTTTCCGGAATCGGGTGGCCGGTGAGAAGGGACAGGCCGCGCCATTGCCTCAGGCTGAAGTTGCGCGGCTTCAGCGCCTCCGGATCGGATGAAGCGGCCCGATACGCCCGGCTGAAATCAAAGGGTCCGTCCGTATTGGGCGACCACCACCCTGCGGACCGGGCGTATGCCATGGGATCCTCGGACGAAAGCATGAAATTTTTCCTGTCACCGTCGGACACGCCGCGAACGACATAGGTGTTGGGAAGGACGACCACGGCGTCATCCGGGACGCGCTGTGCGACCCAGTGTTTCCCGGCGGCTATGGACAGGAGCCACCCTTCTTTCGAATCGCAGATCACGAGAGTCCGACCGGATGACGGATAACCGAAGCGGTCCAGGAGTTCTCCGGCGATCCGCACTCCTTCGACAGCCGTTTTCGCGCGTTCGGCCACCACGCGCCTGAGGGGCCAGCCGGCGCCGCCTTCCGTAAGAACAGGATTCTGTTCGCGGGACGGGCAGGCGTCGCTGGCTACGGTCACGCCCCATTCGTTGCAGTACAGATCGGAATATTTCAGTCCATCGACCTGGAACCACAGCATGGCCCAGGTCTCGGCGGCCTGAGGAATTTCGGCTCCGCCAAGGAACCGGACCGTCTCTTCCGGGCCGTGCCGGAGACGCGGGACTTTCCAGACATGAACCACACGGTCCCCAAAGTCGTCCTCGTTGTGGCCGAAGAGGACGGCGCCGGTCGCGGAAGCCTTGCGGCCTACGACCACGGACGTGCAGGCGTCCAGCGACTGAACCGCGAAAGCCGCCGCAAAGACGGCTGCGGAGATAAGGCGGAAAATCAGTTCTTTTCGCATGTGCGGAGCAGATCCTTCACCGCGTCCCGGTGGACGAGGAAGGTGAGCATCTTGAACTTCACGAAATCGTCGCGATAAAAGGAATAACCCTTGTACGGGCCTTCATGCGCGCCGGAGCCCGAATCCTTGATCAGGAACCAGTCGTGCCCGCCGACCTGGTATGTCCCGATGATGTGGATGCCGTGGTCATCGCCCGTGGTGCGGTTGTCGATGCGCAGTTCCCGGCTGCTCTGGTTGATCCGGTCGCCTTGGATGTCGTATGTCGGGATGACGGCCAAACCGCTGTCCTTGTCCTTTCCGGATTCGGATACGTCGCCGCCGATGGCCACTGAGTATCCGTTCCGTATCGCCTGCGTGATCGCGGCGGACCATTCCTCCAGCGGGGCATTCCAGTATTCCCCGCTATGCCACCAGTTGTCCGGAACCTTGAACTCGCCTTTGGTGAAAAAGGTGTCTGTCATGCAGGACTGGAAGGAAACATACGCATCCACGGGAAAACGGAGCTTCTTTTCCAGAAAATCACGCGGGGTTATCCTTTTACCGGCCACGAGAATCGTTTCCGGCGGTTTGCCGAGATGCCGATCGAGAATGAGCCGGACATTGGCCAGGGCGTATTCCTCGTCCCAGTTTTCGTGCGCTTTCAGATACGAGAGGAAGTCCCGGAGCTCACGGAAGAGTTTTCCGTGGTTGTGCTTGACCGCGCCGTTCAGCAGGCCCGTGTAGTCGGACGCAGGCACGATGCCGTACTCCTTCATCCGGAGAAGGACGGCTTCCTGTTCGGAGCCTTCCCCGAATTCGGAATTCCCCTTTTCCCGGACCCAGCGCCGCGCCTTCTCGACATACTCCCAGTACACAACGTACATCTCGGACAGCTTGACCGGAGTGCCGTTCAGGCGGTGCAGTTCGGACTCCACGAAGGACAGACCGGAGAAGCACCAGCAGGTGCTCGTCGTATCCTGTCGGATCGGCGGCGTGTGGAAAACGGGACGGCAGTCCGCCACGGAGGCCGGATGCTCAATCCCCGAAAAATCCATGGTCAGTACGGTTTTCTTCTGTCCCCAGATGATCTTTTCCGCGTAGAATGCGGAATCCGGCTTCATGATCTGACCGGATGCGGCGGCGAAACCAAACGGGATCGCGAGAAACGGGATGGCTTTCGAGATAAAAGATCGCATTATTTCCTCCTCATGATGTACGCTCCGGGTAAACGTTCCGGGCCTTCAATGCGACAGTGTCTGATAAGTTTGGCCCCGCGCAGCGGGGAGGTTGGGAACCTCCCGGAGCGTTCCGAATACAACGGAACGAGACCGTTCGTTTCAGAACCAGGTCCAGTCGTGATGAGTGAAAAGATAATACACGACGTAAATCCATCCCAGCAAACCGTGAATCAGTGCCCAGATCACGGCCTTGTTTGCGGTCCACGACAGGATCATGGCCAGCACAGCCCCGAATCCGATCGACGATCCGGCTAAGATTCCCTTTCTTTCAGCCATTACATTCTCCTTTCCCGCACACGCTCCGGTGATTCGCGTATCTCTCGGTGTACGCTCCGGGCCTTCAATGCGATAGCGTCTGATATGCTTGGCCCCGCGCAGAGGGGAGGCTCGGAGCCTCCATGAGCGTGATATAACATCAATCCCCCATGCACGTGCCCAACCTGCGGGCCACGTCCACCAAGGGATGGTCGGGGCTGACCAGCCGCATCTTTCCGCCGACGTCGCTCAGCGGAACAGCGATGATGTCGTCGCCGCGCAGGGCCACCATGACCCCGGACGCGCCGTTCTGCACGAGCTCGGCCGCCTTGACCCCGAAACGCGTGGACAGGACGCGGTCATAGGGCGTGGGCGTGCCCCCGCGCTGAAGATGCCCCAGAACAGTGACGCGGCTTTCAAGTGCGGTGCCCTCCTCGATCGCCCGTGCCAGCACCTGTCCGATGCCGCCCAGCCGAATCGGGTCCGTGCTGGTCTTCACGGTCTGTTTCACCACCAGTTCGCCGCCCTTGGGCCGCGCTCCCTCCGATACCACGACAATGCTGAATCGACGTCCCCGCCTGCTCCGGTCCAGGACCGCCGCGCATACTTTCTCGATGTCATACGGGATTTCCGGAATAAGAATCACGTCCCCGCCGCCCGCGATGCCCGCGGACAGGGTGAGCCAGCCCGCGTACCGGCCCATGAGCTCGATGACCATGACCCGGTGGTGCGACATGGCTGTGGTATGAATGCGGTCAATGGCCTCGGTCGCGATGGCAACGGCCGTGTCGAAACCGAAAGTGGTGTCCGTGCCCCAGATGTCGTTGTCGATGGTCTTGGGCACGCCCACGATATGCACGCCCTTCTGTGCGAGACCCTTGGCGATGGCCATGGAACCATCCCCGCCGATGGCCACGATGCACTCGAGACTGAGTTCATCGATGTAACGGACGACGTCGTCGGAAACGTCCGCGAATTGGACGTCATCCCCTTCTTTTTTTACCGCCCATTTGAATGGATTGGCCGTGTTCGAGGTGCCGAGAATCGTTCCGCCGATCGTGAGGATCCCGGATACCTGCTCCCAATTGAGCGGCATCACCCGTTTTTCGATCAATCCCTGGTAGCCGTCCTCGATGCCGACGATTTCCATGCCATAGGCTCCGATACACGCCTTGGATACGCCGCGGATAACCGCATTCAGGCCCGGACAGTCCCCACCGCCGGTGAGCACACCGATCCGCTTGGATGGTTTTACCGTCATGATTGCCTCCATATATGATAAAAAAGTATAGGCATTTTTTATTTTGAAATCAATTTAAATATTGAAGGACCCCGCCGCAAGCAACGGGGGATCGCAAAAAACTTAGATGATGGACGCCCCAAGCGGCGGGGGATCAGACCCGTCGGAGCGGCCAGAAGCCCAATCATCAATCATCCAGAATAACTGGAACCAGAATGACCGGGCTTCTGGCCGCCCGATTGAGTGGATGCAAGGCGGCCCGGATAACCGGAAACCCTTTGCCCTTCCGCGTCGTTCATACATGGACAGACAGGAGCGGGACGCGGATGAAACGAAGACATATCCTAATGATTCTAATGGGCTTGGCATTTCTTCAATGCCGGGCCGGAGCGCAGGATCCCATGCCCTACAACAAACTGACCGCGGAAGAGGAGAGGGTTATTCTCCATAAAGGCACGGAAAGGCCTTTCACTGGCCGTTTCGTCGATCATGATGAAAAAGGGACCTATTCATGCCGCAGATGCGGGGCTGAGCTGTACCGGTCCGAGGACAAATTCCGGTCGGATTGCGGGTGGCCGAGTTTCGACGATGAGATTCCGGGCGCGGTCAAACGCGTTCCTGACACGGACGGCAGACGCATTGAAATCGTCTGTAACCGCTGCGGCGGGCACCTGGGTCACGTGTTCTCCGGCGAGCGACTCACTCCGAAGAACACGCGTCATTGCGTGAATTCGATCTCAATGGATTTCATCCCCGCGGCCGCCGCTCATGACGCGGCCAGCACGGACACAGCCGTGTTCGCGGCCGGATGCTTTTGGGGCGTGGAGCATCTATTTGCGGCGGAACCCGGAGTCCTATCCACGACAGTCGGTTACACGGGGGGCCGGAAGGAGAAGCCTTCGTACGAAGAGGTCTGCTCGCACGGGACCGGGCACGCGGAGGCCGTTGAAGTCGTTTTTGATCCGGCCCGGACGTCCTATGAGAAACTGGCCCGCCTGTTCTTCGAGATACATGACTTCACCCAGGTGGACCGGCAGGGGCCGGACGTCGGGGACCAGTACCGTTCCGCTGTGTTTTTTAGGAACGGGGATCAGAAACGGATCGCGGAGAACCTGATCCGGGCATTGTCGGAAAAAGGACTCAAGGTCGCAACGAAGCTGGAGCCTGTGGAAACGTTCTGGAAGGCCGAGGAGTATCACCAGGACTATTATCGGAAAACCGGTAAACAGCCGTACTGTCACTTCAGGAGAAAAGTTTTCGAATAAAATTTTTTGGTCAGATTCAATACAGCTGTAGGTCCGAAATGGCCCGCATCTTCTTGCGGGCCTTTCGGACGATCACTGCGGATGAAACCCTGAAGGGTAAATCCCAAACATAGAACCTTGAACTGTCTCCCCTCAGATCACCCCCAGCTTTCTCCCGATCCGCGTGAACGCCTCCACAGCGAAATCCAGGTCCGCCGTTTCGTGCCCGGCTGAAACCTGCACGCGTATGCGAGCCTGGCCGCGGGGCACGACAGGGAAGCAGAAGCCGATGACGTAAACTCCCTCGGCCAGCAGGGCGTCGGCCATGGACAGGGCGCGCCTCTCGTCGTAGAGCATGATGGGCACGATCGGATGGGTTCCCGGCTTGATGTCGAACCCGGCCGCGGTCATGCGTTTTCCGGAAATGCGCCGTGTTTTTCTCCAGCCGGTCCCGCAATTCGCGTCGTTCCGGAAAGCAGGTCCAGAACCGCGGATGTGGCTCCCGCCACTACGGGCGCGAGCGTGTTGGAGAAGAGGTAGGGCCGGCTCTTCTGCCTGAGAAATTCGATCATCTCCCCACGGCCCGCTGCGCATCCTCCGGACGCGCCGCCCAGCGCCTTGCCGAAGGTGGTGGTGACCAGGTCCACCTTGTCCCGCACGCCGAAAAGCTCGGGCGTCCCCCGGCCCGTGGGGCCGACGAATCCCGTGGCATGGCTGTCGTCCACCATGACAAGCGCGTCGTACCGCCCGGCCAGTTCGCAGATGCGGTCCAGTTTCGCGAACGCGCCGTCCATGGAAAACACGCCGTCCGTGGCGATGAGTCGCAGGCGGCTGGACGCGGCTTCCTTCAGCTTGGATTCCATGTCGTCCATGTCGGAATGAGCGTAAATCAGTCTCTTCGCCTTGGCGAGCCGTATGCCGTCAATGATGGAAGCGTGGTTCAGCGCGTCTGTCAGGATCGCGCAGTCTTCGGAGAGGAAAGGCTCGAACACGCCGCCGTTGGCGTCGAAACATGCGGCATACAGAATGGCGTCGTCCGTTCCGAGAAAGTCCGCGATTTTCCGCTCGAGTGTCTTGTGGAGTCCCTGTGTGCCGCAAATAAAACGCACGCTGGACAGACCATACCCCCACCGGTCGAGCGCCTCATGCGCCGCTTCGATCACTTTCGGATGGCTGGAGAGGCCGAGATAGTTGTTCGCGCAGAAATTGAGGACCTCGCGGCCGTCCGCGAGCCGGATACGCACGGCCTGGGGTCCATCGAGCACGCGCTCGTTTTTATACAGCCCCTCGTCCCGGATGCTTTTCAGCTTCGCGGTCAGGTCGTCTTTCAGCTTGCCGTACATTCGATATTCCTTTCTCCCGTAAAAACGCACCCTGAAGGGTACGGCTACCAAACCATCTCAATATCACGGTAATCTCCGGTAGCCGCAGCCTTTAGGCTGCGCTTTTATTACATTCCCCATGAATTCAAATCGTATACGGTTGAACCTTTGAACGGATAATCTTTCCATTCTTCCACTATACCCTTACGAACTGGATTGTCGAGTATGTATCCGACATGCCGCTTCAGATCTTCATCCTTCCTCAACACGTGGTCGTAAAAATCCTTCTGCCATTCAAAACCGGTATTATTTTTCGACATCCAATACCCGGTTTTTTGTTTAAAAAGAACCAGGCATTTCCGGATATCTGACTCCTCGGTTATCCCCTGAATGGTCAAATGCAGGTGATCAGGCATGAAAAGATAAATATGGGCCTGACAGTCATGACGCTCCAGTTCATGAATCAGGATGTCTTTAAAAACAGTGACGAGGGACTGCTTGACGAAGGCTTTTCTTCGGTTCAGAATACAGCAGGTAAACGTCACAACGTTGAATCCTCGGTACAGGCCGCCATCCAGACGGTGTTTCTTTTCCTGTACAAACCGTGCGGGTTCGTTTGCCATTCTCCCTCCCAAGAACGCACCCTGAAGGGTGCGGCTACCCAACCATCCCAATATTACGTTAATATCCGGTAGCCGCAGCCTTTAGGCTACGCAAAAGCGCAAGCTGAAGCTTGCGGCTACCAAACCATCCCGATATCACGGTAATCTCCGGTAGCCGCAGGCTTTAGCCTGCGCAAGAACGCACCCTGAAGGGTGCGGCTACCAATGCCCGGCCGCGCTCAATCCAGCTCCAGCACCACCTTCCCGCAGTCCCCGGACTCCATGACATCAAATCCCTTCTGGAAATCATCAAAACGGAACCGGTGGGTGAGCACGGGAGAAATGTCGAGCCCGCTCTGCAGCATGGTTTGCATCTTGTACCACGTCTCGAAAATCTCGCGGCCGTATATTCCCTTGAGCACCAGGCCCTTGAATATCACCTGGTCCCAGTCGATGCGCGTGCCGGGCGGCAGGATGCCGAGCAGGGCGATGCGGCCGCCGTGGTGCATGCTCTCGAGCATTTTCTCGAACGCGTCTCCATTCCCCGACATCTCAAGGCCCACGTCGAATCCGATCATGCCGAGTTCCCGCATGGCTTCGGCAATCGACGACTCGGACACATTGACCGCCCGGGTGGCGCCCAGCCTGCGGGCCAGATTCAACCGGTACGCGTTGACATCCGTGACCACGACATTCCGTGCGCCCACGTGTTTCGCGATGGCCGAGGCGATCAGCCCGATCGGGCCTGCGCCCGAGACGATCACGTCCTCCCCGACCAGATCGAAGGACAGGGCCGCGTGCGTCGCGTTTCCGTAGGGGTCGAAGAACGCGGCGATCTCCGACGGAATGCTCTCGTGCACGTGCCACGCGTTCGTCGCGGGCACGGACACGTATTCGGCGAAGCATCCGTCCCGTTGAACCCCGATGCCCACGGCATTGGTGCACAGGTGCCTCCGGCCGGCCCGGCACGAGCGGCACACGCCGCACACGATGTGCCCCTCGGCCGACACCCGCTCGCCCGTGTGGAAACCGCGCACCTCGCGGCCCCGCTCCACAATTTCTCCGACGAACTCGTGCCCGATCACCTGGGGCGGATGGATGGTCTTTTGGGACCACTCGTCCCACTTGTAGATGTGCAGGTCCGTGCCGCAGATGGCCGTCTTGAGCACGCGGACGAGCAGGTCATTGGGGCCGAAGGCCGGAACGGGAACGTTCTCCATCCAGATCCCGGGCCCGGCTTCCCGCTTGACGAGCGCCTTCATGGTCTTCGACATGTCCTCTCCTCTGAACTCTGTCCGTTGCATTCCCGCGGACGAAAGGACCCCTTCGGCCTCCTGAATACCGGGAAGACTCGAACCGGCGGAATCGTCCCGACAAGGACGCCGGAACTCTTCAACGGGGGCCGTATTTCTGATTGAAACGGTCCTGGGGCAGGAACCGTTTTTCGATCTCCCGCACATCCTGAAATCCCACGAGTTCCTTCCAGTAGTCGAAGGAAACGACGAGGTCCTCCCGTCCGGGCGCCACCCCGCCCTGCGCCGCGATCGCCTTGAGATACTCCTCCATGCCTTTCACCGCGGCGAACGCCGTGCCCACCGGAATGGACACCCGCGCCACGCGGAGCTTCCGGAGTTCCTCGATCGGCATCACCGGCGTCTTGCCACCGACCACGCCGTCGAACAGATTGATCGAGATGGGGGCTTTAATCTCGGAAACGATGCGCCGGATCTGCTCGGCTGTCCGGGGCGCCTCGACGAAGATGAGATCAGCGCCGGCTTCGGCGTAGGCGTTGCCCCTGCGGATCGCCTCGTCGAGCCCGCTCACGGCGATGGCGTCGGTCCGGGCGTTGATGATGAAGTCCGGATCGGTCCGGGCCGCCTTGGCGGCCCCGATTTTTCCGACCATCTCCTCGACGGGCACAATTTCCTTGCCTTCAAGATGGCCGCAGCGCTTCGGGAAAACCTGGTCTTCGAGGTTCACGCCGGCGGCGCTGATGGCCTCGAACTCCTGGACCGTGCGGTACACGTTCACGGCCGTGCCGAACCCCGTGTCACCGTCGGCCATCACCGGCACGTCCACGGCCTGCACGATCTTCCGCGTCTGGTCGAGCATTTCGCCGTAGGAAAGTAGGCCGACGTCGGGCTTTCCCAGCAGAGAAGCCGCGATGCCGAATCCGGAGCACTGGATGGCCTTGAATCCCGCGCGCTGGATGAGGATGGCGGAAATCGCGTCGTAGGCGCCTACCATGACCAGGGGCTCCCTCGCTTCGAGCATCTTTCTCAACTGCGTTGTTTTTTTCATGGCGGCTTCTCCCGTCCGAATGGGTCAGGTGGCGGCCGGCCGGAACGCCGGGCGGCGTTCCCGGTCCGGCCGGAAAAGAAAAAGCCGGACGCGACTGCCCCGGCCTGGTGTCAGCGGTGAAACGGACATGGTCGTCCCGGCTGTCAGATCAGTTTATCGGCCGGTGTGTATTTTAGATCGAACGCCTGGGCGACCGCCGAATGGGTGATCTCGCCCTTGTACATGTTGAGGCCCGTCCGGATCTCCAGAGATGTGCGGATCAGCACGTCCATCGCGACGTCCGCGATCCGGATGATGTAAGGCAGGGTGGCATTCGTCAGGGCGATAGTGGACGTGTAGGGCACGGCGCCCGGCATATTGGCCACGCCGTAGTGGATCACGCCGTCCACGACGAAGGTCGGATGGTCGTGCGTTGTCGGTTTGGAGGTCTCGATGCACCCGCCCTGATCGACCGAGACATCGACGATCACGGAACCCGGACGCAGAAGCGACAGCATGTCGCGGGTCACGAGCCGCGGGGCCTTGGCCCCCACAACCAGGATGGCTCCGATCAGGAGGTCGGTGAAGGGAAGCAGATCCCGGAGGTTGTACTCGTTGGAAAAGACGGTCACCACGTTTTCGGCATCACGTCCTGGAGATACCGGAGCCGGTTCAAGTTGCTGTCGAGAATGTACACCTCGGCGCCCATGCCCGCGGCGATCTTGGCCGCGTTCGTCCCCACGACGCCGCCGCCGAGAATGGTGACCACGCCGGGAGGCGCGCCGGGAACGCCGCCCAGGAGAACGCCGCGGCCCCCGTTGAATTTCTCCAGGAAACGGGCGCCTTCCTGCGTGGCCATACGTCCGGCGACCTCGCTCATGGGAACAAGAAGCGGCAGACTTCCGTCCGGCAGTTCGACAGTCTCATAGGCGACCGCCGCGGCCCCTGTTTTCTGAAAATCCGCGGTCAGCTGTCTGTCCGCGGCGAAGTGAAAGTAGGTGAATACGATCTGCCCGCGCCGGATCATCAAAATTTCCGAAGGCTGGGGTTCCTTCACCTTGACGATCATGTCCGCTTCCCGGAACAAGTCCCCGGCTGTATCGACGAGCAGACAGCCGGCGGACCGATACTGCTCGTCCTGGAAACCGCTGTTCTGTCCGGCTCCTCTCTGGACGAAAACTCGGTGTCCGCGCTTGGTGAGCTCCGCAGCGCCGTGCGGCGTCATGGAGACGCGGTTTTCCGCGGTCTTGATCTCGGTCGGGACGCCGATTTTCATATGGAACTCCTCGCTTAAGACAGTTGAATATTCCGGGGAATATTCAAATATATCCATGCATCCTGATAAAGTCAAGATGATGTTATAGGCTGGAAACCGGCCATTCGGAAATGATGAATCGGACCGACTCGGTTATTCGGGAAAATGACGGAATATTCTGTTCTTCTATTAATTATTTGACTTGAATTGAGAATCATTGTACATTAAAATCTTCCTCCCGATTTACGGATAGCGGAACTCGACAGGGGAGAACCCATGAAATTACGGCATCTGGACGGCGAAAGTCTGTATTACGCCTTCTTCCACGGCCGGCGCGCGGTGGTTCACCGGCAGAAGCACCTGAACAAGATCAACGTCTTTCCGGTCGCGGACGGCGACACGGGAACCAACCTTGCCATGACCATGCATTCCATGATTGAAGGCACATCGGGGACCGGAACCGTCGCGTCGGTGAGCCGAGGCATGGCGGACGCGGCCCTGTCCGGATCCAGGGGCAATTCCGGAATCATATTCGCCCAGTTCGTCCGCGGCCTGAGCGAGGCGGTTCAGGGCAAGGATAAACTGGACAAAAAAGAGTTCACCCAGGCCGCACGGCGCGCGGTGGATTCAGCCTACAAGGCCCTGGCCAAACCCGTGGAAGGGACCATCCTCACCGTGATGCGCGCCTGGGTCAATGCGCTCGACGCGCTGCATGAAAAAAAAGCGAGTTTTGTGGGTCTGTTTCACGAGTCGCTGGTCGCGGCACGCCGCGCGCTGCAGGAAACGCCGAAAATGATGAAAGCCCTCGAGAAGGCGAAAGTCGTCGACGCCGGCGCTGAGGGCTTCGTCACCTTTCTCGAAGGCGTGATGCATTTCGTCCGTTCCGGCGAAAAGCCGGAATTGCTGAACGAACCCTTGGCCGCCGCGGAAGCGCAGGACACGCACATGCTGCAGCCCGATGGGGAGATCCGGCATCGGTACTGCACGGAATTGCTCCTGGAAGGGAAGGATCTTTCTCTTGACGCGGTCCGCGCGGCAGTGGAGAACATGGGGGACTCCGCGGCCGTGGCCGGGGGCGGCGACCGCCTGCGGGTTCACATCCACACGAATGAGCCTTGGAAGGTATACGAGACCTGTTCGCGGATCGGGCATATTGCGAAGCAGAAAGTCGATGACATGATCCGCCAGAACCAGATCGCACATCACCGCCGCGCCGGCATCGCGGTGGTCACCGATTCGGCATGCGATCTGCCGCAGGAGTGGCTGGACCGTTTCCAGATCCACGTCGTCCCGCTCAATCTCGCGTTCGGCGAGAAACAATACCTGGACCAGCTCACGGTCAAGCCCGGCCAGTTCTACCGCATGCTGGACGAGGAACCGGACTTCCCCAAAACCTCACAACCCCCGGCGGCCGTTTTCGCGGACCTGTATCGCCGGCTCTCCCATCATTATCACTCGATCATTTCCATCCATCTGTCCGGCGGCCTGTCCGGTACGCTCAACTCGGCGCGCCTGGCCGCGGAGCAGGTGACGGGCGTGTCCATTGCGGTGGTGGACTCGAAAAATCTGTCCTCGAGCCTCGGCCTCATGGTGGTGACCGTCGCCGAAGCGGTCGCTGCGGGAAAGCGCTTCGCGGACGTGGTCCGGCTCGCAGAATCCCTGCCGGGGAAAACGCGCATTCTGGTCGGCGTCCCGGCCCTCAAGTCCTACATCCGGGGCGGACGCATCTCGCCGCTCAAGGGCTGGATCGCCAATTTACTGAACCTCAAACCGATCATCTCGATCAATGCCGAAGGCAAGGGCATCCTGTTCGGCAAGGCGTTTTCCAGGAGCAAAAATCTGGAGAAAATCGTCGACATCCTTTCGCGACTGCACCAGAAAACCCCGGTCCGCAGGTATGTGGTGGGTCATACGGCGGACGAACCGGCCGCCCGGGCCTTCGCAGAAAAGATCGAGCTGGAAATCGGAATGAAACCCGAATTCATCGCTTCGATCTCGCCAGTGATCGGTGCGCACGCCGGTCCCGGATCCGTGTGCGTGTGTTTCATGACGGATTGACGAATCATTAAACGCTGAGATTCAAGCAAATCGTCTCAATGTCATCCCCGCGCAAGCGGGGATCCAGTCTTCCGTTATCCGGATAAATGGATCCTTGTGGAGGATTCTGAGATCCCTCGCCAGCGAAACAAGATTCGGTTTATCACGAAATACATCTATTATTAATGGAATAATCCACTGCAGACACACGCCCAAATCACCGCCGCATTCCTCTTCGTCTACATGACGGCCTTCTACCTGGCCGCGCGCCGACTCCGCAACAACGGCCTGGCGGATACGGCCTGGGGCCTGGGATTCGTCCTGGTCGCCTGGCTGAACCTTTTCCTGTCCGGCTCGGCAACGGCCCGGTCCCTTACGGTCACCGCTCTGGTGACAGCCTGGGGCCTCCGGCTCGCGCTCCATATTTTCGCCCGCAACCGCGGGAAGACCGAGGATTTCCGGTATGCGGAAATGCGGCGGAAATGGGGCCATCATGCGGAATTGAAAAGCTACGGTAACGTCTTCCTTCTGCAGGGTTTTCTTCTTTATGTCATCGCCTGGCCCATCGTGCTGGCGAATACGGCCGCGGTCAATGAGGGGTTCGGAGTCCTGGAATCGCTCGGCCTCGCAGTCTGGATAACCGGCTTCGTCTTCGAAGCCGTTTCCGACCGCCAGCTCCGCGATTTCATCCGGAAGGGTAAAACGCCGGAGAACCCGTACATGACCGAAGGCTTGTGGAAATACACCCGCCATCCCAATTACTTCGGCGAGGCGCTTCTCTGGTGGGGCGTTTTCCTGCTCGCGGTCCGCTCCCCGCTCGGATGGACCGGCATCGTCAGCCCATTTCTTATCGGATTTCTGGTCCGTTTCGTCTCCGGCGTGCCGCTTCTCGAAAAAAAGCACCTGCAGGATCCCCGGTACCGTCCGTACGCGGAACGGACGAACGTGTTTTTTCCGTGGATACCGAAAAAATGAGAAAATCGCTGATCCGGGCCGTTCTGGCCGTACTGCTCGCCTCCGGACTTCGTGCCCAATCCCCCGACTCCCTCCTGCTCCCCGGCATCCGGCTCACGCTCGCATGCGATTTCGACGCCGCCTTATATGTCTTCCGTTCCTACTGCCGTACGCACCCGCACGACCCCGCGGGACCTTTCTATGTCGCGGCCACATACCAGTCCGCAATGATGGATGCGGAATCGGACCGGTACGAGAAGGAATTTTTCGAGGCCGTCAGCCGGTCCATACGCATGGCCGACTCCCTGATCGCGGCCGGACGGCCGGACAGCCGGGTTTATTTCCACCTTGGGAACGCCTGGAGCTACAAGGGCCTGTACGAAGCCAAGCGGGGCGGCCTGGCCACGGGCGTACTGCACGCCCACCGGGGCGTGGGCTACCTGGAAAAGGCACTGGAAGCGGACTCCCTGTATGAAGACGCCTACCTCGGAGTCGGCAGTTACAAATACTGGTCCGGCCGTTATTACAAATACCTGCGCTGGCTTCCCTGGATCCGCGACGAACGCGACCTCGGCATCCGGCTGGTCCGGCGCGTAATCGAGAAGGGAACCCTCTCCCGCTGGGTCGGAATGAGCAGTCTGGGCTGGATCGAGTATGACCGGAAGAACTACAAAGAAAGTCTAAGACTTTTCAGGCAGGGGCTGGCCGAATTCCCCGGAAGCCGTTTTTTCCTGTGGGGGGAAGCGGACTGTCTTTTCGCGGACGGGGATTACCCTGAGGCGGTCGCACGGTATGAGAATCTGCTCGCTTCCATTCTCGGGGATAAAACCCAGAGCGGTTACAACGAGGCGGAATGCCGCACCAAGCTGATGACGGCCTATGACAAAATCGGCCGTCCGGAAGCTGCTGAGGCGCAGGCCCGTGCCGTGCTGGCCATACAGGCGGATCCGACCGTGAGAAAACGGATGGAACGTCAGCGCAAGGCCGCGGCCGAATGGCTCGACCGGAATCGCGGAGGGACTCGGTGAGACGCCGTCTTTCCGTTGCAGCCGCGGCGCTCATTCTGCTGGCGGCACTCCGGCCGGGCGTCGGCATGTCCCGGTCGCTCGAGGACAGCCTGAGGTTGGACATAGAGGACGGTCGGCTGGATGCTTTTTCGAAAATCGAAGCCGCCTTCATCCTGTCCGGCGTCGAGGATCCGGACAGCCTCACCGCCTGTGTGGACTGGCATCAGAGTATTGTCCAGACCATTGAAAACTTCCGCTTCCAGATGACGGACCGCGCCGGGTCAAGCCGTCGCGTATTCGCCTGGCTGCACGGCGCCTGGCTCGTGCGATACGACGCGGAAGCCACCACGTTGACGGACGTACGCAACCGTAAAACCTACAACTGCGTTTCCGGCACTATTCTCTTCAATCTGACCTGCGAAACGCTCGGCTGGTCCACGGACGCTTTTGAAACGCCCACCCACGTCTATACCTTTTTCAACAACTATACGGAGCGGATTCCCATCGAAAACACGTCGCCCATGGGGTTCGATATCATGAAAAATCTGGGCGAATACTCCCGCTTCCTCCTGCAGTATTATCCCGGCAACCGCGCCGCGCGCATCGGACTCGACCGGCTCTTCGCGCATGAAAACGGGAAAGGCCGCGAGATCAACAACACCGAACTGCTGGGCCTGCTCGCGTACAACCGCGCCTTTTTCGCGCGCAAGGACAGCAGTTACGAACGGGCCTGGAATTACGTCCTGCTCGCTCGCAGGTTCAACCGGGATTCCCGCTCGAATGTTGATTTCGAAATCGGCCTGACCTTCGAATGGGGATCCGTCCTGCTCAAGCGGGGCGAAAACCGGACCGCGTTCGAGACATACGCCGAAGGCTTCCGCCGTTTCCCGGACATCGGCGATCTGCGGCAGAACGCCAGGGCGGCTTTCTTCCGTTTTCTCCATACGCCGCAGTCGTGGAATTCGGTACGGCCCGTGCTCGACGCGGCTCTCGATTTGCCGGCCTGGAACCGCGGCGATCTTCCCTTCCTCAGGAACCGGCTCGCCCTCCTGCTTTCCTCCAGTCCGGACCAGGCTGTCGCGGACGAAATCCGCGCTTATCTCGACGCGCTTCCCGGCTTGGCGGAGGAGTTGAAAAACTGATTTCGCGGGAATGACCGGAAACCGATAAATCGGTTTCCGGGAGGGGACAATCATTCACAATTTCCCACGACTGAAGTCGTGGGCTCCGAATCCCGTTCCCCTTCCCGGTTTTTCGAGGGAATCCATCAGAAATCCGTGGCCCCGGCGGACACACCCGATTGATAAATATGATCTTACGATTCGGCATGCCGTTTGCGTGAAATGGTCCGTCAACCTCCTGACGCAATCCCGCATGTTTCGAAAGGAAGCCGGCATATGAAAAGAACAACCCTGTTTTTCAGCCTGGCGATTGCCTTCGCCCTGTCCGGAATCCGGCCCCCCGACGCGGGTGCGGCCGGGACCGCGGACTCGCCCGCAAGCCGTTTCGAACGTCTCCGAATGCACAGGAACGTATGGCAAAAAGTTCTGGAAAGAAACGCCGGTTTCACGGCCGTCCGGATCTCGAGCGCGGACGACACCACTGGATCCATTTCCGGATTCGTCCTGGGGCTGGACTCAGTCGCGGTGCAAACCGCTTATGTCGAAGCCATCCCGATCCTCAGCATCGTGGACCGGGACACGGTTTTTGGGCCGAGCCATGGCGGCGTTTCCCGGGTCAGTCCCGATGACTTGTCATTCTCGATCACCGGCCTGGCTCCAGGCCCGTACTGGGTCTATGCCTGCGCGGACGGTTATACCCCCGAATACTACAACGGGGGCGGTGATTTCCCGGAAGCGGACACGGTGCATGTGGAGCCTGACCTGGACGTGTCGGGAATCGTTTTCAACCTGCAGAAAATCACACCCGGAACCGGCGGATTATCCGGATTCATTCTGGACGAGGCGGACGGGGCGCCGATCGGGGATGCCTGGGTCACAGCCGTGGCCTCATGGGAGCCCTACACCTATGGCAGGGCAATGACGGATAAACAGGGCCGCTTTGTCATCGGCGGACTGAAATCCGGGGCCTACACGCTTTCCGCGGGCGCTGAGGGATACATCGAGGAATTCTATTACAATGCGCCTGTCTGGGAGCTCGCCTCAGCCGTGACCGTCACCGAACCGGACACCGTTTCCGGACTCGTCATCCGCCTGACCGAGGGCGGCACTGTATCCGGACGCGTGACGGACAAGGAAGGAGGCCCCGTCTCCGACGCCTGGATACAGGTTTACTCGGACGCGTCCGGCGATTCGACATGGATGGATTCGACCCGGACGGAGGCGCGCAAGTTCGATGCCGGCGCCTCCACGGAAGAGGACGGCACTTACCGGATCACCGGCATACCGGAGGGCGAATACTTCGTCACCGCTTAC
Source organism: uncultured bacterium (assembly GCA_963736115.1). Classification (GTDB taxonomy): domain Bacteria; phylum Zhuqueibacterota; class QNDG01; order QNDG01; family DTFT01; genus JAFGAX01. Next base: position 81,812 of record CAVTNR010000002.1, read on the forward strand.
TCACAGTGGAATCCCTGGATGCAGAACCAGATTTGGTACGACGGCGCGACGGATCCCTCGTCCGCGACGCGGGTTCCGGTCCGATCCGGAGTTGAAACGCCGGGCATCGATTTCGTTTTCGATTTCACCGCTGCGGACGGCTCCGTTTCCGGACGCGTCACCGATCTGGACGGCAGGCCGATCGAGTATGCGCAAGTCCAGCTTTTTTCGGACGGATCCGACGCCTGGGGGAACTCGATTTGGATGACCGCCTCGACCGACGCGAACGGCGATTACAGCCTGTATTTCGTCCCAGAAGGCCGGTATTATGTCAACTGCTGGGCCCAGGCCGGATGGTCGAGCGTATTCCGCTACTGGCCCGATTCCGAGGATTTCGCGGGCGCACAGTTGATTTCCGTAGATGGTGTCACCGCGGTAGCCAACGTGGATTTCATTCTGCCGTTGGCGCCGGGCACGGCTTCCGTTGAGGGAACCGTGACCGATGCCGCCGGACATCCGCTGACCGGCGCGTATGTTGAAATCAATCCATTCCAGTCCGGAGCCGCGGACTCAGGCAAGTCGGGAAAGGAGTTCTGCGCCTGGGCATATTCGGACAGCGACGGCGTGTACCGGGTGAAGGGACTGCCCGCGGGACCGGTTCAGGTCCATTGCTCCTACTGGGAAAACGAAAGCCGCGGCGAGGAATGGTACAGCGGCGCGTCCGTCCCTGAAGATGCGGATCCGGTGACCCTGTCGGACGGCCAGATGGTATCCGGCATCGATTTCAGCCTGACGGTCCGCCGCTTCTACGGCAGCATCGCGGGAACCGTCATGGACGCGGAAACCGGAGCCCCGGTTCCGGGTGCGGTGGTGGAGATTCAGCCGCTTCGGTCCGATTGGGTCGGTTTCTGGCGGGGCACGATGAAAACCACACTGATCACGGACGCGGAGGGGAAGTACAGCGCGGAACGGCTGCTGCCCGGCGTCTATCTTTTGTCCGCCTATCGGAAAGGCGGATTCTCCTATTACCGGAACGCACCTGTTCCGGAGATGGCGGATTCCATGGCTCTGGAAGGAGGCGGGGAATTGACCGCCGATTTCAGCCTGGTTATCCGGAATGAAGGCCCCGGTATCATCCGCGGCACCGTGACGTACGGACTCGGAGGCCCCCTGAGAGGCGGGTTGGAGGAAACCGGACCGGACGGCACGTCTGCGGGCCGGTCGCGTCTGCTCAAGGCCGACTCGGATATGCCGTTCCCGTATGCGGTCGTCATCGCCAAGCCCGTGGTCACCATCCAATCATGGCCCGAATCCGAGCGGTTCTACAACACCTTATCGGCTCAGGACGGTTCCTACGAACTGACCGGACTGCCCGCGGGTGAATACTACGTCTGGAGCTTCGGCGGCTCAACAGCACCCCAGTACTGGGATCATACCACGGATCCCGCTCAGGCGCAAACCATCCAGGTTGAAGCAGGCACGCCCGCGGATGGCGTCGATTTCGAGCTCGACCAGATGCTGTTCTACGCATTCGACGCCATCGCGCCCGGCCGCAATCAGAACGCCGCATCCGTGCATGGAACCGTGCAGGACGGAAGCGGCGAACCGGTTTCATCCGCGGTCGTGCTTCTCCTGAACATCAGCGGACAGGCCGTGTCTTCCGCGGTCACGGGGCCGGACGGCGTCTATGCGCTTTCGGCCGCGGCCGGAGACTACGTTCTGCAGGCGGGTAAACTCGGGTACGGCACGGCTTTCAACGGCGGCGCCAAAAGCGCGGAGGAAGCGGTAGCCGTGAGGCTTGAAACCGGTTCCCTTGAGGTGAACTTTTCTCTCGGCGCGGCAAGCGCGGTCCCGCAGGGGCCGGTTCTTCCGGACCGGATGACCCTCGACGGAAATTATCCCAACCCGTTCAACCCCTCCACCGTGATCCGGTTCGCATTGCCCGCGGCCGGGAGGGCGAAGCTGACCGTTCTGGACGGCAGGGGCCGGACCCTCCGCGTTCTGATGGACGGTCGTATTGCGGCGGGCCGCCATCAGGCGGTCTGGAACGCCACGGACGGGAACGGCCGGCCGGTCCCGAGCGGTTTGTATTTCTATCGGCTGCAGACCGGCGAAGGAACGCGGACAGGCAAGATGCTGTTCCTTCGCTGATACCGGATCCGAATCTGTCAGCGAGCGTATTCCCCGGCTTCGCCGGACCAAGCTATCGGATTATTTCATTATTGAAGGCCCGCGGCTTGTCTTCAATAACTTAGAAATACAATAGCTTGATCCCGCGCAGCGGGCGGCGGGGAGCTTCAATCCAGTCAGGCCGGCTCCATTGGAGCCGGCTTTTTTATTCATCAAACGCATGCGGACCCGCCCCCTCCGTGGGTCCGAACTGCCTCGCATCCTCTCGGCGAGGCTATCGGCCATAAGGGATATCAGTTCCGAGTTCCATGTCTGCGACATCGAATTGGTTTTCCGTAGGGGCGACGCGGCGCGGCGCCCCTACAATCCGGTCGGACAGGGATATGGATTTCAGATGAGGCCGTAGGTCCGATATGCCGAGTCCCGCATTTACGGGACGAGGCTATCGGACAAAAAAAGCCTCCTCCGGAAGCGTCCGAAAGGCTCGCTGGGATGCGCGAGCCATTTCGGACCTACGCTTGCCAGGCCAGGGAGCCATCCGAACTTATTCGGAGAGGCAGATCGGACCCTCTGGACAATTGTGACAAAAAAGAAAAATACTTGACAATGACGTAAAAATTGAATATGATATTATATTAGAAAATGGAATGGTTCAACGGTAAAAAAGTCTTCATCACCGGCGGCTCGAGCGGCATCGGAAAAGCCACCGCCCTGCGTCTGGCCTCCTGGGGCGCCGATGTCTGCATCGCGTCCCGAGGCTTGGACCGCCTGGAATCGGCTCTCGCCGAGATTCGCAGCCGCTCCGTCCGTCCCGATCAGCGGCTCCTGGCCCTTCCACTGGACGTGACCGACGTCAAGCAATGCCACGCCACGGCCGCGAAAGCCGTGTCCGCCCTGGACGGCATCGATGTGCTGATCAACAACGCCGGCGCCTCCTGGCCGGGCTATCTGGAGCGCATCCCGGATGCCGTGTGGGACAGGCTCATGTCCGTGAACTACATGGGCACGGTCAACTGCACCCGCGCCTTCCTGCCCGCTCTCATCCGCAGGCGGGGCGGCCGAATCGCCAATGTTTCGTCCGTTCTGGGTTTCATGGGCCTTTTCGGGTACAGCGCGTACGCGGCCAGCAAGTTCGCGGTGGTGGGTTTCTCTGAGAGCATACGCCAGGACCTGCTCCGGTACGGCATCCGCATCTCGGTCTACTATCCGCCGGACACGGATACTCCCCTGCTCGAGGAGGAGAACCGGATCAAGCCCGAAGAGACCCGCATCCTGGCCGGCCGCATCAAGCCGATTTCAGCGGATGAAGCCGCCCTGCACCTGCTCCGCGGCGTGGCGAAAGGGAAATTTGTCATCATTCCCGGATTCATGTCGAAACTGACCTATCATCTGAACCGGTACGCGCCTTTCCTGCTTCGCGGTATACTGGACCGGGAGCTGAGGAATTACCAGAAGAAAGCGGAATCCGGAACCGGCGCCGTGCTGGAGTCGAGACTCAATCCCTGAAGATCCGACGCATGTCGATCCGCCCGCGCTCGCGGACGGATAGGTGCGACCCGTCCACGCCTAACCCGAAGGAGGAGTTCATGAGAGTCGTGTCTCTGATAATCGCCGCTGCGGGGGTCATTGTTTTCATCCTGGCCGTTCTCTCCGTCCTCACTCCGCTTCAACTGGGAATCACGCCCGGAGGGCTTCTCCGGGGCACGGTATCGCTTTTCCTGATGGCCATCACGGGGATTGTGTACGACAAGGCCTATCCCAGGAAACCGGCGGCGCCCAAACGGAAGAGAAAATAGAGGCCGCAGGGCCCGACGCGGGAACCCGTAAACCGCTCATGCCGGACAGAAGGCATGGGCGGTTTTTTTGTTGCGGCGGAACCGGACCGCCGGCCCGGTTGCCCCGCATTAGAACCGCTCTGCGCGGTCAACCGGGCGCAGGGAGACCTTTGGCCTTGACATTCTCGGGCTGAACAATTATACTGAGAAACGAACAACGGCCGGGCCGGAAGCGGGACAGGACATCAAAATATGCGCTATTTCATCACGAATGACATCTTCATTGACGACCGCGAGATGGACTGGGACTTCATCCGGTCCTCCGGTCCGGGCGGCCAGAATGTCAACAAGGTCGCGACCGCGGTTCAGCTGCGTTATGACGCTGGACGCTCCCGGTCCCTGCCCGCGGAGGTCCGGGACAGGCTGATCCGGCTTGCGGGAAAACGCGCGACATCGGACGGGGTCCTGGTGATTCAGGCCCGGCGTTTCAGGACGCAGGAAGCCAACAAGAAGGACGCGTTTGGGAGGCTGGAGGAACTGGTTCGGAAGGCGCTGGTCCGTCCGGTTGTGCGACGGCCGACCCGGCCTTCCCGCCGGGCGAAACAGCGAAGGTTGGAAACAAAAAAGAAGCGGTCGGAATTGAAAAAAACGAGGTCTTATCGGGAATAAAGCGGACCTCCCGAAGGCCTTCGACCTTCGGGAGGTCCGCCTCAGCCCCTGTAACAGAAAGACCTGAAAGGTTTCTGAGACCTTTCAGGTCTTTCCATTTGACTTCATTCCCCTGCGGAAAACGGAACCCCCGGAACACCGGGAACCGGAATCCGAAAATGCCTTATCCGACAGCCCCGCCCTCCGTCTCCACGTCCAGTATCACTTCGTGAATCTTGGACCGGCTGATCTTCCGCACCGTGAAGGTCAGATTACCGTGCTTCAGCTTACCCTCGGTCTTCGGCCTGTCCTTGCACTGCTTCATCAGCCAGTCGTTGAGAATCATGTCCGATTCGGGAAGCGCCGGAGCGACGTCCTCCCGGAGCTCGCGAAGCGGAATCCCGCCGCCCACCACGTATCGGTTTTCCGTGATGGGATAGCAGAATGTGGGCAGAAGATCGTATTCGTCATTGAGACTCCCCACGATGGACTCCACGATGTCCTCCAGGGTGATCAGGCCGGTCACTTTCCCGGTGTCGTCCCGTACCACCGCGATGTGCTGGTACCCCTTGGTCAGTTCGGTGAGGATGGCGGACAGCTTCAGCCCCGGTTTAACGGAAGGAATGGGCCGGCTGATGCCGCGCAGGGTCGGATCCTTGGGGTTCAGCCGAAGGACATTGACGATATCCTTGAAATTGACATACCCGATGACGTTGGCCGGGTCGTTCCCCTCAATGAGGGGGAAACGGGTATGATGGTGAATGTGGGCCTGAAGAAGCGCGTCCGTGAGCGACATGTCCGTGGAGAGCACTTTCATGTCCTCTCGCCTGACCATGATCTCCCCGACCGTCCGCTTGGACAGCTTGATGCTGCTCGAAACGATTTTCTCCTGCGCGGGATTGATCATGTTCTGGAGGCTGGCGAACCGGGCCAGAACCGAAATGTCGTTCAACGCGTCGGCCTCCCCGTGGAGCTTCTTCTTGCCCTCGAACGGCCGATTCATCCACTGCACCAGGCCCAGGTAGGGTGTGAATATCCGGACCAGTACACGCATGGGCGCCGCGACCAGGGAAGCGAAAAACGTATTGTACTTCACGCCGAGCGTTTTCGGCAGTATCTCCGTCCACTGGATCATCACGAGCGAAAAAACGATGGAATACAGCGTCACCCATTTCGTGCCGAACAGTTCAGCGAAATGCGTTCCGGAGACGGCCGCGCCGATCGTGTGGGCGAATGTGTTGATGACCAGAATGACGGCGATGGGTTTCTGGATGTTCTCGCGGAGGTGTTTCCATGTGGCGCCCGCCTTGGGCCGCTTCTCGGACAGTTCGGCGACGTCCGCCAGGGACAGACTGAGCGCGCAGGCCTCCAGCAGGGAGCACAGGAACGAGATGGACAGCGCGATGAGAGCGATGAGAAGGAATGTGAGCATGTGAACCTGACCCCCTTCAGAGATAAAATTGAATGATTAATGATGAATGAAGGAGGGCACAGACATTTTATTCAACACTCATCATTCACCATTTATCATCAGTATACTCGTATCGGCATGATGACGACCGGAATGGCCTCGAAATGCAGTTTCCGTTGAACGGAGAAAATCGTGTAATTGTGCAGCCAGCGGTAGACGAAGGAGTCCTTCGAAAAAACGAGCTGGCCGCCGAAGAAGACGGCACCCGGGTATTTTTTCTGGAGTTTCACGGCCAGATCGACCATTTCGTCGACCACGTCGACGCCGATACCGGTCGCGGTTTCGGCATAAAATCCGTGCTGTTTCATGTACCGGACGTACCGGTCCGCATCGGCCTCCAGCTGTTTCTCAAGCGCCTTGATCTCTTCCGTGCTCCTGAAATTCGCCGCGTCGACCACTCCAACCCGGACAAACACGAAGTTGCGGAACAGGCCGGAAAAGCCCTTGATCACAGAGAACAAAGTGTGCAGACCCAGGCCGTTGAATCCGTTGACGAAGATGACAGCGGTCTTGCCCTTGGGATGACGGCGCACGGACTTGCGTTTCCGGCCCTCGCCATTCTCGGTCAGGGGCACGGAAGGTTCGGTCACGGGCACCAGCGTGTCCAGGCGCTTCAGCATCTTCTGAACCCGGCCGTAATGACTGCGGACCTTGATGAAAAATGCAGCCAGCACGCCGGTGACGATCAGCGTGATCCAGCCGCCTTCATGAAATTTAACCGCCACGACGCTGACGAGGATGAAACTGGTCACCACGAGACCCGTCCCATTGACCAAGAGGCGGCTGATCCAGTCCCGATTCCGTCCCCGGTCCCGCAGGGCCTCCCGCACCATGCCCAGCTGGGAGAGGGAAAACGTGATGAACACATTGATGGAATACAGAATGACGAGAATGCGCACCGATCCGCCAGTCAGCAGAACAACGGCCAGTGCCGAAACGCCGAGGATCAGCACGCCGTTCTGCGTGACGAAACGGTCCGACAGGGTTGAAAAACGCGTGGGCACCCAGCGGTCGGTCGCCATGTTGGCCAGCACGCGGGGCCCGCCCAGAAAACCGGTCTGCGCGGCCACGAACAGGAGAACCGCCTCGGACAGGAGGGTGACAAGCACGAAAACACGACCGGGCGCGCCCCAGCTCCGGGTGATGCTCTCGAACAGAACGGCGTTCAGGGTTTTGCCCGGCTGGAACTCGACCTGGTACAACAGATAAGCCACCATCAGGCCCACGGCCATGACCGCCAGGGAAACGGCCATGTACAGCATGGTTCTCTTCGCGGTTTTCACGCGCGGCTCGCGGAGAATCGGCATGCCGTTGCTGACCGCCTCGATTCCGGTGTAGGTGCCGGCGCCCATGCTGAACGAACGCAGGATGATGAACAGCATGCCGGCCGCCCCGACTTCGGCCCGGGTCGTGGCCACATCCGCCGATACGCTGGACACGACGGAGGGGAGCTGCATGAGATGGGTCACCAGCGCCACGCCGATGGCCGCCAGATGGGTTACGATGAAAGTCAGAAAAATGGGAACGATCGGAGCCACTGACTCCCGGACGCCCCTCAGGTTCAGCAGAATCAGCAGAAATACGGACAGCACGATGACGACAATGCGGTACGGGAGCCATTCGGACGGCAGAAAACTGAAGAGAGCGTCCGCGCCGCTGGACACGGACACCGCGATGGTCAGCACATAATCGATCAGAAGCGCCGAACCGGCCACCATCCCGAGCCCCGGAGAGAGCAGTTTCGAGGCCACAATATAACCGCCTCCGCCCGAGGGGAAACGCTCGATGATCTGCATGTAGCTGGCGCTGATGATGAAAATCGTGAAAGCGGACAGAAGCGCAACGATCAGGGAAAGCGCATAATGCCCGTTGAGACCCAGATAGGCTTCCTGCGGACCGTAACAGGCCGAGGAAATGCCGTCCGCGCCGAGTCCCACCCATGCAAGCAGGGCCACAAGCGACAGCTTGTGAAAAATATTTCGGTCGTGGAGGTCGCGTTCTTTACCGACGAGCAGGCGGATGAGACGCTGAGGGAGTGTCGGACGGGGCGTCACGGGGGGGAGATCGTCCTTATTTTTTGTTTTTTCTTGAATTGCGTACTGGATCCCATATATGAAAAATACGACATTTGGAATCGACAAGCAAGGGGAATCAATACACGCGGATCGGCATGATCATCACCGGAATCCCCTCAAAATGGAGCCGCCGATGCACTGAAAAAATAGTGTAATTGTGAAGTGCCCGATGGAGAACCGATTCCCTGGAGAAGACGAGCTGTCCCCCGAAAAACATCGGATTCGGATACTCCGCCTGGATGCGTTTCGCCATCCGCATGATCTCATCGACCACATCCACCCCCACCGAATAAACGCCTTCCGCATAGATACCGTGCTTTTTCATGTAATCGACGTACTTCTCACCCTCCTCCTCGAGGCGCCTGTCGATCGCCCGGATGTCCTTCTGTCCCTTGAAATTCCCCGCGTCCACCACGCCGACCTGCACGAACACAAAATTGGTGAAAAATCCCGGGAACTGCCGGATGATGGAGAAGAGCGTGTGCAGGCCCAGTCCGTTGAAACCGTTGACGAACAGCACGGCCGTGCGGCCCTTCGCATTCAGCTTCAGTCGTTTCACGCCCCGCGCCGGCTTTTCAGTGGGAGCGAGCAGGGACGATTCCGTGACCGAAACGAGGCCGTCCAGCCGCTTCAGCATCTTCTGCACCTTGCCGTAATGCCGTTTGACCAGGGAGAAGAAGACGAACAACCCGCCGGTCACCAGCAGTGTGATCCATCCCCCCTGGTTGAACTTCAGCACGGTCACCGTAATCAGAATGAACAACGTCAGGGTAAGACCGACGCCGTTGACGGCCAGTTTTCCCGCCCAGCCCCTGGCTTCGCGGCGCGATTGCCACCAGTGCCGCACCATGCCGAGCTGGGACAGTGAAAAGGTGATGAACACATTGATGGAGTACAGCACCACGAGCAGGGTCACCGAACCGGCAGTGGCAACCACGAGCGCCATGGCGGCGAGTCCCATGATGAGTATGCCGTTCTGGGTGACCAGACGGTCCGACAGGGTCGCGAAACGGGTGGGTACCCAGCGGTCCCCGGCCATGTTGGACAGGACGCGGGGTCCGTCGAGAAATCCCGTCTGCGCGGCGACAAAGAGCAGAACGGCCTCGGACAGGAGGGTCAGCAAAACGAAACGGGGTCCCCATGCACCCCATCCTCGCGTAATGGTTTCGAACAATACCGCGTTCAGCGTTTTGCCGGGCACATGCTCAACCTTGTATAATATGTAGGCCAGCATCAGACCGAAGACCATAAAGGCCAGGGATCCGGCCATGTAGGCCATGGTCCTCTTGGCGGTCTGAACCTTGGGTTCGCGCAGGACGGGAATGCCGTTGCTGACCGCCTCGATTCCGGTGAACGTGCCCGCTCCCATGCTGAACGAACGGAGGATCAGCAGCACCATGCCCGTCACGCCCAGAGTGGCGCTCGTGGCGCGCACATCCGCCGAAACCGTGGCCGTCACTTCCGGAAGCTTGAACAGGTGAGTGACAACGGCGAGGATGATCACACCCAGATGGGTGATGATAAAAACCAGAAAAATGGGAACGATCGGAAGAACCGATTCCCTGACACCCCTCAAGTTAACCAGGATGAGAACCAGAACGCCGAGCAACGCGAAACCGATCCGGTAGGAATGCCAGGCCGGCGGCAGAAAACTGAACAGAGCATCCGCGCCGGACGAAACGGAAACGGCGATCGTCAGAACGTAGTCGATGAGCAGGGCGGACCCGGACAGCATGCCGGTTCTCGGCGAAAGCAGGCGGGTGGCGACCAGATACCCGCCCCCGCCGCTTGGAAACAGCTCGATAATCTGGGAATAACTCGCGCTGATAACCAGGATGGTGACCACGCTGAGCAGGGCGACGATGAGCCCCAGGGCGTGGTGCGAACCCAGCACCACGAAAGCTTCGGCAGGGCCATAGCATGATGAACTGATCCCGTCCGAACCCAGCCCAACCCAGGCGAAAAATGCGATCAGGGACAGTTTATGGAAGAGATTTTTATCCCGGACGTCCCGGCTTTTACCGATAAAAATCCGCTTGAGGCGGGATTTCAGTGAATAATTGGTCTCCATGACGCCTTTTCGTTCCAATCTAAGAAAATATAAAACAGAAACTTAAAACATGCCATCCTGCGGAAAACGATGAGAAAGATACAGAATATAATGCCTGGAAGCAAGTTAATTCGCTCAAAACCCCCTATTCTGTCCGGGCCCGACGGACTGAATGCCCTCCCTGGCCCGGCCCGCCGGAGAGGAGAGCAGGCCGGACCGGGAGGATCCTTCTATATATTGATATCCAATTGGGTTGTAAACGTATTGTTCGGAACCACCTTGTTATTGTTGAAAACCACATATCCGAAAATGACGCTGACATTCGTACTGAAGGCATATGAGCAGCCGAAGGACAGTGATCCGTACCAGCTTTTGCCTGAAGCGTAATCAACGCTCGCCCATATTTTTTCGGTCAGCGTCTTGTCCCAGGTCGCGATGAATCCGCTTGCGGCCGCTTCCCCGGTCTCGTCAAGGAATAGATTTTCGTTCAAACCCGCATAATACCCGAGGGAGATACGTCCGACTGTCGGCAGGGTCTTGGCCGTAAGGCCGTACACCATATTATAATCCGTTACATCTTTTTTGGTCCCGAAATTGAACGCCCCGACGGCCAGTGCCGGACGGGCCCCGCTTTCGGGAAGTCCCAGCTTGAGATTGAAATACACCGGATCCGCCGAGGGTTCGATCAAATCGAAGCCGAATTCCAGGTATTTCAAGACGCCGACCGTCACTCCCACATCCGGCAGGATCATATAGGGATTCTTGCCGTTGTCGGCGATCGAAAAGTAATTGTCGATTCCGAAATGGACCGTGCCCTTCCTCTGAATGTCGGTCGACGGATTCCATATCTGCGTCGAAGCCGTGGCCCCGGCCTGGACCGGCCGGAGAACGCCGGCCGTCAGAACCGCTCCCAGAAACACTCGACAGGCCATCCCGTCGAAAGAATTTTTCATGCGCATTTCATCCTCCTTCATTTTTTGTTTTTCCTTCGTTTGCCGTTCGCGCCCCTCCCGGGAACGGGTGCCGGCTGCGGGAGGCCCTGACCGCCCGTCGGGCCCCTTCGGCCGGACGGTGCGGATTCGCTTCTCACTTTTTCTTCTCCCCCGTCTTCCGGCGCGCGTCGATGTCGTCCGGATACATCAGCGCCTCGCCACCCCGCTCCCCGGTGCGGATCCGGATCACGTCCTCCACGGGATAGACGAAAATCAATCCGTCCCCCTGCTTTCCGGTCCGCGCCGCGGCGCAGATCACGTCAATGGCCTTTTCCAGGTTGCGGTCGCTGAGCACGATGTTAATCTGCGCCTTCGGAATCAGGTCCATTTGATACGAAGTCCCACGCCATGACAGGTCGATGCCCCCCTGTCTTCCATGGCCACGCACTTCCGAGACGTTCAAACCAACGATGCCGGCTTCGCGCAATGCATCCTTCACCGCGGTCACCGCCTCTTCCCGTATGATGGCTTCTATTTTTTTCATGGATCCATTCTCCTATTCTATGAAAAGTGATCATGAACGACTCCCCTTCCGGTTATTTCCCGGCGTATGACTTGAACGTGACCGACGGGATATGCAGCCGGCCGGAGTGCATGACCTCGTCGTCATGGATGTAGCCCTTGAGGCCCATTTCCGGCATATCCAGACCGAGCAGTTCGTCGGCCGGCGCGGAGCGAAGCAGTTTGAGGCCGGCGAGCGCCTTGAAGAACAGAAAACTCAATCCTCCGACGACAATCAGAATGGACGCGATCTCGGAGAGCTGGGACAGAATCTGCGTGTTCCCGCCGTGCAGGAGTCCACGGACCGGTCCGGTCACGCCGTTCCATCCGTCCGAAGCCGGGTTCCCGTTCGAGAAAATGCCCACGGCCAGAAGGCCCCACAGCCCGTTGGCGAAATGCACCGGAACGGCCCCGACCGGGTCATCAATTCTCAGCTTTTCGATGCCGAAGGTGACCGCGCAGACGAGGATCCCGGCGATCAGGCCGATAACGACGGCCGAAATGGGGCTCACAAAGGCACATGGCGCCGTGATGGCCACCAGGCCCGCGAGAACACCGTTGACGGAGAGACCGGGATCGGGCTTTCGTGTCGGACCGAACCACCACATCGTCAGCATGGCGGAGCATCCGCCGGCCGCGCCGGCCAGCAAGGTGTTCACCGCCGCGGTCACGGCCAGGGACGCGCCCCCGCCGACGAACGCCAGCGAGGATCCGGGGTTGAAACCGAACCAGCCGAAAAACAGGATGATCGTGCCGAGAACGCCGAGCGGAATGTTGTGCCCCGGCATGGCGTTCGCCGAACCGTCCTTGTTGAATCGCCCGATCCGGGGGCCGATGACGATCGCGCCGACCAGGGCGAGCGTGCCTCCGATCATGTGCACGACGCCGGACCCCGCGAAATCCACGGCCCCGTTCCCCCATCCCGCGATACGGCCGAGATTCTGCAGCCATCCGCCGCCCCAGACCCATCCCCCGACCAGCGGATAGATGAACATGCTCACCCAGAGCCCCATCAGGCAGAATCCGCCGAACTTGAGCCGCTCCGCCATCGAACCGGTGGGGATGGTGGCCGCCGTGTCCATGAACACCATCTGGAAGAAAAAGAAGGCCAGGACCCCGAAACTTCCGGCCCCGATGCCCTGCAGCAGAAATCCCTTGCCCCCCATGATGCCGAACTGCCCGATAGATAGCAGTGGTTTGTCGAGCAGGCCGGTCCAATCACCGAGCGTCACGGGCGAGTGGGCCCAGGCGCCGAACGGACCGACGGCCGGCCAGGTGAAATTCACGGCGCCGAATTGAAGGGCAAAACCCGTCAGCCAGTAGCCGAGCGCACCGATGCAAAACACCATCATGTTCATCATCATGGTATGCGCGACGTTCTTCGCCCGGGTGAAGCCCGTTTCCACCAGTGCGAATCCGGCCTGCATGAAAAAGACGAGGCCGCTGGCCAGGAGAACCCACAGTACGTTCAGGCCGGTGGTGACGTTGTTCGTGTTTTCCTCGACTTTCTGAACCGATTGCGCCAGGGCCGTGATATCGACCGCCGGCTCCCGCGCCATCAAGGCGGATCCGCTCCACAACAGGAGCGCGAGAAAAAGTGCGGCTCCCGGTAGTTTTCTGATTTTTTTCTTCATGTCATCCTCCATGGTTTTAAATGCATTCTGGGAAGACGCTCGCGAACCGAATGAACCCTGCGACAATCGATTGTCCTCAGCCGAGATGAAAGGCAATCGAAGTGCCATAACGCAGACAGCTTTTTAATGTTCTGTTTTTTATATGTTAAGCTAACAGGAGGGTGATAGGGGATCAATATGAAAGGCTACGGTTTTGTAGTGGCGGGTATGGTGCGCTACATATTCGTAAATATACCCAATCCCCACGCACTATCCATACTTCTGTTCGAGAAGGACGCACCGCATTCTTTCCGGCGAAGAACGAGAAAAAATATGAAACAGGGAAAACCCTGGCTGAAAAATTTACCGGAACGTATTTCAAAGACTCCGCATTGGAGGAGAGGCGACAATAAACAGGAGGAATGAACCGGGAGGAATTAAGCAGGAGGGAGATTAGATAAGCGGGTCACAAACCATAACTACATAACCGTACCCATCATGTCACGCGGATACGGTTTTGTAGTTTTTGTTAAAACGATCATTTTGAGCCGTCATCTACAGAAAGAGAAGCGCCACTCCGCTGATCGCGATCCCGGCTCCCGCCGCTTCGCGGAGCGTGACCTTTTCCTTCATGAAAAGAACTGCCGGCGGGATGATGAGAATGGGCACCGTGGCCATGATGGTCGCCGCAATGCCCGCGGCCGTGCGCTGCACGGCAAACAACGAGAACGAGACGCCCAGAAAGGGCCCGAAAAAAGCGCCCGTGGTCGTGAGGGCCAGCGCCTTTGTGTTTTTCAGAGCGGAAAAGGTCCGGCCCCATGCGCCGCGGGCGGTCAGCAGAACGGCGAATCCGATCACGCCCGTGATGATGCGGATCTGGGTGGCTCCGAACGGGCTGTAGTCGGCCATCCCGATCTTGCTGAGAATCAACCCTGCCGCCTGCCCGACCGCTCCGCCGAACGCGAACAGAATGCCGGCCACCGGATGGGCCAGACGCATTGGCGTCTCGCCGGACGGCCTGTCGATCACGACCAAGGCGATTCCGGCCAGCGTCAGAGCCATCCCCGCGAAGGACAGGACCGACAGCCTTTCCCCGAGCACAAGCCATCCGAGCAGGGCCGTGATCGGTGGAGCGAGCGCCATGATCAGCATCGAAACCCGGGAACCGATGAGAACAAAGGAGCGGAATAGAAACAGGTCACCCAGCACGAACCCGACGAAACCGGAGAGGGACAGCCAGAACCAGGCGTGGGCGCTCGCGTCCAGGGGCAGGAAAAGACCCCTCTGAATCCGGGTGAACACTGAAAGGAAGACCAGCCCCAGAACAAGCCGTATCCAGTTGACGGGCAGGGAGCCCACCTTTTTGGATGCGGACTCGAATGCCAGGGCCGTGACCGTCCAGAATACGGCTACTGCGAGGGAAGCGATCTCCCCGATGTGAGAATGCGGCACCCGACTCTCCTTTTCAAGCCGCCGGCCTTCCGAAATCCGGCGAACCACGGTCTGCATCATACGAAAACCGTCCGTGAATAGCAAGCCGGATTTGGGGTTTTTTCAGCGGCCCGGGGTTCCCGGTTCGGGCGCCGGCCCGTCGCGTTTTGACGGAATGGATCGGTTCCGGACCGGACCGGCACCGTCCGCCGGTCCGCGGATCCGCCAAAAAACCGCTTGACTGTTACGATTTTTTTCGGTATTTCAGTACAAAGGCAATTCTACCTTTTTCACAACCGGAGGAGCGCATGATCCTTCATCATCAGTTCGTACGGACGGCCAAGCGTCAGGGTGACAAGCTGGCCATCGTGGACCGGATGCTCGAAAAACGGGTGACCTATTCCAAGGCGCTCATCGCATCCCTCATCCTCTCGAAGAAAATCGGCAAATTCAGGGAAGGGTACATCGGCATCATGATACCGACTTCGGCCGGAAGTTTTCTGGCCACGATCGGCACTCTGATGGCCGGCAAGGTTCCGGTGATGATCAACTATTCCACCGGCGCCGCGGATAACTGCGTGTACGCGCAGAACAAATGCGGATTTAAAACCATCCTGACGTCCCGGGCGCTTCTCGAAAAGATCGGATGCCGGCTCGTGCCCGGCATGATCTGCATCGAGGACGTCATGGACCGCATCACCGCCGCGGACAAGCTCAAGGCGGCGCTGAAGTCGAAGCTCCCCACTTCCATGATCATCCGCTCCTTCCCTCTCGCCCATCCGAACGACAACGTGGTGATCCTCTTCACCAGCGGCAGCGAGAAGGATCCCAAGGCCGTCCAGCTCACCCACCGGAACATCACGTCAAACATCGCGGACGTGAAGGAAATTTACGGCCTGAGCGACAAGGACATCATCATGTCCTGCCTGCCGCTTTTCCACGTGTTCGGCTACACCGTGAATTGCTGGCTCCCGATGACGATCGGCATGACCGCCGTCACCTACGCGAACCCGCTGGACTACAAGCGCATGCCCGTCCTCATCCGCGAGGAGAAGGTGACCATGATCGCGGCCACGCCGATATTCTTCTCCGGGTACGTCCGCGAATCCAAAACAGGCGACTTCTCCACGGTGCGCCTGATGGTGGCCGGAGCTGACAAGACGCCCGACTCCCTGCGAGACGAGTACATGAAAAAGCACAACATCGAACTGCTCGAGGGATACGGGTGCACCGAAACGAGCCCGGTGGTGTCGGTCAACCGGCCCGGCGCCAACCGTCCCGGCAGCATCGGCCAGGTCATCCCCAGCGCCCAGGTCCGCATCGCCGACATCGCCACGGGCCAGGACCTGCCGCCCGGGTCGGAAGGCAAGATTCTCGTCAAGGGCAACTGCGTGATGAAGGGGTATTACGACGACATCGAGGAGACAACCCTGCGCATCCGGGACGGCTGGTACGACACCGGCGACATGGGGATGATGGACGCCGACGGATTCCTCTGGCACCGGGGCCGCCTGAAGCGGTTCGTCAAGATCGGCGGAGAAATGGTTTCCCTCGTGAAGACGGAGAGCGTGCTCGAGGAACTGCTGCCCGAAGGCGTCGACTGCTGCGTCGTGGAGGTTCCGGATTCGCTCAAGGGCGCCCGCATCGTGGTCGTCATCACCCGCGAGGTCGACGAGAGGGACATCCTGAAGAAAATGGGGCAGAAACTCACTCCCATCGCCCTGCCGAAGCAGTTCATCGTGGTCCCGGAACTGCCCAAGCTCGGCAGCGGCAAGATCGACTTCCGTTCCGCCACGGAACTGGCGAAGTCCAAAGTCGCGGTTAAATAAGGTCGGAGAGGACGCTGAGCGTGCCCAGACACATCGGCATCGTCGCCTGCAGCGCGGAGGGAGCGGCCCTGTGCTACCGCACCATCTGCGCCGAGGCGCCGTCCCTCATGGCGGAGTACCGGCACCCGGAAATCTCAATGCACACGTTCCCGCTCGCCGATTACATGGGGCCGATCCGGAGCGGGGACTGGGACGCCGTGGCCGGACTCATGTCCGAATCGGCGCGCAGACTCGCGGCCGCGGGCGCGGAATTCGCCGTCTGTCCGGACAACACCATCCACCAGGCCTACGACGCCGCTGTGAAGGATTCCCCCATCCCCTGGCTGCACATCGCGGAGGAAGTGGCCAAGGCGGCCCATTTCCGGGGTTTTTCCAGACTGGGCGTTCTCGGCACCGAGGTTCTCATGAACGGGCCGGTGTATCCCGACACGCTCGAAAAATTCGGGATCTCCTGCCGGATGCCGGAACCGAAGGACCGGGTTAAAATCGACGGCGTGATCTACACGGAACTGATCAACGGCGTCATCCGCGGCCGTTCGCGCTCCCTGCTCAACCGGATTATCGGGAAGCTGAAAGACCAGGGATGCGAAGCGGCCGTTCTCGGTTGCACGGAAATCCCCCTGCTCATCGTGCCGGAAGAAAGCCCTCTGCCGGTTCTGGATTCAACCCGGATTCTCGCGCGGGCCGCACTTCGGGAGGCGCTGAAGGAATAGACGCGCATCTCTGCGATCACTGAAATTTGTCGACGGTTCGGCGGTATCAGATGAAAACCACAGCCCGGTTCCGCAAAGCGGACCGGCGCCCGGAGGGAAGCAATGGACGTCAAAAAACTCTCCATTCTGTTCGGTCTGATCGTGACCGGCCTGGCGGGATTCAATTCCTATTTCTACCTGGGCCGACACAAACCCCTGGCCGAGAAGGCCGCTGCGGCCGAACAGCAGGTCCAGGCCGTTCAGCAGGAACTGGACCGGAAGGTGACTGAGCTCTCGAAAACAGTGGAGTCCAAGCAGGCAGAGATCCAGACCGTTCAGTCGACCAAGGATTCCCTGATCTTCGAGATGCAGGAGGAAATCCGGAACAATCAGATCCAGATCACCCAGATGGCCGATAAGCTCAAGCTCAGCATCGTGGACAAAATCCTCTTTCCTTCCGGAGAGACGGACATCTCCCCGGAAGGCCTGCTGGTGCTGGAACGGATCGGCAACATCCTGAAGAACACGAAAGACAAGGCCGTCCGCGTGGAAGGGCACACGGACAATGTCCGGATCGGCGGACGGCTGAAAACCGTGTTCCCGACCAACTGGGAACTGTCCACTGCCCGCGCCACTCATGTCGTCCGCTTCCTCCAGGAAAAGACAGGCATGGACCCCAAGCGGCTCGAAGCAGTCGGCATGGGTCAGTACCAGCCCGTGGCAACGAACGACACACCCGAGGGCCGGGCTCAGAATCGCAGGATAGAAATACTTCTACTTCCAACGGATCTTCATTAATAACATACGGTTGGGCTTCCGCAACCGACTATCCCGTTCCCCGTATTCTAATGGGGGCGGGATTTGTGCGTCCCGAGGCTGAAAATGTGGGGTTGGATTGAAGCTCCCCGCCGCCCCGCTATTCGGGACCGGGGAATGCGCTCGCTGTCAGATTCGGTCAACAGGAGGATTCCGATTGAATAACCTTTCCATTCGAAACGTCTGCAAGTCTTTCGAAACGGTCCAGGCAGTCCGGGACCTGTCGCTGGACGTGCCCAAGGGGCAGATCTTCGGACTTCTGGGTCCGAACGGCGCGGGAAAGACCACCACGATACGCATGATCATGCGCATTCTCCTGCCGGACAGCGGAACCATCGAACTGTTCGGGAAACCGCTCGAACCATCCACGACCGATCGGATCGGGTATATGCCCGAGGAGCGCGGCCTGTACCAGAAGATGAAAACGCTCGACGTCGTCGCCTTTTTCGGCGAAATCAAGGGCATGCCCCGGGCGAAAGCCGTCGAAGAGGGCCGGCGCTGGATGAAAAAGCTGGATCTTCAGGACTGGACGGACAAGAAAGTGGAAACCCTGTCCAAGGGCATGCAGCAGAAAATACAGTTCATCGGCACCATTCTTCACCGTCCGGACCTTCTGATTCTCGACGAGCCGTTTTCGGGCCTGGATCCGGTGAACGTAAACACCTTGAAAGACGCCATGCTCGAGCTGAAGGACGCCGGCACCACCATCATTTTTTCGACGCACCAGATGGAGCAGGTCGAGAAACTCTGCGACGCGTTGTGCCTGATCAACCGCGGGAAATCGGTCCTTCAGGGAAGGCTGGCCGAGGTCAAGGCGCGCTTCGGCAGGGGCCGCGTGCAGATGCAGTACGAGGGAGACCTGACGGCCTTCCTGGGGGACAAACGCTGGGTCGAAGCGTCCGACGACTTCGGCAAGTACGTCGAGATCAAGCCCGCGGCCGGCGTTTCCGCCCAGGACCTGCTGAAGCGGGCCATGCAGGACGTCTCCATCGTCCGCTTCGAGGTCGCGGAACCCTCGCTCAATGAAATTTTCATCCAGCTCGTCCGGCCGGGCGAAGCCGGTCCCGGGGAAGGAGAAGCCGCGTGAACAAGACCTGGACCATATTCAAGCGCGAACTGCTCACGCGCGTCAAGACCCGGGGATTCGTCATCGGGACGTTCGTATCCCCTCTGTTCCTCCTGCTCGTCGTCCTTCTGCCGACCCTGCTCATGCGGCACGGCGCCGAAGCCGTTTCGACGATCGCGGTCGCGGACTTCACCGGCCGCCTGGTCGCGCCGATGCAGGCCTGGGCGCAGGGACACAAGAAGGACGCGGCCGGCAACGTTCTGTACACGATCAGCGCGGTGGAAGCCGATTCCAGCCGGATCGATTCTCTCAAACGCCGAACAAACGACGACATCCTGGCCGGACGGATCAATGTGTTCCTCATCCTGCCCGCCGACATCTTCACGAAGAACGGATTCGAACTGTACGCCAGGAACCTCGGCAATTTCGAGCTCAACTATTCAATCAACGAAATGGTGACAAAGTCGGTGTCTGGAATCCGTCTGGCCGGGAGCGGGCTCGATCCCTCGCGCATGGAGGCGCTGACCCACGAAGTGTCCGCGGCGACGTTCAAGGTCCTCAAGGGGGGCGCGAAGGAGGAAAGCGGGGAGGCGGCTTTCTACCTCTCGTACATCATGGTCTTCATGCTCTACATGGTTCTCGTTTTCTACGGTACCTTCGTGATGCGCGGCGTGATCGAGGACAAGCAGTCGCGCGTGGTCGAGGTGATGCTGTCTTCCGCGCGTCCGTTTCAGATCATGGCGGGAAAGATACTCGGCATCGGGGCGGCGGGCCTGATCCAGATGGCGGTGTGGGCGCTGTGCATCCTCGCCGTGACCGCCACCGGCGCGACGTTCGCTTCGGCGGCCGATTTCTCCCTGCCCTCGGTCTCGCTCTGGACGCTGGCGGCGTTTCTGCTTTTCTTCCTGATCGGGTATTTTCTCTATTCGGCCACATACGCGGCCATGGGCAGCATGGGGAACACCGAGGCCGAGATGCAGGCGCTCCAGTGGCCGGCCCTGGCCCCCCTGATCTTCTCCCTGGTCGTCATGATGATGGTCGTCCGCAATCCCGAGGGCACGGCGGCCGTGGTGCTGTCGATGATCCCCTTCTTCAGCCCCATGCTCATGTTTCTGCGGATCTCCATGAACGCGGCCCCGCTCGGTCAGGTGCTCGTGTGCATCGGGCTCTGCCTGCTCACCATTGCCGGCATGATCTGGCTCTCGGCCCGTATTTTCCGGGTGGGAATTCTCATGGTCGGAAAGCGTCCGACTCTGCCCGAAGTGCTCAAGTGGATCCGGCAGGACTGATGCCCCTCCTGCCCCGCATTCTCAACTGGTACGCAGGCCGCCCATCGAGCCGGTCCCGGGAGATCATGGACCGGCTGGAACTGCGTCCGGGCCACTCCGTGGCCGACATCGGCGCCGGCGGGGGATACTTCACGTACGAATTCGCGCGACGGGTGGGTCCGTCCGGCGCGGTTTACGCGGTGGACGTGAAAATCGCCTGGCTGGACGCCATCCGCAGGGAGTCCTTCCGGCGCGGCCTCCTTCAGGTCGTCCCCGTGTTCGTCCGCAGGGGCGACTTTGTCCTGCCCGAAGGGAAAATCGATCTGGTTTTCATGCGCGATGTGGTCCACCATCTGCCCGATCCGGCCGCGGTCTTCAGTAAACTGCTCCACCACCTGTCCGCATCGGGACGTATCGCGATCGTCGATTTCAAGCCCGGAAAAAGCTTCGGAAGGGTTGGACACTGCGTTGATCCGAAGAAGCTCCGCTCCGACATGGACCGGTGGGGGTACCGGATGATCCATGACTTGGATTTCATCCCGAATCAGCATTTCCTGGTTTTCGAACCAAAGAAGAAAATGGAACACGGATTGAACTGATGAAGAAGAATGGAACGCGGACAGCGCGGACGTCATGGCGGCGCGGATTGACACGGATAGACGGGCAATATGGTAATGCATTAATTGTAGGGCATGTCATCCCCGCGGAAGTGTCTTTTTCATCCGCGTCAGCGGACGGGGATCCAGAGCGGGGTGAGGGGCTGTTGAGTGGCTTTCTATAACAACTCCCCCGCAATCACATTGAAAACACAAGGGCCCGTCCCGGACATCGGAACAGGCCCCTTCCATTTTCTTGAATAGACAGACCGCCTCGCCTCACGGCGTCACTGGGGCGGACTCCATGACCGATTCCGGGACCCCCGCATACGCCCGCATCGTGCGGAGCAGGTCGTCGATTTCGGCCTGGGTGATCTGCTGATCCGACAGAACGGCGAAAACCCGTGCCCCCAGTAGCTGGACGTCGTCCGGCGTGATGCGGTTTTCGGAATACGCCCGCGCGAAGGCCTGGGCCGTCACCGCGATGTCGTCCTGCTTCTGCCCGATGTATTCCTTCGGAGCCGTGGCCACGGTTTTCTCTATCATCCGACTGACCTGCGGATACGCCACCTTCGTCATCACGGCCTGCGGATTTTTCATGACGTATCGCGCCGCAAGAATACCGGCAAGCGACAGAAGGAGGATGCCGGTGAAAAATCCGACAAAGAACATGCCTGCTTTGGAAAAATGACCGTTGCTCATTTTTCTTCCTTTCTGATGTAACAGAATGACTCTTCGGTGAACGCGGACCCGGTCCGCCGTGCTCCGTGCTCCGTGCGCATTGCGTATTGCGCTATGAGATATGCATGAATAATCCCGGCCTTCGGACGCCCTTCCGGGCCGGGCCTCCGGAAAACCCCCTACCACACCCCGTCGATGACCGACGCGCATTTCGGGCACCGGCCCTCCCGGATGCGGTTCGCGGTCACCTGAAACCCCTCCCGCTCGACAAGAACTGCGTTGCATTTCCAGCAGAACGTGATCTCGCTCTCGTCCCCGGGCATGTTGCCGGCGTACCGGTACCGCAAACCCTCGCGGCGCCCGATCTCCAGCGCCTTGCGCACGGATCCGGCCGGCGTGGCCGGACGGTCCGTCATCCGGTACTGGGGAAAAAACCGGCTCACATGCCAGGGGATGGCCGGATCCACGGACCGGATAAAACCCGCGATGTCGGACAGTTCGGACTCGGAATCATTGATCCCGGGGATGAGCAGGGTCGTGACCTCAACCCATACGCCGAGGGCCCGCATCAGCCGGATGGCGTCCAGAACAGGTTTGAGCGTGGCCCCGCAGATCCGGCGGTATGTTTCTTCCCTGAACGACTTGATGTCCACGTTCGCGGCGTGCAGAACAGGAGCCGCGGCCCGTATTGATTCCTCGCTGAAATACCCGTTCGTGACAAAAGTATTGAAAAGGCCGCGCCTGGCGGCCAGGGTCGCAGTATCCAGGGCGTAATCGAAGAATACCGCGGGTTCCGTGTAGGTGTAGGAGAGGATGCGCGCCCCGGAAGCCACGGCCGCCTCGACGACCGCCTCAGGCGGGAAGTCGTGTCCTTCGTCCGGGATCCAGGCCCTTCCGCGCGGCGCCTGCGAGAGTTCCGAATTCTGGCAGTTCAGGCAACTCATGTTGCATCCCGCCGTGGCCACGGAAAACGCCTTCTCACCGGGATGGAAGTGGAAAAATGGTTTCTTCTCGACGGGATCCGTGTGCGCCGCGACGGCGCGGCCGTACACGAGGCTGAACAGGGCGCCATCGTGGTTTTCCATGACTCCGCAGACGCCCCGTTTTCCCTCCGCAATCACGCACCTGTGGGCGCAGGTGAAACAAGAGACGCGTCCGCCTTCCATCCGGGTGTAATGTCGGGCTTCCTTCATTCCGGTCTCCGCCCGTTCAGGCGTCTCCTTCGGACGCCACCGTCAGATCCTTGAAACGTTTTTCGAAAACCTCGAAGGCGGCGCGATCGACGAGGCAGAAAACCACATGACCGATGGACCGGTGCGAACGGACGAATTCCAGGACGGTTCCGAGCATAACCGCGGCGCAGCGTTCCATAGCCACGCCGAAGACGCCGGTGCTGACCGCGGGAAAGGCGACCGACCGGAGATTGTGCTTCTCCGCGGTTTCGAGGCAGGACAGCGTGGCCAGCCGGAGCTTGATGTCCTCGTCCCCCTCGCCCATGCGCGGCCCGACCGTGTGAATGACGTACCGGGCCGCCAGTTTCCCGGCGCCGGTGATCGCGCAGGAGCCCGTGGGCACCGTGCCCCGGATCGTCACCCAGAGATCGCTCTCCTCCTGAATGGTCGGCCCGCCTTTCATGGCGATGGCGGCCGCCACCCCGCCGCCGTGGGAGAGCCGGGAATTCGCGGCGTTCACGATGGCATCGGTTTCCATTTCCGTGATGTCGCGGACCGCGATCTCCACGACCGTTTCACCGATGGTCCGCTTCATGCCGGTTCCCCGGAACGGTTCCGGTTGCGGTCTTTCCGAACGCCCCTGCGGGAAGCCAGGTCCTCCGCCGTCCGCCAAACCCTCAGCACGGCCCATGCAATCAGAACGCCCGCCAGGAACCCGACCGCGACATCGGACGGATAATGAACGCCCACGACAATGCGCGAGAGACCGATGCAGAACGCGATGAAGGCAACGGGCCATCCCCACCGGCCGTGTCGGACGCAGAACAGGCAGGCCATGGCCGCGGTGTTGGCGGCATGGGAGGAGGGAAAGGACCGGGAGTGCGGCTGGGAGATGAGAAGCCTCACGTGTTCCAGCGTGTAGCACGGCCGGTCGCGGCCGACGAGCGGCTTGATGACGAAATTCACGATCTGGTCGGAGAAAACCAGAATGACCACCGCGAGCGCGGCCGTGATGCGCCCTTTTCTCCCGCCGAACACCACCAGCGCCAGAACGCCCAGGACAATGGGCGCGATCCAGTGCTCCTCTTCCGTAATGAACGGCATCACGGCGTCGAGCACCGGATTCGCGATGTTCCGGTTCAGGAAATGAAAAACGGCCTTGTCGACGGAATACAGGAAATCGGCGATCATCAGGCTTTTCCCTGCCCCAGTGCTTGATAAATTCCCGACCTTCTAAAAAGAACCCCGCCGGAGGCCTGGCAGCTGATTGAAGCTCCCCGCCGTCCCGCTGCGCGGGACCAAGCAATTAGATGCCTTCTGATTGAAGGCAAGCGGCGGGGAATCTTCTATCTGTAGAGAAGAAACATCTGAGATTCGCTCGCATAACCCCGCGGCCCCGCTGCGCGGGATCTAGCAATCATACTTACGAATTATTGAAGACAAGCCGCGGGCCTTCAACAAGAAAAGATCTTGTTGCTTGGTCCCGCGCAGCGGGGGAATACGCTCGCTGTCAGATTCAACGGGGATATCGATCCTTCATAAATTAGCATTTGTTCGGGCGGGAGTCAACACATTCCTTACGCGAACACAACGCGCTTGTGACGTTTCTTGCCCGCAGACAGGACCAGGGCCCCGTCTTTCAAGTCCGCGGACGAGATCTCGAGGGAGGGGTCGCTCACGGGCCTGTCGTTGATGTAGGCGCCGCCGCCCTGGATGAGACGCCGGGCCTCGCCGTTCGAGGCGCACATTCCGGACTCCACGAACAGCTTCACCACCCAGAGCTTCTTGTCCAGGAGGGAGACGGGCAGGGTCACGGCAGGCAGTTCCGCCTGGCCGGACTCCACGCCGAGAATGCCGGACGATGTGGCGACCTTTTGTTCCGGGTCCGCGGAGCCGAACTGCGAGGTCATGGAGCGGTATGCGGCCACGGCCTGCTCACGTCCGTGGGACAGCCGGGTTGCTTCGTAAGCGAGAATCTCCTTGGCCCGGTTGACATTCTCCCCGGTCAGCCGCCGGACCTCGTCCATGGGGAGCCGCGTGAAGAGGCCGAGATACCGCTCGACATCCCGGTCGTCGGTGTTGCGGAAGTACTGGTAGAAGTCCACGACGGGCGTGCGGGCCGCGTCAAGCCAGACGGCATTGCCCGCGGACTTGCCGAATTTTTCGCCCGACGCGGTGGTGATGAGCGGGAAGGTCATTCCGTACACCTGGCGGTTGAGCTTGCGCCGCGTCAAGTCGGACCCCGCCACGATGTTGCCCCACTGGTCCTGGCCGCCCATCTGAAGCAGGCAGTCATGGTCGCGGGCCAGCACGTAGAAGTCGTACGCCTGAAGCAGCATGTAATTGAATTCGATGAAGGACAGCCCGGTCTCAAGCCGGAGCTTGACGCTTTCCGCCGTAAGCATCTTGTTGATGCTGAAATGCACCCCCACGTCGCGCAGGAATTCGATGTAGTTCAGTGGAAGAAGCCAGTCCGCGTTGTTGAGCAGAAGCGCCCGGTCGGCGGTGAAGTCGAGGTACCGGGCGAACTGGCTTTTGATTTTCAGGCCGAACGCCTGGATCTTTTCGACGGTGAGCATCTGCCGCATTTCGGACTTACCGCTCGGATCGCCCACCATGGTCGTACCGCCGCCCAGAAGCGCGATCGGCCGATGGCCGCAGGACTGCATGTGGACCAGGGCCATGATGGGCACCAGACTGCCGATGTGCAGGGAATCCGCGGTCGCGTCGAATCCGATATAGCAGGTCACGGGCTTCGAGCCGAGCATGGCGTCGAGGCCGTCGTCGTCGGTCGTCTGGTGGAGGAAACCCCGTTCTTTCAGGATGCGGAAGGCGTTGCCCGTCATTCGGTCTCCGGTGTCATGAGTGATTTCCGAATCTACACTTCATGTCATTCCCGCGAAAGTTTCATTTTGAATCCGCGTCAGCGGACGGGGATCCAGTCTTTGTATTACTTCTATAATAGCCTCGGCAGACCCTTCCCCCGCACCTGGACCTTCGGCCGCTTAAAAATCGCGGGCCTTCAATATATCGAGAATATAATCGCTTGGTCCCGCGCAAGCGGGGCATGACATACCGTATTTGCTCATTAGAAACGGAGAAATGTGATGAATCCTGCCTTCGTCACCCCTTCTTCCGCATCGCACGCTCGATGGCCCGCTTGGCGTCGCGCTCGGCCAGGTCTTCCCGGCGGTCGTACAGTTTCTTGCCGCGTCCCACCGCGAGCTCGACCTTGGCCTTGCCTCCTTTAAAATACACCTTCAGCGCCACCAAAGTCAATCCCTTTTCCTGTATCTTCCCGGTCAGTTTTCGGATTTCCTTGCGGTGCATCAGCAGTTTCTTCACGCGGAGAGGCTCGTGGTTGAACCGGCCGGCCTTCTCATAGGCGCTGACATGGAAATTATACAGAAAGACTTCGCCGTTCTCGATGCGGGCGTAACCGTCCTTGAGATTGGCGCCCCCGGCCCTGAGCGATTTGACCTCGGTGCCGTGCAGAGCCAGTCCAGCCTCGAAAGTGTCGAGGATGGTGTAATCATGCCTCGCCTTGCGGTTCTGTGTGACGATTTTTATATTGTCATCAGACATTCAGTCTAATCCTAAAAATATCAGCAGCTTGTCGTTCCCGCGAAAGTGTATTTTCCATCCGCGCCAGCGGACGGAGACCCAGGGGTTAGGGAGGGGGGGTTATATGATACAACTCCGACAAAACCCTTGACATTTCCCCCTGAAATCTTTATTTTACAGCCCTTGCCGAAGTGGTGGAATTGGCAGACGCGCTGCGTTCAGGGCGCAGTGTCCTTAAGGACGTGTGGGTTCAACTCCCACCTTCGGCACCCTTGGCCCCGGGCTTTCAGTCCGGGGCTTTTTTTATCGTCCTTAATGCGCCTCAAACCAGTTCTTTCCGAAGCCCACATCCACTTTCACCGGCACGGAAAGCGTAATCGCTCCCTCCATTTCATCCCGGACCATGGCCGAAAGCCTGTCCTTTTCCCCGTCCGGCGCCTCGAACACCAGCTCATCGTGTATCTGCAGGATCATCTGGGCCTTCCAACCTTCCTGCTTCAGGCGTTTCTCGATCCGGATCATGGCGATCTTGATCAGGTCCGCGGCCGCGCCCTGTATCGGCGTATTGACCGCGGTACGCTCCGCGAAATCCCGCAGGTTCCGGTTGTCGCTTTTCAGCTCGGGCAGGTAACGCCTGCGGTTCAGGATGGTCGTGACGTACCCGTTCCGGTGCGCCTCCGCGACCGTGCGGGCAATGAACTCGCTGACGGACGGGTACCGGGCGAAATACGCGGTGATGAAGCGCTGGGCCTCGTCGTTCGGAATGCCCAGCCGCGTCGCCAGGCCGAACGCGCCCATGCCGTACAGCACACCGAAGTTGATGGTCTTGGCCTGCCTGCGCTTCTCGTCCGTGACCTCCTCCGGCGCGAGGCCGAACACCTCGGCCGCCGTCCTGCGGTGCACATCCTCGCCGCTCCGGAACGACGCGGTGAGCGTCTCGTCGCCGGACAGGTGCGCCATGATGCGCAATTCGATCTGGTTGTAGTCCGCCGACAGGATGCTCCAGGACCGGTCCCGGGGAACGAAAGCCTTCCGGATCTCGCGGCCCAGGTCGGTCCGGACCGGAATGTTCTGCAGATTGGGGTCGCTGGACGACAGCCGGCCCGTCGCGGCCACGGTCTGGTTGAACGAAGCGTGCACGCGGCCGGTCAGGGGGTTGACGAGCGCCGGGAGCGCGTCGACGTAGGTGGATTTCAGTTTCTGAAGCTGGCGGTAATCCAGAAGCCTGCGGGGAAGCGGATGGCCGGAAAGAGCCTCGAGCACGCTCACGTCCGTGGCGTATCCGGTCTTGGTCTTCTTCGGTTTCTTCCAGCCCGCGGCCTCGTGGACTTTCAGCTTTTCGAACAGAATGCGGCCGAGCTGCTGGGTCGAATTGAGGTTGAACGGCTCGCCCGCGATCGACAGGATGTCGGCCCGTATGGACTCCAGCTCCTTTTCCATGTCCCGCGACATCCGGCCGAGCAGGTCCGTGTCCAGTGAGACGCCGTTCTCCTCCATATCCGCCAGTACGCTGACCAGGGGCATTTCCACGTCGTGGAAAAGGGATTCGAGGGATGCCGCCTTGAGCCGCGGCTCGAAAACGCCGCGGAGCCGGAAGGCGGTTTCCGCGTCCTCGCATGCGTATTCCGCGATTTTTTCCAGTTCGACTTCGGCCATCGAAATCTGCTTCGCGCCCGATCCGATCAGCGACTTGGTGGAAATTTTCTCAAGGTTGAGATATTCAAGCGCGAGCGCGTCGATTCCGAAAGCCCTGGCCGATGGATTGATCACATAGGCCGCCACCATGGTGTCGAAATCCACGCCGGCCAGTTCAATGCCGTGGCGGCGCAGGACCAGCATGTCGTACTTGATGTTCTGCCCGCATTTCCGCACCGCCGGATTCTCCAGAACCGGTTTCAGCCGCCGGAGCGCGGAAACGGAATCAGCGCCCTCATCCGACGTGAACAGATCGCCGCGGAAATGCGTCCCCGGAAGACGGACCGGCACGTACCACGCCTCGCCCGCCTTCCACGAGAAGGACAGGCCCACGATCTCCGCTTCCATCGGACGCAGGGAGGTCGTTTCAAGGTCCACCGAGAATACAGGGACGGACGCCAGCGAGGCCGCCAGGCTGTCGATTTCAGATTCGGTTTGCGCGATCCGGTAGTCCCGGCCAGCCGACGATCCGGCCCCCGTAGCGGCCGGACCGGATCCGGATTTTCCGGAATCCAGATCGACCAGGGCGTTGATAAACCGCGTGAATTCCAGGTCCTTGAACAGCGCAATCGCCTTTTCCCGGTCAGCGGACCGGGCCGCGAGATCCTTCAGATCAACAGGGAGCGGAAGGTCGGTGCGCAGGGTGACCAGATCCCTGGAGAGCATGGCCTGCTCCCGTCCCGCGGCCAGCTTGTCCCGCAGTGCCTGTCTGGGGATGCGGTCCAGCTTTTGATAGACCGCGTCGATGGATCCGAATTCCGTGATCAGCTCGCCGGCCGTCTTGGGCCCGATGCCCTTGACCCCGGGCACATTGTCCGAAGCGTCACCCATGAGGCCGAACAGGTCGACGATGCGGTCCGGCTTCACGCCCCATCTGGCCTCGACTTCGGATGGTCCGGTAATCTCCGCCTCGCCTCCTGTGCCGGCCTTGCTCAGGCTGTACATTCGGATCCGCTTCGATACAATCTGCATCATGTCCTTGTCCGCGGTCACCAGATACACGTCCAACCCCTGTTCCGCCGCGCGCAACGCCAGAGTGCCCATGACGTCGTCCGCCTCAAAGCCTTCGGATTCGATAACGGGAATATTGAAGGCCCGGACCAGATCGCGGATCACCGGCATTTCCGAGGCCAGTTCTTCCGGCATTTTCTCGCGGGTGGCCTTGTATTCCGGAAAGGCCTTGTGACGGAAGGTCGGGGCGGCCATGTCAAAGGCGCAGGCGATGTAGTCGGGTTTTTCGTCGCGTAGGATTTTCAGGAGGGTGTTGGTGAATCCGAAAGAACCGCTCGTGTGCATGCCTTTGGAATTGACCAGCGGGTTCCGGATGAACGCAAAATGCGCCCGATAGGCCAGGGCGGTTCCGTCCAGCAGAAACAGCCGCTCAGGACCGCGGTTGGAAGCCATCTCGACGCACCCCCTCTTTCTCCGGATCGATGAAACGGAACACATCTCCGTCGGTCTCACGGCACCACGCGTGCCACGAACCCCTCGGCAGCAAATTGAGGGAGGCGAGGGCTTCGAAAGCCGCCCGCACATCCGTCGAGGCGGGAAGCCGGAGGGCATAACCCATGGGAATTTCCTTCTCCCCGGCCAGCACGGCTTTCCGAAACGCCGGATTCAATGCGGCCAGCGTGTCACCGTCCGCGCCGAAAACCCGCTTGACCGTTTCCAGCTTCAGCGGCACCGGAAGCGCCACAACCGCGAACCGGTCCGGAGGCATGGGGCTAAAAGAGCCGAAATGGGTCTCCGGATCGGAGGCCACACGCACCGCCGCCAGAAATTCCGCGTAAAAGTTCTTGGAGGCGAATCCGAACGGCTTGGCCTCATAGGCGTGGATGATTTCCATGAGGTCGTCGGTGTTCAGCTCCTGCATGGCCTTCCGAATGGAAACCAGTCCATGGTTGTATGCGGTCACGGCCAGGGGCCACCGGCCGGTCTTCTCATAATTGCGTTTCAGCAGACGCGCCGCCGCGTCCGCGGACAGCAGGGGATCATAACGTTCGTCGATCGCGTCGTCCACGGTCATGAACAGCCGGCCCGTATCCCGCGTGAACTGCCAGGCGCCCGCGGCGCCGGCCTTGGACAGGGCTTTGTGATTGAAGGAAGATTCCACGTGCGGCAGGTAAACCAGCGCATCGGGCAGGCCCCTGTCACGGAAAATCCTCCGGATTTCCCCGAGATACCGTCCGGACCGGATCAGGCCCTCCAGGAAGGATTCGGCCAGGCCGGACTGAGGCCGGATGCGCTCAGCCGAGCGGCGGAGCGTCTCCGGCGTCGGCGAAGATCCGAACAGCCGGATCAGGCGCTTTTCCTCGTCCGTTCCCGTCGTGTCCCCAGCGACGCGTTCCGCCAGCCGCTTGAGCATGGAGGCGATGCGGTCCCGCTCCTCCGCCGCCTTTTTCTCCCGCTTTTTTTTCTGGTTCGTAATATCGGGGGACAGGCCGGTGACGTCCACAATCGCATAGATCCGTCCGGGCTCGTCCATGTCGTGCAGGAGAATCCGGTCCCGCGAAGTGCGCGTGAAGACGTCCACCCAGAAGCGGACGCTGGACTCCAGCTCGGGCGGAGAGGGAAAATCCGGACCGGCCGCGCTTCCGGCCGGACAGACAGCCGGAACCAGCCCCAGCGCAACGGACGCGGCGAGCCCAACGGCCAGCCGCCTGATTCCACATTTCATCCGTTTCCGCTCCGCTCCAGGGCTTCGGCCACGAACCTGCGGCATTTTTCGCGCCCCAGGATCTCGGCTGTTTTCGGAAGCTCCGGACCGTGCGCCTGGCCGGTCAGCATGACGCGGATCGGCATCCAGAGGTTTTTGCCCTTGATTCCCGTTCCCTTCTGGATTTCCTTCATCACCGCGAGAAAGAGCTCGGGATCCCATGCAACCAGGGGCCCCGTCCGTTCGAGAAAATCAACGCCGATGCGCCGCGCCTCCGGAGACCGGAGAATCGCTTCGGCTTCGGCATTCTCCGGAACAACGGTTTCGGCGGAGAAAACAGCCGCTTTCTCAGGCACCTGCGACAGCCGGTCCACCGCGCTCTGCAGTAGGTCCGTCACCTTCCGGATTTCGGCATGCGGCCCACCGGTCGCTCCAGCGTCCCCGAAGAAGGGGAGCGCGAGTTCGTAGAACCGGCCGGGGTCCAGGGCCCTCAGGTACTGACCGTTCATCCAGTCCAGTTTTTCGGTGTTGAACACGGCCGGGGATTCGGATACGCGATCGAAATCAAACTCCCGGACGAGGCGCTCCATACCGAGAATTTCGTCCCCGGACGCGGAGGACCAGGACAGCAGGGAGAGAAAGTTGACGAGCGCCTCGGGCAGATAACCCGCCGCCCGGTACTGGTCGACGGACGTGGCGCCGTGCCGCTTGGACAGCCGCTCCCGGTCCCCGCCGAGTATCATCGGGATGTGCGCGAAAGCCGGCGGCGTCCATCCCAGCGCGAGATAGAGCAGAACCTGCCTAGGCGTGTTCGAGACATGGTCGTTCCCGCGGATGACGTGGGTGATGTCCATATCATGGTCGTCCGCGACGCAGGCGAAGTTGTACATCGGCATGCCGTCGCCGCGGGAGAGAACGAAGTCGCCGATGGTTTCGTTCGCGAAACCGATGGGCCCCTTGATGAGGTCGTGGAACCGGGTTTCGCCGGGTTCCACGCGGAACCGCATCGCGGGACTGCGGCCTTCGGATTCGAAGGCTTTTCGCTTCGCCTCAGTAAGGTCGCGGCATTGGCCGTCGTAGGCCGGCGATTCCCCGCGGGCCAGCCGCTCCTGCCGCCTCGCCTCGAGCTCGTCCGGCTTGCAGTAGCAGGGATACACCCGGCCCGATTGCACCAGCCCGTCCATCCGATCGTGGTACAGATTCAGCCGCTCGGACTGGCGGTAGGGACCGTGCGGCCCGCCGCAATCCGGACCCTCGTCCCAGTGAAGACCGAGCCAAGCCAGGTCCCGCAGAATCGACATCTCGCTCTCGCGGGTCGAACGCTCCCGATCCGTGTCCTCGATGCGCAGGATGAAGGAGCCCCTGTGGTGGCGCGCGACAATCCAGTTCATGACCGCTGTGCGCGCGTTGCCGATATGCAGGTGACCCGTCGGGCTCGGCGCGAAACGGGTGCGGACATTTTTTTTAGTGGTCATCTTGTCTTCAAATCCTTGAAATATCACTTCTTCATCAGGAGTTCTCTTTGTTCCGAATTCCGAGTTCCGGGTTTCGAGTTACGAACTTTTAAAACCCCCACCCACCCGGAACGATCAACCGACTATGACTTTTTCCTCTTCCTCAATATCCACCACGCAACCAGCCCGAGAACGAGGATGCCGAACGCGATCCGGTGATAGTTATCCACGATCAGCCGCCAGTTGTCGCCGGCCCACAGGCCCACGGCCATGAGAAGGCCGTTCCACAGCGTGCATCCGGCGAGTGCGTACAGAAAAACCTTCCGGCCGTCGATCGCCGCAATGCCGGCGGCGAACGAAACCACGGCCCGGAACCCGGAGAGAAAACGGTTGAATACAAGCACCCGGTCGCCGTACCGGCTGAACCAGGCCTCGACCCGGTCCAAGCGCTCCTGCGAGAAAAATCGCGCCCGCCGGCCCGTGAACCAGGCCCTTCCCCACTTCCGGCCGACCGCGTAGCATGCCATGAACCCGAGCACGCTTCCAGCCAGAGTCGACAGATAGGCGGGCAGAAAGGACAGCTTGCCCCGGCCCACGAGAAACGCGCCGAGCACCGTGACCGTGTCGCCGGGCGCGGGAGGGAACACATTCTCCGCAAAGGAACTGGCGAAGAGAATCACATATCCCCAGGGTTCGGCAACCGAAGAAAGCACTGCGCCGATCCGGTCGATCACGATCCGACTTCCTCGATCAGAGCGACCGCCCATACCGCGACCGCTTCGCCGCGGCCGGTCGCGTCGAATCCCTCATTGGTCTTGGCCTTGACCGAAACCGCGCCGGCGGGCGCATCCAGCGCGGCCGCGAGATTTTCGGCCATCCGGGCTTTATAGGGCGACAGCTTCGGCGCTTCCGCGACCACGGTCGCGTCCACATTCACCACGCGGTATCCCGCGTCCCGGACCTTGTCCCGCACGGCCGTCAGCAGGACCAGACTGTCCGCGTCCTTCCAGCGGGGGTCGGTATCCGGGAAATGCTCTCCAATGTCCCCCAGGGCCGCGGCGCCCAGGAGCGCGTCGGACACGGCATGACACAGGGCATCCGCGTCCGAGTGCCCGGTTAAACCCCGCGGGAAGGGAACATGTACGCCTCCGAGCCGGAGCAGGCGGCCCTCCGCGAAGGCGTGCAGGTCGTATCCGAATCCGATTCTCAGAGGCCCTCCGCCGCGAGCCGCTCGGCGACGATCCGGTCGAACGGCGTCGTGATCTTGATGTTCGTCTCCTCCCCCTCGACCACTTCGACCGGCAGGCCGAGGCGCTCGACCAGGGCCGCGTCGTCCGTGGCGACAAAACCGTCCTTGATGGCCGACTCATAGGCGCGGACCAGAATTTCCGCGCGGAACGCCTGCGGCGTCTGCACTTCCCATAGGAGGCGCCGGTCCAGAGTTTCTTCCGCCCGGTCTCCCTTTCCCCGCTTGATCGTGGCTTTCGGCCGCACGGCCAGTATGGCGGCTCCGCTCCGGGCCGCGGCCGCGATGGTTTCGCGTATCCTGGAAACGGATACGAAGGGCCTCACCGCGTCGTGCACCAGGATGAAGTCCACGTCCTCCGGTACGGCCCGCAGGCCGCGGTATACGGTGTCCTGGCGCTCCTCGCCGGCTTCGACGATGACCACCGGGAGGCCGGACGGATTGCGGCCGATCCATTCCCTGACCGCGTCCGCGCACTGGGGCGAGACGGCCGCCACAATGCACCGGACTTCCGGAGTGCCTGCGAGTTTTTCGAGGGAACGGACGAGCGCGGACCGGCCGCCGAGCGGAATCAACTGCTTGGGAAGGGGGCCGCCCATGCGCTTCCCGCTTCCCCCCGCGGCCAGGATGGCCGCCGTTCTGACGGCTTCCGTCACGGCTCCCCCCTACAGGATGAGCATGGCGTCCCCGTACGAGAAAAACCGGTAGCGGTCGCGGATGGCCTTGCGGTAGGCTTTGAGGATGAAGTCCCGTCCGCCGAAGGCGCAGACGAGCATGATGAGCGTTGAATTGGGCATGTGGAAATTGGTGATGAGGGCGCCGGGCACGCGCACTTCATGGGGCGGATAGATGAACTTGTCCGTCCAGCCCTTTTCGGCCTTCACGTGGCCGTCCGAGGTGACCACGGTTTCGAGCACGCGCACGACCGTGGTCCCCACCGCGATGACGCGGCCACCGGCGTTGATCGTCCGGTTGATGGCTTCCGCGGATTTCTCCGAGATCTCGAAGAATTCCGAATCCATCTTGTGCCGCGTGAGGTCCTCCACCACCACGGGCCGGAACGTGCCGAGGCCGACGTGCAGGAGAATGGGCACCACTTTCACGCCCCGGCTCTCCAGTTTCTTGATCATTTTCTTGTCGAAATGCAGGGCCGCGGTCGTCGCGGCGACCGCCCCTTCCTTTCTGGCGAAAACGGACTGGTAGCGTTCCTTATCCACGTTTTCAGGCTCGCGCTTGATATAGGGCGGCAGGGGGACCTTTCCGATTTTCTGGACGATGTCGCTGAAATTGCCCTTGCAGTGGAATCGGATCACGCGGCCGCCGGAGACCGTGTTGTCCACGACCTCGCAGGTGAGCAGGTTGCCGACATGCAGTTTGTTGCCCACACGGACCTTCCGGGCCGGCTTGACCAGGACCTCCCACAGGTCCTTTTCGAGCTCCCGGAGCAGGAAAACCTCGACCTCGGCGTTGGTCTTGTCCTTGATGCCCGTCAGCCGGGCCGGAAACACCTTGGTTTCATTGACCACGAGGCAGTCGCCGGCCTTCAGGTACTCGGCCAGATCCGAAAACTGCCTGTCCTCGACCTGTTGCGTGTCGCGGTGGAGCACCATGAGCCTCGACTGGCCCCGTTTTTTGGGTGGGTACTGGGAAATCAGCTTCTCGGGAACCGCGTACTTGAAATCACTCAGTTTCATCTCGTGCTCCGGGATGATGATGGTTGACTGGTTGAAGCTCCCCGCCGCTTGCCTTCTGTTTGAAGGCAAGCGGCGGGGTAAGCGAGCGATCAGATTTAAAACAGCGATTGCTGGGGCGCCGCGCCCGGTGTCAGGCCCAGGGTCCGGTAAGCCAGCACCGTGGCTTCCCGGCCCCGGGGAGTCCGCTTCAGAAAGCCTTCCTTGATCAGATAGGGTTCGTAGATCTCCTCGATCGTTCCGCCGTCCTCGCCCACGGCCACGCCGACCGTGCCGATCCCCACCGGACCTCCTCCGAATTTTTCGATGATCACGGAAAGGATGCGCTTGTCCATGTCGTCGAGCCCATGCGCGTCAACGTCGAGCCGCTCGAGCGACCGGCCGGCGACATCCTTCGTGATACAGCCGTCTCCCTCCACCTGGGCGAAATCCCGGATGCGGCGGAGAAGGCGGTTCGCCACGCGGGGCGTTCCCCGCGAACGGACGGCGATCTCGGAAAGCCCGTCCTCGTCCGCCTCAACTTTCAGCAGCCCGGCGGTGCGCCGCAGAATCAGGCCGAGCTCCGCGGGCAGGTAGTAGTCGAGCCGGTTCACCACGCCGAAACGGGCACGCATCGGGGCAGTGATAAGCCCCGCGCGCGTGGTCGCGCCAACCAGCGTGAAATGGGGCAGGTTCAGGCAGACGCTCCGGGCGTGCGGGCCGTGGTCGATCACGATATCGAGGCGGAAATCCTCCATGGCCGGGTAGAGGTATTCCTCGACCACGGTGCTGAGACGGTGGATCTCGTCGATGAACAGGACGTCCCGGGGTTTCAGGTTCGTCAGGATTCCGGCCAGGTCGCCCGGTTTCTCGAGCGCCGGCCCGGTCGTGGTCTTGATGTCCGACCCGAGCTCCTGGGCAATGATGTTCGCGAGCGTCGTCTTGCCGAGCCCGGGCGGCCCGTGAAAAAGAACGTGGTCCAGCGCCTCGCCCCGCTCGTTCGCCGCGCGGATGAACACACGGAGATTCGCGATGACTTTCTCCTGGCCGACGAACTCCGCGAAGGCCCGCGGCCGGAGGGTCTGGTCGAAAGCCTGTTCGCCTTCGAGTGGGACGGGATCGGTGATCCGGGTGTCGGTCATGGTCGCTTGTCTGGGTCTCCGGTTGATCAGGCCTGATCGCCGGTCACATCATCCGCAGCGCGGCCTTCAGCGCTTCCTCAAGCGATGCGGACCGGTTTGTCTTCAGGACCTTGCGAACAGCTTCCTGAGCCATGACGCGCTTGTAGCCCAGGGAAACGAGCGCCAGCACCGCCTCCTCCTCGACGGGGGACGCCGCGCCGGCCGGCGCGTCCGGGCCAGCCGCAGGGGCCTCGCCGATCTTGTCCCGCAGTTCCAGAACGAGCCGGTCGGCTGTTTTCCGGCCGACGCCCGGCACCTTGACCAGGGCGGCCGCATCCTGATTGCGGACCGCGGCCTCGAATTCATCCACGGATATGCCGGACAGGATGTTCTGAGCGAGCCTGGGGCCGACGCCGGAAACGGAAATGAGGAGCAGAAAAAGTCGGCGTTCCGCCTCGGTGGCGAATCCATAGAGCTGAAGCGCGTCCTCGCGCACATGCAGATGGGTCAGCAGGCGCACATCCGATCCCGGCGCGCCGAGCGCGTTGAAGCTCGATACAGGGATAAAAACCTGGAATCCGACGCCGGCCGTTTCCACGACCGCCCAAGTGGGCGATTTCGCCGCCAGTTTTCCGGTGATGAAGGCGATCATCGGACGTTTCCCCCGAAATCGGGTCCGCCGCTTCTGTACGCATGACACAACGCCGCGGCCAGCGCGTCCGCCGCGTCTTCCGACACCCGCGCCGGTTCCAGCTTCATCAGCTGGCAGACCATCCACTGCACCTGCGTCTTGTCCGCCCCCCCGTTGCCCGTCACCGAGGCCTTGATTTCCCGCGGCGCGTATTCCGCCGCTGGGACGCCCCGCAGGGCCGCGGCGAGCAGAATCACGCCTCGGGCGTGCCCCAGCCGGAGCGTGGTCTTGGCGTTGCTGGTGACATAGGTCTCTTCTACGGAAACCGCGTCCGGACGGACGCGGTCGATCAACTCCAGCACGGCTTCGTGAATGACTTTGAGCCGCTCGGGAAACACACAGGTCTGGGGCACACGGATCTCCCCGAATTCCGCCGCGGCCGCGGCTCCGCGCTCCATGCCGATTACTCCGAAGCCCACGATCCGGGTGCCCGGATCGATGCCCAGAACCCGCACGCGGCCGCTATCCTTCCATGTCCTTCAGGTCGGCGTCGAAATTCGAGTACACGTTCTGCACATCGTCCAGGTCCTCGAGCGCTTCCATGAGTTTGACGATCTGCTCCACCTGCTTGCCCACAAGTTTGACGGTGGTCTTGGGGTGGTTCGTGAGCTCGGCCGACGCCACGGGAATTTTCTGCCCCTCGATCGCCTCCTTGACCTTCGGAAACGCGGACGGGGGGCAGACGATCTCATAGCCGTCCTCGTCCGCGGTCACATCGTCCGCGCCCGCGTCCAGGGCCAGCTCCATGAGCCTGTCCTCTTCGCAGTCCGGCCGGTTGACGTAGATCACGCCCTTGTTCTCGAACATCCACGAGACGCATCCGCTTTCACCCATGTTTCCGCCCAACTTCGAAAGCGCGTGCCGCACCTCGGAGGTGGTCCGGTTCGGATTGTCCGTCAGCGTATGGACCAGAATGGCCACGCCGCCGGGCCCGTATCCCTCATACATCTTTTCGTCGTACACGACGCCCGGCAGTTCACCGGTTCCTTTCTGAACGGCCCGGGTGATATTGTCCTGCGGCATGTTGGATGCCTTGGCGGCCAGCAGAGCGGCTCTCAGCCGCGGATTGGCTTTTTCATCCCCTCCGCTCTGACGCGCCGCTGTGGTGATTTCGCGTATGAGCTTGGTGAATATCTTCCCGCGCTGCGCGTCAAGCTTGCCCTTTTTATGTTTGATGGTGCTCCACTTATTGTGACCGGACATGGATCCTCCTCGATCAGGCCGTCAGATGCCTGTCGCTGATTCGTGTGCGTCCCATGATTGCATCGCCCACCGGTTTCTGACGACTCCGGCAGGTCCGATTCCTCCCGGATTGCGGCAGGAAAGAGGTTGTCCCGGCTCGCGTCATTTTCTCCGCGAAACCAGAAAACCGGTAACTTAAATAAATATAATCATTTTTTCAATTTTTTTCAAGGACAAAATCACAGAAAAAAACTCACTCTCCATTCTTTCCGTAATGATGGAAAGGATTTGGAGGGTGAGTTTGAGTGGTTTCGCCGGCTTTCATTCCGTCCGGGTTCAGCCGGATGGACGAAAAGCCGTCATTCGCCGGATTCCACTGCCGCGACCACGTTCGATTTGACAATCCATGCGTCCTGAAAACCGCTGGTTATCACTTCCTGCTTGAGAAGCCTGGCTTCGTCAAAAGTCCGGCAATCACCGACGCGGACCTTGTAATTGGGTGATTCGAAAATCAGGTAAATTTTCGCTTTCAGCTTCAACATCGCTTCCTTTTTCAGGTCACGCGCGCGGTTTTCGTCCGTCGTGGCCGCGAGCTGGACGCGGTACCCCTGGATGGTCTCTTCCGCGCTGTCCGTTCTCCGGTTTGTTTTAGCGACCTTTACCGGCTCATTGTCCGCGCCCTTGCTTTCGGTCTGATCAGGCGGAATCACCTTGAATGTGTCGTCATCCAGAGTCAGGGGATCGAAATTTTCATCATAGGCTCCGGTTCCAGGCTTGTTTTTTTCCGCATCCGGTTTTCCTCCGACTCGGCCGAGCGAACACGAAAGAAGCGGCAAAACAATAAATAACAATAGGATGGCGGTTTTTTTCATGGCGGATCCTCTGTCGAATAACGAATGGATGCATGGAATCAGAATCGACTGTAACGTAATTTACGGATGAAACCGCCTCGGTTCAAGCGGATTTTATCCCGGCCCATCCGTTTTCGCTCCAACGGATAGCCGGGCTCGGAGAAAAACCGGTTGACAAATCCGAATTTTATTTTAAATTTAACAAAAATATTCCCATCAGGGAAGAAGGAGGTGAGCGCAGGAAGCACCCCTTTCTCGCGATTTCGAGAATGGTCAAGCGGAGTCTTTTATCCGCAAAGCGCAATCTCACACAAGGAGGAGGCTGTCATGAGTCGTCGTATGCTGAGTGTTCTTATGCTTCTCGCACTCGTTTCGTCCGTTTTCGCCAGCAACGGCACGCAGATCGGAACCGTCGGCGCCAAGTCCACTGCCATGGGCAGCGCGTTCCGCGGCCTGGCCGATGACTGGAGCGCCGTGTATTTCAACCCGGCCGGCGCCACCCAGTTCGGCAAATGGGAAATCGGCTTTTCGGCCGGTATGATCATGCCGCGGGGCAGTTACGAAGCGTATCCGTATCCGGCCGCTCCGTTCGCGGGGATGAAGACGGAAGAAGTGGATGCCGAAGCCAGAAACTTCCTGGTTCCGGCTCTGGGCATTTTCTACAAACCCTGTGAAAAATGGACGGTCGGTCTCGGAGTCTATGCCCCGAACGGCCTCGGCACCGAATGGGATCTGATGGACGTTCCGGCGGGGTACGGACCCTCCGCGATGACGAAGGAGAAAGAACACTTCAGCGACCACCAGGTTATCGACATTCAGCCGACCGTGGCCTACAAAGTGACGGACAAGTTTTCCGTGGGTCTCGGCGTGAAATACACGTGGGGGAAGATGGTCCTCGACCAGGTGGCCTTCCCGTTCAATCCGCTGCTCCCCCATGCGGCGACTCTTGCGACCTTCGGGCTCCCGTGGAGTGCAGACTACAATCGGCTCATCGCCGCAAGTAACCTCGACGGATCCGGATCCGCTTTTGGCGCGAACCTTGGACTCCTTTATAAATTTTCGGACAAGCTTTCGGTGGGTTTGAGCGGGCGTTACTCCACGGACCTCAAGCTCAAGGGCAGCATGAAAACGAAGGTTATTCTGCCCACAAATGCGGCTTATTACAGTGCATTGGTGGCTGCGGCTCAGAATCCGGCGTATGCCGCCTATGCGCCACTGCTTACCCAGGCCGCGGGCGCATTCTCCGGCGCCACCTATCTGGATGAGGACGTCGACGGCATCGAAGCCGCATTGCCCCTTCCGTGGGTGGCCGGCATCGGCGTCGCTTTCAAGCCGATCAGCAAGCTGACTCTCACCGCGGACGTTTCCATGACGAACTGGAGCGCCTGGGACCAAGTCGAAGTTAAGAAGGGCGACGATGTGCTCCAAACCCTCCTGCTCGACTGGGAAAATACGCTGGAAATCGGAATCGGCGCCGAATACCTGGCCTGGGACGCCGGATGCAAGAAGCTGTTTGTCCGGGCCGGCGGATACACCGTGCCTTCCCCGGTGCCGGATGAAACGATGAATCCGACACTGCTCGATCCGAATACCCGCACGGTGATCACGGCCGGTCTCGGCCTGAACCTCGGCAAGCTCGCCCTGGACCTTGCGTACGAAAACGTCATGTTCGGGGAAAAGGAAATCGCGGAATACAATCCGGTCAATTCTCCGGACGGTATGTACGAAAATTTCGCCGGCAAGTACAATTTCAACGCGAACGTGTTCACGCTGGCGGTTTCGTATTCGATTCCGTAAGGATTTGATGAAAACTCAGGGGTAACAGAGAAACGCTCCGGGAGGTTCCGAACCTCCCGGAGCGTTTTAATTATCGGATCATCATGACCCACCCCGGGATATTTTGTTTCCGGAAGACCTGGAAGGCCGGCGGCCTTTCAGGTCAGACTCTTGCTCACCGCATCAGCAGCATCTTCCGCTGCTTCACGAAATCCCCGGCCTGAATCGAAATCACGTACACTCCGGACGCCACAGGCCGTCCGCTGTCGTCGCATCCATCCCATCTGGATTCGTAATAACCGGGATGGAAAGGCCCGTCCTCGAGAGTCCGCACGGTTCGGCCCCTCAGGTCGAATATCCTGAGTTTCACGGGTCCGGGCTTCGCCACCTGGAAGGGCACGGCCGTGGACGGGTTGAAGGGGTTCGGATAATTCGGCTCGAGCCCGAAACGATCCGGCGCTTCCCGACGGGTCTCCACGGCCGACGGTTCGAACCGGAAATGGTGGACATAATCGCACACCGTTGAATTGCCCTTGCTGTCCTGCGCCACCACGCCCCAGTAATAATCCCCCCCGGACCGCGGCGACACGAACAGCGTCGTGTCCGGAATGAGCGACATCTTGAAGATGCCGGGGCCGGTCAGGTCCGGCGAAGTGGTGAGGAGGAAGCTGTATTTCACGCCGTCCCCATGATCCGGATCCTGCGCCGCGCGCCACCGGAATTCCAGGGGGATGGGCCAGAGGTCGAGGGTCGTATCCTGCTGGGGATAGATCAGGGCAAAACGCTCGGGCGGATCCTCCACCGGCAGGACCTTGACCGTGAAGGTGTCCGCGTCGCTGATGCCGTAGGGGTCGATGGCCGTGATCACCACAACTTCCGTCCCGTTCCAATCCCTGCCGGGACGGATGGTCATGGTCCGTTCAGGGTAACTGACATCAAAAAACAGGTGATACGATCCAGTGAATTCGAAAATCATCGTTTCGATGGGGTCGTTGCGGTCCGCGACGTACTGCGCCAGCCAGCTGAAGGAATACGTCTGCGGCTCATCCTCCCTGAGGATCAGGTCCGGAAATCCGCTGACCACGGGCGGATCGTCCGGCACGTAGAACCGCCCGGTGATCGACAGTGGTTTCGCCACTGTGACCGTCAGCGGGTTGTCCGCACTGGTGATGTCACCCCGCCAGTTCAGGAACGGGTGGGCCGTGTCTTCCGCAATAGCCGTCAGGGTCAGGCTGGTGCCGAGCGTGTACCAGTCGGCCGCCGGAGCCCGCAGAATACGCGCCCCCGGCACGCTGGCCGGAAAAACGGCCGTCTGCACCCGGCACTGGGCGTCCCAGCGGGCCCGTTCGATGATGGGGCCCTGGACCGTGCACCGGATTTCCGGGGACGCGGACGTCACGGATCCCGGGCCCGTTCCGATCCATCCCGCGAACCGCTGACGCGTGACGGACGTCACGGAAGCGGCTGTATCGATGCGCACCGTGGCCGAAACGCCGGAGGCGTACCACCCCTCGCCGGTGTGAGTGCCGTAATCCGACTGCACGTCGAGAAAATACTGAGCCCCGAATGTCGCGGTGATCCGCTGGGTGGTCCCCGTCACCGTGATGGTGTGGGTGCGCGGCAGGCCGTCGCTCCAGCCCTGGAAGGCGTACCGCGTCGACACGCCGTCACCCTGCAGGGAGTCGACGGACAGCGTGATCT
Source organism: uncultured bacterium (assembly GCA_963736115.1). Taxonomy (GTDB): domain Bacteria; phylum Zhuqueibacterota; class QNDG01; order QNDG01; family DTFT01; genus JAFGAX01. The sequence continues at coordinate 124,204 of CAVTNR010000002.1, forward strand.
GGGCCCCGGCCGTCTCGTCGAATACGACAGGCGCCGCGGCTCCGACGCCGTTGACCTTGACGACCAGGCCCGTCGGATCCGTGTTGATGAACACATTGCCCTGCTTGAAATGGGCGGTCACGGACTTGGGGCCGTCCACGGCCAGAATCAGCGGATTGACCGTCCCCGAAGCCGCTCCCGACCAGCGGGAGAAACCGTATCCGAGATCCGCCCGCCCCACGGCCCGGAGCTCGACATTGCCGCCGGCCCTGCTCCATCCGGATCCGGAAGTGAAGGGCATGACCGAACCGGTTCCGGCCGGGTCGATCGTGATCGAGACCCGATACTCCACATTCCATTCGGCCTCTTCGGTCACGGGATTGAGCATCAGAACCTCGCCCGCGGCGTCCGGCCCGGTATAGGACCCGGATCCGATTCCCTGCCAGCCGGCGAACCGGTTCCGGACTTCCGGACTGCTCTGCACCAGCGTGTCGCAGGAGAACTGCGCGCGCGTGCCTTCATTGTACCATCCCGTTCCCGCCGGCGTGCCGTATTCCGACACCACGACCAGCAGGTATTGCGTGCCCCACTGGGCGGTTTCGGTGATCGGCCCGCTGACCGTCACTGTCTTCTCCCGGATCGGTCCGGTGTAAGCGCCGGTTCCGCTTCCGAACCAGCCCGTGAACCGGACGCGCTTGCCGGTCTGAATCGCGACGGTCGAGTCGCAGACGATGACAGCCGTGCCGCCCTCCGCGTACCACCCTTCACCGGAAGGAGTCCCGTGTTCGGACACGATATCCAGAAAATATTCCACGCTCCACTCGGCCGTTTCAACGATCGGCCCTTGAACCGTAATGGTGGAGGGGTTCTGCGCGCCCGTGTATGCGCCCGCGCCGGTTCCGACCCACCGCACGAAACGGTTGCGCCGGCCCGGGCCGGTCGGAACGTCGGTGGTCACGGAAAACGTCGCCGTGCCGCCGGCCGCGACCCAGGCCGATCCGGTCGTCGTCCCGTACGCGCTGGTGACGCGTACATAGTATTCGCCCGCTCCCCAGAAGGCTTCCTGGATGATCGGGCCGTTCATCGTGACCGTGGCGTTCAACTGGGTACCGGAATAAGAGCCGCTGCCTGTGCCCTTCCAATGATTGAACTGGTAGCGCGTGGTGCCCGCCTCGTCCAGAGCCGTGGCGTCCACGGAGATCGGCACCTGCGTTCCCGCGTCGTAGAAATCCGATCCCCTGGGATGCGCGTTTTTCCCGCCGTCCAGCACGCCGAGGAAGTACTGGATCTTGTAATTGGCCGTATAGGTGGCCGGCGTGGTGCCCACCGTGATATTGTGCGCGATGAGCCCGAGGTCGCTCCAGGACGTGTACAGGTACCGGGTGTCATCGGTGATATTCTGGATGAGCGGCGCTTCAATGGAATGGGTTGTGCCGTTGCCCCAGTAGAAGGTTTTCGGCGTGGTGTGCAGAACGCCGTCCACCTTGACCTGAAGCCCGGCGGGATTGGTCTGGAAGGTTACGGGAATGCCGGTGCCGACCTCCACTGTGGTGGCGTTTGTTCCGGATCCGCCGTCGTCGTCCGCGACCCTGAGTCCGATCGGGTAGGTGCCGACCGCGGTCCAGGTTTTCGTCGGATCCGGGCCGGTGAAATCGTCGTACTGGCCGTCATTGTCGAGATCCCAGGTGTAGGTCAGCACGTCCGCGGATCCCGGATCCGTCGCGGTTCCGTGGAGCTGGGCGGCGTAATTCACCACCGCGTAATAGGGCCCGCCCGCGTTCGCGGTCGGGGCCACGTTATTGATCGTGACGGACACGGTTTTCGGCGTGGAGCCGTCGCCGTCGCTGACGGTCACGACCGCGCTGAACGTGCCGTTGTCGGCGTATGCGTGCGTGGGGTTCTGAAGCGTCGAGGTGCCGCCGTCGCCGAATGCCCAGCTGTAGGTGAGCGGATCCGCGGCGCCCGCCGGATCCGTGGCCGTGCACGTGAAGGCGACCGCCGCGCCTTCGTTCTTGGGCGCATTGGACGAGGCTGTCACGGTCGGAAGGATGTTGTTGATAACGACCGAGATCGTCTTGCTTCCGGTTCCGCCGTCCCCGTCGCCCACCGTCAGCACCGCGGAATACGTCCCGTTGTCCGCGTACGCGTGCGTCGGATTCTGAAGCGTCGAGGTGCCGCCGTCGCCGAAAGTCCAGCTGTACGTGATCGGGTCCGCGGCACCGGCCGGATCCGTGGCGCCTCCCGTGAAGGTCACGGTCTCGGTTTCGCCTTTCGGCGCATTGGACGATGCCGTCGGTATGGGCGCCACATTGGCGATGACGGCCGTAGTCGAAGAGGAATCCTTGACGCCGCTTCCGTTCGTGACGATGAGTTTGACAGCGTACGAGCCGTTGTCCGCATATGCGTGTGTGGTCATCACGCCCGTGCCCGTGGTGCCATCCCCAAAGCGCCAGAGGTACGAGACCGCGCCCGTGGAGCCCGATCCGTTGAACGAGACCGCGCTTCCCTCGTTTCCACTGTAGGGGCCGCCGGGAACCGCGTGCGGCGGCAGGTCCGGCACGTCGAGGTTGACGTTTTTAGGCACCAGATTGTTGAAAATGCTGTTGCCCGTGGCATTGGCGGTTTCGCCGTTGATGGTGAAAGTGATGGTGCCGCCCTCCGGAGCGCCCTCGTCGGCCGGGGGAGGGGTTGAGGCGTCGTCGCCCTTGACGTAGATCAGGAAGCTTCCGCCCGAGGCGATGTATACATCGGACGTGCAGTCCTGGCCGCCCGCGTCTAAAGCCCGGATCACGTCGCCCGAATTGACGACCCGCCCCTTGTAAACCGCAATGCCGCTGAACTCGCAGAATTCACCGATGGCGAGCGCGGCTTCAGGGACGAGCATGCCCAGGATCGCGAGCCATCCCGGGATGAGTATTTTTTTCAGCATGACGGACCCCGACTTTATTTAAGCAGCAGGCATTTTCCGGTGCGGATTTCGCGGCCGGCTTTGAGCGCGTAAAAATAAACCCCGCTCGCCAGCGGGCGGCTCAGGTCGTCCTCCCCGTCCCACGACAGGGCGTGAAGACCCGGAGCCTGCGGGCCGGATGAGACCGTGCGGACACAGCGGCCCGCGGCGTCAAACACATCAAGCCGGACTTCCGCGGAACCGGACAGTTCGTACGTGAACTCGGTTCTCGAATTGAACGGGTTCGGGAAATTCCGGACCAACCGGATGCGGCCGGCCGCGGGATTCTCGCTCCGCTGACCGCGTATGCCGGAAGTGTCGGCCGCGAATTCGACCCGGTAGGATCCCTGCGGCGTCCAGACCGGTTTCGCATCCGGGATGATTTCCGTCTCATAGCAGAGGGACGCGCCCGACACCGCGGCCGGACGGCCGTTCACCGTAAACCGGACCTCCTCGCCCGGGCTCGCGCCTTCGTCGATTTCGGGCGTCATGGGGTCGTCCCCGGCCGCGGCCACCAGAAATATGCCGCCTTCCACCGCCAGGGTGTCTCCCAGGAATACACCGGATTGATCGTACACGCGTATCGTGTCGCCGGTCTGAAGCGCGCCGGGCTGCTGGCCCCAGAAATCGCACCATTCCGTCGTGACCGCGGGCGGCGATTCATCCAGAACCTTCCCCGGCTGTCCGGGACGGGCGGCCGAGATTTTGGGTACATATCCGGAAGAGGGAAAAACCAAAGTGCCAAAACTGGACATCCGCACCCAGTAGGCGAGCAGGGACGAGAGCTTGGACAGCGGGTTGATGATCCTGTGCCTCTGCCAGCTTCTCGGCGAACCCGTGGCCGCGACAAAGGTCCAGACATAGGAGTAAAAAGTGTCGATCGAGGCGTACGCGTGCGTGATGGTGTCCTGGCTCGCGGGCAGATACCCGATGAGATTGAGCCCCTTGATCATCTGGATGGGCGTGTTCACGGCGATTTCGGGTCCCGTCAGGGTCAGCGTCTGATTCGTTGCCGCGTTCAGCCGCATCCAGTACCCGTGCAGTCCGTCCAGGCTGGCCAGAGGATTGATCGGCCGGCCGAGCTGCCAGCTCTTCGGGTATCCGGAATAATAGCCCCATATATAGTTGACGGGAACGGACCCCAGAACCCCGGGCAAAGCGTCGTTCGCGGGCGTGACCGGAAAGGACACGAAATTGATGCCCGGGATCAGCTGAAGATTCACGGTTTTCGGCGAGGAACCGGCCGTGACCGTAAGCACGCCATTCGTCTTCGTGCCCATGGTCATCGCGCCCTGCAGATTGAACATCCGGACGTCGTGAATGCCGAGCGTATTCGTCTGGCCCACGGTATCCGTGACCAGGAACTGGAGCTTGACGAGAATGTAGGCGTCCGGTACGGTCCGTTTGCCGGGCTGGTTGGTGGTGATGCCCACAATGAGCAACGTATCCCGCTTGATGCCCGAGGTCCGCTTGTCCGGCTTGATGCCCACGGTGGGGGCTCCCCAACTCGCGGTCATAGTGCCGGCCCCGGTGGCGCCCACCGCCTGTACGGCCGTGGGATCGAACAGGATGGCTGCCTGATAGGCGACGAGCGAGTCGGACACCAAGATCGTGTACCCGGAGGTCTGGAGCGGAATTTCGACCGTGGCGCCCCGCGCTACGCTGGTGTTCGGGATGGACACGGAAACCGCCGCCCGCAGGGATCCTGCGAGCGCCAGAATCAACGGCCAGACCCAATACTTTCTCGTCATTTTTATCTCCCATCTCGGGATAAACTCATCGGATCAACGTCGTTTTACGCAGAACGGCGCGGCCGCCCAGCACGATTCGCGCGGTGTAAACGCCGCTCGGCACGGATTCGCCTGCGTCGTTCCGGCCGTCCCAGGTGATGCGGTGAACACCGGACCGGAGAGCCGCGGGTGGCCATGCGCGGACCCGTGCGCCGCGGCTGTCGTAAACCGAAACGCGAACCGTCTCGTCGGACGGCAGGGCGATTTCAAACGCGGTTTCCGGATTGAAGGGATTCGGGAATCCCGGGCTCACGGAAAATCGGACCGGAACGCCGGATCCGGATTCCGCGTCCGAGACTCCGGAAGTCCGGACCAGCCGGCGGGCCGGTCCGGCCGAGAGCATCAGTCCCTCGCCGTCAAATGCCTGGACGGTCCAGAAATACAGAAGGCCATTCGGCACGGACAGGTCGACGGACGTGCCGTCCAGAATCGTGTCGACCGCAGCGCCCGGACCGAGCCTGAGAGAATCCGCGTCGAGCGTGAAACGGTAGCGGACGAGATCTCCAGGGTCGGCGTTGGCTGATTCCGTCCAGGCGAAACGCATGACAATGCCTGAATCCGCGGCTTGTGCGCCGTCTTCCGGCGCCATCAGGCTGAAGGGACCGGGCGGATCAGTCACGGCTGTGACCGACAGGATGAACGTCTTCTCGTCCGAATCACCGGAAGGGTCCGTCACCCGGATCCGGACCGAACCGAATCCGTTCCAGTCCATGGGCGGGCTGATCCGCCAGACGCCTGCGGCCGCGTCCCTCAGGACCTGGAGCGGCAATGCCGCATTCAGGGATACGGTCAGGACATTGAACGCATCGCCGTCGTCCCGCACGCGTTGCGCGATCCAAATGTCGGACAGAACCAGGGCGCTGTCTTCCAGCACCGTGGTGTCGGCAAGGTCCGCGACAACGGGCGGATGCCTGACAATCATTTCAAATAAAGCCGTCACAGCGACCGGATCATCCATAACCACGGTCAGACTGCCGTCCGCGTTCGGCGTCCCGGAGTCCCAGCCGGAAAAGCGGTACAGGGGATTGTCGGATTCCGCGGTTAATTTCACGGTCCGGCCCGCATTGAACCAGGGACCGGCCGGATCGGTGCGGATGACTAGGCCCGGAACCGTGTCCGGCAGAACGTGGAGCGTGAGGAGAAATTCGTTTTCGTATTTCACCGTCTGCGTCACCGGCCCGCCGAGGACCGTTTTAAATGACGGCGCATCGCCCGTGTAGCTTCCGATGCCGATTCCCGTCCACCCGGCGAAGGCCAGCCGTGTGCCCGCGCCCGCCTCCACCACGGTGTCCGCGGAGACGGTGACGGTGGAGTCCGCAAAATGCCAGCCTTCCCCGGCTACGGCCTCGGGAAAAGGTTCGCCCGTGATTTCAAGCAGGTACCGGAGCCCGTACCGGGCCGTGTACAGAGCCGCGGAGGGATCGGTCAGGATACGGCGAACCCGGTCTCCGCCGTCGTCCCATCCGGTGAATGCGTACGACGCGCCACGGTCGACCGGATGATACGCCGCGGGCCTGACCCAGTGCGCGGAGCCGGCCGGCCAGTTCAGGTCCTGCGGTGTCCTGCGGGCCGAGCCGTCGATCCGGATCAGAACGTCCTGCACCGGCTCGGACTCAAAACGGACGGCTGTTCCGCCGCTCCCCGACGGGACATTGAAGAAGAAAGCGCCGATGTCACACTTGGATCCGTCCGGATCCGGGAAAACACCTGCCACTCCGGCCTCGATGCAGGGAGATCCAGCGGCGAGGCGATAGTCGCCTGTGCCGGAATCGGCAAATTGCGGGTCATCATAGACGATGCCCTCGTGCCAGTCCGTCTCGTCCTGAATGCAGTTGTTCCGGAACAGGCCTGTGCCCGTATTCCCCACCTGGAAGTACAGTTCGTCGCCGTTATTCCACATAATATTGTTCAGAACGGTCGGCTCCGCGCCCGTGCGCATGATCACTTCGAACCCGCGCGCCCGTTCCGCGCCGCCGTTGTTCGCCAGCGTATTGTTCAGGATCAGGGCCAGGGAATACCGAACCGTGATGCCGCTCCCGCAATAACCTGAATTGTGAATAATCAGGTTCCTTTCCACAACCGGCCCCATGCCGTCGACATTTCCGAATGCGCCGTCCGCCCCGGTTCCGCCGGAGACCAGGATACCGCCCCCGGACCAGGAACTGACATTGTCCCGGATCACATTGTTCCGGATCACGCTGAGCCAGCCGCCGGTAAGCACTCCCGCGCCGTTCGCCCCTCCGCCGTTCCGCACGGTGAAGCCGTCGAGCAGGGTGAAGTGGGACAGGGTGACCACGGACCGGGTTCCGTCTCCGATCAGAACGGTCGGATGCGCCGTCAATGTCGCGGTCCTCCAGATCGTCCTCCAGACCGCAGAATCCGCCGAACAGGCAGACGCGGGAGGGAAGGTCCACGGATTCCAGGTATTCTCCTTCCGCGACCCACACCCAGCCGCCTTCCTCGCCGAGCGCTTCCACGGCTTCGCGTATGCCGTGAAACGCGTCCAGCCAGCCGGAGCCGTCGCTGCCGTCCTCCGGCGCGTGGATCGACGTAAACGATGCGCATCCCGCCGTTCTGTTCATAGAGGATCCGCATCATTTCTTCATAATTCCAGTACCGGTCCGACAGATCACGGCTGAGATCAAAGGCCCGGTACGCGGGCCCTGCGACATGACGCCACCGTTCGTCCGACACCGCCGGCTGCAACAAACCGAAAATGACGGTCAGAATGAAAAACCGCACCCATGCCCGCTTCCGCATAAAGAACAGTTCCTTATAATTAAAATAAATGCCGACCGGTCAGTGCTCTGCCCCTGTTCGAAACGGCCCTGCCGGGTCCGCCCGATAGACGGATTCTGGCCGGAGGCGTTCCGCCTCCGGCCAGAGTATCCAATTTATCAAACAGAAAGCGACAAATCAAGATTAAATGAAGATGATGAGACTTGATTATTTCAGCTTGACCATCTTGAGGGTCCGATGCTGATCCGAACCGGACAGCCTGTAAATGTACACGCCCGTGGACGCTTCCTTGCCGCTCATGTCCCGTCCGTCCCATTCCGCGGAATAATAACCCGCGTCATGGTCGCGGTCCGCCAGCACGGCCACGCACCGGCCCATGACATCGTAAATGGTCAGTGTGACGCGCTGGTGTTTGGTGACCTGGTACCGGATGGTGGTCACCGGGTTGAACGGGTTCGGATAGTTCTGGGTCAAACCGAACATTTTCGGCACAGGCACGGAAGCCGTGATCGGGCCGTTGGCATTCCGATTGCCGTAAGCGTCCACATCATAGATCTTGTAGTAGTAATTGCGGCCCACCTGGATCTGGGTGTCTTCGTACCGGTATTCCCGGTCGCTCCGGCACGGAATCAAATCGGGCGTGATGATCCGGTATTCGCCGTCCAGGGAAGTGGCCCGGCCGATTTCGAATCCGGCCGTATGGGTCTCGCCTGCCGTGGACCATTCCACCGCGATGAAGATCCCGTCCTCGTCAAAGGACGCGGCCATTGCGGCCATCTCCACCGCCTTGGCGACCAGCTTGACATTCCATCGCCGCGATACCAGGATGAATCCGTCGCTGATAAAGCAGTCCACGGTATGGTACCCCAGATTGGTTTCGCTCGGTTTATATTCGAGGAACGGAAGGTCCGATCCGACCGCGGTTCCGTCCCATTGCCAGGTGTAATGCAGGGCGTCGCCGTCCGGATCGCGCGCGTCCACCCGGAAGCTCAACCGGTCGCCTGCCTTGCATGTGGTGTCGTTCACGATGGGGGTCTTGCCCAGAACCACGGGCCCCTGATTGACATTCGCCACGCGTATGACGGTGGTGTCGGTGTCCACGCCGCCCCGGCCGTCTACGACACGGAGAGCGAAGGTGTAGACGCCTGCCTGCTCGTACGTGGGCGTCCACCGGAATGTCGCTGTGGCCGTGCCCGGCCCGGATGTCAGAGGCTGAATCACGGACCCTTCCGGCGGGAACAGGTTCCCGATCTGGAAGGTGATCACGTCCCCGTCCGAATCCGTGCCGACCAGCGGAATCATGATGTCTTCCAACTCGTACAGGTCATAGCTGTCCTGGATGAGGTCCTTGCTGAGCAGGGGATTGTTCGGATTGATCACGGACTCGAGCGTGAAGGTCACAGTGGTTCCGGTGCCCCACCAGGCCCGCACCGCCGAAACTCCCGGCGTGCTCGCGCCGATGAAATGCACGGCCGCGATGCCGTTTGCGTCGCTGGTCACGGGCTGGGGCTCGATCACGGTGCCGCCGCCCGAATACTTCTCGAACACCACCTGGATGCCTGGCACGGGATTGCCGTACACGTCCAGCACGCGCACCCGGAGCGGGTCGACGAAGAGCATGCCCAGCCTGCCCTTCTGGTTGTCACCGGAAAATTTCTCGATGCTCGCCGCGTTGATGGTCCGGCCGAGGAGGTTGAACGTCACCGGAGACCCTTCGAGGAAGGGGCTGGTGGCCTCGATCAGCACCGGACCGCTTGTCTGGCCGAGCCGGACGCTGGCATAGGCCCTGCCCGCCCCGTCGCTGACCGCGGAAAGTGACGACTGGCCGCCGATCGTGGCGTCCCCGGAAATGACCGTGAAGCGCACGGCCACGCCGCTTGCCGCATTGCCGTATTTATCCGTGGTCGAGACGACGATCGGGTTCTGAATGGTTTCTCCGACGAATCCCGACTGACCGTCGCCCGAAACCCTGGCGATTCTCCGGGCCACGCCCGCGGCGCTGGTGACCGAGAACAGCTGCGGCGAGTTGCTGAGCGCCGCATTCTCTGCCCGGATCCAGCAGGTCTGGCCGGCCAGCGAGGCGGTCTGCACGACGGCGCTGGCGTTGCCGAAGCCGTCGGTCATCGAAGGCTGGGGCGTCAGGATGGTGCCGATGCCGCTGTAAATCGTGAAGGTCACAGGCACGCCGTAAACCGGCTTGAGCTCCTTGTCCAGCACCTGCACCACCAGCGGCTGAGGCAGGGGATCCCCGGCCGGGCCGTTCTGCCCGCTTCCGGACACCATGCGCATCGCCACGGCTGTGCCGGTTTTACCCGTCGCTGAGAAGAAGAACGGACTGCCCACCAGCGTGCCGGATGTGACCCGCACCACGTTTTCGCCCGGGTTGGGGCCGAGAATCAGCCTGGTCCACGCGAGCCCGTCCGCATTGCTGTGCACATCCGTGTCGCCGGAAATGCGGCCTCCGCCGCCGGTCACCTCGAAATGAACCGGACCGAAGCTGGCGGGGTTGCCGTTCACGTCCATGACCTTGACCACCAGGGAATCGCGGAGCATGGTCCCGACATTGCCCGACTGGCCGCCGCCCGAATGAGCCTGAATCTTGTAGGCCCGGTCGTTCTCGAACATCACTGTGTCGCGCTGGAACAGCCACTTGGCGTCATCCACCACATAGGCCCGGATGATTTTCTGGCCCGCGGATAGGGAACGGAGATAACCAAAGGCCTGCCCCTGGGCGTTGGTGGGGACGGTTGGGTCCTGCGGAAAATTGTTGGTTCCGCCCGTGACTTCGAGCCGGACGCGCTTGCCCTGCACCGGGTTGAGGAATCCGTCTAGCAGAGTAACCGTGATGCGGCTTGTGTCATACTCCGTCGCCTTCACCGGACCGGTCGCGGTCACGGTCGAGGTGATAACGCTGACCGAATCGGACCCGGCGCTGGCAGTGAACACCACCGGCGAACCGTGCAGAGAATCCAGGCCGTTGAAGGCCGTGGCCCACAGCACGTTGTTGTCCGTTCCGGCCCTGGGCCCCAGGGTCCAGACCACCGATGCCGTGCCGAAGGCGTTGTCGGTGTACACGGTCTTTGTCTTCGCCGCGGTTCCGTCGAGCACGCCGTCTCCGAGCACCACCGTGAACCGGATGCTGTCGTTCCCCACCGGGTTGCCGATGGCGTCGACGATCTGCGCGGAGATGGGAACGGCCAGCGGCTTGCCGGCCATGCCGGTAAGCCGGACGGCCGAGACGGGCTTGAGGGAATCCGCGTCGGACGATTTGCTCCAGATGTGAAACACGATGGGCGTGCCCGTGGAATCGGTGAGCACGTTCAGCCCGTTGTTCGCGTTGACTTCAATGACATTGTCCACGCCGGCCTTGGTGCCGGCGATGTAGTCGATGGATGCAATGCCGTTCTCGTTGGTGTATACGGTCGCCTTCGGTGCTTGGTCGCCGGTGAAGCGGCCGTACCCCCCGTCCGGATTGCGAATTCCACGGGCTGGCCCATGACGGGCAGGCGCGACGCGTCGACCATCCGAACGGCCAGCGGATCGTCCGCCATTTCATTCACCACGACGGTCTGATTGTCGCCGGTGAGCTGGATGAGCCGGACGGCCTTGGAATAGGCCCGTATCGTGAACTTGACGGGCGAACCGTCCACCGGCTTGAAGCCGTCCGAGACCTTGGCCTGAACGATGTCCGCATAGGAGCCGCAGATCGACCCGGTCCGGACATTGGTGGAGGCCCAGCCGTTCGCGTCGGTCAGAACGACGACGGAATCGGTGCTGTCCGTCGCGGTCCGGAAATAGAAGCCGTGTCCATAGGAGCGGAAAATGACAGGCTGGTTCCGGACGGAGTTGCCGAAACGGTCCGTCACCCAGACCCGGAGCTTGTTCTGAAGGGAATCCGAAATGGGCGCGTTCTGGCGGTTACTGCCCGCGACCTGAACCCGTCTCGCCTTGTAGAAGCACGAATCCGTGCCCACGACCGCCTGCAGGGCGCCGATCCGGGCCGTGACCTGAACGATGCCGGCCGTGTTCCCCAGGCGCAGGGTATCCTGCACTTCGCCCGCCGCATTCGTCAACTTGGGCTGTTTCACGCCCGGCAGGGCCGAGCCCTGCGTCACCTGGAAGGTGACGGCCACGTTCGCCACGGGCCGCGACGCGTCGTCCAGCACTTTGGCTTTGATGAAATTCGGCATGATGTCGCCGACATAGTGTTTCCCGGCCGGTACAACTCCGGTCATTTTCTGAATGGTCCTGACCAGACCCGTGGTTGTCAGCGCCGAGAAGACGACGTCGGTGCCCGTATACCCGGTGAAAGCGGCCTTGACCTTGTTCGTGGCGCTCTGGACGCCGAGTGTGAGCGTGGTCCGGGCCTGGCCGTTGGCGTCGGTCGTGTCCGCGACGGCGCTGAGCGTCCCGTCGCCCTCGGTGATCTGGAAGGTCACGCGGACGTTCGGCACCTTGTTGCCGTAGGTGTCGTACAGGGTGATGATGAACGGCTTGGGCAGAACGGCGCGGGCCACGCCCGACTGCTCGTCATTGCTCTTGAACATGGCAACGGGCGTTGCCGCGAGTCCCGTTTCAGTGAACACCGCGCCGTCCCCTTCGGCCACGCCGAAGGGCCGCGCCTGAACCTCGTAGTCCTTGGCCTTGATGCCCAGGGTCATCTTCGTTCCGACGATCCCGCGGGGGTCGGTGAAAAGCATGTCCACCGCTTCCATGGTGGTCGGCACATAGGTGCCGGACGGCGTCAGCAGGAGCTTGTCGACCGCGAGGTTCTCATGCAGGCTGGTCAAAATGATTTTATGCAGGCCCCTGGACAGCCTGGCCGTTGCGACCGTGCCGCTGCCGTTCCGGATGCGGCCCCACTGCCATTGGGACGACGGCGAACTCTGAAAGAGGTTGTTCGTCCAGGGTGTGCCCGACTCCTCCAGCTGGAACTGGAGGGCGTAATGCGAGGCGTCCGGCACGATGACCCGGATCCAGAAATAATACGTGGTGTCCTTGGGACTGTAGAATGTGAAGCTCGCCTTGCCTTCCCCGCCGCGTATCGGAGAAACGATGTACTTTCCGCCAGAGGCGCCCGGATTATCCGTGCGGACATAGTAAGGTCCGGAGAAAATGGCCCATTCGGCCTCGATGGGAAGCCGCTCCATGGGTTCGGGCGGAGCCGTGATCACGGCGCCGTCGGCCGGCGCCTTGATATTGAAAAACACGGGAACGCCGGACAGGGGCGTGTTGTTCGCGTCGAATACCTGCACCTTCAGGGAATCGGGCAGGTCGCTGCCGACCACGGCGGACTGGCCGTCGCCTCCGACTTTCTGAACACGCGAGGCCGTGGTGGCCTCGGCCACGGTGATAAAATCGGTCACGTTGTTGATCTGGTTGAGACGGCCCAGCATGATACCCGCGTACTTGGTGGTGCTGTTGTGGCGGATGTCCGGATCGAACAGGGCGCGGTCCGCGACAGGCAGTCCGTTGAGGTACACATCGAATTTGTGCCCGCCCTCGAAATTCCAGTCCATGACCACGGCCAGCGTGTCGCCGGCCCTGGGCGGACGGATGGCCCCGGTGTTGTCCCGCAGGGTGTAGGGCACTTCGTCGACCTGGCCGCTCGCGGAGCCATCCACCTCCCCGTTCTCGATGTTGTACAGGAAAACCCGGTTCGACTGGGTACGCACCCAGAGCAGGTATCCGTCCGCGGCCATGCTCGGAGCGGTGAGCATGAGCGCGAACCCAGCCTGGCCGATGCCGGCCGTGGTCGACGACCGGCCCCACACCATTTTCACGATGGACGGGTTGGTGCGGCCCTGGTATACGGCCACGCGGCCCCAGTTGCCGTCCACCTGATAATTGGTGAGTTCGCCTTCATGTGTCGTGGAATTGTAATCGATGCGGTATTCCGTGCCGTCGATCAGCCAGTCGGAGCCTATGGTCCCGTCCGGCTCCGTGGGCCGGTTGAAGGTCTCGATGATCTGCCCGGCCGAATTGGTGCGTGCGTACACGGCCGGCGACAGGTCGCCTTTGTTGCCCCAGCCGTCCACCGCGCGCATGGCGAAGTAGTAGCCGGTGCCCGACTGGAGACCGGTGACGGAAAACACTTCCCAGGTGCCCGATTCCTTGGGCACGGGCGCGCCCGAAACGATATTGGCCCTGGAGAAATCGTTCTCGTTCGTGATGGCGCTGGTGGAATAGCGGATGTCATAGCTCGATGCGGTTCCGATCGATTCGTCGTTTCCGGGCGCGGTCCACCCCAGAGTGATGGACGTGTTGGTGGTGAATTCCACGGACAGGTCGCCGATGCGGGAGGGCGGAATGATGTCCGGAAGCTGGGACTCGACCATAAACCTGTCGATCACCGCGTTGTAGGCCGTTCCGCTTGAATTCTGGTTGAAGAGGATGCCCGAGTACAGGTCCGTCGTGTTGCCGGTCAGCTTGAACCGGTCCCTCAGGACAATGGCATTTTCATCATCATCGTTCACGACAATGGTGAAATAATTGGCGTCCAGCGCCTGGCGGTAGCTGACCTTGAACACGTCGCCCGGCGCAAGATTCGTCAGCGGCCAGTTGGTGACGTCCTGACCGTATCCCCAGCCCGCGCGGCCGCCAACCATTGTCTTGATTCGGACGGAATTGTTGTACACCCAGACCAGGTATCCATTGGCCGTTGTGCTCGCCGCGTCCAGTCCGACGATGAGCCCGACCTTGTCCGTTTCCGCGGACGTGGTGGACGAGTGCATTTTCATCGAAACCGTGGTCAGATTCTTGGATGTTGACCAGATCGCCATGTGGTACCAGTCGTCGGCCCCCACGGTCGTGCATTTCAGGCCGCCGCCCGTAGGCGTCTCGCCCGTGTTGACGATCTGCACGCCCGGCCGGACAACCCATTCGGCCCCGATTGCGGCGCGGTTGAATTCATCCGTGTACGAAGGCTGCATGATCTGCGCCACGTAATGATAGAAAATATTGGCCATGGCCAAGTATCCGGAGGAGTTCGGGTGAACCCGGTCGATGTCGTAGTTGTAATAGGTGGTTTTGTTGGCCGCGAATGCGGTGTACATGTCGATGATCGTGACCTTGGCGCGCTCCATGGCGGTCAGCTCCGAAACCATGATTTCAAGCGCATTGTTGAATGCAAAGGTCTCGGTCTCCGTGCCCGGCGTGCTGTATTTCGGTATCACCTTGCAGAGCAGGAGGTTGTCGACATAGGAATTATTCGTGATCTTCTTGACCATGGTGTAGAGCTGGTTCATCATGGAATTGGGCGTATTGTACGTGCCGATGGCCTGGCCGCTCCCGATGTTGTTCGTGCCGATGTGCAGGATCACGATGTCGGGCTGAAAATTGGGCCCGTCGAGAACGGCTGCGATGTCTCCTTTCAGGCTGTCCGCACCCAGAAAATTACCGATGGTGCCGCCGTCCAGGTAATAGCCGCGGTTCAGGTCCGTGTTGTCCGGATCCGTGCCCACGAATACCGTGCTCATGCTGTTGTTCGTGAGCAGGGTATGGAGCGAGCCCCGGTATCCCGAATCGCCGGCTCCGGGCGGATTCTGATTGACCTTGCCCCAGGTGATCGAGTCGCCCAGCGGCAGGATTCTGACCTGTGCGGAGATCTGCCCCCCTAAGAGCAAGACCATTCCGTACACGCGAATTGCGCGCAAAAAGGTCGTGGCGCGGATGTCGGATTTGAACATGGTACCGAATCCTCCTCAGTTCTGCTTCATTTTGGAATAGGTCAAGCCCTTGGCACGCAAAAGGAATGCCATCTGCGGATAAATAATCTCAGCCGCCATAATTTATTATTAATCAAATACTTGTCGGATGGCCGACAATCCGGGAACAAGCACTTGCGCTTTGTTTATTGGCGAAAACGAATCAGATGCGCGTTTTTCATCCATGCCGTATTGATGTCTTTTTTATAAAAAAGAAGGTGTCCTTCTTCGAGAAGGTCACCTTCTTTACGATACCTGCGTGATCCCAGCCGCCGGTTCCCCGAATGTCACTCCAGGCGTTTGAGAATGGTGATTGTGGGATTGACATAGAACTCCTGCATGCCCCTGCCGGTGAACACGGCCGCGACCGCGTATCCAGCCGAACCGTCCGTCAATTCCCGGTAATAACGGCTGAGCTCAGGATGAAGCTCCGCGGTCCGGTTGGAGGCAGAGACCCTGTACCGGTCGTCGTAAAAGCTCGACAGAATGATGTATTCCGGATTCCGGCCCAGAAGCCCTTCCCGGGTGAAAGCCGAACGGTTGTCACCCTGGCCGGAATCGGACGCTTCCGATCCGTCCGCACCGGATCCGGCGAGTCCGGGCGAATCCCCCACAAAATCCGGATTGATGCGTTCGAAAACCAGTCCGGATGGAATCCGCGGCAGGTACATCTTGTAGGAATAAGCCTCTATCCGGCTTCCGGCAGGCATGCGTTCCGCCATCCATTTCTCAGCCCGGACTCTGGAATCAGCCGTGAAGCTGAGCAGGTTCCGGAACGATCCGAAAGCGGAAAACACAAGAACAGCCGCGACAACAGCCAGAACAGGCCGCTTCAGCTTCGGTCCGGACAGGACCAGACGGTCGATCAGTATCGCGGCGGACAGGATCAGGAAAGGAACCATGGGCAGTACGTAGCGTATCGCGGTGATGCGCCAGGTGCCGATATAAAGATAGTAGATCAGGGGAGGAAAAACCGCCAGGGCTTCAACCGCGGACGGCCGAATCATCCATCGGATGAGGAGGCCGACCCAGGCGGCCAGGACAAGCGGAAACAGAACAGGCCCGAAACATACGCCGAGGAGCTCGAAATTCCCCGCCCAGGCTGAGACACCCGTGAACACCTTGTACCCTTCCTTCGCGATCACGCTTTGCCTGGAGAGGGTATCCAGAAAAGTGCGGTAATCGAGAAGAGCGAAAGGCGTGGTCATCAGGAATCCGGCGGCCATAAGGCAAGCGCAGAGAAGAGCCGGCCGGAACGGGATTGCGTCCAAAACCCGCCTGAAGCGGCTCTCCGGACGGCCTTTGCCCGCGCCCTCGGATCCGGCCGTTTTCATTGCCGCGGTTGTCATGGACGCCAGAAGAATGAACAGGATAACGGCAGTAAAAAGCGCGGCATTGTACTTGACGGACACCGCCATTCCGGCCGTGAAAGCGGCCAGGGCCAGATCGCGGGTTTTCCGTGTCTCGAGATGCCGAAGGCCGAAAAGCAGGCAGGCCAGAAGCATGGCCAGAAGCGGCACTTCCATGTAGGCGAAATGACTGTACGCCGCGTATGCGAGATTGACCGCCAGAAAGAGCGCTGCCAGCCGGGCCGCGGCTTCGCCTGCCATCCGCTTCGCGACGCGGTGCATCAACAGCACACCGAAGACGCCGGCCATGGCCGTGGCGATGCGGCTGATCAAGCCGAGTTTTCCGACCAGGGCTTCATAATCCGCCGCGGAGATATGGAACAGTTTGATGGCCGCGAAAACCGGAGACAGGACAGCCAGAAGGAAATAATAATAGAGGGAACCCTTGTTGAAGACATGCGGGTTGAGATCCAGGCTGCGGGCCATGGGGATGACGATCTGCTCGAGCGTCTCAGGCTCGTCCGGATACCAGAGCGCGGGCAGGCCCCACCGGATTCCGATCAGGCCGAAAGCCAGGGCCAGCACGGCCGCGGCCGGGGGAAATAGCCGATTGAGCATGGGCTGTTTGCGGTTCATGCGCTCTCTCCGCTCACCGGCCGGCCAGGCCGGAAAAAGTCGTAAACCGGACGCCCTCCGTGCCGGACAGTCTTTTCAGAAATTCTTCCCACGGATCGAGCAGGGATTTCACGATTCGGCCTTTGCCGTCGAAAAAACGCCAGGAATGTACCGGAAGCACGAGCGTGTCGGTCACGGAATCAAGCGCCGCTTCCGCGTTCGCTCCGGTCCGGTCGTCGGGAAAGCTGAAATCCACGCCCGGATGCTGGAGGAGCAGAAATCGTCCCCAGCGCATCACCATGCGGCCTTTCAGTTTATTCAGGAGAAACCGGGGCCACAACCGGGCCGGGATCAGGCCGTGCGGGAACCGGGACAGGCAGATACCCGCGTACCGTTTGCGGATTTCCCTGAGCGCGGGACCGGACACCCGGTCGCGAGGAGGCACGAAAAAAACGGGTTTATTGCCGAAAGCCGCCTCGATCAGCGCCATTCCCCTTTCCAGCCTGGTCGCGATAGCGTCCCGGTCCTGTATGAGGAATTCCGGCGTGCCTGCCACGGCCCCGGCATGCGACCATCCGTGCTGGCTGACTTCAATGAATCCGCGTCCGCGTATCGCATTCACCAGTCCGGCGTTCTCCCCGACCGGCCTGGGACCGGACCGGCCCGCAGTGCCGGCCGGCAGAAAGCCCTCGGGTTCTTCCGGGCCGTGCAGAGCCGAACCGTCCGCTTCCGGAATGACCGCCGCGTTGAACGGGATCCGGTTCCGGATAAGGAAATCGTGGGCCCGCTCGAATTGCCCGGGGTCCGTGAAAAAGGAGATGTCGTCGTCGCGCACGACGACCGCCATCCGCCTCACCCGTCCGCTCCGTTTTTCCGGTATAACGCCGCGGCTTTTTTCAGCACGGCCTCCATTTTCCGGCTGTGGCCGTCCCATGTGTACGATTCCAGAACCGTGCGCCTGGCGGCCAGGGACAGGCGCTTCCGGAGAGCCGGGGTATCCGCCAGTTGAAGCACCTTTTCGGCGAACGCGCTGGCGTCATCAGGGTCGAACAGGAATCCGTTCCTGCCGTCCCGGATCACGTCCGTGACCTGGGGCACGGCGGAGGCGACAACGGCCTTCTGCGAAGCCATGTATTCGAACAGCTTCATGGACGAAGGATACCAGAAGGGATGCTTCGGATACGGCACCACCACAACATCCATGACGTTGAGGTAACGGGGCACATCCGCGTACGGCACCGTGCCCGTCAGAAAGACGCGGCCGGCCAGTTCCTGATCCGGGAAATGCGACCGGATGACCTCGCGATTCCGGCCGCCGCCCACGAAAAGCAGAACGATGCGCCTCCGCATTTTCAGAACACGCCTGGAAATGGCCAGCAGGTTCTCGAGGCCGGACCAGCCGTACAGGGAGCCGATCCATCCGACGACCACGGCGTCCCCGGGTATGCCGAGGCTCCGCCGCGTTTCTTGCCCCCCGATCATGGGACGGAACTGGTCCGGATCCGCTCCGTTCGGCACCACGGTGATTTTGCCTTCCGGCACGCCGGACCGGACCAGGTAATCCTTCAGCAGGTCGGAAATGGTGATGATCGCCCGGCAGTTCTTCCAGTTCCAGCGCTCGATCCATTCAGGAAGGGCCGGCCACACCAGCCGCCGGTGCTTCCACATCCGGCGGTATTCATAGGCAGACGGGCAGTCCACTTCGAGCACCACGGGAACGCGAAGCAGGCGGGCGACCAGTCCGGCGGACAGGTTGTACAGCTCACCCCGGAGAAAAAGCACGTCGGGTTTTTCAGCGCGGAGAATGCGGAACTCGCGGACCGCGTCGGGCAGGTTGGCCAGGAGCTTCTTCGGGTCATGCAGAAGGTTGGAGAGCCGCTTTTTCAGCCTGGCCCGTATTTTCAGGCGGATCGAATCGCCTTCGAGATCTTCAGGTTGAACCGAGAGCCAGTGAACCGAAACCCGGTGGCCCAGCCGCCGCAGTCCGCCGGTGAAACCCAGCGCCTTGTTCGCGGACCCCGCGGAAATCCCCTTGATGTCATAAAGATAGCTGAAATAAGTGATATTCAAGACGGACTCCGAATCCCATTGTTCCGGCAATCGGCAAAGTAAGGAAAATATGGCCGTCCCGCAAGGTGTTTTTGGCGTCTGCCTGCCTGTTCAGGCCCGTAAAAGTACGGGTACCCTTTACTTCGTCCGATTTCTTTCGTATATTTATTCCATGACAATGAAAATATTGAAATTCGGCGGTTCTTCAATTTCCACTCCTGAGCGCGTCCAGGGCGTCATGGACATCGTCCTCCGGTCCGCGAAACGCAACCGGAACCGCATCGCCGTTGTGTTTTCCGCATTCGGCGGGGTTACGGACAACCTCATCAGCCTGAGCCGCGAAGCCGCGGGACATTCGAACGATTACCGGTCCTCATTCGCGGCCCTGAAGAAGCGGCATTCGGACGCGGTGAGGGCCCTCATTCCTCCGGAAAAACGGGAAACCGTACAGACGACCGTGTCCGCCATGCTCGACGAGTTGAAGGACACGGTGCACGGTGTGTACCTGGTCAAGGAATGCTCCGCCAAGACTCTGGATTTCATCATGAGTTTCGGAGAGCGGTTGTCGTCGATCATCATCGCCGAGTCTCTGGCCGGACGCGGGCTGAACGCCGAGTTCTGCGACAGCCGGCCCCTGGTGCGGACGGACGACAATTTCGGATCGGCGCGCGTCGATTTCGACGTCACGAACCGGAGAATCCCCGCCCATTTCGCGAAGCAAAAGGCGATTCAGATCGTCACCGGCTTCATCGGCTCAACCGCCTCGAATGAAACGACCACGCTGGGCAGGGGCGGTTCCGATTACACGGCTTCGGTGCTGGGCGCGGCGCTGGGTGCATCCGAGATCGAAATCTGGACGGACGTCGACGGCGTCATGACCGCGGATCCGCGCAAGGTGGAAAAGGCCTTTCCCATGCCCTCCCTGACGTACGCGGAGGCGATGGAGCTTTCCCATTTCGGCGCCAAGGTCATTTATCCGCCCACCATTCAGCCGGCCATGGACAATCGGATTCCGGTCCGCATCCTCAACTCCTTCCGCCCCGACTTCGAGGGCACGCTCATCGGCCGCCGGTCGTGTTCCCCTATCCGGTGCGCGGCATTTCGTCCATGGACGACATCGCCCTGCTCCTGATCGAGGGCGGCGGCATGTTCGGTGTGGTTGGATTCGCCAGCCGGCTGTTCGGCGTCCTGGCCCGCCACCGGATCAATGTCATCCTGATCTCGCAGGCCTCGTCCGAGCACTCGATCTGCCTCGCCGTGGACCCGCATTCCGGCCGGCCGGCCAAGGCCGTGATCGAGGAGGAATTCAGCCTGGAAATCCAGGCAAAGAAGCTCGAGCCCGTTTCCGTGGATCCGCACGCGTCCATCGTGGCCGTTGTCGGAGAGAACATGAAGCGGACGCCCGGCATTTCGGGCCGCCTGTTCCAGGCCCTGGGCCAGAACGGGGTGAATGTCCTGGCCATCGCCCAGGGCTCCTCGGAGCTGAACATCTCCGTAGTGGTACCGAAATCCGACGTTTCGAAATCCCTGAACGCCCTGCACGACGCGTTCTTCCTTTCCGGCGCCAGAACCGTGAACCTGTTCGTGCTCGGCACCGGGCTCATCGGCGGCACTCTGCTCCGCCAGATCCTCGCGCAGAGCGAGTCGCTCCGCGAGGGGCGCGGCCTGGAACTGCGTGTCGTGGCGCTGGGCGACATCCGCGGAATGGTCTTCGACCGGAACGGCATCGCGCTCGGCTCCTGGCGGGAGACCCTGGACGCCTCGCCGGAGCGCATCGACCTGGAAGCGTTTTTGCACCGGATGAAGACCTTGAACCTGCCCCATTCCGTCTTCGTCGACTGCACCGGGAGCGAGGATGTGGTGGGGGCCTACGAGGGCGTCCTCAAGCACAGCATTTCCATTGTCACGCCGAACAAGATCGCGAATTCCGGTCCTTACGCGCGGTACCGCAGGCTCCGGGAAACCGCTCTCAACCGCGGCGTCCGCTTCCTGTACGAAACCAATGTGGGCGCCGGGCTGCCGGTGATCAACACGCTGAACGACCTCACCGCAAGCGGCGACACCGTGCTGAAAATAGAAGCCGTGCTTTCGGGAACGCTGAGCTTCATCTTCAACACATTCGGCCGGGACAAGTCCTTCAGCCGGGCGGTGCGGGAGGCGAAGACGCTCGGCCTCTCCGAACCGGATCCGCGCGACGATCTGTCCGGACGCGACGTGGGCCGCAAACTCCTGATTCTCGCGCGCGAAACCGGCCTGGCACTCGAGCCTTCGGACGTGGACGTGGAAAACATCCTGCCCGAAAAGTGCCGGCGCGCATCCACGGTCGAGGCGTTCTTCCGCGAGCTGGAGAAATCGGACGGCCTCTTCGAGGAACGCCGTAGGCAGGCGGAGTCGCGGGGGAACGTCCTCCGGTACATCGGCACGGTCGCGGACGGCAGGGCCGGCGTGTCCCTGTCCGAGGCGGGCCCGGACCATCCCTTCTTCTCGCTGTCCGGCAGCGACAACATGATCGTGTTTACGACCGAGCGGTACCGGGAAAGGCCGCTCGTCGTCAAAGGGCCCGGCGCGGGCGCCGAGGTCACGGCCGCGGGCGTATTCGCGGACATTCTGAGAATCGCCAGCGCGATGTCGTAAACCCCGGGGACCGCCGCGGACGGCCCGATCAAGAAACCTGCACAAGAGGAATCCATTGATGTCATCGTTTCCGGAACAAAAACTGCGCGTGGGACTGCTCGGGGCCACGGGCACCGTGGGCCAGCGATTCGCCCTTCTGCTGGAAAGGCACCCCTGGTTCGAAGTCGTCCGCCTGGCCGCTTCGGAGCGGTCGTCGGGCAGACCCTATGCCGAAGCCGTGGCCGGCCGCTGGTCCCAGACCGCGCCGGTTCCGGCAGCTCTCCGGGACCTCCGCGTGTGTGAAGTGGAAAAGGACATGCGGGAACTCGCGGATTCCGTGGATCTGGTTTTCTCCGCAATGAGCCTTGATAAGGAGCGCATCCGTAAAATCGAGACGGATTACGCGGCCGCGGGCGTTGCGGTCGTGTCGAACAATTCCGCGCATCGGCTTACGGAAGACGTGCCCATGCTCATGCCCGAGGTCAATCCGGACCATATCGGCTTGGTGGACATTCAGCGCCGGAATCGGGGATGGACCACGGGACTGATCGCGGTCAAGCCCAACTGCTCCATTCAGTCCTACGTGCCGGTGCTGGAGGCCTGGAAATCATTCGGACCCGAGCGCGTCGTGGTCTCCACGTACCAGGCCATATCCGGCGCGGGAAAAACCTTCGAGACCTGGCCGGAGATGCGGGACAACGTCATTCCCTTCATTCCCGGCGAGGAGAAGAAATCCGAAGAAGAACCGCTGAAAATATGGGGGACGCTCAAGGCCGGGAAGCTCGTCCACGCCGATAAGCCCGTGATCTCCGCGACCTGCATACGGGTGCCGGTCACCGACGGCCACATGGCGTCCATCGCCGTGGCCTTCGGCCTCGGCCGCAAACCGAAGCGGGAAGATATGATCGAAGCCATCCGGTCTTTCCGCGATCCGCTCCTGCCGCTCGGGCTTCCCTCTTCTCCGAAGAAGTTCCTGACCTGGTTCGACGGGGACGACCGTCCCCAGACCCGGCTGGACCGGGACCTGGAAAACGGCATGGGCATTTCAGCGGGCAGACTGAGGGATGATTCGGTTCTGGACTGGAAGGTCGTCGCGCTGTCTCACAACACGCTGCGAGGCGCGGCCGGCGGCGCGGTGCTCATCGCGGAATTGCTGGTGAAAAAGGGGCTTATCAAACCGCGGTAACAGGGAAACGCATTCCGCAGGGTTCTCGAAAATATACGGCTTCAGGAGGCGGTTCGCCTGCTGAAGCCGTTCTTTATTCCGCGGAAATGGAAATCAGCCGGCTATACGGGCTAAGCGGCCTCGGCCTGCGGACTTCGGACGGATTGAACCGCTTCCGCATATTCCTTTTTCAGGGAGTCGAAGACCTCTTTCACGGTCGAGATGCGGTCCGCCCGATAGGCATTGGCGCCTGCGAACACAAATCCCTCGTTCAGGCGGCCCACCCGCGCGTTGGTCAGGGCGAGCGCGATGCAGTAGGGCGCGTTCACGAAATCGCATGTCTTCAGGCATTTCCAGGGGCACTTGAAAGGCTTCCTCACCCCTGCGGTCACATCCTCCAGAAACGGATTTCGGATGGCCCGTCCGGGCAGTCCAACCGGGCTGTCGATGAGAACCAGGTCCTCCCTGGCCGCGTTCACATACGCGGCCTTGAACGCGGAGTCCGCGTCGCATTCGGCCGTGGGCACGAAGCGGCTGGCCATCTGCACGCCCGCGGCGCCGAGGTTCAGAAACCGGAGTATGTCGGCGCCGGTGTAAATCCCTCCGGCCGCGATGACCGGAATAGCCTTTCCGGACGATTGCCTTGCCGGTTCCACGGCCTGTATCACTTCGGGGATAAGGCGCTCCAGGGCGAAGGCCGGGTCCGCGATCTGCTCCCTCTTGAATCCGAGATGACCTCCGGCCAGCGGTCCTTCCACGACGAACGCGTCCGGCGTGCAGCCGTATTTTTCCCACGATTTCAGAATGAGCGCCGCGGCCCGGCCGGATGAGACGATGGGCGCCAGCCGGGTGGCCCCGGCACGGATCCTTTCGGGCGTGAGCAGGGACGGAACCTTGAGCGGAAGCCCGGCGCCGAGCAGGAGCAGGTCCGCGCCTTCATCAACGGCCGCGACGAGCAATTCATCGAAATCGGAAAGTGCCACCATGATGTTGACGCCGATGAGGCCGGTCGAGAGGGCCCGCGCCTTTCGGATCTCCTTCCGGAGCGCCCGCGCGTTCGCCTCCTTGAAATTCGTGTTGAAATCCGGTTCGAGCATGCCCAGGCCGACCGCCGCGATCACGCCGATGCCGCCCTGGTTCGCCACGGCCGAGGCCAGGCCCGAGACGGAAATGCCGACGCCCATTCCGCCCTGAATGACGGGCAGAGGCGATTCCAGGCCGCTGATGTTCAGGCCCGGCATCCGCGTTGTTTGTGAGTCCGTTTGCATCGGTTTTTTCCCTTTATTCTGAGTGTTTTCCGGCGTATTTTAGGGGTGTCGGAATCAGGCCGGCCGGGCCGGGTTTTCCGGTCATCTCGTTCAGTTTAATGAATTTCCACCGGATCGTTTGTAAAAGTACTGTAAAACCGACGGACATCCCTTGCGAAAACGCCAATCCCTCCGGTATCTCGTCATCTTCGTCCTGGCGCAGATGGCATGGCTGACCCTGCTGGGCCTGTGGATTTACCGGTATCTGACCGTTTATTACGCGGAAACGGGAAACGCTCTGCCCCACCCCCTGCTGTCTCCCCGAGCCAACGTGACGGCGCTTGTGGGCGGTCTGATCCTCCTCGTCGCCGTGTCGGTGGGCATGTCGCTTTTGTTCGCCCGGCTGAACAGCCAGCTGAAAACCACCCGAATGTACGACAATTTCATCGCGAATGTGACCCACGAGTTGAAATCGCCCCTGGCGTCCATCCAGCTGGTCCTGGAAACGCTGAGCGAAAGGGAGGTCTCCGGTGCCCAGCGACGTAAATTCCTGGCGTTGATGATGCGGGACGCCGGACGCCTGAACAACCTGATCAATTCCATACTGAAGATCGCCGGGCTCGGCCAGAAGAACGTCGCCCACTATTTCGAAATCCTGTCCGCGGATCCGGTCGTGCGCGGCCTGTTGCGGGAGTCCGCCGACCAGTTCAAGCTCCCGCGGAGAGCTGTCCGGATCGAGGGCCGAGCGGCCTGCCGCATCGTCGTTGACCGCAACGCCCTGAAAATCGTATTCAACAACTTCATCGACAACGCGATCAAATACTCGACCGGCAGGCCCCGCATCGAAGTCCAATACCACTGCAACCGGCAAAACCTGTCTGTGGCCTTCACGGACCACGGCATCGGAATCGCCGCCAAGGACCAGAAGCGGGTTTTCGACAAGTTCCTCCGGCTGTCGGGTCCGGACATTCCGAATGTCCGGGGAACGGGACTGGGCCTGTACTGGGTGAGGGAAATCATGCGGATTCACGGCGGAAAGGTGTCCGTTTCGAGCCGGGGAATACGGAAGGGATCGACGTTCACCGTCGAAATACCCGTATACCGCACGTCCGAGAGGCGGCTCGCCCGTCGGTTGATGAAAATGACGCGGGCCGGCAGTACACGGGGGAAAACCGGAGAGGAAGTGCGCCATGCGGACGAAGGCTAGCATTCTGCTCGTGGAGGATGAGGAGTCCCTGTCGATCGGACTCGAATTCAATCTCCGAGAGGAAGGGTATACGGTCACCCGCGCGGCGGACGGCCGGCGGGCCCTCGAGTTTTTCGCGGCCCGCGATTTCGACCTGATCGTGCTGGACCTCATGCTGCCGCACATCGACGGATTCGAGGTCGCGACCCGCATCCGAGCCCGCTCGCCCCGCGTACCCATCCTGATGCTGACGGCCAGAACCTCGGCCGCTGACCGGATCCGGGGGCTGGAGATCGGCGCGGATGATTACCTGACCAAACCGTTTCACCGGAAGGAACTGCTCCTGCGGGTGGAGGGCATGCTGAGGCGGAAGGCATGGTACCAGTCATCGGTCGAAGCCTCGCCTGCGACCCGCATCGGCCGCTGCGAGATCCGATTCGACGAGCTGACCGTACGATCGGCCGGCCGGGTCGTCCGGATGACGCCGCGCGAAGCCATGGTGCTGAAATACCTCGCCGACCGCGAAGGAAAGGTCGTCACCCGCAGGGAACTGCTGGAGAAAGTCTGGCAGGTTCCCTCGGATGTCGAGACGCGCACCGTCGACGCATTCATCGCCCGGCTGAGAAAGATGATCGAGCCGGATCCCGCGCATCCCGTGGTCATCCGGAGCATCCGGAGCGCGGGATATCTCTTCACTGCAAATCCAGAGGGGCCCGACGGAACCCCCCTGGAACCGGGTGCGAGCCGATCCGGCCGACCGGGCGAAAATGCGGTCCGCGGCCGGAGCCGGAAGAGGAAGACGAGCCCGGCGACGAAACGCCCGATCCGCGGAACAACGCGCTGAAAAAACCTGTCTTCAATACAGCGCCCACACCGTACTGAAAGGCGAACACGCATGCGCATCCTGAGAACAGCGCTCTGGGTTCTCGTCGCGGTCTTCGGCGCCGCATCCTATGCCGTGATCACGCGCCTGGTCCGGCCTTCCGAAACGATCAGCTCGCTCTGGCTCGTTACGGCGGGCCTCTGCACGTTTTCACTGGCTTACCGGTTTTACGGCGCCTGGCTGGCTTCCCGTATCTTCGTGCTCGATGACCGGAATGTCACGCCCGCGGTCCGGATGGCGGACGGTCGGGATTATCACCCGACAAACAAATGGGTCCTGTTCGGCCACCATTTCGCGGCCATCGCCGGGGCCGGGCCGCTGATCGGCCCGGTGCTCGCCGCGCAGTTCGGCTACCTGCCCGGCGCCCTCTGGATCCTGATCGGCGCGGTGTTCGCCGGAGCCGTCCACGATTTCGTCATCCTGTTCGCTTCGGTCCGCCGCGACGGGCAATCCCTGGCCGAAATCGCGAAGGAGGAGGTCGGGCCCGGTCGCCGGCGCCGCCGCCTCGGTCGCCATCCTGTTCATCATCATCGTGGCGCTGGCCGGTCTCGGCCTCGCGGTGGTGAATGCCCTCAACCACAGCCCGTGGGGAACCTTCACCATCGCCTGCACCATCCCCATCGCCCTGTTCATGGGCCTGTACCTGTACCGGATCCGGCGCGGCCGCGTCGGTGAAACCACGGTCATCGGCGTGACACTCCTCATCGCGGCCGTTCTCCTAGGCCATGAAGTGGTCGGCTCGCCCATCGAACACTGGTTCGTTCTCTCCCGGAACTCACTCGTGCTCTCCATGGCCCTGTACGGATTCATCGCGTCGATTCTACCGGTCTGGTTGCTGCTCTGCCCGCAGGGACTATCTCAGCACCTACATGAAAATCGGAACCATCGCCCTGCTCACGGCCGGAATCCTATTCGTCGCGCCCGACATGCAGATGCCGGCCCTGACTGTTTTCGCGTCCGGCGAGGGCCCGGTCATCCCAGGCCGGCTCTTTCCGTTCATGTTCATCACCATCGCCTGCGGCGCCATCTCGGGGTTCCACAGCCTGGTCGCCTCGGGAACCACGCCCAAGATGGTGAGCCGTGAAAGCGAGATCCGGGCGATCGGGTTCGGCGCCATGCTCGTCGAGGGATTCGTCTCTCTCATGGCCCTGATTGCGGCGGGCATCCTGATTCCGGGCGATTATTTCGCCATCAATTCGACGCTCGGCCCGGATGCCCTGACGGCGCTGGGTTTTCCGCCCCAGCGCATCGCCGAACTGTCCCGGATGGTGGGGACGGATGTCATGAACCGTCCCGGCGGCGCCGTTTCTCTGGCGGTCGGCATGGCCTCGGTGTTCTCGTCCCTGCCGGGCATGCGGAACCTCATGGCCTACTGGTACAATTTCGCGCTCATGTTCGAGGCCCTGTTCATCCTCACGACCGTCGACACAGGCACGCGCGTGGCGCGATTCCTCGTCCAGGAGGCCGGCGGCAAGTTGTACAAGCCGCTCGCCCGTCACAGCTGGATGCCGGGCACTCTGCTCACGAGCTTTCTGGTGGTCGCGGCCTGGGCCGGCCTGATCTGGTCCGGGAGCATTTCCACGATCTGGCCCATGTTCGGCGTGGCCAACCAGCTGCTGGCCGCCCTGGCCCTGTCCGTCGGCACCACGGTTCTGCTGAAAATGGGCAAGGCCAGGTTCACACCCGTCACTCTGATCCCCATGGTGTTCATGTTCTGCACCACCCTGACCGCCGCCTGGCAGCTGGCCGGCCGTTTCACCCGCATGGCCGCGGAACAGCCGTCCGAGGCCCTGACGTACAAGGTGGATCGGGCCCTTATCGTGATCATGGCCTTTCTCGCGGTGATCATTCTGATCGATTCGATACGGAAGTGGGTGCCGATGTTCCGGGACGCGTTCCGGCGCTCCGGGTGAGAATATACGGCCGCTCTCCGGCCGGTGCGGTGTCGGGATTACATCGATCACTCCTTCATTGACATAATGACGGACCCCGCGCAAGCAGCAGGGTATCACAAGAAGCTTGGATGATGGACGCCGCAAGCGGCGGGAAATCAGACCCGTCGGAGCGGCCAGAAGCCCAATCTCCGATCATCCAGAAAAATTGGAACCAGAATGAACAGGCTTCTGGCCGCCCGATTGATCCGAAGTCCGTATCTTGAATGACAGACGACTCTCCATCCCCTTCAGCTCGATTTCGCAGGACTCCGGACGCTTCCAACTCAGAGTCGCCTTTTCTCTACCTAAACAGACAGGGAGGATGACCATGCGAATCCAGCCCCCTTCAGCCGGCTATTCCTTCTTCTTTCATTGACCGCCGCCGGTTCCTGGCTCCGCGGTCAGGAACCCGACACGCTTCGGCTGGACCGGAAACTGGTGCCGGCGCTGCAGACTGTCCGGCTCCATCTCGACCCGTCGCGGACGGATTACAGCGGCAGTGTGGAGATGACGCTGGCCATCCACGCCGAAGCCGCCGGCCTTCGCCTGCACGCGAAAGATCTGAAGATCCGCGACCTGCGGCTCAAAGATGCGAAAGGTGCGATTCCCGTACAGTGGTCGGCGCGGCCGGACGGAATCCTGCAGATCAGTCCGAAACGTCCTCTGTCGGCCGGATTCGGGGAACTCCATATTGATTTTAAAGGGAATTACGGAAAAAACGGACTGGGTCTGTACCGCTCCGAATCGGATGGAAAGACGTACCTGGCCACCCAATTTGAACCCTCCTATGCCCGAACCGCCTTCCCCTGCTGGGACGAACCGGGATTCAAGAATCCGTTCCGGGTCATCCTGACCGTGCCGTCCGATCTGGCCTGCTTCTCGAACGAACCCGTCGAAACCGTCACGGCCCGCGGGAAAATGAAAACCATGGTCTTCATGGAATCGAGGCCCCTGCCTGTGTATGCAGTGGCCTTCGCGGTCGGACCCTTCGACTCTGTTCCGATACCCGGCCTGTCCGTGCCCGGCAACGTCATCGTTCCGGCCGGCCGGTCCTCGTTCGCGGCCGAAGCCGTAAAAAGAACCCCTCCCTTGCTCGCCGCGCTTGAAAAGTGGTTCGGTCCTTATCCGTACCGGAAACTGGACCTGATCGCCGTACCGGACATGGGCGGAGCCATGGAGAATCCCGGACTGGTCACCTTCGACCCCAACACCCTCCTGATGGATCCCGACGGCTCCACTTTCGATCAGCGCATGTCCTCTTCCGATATCATCGCCCATGAGCTGGCGCATATGTGGTTCGGCGATCTCGTCACCGCGTCCTGGTGGGACGACATCTGGCTGAACGAATCCTTCGCCACCTGGATAGGCCCGGAAGTCACGGACCGGGTTTTTCCCGAGTTCCGCGAATTCGCATGGACCATCCAGGGCCGGCACCGGGTCATGGGAAGCGATGCGCTCCCGTCCATTGCATCCATCCGCCGGACCGTCCGGGCCGACGATAATCCCTGGCAGGTGTTCGATGAATTGTCCTACACCAAGGGCGGTGCGGTGCTGGGCATGGTGGAAAGCTGGGCAGGCCGGGAATACTTCCAGGAAGGTCTCGCGGATTACCTGCAGTCGCACCGGCACATGAGCGTGGACGCGGCCGCGTTGTGGAAGGCGCTGTCGAGAAGCACGGGCGGGGACGTGGATGCCATGGTCGCTTCGTTTATCGAACAGCCCGGACTGCCCCTGGTTCGGGCCGATGTCCTGGCCGACGGCCGCGTGGCCCTCTCACAGACCCGTTTCGTGAATGCTGGATTCGAAGCGCGGGCACAAACCTGGCGGATTCCGATGACCTGGAAGTGTTCCGACGGACGGAACACCGTTCGGATGAAACGGGTTCTTCAAACTCCAGCGGACACAGTCGTCGTCGACGGCATTACCGCGCCCGCCTGGATAATTCCGAACGCGGACGAAAGGGGCTATTACCGGTGGATCGTTCCGGACAGCATGCTGTTCCGGATGGTCCGGGACGCCGGCCAGATCATGAACGTGCGTGAGCGGATCGGATTCCTCGGGAACGCCTCGGGCCTGCTCGATGGCGGATATCTCGAAGGGGGCGAGTACCTCGAAATCCTGCGGCGTTTCGCTTCGGATCCTGAGCCTGAAGTGCTCCAGGCCGTTCTGGCCGGCCTGAAAAAATCGGGGATCTCTTCGCGGGGAATCCGTTGAATCCTGATTTCTCAGCTTATGTCCGCCGCGTTTTGACTCCCGTGCTGGGCCGAATCGGTCATCAGAAACAACCGGTCGAGGATCCAACCATCGCCCTTCTGCGTTCCGAACTGCTGTCGATTCTGGCCGATTGGGGAATGGACCCGGTCGCGCTCCAACTTTGCGATTCTCTCACCTTCGTGTACTTGACGAACCCGTCGGACGTGGATCCGGATCTCGCGGACGCCGCGCTCGCGTCATCCGCCCGGGGCGGGGACGAAGCCCTGTTCCGCCGTTACACGGCCGCTCTCGAATCAGCCGTGTCTCCGGACGTCCGCTCCAGGTTCAAGGCCCTGCTCGGCGCCTTCAGGAACAGGGAAATCCTGTCCCACGCCCTGGATTATGGTCTCAACGCATCCGGCGACAACAGGGACGCTTTATGGTGGATCCCTTTTCAGGCGTCCGGATTCATGGAGAACCGTCCCTTCATCCTGGACTGGGTTCTGGCGAACGCGGACACGATCCGGGCCGATGCCGGCCCCATGATTTTGGATTACCTGATCCCGAGGCTCGTCCAGGTGCGGTCCGACTCGCTTTACAGGAAAGCCGTTGCCTGGGCCGCGGAGCCGTCCCACAGATCACAGCTCCTCGACGTGAATCTGCGGAAGGAAAGCGACCGGTTGACGACCCGGCTGAGATTGATTGAAAGGGAGAGGGCGGCTGTGGAGGCGTATTTGAAGAGAGAATTCGGGGGCAAATAAAGAGCGGGTTTTGGTTCTACAGTGAACTCCAGACCCCGGGGTTCTGGATCCCCGACACAGGACCCCGGGGTCTCGGATTCCGCCCGAATGAATGCGAACGACGTTCAGACCCCGGGGTCTGAACGAACATCCCATATCCAGGCGGATCCGACGACATATTCCCCGTCGTAAAAAACCGCCAGCTGACCGGGCGTGACCGCGCGCTGAGGCCGGTCGAATGCCACATCCACTCCCCCGCCGGACGCGGGTGAGACCAGGGCCCAGGCCGGCCTGTGGCGGTATCGAATTTTCACCCGCAGTCGGACCGGTTCAGACGGTTCCGGCACGCTGATCCACACCGGATCCCTTCCGGTAAAACGGCCCGCAGCCAGCTCCCCCTCCCCTCCCAGGACCACGGTATTCGTCTCCGCATCCAGGCGCACCACATAGGTGCGCTTCCCGAAGGCAATGCCCAGGCCTTTCCGCTGGCCGATCGTGTATCTGGAAATGCCCCGGTGCCGGCCGACGATCCGGCCGTCCGCGGTCACGAAATCGCCAGCGGCCGCGATCTTTCCACGCTCCCGTTCGATAAAGGCCGCGACGCCGTCGTCCGGCAAAAAACAGGCCTCGACGCTGTCACGCTTCGATGCGACCGGAAGGCCTTGGCGCTCCGCCAGTTCCCGTGTTTTCCGCTTGGAGAGACGGCCGATCGGGAACATCGACCGGGAAAGCTGTTCCTGCGACAGCCTGCCGAGAAAATAGGACTGGTCCTTCCCTTTTTCCAGCCCTCGTTTCAGCCGGAAACGGCCGGATATCGGATCGCGGGACACGGACGCGTAGTGCCCGGTGGCGAGCACCGAGGCGCCGAGCGAAATCGCCTTATCGAGAAGGGGACCGAACTTGATTCGTGAATTGCATACCGCGCACGGGTTGGGCGTGCGGCCCGCCTCGTATTCGGAAAGGAAGTACTCGATGACGGCTTCGCGGAAGGGATCCTGCAGGGGGATGACGTAATGGGGAATGCCGAGCCCGGCCGCCACGGCCCGCGCGTCCCGGATGTCCTCAATCGAACAGCACCGGCTGGGTCCGGTGGACAGCTGAAGTGTGAGCCCGAACACGTCGAAACCCCGCGCCTTGAGCAGCGCGGCCGCGACCGAGGAATCCACGCCGCCGCTCATGGCCACGGCGACCCGGCGCTCAGGCATACGACAGCATCCGTTCGAGCGCGATCCTGGCCCTGTCCATCAGCGGGACGGGAAGCGTGATTTCATGCCGCATGTGTTTCAGGCTGTCGCGGACATCCTCGAGCCGGGTCTTTTTCATTGTGAGGCAGGTGCGGACCGGACCGAGCGAGAGGAATTCCTTGTCCGGATTTTCCTTCTTCATCCGATGGAGAATCCCCTGCTCCGTGCCCACGATGAAACGGCGGGCGTCGGATTCCGCCGCGAATTTCAGCATGCCGCTCGTGGACAGCACCTCATCCGCCAGGTCGGCCACTTCGGCCCTGCATTCCGGGTGGACCATGAGCACCGCGTCCGGATGCAGGCGCTTCGCCTGCGCCGCATCCGCGGCCGTGAACTGTTCGTGCACGTAGCAGAACCCCGGCCAGGGGATGATTTTCTTGTCCGTGAAGCGCGCCACCCATGACGCGAGATTGCGGTCCGGCAGGAAAATGACGGTGTCCGCTTCGAGCCGCTGAACGATGCGCACCGCGTTCGCGGACGTGACGCACACGTCCGATTCGGCCTTGACTTCGGCCGTGGAATTCACGTACGCGGCGACGACCGCGCCGGGATGGTCCGTCTTCAATTTCCGGAGCCCGGCGAGATCGGCCATTTCGGCCATGGGGCAAGAGGCGTCCATCCTCGGCAGAAGGACGGTCTTTTCCGGCGAAAGAATTTAGCCGTCTCGGCCATGAAAGTGACGCCGCAGAACACGATGACCTCCGCGGCCGTGGACGCGACCCGGCGCGACAGTTCGAGCGAATCACCGGTGAAATCCGCGGCGTCCTGTACTTCCGGCCGCTGATAGTTGTGCGCGAGGAGCACGGCCCGGCGCTCGTCCCGGAGGCGCCGGATCTCGGCGGTCAGGTCGGCGGTTTCCGTCATGCCCGCCTCCCGCCGGAGGACATGGCCCTGAGCCGCTTCACGGATGAGACGACGGCGTCCGCGGCGCGGTCGCATTCCGCCCCGGTTGTGTTCCGTCCCAGGGTCAGGCGCAGACTTCCCCGCGCCGCGTCCGCGGAAAGACCGATGGCGGTCAGCACATGGGACGGACCGGAAGACCGCGAACTGCACGCCGATCCGGTGGAGGCGGCGATGCCGTCCAGGTCCAGGGAGATGACAAGCGATTCGCCCTCCACGCCGTCGAAGGAGCAGTTCAGGTTGTTCGAAAGTCTCAGGGTCGCATGCCCGTTCAGCCGGACGCCGTCCAGACGTCCCCGGATTGCGTTCCATAACCGGTCACGCAGGCCGCGAATGCGTTCGTCCTCCCCGGCCATAACGGAGGCCGCTATCTCAGCGGCCTTCCCCAGGCCCACGATTCCGGGCACATTATGCGTGGAACTCCGCCGGCCGCCTTCCTGCCCGCCTCCTATCAGAAAGGGCTCGAAAGGCGTTCCCTTCCGGATGAACAGGGCGCCGACGCCCTTGGGTCCGTACAGTTTATGCGCTGACAGGGACAGCAGGTCGACGCCACAGGCCCGGACGTCGATCGGAATATGTCCCGCGGTCTGCACCGCATCGGTGTGGAATAGGGCGCCCGCTTCGTGCGCGGCCGCGGCGATTTCGTTGACCGGCTGAATCGTGCCGATCTCGTTATTGGCGTGCATCACGGAAACGAGCGCCGCCCCGCCCCCCGCGGCGGCGCGGCGCGCCGCGTCCACCGTGATCAGGCCGTCCGGATCCGGCTGCAGCACATCGAGTCCGACGCCCCGTTCGGCCAGCGCCTCCGCGCAGGCGAGCACGGCGTGGTGTTCGATGGCGGTCGTGACCAGACGTCCGGCCTTTTCCGATACGCCGGCGGCCGGCAGGATCCCGATCAGAGCCGCATTGTCCGATTCCGTGCCTCCGCCGGTGAATACGATCTCCGACGGGTCCGCGTTCAGCAGGGAAGCGACCCGGCCGCGCGCCGTCTCTATGGCCTGCAGGGCCTCCTGGCCGAATGCGTGAATCGAGGAAGGATTGCCGAATCGTTCCGTGAAATAGGGCCGCATGGCTTCGGCGACGGCCGGATCCACGGCCGTCGTGGCCGCATGATCCAGGTAAATCCTGGGAGAATCGGGGGTTGTCGTCATGATCGGCTTTCCGGGGTTCCGTTACCTTTTTATAAGACTATCAATATAATCATCCCTCTTCCGAATCACAAGATGGAATTGACGAACCCCGCCGCCCGCTTCGAGGGACCCAGTTATTTTTCAGTTATCGAAGGAACCGGCGGTGTATCAAACTCGTCGGAGCGGCCAGAAGCCCCAATCTCCGATCATCCAGAAAACCGGAGCCAGAACAACCAGGCTTCTGGCCGCCCGATTGGACTGCCGCGCCTTCCGGCTCGGGCCCGAATGCCGTCAGGGGATCCGGGAATTCGCTGAGGTGGCCACCGGCGCAAACGGCCGCGGACGGCGCGACCGGGCCCGCATGAAAAAGGCCCGCCTGCGGCGGGCCTTGCGCTACCGGAATCCGGGACTCAAGTCAGACCCGCCGGGTTTGAGTGTCCTCGATTTTCTTGATGGCGTCCCGCAGGCGGGCGGCGTCTTCGTACCGCTCGTCCTTGACCGCATTCTGCAGTTCGGACTGCAGGTGATGGAGCTCGTCGCCCTCGTCCGGCACGTCGGCTCCCTGCAAACCCAGTTCCTCGTTGATCGATGCTTTCTGCATGACTTCCTCGTTTACGAATATGGGGGACTGCGTCCTTAGTGCGAGCGCGATGGCGTCGCTCGGACGGGCGTCTATCTTGGACTGGTCTCCGTTCCGCTTCAGGTCGATCTGGGCGAAATACGTGTTGTCCTTGAGATCATTGACCACGACCCGGAGTATGCCGGCGTGCATGGAATCCAGAATGTTCTTCAACAGGTCATGCGTCATCGGACGGGGTGGCTGAATATGCTCGAGCTGAAGCGCGATGGCCTGCGCTTCCGAGGGTCCGACCACGATGGGCAGCCAGCGCCGGTTGACCTCATCCTTGAGGATCACCACGAACCGGTTGTTTTCCGTATCCAGCGTAACCCGTTCGACCTGAACGGAGATCATCATGATACCAATCCTTCCTTTTGCACCGGAAGCATAGGATAAAATATCGAGAAAATCAAGTAAAATCTTGTCCCTCAGTAAGCGCCTTAAAGCTCCTTAACTCCACGTGGTACAGTGATTTAAATACGTTGTTCCGCAGATCAGCGTGTTTCTCGGTCCTCTGCAGCTGGCGTATCAGCCCCTTCACCGCCGTCCGTCTGGAGCTGCCGTCCATCGGACACAGCCTCGGAAGCGCGGGCAATCCGCATTCCCCGGCAAATCTCTTGATCCGGGCCTCTTCTATATAGACAAACGGACGGATCAGAGTCAGCCGGTTCCGAAAGATGGGCTGAACCGGATACAGGGTGCCGATTTTCCGGCCGTACAGGATGTTGAGCAGGAGGGTGTCGATGATATCGTCCCGGTGATGGCCGGTCGCGATTTTAGTGTATCCTTCCCGGTCCGCGATTTCATAGAGCCGTTTCCGCCTCAGCAGAGAGCAGACAAAACAGGGGTTTTTCCTGAGACGGCCGGAGAACAGTTCGTCCGCGATGGCCGTTTTCTCGATACGGTATTCGATGCGCATGGACCGGAAATGGGCCTCAAGGACCTGCGCGTTCACGGGCTCCGCCTGGCCGAATCCCATGTCGATGTGAACCGCGAGCAGAGAGTAATCGCTCGTGACATAGCCGAATCCATCGGACAGCAGGTTGAGCAGGGCCAGGCTGTCCGGTCCGCCTGAAACCGCCACCGCGATCCTGTCCCCCGGCCGTATCATCCGGAAATCCGAGATGCCGCTTTCCATCACGGCCTTCAGTTTTTTGCGCAGGGGCGTCACGCCGCCGCACCTTCCGGCGCAGGGAGGCCGGTTCCGGGAACGAAAAGCGAAAGGAGCGCGGGTGTCACGTCCGCGATGGTCCGCACCCGTTCCGCGATCCGCCCGCGGCCCAGGCCCCAGGCGAAGACGGGCACCGGGTTCCGGGTGTGCGTGCGCACGGACAGATCCTCGATGTTGCCGTGGTCGCTGGTGACCAGCAGCAGGACTTCGTCAAGCGGCAGGGAACGGATGAGCGACAGGACCAGGCGGTCCAGACTCCGCATCAGTAGCAAAGCCGCGTTCCGGTCCCGGCCGTGGCCCGCCTTGTCGGTCAGAAAATATTCGTACAGCAGAAAGTCATGCTCCGTCAGGGCTCGGGCCGCGATCGCTCCGGCTTCCTCCGCCGTAAACCGGGGCGCCTCGATGCCGCGGCGGATGAGCGTCTCGTTCGTGAAGTCATGGTACAGGCAGCGCCTCTCCCTCAGGTCGTCCAGACCGAAGAAGGGGACACCCGCGGCCAGCGTGGCAACCGTGGTGGCCGACAGACGCCAACGCATCGCCTCCTCAAGCCGGAAAAAAAGCGGCCGGAAAGCGTTCAGAAAACGGCAGGAGAATTCCGCATCGGAGAGCCGCTTGAGTACGGACCGGCCGGCAAGCACGTCTCTCAGCGCCGCGTTCGGGAATCCCGGTAAGTGCCGGCCCAGCAGCGCAGGCGCGTTCTCGCCTGTGAACAGGGCGGTCTGACCGGTCGCGCTCTGTGGAAGGCCTTCGACGCCGAGGCAGGCATCCGCCTCGATCAGAATACCGCCTTCGGCCGCGGGTCGGACCGTTTCGCCGGACGCGGCGCAGCGCAGGACATCCAGGTCGTCCGACGCGCATGGATTCACGGCGGGGTCTCCGGACCCCAGCCCGATTCCGTCAATGAAAACGAACAGAGCCTTCATGTGTACCCGAATTCCCTCAGGGATCCGGGCGTGCGCCGCCATTTCGGCTTCACCTTCACGAAGAGCTCGAGATACACCGGCCTCCCCAGAAAGGTCTCGATTTCTAGCCGCGAGGCCTGGCCGACGTCCTTCAGCGCCTCGCCCGCGCGGCCGATGAGTATGCCCTTCTGGCTTTCCTGCTCCGCGAAAATCACGGCCGCAATCCTGTCCTTGCGGCCGGGTCGTTCCTCGAAGGCCTCGATCCGCACCTCGCACGCATAGGGGATCTCCTCTCGGTAGCGGAGAAACACCTGCTTCCGGATGATCTCCGATACGAAAAAACGCTCCGGCTCGTCGCTCAGGGAATCCTCGGGATAGAGCGGCCCGCCGGCCGGCAGGATTTCAAGAAGGCTTTGAACCAGCCGGTCGAGACCGTCGCCCTTTGCCGCGGAAACGGGAATCACCTCCCTGAAGATCCCGAGGCCCTTCAGCCTTTCGACGGCCGGGGGAAGCGCGCCGGCCGTAACCTTGTCGATCTTGTTGAGCGCGGCCAGAACGGGGACCTTGAGGCTTTTCAACGCGGGAACGCAGGATGCGTCCGAACCGGATTCGGAGACGTCGATCATATAGACCACGGCTTCCGCGGCCTCCATCGATTCCCGGGCGGTCTTCATCATGGCGGTCTGCAAGGCGTAAGAAGGCTCGATCAGACCCGGCGTGTCGAGAAAAACGATCTGGTGATCTTCCGCCGTGCGTATGCCCAGCACGCGCTTCCGCGTGGTCTGCGGCTTGGGTGTGACGATGGAGAGTTCCGCGCCGACCAGGGCGTTCATCAGCGTGGATTTACCGGCATTCGGTTTTCCGGCGATCGCGACGGTTCCGCTCTTATAGGCTTTCATGTACCGTGCCTTTTCTCAATACACTTTCCGGATCTCGACACCCCGGTAGTACTGCTTCAGGATCCGCTTGAATCCATTCCCCTTCAGGGCCAGAACAGCCGCGCCCGTCTGGCACATCCCGATCCCGTGCCCCCAGCCCGCGCCCCGGAAGGTGAAGGCGGTGGGCGCGCCGGAGGAGTCATTCTCCGTCTCGACGATGAAGCAGGAACTCCAGAGCGCGGTCGGAGAAAGCGCCCGGCGAACGGACAGTTCTCCCTCGACCGCGGCCTCACCCTCCGAGCCGGTGATCTTCAGCTTGACGATGCGTCCTGATTCCCCGCGCCGCACCGGAATGAGTTCACGAACGGTCCCGATGCTCCGCCCCAGCGTCTTCTCGACCTGGGACCGAAGGACTTCCTGAGAGATCCTGTTTTCCCAGCGGAAATACTTGGCCGTGTATTCCAGGGACCGCGGCAGGTGCCCCCGGGTCGTGTTGCAGTTGGCGGGCGGATCGGCAAGGATCCAGCGCCGGACATTGGATTCGTCGTCCAGCGGCTCATACGCGGCCAGGGACTTCGATCCGTCCCGGATGCCCTGCAGGTGCGCCTTCGGTCCGGTCTGCCAGACCTTCTCCACGTCGTCCGTATGGCCGCCGCACGAGGCGCCGTACACCGCGTCGAGAATGCGTCCTTCACTCCACAGCACGAGCCCGGCTGTCCTGCGCGCCGCACGGGAAGCGGCGGGCGCGAGGCGGCTCATGCCGCTGTAGACCTGGCAGTGCACGTCCGCGCACACGTCATACGGATCCGCCGGATGAAGCAGACCGAGGTTGGCGAGCACCTTGCTCCTCGCCGCGACGGCCTGCGCCTTGAGCGCCTCTTCCGGGAATCCGGGGCTCATCTCCGAGGGCACCACGCCCTCGAGGTAGGTTTCGACGGGAACGCGGTTGACCGCGGCCAGCTTTCCTTCCGTGTCCAGGACAACGCAGAAAGTCTGCGGATAAACGCGTTCCTCGTTCCTTTCCCAATGGTATCCGGATCCGACCGGAACAACCGGCAGCCGGACCGGCGACCCGGAGACGAAGAACGAATCTTCCGTTTCGAACACCCAATTGCACGTTTCATTCTGCAGGGAGATACAGCCGGACGGGGGTTCCTGAACTTCCCGGACGACGAAAGTTTCAAACCGGTGCCGAACGGAATCGCGGAAGGCCTTGGCTTCGGACTCGGAAAGGAAAACTTTTTTCAGATAGATCCGGTACAGCGGGCCGGCGCCCGACCACCCGGCCTGCGGAAGCGACTCCCCGCCGGGGATTCGGATCTCCGTTTCATGGCCCGCCGTCTCCACGTCCCTGGCCTTCCGGCGGGCGCGGTCGCGTGTGCTCATGGACCCTGCGATCAGACGGAAAACGACGCGGCCCGGTCTGGAGGTCCGGACGGCCGCCACCCAGCGTTCGCCCGAATCTCCCTTCGTGATGAAACGGCCGTCTCCGGCCCGGAGCTCATAGGCCAGCGTCGGAATGAAAACGATGGCGTTCTGTCCCTTCACCAGACCCACGCGGATTTCCGGCCCCGCGGGCCGGCTGTCCGGCGGAGGCGGGATGACGGCGCATCGGCTGAGCCACAAAACAGAGACGAGAATCAGGAGTGAAATACGCTTCATGAGGGATTCCTTGTATTCAGGTTGACGGGCCGCACGATCATTCAATTTAACCGGAGCCGCCCCGAAATGCAAGGGAAATGACCGTCCCAGGCACAATCCGCTTTGAATTTCGGTTCCGGTTCCCTATTTTACCATAAGCTGACCATTGAAGCTCCCCGCGGCAAGCCGCGGGGAATCTTCTATCTGTAGTGAAAAAAATTCATTATATTCGCTCGCTTACCCCGCCGCCCGCTGCGCGGGACCAAGTCATTATATGCCTTCTGGTTGAAGGCAAGCGGCGGGGAATGTGCGAGCGATCAGATTCTAAGGAGTGCATCCGCATGAGCCGTGTATTCGTCATTGTGAATCCGATATCGGGGAGGGGTCACGGGGAAAAATCCGTACCGGCCATAGAGGGCCATTTCCGGCGTCTCGGAGTCGACGCCGCCCTCATCCGCACCGAGAGGCCCGGCCACGCCTACGAATTGGCGGCCGCGGCGGTACGGGACGGATCGCAGACCGTCGTATCCGCGGGCGGCGACGGGACGGCCAACGAGGTTTTAAACGGCCTCATCGTCGCCAACCGCGAGCACGGCCGCAACGCGGCGATGGCCGTTCTGTGCGTCGGCCGCGGCAATGATTTCGCATTCGGCACGGGAATCTCCAGGAGCCTGGAGCAGGGATGCCGGGCCATCGCGGAAGACCGGCGACGGCGCATCGACGCGGGACGCGTGACGGGCGGGCTGTATCCGCAGGGCCGTTATTTCGGGAATGGCGTGGGCATCGGATTCGACGCCGTGGTGGGATTCGAAGCCCTGAAGCTGAAGGCGCTCTCGGGTTTTCTCTGCTATGCCGTGGCCGCGGTGAAAACAATTTCCCTCTACAACCGCCCGCACCGCGTGCAGATCACGTGCGACGGCGAGACCTGGGTCCAGGACATGCTCATGGTTTCGCTGATGAACGGCCGCCGCATGGGCGGCGGTTTTATCATGGCGCCGGAAGGCGATCCTGGAGACGGATGCCTGAACTACTGCATCGCCGCCGGCATCCGCCGCAGGCGCCTCCTCCCCCTCATGATGAAATTCACGAAGGGGACGCAGGCTGGACATCCGGCCATTAAAATGGGAACGTTCCGGAAAATCGCCGTCACGGCGCTGGAAGGCGCGCTTCCGGCCCACGCCGACGGGGAAACCCTGTGCGTCGAGGGCACCGCGCTCGAAGTCGAGATTCTGCCGTCGGCCATCGACATCATCGTTCACGGTCCGGCCTGAACGGACGGGGGCGGGCGGCTTTCAGCCGCCCGCCTGTTTCACCCGGTATCCTTTGGCCTCCAGAAAAGGCACGACCGCATTGCGGTGATCCCCCTGAATCACGACCACGCCCTCCTTCACCGATCCACCCGCGCTGCATTTTCTCTTCAGTTCCGAAGCAAGCGCCTCCAGCGGCGCTCCGCTGAGCGGCAGACCGTAGACCGCGGTGACCGTCTTCCCCGCGCGCCCCTTAACTTCGCGCCGCACCCGCACCACGCCGTCCGCAGCAAGCGCGGAGGACGCGCCGCGGCATGCGCACCGGTCTTTCGGTCGCCCGCATTCGGGGCACATCCTCCCGTGGTCCGTCGAGTATACGAGGGAATTTTTCGCCATCACACAGACTCCCGGTTGAAAATAGATCGGACTGACGGAATAATAAGAAAAGTCCGGCGCGGACGCAAGCAAAACGTTTCGGCCTCGCCGGACACGGATATGTTCACGGACGGCTTTTTTGATCGGCGGCGCCGAGGAAGGTCGAAACACGCCGCAATAAAAATTTTTCTTGATATAAATAAAATTGCATGTTATATTAATAGCAGGAAAAAGGAACGTCGCCGGATTTTCATCGCGGAAAATTTCCGGCAGCGGACAGAAAGCAAGAGACGGCTTCAGGATGTCCCGCGAAAACGGAAATAAAAGAAATCACTTGACGATGAATTTAAAAAATGTTATATTTAAGTGTGCACTTAATTATCCCGACAGGCGGACGGACCTTGATTTGGATTCACGTTTAAAATTATGCGACACGAACCCTCCGGCCTGTTGAAGGCTTTGTCGGTTGAAACGCGAGTCAAAATCATAGAACTCTTAAAGTCAAAAGGACCCCTCGGGGTCAATCATCTCGCCCAACGCATCGGCGTCACGCCCGCCGCCATATCCCAGCATCTCAAAATTTTGAAAATGGCAGGACTTGTCCGGAACGAACGGAAGGGCACGGCTGTCCCCTATTCTCTGGACGAGCCCGCGCTTCAGAATTTCCGTGCACTGCTCGACCGGCTGTGTTCCTTCGACGCGCGCAAACGTCTCCCGGGAAAACCACGGCGGCTCGCGTCGCTCCGGCAGTACGAGCGGAAGCTTCAGAGCGAGATCAAGACGGTGCGCAGGCAGATCCGCAGCATTCGGACGCGAAAGGAAAAAGCCTGACACAAATGAAAATATTGCGGCATTTAACGCAATAGACCTGACGCTCCGGCCCGGGATGAAACACCCCGGATCCGGAGTCGGGAACCATCAACCCAATAAAGGAGGTGACAAGAATGGCCACCAAAAAGGCAAAGAAACCCGCGAAGAAAGTCGCGAAGAAAGTCGTGAAGAAAAAGAAGTAAATCAGAGCTGACGGATCGAAAAACAAGGAGCGGGGCAACCCGCTCCTTGTTTTTTTATGCCCGCCGGGGAAATTCGTTCACGCGCTTGAGCGTACCAACGCGCGAACGTTAAAAGGTGAACGCGCCGATACTCCCGGCTCACTCCCGCACCCGGAGGTTTAGAGAATCGGAAAACCTCCTTGACAAACCTTTCCTGAATTTGTATACTGATTCGACTTCGGAAAGGACGCGCCCATTGACCATCGAAGCCTCTTCCCGCGCCGGACACCCCCATCGCCGGATGAATCCTCTGACGGGCGAGTGGGTGCTGGTTTCTCCTCAACGGACACTCCGGCCCTGGCAGGGCAGGCGCGAAAGTCCGGCTGCCGGGGTACGGCCCGCGTACGACCCATCCTGCAACCTGTGCCCGGCTAACCGCCGCGCAAGCGGAGCAGTCAATCCCGATTACCCGGAATCTTTCGTATTCACCAATGACTTTCCCGCCCTTCTCCCGGACACGGAATCATGCGCTCAGGACCGCCATCCCCTGTTCCGCTCAGAATCCGTTCCGGGCGCATGCCGCGTCATCTGCTATTCCCCCCGGCACGACCTGACCCTGGCGGAGATGGAAGTGCCGGAACTCCGACGGGTCGTTTCCCTGTGGTCGGAGCAGATCGAGGAACTCGGCCGTGATTACCGCTGGGTCCAGATTTTCGAGAACAAGGGCATCATCCTGGGATGTTCCAATCCGCATCCGCACGGACAGATATGGGCCGGCGCTTTTCTGCCGAACGAACCGTTCAAGGAGGACCTCCGCCAGAGAGAATACTGGTCCCGGCAGGGCGCTCCTCTTCTTTCAGACACAGCCGCATTCGAATCCGCGGAACGCGCCCGCATCGTCGCCGAAAACGGGCACTGGCTCGCCTGGGTGCCGTTCTGGGCCATTTGGCCGTTTGAAATACTTCTCGCGCCGAGGGCGCACCGGCCGCGCATGACGGACCTTTCGGACTCGGAAAAGGACGGTTTGGCCTCCATCCTGAAAATCCTGCTGGTCCGGTACGACAACCTGTTCGAAACCGAATTCCCCTACACCATGGGCTGGCACGGCGCGCCGACCGACGGAGAAGCGCATCCGCACTGGCAGGTGCACGCGCATTTCTATCCGCCGCTCCTGCGGTCCGCGACGGTACGAAAATTCATGGTCGGCTATGAAATGCTCGCCGAAGCCCAGCGCGACATCACGCCGGAACAGGCCGCGGAGCGCCTGGCCGGACTGCCGGATGTTCACTGGAGGCAGAAAACCGGGAAAAAACAAGACGGGAATCAGTGAAAACCGCAGACATCGACATCCTTTGCGGGAACGACCGCTTTCCGGTACGCGGGGCTTCCATGGGGCGTCCGGACGACCGGGACAGGCTGGCCGAGTTGTCCCTCGCGCTCATGGAATCACTGAATCCCGGATTCGATGGCAACGCGGAAGCCGCGGCCGAATGGAGCCGGTATATCCGCCTGATCGCCGATGGTCACGGCGGCACGCTTGAAAATCCGTATGCGGACCTGCCCGGGTACCGCATCGAGCCCGTCACCCCGGGAACCGGACTTGACCCGGGCACGCCCCTCATCGCCCGTCTCGATTCCGCGGCAGCGGACCGGACGGAACCTGCCGCCGGAACCCAGGGTGATCTGTCCCGCACACTTCTCGTCCTGGCTGTGGGCGGCGCGGATACGACGTTCTATGACGGAATGGACGAAGCGGCCACGGAATCTTTTCTCCGCGTTTTTCTGTCGGAGGAATGCGCCGGCTGTTTCGACACAGCCTTGCTCCGCCGGGGCATCCCCCGCGCCTTCATCTCCAAGCCTGACGGGGCCGGCGGCCGGATCACGCACATTGAAAGCCTTCTCGTTCAGGCCCATGAATCGGGCATCCGTCATGCGGTCATCCTCACCAATGCGTCCCTGGCGGATGCGGTCGGCCGTTTCCTGGACCGACGGCTCAGCCGGCTGTCCGGCCTGAACCGGATCGTGGCGGTCCAACCTCTCCTCGCCTCGCCGGTTTTCGAACCCGGATCGGGCCGATGGGTCGTTTCGCCGGACGGGGCCGGATTCCCCGGCGGACACGGACACGGATTCAAGCACGCCCTGCTGCATCCCGCGGTCGCCGGATGGATACGCGATCGCGGCCTGAAGACGTTTCTCTTCTCTAACGGAGACAACGCGGCCCTCTTCCGAGGCGGAGCCGAACCCTTCTTCCGCGGACTCTGTGCGCTGGAAGCGCTCCGGAGCCGGCCGGGTCATGAAGATTGCGGCATCG
The DNA here is from genome assembly GCA_963736115.1 of uncultured bacterium. Classification (GTDB taxonomy): domain Bacteria; phylum Zhuqueibacterota; class QNDG01; order QNDG01; family DTFT01; genus JAFGAX01. Next base: position 168,749 of record CAVTNR010000002.1, read on the forward strand.
CCCTGTTCCTGGTGTGGGAGCCCGCACAGAAAGGCGGTTTCGCCTTCTTCCTCGATCCCCTGAGCGGCGGGGAGCGTCGGGTTCGCATCGTCGAAATGGAACTGGCCGCTGCCGCGGGAATGAACCCGGATGCGCTCCGCGGCGGCCGATTCGCGTACAATACGAACGTGGCCGTCGGCTTTCTGGATCCGGTGATCCGCCGCCTGGACCGCCTGCCGATGGCTCTGAAACGGAAGCGAATCGACGGCCGCGACCGGCTTCTCCTTGAAGCCTCGTTCGCAACAGCCCTGACCTCATCCCAGGACGAAGGCGGCGTCACCCGTTCGGATCCGCGATCCGCGCTCTTCCTGCTCCCGCCGGACCTCGCGACCCATCCGCACTGGATACACCTGAGCATCCGGAAGCGGGAGGATTGGCTCTCATATGCTTCCACGGTATTCCGGACCCGCCGGGCGGGAACGGCCTCCGGCCGTTTTATCGTGGTCGAATCGGACCGTCACGCGGACCGGCCCCTGCCCCGCCTGGAAGGGGACATCATACGGACGGACCTTCTGACATCCGCGGCGTTTTTCGAGGTTTTCCGGGACGCGGAGATCGACATGGCCGATTTTGACGGAACCCTCCGGGTGGATTTTCCGGAAGGTCCTGCATCCGGAAGGGGATCTTTGAAATTTGAGGGAAAAGTGCGGTTCGAGGGAAGCGGTGTGATCGCATTCACCGTCCCGCCGGGGGAACACTGGGTGGTGCGGGACATGACTTTCGTTTCGCCGGCAATCATGAAGACCCGGCCGTGAAATGCTCTTGTTCCGTGGTGTATTATAGCAGGATCATTCGTATCTGAGAGACTCGATCGGATCCAGGTTTGCCGCTTTACGCGCCGGAAACAGCCCGGCAACAACGCCCGTGACGCCCAGCACGATCACCGCGGTCCAGATGACTCCGGGTGACATCAGCGGCCTTCCCAGGAACTGCATCGCGCCCTGTTCGGCCGGGACCATCCAGACAGCCTTGACGATGCCCGCAGCCGTCAGGAATCCTGCCAGCCCTCCGACGACGGCCATGCCCACGGCCTCGAAAGTGAACTGAAAGAGGATGTGCCTGCGTTTCGCGCCGCACGCCCGCTTGATGCCGATTTCCCGCGTCCGCTCCTTCACCACGACATACATGATGTTGGCGACGCCCACGCCCGCAATGATCAGGGTCATGGCCCCGATCACGCCCATGAAAACATTCAGGCCCAGGAACACCTTGTCCTGGACGGAGACGGCCTCGGCCATGTCCCAGGCCCAGATGGCGTTTTCGTCGGCGGGGTCGAAGCGATACTTGCGGCCCAGAACGCGCCGGATCTCCTGGAGCACCTGCTTCGATTCCGTGGACCGCGCCGGTTTCACCAGCATGCTGTTGATGTACCGGTATCCGTAAATGCTCTGAAACGTCGAGAAGGGGATGATCGCGCGCCGGTCGTCGGGCCCGTTGTTCATGGCTGTCTGGAGTTTTTTAGGAAGGACACCCACAACCATGAACGGCACTCCGTCTATTTGAAGGCCTTTCCCGATCGGGGAAGCCGCGCCGTAAAGCTCCTTTGACACTTCAGAGCCCAGAAATACGACGCGACGCTTCTCCTGCTGGTCTTTCTCGTTGAGAAACCGGCCGCCTGCGGCGGGGTACATCCTCCGAAGAGTTTCAAAGCTCGGGTAAACGCCTTCCATGAAAGTGGAGGCGCTTTTTTCCGCATTCCTGAGCCGCACCCAATTGCCCTGCTGCGGACTTATTTCGGCGATCATCGGAATGCTCTCCTCGAGAACGCGGGCGTCGTCCTCCACGAGGCTGATCCGCCGGCCGAGCGGCAGGCCCTCGAACTTCTTTCCCGTCTGACCGCCGCCCATCATGATGCCCATGTTTGCGGCATTCAGCAGGCCTTCGCGCATACGGAAAGCCAGTCCCCGGCCGAAAGCCATGAGCAGAATCATGGTAAGGCATCCCCAGGCAATGGCCACGGTGGTGAGAATGGCCCGTGTTTTCTGCTGGCGGATATCCTCGAAAAATTCCCGGATCATCAGAATGGAAAACATGTTCGGCGCCTGTAATGGTTGGGTGAACGGCGGAGCGACGTCTAATACCGGAGCGCGTCCGCCACTTCGATCCGGGCGGCCTTCCGGGCGGGAAAGTATCCGGCGAAAAATCCGATCAGCCCGAGAACCGTGACCGCGACGATCGCGACGGCCGGGGAGAGAATCGGATGACCGACGTAATCTTCAATGGGCATCATGGAAATCAACTGGATGAGAACCACTGAAATCAGGAAACCGATTGCCGCGCTGAGCGCGATGATGATGAAGGTTTCCAGGATGAACTGGCCCATGATGTGGGACCGCCTGGCCCCGACAGACCGCCGTATGCCGATCTCTTTGGTCCGCTCCTGGACCACGACATACATGATGTTGGCCAGCCCGATGCCGCCGACCGTCAGCGTGAAAACGCCGATGATGCCCATGAATATGTTGAACCCGAGCGAGAAGTAGAAAATGAACTTGTCCATCTCGGTGGTGTCCCAGATACCAAGCGCCTGCTTGTCGTCCGGGTCAAACTGGTATTTCTTCCCGAGAATCTCGTAAATACGGCGCTCGACCGCTTTCTCGAGCCTCGGGTCTACGACTTTGACGACCATGTTCTCAATGGTTCGGTTCCCGAAATAGGAAGCGAACGTTGTAGCCGGGATGAACGCCCGGTCCTGATCCTGGGAGCTGTAGGATGAATTCTGCAGTTTTTTGCGTAGCACGCCCACGACCAGAAACGGTGAATTGCCGACCAGGACGGTTTCGCCGACCGCGTTCTTCCCCTCCCCGAACAGGTATTCCGCAAGCTTGTTCCCGAGAAAGACCACCCGCTTCCGATCCCGGACATCCAGGTCGTTGATCCAGCGGCCGCCGTCCTGCGGCCAGATGTGCCGGATAGGGCCGTATTCCGGAATGACGCCTGCGATGTTCGGCCTGTTGATCTGTTCACCCACGCGCACGGCCGCGCCCCGCGTGCTGTACTCCGGACTGACTGCCTCCAACTCGGGGATGAGCTTCTTGATCAGGTAGGCGTCCTCCTCGCGGAGCCGGATGCCCCGGTCCTTGCCGTATCCCTTATAGGGCATGCTCGTCTGGCCCGGCCAGATGATGGTGATGCCTTCTCCCATGCCGTGCATGTTCTTGCTCATCGACTTCTGCACGCCCGCGCCGAACGCCAGGAGCACGATGATGGTCACCGTTCCCCAGACGATTCCGAACATGGTCATGGCCGTGCGCGACTTGTATTGGCGCAGGTAACGGAAAATTTCAGCCAGTGTATCCCGTATTGGATTCATATTTTCCCGCATATTGCCGCCGGATCGGATCGTGTGGAACCGCCCCGTTCCGGCCTTGTCCCGGCGCCCGGCCCCGAATTGCAGCCCCCGCCGCGATCGGCGCCCAAAAGCCGCTCAGGTGATCGGCTTGACTTCCTTTTCCAGAACTTCCTGGCCGTTTTCCAGCCCGGTAACGACTTCGATCTGAATGGCATCCGACAGTCCGGTCTCGATTGCGATTTCCTTCGACCCCTTCTCGCCCTGGGGGATGCGGATGAAAGAGGAATCGTTGCGAAACGTGACCACGCGCTCGGGAATGGAAAGGACGCTGTCTTTCTTCGCAATGATGATATTCACGTTCGCGGAGAAACCGGCACGAAGCACGCTTCCCGCGGCGTCGTCGATGACGATCTCGACCGGGAACACGGTCGTATTTTCCTGCTTTCTGGCCTTGAGCGAGATCAAGGCAACATGGCCCTTCACGGATTTGCCCGGGAGTGCGCCGACCTGGAGCTCGGCGGGCATTCCCTCGTGGATTTTCCCCACATCGATCTCGTCCACCGTGCCCTTGAAGAGGATGTCCTTCATGTCCGCCATTTTCATCAGCTCGGTCCCCGCCTGGTAGGAGGTCAACGGAACCACCGGATCCCCGACATTGACGCTCTTCTCCAGCACATACCCGGAAATGGGCGCCTTGATGACCGTCTCGATGTCCGTGTCCGCGATGCGGACCTTGCCTTTTTCGATGAGTTGGAGCCGCTCCTGGGCGATTTTGAAACGGAGTTCAGCCTCCTCGTACCGCCTCCGCAGGTTCTCGATTTCCTGGTCCGAGATGAGGCTTTTCTGTCTCAGCTGATCCCCGCGCTCCATTTCCTTCTGCAGGGTCTTGAGCTCGATTTCGACCATTTCCACGTTCCGCTTGGCCTCGACAAGCTCCATCGGCGTGGGATCGGGCCTGACCTCCAGCAGTGGCTCACCCCGATGCACATACGCGCCGACTTCCACGTAGATCCTGCCGACCACGCCTGAAATTTTCGACTTCACCGCGACCTCGTCACGGGGCTCAAGCGAGCCGATGGCCAGCGCTTTCTGGACGATGTCTTTTTTCTCCACTTTCACCGTGGTTCGCTTCGAGTCCGGCTTCTTCCGTGAAGCCGCAACCACCGCGACCGCGATCACGAGAACCGCGGCCGCGCCGATCAGGATCCATTTCTTCGAGGGTATTCGGAACGGAAGTTTCATGTCAGGGGCTCCTTCATCTGTCGTGACGAACAGTAGCATATACGGGCGCCGGGAGGTCTAGGTTGCGGGATTTCATGCGCGGGACCAGATTGTTAACGGACAGCGGGATCGGCGGGAAGCAATTTTTATTCCGAATCCGGAAAGTCAGCGGGAGAAAACGGCCGTGGACCGCATCAGGCGCCGCACGTCCGCGGGCCGGACCGTTCCCGCGGTCGGCGTCATCACATTCGCGGCTCCGCAGGCCATGGCCAGCCCCTCAGAATTCCAGGCATACTCTCATGACGGATACAAGCCGCCGCCATACCCGCGGCCATGGCATCTCCGGACCCGATGGGATTGACGGTTTTCAACCTGGGGCCGATATCAATGGCAAGATTGTTCACGGAGCAGGGGATGGCGCAGGCCCCTTTGTAATCGTCACCCGCCTTGGTGAGAGTGCATGACACGGTCATGGTTTGCGCTTGCGCGGCGAATGTGCCGACCGGCGCGGCCAGGATGGCAATGAGACGAATAGGCATCGTGCGTTCCTCCAATTCTTTCCAGAGGAGCATGTCAAAGTTATTGCATCAATTGAAATTATCTCATCTTATATTGCGGAAATGGAAATCAAGCCACATATGCTCAGGGCGTTCTGCGCCGTTGTCGCGAGCGAATCCTTGCAAGGAGCCGGAGCGCGTGTCGGTCGTTCGGCTTCGGCCTTAGTGGATCATCGCAGAACTTGAAATCGAACTCGGCGTGCCGCTTTTCGATGGAGCAAAGGCGCATGACCCCCACCCCCGCAGCCCGTGAGTTTTTCCCGCGTGCTCGCGATGCCCTGTTGCTCTGGGATCATCTGGCCCGTTTTGGTCGAGCAATCGGGAGAAGACAAGCCGGATCGATCCTGCGTGTCGCCGCCCTCTCGCGCCACGCCGAGTCGGTTGTGGCGCCTGCTGTTGCAGGTTGATGCAGGATGGAGTCGATCTCGATCTCGTTATGCTCGATCTGCATGCGCAGCGGGATTTCGACTGTCGCGTCTCGCCCGGCCTTTTGACATCGGTTTCGGCGATCTCGCGAGCAGCCTTGCCGATCTCGATTCAACCGTGCTGGCCCGATCGGAGATTGTTGCGGTGGTTCCTCGCGGTCATCCTCTGGAGTGCGCCTGACCATTTCGCCTGAAGAACTGGCGGGGTTTCCACTGGTGCAACTTCAGCGCGACACCGTGATTGGCAAGATCGTGCGTGAACAACTGGGAAGGCATGCCAGATTTGCTCGTAGTCGCCGAGGTCTCCCATACGCAGCTTGCCTTGAGATTCGTCATCGAGGGTACGGGGGTGCATGTCACCGATCGTCTCGCCGCGATCGGCGCACGCGAAAAAGGCTGTCGGCTGATCCCACTCAGACCCGCCGAATCTGTCCCGTTTCTTAGCGTTCTGGCCCCACCAACCCGAAGCCCTGGCGGGAATCAAGTCGGCCTTGATCGCTTCGATCGCCACCGAAATCGAACGATCCGGTGACGACCTCCAAGCCTGACCCGCGTCACGCTGCCTTCGCGCGAGGCTTGATGAGCCCGCGATTGATCAGGCGTTCCCGCGATCTGGATGGCGTTGAGCGCTGCGCCCTTGCGCAGGTTGTCGAGACGCACCAGAAGGCAACCGTGCTCAGCATGTTTATCCTCGCGGTTGCGGCTTCGATATAGGTCGCATGTTCGCCCGCCGCATCGAGCGGGGTGATGTAGCCTCCGCCTCGCGCTGTCTCGACGATCAGCAGGTCCCGGCGGCCGGCCGCCAGCGATTCGCGTGCTTCCTCGGCGGTCACGGGCTTCTCGAACTCGATATTCACGCTCTCGGAATGGCCGATGAAGACCGCACACGCACGTGGCCGTCAGCTTGATCTTCGGATCGAGAAGGTCTTCTTCGTCTCGGCCA
>CAVTNR010000003.1:0-162797 GCA_963736115.1 uncultured bacterium
ACCGTGTGCCGGGCGGGTTGGTGGTCATCGGGGCGCTTTCGCTGTACCTGGACTTCATCAACCTGTGCCTGCTGTTGCTGTGAGCCTCCCGGCGTTGAATCTCACAAGCGAGGAATAGATTCTCTTATGCGACGAGTTACTATCCTGACACCGATCATCGCGGTCGTGGCGATTGCCTGTGTCGCCTGCTGGGTGCACTGCTGCTTACACCGATTCCCCCGCAGGCGGAAGCGACCGTGATGCCAACCCCGGTCCGGCTGACCTGTGGGACCAGATCCGAAAGAGTGGCGTCATGGTCGTCGGTACGGCCGCCGACTATGCGCCCTTCGAGTACTACAACAGCCGCTTCCAGCTCGACGGCTTCGACATCGGGTTGATTCGAGAAGATCGGCAAACAGCTCGGCGTGAAGGTCGAGATCAAGGACTACGCGTTCTACGGCCTCTACAACGCGGTCGGCAGCTCGGCCAAATCGACGTCGCGATCGCGCCATTTTCGAGACGCCGGAACGCCAGCAGGTTGTCGATTTCACGAGTTTTACTACGCGGGGTGTGGCGCGGTGCTGGCGAATGCGCAATCCGCCATCACCTCGATCACCCAGCCCGAGCAGTTCCGCAACTGAATGTGTCGGGCGTGCAGAGCGGCTCGGTGTACGAGACCTTCATGCAGGATACGCTGGTTGATACCCAACAGATGCCGGCGGGTAATCTGTATTCGTACCCGGATATCGAGCATGCGGTCAAGGATCTGAAGACAAGTGCATCCACCCTGTGCTGCTCGACAACCAGCCGGCCCAAACGACCGTGCAGCAGGGCGGCGTCAAACTGGTGGGCGAGGGCATCGATCCGCAGTTGTACGCCATCGCCATCCCCAAGGGCGCGGATTCGTTCCGACGCGTCCTGGACAAGGCGCTGACGGGCGTGGATAGCGGCGCGGACGCCGAGCTGGCGGCCAAGTATCTGGGCCTGGACAAAGGCGAGGTCCAGCCGGTGCCCACGCTGGCGCCCACGCCTGTGCCCGCCCAGCCGACGCCTACCTCGGCGCCGAGCCAGCCTACACCCACGGCTGCGCCCGCGGCCTGTATCGACGGCATGTCCTACGTCGCCGATATCACCTACGACGACGCCAACATGACCGCGCCGCCGGTGCTGAGGCCGGGTCAGGCGTTCGTGAAGACGTGGCGCGTGCGCAACAGTGGCACCTGCACGTGGACCAGCGTGTACTATCTCCGTGCAAACTTCACGGCAACACGCCGCAGTCACAGATGAGCGGGCAGCCGACCTACATCAAGGGCAGCGTCCCGCCCGGCGGCACGTATGACATCTCAGTCAACATGGTGGCGCCGCAGCAGCCGGGCGTCTACCAGGGCTTCTGGCAGATGGTCAACGCCAAGGGAACCGCCTTCGGCACGACGGTCTACGTCGGCATCCAGGTGCAGGCGCCCACCCCCGTGCCGGCGCCGACGCAAACCCCATCGCCGACGATCAGCTTCACCGTCAACCAGACCAACATCACGGCCTGGTCAGTGCGTCACCTTCAACTGGAACGTCCAGAACGTCAAGGGCGATTTTTACCCGCAAGGGGCGGACATGACCCAGTACTGGGTGGCGGGCCAGGGCAGCAGCGTCCAGTGCCCGACCCAGACCACGACCTACAACCTGACTGTGATTTACAACAACGGCGCTTCTGAAACGTGGTCGATCACGATCGACGTGGCGCAGGCGCCGGCTGGCGTGGCGGTCATCAATCTGTTCACCGTGACGCCGTCGCAGATCCAGCCGGGGCAGTGTATCAATGTGCAATGGGATGTCGCGGGCAGCGTCACCCAGATCGTGCTTACGCGGGTGGCACCACCCTCTGGGCCAACGCACCCTGTGCGGAGCACGATGCAGGACTGCCCACCCGGAACCGGCAGCGTCACCTACACGTTGGTGGCGACGGGGCCAGGCGGGCAGAGCCAGGGTCAGCAATACGTGAACGTCGTTGCGCCGCCCACGGCTATCCCGCCGACCGCCGTGCCGCCTACAGCAGTGCCGCCGACGCAGGTTCCGTACCGCCGGGTCACCTACAGCAGTACCGCCTACCGCCGTCCCACCGACGGCAGCGCCGCCGACCGCGGTCCCCATATCCACCGGTGGGCAAGAACTGGTTGCTGCTGACCTACAACAACGGCCAGCAGGCACTGGTGTCGCCGATCGCCGGCACCCCAGATCATGGCCCTGTTCGGGGTCCTATGGCAAGGTGACCGGCACGGATAGCTGCAACAACTACACATCGCCGTACACGGTCAACGGCAGCAACCTGCAGGTCGGCGCTCCGGTGCTGACAGGCATGGCGTGTCCGGACGACGCTACTACGCAGGCGCAGAACTACCTGGCCGCGGTGCAGCTTTCTTACCGCTACGAAGTGGCTGGCAACCAGTCCACGATCTTCAACAGTACCAACGTAAAGTTGTTGCAGTACGTGGCCGAGTAGCCGGGAAGGGAGTGTAAGGCTACGGAAAGCGGGCGACGTTTGCGACATACTATAGGGCGCAGCATCGGCTGGCCGGTATTAAAAACCTGTACTTGACAATCAGAAGGGGAGAAACACACCATGGCAACGAAGAGCAAGAAGGTAGCGGTCAGCAAGACCGAGCTGGAAGAGACCGCAGCGGGCGTCGAGGCTTTCCGCCGAGAGCCGGATGGAAGACGGCTTGATCGAGGTCTCGGCCGGCGTGCAGGAATTGGTGGCGGCGAGAAGGTCCGTCGGGTCGCCCGGTCGGCGCAAACCGCCGGGACGGTCGTGGTGATGGATGGTGTGGACGATGATCGTCGCGGAGAACTGGCCAGGTCAGCGAAGGTTGTGGCCGCAGCCGGCGTGCTGGACGTGGCCGAAGGGATCGAGCCGTTGGCAACATCGGAGGACATCCACGTGCAGTCCGCGGTGGTTGCTTCGCTGAGCAGCGCCGAGTTGGCGCGCGCCATGGAGCTTGGCTCCTCTCCGGGCAGTTGGGGGTTGCCAGCGCCGTCGTGTCTGCGCGCGAGATGCCCGTGCTGGCCGCATTCCTGGAGGACAAGGGCAACCTCCTGCGCTCTTCGCCGTGGATTCGATCATGCGGCTGGGCGGCCCGGTGCGGCGCAGGCGATGGCCGCGACAGGCGCTAAGGTCAGCGACATGGGCGCTAACGAGGTGGCTGAAGGGCTCGTTCGGATGGCTGTTGCCGAAGAAGGGGCTCAGCGCAGCGCCGATCTCTTCGTGGATGGCGCGATGAAACGCGGCAGGCGGTGCGGAAGTAATAGCCGCCGCCCAGAGCGCGGAAGATCGCACGGGATCTCGAGAAGGCAGGCGTCAAGCAGGTGGCCGCGCACCGAGGCGATCGGCCAGGCCGAGGCGATGGAAGCCGTGGCTGAGGCGCTGGACGTCGCAGCGCACTAACACCGGCTGCTATCGTGTACGATGTGAAGAATTAAGCTTCACGCGCCGGTTAGGTTTCGGGAGCATTCTGTTTTGCTTCCGGGAATTCCCGAATCCCGCGGTTCTTCTCACACGGCTGGAGGCGCAGTACGGTTCCGGTTCGATCTGTCAGATAAGCTAATTCACAGGAGAAACTACAATGGCAAAGAAAAATCAACAACTGGTACTCGCTTTCTTCGACACCGAGGCTGCGGCCGACGCGGCAGTGCAAGCGCTCAAGCAGTGGAACAAGGAACTGACGCGATCAAGCTCGGCGCCATTGGCGCGCTTGTGAAGGATGACAAGGGCAAAATCAAGACCCAGAAGCTGGTCCTGCAGACCGGGAAGGGCGCACTCATCTTCGGTCTGGTGGGTCTCCTCTCCGGTGGCATGACCGTCGTGGGCGGCCTGATCTTCGGCGCCATCGCCGGCTCCTTGTTGACCAGGGTGGCCTGGGGATGTCCAAGGACGATGTCGCCCGGATCGGCAAGGATCTCGATGGCGGCAAGGCGGGCGTGGCCCTGGTGGTTATGCTCGACGAGGCCGAGGCCGTGTCTGCCAAATTGGTGGAGCTGGGCGGCACGCCGGAGACCCACGAAGTGACGTACACGAATTCGCCTGGTTGCATCCGGAAATCCGCGCCGGAAAAAATCGCATGACTGCCGAACCGGTACCAGACATTTTCCATGGTGATCATGAATTCCCCGATGCCGAACGGTAATGATCCCAACCCCCGGCTGTGAGCGGCAATTCAGCGCCGTCCTCCCGGATCCGGATTCCGGCGTCTCGCGGCCTCATTTCTCCGATCACTGTCACTTTGTCCGCCGGTCCGGCGAAACCGGCGACTGCCTGATTCATCCGGGCGGCCGGATCCGCGGTGAACAAAAGCTCGTATTCTTCGCCGCTTTCCAGGGCGAGCCGGACCGGGGACTCCCCGGCTTCGGTTGCCCAGATCGCCGTCTCCCGGGAAACCGGGATGCGGTCCGCATACAGGACGCACCCGAGGCCGCTTGCTTCACACAGGTGCCGTATCTCGGATGCCAGTCCGTCGCTGATGTCGATCATGGAAGTGACGCCTCCGGAGCGAACCAGCCGGACCGCTTCTTCCGCTCTCGGAAGGGGCTCCAGCAGACGCCGGACCGATTCCGGAAACCGGTCCCTGTGCTTTCCGCCGGAACGCAGCACGTTCAATCCGACCGCCGCGCCGCCCAGATCGCCGGTCACGCATATCCGGTCGCCGGCCGCTGCGCCGGATCTCCGGATCTCCCTCGCTCCCCGCATTTCTCCCAGAACCGCGATGGAGAAAACAGCGCCGCCTGCGGACCGGACCGTGTCGCCTCCGACCACCGGACACCGGTAACGGTCCGCACATCGCCGGAGGCCCGCATACAGCGCCTCCGTTTCCTCCACGCTCCAGCCGTCGGGCAGGGCCGCGGTTACCACACAACAGACCGGAGACGCGCCCATGGCCGCCACATCGCTCAGGTTCACGGCGAGGCACTTCCATCCGAGGGATTCGACAGGAAACCAGGAACGTTCAAAATGAACGCCTTCAACCATCGCGTCCGTCGTGAACACCATCCGGCCGTCCTCGCCGCAGCGGATCACGGCCGCATCGTCGCCGATGCCGAGAATGACACGGTCATTCCCGACCGCGCATAGATCCTGAAGCCTTCGGATGAGTCCGAATTCACCTAGCTCGGACAGCTTCATCCGTCCCCCGTCACCTTGACGAAGAAACGCCTGTGCCGCGGCCCGTCGAATTCGCAGAAGTACACGGACTGCCAGGTGCCGAGCAGCGGTCTGCCGCCGGTCACGATCAGCGTCAGGGACGGGCCGAACAGACTGGACTTGATATGGCTGTCCGAATTGCCTTCCATGTGCTCAAACCGGTCGTTTTCCGGGAACGTTGTGCCGGTTGCGGCCAGAATGTCGCGGACCACGGACGGATCCGCGTTTTCATTGACCGTGACCGCGGCCGTCGTATGCGGCACCCAGATCAGACAGGTCCCCTCCCGGACGCCGCTTTCCTTCAGGGCCGATTGGATTTCATCGTCGATCCGGATCATCCGGCAGCGTCCGGATGTCTGTATGGCAAATTCTTTCAGCATGTTCAAAGAAATGTAATCAAGTTCGGACCGGTATGCAAATTTTTTCTCGTTCCGCTCCGGAAACTTCGGCCCGGCCGCTTCCGGATCCGTCCGGGCGGCGGAAGCCCGGGGAAACGGTCATGTCTTCCTTTCCTTCTTTCTCGCGGCCGGGAAGAGGATATTGTTCAGGATCAGGCGGTACCCCGGACTGTTCCGGTAAAGGAAAGATCCGTGGGCCTGGTCGCCCACGTAATGGTGATAATCCTCCGGATCATGGCCTCCCAGGAATGTCCAGGTGCCCCGGCCCTCGTCTCCGTGTATGTATTTGACCTCGTCGGATCCGGGTTTTTCCGCGAGCACAGTCACCGCCGGCTTCACCCGGCTTCTCCGGAATCCGGTCGTCTGGCCCATGAATTCGTGTATGACGGCCGTGTGATTCTGGGTCAGCATGGCGGGCACCGGGTCGTATTTCGCCGAGAAATCGAAGAGCGTGAAATACGAATCGGATTCGACCTGGGCCAGAATCGGGTCCTGGGGCGTGGTGTCGATGTCGGAATACTCATAGATCATCGGATCCGTTAAAACCGTGAATTTCTCGAAAGCCAGACATTTTCGGTCGTCCAGCGCGTCCGGCCAGTCCCCGGCCACGGGATCGCCATCGAAAACCGGCTGGCAGATGTCGGTTTCCTCCGCGGCCAGGGCGATGTCGTACGAATCCGTCGCTGAACACATGGCGAATAGAAACCCTCCGTCCGTGACGAACTGGCGGATCATCAGGGCGACGGCGAGCTTCAGTTTGGAGACCTTCCGGAATCCCAGCCGCCGGGCCATGGATTCGTACAGGTTTTTCTGTTTCACGTACCATTCGGCGTTGTGGTAATTTCTGTAGAATTTTCCGTACTGCCCGGTGAAATCCTCATGATGCAGGTGAAGCCAGTCGTATTCCCCGAGCCTGCCGGCCAGCACTTCCTCGTCCCAGACCGTCCGATACGGAATCTCCGCATACGTCAGCGCCAGGGTCACGGCGTCGTCCCACGGCCGCTTGTCCGGCGGCGTATAGACCGCGATTTTCGGCGCCTTCTCGAGCAGTACGGATTCCATATTCCCCGCTGAAACAGCCCGGCGGATGGAGACGACATCATCCGGAGTCACGGATTCCACGGTCACGCCCGCGGACCGGCACCGTCTGGCCGCCCATTCGTCATGGGGCATCAGGAATGATCCGCACCTGTAATTCAGGAGCCACTCCACAGTCACGCCACGCTCCAGAACCGCAAAGGCCGCTCCGTACGCCTTCAGGTGATCCGCCTGCCGCAAATCCATGGGAATGAGGAGGTGCTGCGCCGGGCCGGCTGACGCGGCCAGCAGAAAACCGATGGCCCATTCCCGCAATCGCAAAGTCATCGCTCCTCCTTCCGAATCAGCCGTATTCTCTCGCGCGCTTCGCCGGCCGCTGCCGACCGCGGGCTGATCTGGAGAATGCGGTCATAAGCTTCCATGGCGCGGTCCGCGGAACCGGACCGTTCCTCGGAACTTCCCAGAAGCAGAAGGCCGCGGCCCGCGGATTCGTGGCCCGGAAATTTGCCGAGAAAACGCTTGATTTCAGCCCGGCATTCATTGTCCCTGCCGAGCGCATGGTATAGATTCGCTTTTCTCAGAAGCGCCTCGGGGAAAAAGGATCCGCCGTCTTCCGGAATGCTGTCGAGGCTGGCGATCGCCTCCCGGTACAGCCTCCTTTTTTCGAGCCACTCCGCCGCGGCAAAACGCCGGAGACCTTCCGTGCAGCATGATGCGTTCGCGGTTATTCTCATTTTCAGGTCCAGGCCGTCATTCAGCAGGGGCAACCTGAAAAGATCTGAATTTAAAGCCTGAGGGGACAGGGCCTGAAGGGTGTCCCGGGCGGCCGTCCAGTCCCCTTTGTAGGTCAGGGCTCTGGCCGTCCAGACCAGCGGCGTGACCCAGTCGCCGTTGCGCTCACGTCGAGCCGTGGACAGGGCCTCTCGGAAACGGGTCAGGCCGGCGTCCGGATCCCCGGTTAAAATATCGCATTGCCCCGCTTCCGTTTCCCACACGGAACGCATGGCTCCGGCCGGGTGGCGCTGGATCAGATCATCGAAAACGGCTTTCGCCCGATGGCCGTCGAACAGGCCGTCCCGGATCAGCCGGCCCTTTTCGAGCATCACCTGCTGGCGGAACGCATCGTCGTGTCTGCCTGCCAAAGCGGCGTCGCAGCAGGAAACCGCCTCCTGCCACCGGTTATCGGACCGGTTGATTTTCATCATTCCCATCCAGGCGTCCCGAACCCGTCTCGAATCCGGATACCGCTTGAGCAGTTCCCCGAACGCGATTCTGGCCCAGCCCATCTCTCCGCAATCCATTGCCGAGCTGCCGAATTCCGCGAGCCCATCGCCCTGACGGCCGATATCGGCCTGTTCATCCATACGGACGGCCGCCCGGTATGCGGCCTGGGTTCGGCCCGACTGGAGCGCATAACGCATCATCAGGCCCGCGATCGGATGGGAAACCGCCTGAAGGTCCGGGTTGCGTTCGAATGCGGCAATCACCTCATCCGCGACGCTTGCCGTTCTGGGGAACCGGTCGATGCGGTCTCTCACCAGACCCGCCCGGTCGGGATGAGCCGCGCCGTATTCCAGCAGAATTTCCGCTGCCTCCCGGAAACGGCCGCGTTCGATCCGGACATCCGCCAGATCAAAGATGAAGACGTCCGGATTTTCGGTCTGACGCATCCCCCGAGTCAGTACGTCCTCTGCTTTATCCGGCAGTCCGTCCGTCCGCATGCCGGACGCAACCAGCAGATAAACCGATGCGTCTCCGGGAGCGGACCGTAGAATTTTCTCCCACTCGTCGCCCGCTTCACCGCGATTCCCGCGGGCGTAAAGGCTTCGCGCCTTCCGGCTCCTCCAGCCCCGGTCTCCCGGCCTTCGGACAAGCCATTCGTCAGCCAGGGACGAGGCTTTTTCAAGCCGCTTCATTTTCATGCGGCATTCAAAAAGTCTTTCCGCAATAGGCTCCTGCTCCGGAACCCGTTCAGCCTGAATCTCGTACCACTGTTCGGCCTGTTCCCATTCGCCTGATTCCTCCAGGGCCTGACCGGTACGGAGCATCAAACGGATATCCTGGGCCTGCGCCGGTTCCGGTCCGCAGACCCATACGGAAAGTAGCAGGACCGGTATCAGCCCTGCAGCCCGTGAATGGTCACGATTTCGGATCATGCGTTCAGCGTTTTTCCTTGGCCAGTTGTTCGAAATAATCCCGTATCCAGGAACGGTATTCGGGGGTGAATCCCTCCTCGGACATTTCCTCAAGCCGCCGCATGAGCAGAAGCTGTGAATCGGAAGGACGGCTCTGGCCGGTTTCCGGACCGGACCGGATCACGTTTGTTCCTGATCGGGCCTTTCTTCCGCGGCCTTCGTCCTGTTCCCGGAGCGACCGCTGGCTCTCCAGCATACGGGACAGGATTCTTCTCTGCCTGTCCTGGGTCCCGGAATCCGCGGCGCCGCGGATCAGGTCGTCCACTGTCCGTTTCATGTCTTCGAGAATGCCAGCCATGTCCGCCGGCCGCCGGCCGCGGCCTTCGAATTGCCGGCCGAGATTTTCAAGCCGCCGCCGAAGCGCGTCCTGCTCAGCGGCGAGCCTGGGCATGCCGGCCCGAGCCTCCAGAGACAGCTCTCCTCCCAAACCCGACCTGAGCAAATCCGCCAGTTTCTGGTTAAGCGCGAGCTGGGAAGCGCTCATCCCGCCCATCTGATCGAAGAACTGTTCCATCCCGGCCCCGGATCCTGAGGCGCGGATCTGCTCTGCCGCGGACTGGATTTCCATGACAGCCCGGTTCAGATCACCCATGGCCCTGGCCTGGCCGGCCGCGGCTCCGCTTCCATCCCGGTTTTCCATGCGGCGGAGGCTCTGCTGCATCCCGGACATCGCGTCGCGGAGCGCCTCCGCGATCCGGGGCGTCACCGAGAAGCTCTGTTTCGACATACGGAAAAGAGAATCCGTTTCCGCCTCCAGCCCCGCTTTCAACGCCTCTTGTCTTTCCGCCGCATCGGATCCGGTCCGGGTGCCTGCCGCTGTTTCCGACATCAGCGATTCCTGTCTTTCGGAAAGCTCCAGAAGCCGGCCGGAACTTCGGGCCAGCGCCTCGAGGGTCCCGGTTTTATTCTCCAGCATGTCCCTCACCCGTTCCAGCTTCTCCTTCATCGCGTCGAGGGAGCGGGCCGTTTCCTGTCCCATCCGGCCGGCTTCGGACAGATCCCCGGCCCTGAGCTCCGTGCTCATGGATCCGAATTGACCGGGGAAATCCCGGTTTTTCCACTCCGACAGAAAATCGCCGAAAGCCGAATCCGGAAACTCGGGATGTTCCGCTCCCGAATCGGACAACGTGTCCGCATCCTGTCCAAGGGCTTCGGATTCGCGTTTCAGTTTTTCCTCTTCCCGGATCGCGGCGTCGCGTCCGGACGGGTCCCCGGCCCTGAGCGTGTCGTTTAATTTTTCCTGGCGCCTGGCCATGTCGTCCATACGGCGGATCAAACCTTCTACCTGCATCTGCGTCTTCATGCGGCGCATGAGACTGATCGTGCGGTCGAGCGCCTTCAGGACATCCTCCTGTGAGATCTGAAAGCGTTCCGCCTCACGTCTCAGCGTTTCGGGATCGGCCTGTTTCAGCGCTTCACTGAGACGCGCCAGATTCTCGCGCAGTTCCGGAGAATCGATTTCCCCGTACAGGCGCTGGAGCTCCCGCACTTTTTCCAAAGCTTCGAATCCCATCCGTTCATCGGATTCAACGGCCGCCTCAAGAGATTCGAGCCGTTCCCGCAGTTCGCGGATTTCCTCCTCCTGCCGCAACTGCCGGTCGACACCCTGGCTGAGGTTTTCCTTTCGGCTCCACGTCGGGTTCTGTCCGGTTTTCATCAGATCCGACAGGGCCCGGATCTCCTCTTCAAAGGCCCGCCTGTCCTCGGCGATGCTCTCCACGGCGTTCAGTTGAAAATCCTGCTCCTGCTCCGTCTTCCGGATGATCTCCATCACGGACGGGAAACGGATCGCATACAGAGGGCTTCTTCCCCTTTTCGGTCCTGAAACCGCGTCATTGTCCCGGACTTCAAAGAAATAGCGGACCCGGTCCTCGGGAAACATCTGAAGCGATTCCAGATTCCAGGAGTAATCAAGCGAGAGCCGGACCTGCGGCCGGCCGGGAACCGGCAGGTCGATGAAAGCCGTGTCCGGTGCGGCCGCATCCGGCCTGTCCGGCGTTTCGATGAAATATCCGATTCTGCCTTCCGTAACGCCGTAATCGTCGGTCCCCTCCAAAGCAAGCAACTGGCGGCCGGACGCGTCCATCTCCGCGGAAGGCCCCGGGAACAGGACCGCGGCTTCCGGCGGCCGGTCAGCCAGAACCCGTAGGGTGTACCGCACCGGATGCGTATTGCCCAGACCCAGAGAATCCTCCAGCTCGATCCAGTAGCGGTCTTCGGCCGTCAGGGTGAAGCGGCCGGAAGCCGCGTCTCCGGAGCAATCCATCGGAAACCGTTTCCCGGTTTCGAAAACAAGAGCCGCCCGGAGTATCGGTTTGCTGGATTTCAGGGCCACGGCGACGTTGGATGACCGGAGCGCCTCCACGTGTCCCACGTTTTTTTCGAGCGTGACCGGGCCTGCGCCTGTGTAACGGGGGGGCGTCACCCTGACTTCAAGACTCTTCAGTTCGGGCCGTCTGAGCAGACGCACTTCGTACCAGTCGCTCCGGAAGCCGGACAGTCTGAATGCGTAATCGAATTCCGCGGTCACGGCCGGAATCCGGTACCTGAACGGCCGGTTCAGATCCACGAACCGCTCGTTCCGGCTGTCGCGGATCACGAGCCGGACGCGGCCGGCTGGAAGCGCGCGACCCTCCACGGAAAGGACCAGCGCTTCGCCCTCCACGATGCGAACCGAGCCCGGACGGATAACCGCGCCGAAAGGCAGGGGTTTCACATAACGCGTAGCCGGATGCATGAGCCTGCGCCGGGCGTCCGACAGGTCCAGCGGAAACAGAACGAAAACGGCCAGGCATACAGCGGCGGCCACGACCGGAAACCGCAGATTGCGCCCGGCCGATACCGCCCCGGATGCTGCCGTGAAATCAAGATCCTCGACCGCCCTCCAGGCCGCGCCAGCCGCCACTCCGGCAAGTTCGGGAGAAGTGCCGTCCGCCGGATCGGCCGCCGCCCTCGCCACCTGCAAAGCGTTGAGCAGTCTGTCTCTGATCTCCGGAAAAAATGCCCCGACTCTAACGGCGAGGCGGTCATCGGACGGATCCTGATGGCTGAAAATTAGCGAGAAGAGCGGCCGGAGGATGAGGAGAAACACCGCGGTCAGGAAGACGGCTCCGGCTGAAATCCACAGCGGAATTTTCCATGCCGGAGACATCCAGAGAATCATTTCCAGGCACAGAAAAAGAATCCCCCCCGCAAGCAGCGCCCCCGCGGTCCGGCAAATGCCCTCCCAAAGGACCTTCCGCTTGATCGTCTGTCTCAGGCCGTGCAGGCGCCGGGTGATCCTGCCGAATGCTGGTATTTCCGTTGGACTTTCCATGTCTGCCGATTTGAAGCTCCCCGCGGCGAGGCCGGGGAATCTTCTGTCTGTATTGAAGAAAATATGTTATATTCGCCCGCTTACCCCGCCGCTTGTCTTCAACAAGAAGATATATAATACCTTGGTCCCGCGCAGCGGGCGGCGTGGTAAGCGAGCGATCAGATTCAGCGCGTCAGCGCCCAGATGACGATGTTCGCGCCCATTTTCAGGGCTTCCTCCCGCTTTTCTTCCGGGTCATGGTGAACGCCGGGATCCGCCCACCCGTCCGACAGATTGGATTCGAAAGCATAAAAGACCATCAGCCGGCCGCGGTCATCGAAAATGCCCAGCCCACTCGGCGGCTGATTGTCATGTTCGTGGATTTTCGGAAGACCGTCCGAAAAGGGAAAATGAACTTGATAAATCCCGTGCGAGAACGGCAGTTCCGCGAGATCCCGGTCCGGGAAAACGGCCTTCATGGCCTGCCTGAAAGACGCGTCCATTCCGTAATCGTCGTCCACGAACAGAAATCCCCCGCGCAGCAGATAGGTGCGGAGCCGGGCCGCTTCTTCGGGGCTGAACACGATTTGTCCGTGGCCGGTGATGAACAGAATCGGATAGGAAAACAGGTCCTCGTCCAGAAGCGTGACATCCACCCGTTCGTCCGGCATGTCCAGGGTCGTCTTCTCGCGGATGAAACGGCAGAGATTGGGGATGGAGGAGGGATCATTGTACCAGTCCCCTCCGCCCCGGTAATGGACGCGGGCCATGACCGGATGAAGGATCCGGCCTGCCGGAACCGGCCCATCATCCGTCTGCCCCGAAAACAGGCTGAGGGGGAATGCCGTGAAAACAGCGGCCCAAACAGCGGCCGCGCATGTCCGCGTAAAGTGTCTCATGGCCTTGAAAATGAAAAAAAGCCCCTCGGAAGAAGCAGGGGCCGGGTTTCGTATGGATGCGATCGGTTCATATCAGGTCTTCGTTCACCCGGATATACATGGTTTTCTTCAACTGATCGATCCATTGTTTCTTCATTTTCTGCATTTTGAATTCAAGCGCGCGCGCCCTGAACTGTTCGTAATCATCGGTCAGGCTGTATTTCTGCTTCTCCCTGCGCGCCTCCATTTTCACAACGTGAAAGCCGAACTGCGTCTCGAACGGCATGCTGATCTCGCCGACTTCAAGAGTGTCCGCCGCGATCCGGAATTCGTCGATCTGCACGTCCTCCAGGGAGAACCACCCGAGATCCCCTCCCTGCGCCCGGGTGCTGGAATCGTCCGAACATTCCCTGGCGAGAGCGCTGAAGTCCTCTCCCTTCATGGCCCTTTCCCGGACCGCCTCTATCCTCTGCAGGACGATTTCATCGTCCGACCCGCTTTTCTCGATGCGGATCAGAATGTGCCGGCAATGAATCTGGTCGCCGCGCTTTTCCACGGCCTGGATCAGGTGAAACCCCACCGGCGTTTCCACCACGTCCGAGACCTGCCCCGGGCTCAGCTGAAAAGCCGCTTCTTCAAAAGCCGGGAACAGGGTGCCGCGGTCCACAAAACCGAGGTCGCCGCCCCGGCTCGCGGTGCCCGGATCTTCGGAGGCCTCCCGGGCGAGAGCTTCGAACGCCTCGCCCTTCCGGATGCGGTCCCGGATCTGCCGCATCTTTTCCAGAGACTTCACGCGGCTTGCTTCTCCCGGATGGATCCGGATCAGGATCTGGCTCAGCCGAACCGTCGGCTTTTTCTCGGGCAGGCTGTCCCGGATGGATTCATAGAACGTTTCAACCTCACGCCTGGAAACCTGCAGACCCCTGAATTTGGTATTCTGCAGTTCTCGGACAACCATCATGTTTTTCACTTCTTCGCGATGATCGCGCTTGATCTTCTTGATCGGCGCCCCGAACTGGGCTTCCACCTTCGCCTCGGATCCCATCTGCTGGACCAGTGACCGGATCCGGTTTTCGAGCTCCGCATCCACCTTGGCATCATCGACGATCACGGTGTCTTCCTTGGCCTTGGCCATCATCACGCGGTCGTCGATGAGGTTCTGCAGGATGTCGCGTTTCAGCGTCCGGTATTCAGCCGGATGATCGGCGGGCCGCAGGCCCGTCTGAAGCGCGTAATACTGCGCCATCTGTTCCAATTCCGATTTCTGGACGATTTCGTCTCCGACCACAGCCGCCACGCCGTCCAGGATTTCCTGTCCGGTCGATGCGGCCGAAGCCGCCAGAAAGAACGCCGCCCATACGGCGGCGCTCCGCTTATTCCATTTTTTCACCCGCGCGCTCCAGGATGCCTTGCCCCGGGTCCCTCGATCCGAAGGCACGGCGTTAAGGTTTGTGCTGTTTCTCCCCGCCGCTCCGGGCGGGCCGCTTCATTCCGCTCCAGCCGCGGGAGCGGACGGACGGATGCTGACCTTCCGGCTGCTCTTCAACTGATACAGCAAATCGTAATAGACTTTGCGCTCCTTTTCGACCCGGAGTCTCTGCATGACCTCGCTGCGGACTTCAGCCAGATCCCGTGTTTCGCCCTTGGCGTGTCTGCCGACCAGCTTGACCAGGTGAAACCCCTGGCTGCTCCTGACCACCGGCGAGAGACCGCCTTCGGCCAGGGCAAAGGCGGCGCGGGAGAGTTCCGGCACTGCGTCACCCCTCCCGATGAATCCGACATCTCCGCCTTTCTCGCGATACGAATCCACGGATCGCTCACGGGCCGTCTCTTCAAAGGATTTACCGGCCCGTATCTGCTGAAGCGCGGCTTCGGCATCCGCCTGCGTCCGGGTCAGAATATGCAGAAAACGGACTTCATCCTCTTCCACCGTGAAAAGGGATTTGTTTTTTTCATAAAAACCGGCCGCTTCGTCGTCCGTGATGCGGACCTTCTCCGAGAAAGCCTTCTCGATCAACTTGTTGATCAACAGCTGATTCTCGATCTGCTCGAGCTCCCATTTCAGGTCCCCGTCCCCGGCCAGTCCCTGCCGCCGGGCTTCCTGCGCGAGCAGTTCCTCGTTGACCCACGTGTCTATGAATTCCGTCTCCTGAGACTGCGGCAGACCCTGTTTCGCCATCCGGCTTCGGAGCGTTTCAAAAGTCAACTCGGCTTTCCCGACTCTGGCGGCGACCTGACGCTCGCCGCTCCGGTTCCGGCAGCCGGCCGTCCAGAGACAGGCCGATGCCAGTCCCGCGCACAGGGCGGCCCGCAGGGCGC
Organism: uncultured bacterium; assembly: GCA_963736115.1. Classification (GTDB taxonomy): domain Bacteria; phylum Zhuqueibacterota; class QNDG01; order QNDG01; family DTFT01; genus JAFGAX01. Next base: position 15,288 of record CAVTNR010000003.1, read on the forward strand.
GGCCGGTTTTACTGCGCATTCGCGACCTGCTGAAGGACCTTTTCATCGATGGTGATCCGGACTTTGGTTTTCTGATCATCCAGCCAGGCTTTTTCCTTATCCCTGCGGATGGAACGGATCAGATCCTGCCGGACCCGCATCTCCGCATTTTCAAAGGGGCGGGCCTTTTTCTCGCGCTTGGAGAGCACCTTGAAAACAGAGTACTGCTGGTTCTTCAGTTCAATGGGACCTCCGGTGTCCCCGCGTTTCGCGTTCAGAAGATAGGGCGCGAGTTCGCCGTATTGACTGACCGGCTTGAGATCAAATACCCCGTTTTTCTGCTTCATGCCCGGACGCACGGTGTGCTGTTCCGGAAAACGCCTCAGATCCCACCGGCCTTCCGTCTCTCTCCGGATTCGCTCCGCCAGCGCGCGGTCATTCACCAGCACTTCCTGGATCTGGGCCTGCGGCTGTTCGCTGTAGAGACTGTCCAGGAACGCTTCGTAATGCGCCTTCACCGCGGCCGAATCCGGCTGGATGGATCCCCATATCTCACGCACATTCAGGGAATCGAGCATCAGACGTTCCATCATTTTCTTCGTTCTCTGTTTCACCTGCTCGTGTCCGGCCAGTCCGTTTCGCTCCGCGGACGCGATCAGAAGATCCGTCATCACCCAGCGGTCAATCGTATTCATCAGGGCTTCGCGGGTGCCGAAACTGACGCCGTTGATGAAACCCTTTTCGTCGAGCCGCTGGATGATGGTTTCGGTCGTAATCGTCCGGTTCTTGTCCTTGAACCGGGCCAGCTCCTGCTTGCGGACGGATTCCGGGAGGTGGCGGAGCGAATCGCGGAGTTCCTCCCTGAAAAACTGCGGGCTGCCCTTGAAATGCGCGAGCAGGCTGTCGATGCCCGGTTCCACCCAGGTGAAGCCGCTTTTCGTTCTCAGCCGGTCCACGTACTGTTTTTCCTTCTCGCTGAGCAGAGACCGCCGTTCCCGCTCGAGCTGACCGCGGATCTGGTCTTTGGCTTTTTCGTACGGAAGCCTGTCCTTGGGCTGTATTTCCTCCACTTTGAGGATATGGAATCCGGATTTGTTCCGGACGGGCTCTGAAACCGCTCCGGCTTTCATCGAGAACACGGCATTGAGCACGGGATCATCGCTCCGCGTGTACTGAATGACGCCCATCAGGCCGCCGTTAAACGCGGTCTTCGGGTCTTCAGAAAACTGACGTGCCATTTCCAGATAGGATTCGCCCTTTCGGATGCGGTTATAGACATCCATGGCTTTTTGCCTCAGGCTGTCCTCCTGAGCCGGATCAGCCGGCTGGGGCAGTTTGAAGACAATGTCCCGGATGAGAATCTGTTTGGCGGTTTTGGCGTAGTAATTCCGGATGTCCTTTTCGGGAATGACGGACCCCATGATTTCGATGTCGAACATCCGCTGCAGCATCGCGCGATGGATTTCGGGTTTCATCATTTTCTGTATGGCGCTGTCCTGGTCCAGCTTGACGCGGTAGGCGGCCATCAACTTGATCTTCTTGTCAATAAGAACGTCGAGGGCTTTCCGGGCTTTTTCCGGGGCGGGCTGATCGGCCCTGCTGAACATGCTGGTCCGGTTCACCTCATTGTTGAGTTCAGAGAGCGTGACCTTTTCACGATTTCCGATCCGCGCCACGACCGGATCCTTATTGTCGCATCCGGAGAAAACCAGAACAACGAAAAACGATGCCAATACAGCCAGTTTGGTGACCGACTTCATATCGCCTCCATTAGGTGCTTGTGTAACCGATTGAAAAATATACGGAATCACTCCACTCTTTGCAAGATGTTTTTCGCTTCCAGGAACGGATCCAGGCCGTCCAGGGGGACCAGCATGCCGAATCCGCCTTTTTGCAGTAAGCGGACCGGTTGAGGCATGGAATCCACGATTAAACGAATCCGTTTTGAAAATTGTTCCGGGTCCGGAAACCGGTCGGACCAGGTATCATCGAAAATCAGCCTCAGGCGGTTCTTTTCCAGTCCGACTTTCCGGAACCCCCTGGTTGCGCCTTCCATGCGGAGCCGGCTGGACTCGAGAAGGGTCCTGGCCTCGGGCGGCAGGGGGCCGAAGCGGTCTTTCAGCTCAGTCTCGAAATCGTCCACTTGCCGCGGTTCGCGCATGGCGGCAAGCCTGCGGTACAGGTTGACGCGCAGGCTTTCGTCGTCGACGTAAAATTCCGGAAGAAAAGCCGGTTCGTCCACATCCACCTGGCAGTCGACACCCGCGGGCTCGGCAGGTTCCTCGCCCTTCTCCTCCTTGATTTCCCGGACCGCTTCCTCCACGAGCTTCATGTAAAGATCATAGCCCAGGGCGTCCATGTTCCCGCTCTGTTCCACGCCGAGCAGGTTTCCGGCCCCGCGTATTTCCAGATCCCGCTGGGCGATCTGAAATCCGGAACCGAGTTCGGTGAATTCCTCGATAGTGCGCAGCCGCTTCACCGATTCCGGGCTCAGAAGGTCGAAAGGCGGCGTGAACAGGTAGGCATAGGCCTGGTGATCGGACCGGCCGACCCGGCCTCTCAGCTGGTACAACTGCGCGAGCCCCATCTGATCCGCACGGTTGATCAGGAGCGTGTTGACATTGGGCAGGTCCAGACCGGACTCGATGATGGTCGTGGACACGAGGCACTGGTAGCGCCCCCGGTCGAAATCAATCATCACCCGTTCCAGTTCATGCTCATCCATGCGGCCATGGGCCACGGCCACGGCCAGGCCCGGAACCAGACGCCTGACCATGTCCGCCACCGCAAAAATGGAGTGGATCCGGTTGTGGACGAAAAAGACCTGGCCGCCCCGGCTTATTTCGCGCCGGATGGCCTCCACGATGACATCCTCCGAAAAGGGAAGCACTTCGGTGATGATGGGCCGCCTGTCCTTGGGGGGCGTGTTGATCAGGGACATGTCGCGTATGCCCATGAGAGAGAAATAGAGGGTTCTCGGAATGGGCGTGGCCGAGAGCGTGAGCACGTCCACGTTCTTCCTGAGCGTTTTCAACTTTTCCTTGTGACGGACGCCGAAACGCTGTTCCTCGTCAATGACGAGGAGTCCGAGATTCCTGAACCCCACATCCTTTGAAATCAGTCGGTGCGTGCCGATCAGAACGTCTAGTTTCCCGGCCTTCGCTTTCTCGATGATCTGCTTCTGCTCCTTCGGGCTCCTGAATCTCGACAGCATTTCCACGGATACGGGAAACCTGCCGAGCCGCTCGCGGAAAGTCCGGAAATGCTGCTGGGCCAGAATGGTGGTCGGCACGAGAACGGCCGCCTGCTTTCCGTCCGCCACGCATTTGAAGGCCGCGCGCACCGCCACTTCCGTTTTCCCGTATCCGACGTCCCCGCAGACCAGCCTGTCCATGGGCTTGGGCTTCTCCATGTCCTGCCGCACATCCTCGATGGCCTCGGCCTGGTCGGAAGTCTCATCATAGGGGAAGCTCGCCTCGAGCTCCTTCTGCCATGTGGAATCGGGCGGAAAGGCATGCCCCGGAAGCATCTGGCGGGACGAATAGAGGGCGATCAGTTCCCGTGCCACGGCCTTGACGCTTTCTTTTGTCCGCGCCTTCAGTTTTTCCCACTGCCCGCCTCCCAGTTTGCTCAGCGCGGGGTCCATGCCCTCCCGGCCCCGGTATTTCTGCACCCGCTCCATTTTCTCCACCGGAACGTAGAGCTTATCGCCCTCCTGGTAGAGCACGGCCAGGCATTCGCGCTCCAGTTCGCGAACCCTGATCTTTTCGAGACCCAGGTACTTGCCGATGCCGTGATCGACATGGACGATGAAATCGCCGGGAAGGAGCGAGGACAGTTCCCGGATGGGAATGCCGTCGCGGAAACGCTCCTTCTTTCTTTTCCTGAAAATCCTGCCGAAAAGATCGCTTTCGGTCAGCACATGGCCCAGGGGTTCAGGGAGGGAAAAACCGCGCTTGAGCGGCCCGATGAGAAGCCGGACGTCCGGGATCGGATCTTCCGCCAGCTGAAGCACGTCCGACAGCCTTTTCTTCTGGCTTTCGTTCTCGCATAAAATCCAGACCGGTTCGCTTTTCGCGGTGATGGACGACAGGCCCCGGCGAATATCTGCGACATGCGGACCCGGCTTGAACGGGCTCCTTCCGCCCAGATCCGCGCAATCGCCGCCGCCCGCCAGGGTGTGAAAACGGCAGATTGGAAACGGCCTGAGCTGGGACTCGAATGTTTCCGGATCCCAGATTCCCTTCCGTTCCTTCTGCCGTTCCTTCTCGATCTGCGCCATCATCCATTCCGGATCCTCGAGGAAGATCAGGCTTTTTTCGGGAAGGTATTGTAACAGGGATCCCGAGGCTTCCTTCTCGATGGAAGGCGCGGAAACGAGCACCAGTTCCCCGGCCTTCGCATTGGACAATTGGGAGGCCACATCGAATGTCCGGATGGACTCGATTCTGTCTCCGAAAAATTCAATGCGGTGAGGCGGTTCTCCGGTCAGTGGAAAAATATCGAGGATGCCTCCCCTGAGGCTGAATTCGCCGGGCGCTTCGACCATGCTTTCCCGGACATACCCGAAATCGACGAGCCGACCGACCAGGCCGGACAGGTTCCATTCCACACCGCCGGACAACCGGACCAGCGTCTGCCCCAGGGATCCGGGCTGGGGAAGCTTCTGAATGACGCCGTCTGTCGTGGTTGAGACGAACTTCAGCCTCGCCAGCAGAAGGTCCCGGAGCACTTCCATGCGCATGCCGGTTTTTCTTGGATTCAGCTGGACCTTATCTCCGTCTTCGCCATCGCCTCCCGGAAAAAAAGCGGACTGATCGCCGCCCAGAAGAGCGTCCATTTCCTCGGCAACCCATTCGGCTTCCTCGCGATCAGGGAAAACCGCGAGTATCACGGTACCGAGCCTTGCGGAGACTAGGGATAGAAAAAGGGTTTTCATGGAGCCGGCCAGACCCTTGATGTCGACGGACGCGCCGCGGACGATGGCCGTGTCCAGGCTTTTTTCCTGTACGGACTCCCAGATGGACGATTGAATTTGGGAAAGGGGCATGATTAAATATTAAAAATTAGTAATTGAATGAAGGCCGGACGCTTTCTTTCCGCACGAATACCAGTTCGCTTCCTTCCAGGGGCGCATGTTCAGGAAACGGATTATAAGGGATGCGGCGACAGGCCGAAGAGCGGACCACTTTTTTTCGGATCAACTCATCCGTCTCCTTCTCCGCGCTTCCGCCCTTGATCACGGCCAAAGTGCCGCCGGGTGAAAGCACCGGCCGGCTCCATCTGTAAAGCGTGGACATGTCCGAAACCGCACGGCTGACGACCCATGATACGCGGCGTATTTCTCTGAATGAATTTTCAATTCTATCCGCCACTACCGTGATGCCGGACAGATTCAATGAATGGATAACGCTATTGAGAAAAACGGCTTTTTTTTGCGTGGCTTCGACCAGGATCATGTCCAGATCCGGACGCATGATTTTCAGCGGCAGTCCGGGAAAACCGGCGCCTGAGCCCAGATCCAGCACCCGTGTTCCTTCCTTCATTTGGATGCAGGAGAGAATGCCGATTGAGCCGAGGAAATGCCGGCTGATGATGCGTTCCTCATCCGAATGCGAGATCAGATTGATTTTCTGATTCCATTCCAGCAATAAGGCCCTGTACTGTTCAAAGCGATCCATTGCACCTTCGGTCAATGGAATACCCGCTTTCTCGGTCGCTTCCCGTATCCGATCAATAGGTTCCACGTGGAACGTTTCCTTTATCTTTTTTCATGATCATGAGCATCAACACTGAAAGATCAGAAGGAGACACTCCTGAGATGCGTCCTGCCTGCCCCAGGGACATCGGTCTGATCCGGTTCAGTTTTTCCCGCGCTTCTTTGGACAAAGAACCGATCGACAGGTAATCCATGTCCTCGGGTATTGTTTTCTCCTCGAGACGCTTGAAGCGATCCACCTGGTCCGCCTGCCTCTGAAGGTAGCCTTCATATTTGATCTCGATTTCAATCTGCTCAATAACTTCTTTTCTCAGATCACCGAGAGAATCCAGAAGATGCGCGACTTCCGGGACAGACGAAAGATCCTCCAGTCCGATATGCGGTCTGGACAATATCCGGTACAAATCCTGTCTGGTCTCTATGACTGCGGATTTTTTATCCATAAGAACCGGATTGATCGTCTCCGGATTCGGCTTGATTTTACGGACGGTCTCGATGCAGGTTCTGATCTTGCTTGTTTTTTCCTCCATCCGCCGCATGAATGCGTCATCCACCAGTCCGTAACCATGCCCGTATCGGCTCAGCCGGATATCCGCATTGTCCTGTCTCAGCAATAACCGGTATTCCGCCCTTGAAGTGAACAGCCGGTAAGGCTCCTCTGTTCCCTTTGTAATCAGATCATCGATCAACACTCCGATATACGCCTCGGATCTGTCCAGAATGAACGGATCCTCCCCTGTAACCAGAACCGCATTAATGCCAGCCATCAAGCCCTGGCTAGCCGCTTCTTCATACCCTGATGTTCCGTTGATCTGGCCTGCCATGAAGAGCCCTGCTAACCTTTTCGTCTCAAGATTGGCTTTCAACTGAACAGGAGGAAAATAGTCGTATTCAATGGCGTATCCCAGCCGGGTTACGGCCACATGTTCAAGACCGGGTATGGAACGGATGGCGCGAAGCTGAACATCCTCGGGAAGACTGGTCGCAAATCCATTGACATAGTATTCAAAAGATCTCGACGGCCTTCCGGTTCAAGAAAAATCTGATGCCTTTCCTTATCCTTGAAACGGACGATCTTATCTTCAATGGACGGACAATACCGGGGCCCGATACCTTTTATTTTTCCCGTGTACAAGGGAGACCGGTCCAGACCGGATTCAAGAATACGATGTGTCTCTTTTCCGGTATAGGTGAGATAAACAGGCATCTGCTCAGCATGAATCCGTTTGGTGCGGAAGGAGAATGGAACAGGATCCGGATCCCCGGGCTGGGATTCCAGGCCGGAGAAATCCACGCTTCTTCCATCCACCCTCGGCGGCGTGCCTGTTTTCAGCCTTCCGGATTGAAATCCCAATGACACGAGAGATTCGGTCAGGCCGGGCACAGGAAATTCCCCGACTCGGCCCGCGGGACGGCTGAACAGGCCGATATGGATGAGACCATTCAGAAAGGTGCCGCAGGTCAGGACCACGGCTCTGGATTCAATTTTTCTGCCGGTCTCGAGTATAACCCCTCTGATATGATCCCGGTCCGCAATCAGATCCGTGACCATACCTTGAAGCATTTGCAGATTCGCCTCTTTTTCAATCGCGACACGCATTCGGATTGCATACTCAATCCGATCAGACTGAGCCCGCGGCGCCCAGACCGCAGGTCCCTTGGAACGGTTGAGCATTCTGAACTGGATTCCGGTCTGGTCCGCGGCAAGGGCCATTTCACCTCCGAGAGCATCGATCTCCCGGACCAGGTTTCCTTTGGCTGGACCGCCTATGGCCGGATTGCAGGACATTTGCGCGACATTAAAAATGTTCATGGTGATGAGCAGGGTTCTGCCGCCCATTCTTGAAGCCGCCAAGGCCGCTTCGCATCCGGCATGCCCGGCTCCGACAACGATCACGTCGAATTCCGTGTTTCCATGAACTGGGACCATTTCAACGTCCGATGTTCCACGTGGAACATTTTAGGTGGATGAAAGCCTTTGGAATTAAGCCCTGAAGAGTGAACTTCACGATGGTTCTATTTATAGCGAATCAGTTTTTTATTTCCCGATGCAGAACTTTGAAAAAATATTGTTCAGAATATCGTCCACTACGGTTTGCCCTGTGATCATGTAGAGATGATCCAATGCGCCGCGCAAATCCAGTGCGATGTATTCCTGTGACATATTTTGATTCCCGGAATCAAGCGCATTGCTCAAAGCCTGCCTGGCTTTCTGCAGACATTCGCGGTGCCGGATCCGGGTCAAGGCCACGGAATCCGACGATACTCCGGAACTGCTGATGGTTTCTTCCAGAGATGCGATCAGCTCCTGCATACCGTCACGGGTTACAGCGGATACGCTGAAAGCAGGGAAAAATTCCCTTGCCCGTATCAACTGATCCGGCGGCCAGGCATCAGGCAAATCCGATTTATTGATCAGCAGAAAAACTTTTTTCCCGCTTTGCCGCACCTGTTCCAGAAAATTAAAATCGTCCTTCTCCGGCTTCCTGCTTCCGTCAATCACGCATAATACCAGATCCGCTCTGTCGAATGCCTGCTCCGCTCTGGCAATACCTTCACGTTCGATCGGATCCTTCGACTCCCGTATACCGGCTGTATCCGTGATAATGGTCATCACACCCTGAATGTCGAGTATATCCTCAACCGTATCGCGCGTGGTTCCCGGCATTTCAGTGACAATGGCCCTCTCCTTTTCAAGAAGCGCATTCAGAAGGCTGGACTTCCCCACATTCGGTTTCCCGGCCAACACGATACGAATGCCTTCTCTGGAAATACGGCCCCTGTCATAAGTCCCGATCAATGCGTCCATTTCCTGGATGATTGATTCGATCAAACGAGTCAGCTGATGTTTCGGTAAAAACTCAACGTCTTCCTCTGAAAAATCGAGTTCGATTTCGAGCAGAGAACACGCCTGAATGATCCGATCCGCCATGTATCGAATTTTTGCTGACAGTCCGCCTTCCAATTGGTTGACTGCCATCTTTCTGGCCGCTTCGGTTCTGGAATGAACCATGTCCGCAACTGCTTCAGCCTGGGCCAGATCGATTTTTCCGTTCAGAAAAGCGCGGAAAGTAAACTCGCCTGGCGATGCGGCTCTGGCGCCTTTTTGGATGAGCAGGTCGACGATTCTTCCTGCGATATACGGACTTCCATGACAACTGATCTCAACCACGTCTTCGCCTGTATATGAGTGTGGTCCCTTATAAAAGAGAACCAGGACTTCATCAATGGATTCCGAGCCGTCCAGTATCCGGCCGTGAATCACTCTCCTCAGGGGGAAATCGGCATTCTGATTTTTAGAACTCAGCACGGACGAGACAATGGAAAAAGAAAGGCTGCCGCTGACGCGAACAATCGCAATCCCGCCTTCCCCGTAAGGCGTGGATAAAGCGGCGATCGTATCGTCCGGAACGATATGTTCCACGTGGAACATTTTGTTATCTCACGTCAGAAGGCAGATATACATCAGTACCCAACGCTTTTCGAAATCCGGGATCCGACGAGGCGAAGTTATGGACACCCAGTCGCCTGCACATTGCGATCAACAAAGCATCCCGGATGAGAAAGCCGGATCTCTGCTGAACATCCATCGCAGTGATAAAATCCTCTCGAGTCGCCTCCTCCAGCGCCAGACCCATGCCGAGCAAATCCCGGACAAGGGACTCGTACCGCCGGAGAGACGCAATCCGTTTAGGCTGGCTTTTCAGATCGCGCAAAGGATGCGGACCCGGAATCCATCCATTGTCCTTCGCCTCCGCGATCACGAGCGCATGCATGACATCGGTCAGTACCGGCGACGGAAGAATGCCGACGACTTCATCTATGGCGCATCGCTCCAGGAGATTCCGGCACTGGACTGAAAAGCCCTGCATGGCGTAAAGAAAAATGCCGGTATCGAGAACGATCCGGGTGTCTTTTGGGATTTCACTCAGATTCATGATTCCCGCATTTCCTCTTCCAGAATTTTCTGTATGTCGGATTTTTTTAAATCGAACGGTTTCGAACAGAACCGCTCCACGGATTGTCTCCGCAGCTCATGCATTCCGGGTCTCCGGTCCAGATAATGGACGGCCGCATCCTGCAGTAGGTCGCTGAACGGCCGGCCGGCCCTGGCCGAAAGCTCTTTGAGCTTTCTCACAATTTCCGTATCCATCACCGTGCCGATTTTAATTTTCATGTCCGAATCCTCTCGTTCGAATCCGACAGCGAGCGCATTCCCCGGCTTCGCCGGACCAACCTATCGGATTATTTCATTATTGAAGGCCCGCGGTTTGTCTTCAATACTCTAAAAATATAATAAATTGATCCCGCGCAGCGGGCGGCGGGGAGCTTCAATCCGGCCCCGGACCGTTTCCGGTTCCGTAAATCATAAAATACAAAACCCCGGGCCGGATGTCAAGAAAATATCTCTTTTTCTAGACGCTTTCTTGACGACCATCCTTTTCCCCCTGTTGTTCGGAAATAAAAAGGCCCGGTCGGTGCGAACCGCCGGGCCCGGGAAAATCCGGCAACCGTCAGGTTGCGCTCTCGACGGCCTGCGGTTTTTTCTTGACGATATAATCCTGGGCGATGGTCAGGACATTGAACAGGAGGTAGTACAGGTTCAGTCCGGCCGACATGCTGTAAAAAATGTAAATCATGAAAATCGACATGAAATACGACATGAATTTCTGCTTCGGATCCGTCACCGTCTTCTTCTGCTGGATGAACATGGTCACGCCCATGAGCAGGGGCAGCACGTTGATCGCGGCGGATCCGCCCAGCGGGATCATCCGGTCGGGTCCGGACAGATCTTTGATGATGCCCAGAAATCCGGCCTGCCGGAACATGATGGTGGCGCGGAACACATTGAACAGGGCGAACAGGATCGGCATCTGGAGCAGAAGAGGCAGGCAGCCGCTCATGGGATTGACGCCGTGGGCCTTGTACATTTTCATGGTTTCCGCGTTCAGCTTCTGGGGTTCGCTCTTATACCGTTCCTGGAGGGCTTTCAGCTTGGGCTGAAGCTCCTGCATCTCCTTCATGGAATCGTAGCTTTTCTTGGTCAGCGGGTACAGGGCGACCTTTATGAGAATCGAGAAAATCACGATGGCCCAGCCGTAATTGCCGACAATGCCGTAGAGGAACTGAAGCACGTGGAGAAAGCCGATGCAGATGGGCCTGAGCCAGGACCAGCCGAAGCTGAGCAGGCGCTCGAGCTGGACGTCATGGGCTTTCAGCAGGCCGTGGTCCATGGGGCCGATGAAGAGCGTGAACCGATGGCTGGTTTGGGTGCCGCTGTTGAACGGCACGGACAAGCCAACCCCGAACCGCTTCCAGTTGGCCTTGCCGCCTTCCTTGTCCAGCACGACCTTGCGGGTTTTGAGTTCCGCGCCCCGTCCGTCCACGCCCTGGGGAATGACCGCCATGATGAAATACTTCGTCTGAACCGCGACCCACCGGGTGACGCCTTCGCGCAGGCCGGTATTGTCGGATTTGGTTTTCAGCAGTTCGGTCCCCTGAAGGGCCGACGCTTCCGCGTAACTGGTTTCGTCCTTGACGTTATGTTCGGTGGGCAGAAGTCCGCTCTCCCACCGGAGCAGGTAATGATCGCGCATAGCGGACCGGTTGGAGAACGCGAACCGCACATCCAGGCCGACGTCATAAGAGCCGTCCGTGAAGGTGAACTCCTTCTCCACCCGGCCGAGGTTCGGAAAATCCGACGCAAGCAGTATTCTCCTGCGGGACAGGCCTTGTTCCGTTTCCGTCCGGTCCGAAATGACCCTGAAAACCGTCAGGGCCGGATCAGAGGCCGCATCAAACATCAGGCCGAGGTTGCCTGCCGCGGAATCGGGTATCAGTTCAACCCAGCTGTCCTGCATATCCCGGAAGCGTTTCAGCTTCCAGCTCACCGGGGTACCGCCTCCTGCGGTCGAGAGGCGCGCCTCATACAGGTCGGTCTGAACGAGCAGGGTTTCAGCCGGCGTGGATATGGAGAAAGCGGGTGTGACCCTCAGCGGTTCGATCCGGCTTGGCGTGACAGCAACGGTAGGAGCGCCGCTTTCAACCGCGGCCGGGCTTCCGGCTCCCGCCGGACCCGGAGAAACCGCCTCCTGCCTGGCCGCGTCCTTCTTTACACCGGCCACTTTCTCCATGTAAACCGGCCACAGGAAAATGATCAATCCGATCAGAAGGAATGCGACAATGGTCTTTTTGTCCATGACGTTTGTTTTCTCTCCGGTTTAGGGGACGGGGTCGAATCCGCCGGGATGAAACGGATGGCATTTGGCCAGCCGCTTAAGGGCCAGAAACGTTCCTTTCAGAATCCCGTGCCTGTCTATGGATTGAGAGGCATATTCCGAACAAGTGGGGTAAAACCGGCAGGCGCCGGGCAGAAGAGGCGAAATCGTCCGCTTATAGAGGCGCAGGCCGGCCGCGATCAGACGTCTCGGCGCGGTTCTCAGTTCAGCGTGACGCATGACAGAAACCGTCTGAATTCCGACTCCACCTCCAGACCGCCCGCTTTCTTCATGCCGCTTCTCGGCATGAGCACCACGTAATATCCGCCGATTCCGTGCTTGTTCCTGCGCCAGGCCTCCCGCATCATGCGCTTCGCTCGGTTCCGATGAACCGCATTTCCGAACCGCCTGGAGACGACAAATCCAACCATTCTTCGGTTGGATTTCGCGTACAGACATTTGAGAATTTGTCCGTTCCAAGAGCGCCCTTTTTCGAATACTTCGCTGAAATCCGCCTTCTTGCGGATTATCTCGGACTTGGGCAGCTTTTCATCCGGCCGGACTGCGTCATTCATCGCTGACGGTCAGGCGTGCCCGGCCTTTGGCCCTTCTGCGTTTCAGAACCTGACGGCCTGTGCGGGTGGACATTCTCTCCCTGAAGCCGTGCTTGTTTTTACGTTTACGCTGACTGGGCTGAAAAGTTCGTTTCATGGGTAATGATTCCTCCTAATTGTATCGCTCTCCTCTTCCGGCGGAAACCCGCAGGTAGGAAAGACCCTAATTTTTATGAAGATATCCGGCGTCCACGATCCATCCTCCGCGGAAAGGCCCCGAATATATCCGGACGGCTGCGTCAGATCAGGAAGCCGGAAAATGACTGAAAAAAGGTTGAAGAACCCCGCCGAAAGCAGCGGGGTATAGCAAGAAACTTGGATGATGGACGCCGTAAGCGGCGGGTAAAAAGACTCGTCGGAGCGGCCAGAAGACCAATCTCCCATCAACCAGAAATATTGGAACCAGAATGACCAAGGTTCTGGCCGCCCGATTGAACCAAACAAATTAATGTTTTTTATAAAAAAGTCAAGTTATTTCCGCGTGAAACGGATGGAACCGACACCGCATGCCGCGGCCATTAGATTTCCCATCCAGGCCGCAGCCAGAGGAGGCAGGGCCCTGTTCTGTCCCAGGGTCTGGCCCAGCTTGATGCTTCCGAAAAGCATGAAACAGATGGCCAGGCTGATTCCGAATCCCACAGCCAGGGATTTCTTGCGTCTGTTGTAGGCAAGCGGAGCGGCCAGCAGAACGATGAGAAAATTACTCACCGGAAAGGCGGTTCTCATGTATAGATCCGTCTGCCACCGCTGGTATTGGCCCCGCGTCTCGCGAACTTTCCGGATAAAACGCCTGAGTTCGCCATATCGCATCTCGTCCGGAGACACCTGGGCTGTGGCCACCTCCCGGGGCGAAAACTGAAAACCGAAGCGCATGGGCTCCATGACCGGAGCGGCCCTTTCAGTGTCTCCGCTGAAGAACCGCTCATACCCGCCGGTGATGTGCCATTGCCTGTCGCGCCATGTCATGGCCGGAGCGTCGATGCGGTGGATCAGGCGGTTCCCGGAAAACGTTTCAATCCCCACCCCGCTGGCCGTATTCGTTTCCGGATTGAAGGACTCGATGGATATGATCCGGTCCGGCGGATCCTGAATCAGGAGGTTCCGGAACCTGGAGATCTGCCTGTACTTTTTACCGGTCAGATACCGGTCCCGTATTTCGTCCTTTTTCCGGTTGGCCGGTATGGCCGCGGCTTCGTTCAGAAAAAAATTGAACACCGCGACCAATGCGCCGAGAAACAGCAGGGTGCGCATCATCTGATAGAAGCTGTATCCCAGCGCTTTCATGGCCGTTATTTCATTGTTTTTAGCCAGAACACCGACCGAGAAAACCGTGGCGAGCAGAGTGCCCATGGGCATGGTCAGCACCACGATGTACGGGATGAAATACAGATAATACAGAGCGGTGACCATTGCCGGCACGCGGCCGTCAATGAACTGGTCCACGTTCTCCACGAGGTCCACAATGACGAACAGCAGGACCACGCCCATGAGCGAGAAGAGAAAAAGGCCCAGGAAGCGTCCGGCGAGGTAGCGGGGCAGAAGGCCGGTCATGCGCTTCCCTTTTTCGCGATTTTCGTGATTCGGCCCCATGGGAACAAGGTGGATTCGGTCAGGGTTCTGATGAAAAGGGCGACGCCGAAGGCGCCGACCACCATGTCGGCTGACCACATGGCCACTGCCGGATGCAGAATGCGCCGGTCCGCCAGCTGTTCGCCCCCGATCAGGAAAGCCCAGAAAATGATGAAAAACACCAGGCTCAGCCAGCCGGCTGTCGCAAAACCGCTCTGGCGTGACAGAATGCCCAGCGGCGCCCCGATCAGCACGAATACGATGCAGGCGAACGGGATGGAATATTTCTTGTGGACTTCCACCCACAGGGAATCGATGGACCGCCGACTGCCGAGAATCACGGCGGCTTCACCGGCCGTCTGGTCCGCCATTCTCTGACCGCGGTGGACTGCGGAACGGACATTTCCGGACCGGGAGGCTGCCGGTCCGGGTCCGAGCGGCGCGGACCAGTCCTGCGGCATCAGATCGAGCAGGTCCGCCCGAACCAGGGAGCGGATCGCGGTTTCCCGTCCGGCCATCATGACCCGATCTTCGCGGATGTCGTCCATGAGCATGCGGGTGCTCTTTTCGCGGTCTCCCCTGCGCTGAAAGGCGTTCGGCTCCTGAAACATGTCGGGAATGGAAATGGAGATTGATTGTTTTTCAAACCGGGCCCGACGGTACTGCTCCATGTTCCGGTTGTCGATTTCATGCATTTCGCCGCTGTAGAGCGTGAAGAGTATCCTCTCCTGTGCCTTGATGTATTCCACGGTCCCGCGCTCGGCCACCACGGTTTTCGTGAACCGGGGATCGCTGGAGTCACTGATGAAAACGCCGTTGATCCGGTTCTTCTTCTGGTCCACGGACTGAACGAGTATGGAATAATCGGGTATGCCGTTGTAGAACACATTGGGTTCCAAAGTCATCATGGGCCGCGTGCGGGAGATACTCCAGGAGAGCACCTTGACGCGGTAATTAAAGTCCGGCAGAACCGTGTTGTTGAACACGACCATCAGAACCGCCAGAACCGCGGACGCATAGAAAACCGGCAGCACCATGCGGGACACGGGAACCGCGCCCGCTTTCATGGCGTCGATTTCCCGATCGGCCGAAAGCCGGCCGAAAGCCATGAGCGCGGCGATGAGTACGGCCATGGGCACGGCCAGGGCGAGAATCCAGGCCAGGTTGAGGGCGAAAAACTCAAGTATGACGGAGGCGGGCAGTCCTTTACCGAGAATCCTCCCGAGATCCCTGAAAACGATGTTCAGCATGAAGACAAAGACAATTGACGCCAGTCCGAAAAAGAAAGGGGCGATATGCTCCAGCAGTATGTACCGTGTCAGAATTTTCATGTACGTTGAGGTTCCTAACGCTGATCACGCTAATATATGGAATGGGCTTGATTTTTGCAAGAAATTCCATGCGCCGGATCAAAATGAGATTTTGCTTGCGTTTATTGTTGGGAATAGTTAAGTTAAGCCTTGTTCCGCATCACTTTCTTCTGGAGTTGCCTATCGCTTGATTGTTATCGGTTTCCAAAAGGAACCTCCGGATCATCCGGAAAACGATAACAATATTCAGCTTTGTCCCCATGCGTCTTCGGAACATTTCCATACGGAAATATCCAGGGGCGGTTCTAGTAGTGTCCCTTTTGATGGGCATTGGAACCGCACAGGACTCGGTGCGGGCTCAAATCGGTCTCCGCCTGCCTGAGCCTGATCTGCCGCTCGCCAGACTGGCCAGCCCGGCCCGTAAACCGGCCCCTCCTTTCGGCCTTCCCCTGGGCCGGATGCCGGTACAGGTCCCGTCTCCGGTACAGCGCACCGTGTTCATCGATTCAACCCATCGGACCGTCCTGATACGGGACGTGCTTTCAGACCGCGATTTCTTCATCCCCCGCCGCATGTCCATGGAGGATTACCTGGGGTCCCGCTCCAGAATGGAGATGGAACAGGCCTGGTTCTCCTACAAGACCCAGAAAATCACGACTGCCGGACAAGCCGGTCCCGGAGGACGGGGCATCACGATCGCCACGCCGAGAATCAAGAGCGAGGCCTTCCGCCGCGTCTTCGGGGGCGAAACGCTCAGCCTCAACGTCACCGGCAATATCACCATCAACGGCGAGATGCGCAACGAGAAGCGCAGCCAGACCAAATCCGCGGCGGATCGCGCCCCGAACACCAGCTTCCAGATGAAGCAGACCCAGAATTTCAAGGTGACGGGAAAAATCGGCGAGAACGTGTCCGTGGACGTGGACCAGGACAGCGAGCGCATGTTCGAATTCGAGAATGCCATCCACCTCAAGTATTCCAGCGAAGAGGACGGCATCATCCAGAGCATCGAGGCGGGAAACGTGGCCCTGTCCCTGCCCGGCACCCGTTTCGTCACATTCAGCGCCCAGAACGCGGGCCTGTTCGGCATCAAATCGCAGATGAAAATCGGCGCCCTTGATCTGACGGCCATCGCCAGCATGGAAAAGGGCGAAAAGAAAAAATTGTCCCTCTCCGGGGGCAAGGAAGACGCGGTACAGAAAATCTACGATTTCGAATACAAACGCAACACGCGCTTTTATCTGAACGACTTCTACCGCAAAAACATGAGCCGGATCGATATCGCCACCGGATCGTATTTCCTGATCCCCGCGGACAGCATGATTGAAAAAATCGAAGTGTACAAGTCCGACGCCAATTACGACAGAAAAACGGGCGAAGGCGCCTTCAGGGCCTGGGCGCTTCTCGACCCCCTGCGGCCGGACACGTCCAGGACCGACCAGATGCATTACCGCGGATACTTCATGCGGATGAAGGCCGAGGAATACTATTACTCCGATAAATCCGGATTCATCATCCTCGACACGCCCCTGCAGGAAAGCGAAGCCCTGGCCGTGGCTTTCCGGACCAAATCGGGAATGGAGTACGGGCTCGTCGATTGGGACTCGACCACGTCGAACCCGATAATGAAACTCGTTAAACCGCGCAACGCCAGGCCCTCGGACCCGACCTGGGACCTCGAATGGAAAAACGTCTATTCCATCGGAAGCCGGAACATGGAAGAGGAGGGTTTCGAGCTCCTCATCTACCAGGATGTCTCCTCCGGAGAGCCGAAGCAGGCGTATGCGTATCCCAGCGGGGCCAAGAAGGGTTTCCTCGAGATATTCGGCCTGGATCTCGCGAACAAGAACGGAGATCTCACGCCGGACAACATCATCGACGACAGGAGAAATTTCCTGAATCTGGGCAACGGCGAGCTGGTTTTTCCGGATCAGCGTCCGTTCGCGCCGGTGGACGAATCACAGTTCCCGCTGCCCGACGGGCTCCGTTCCCCGTCCCTGTACGACACCACGGACAACGCCTATATCCGGAGCCAGAGCAAGTTTTTCATCGAGATCAAATCGTCCAGCCGGAGCGCGAACTACTCCCTCGGCATGAACGTGATCGAGAATTCCGAGGAGGTGATCCTGAACGGCACCCGGCTGGTCAAGGGGCAGGATTATGACATCGAATACACCTCCGGCAGTCTGACGTTGCTCAAGGAGGAGGCGCGGAGCCCGACCGCCCGGCTGGAGATCAATTACGAATCCCAGCAGATGATTTCCGTCGAAAAGAAGTCCCTGATCGGTTTGCGCGCGGAGTACAATTTCCGCGAGAATGCGGCGCAGAAATCCTTCATCGGCGCCACCTTGCTGTACATGAATCAGAAAACCATGGACCAGCGCATCCGGCTCGGCCAGGACGGCCCCATGAAGAACCTGGTCTGGGACGTGAACACCGCGTTGAACTTTCAGCCGAATTTCATGACCCGGGTGCTGGACGCCCTGCCGCTCATCGAAGCCACATCGCCTTCCGCGCTCTCCTTCGAGGGTGAAATCGCCCAGGTCATCCCCAATCCCAATACCCTGAACAATAACAGCACCGGCGACAAGGACGGTGTGGCCTATCTGGACGACTTCGAGGGATCCAAACGGGAGGTCCCGCTCGGCGTGATTTATTCGGGATGGGGTATGGGCTCGCTTCCGGATCCGCTCGGGAACATGCAGGATCAGCTGAGGCGGCGCGGCCACCTGATCTGGTACAATCCCTACGAACAGGTGGGGATCACGGATATCTGGCCGAACCGCGAAGTAACCACCAATTTCGGAGGCTCCACCCGAACCCATGTTCTGAACCTTCTCTTCCAGCCCAACCCGGGCGCCGACAACTCGGAATCCGAGCGCTCTCAATCCTGGGGCGGCATTCAGCGGTATCTGTCTTCCGGATACGCGGACCAGACCAACAGCCGCTTTCTCGAAGTCTGGCTGGACGGGAGCCAGGGCACGCTCCACGTGGATTTGGGCCAGGTTTCTGAGGACGTGATTCCCAACGGCATGCTGGACGAAGAGGACATGGAGCTGAACGGGTATCAGAAAAACGATCAGCTCGAGGACGAGGAGGATCGGGGTCTGGACATGGTCTTCGGTCCCGATCCGCCGGAGATTTTTCATCCCCACGAACCCGCGGCCATCGATGCGTCCGACCCGGCGAAAACTTTCGCCGAGCCCTATGATTTCTGGGACGTCGACGGGAATAAGCAGAAGGCGGAATGGGAGCCCTGGAGCAATGACACCTGGCGCTATGAGCCCCAGACGAACGATTACAACCGCATCAACGGCACGGAGAGAAGCAAAGCCAGTTCGCAGTTTATCTATCCGAACAGCGAGGATCTGAACGGCAACGGAGACGTGGACCTCAACAACGATTATTACGAATTCAGCTTCAATATAGAAAAAAACTCTCCGGGCGATTCCCTCATTTCCGGCGGCAAGCCGGACGGCTGGCGTCTGTACCGAATCCCCCTGAACAATCCCTCCAAGGTCGTGGGACAGCCCCAGTGGTCCCGCATCGAATTCGTGCGGCTCTGGGTGGACGGCATACGGGATCCGTCCGCGATGATCCGCATTGCGGAAATTTCCCTTGTGGGAAACGAGTGGAAATTCCAGGGCACGAAGACCTCTGATTCGGATCCGGCCTTCAGCACGGCCCGCGATTCGGTGATCGCCATCGAGGTCATCAACACCCACGACAACCCGGATTACGAGCCGCCGCCTGGCGTGCGCGGCGTCGTCGACCCCATCCAGAAAATCCGCGCCAAGGAGCAGTCGCTCCGTCTCAAGGTGAACGAGCTCCAATCCGGAACCTCGGCTTATATCCAGCGGCAGTTCTACGAGGCAGAAGATCTCATCCATTACAAGACGCTCAAGATGTTTCTCCACGGTGGCGGCGTGCTGAAAAACGACCTCAAGACCGAGGACAGCATTACCGTCTTCCTGAGGCTCGGCTCGGATACGAACAACCGGTCCTACTATGAAATCCGTGTGCCCATGCGTCCGGGCTGGGATCCCGCCAATGCGGTGGAGCTGGATTTCGAAGTTCTCAGCAAGCTGAAGGAGAAGGCCAGACTGAATCCGGCCGACAGCACCGAGAGCCTGGAATACGGGCACAAGGTCACGCTGGCCGGGTCCCCTTCCCTGCGCAACATCCGGTGGCTGACCGTCGGCGTCCGCAACAGCGGCACCGCCACTTTCACGGGCGAGATATGGCTGGATGAACTGCGGCTCTCGAACGTGCACAAGGACAAGGGCATCGCAATGCGCGTCCGTTCCGAGTTCCGCTGGTCCGATTTCCTCTCCGTCAACGGCGAGTACAACCGCAAGGACGCGGACTTTCACACAATCAACGAACGGTTCAGCGAGGGAAGCACCACGCAGGGCGGCTCGCTCAACGCGAATTTTCAGCTTCAGAAACTGCTGCCCGCATCCTGGGGCGTTTCTCTTCCCGTCACCACCACCTATACGAAAAGTATTTCGGACCCCAAGTACTGCCCGGACGACACCGACATTCTGCTGAAAAGCGTCAAATCCGACTCCCTCCGGAAAACCTTTCAGGACCGGAACGAGCAGAAGGGAATCGGATTTTCCCTGGCCAAATCGAGCAAATCACGGAATTGGTTCGCCAGGCTCCTGCTGGATCCGATATCCGGAGGCGCCAATTACGCTTCCGGGACCCGGCACTCTTACCGGACGCCCAAGGCCAGGACGGAATCAAAAGGGGGATCGTTCCGGTACAGGCTGGTGCCCAGCGGGGATAATTATATTCTGCCTTTTTCCTGGGTCGGGAACAAAGGATTTATGAAAAAGATCTCCCAGGTCCGTTTCACCTACCTGCCCTCGGACGTGAATTTCGACATGACGGGATCCTTCAACCGGTCCAATTCCGAAACGCGCGAAGGCATTGCCACAAACGACACCACGGCCACGCTCTCAAGGAACTTCGACACCACCTTTCAGCCGTTCCGGGCGTTGACCCTCGAATTCGGCCGCGCTTCCACCGCGGACATGCGTTATGCCGAATGGAGCACGGAAATGCTGATCCCGACGGACAGCATTCAGACGGAGAAAAGCCAGAATTTCAGCGTCAAACTGAACCCGACTCTCGCCCAATGGCTCAAGCCCAATGCGTCGTTTTCCGCCAATTACCGCTGGCGTAACAACTTCCAGCAGAGGGCCAATCAAACCGGCGTCAGTTCCGGAATACAGAACAGCATCACGGTGTCCAATACTTTCGATCCTTCCAAGCTGTTCAGTTCAACCGGCAAGAAAAAGCCGGCCGGCAAGCCTTCGCCCGTCAAACGTCCCGCGCCTGCGGGTTCTGACGCGCCGAAACCGGGAGAACCCGCCAAACCGCAGGATGAAAAAAAGGACGGGTCAAAAGGATTATCCGTTCTGACCCTATTCCCCAAAATGGCCGGTGTATTCCGGAAGATCGACCCCATCACAGTCAATGTCACGCACACCGCCTCGTCCAATGACCAGGGCATTCTCGGCCAGCCGGACATGGCGTATATGTTCGGCCTGACCATGGACCCGGGTGTTCCGTACTCCGAGAACTTGCTTTCGAATCCGGTCACCCGGACCCGCAATCTGCGTTGGTCGCTTAAATCGGGCGTAAAAATCACCAGTAGTCTGCAGGCAGGAATGGATTATAATTTTTCAGATAATTTGAACATAAGCTCTCAGTCCACTCAAACGATATCCAGAACCGCATATTTAAGCGATGAAACAGGGATACCGTTTCCAACTTGGAGTTTGACCTGGCAGGGTCTGGAAAAAGTAAAATATATTAATAAATATTTGAAATCATTGCGTTTGTCTCATTCCTTCTCCGGAAATCAGGAGGATAATTATACTCAATCCAAGCTGACCAGCACCAAACTGACCAAAAATTTCAGGCCATTTTTCGGCATCGCCATATCCATGAAAAACGGTATTACAGGCAATATTCAATATAATAATACATCCTCTCTGACCACAACAGTCAAAGGCAGTTCTCTGGCAAGCCGAATAAGGCAACAGGCCAGCTCA
This sequence comes from uncultured bacterium, assembly GCA_963736115.1. Classification (GTDB taxonomy): domain Bacteria; phylum Zhuqueibacterota; class QNDG01; order QNDG01; family DTFT01; genus JAFGAX01. The sequence continues at coordinate 36,762 of CAVTNR010000003.1, forward strand.
ATCAGTGTTTCAGGTTCATATTCGAAACGAGGCGGCCTGCGTCTTCCCTTCATGAAAAACAAAAAGTTAGATAATAATCTGGACTTCAAAATGTCATTTGAGAGCAGCAATTCCGAAGATTTCAGCGCTAAAACCCTGAAGTCCAAATATACCAGCACCCGGAGTCAGAAAACCTGGACCCTGGAGCCGCGCGTGGATTACTCCTTTTCCACTTCGGTCAACGGCGGCTGTTATCTGAAGCTGGGCCAAAGCAAGCACTTCCAGCTGGGAACCACAAAAACAACCGCATTCGGCATCAACTGCGTCATTTCCCTGGCTGGACGATAAAATCTTGACTTTCTTCCGTATTTTCATTATAATTAAAACTGTCTTTCCGATTTTTCAGCAGAAAGTGGCTTTCTGGATATCCGGGATCCTAAAGAAACGACTGTGCCGGCCGGAATCGGCACTCTTTTTCTGGTCAGCACCCCGATCGGCAATCTGGAAGACATGCCGCCGAGAGCCGTGCGCATTCTCGCCGAGGCGGATCTGGTGGCCGCGGAAGATACGCGGCATACCGGAATCCTCATGCGGCATTTCGGCATCAGCAACCGGCTGGAAAGCTATCACGATTATAATAAGGAAAGAACCGGCCCGCGTCTCATTCAGCGTCTGCTGAACGGAGAATCCATCGCGGTCGTTTCTGACGCCGGCACTCCGGGAATCTCGGATCCGGCGTTCAACCTGGTCCGCAGCGCGGCGGAAAACCGGATCCCCGTGATTCCGATTCCCGGACCCACGGCCGCCATTGCGGCCCTGTCCGTTTCGGGTCTGCCCACCGACCGTTTCGTCTTCGAAGGATTCCTTCCGGCGAAGAAGGGACGCCGGACCCGCCTGGCGGAGCTGGCGAAAGAATCCAGGACCCTCATCCTGTACGAATCGCCACACCGGCTGATCCGCACCCTGCGGGATCTGCTGGAAACGCTGGGAGACAGGCCCGCATCCGTCAGCCGCGAACTGACCAAGAAGTTCGAGGAAACGGTCCGCGGCCGGATCTCGGAACTGATCGTCGTGTTTTCGGGCCGCAGGATTCTCGGTGAATTCGTTCTCATCATACACGGTCACCTCGACAGGGAAAAAATAAAATGACCCAACTCGTCGACCGCGAAGCCATTCCCGATTCACTCAAGGACGGATACGCCCGCGCGGTCTCTCCTCTCATCCGGCTGCTGACCCGCTGGGACATGCATCCGAACACATTCACCGTTTTCGGACTGATCGTCAGCGCCGTGTCTTCCGTTTTCATGGCCGCGGGCTCTTTCCGCCTGGCGGCCCTGCTCGTTCTGCTCGCCGGCTTTTTTGACACCGTAGACGGCAAACTCGCGCGCCAGAGCGGAAAAGTCACGAAATTCGGCGCCTTGCTGGATTCCACTCTCGACCGCTATTCCGAGGCGCTGATCTTCTTCGGCATGGCCTACTGTTTCGTCCGTCAGGACCGCTATCTGACGACCCTGGCCGTGGCCGTGGCCCTCGGGGGTTCCCTCATGGTCAGCTATGTCCGCGCGCGTGCCGAAGGCCTGGGATTCGAATGCAAGGTCGGCATTTTACAGAGGCCGGAGCGCCTCATTCTGATCGCGGCGGGCGGCCTTCTGCATCCCGCGGCCCTGATCGCTTCCATTTGGATCATCGCGGTTCTCTCCAATGTCACCGTCTTCATCCGTCTCCTGCACGTCCGGAACGAGGAGCGGAAACGTGCCACGGCGCCATCGCCCTGACGGACCGGACCGATGAACCGCCTGATGCTCAAATCGAAAATACACCGCGCCGTCGTCACCGGCGCGGATCTGTCTTATGAAGGCAGCATCGCCATCGACGAAGCGCTCATGGAGGCCGCGGATCTTCTGCCGAACGAACAGGTGCATGTCCTGAACCTGGCCAACGGTTCTCGTTCGGAGACCTACGTGATCCGCGGCGGCCGGAACACCGGCGAGGTGGTGCTCAACGGCGCGCTCGCGCGTCTGGCACAGGCCGGCGACCCGGTCATCATACTGTCGTACACCTGGGCGGACACGGAAACCGCCAGCAGTCTTCAGCCGGTCATCGTCCATGTGGACGAAAAAAACCGGATCCGCCCGGCGAAACCCTGACCTGTCATCCAAAAGGAGGATGCCTTGATCGATAAAAACGCGAAAATCACCGAGCCCAAGGGGAAGCTGGGCGTTCTCATCCCCGGACTGGGCGCCGTCTCCACCACCTTCATCGCCGGCGTACAGGCGATCATCGACGGCCAAACCCCGCCGTACGGCTCCCTGACGCAGATGGGCACCATCCGCCTGGGCAAACGGACGGACGACCGCACGCCGATGATCAAGGATTTCGTGCCCCTGGCCCGTCTGGAGGATCTGGTTTTCGGCGCCTGGGACCCCATCGAGGATGACGGGTACGAATCCGCCCGCAAGTCCGGCGTTCTGAACGAAGCCGACCTTCTCAAGGCCAAAAAACGGCTGGAAGCGATCAAACCGATGAAAGCCGTGTTTGACCAGAAATACGTGAAGCGCCTCAACGGCACCTGGATGAAGAAGGGCGCCAATAAAATGGAACTGGCCGAACAGGTCATGGACGATATTGCCTCCTTCAAGAAGCGCGAGAACGCGGACCGGGCACTGATGATCTGGTGCGCTTCGACCGAAATCTTCATCAAGCCGCAGGACGTTCATTCCACGATAGAAAAATTCGAAAAGGGCCTCCTCGCGAATGACGACGCGATTCCCAACTCGATGGTCTACGCCTACGCGGCGCTGAAATCCGGAGTCCCGTTCTTCAATGGCGCCCCGAACCTGACCGTCGACGTCCCCGCGCTGTTGAATCTCGCCCGCGACAACGGCCTGCCGGTCGGAGGAAAGGATTTCAAGTCCGGCCAGACACTCATGAAGACGATCCTCGCCCCGGGTTTCAAGGCGCGCATGCTCGGACTGAGCGGCTGGTTCTCCACCAATATCCTCGGGAACCGGGACGGCGAGGTGCTCGATGATCCGGAGTCGTTCAAAACCAAGGAGGAGTCGAAGCTCTCCGTCCTGGAATACATTCTCCAGCCGAAAGTCTATCCCGACCTGTACAAAGACTTCTATCACAAAGTCCGCATCAATTACTATCCGCCCCGCGGAGACAACAAGGAATCGTGGGACAACATTGATATCTTCGGCTGGATGGGGTATCCCATGCAGATCAAGGTGAATTTCCTGTGCCGTGACTCCATCCTGGCCGCGCCCATCGTGCTGGACCTCGTTCTGTTCGGCGACCTGGCGCATCGCGCCGGCATGCGCGGCGTCCAGGAGTGGCTGTCGTTCTACTTCAAGAGCCCCATGACCGCGCCCGGCCTGTACCCGGAGCATGACCTCTTCATCCAGCTCCAGAAGCTGAAGAACACGCTCCGGCACCTGAAGGGCGAGGAGCTGATCACGCATCTCGGTCTGGAGTATTACGATTGAGTCGGCGCAGTTCCATATTTAAAATTCTCAAGACCTCGGTTCCCGCCGCCCTGGACCTGGCTTCCCAGCCCGTCATGTGGCTGGTGGAGGCGGTGTTCATCGGGCGGCTCAGCGCCGCGGCGCTGGGAGGCGTGGGATTCGCCCTGCAGATCATTCTGCTGACCATCACGCTGATGCTGACGTTCGTGATGGGCGCCATCATTCTCATCAACCGCCATCTCGGATCCAACGACCGATGGGGGGCGAACCACATTCTCGGCCAGACGCTCATGTCCGGCCTGATTTTTTCCTTTTTTATCGGTCTGCTCTGGTATTTCGGATCCCCGACCCTGTTCCGGATCATCCGGGAGCAGGACATGGCGAACGCCGGCGCTTCAACCCTCTCGGGCATCGATTCCGGAATCCAGTATCTTAAAATCATCTCGTTTTTCGCTCCGATCATCATCACCAATTTCCTGGCCGTTTCCATGATCCGCGGGTCGGGCGACACGCGCCTGTCCATGATCATCAACATCACCATGAACCTGACCAACATCCTGCTGACGCCCATCTTCATCTACGGCCTCTTCGGCGTTCCGCGCCTGGAAGTCCGCGGCGCCGCGGTCGCAGTCGGAATCTCCCATTCTCTCGGACTGATGATCACGCTGCTGTCCCTCCGGAGGCCGACCTCGACGCTGTTCCTTTCCGTCCACGAGATGACGCGGCCGAACTGGAAGAGCATCAAACAGCTCTTCAAGCTGGGATTTCCGACGACGGTCGAACAGCTGGTCTGGACCGTGGGCCAGGTCATCGTCACCGGATACGTGGCGTTGATCGGCATCTCCGCCCTGGCCGTGCATCAGGTCTTTCTGCGGATCCAGGCCGTTCTGTCGATGGTATACATGGGCTTCAGCCTCACCGCCATGACCCATATGGGCAAAAACATCGGCGCCAACGAGCACTCGGCGGCGGAATCCATGGGCCGCATGACGCACCGGATTTCGCTCCTGGCCGTCCTGTCCATTCTGGTCCTCATGATCGCGTTCTCCTCGCCTCTGCTCCACCTGTTCATCCGGCGGGAGGACGCCATCATCGCGGATTTCGGCTTCCGGACCGCGTTCATTGTGTTCTCGCTGGTGCAGGTGCCCAAGGCCATGAACACCGTCATCGGCGGGAGTCTGAGGGGCGCCGGCGACCTGAAATGGATCATGACCGTCAACGCCGTGGCCGTCCTGCTTCTTGAAATCGGGTTCAACTGGGTCGGCACTTTCATGCTCCACTGGGGTCTGGTCGGTATCTGGGCCGTGCAGGGCGTCGACGAAACCGTAAAAAGCACAATCAACTATTTCCGCTTCCGCTGCGGCAAGTGGAAGCTCATCCGCTTCTAGCGGAAACCCGATGAAAGACCCCGCCGGTTGCAGCGGGGTCTCACGCGAAACTTGGATGATGGACGCCGCAAGCGGCGGGGAATTCGACCCGTCGGAGCGGCCAGAAGCTCCATCTTCAATCATCCAGAAAAACTGGACCCGGAATGACCAGGCTTCTGGCCGCCCGATTAAACGCGTCAAGGGGACGATATGCAGCGCCAAGCGCAGATGAAATGGAGCCTCATCCTGGTCCTGACGGTTCTGGGAGCGGCCCTGCTCTGGACCAACTCGGCCCGCTCCACCGATACGTACTCCTCGATACAGAACAGCCTCGTGCCTCTGGTCAACGTGTACAAGGAGGTGAGCCGGCGGTACGTCGACCCGGTGGACTCCCAGAAGTTCCTCCGGGCCGGCATCGACGGCATGCTCGGCACGCTCGATCCCTACACCAATTACATCGAGCGGGAGGACAAGGATCAGCTGGAAATCCTCACCGAGGGCAAATACGAAGGCGTCGGCCTGGTGCTCAATTACCGCAACAATGTGGTGACCGTGGCCGAGCCTCCCTTTCAGGGCACTCCGGCCGCCCGGGCGGGCCTCCGTGAGGGCGACCGGATCATCAAGGTCGGAAGCCTGCTGACGAAGGACCTCGGATTCGAAAAAACAGTGGGCCAGATACGCGGTCCCGCAGGTACGGAGGTGACGCTCACCATCGAGAGGGACGGCGAGCCCAAACCGCTGGAATTCACGCTCGTGCGGAAAAGCATCACCGTCGAGGATGTCCAGTACGCCGGTTTTCTGGAAAACGGCGTCGGATACATCCTGCTCACCCGCTTCTCCAAGAACGCCGGGCCCGAAGTGGACCGCGCCATCCAGCAGCTGAAGACCCGCGGCGAACTCAAGGCCCTGGTGCTCGATCTCCGCTCCAATCCCGGCGGTATGCTGGAGGCCGCGGTCGAGGTGTCCGAACTCTTTCTGCCCCGGAACTCGCAGATCGTCTCGACCCGGGGCCGTACGCCCGACGCCGAGCAGCAGCACCGGTCCCGGCGGGATCCGCTCTTCGGACAGGGCAGCCTCGTCGTCCTCGTGAACGCTTTCAGCGCCTCCGCTTCCGAGATCGTGGCCGGCGCCGTTCAGGACCACGACCGGGGCATCATCGTCGGCGACACCACATTCGGCAAGGGGCTCGTTCAGACCGTGGTTCCGCTGTCTCCGGACGCGGCGCTGAAAATCACAACGGCCAAGTACTACACGCCGAGCGGCCGCTGCATCCAGCGGAAGCATTATTCCGACTGGGAGGATTCCACCGACCTCGACACGGCCGCCGAGTTCCGCACGGTCTCCGGCCGGCCGGTCAGCGGCGGCGGCGGCATCATTCCGGATCTGGTCGTGCCCCTCCCCGAGGCGAGCGATTATTACTGGGATCTGCGCCGGAAATCGCTCTTCTTCAATTTCGCGGTCACCTACGCCAATACGCATCCGGCCAAGGACTCGACCGTGGCCGTCACGTCCGACATCATCGAGGCCTTCCGCGGCTACCTGAACGAGAAAAAGTACGAATACCGGCACCCGATCGAGAAAGAGCTCACTTCCCTGAAGAACGAAAGCATCCGCAAGGGCTACGGCAACGAGATCCTCAAGAACATCGATGTGCTGGAGAAAAGCCTGAACCGCGCCGAGGAGGACATGTTCGCGAACAGCCTGAGCGACATCCGGAAAACCCTGCAGTCCGAGCTGGTGTCCAAGTATTTCGGCGTCCGTCAGCAGGTGGCGGCCGGGCTCCGGGAGGACGCCACGGTCCAGAAAGCGCTTTCCCTGCTCGCGGACCGCGGTTCGTACGAATTGCTACTGAAAAAACGAAATTAATGACTCCGCCGCAAGTGGTGTAGTATCTCAAGAAAATTGGCTTACGGGCGCTGCAAGCATCGGGCCTTCAATAATGAACAACTCATATCGCTTGGTCCGGCGAAACCGGGGAACCAGATTCGTCGGAGCAGTCAGAAGCCCGCATCAACCGACTTGTCGGCGTTTTAACATAAAATATGGTAAACGGGCTTCTGACTGCCCGATTCAAACGGTTCCACAGCCAACCCTAAATTTCATTCTGAGGAGGTTATCGTATGTCTAAATACGTCTATTCCTTCGGCGGCGGAAAAGCCGACGGGAAAGCGGAAATGAAGGAACTGCTCGGCGGCAAAGGCGCCAACCTGGCTGAAATGGCCAACCTGGGCATTCCGGTTCCCGCGGGGTTCACCATCACCACGGAAGTGTGCACGCATTACTACAAGAACGGCAAGAAGTATCCGAAGGAACTGACCGGCCAGGTCAAACTCGCCGTGACGAAGATGGAGCGGGTCATGGCCGCCAAATTCGGCGACGTCAAGAATCCGCTTCTGGTGTCCGTCCGGTCGGGCGCGCGCAGTTCCATGCCCGGCATGATGGAAACCGTTCTGAACGTGGGCCTGACCAGCAAAACCATTCCGGGCCTGATTCAGAAGACGGGGAACGACCGGTTCGTGTACGACGCCTACCGTCGTCTCATCATGATGTACTCGGACGTGGTAATGGAGAAAGCGGCCGGCATCGAGCCCAAGGAGGGGAAAGGCATCCGCCATCAGCTCGAGCGGGAAATGGCGGCCATGAAGGCGGAACGCGGCGTCACGCAGGACACCGACTTGACGGCCGAGGACCTGAAGCGTCTGGTGGAGATCTTCAAGACCAAAGTGAAGGACGTTCTCGGCAAGCCGTTTCCGGACGATCCGATTCAGCAGTTGTGGGGCGGCGTCGGCGCCGTGTTCCAGAGCTGGATCGGCCGCCGCGCCGTGGCTTACCGGCGGATCGAAGGCATACCGGACGAATGGGGCACAGCGGTGAACGTTCAGGCCATGGTGTTCGGCAACATGGGCGACACTTCGGCAACCGGTGTGGCCTTCACGCGCAACCCGGCCAACGGGGACAATAAATTCTACGGAGAATGGCTCGTCAACGCCCAGGGCGAGGACGTCGTCGCCGGCATCCGCACGCCGTCGCCGTTGAACGAGGACACAAAAAACGAGCAGAACCGGCACCTTTCCTCCCTCCAATCCGCCATGCCCAAGACATACAAGGAACTGGACCGGATCCGGCTGAACCTGGAGAAGCACTACCGGGACATGCTCGACATCGAATTCACGATTCAGGAAGGCCTCCTGTGGATGCTGCAATGCCGCGTCGGAAAACGCACCGGCACCGCGGCCCTGAACATGGCCATGGACATGCTCCAGGAAAAGCGGATCAGCGAATCGGAGGCCGTCCTGCGCCTGTCCCCGAATCAGCTGGACGAACTGCTGCATCCGATCGTGGATCCCTCGGCCGAAAAGGCCAATGCCCCCATCGCCAAGGGCCTTCCGGCCGGTCCCGGCGGCGCCGTCGGACAGATCGTTTTCACGGCCGCAGACGCCGTGGAATGGGGCAAGCAGGGCCGCAAGGTCATTCTGCTCCGCGAAGAGACGAATCCCGAGGACGTTGAGGGCATGCGCGCGGCGCAGGGCATTCTCACCGGACGGGGCGGCATGACGTCCCACGCGGCTCTGGTCGCGCGCGGCTGGGGCAAGTGTTGCATCGTGGGCTGCAGCTCGCTGGACATCAATGTTCACGCCAAGACCATGACCGTGAACGGCCGGACGTTCCGCGAGGGCGACACCCTCACGCTCAACGGCACACGCGGGTACGTCTATGCCGGCGAACTGGCGATGATCAGCGCCTCCGAAAATCCGCGCTTCGTCCAGTTCATGAAGATGGTCGATAAATTCCGCACGATGAAGGTGCGGACGAACGCGGACACCCCTGACGACGCCCGGAAGGCGCTCGAGTTCGGGGCCCAGGGGATCGGCCTGTTCAGGACCGAACACATGTTCTACGGCAAGAACTCCGAGGCCCCGCTGTTCTGCCTGCGTAAAATGATCGTCTCGCATTCCGAGGAGGAACGCCGACGCGCGCTGGATGAACTCTTCCCCTTTGTCAAGCGTGACATCAAGGCGACCCTCGAGGTGATGGATGGACTTCCGGTCACCATCCGGCTCCTCGACCCCCCGCTCCACGAGTTCGTGCCGCATGAAGCCGAAAAGCGCGCCGAGCTGGCGGCCAGCCTCGGCATCTCCACCGATGAACTGAACAAGCGGGCGGATGCGCTGCATGAGTCCAACCCCATGATGGGGCACCGCGGCGTCCGCCTCGGCGTGACCTACCCGGAAATCACCGAGATGCAGGTGCGTGCGATTCTCGAGTCCTCGGCCGAACTGATCCTGGAAGGGAAGCGCGTCTTCCCGGAAATCATGGTTCCGGTGGTTTGCTCCGTCAAGGAGCTGGATGATCAGAAAGTCATCGTGGAGAGGATCTACGCCGAAGTCTGCGCCAAAACCGGCCTGAAGAGCTTCAAGTATATGTACGGCACGATGATCGAAATCCCGCGCGCCGCTCTGACCGCGGGTAAAATCGCCGAAACCGCCGAGTTCTTCTCGTACGGCACCAATGATCTGACCCAGATGGCCTTCGGTTTCTCTCGCGACGACATCGGCGGGTTCGTCCCGGACTATGTCGAAAAACGAATCCTGCCCGTCGATCCGTTCCAGGTGCTGGATCAGGAAGGCATCGGCGAGCTCATCCAGATCGGCATCGAGCGCGGCCGTAAGGCGCGGCCGGGCTTGAAAGTCGGCATCTGCGGCGAACATGGAGGGGAACCGTCCTCGGTGGGATTCTGCCACAAGGTGGGGATGGATTATGTTTCCTGCTCCCCGTACCGGGTGCCGATCGCGCGTTTGGCGGCGGCCCAGGCGTCGATCAAGAGCCGTCCTGCAAAAGCAGGTAAAAAGGCTGTGAAGAAAACGGCTAAGAAAAAAACAAGCAGAAAAAAATAAAGCGGTCGATTACTGACCATCGGGGGCGCGTGCCAAACACGCGCCCCTTTTTTTATTTTTCTCCTTGACATTCAACCCGAAAATGGTAAATTGATTCCGCGACAAGGGAGGGTTCTCCTGGTGGATAATTTGTGGATTTCTCCGTAAACCCATTCCGCGTGTCCGTCTCCCGGCGCGTTACAAAAAAGTTCCTGTGAATATTATCCGTTTTTTAAATAGGTTATCTTTCCTTTTTTAAATGGATTGACGGTTGTACCCTGTTTTATTTTTTTCATGACTCCCCGAAGGAGTGCTTCATGTCCCTGCCTGTGGATAAGTTAGGTTTTTCTGTGGACAATGGCGACGCCAAGTCCGTCTGGGAAAAAAGCATGACCGAGATACAGAAAACGGTCAATCCCCAGAGCTACCGGACCTGGTTCCTCCCGATCGTGCCGATCAAGATCGAAGACCGGATGCTGACGGTTCAGGTCCCCAGCCAGTTCTTCTATGAATGGCTGGAGGAGCATTATCCGAACATTCTCCGTAACGCGCTCACCCAGATCATCGGTGAGGGCGCAAACGTGGCGTTTACGGTCCATCAGCGCGAAGAATCCAAACCCGCCCCGCCCGCGGCGGGCGTCCGCCGTTCCCCCGGCAAATTCATGGGCGACGAAACCTATCTGAATTCCCGCTACACCTTCGACACATTTGTGGAGGGAAAGGGCAACCAGTTCGCCAAGGCCGCCTGTCTCGCCGTCTCGGAGGCGCCCGGAAAAACCTCCTTCAATCCGCTGGTGATTTACGGGGGCGTCGGCCTGGGAAAGACACATCTCATCCAGGGAATCGGCAACTTCGCGCGGGAAAAAAACACCGCGAAAAAAATCCTGTACGTGTCCAGTGAAAAATTCACCATCGAATTCATCAATGCCATTCAGAACAACCGCACCACCGAATTCAGTCAGATGTACCGGAACGTCGACATCCTTCTGGTCGACGACATCCAGTTCTTCCTGAGCAAGGAGCGCACCCAGGAGGAATTTTTCCACACCTTCAATGCCCTGCATCAGAAGGGAAAGCAGATCGTCCTTTCCTCGGACCGTCCGCCCAAGGAACTCAAAGGCCTGGAGGAAAGGCTGATCTCGCGATTCCAGTGGGGCCTGGTGACGGAGATCCAGCCCCCGGACCTCGAAACGCGAATCGCCATCCTTCAGCAGAAGGCGGGCTTCGACGGCATCGATCTTCCCATGGAGATCATTGAATTCATCGCTTCCAACATCACCACCAACATACGCGAGCTGGAAGGTTCGCTCATCAAACTGCTGGCCTATTCCTCTCTGAAGGGCATGGATATCAATCTGGATCTGGCCAAGCTCGTTCTGAAGGACCTCCTGGTTGGAAAGAGGAGGGACATTTCCATCGAGCAGATCCAGCGTGTGGTGTGTGAATATTTTCAGATTCCGGACGATCTGCTGAGAGGCAAAAGCCGCAAGCAGGAAATCGCTTTCGCCCGTCAGGTTGCCATGTATTTTTCCAAGGAAATGACCCGTTACTCTCTCAAAAGCATCGGGCTTCACTTCGGGGGTCGGGATCACACCACCGTCATACATGCGGTTCAGACGGTTCAGGAGGCGCTCCGCTCCACGAACGGCGCAACCACCCGACTCCCGGAAACGATGGACGCATTGCGGAAAAAAATCGAAATGGCTGTGCTGTAGCCGGTTGATAAGCGGTGGACGGGGTGTGGATGAAATGGACGGATTCAACCGAATCGGCGAATGCGTTTTTCTTCTCCACATGTTCAGCGGATTTGTCCACCTCTCGTCCACATGAAGTGTTCTTATAAATATATTTATAATTTATTGTTTTTGTTTGAATTAATCGCTATTAATTGCGGCTGGTGCACGTTTTCCACATCCCTATATTAACTATATTTTTCTTGAATCTATTTTAAAAAATCTTTAATTTATTAGACCGGTGGATATTTTTCTAGAAGGAGTTTCCCTATGAAGTTCACGATCTCGCAAGAAACCCTTTTTCAGTGTCTCCAGAAGGTGTCCGGTGTTGTCCCCGCCAAATCCGCCACACCGGTGCTCGAGAACGTGTTCTTCGAACTGGACGATGATGCACTCCGGCTCACCGGAACCGATCTGGAGGTTTCGGTCACCACGCAGACCGTACCCGAAAAAATCGAAAAAACCGGCGCCGTTGCCCTTCCGGCCCGGGTGCTCATTGAAATGATCCGCTCCATGCCCAACATCGCGATCCGCTTCGAAGTCGACAAGAACCACAAAGTGAAAATGACGACCGATCAGGGATATTATCAGATCTCCGGCATCTCCAAAGACAATTTTCCTGAAATTCCGAAAAGCGCTTCGGATACCTATTTCGAAATGGACAACGGCCGGCTTCATCGTATGTTCAGCAAGACGCTGTTTGCCGTGTCCTCGGACGAACTGAGGCCGGCCCTGATGGGCGTCTATGTTCAGATCACGGCCAATGAATTCAGGATGGTGGCCACGGACGGCCACCGTCTCTCCAAAATTGTCGACCGGAACTTCAAGTCCAAACAAAAGCCCGTGAACCTGATCATTCCCCCGAAGGCGGCCCAGCTCGCGGTCAAGAACATCTCCGGAGAGGGAACGACCCGCATGATCATTCAGGAAAAGATGCTTTGCTTCATTTTCGGCGGCACCACCCTTTTCACCCGTCTGGTCGACGGGCAGTATCCGGATTACGAGCGGGTCATCCCTTCGGACAATAAAAAACAGATGACCGTCGACCGGAATATTCTGAGCTCGGCCGTGAAGCGCGTGTCGCTTTTTTCCAATGCCTTCACGCATCAGGTTCGCTTCTCAGTCGCGAAAGACAGACTCACCGTGCAATCCGAAGACCTGGACGTCGGAGGAGAAGCCAAGGAGGAATTGGAGGTTCAGTACGCCGAAGATTCCATGGAGATCGGATACAACGCGATTTACGTCATGGACATACTGAAACAGATCGACACCGAATCGGCCACCTTTCACCTGAAAAGCCCCATGAACGCCGCCCTGGTCACCCCGGCCGAACAGATGCCGGGCGAAGAGTTTGAAATGCTTCTTATGCCCATCAAGCTGAGTTCGTAGGGGCATGCTGCCGCTCGGAGAGATCCTCCGTAGGACACTTCAAGATCTCGGCATTGAAAAGCCCGTCCATCAGTACGACGCCTTGTGGTTGTGGCCGAAGGCCGCCGGAGAAAGGATCGCGGCCGTCACGGAGGCGGTGCGGATGTCGAACGGCCGGCTGTTCGTGCGCGTGAAAAGCGCCGCTTGGCGCAACGAGCTGGTTTTTCACAAACGGGCCCTGATCCAGAACTTGAACGGGCTCGCGGGCCGTCCCGTGGTGAATGACATCGTCTGGATATGAGGAAAAAAAGGAATGACCGAAACACACGAAAAATATGATGCGAAAAAAATCGTCGTCCTGAAGGGACTGGAAGGCGTCCGCAAGCGCCCCGCCATGTACATCGGCGACACCTCCACGCGCGGGCTTCACCACATCGTGTATGAGGTCGTCGACAACAGCGTGGACGAATGCCTGGCCGGATACTGCACCCGGATCGATGTCACGATCAACAAGGACGGGAGCGTCACGGTTCTGGACAACGGGCGCGGCATTCCCGTGGATATCCACCCGGTTCAGAAACGCCCCGCCCTCGAGGTCGTCATGACCACCCTGCACGCGGGCGGCAAGTTCGACAAGAACACCTACAAGGTGTCCGGAGGACTGCACGGCGTCGGTGTCTCGGTGACGAACGCGCTTTCAAAGTGGTGCCGGGTCCGCGTGTTCAGGGACGGAACCATCTATCAGCAGGAATACAGCACCGGCGTTCCGATGTACGACATGAAAATCGCGGGAAAGGTCAAGGACAAGGTCGGAACCGAAGTCACGTTCATTCCGGATCCGGAGATCTTCAAGAAAACCGCTTTCGAATTCGACATCCTCAGCCAGCGTCTCATGGAACTCAGCTTCCTGAACAGGGGACTGAAGATCATTCTCCGCGAGGAAACAACGGAGAAGGAGAAGGTTTTCCACGCCAAAGGCGGTCTTCGCGAATTCGTCGCCTACCTGGATTCCAACCGGACCGCCATTCACCGCAAGCCCGTGGTGATCGAGAACAAGCGGGAGGATGTGGACATCGATGTCGCTTTCCAGTACAACGACAGCTACCAGGAAAACCTGTTCAGTTTCGTCAACAACATCCCCACTACCGAGGGCGGAACCCATCTCATCGGATTCAAGGGCGCGCTCACGCGTACTCTGAACGCCTACGCGCAGAAGAACAACCTGATCAAAACCGACGGCCTGGTGCTCACAGGCGACGACGTGCGCGAAGGGCTGACGGCGGTGATCAGCGTCAAGGTGCCGGATCCCCAGTTTGAAGGTCAGACCAAGACCAAGCTGGGCAACAGCGAGGTCCGCGGCATCGTCGAATCCGTGGTCGGGGAGGCCCTGTCCGAGTTTCTCGAACAGAATCCCTCGGAGGCGAAAAAAATCGTCCAGAAGGGAATCGCCGCCGCCCAGTCCCGCGAGGCGGCCCGCAAGGCCCGCGAACTCACCCGCCGGAAATCGGCCCTCGACAGCGGCACCCTGCCCGGAAAGCTCGCGGACTGCTCGATCAAGGACCCCGAGCATTGCGAACTCTACCTGGTCGAAGGAGACTCGGCCGGCGGTTCCGCGAAGCAGGGCCGGGACCGTCAGTTTCAGGCGATTCTCCCGCTGCGCGGCAAGATCCTCAACGTCGAGAAGGCAAGTCTCGAGAAAATACTGAACAACGAGGAAATCAAGACCATTGTTTGCGCCCTCGGCACGGGCATCGGCGGAGACGATTTCGACGTGACCCGGCTCCGGTACGGCAAGATCATCATCATGACGGACGCGGATGTGGACGGATCGCATATCCGCACGCTCCTGCTCACGTTTTTCTTCCGGTACATGCGGGAGCTGATCGAGGGCGGACACATCTACATCGCCCAGCCACCGCTTTTCCGCGCCAAAAACGGGGAGAAGGAGTATTACGCGTTCGATGCGGATGACCTCAAGGAGAAGATGGAGCGCCTAGGCAAGGAAGGAACCCACATCCAGCGGTACAAGGGCCTCGGCGAAATGAACGCGGACCAGCTGTGGAAGACCACCATGGATCCGGAAAACCGCACCATCCTCCAGGTCACCGTGGACGACGCGGTCGAAGCGGACCAGATTTTCTCCATCCTCATGGGTGAAAAGGTGGAGCCCCGCAGGGAATTCATCGAGAAAAACGCGCATTACGTCCGGAATCTGGACGTCTGACCCGTCCGGACCGGTTTGAAGCTCCCCGCGGCCCGTCCCGCTGCGCGGGACCAAGCTATTCAATTTTTAAATTGTGGAAGGCAAGCCGCGGGAATCTTCTATCTGTAGAGAAGAGATCATTTTATATTCGATCGCTTACCCCGCCGCTAGCGGCGGGGTAAGCGATCAGACAGATTCAGCACAGAAGGAAAAACATGCAGAAAAATCGCGACCGCATCGTCCCCGTCTACATCGAGGAGGAGATGCGCAATTCGTACATCGATTATTCCATGTCCGTCATCGTGGCGCGGGCTCTGCCCGACGTCCGGGACGGCCTGAAGCCCGTCCACAGGCGCATCCTCTACGGCATGACGGAGCTGGGCCTCCATCCCAACCGGCCCTACCGGAAATCGGCCCGTATCGTCGGAGACGTACTCGGCAAGTACCATCCGCACGGCGACACGGCCGTGTACGACGCCATGGTTCGGATGGTGCAGGAGTTTTCGATGCGCTATCCCCTTGTGGACGGACAGGGGAATTTCGGCTCCGTCGACGGCGACTCCGCGGCGGCCATGCGGTACACCGAAGCCCGCCTCACAGCGATCGCCGAGGAGATCCTGGCGGACATCGACAAACAGACCGTCGATTTCGTACCCAATTTCGATGAATCCCTGCAGGAACCCTCGGTGATGCCCTGCGCCTACCCCAATCTGCTAGTGAACGGCGCGTCGGGAATCGCGGTGGGCATGGCGACCAACATTCCGCCGCACAATCTGTCGGAAGTGGTGGACGCGCTCGCGGCCCTCATCCGGAGGCCCGAGACGACGATCGAGGCGCTGTCGCGCATCATCAAGGGCCCGGATTTCCCGACCGGCGGCATCATCACGGGCACCGAGGGAATCATCGAGGCCTACAAGACCGGCCGGGGCCGTCTGCTCGTGCGCGCGCGCGCGGCCGTGGAAAAGGGCAAAAACGGCCGGGAAGCCGTCATCGTCAACGAGATCCCCTATCAGGTCAACAAGTCGAACCTGATCGCGTCCATCGCGGACCTGGTCAAGGACAAGAAAATCGAAGGCATCTCCGACATCCGGGACGAATCCGACCGCGACGGCATGCGCATCGTTCTCGAGTTGAAGCGGGACGCGCAGGTGCAGGTGGTTCTGAACCAGCTCTACGTCCACACCCAGATGCAGACCACGTTCGGCGTGATTATGCTGGCCCTGGTGGACGGCCGTCCCCGAATCCTCAATCTCAAGGAGATGCTCGAAAAATTCATCGCGCACCGCCATGAGATCGTGATCCGGCGGACGAAATTCGAGCTGGACAAGGCCGAAAAGAGGGCCCATATCCTCGAGGGCCTGAAGAAGGCGCTCGACCACATCGACGAGATCATCCAGCTCATCAAGAAATCGAAGACGCCGGACGAAGCGCGCGAAGCCATGATGAAGCGGTTCCGCTTCTCGGAACTGCAGGCCAACGCGATTCTCGACATGCGGCTCCAGCGGCTCACCGGTCTCGAGCGCAAGAAAATCGAGGAGGAGTACGCCGCGGTGCTCAAGGAGATCGAGCGCCTGAAGAGCATTCTCACGAATAAGACGAAGCAGATGGAGGTGATCCGGGAGGAGCTGCTCGCGATCAAGGAGAAGTTCGGCGACGAACGGCGCACCGAGATCGTCGGCAAGGTGGACGATTTTTCAATCGAGGACATCATTGCCGAAGAGGACATGGTGATCACCATCTCCCATTCGGGATACATCAAGCGGTTCCCGGTCTCCGGGTACAAGCGGCAGGGCCGGGGCGGGAAGGGGGTCATCGGGGCCGACACAGGGGACGAGGACTCCGTTGAGCACCTCTTCATCGCGTCCACCCACCACTACATTCTCTTCTTCACCGATCAGGGCCGCTGTCTCTGGATCAAGGTGCATGAGATCCCCCAGGTGGGCAAGGGATCGCGGGGAAGGGCGATCATCAACCTGCTCGGCGTGCAGTCCGGCGAGAAAATCTCGGCCGTGGTGCCGGTTAAGGATTTCGATGAAAAGAAAAACCTGTTCATGGCCACCCGTCGCGGGCAGGTCAAGAAGACCAGCCTGGCCGCGTTCAGCCGTCCCATGCGCAAGGGCATACAGGCCATCGGACTCGGAAAGGACGATCGTCTCATTTCGGTCAAACTCACCGAGGGCGGCCAGGACATCGTGCTGGGCACCCGCGACGGGCAGGCGATCCGGTTCCATGAATCCGAGGTGCGTGAGATGGGCCGCGCCGCGGCCGGCGTCCGCGGAATCAACCTCGGAAGCAAGGATGAAGTGATCGGCATGGTCGTGATCCGGCGCGAGGGGACTTTGCTGGTGGTCACGGAGAACGGATTCGGCAAGCGCTCCGACATTACGGACTACCGGGTTACGTCAAGGGGCGGCAAGGGCATCATCACCCTGAAGGTCAATGAAAAAGTCGGCCGCATGATCGCGCTCATGGACGTGCTGGACACGGACGACCTGCTCCTGATATCGGCAAAAGGCCAGATCCTGCGCCAGCAGATGCAGGACATCAGCGTCACCGGCCGAAACACTCAAGGCGTGCGCCTCATCCGGCTCAAGGGCGGGGATAAGGTGGCGGACGTCGCGCGTGTCGTCCGAGAGGAGGAATAAACCGCTTGCCAGGAGGCTACAAGCCGGTCGAGCATACGGCGGATGTCGGAATCAAGGCCTGGGGCCAGAATCAGAAGGAGCTTCTTGAAGAAGCGGCTCTGGGCATGATTTCCCAGACCTATAATCCCGATACCGTGGAGGAAAAGGAAGTCAGGGAATTGGAGCTGGAAGCGGAAACCATGGACGAGCTTCTGCTTCAATGGCTCAGGGAAATCCTTTATTATATGGAAAATGAGGCATTATTATTCAAACGATTTCAAATTGAAAAGGACAATTTTTCATTAAAAAACGAAAAAACTCTCCAGATAACAGCTTCCATGCATGGGGAGAAACGAGACCCCACAAGGCACGATATTTGCAAAGAAATCAAAGCGGTAACTCGACACGGGCTGTACGCGAAGAAAAACGGCCCTTGGTGGGAAGCGAACGTCCTTTTCGATGTATAGAAAGGTGCCGGTTATGTGGGAAAATGAAACCGTCGTCCTGGTAGTGAGCCTGAAGAAAAGAATCATGGGCGGATCAGACAAAGTCCGGTTCGGCCGCATTCAAGCGGACAATGCCATCCCTCCCTTTATAAAAGTGATTTTCAGAAACCGGGTGGAGGAATACCTGATTTCTGAATCCCCCCTGAGCTTCAAATCCACTCCGCATTTTGACCTGAAACCTGAGGATATCGAGGGCCTGAGGGGGCAAATACTCGATGTTTTCCGCGAAACCGCCATATTCCATCAGGAAGAAGTGGAAGAAATCCTCCGCCAGGCGCTGGTTATGCGTCTCGATTACCTGGTCAAGCCGGTGCGGACCATGGAAAATCTCCTGTTCGGGAAAAAGGACAGAATCGACATATTCGACCTCGAAAAGCGGCTTGACCCCTTCTCCAAAGTGCTCCCCTATTCGGAAAATGTCATCAAGGAATGCCGGAGACTGGGCTACACGGAACTGGAAAAAGATGAATTCCCCCGCCTGGCCGCGGACGTCGTTCAGAAAATGGCGGGCCAGGATCCGGTGAAGCTGGTCCTGCATGATTTTTCCGTTCTGACTGATTTTGTGTCCGAAACCAAAGGCGAGGAAATCGGCCGCATCGGCGGCGACGTTCTCGGGGAATTTCTCGAGGACCGGTCCATGGCGTCCTTCCGCAAGGCCGTTGAAGTCGAAGTCAAGCTGGGCAAGGAGGACTTTGACGCGGCCGATCTTGAAATGACCATCAAGCGCTATCTGGAACTGAGAGAGGCTTTCGGCTCCGCTCCCGGAGCCGCGGCGCCCGCGGTGGAACGAATTGAACGGTCTGAACCGTCCGAACCGGTCCGGCCCGTTGCCAGAAAACCGGCGCCGGCCCCTGCCCCCGCGCCTGAACCGGTTGTGATCGAGGAGCCGGAAAAGCTCGAGGACTCCTGGGATCTCGATTCGGTGCTCGGAGAGGAAACGCCCCTGCTGGCCGTGGAGCCCGAGAAAGCGCTGTCCGCGCCCGCTGAAAAACCGAAAGCCGTGAAGAAACCGATGCGGATCATCCGGCGGGAACAAGCGGAAGAGGAGGAAGAGCCGGAGACCGAGGATGCGGATTCGCTCGAGTCCATCGACGCGGAATTGATCTCGGAGCGCCGCGAGAACGGCCCCAGGCGGCCGTCGTTCCGGTCCCTGATCGACGAGAAAACCGAGAAAGTCTTCGTGAAAAAGCTGTTCAACGGCGACGGCGACGCGTATGGAAAGCTCATGCAGAAACTCGAGGACGCAGAAAGCTGGCGCGTGGCCAAGATCCTCATCGACAACGAACTGTTCAAGCGCGACGTAGATCCCTTCTCGCGTGAAGCCATCAAGCTGGTCGACCTGATCTACAGCCGTTATTATCCCGAAGAAAACGTGGGGGGAGCGAAGCGATGAGACGGTTCAGGTGGATATTCTGGCTGGTTCTGCCCGCGATGGTGATGCTGGCGGACGGCCGCTTCTCGCGGAGCGAGGAGCGCAAGGGAATCGTGGCTTTCGCCGAGGGCGAGGTCCGGAAACAGCCGCCGGCCTCGGAGATGTGGGAGAACGCGCCCGTCCAGTCCGCGGTGAATTCCGGGGAGAAGGTGCGCACCTATCAGCTGTCCCGAGCCGAACTCGAGCTCATCCAGCTGGACATCATCCGTCTCGCGCCCAAGACCACGATTCTGCTCGACCGTCTGTACGAGGAGACGAAGGAAAAGAAGCTGGCCACATCCATCAAGGTGGAAAAAGGCGAGATCTGGGCGTCCGTGCACGAGGTGAACGCGGAAACGGAATTCGACATCAGCGCGCCCGTGGCGGCCGCGGCCATCACCGGCACTGTACTCCGCATGACCGTGCGGGAAGATTCGACCACACAGCTCAAGGTTTACAAGGGCGAGGTCAAGATCACCAATGCGCCGGAAAAGCCCGATCTCGCGCCGAAGCCCTCCGGAAAGCCCGTGCAGATCGAAGGCCCGAAGCCCATCCAGGGGCCCCGCGAAGTCTCTTTGGACGAATGGGTATATATTGTCAAGGGCATGCAGCAGATCACGATCGACCCGAAGGGCATCGTACTCTCCATGGGTCAGTTCTCCAGAAAGGACATGGACGAGCAGACCGACTGGGTGAAGTGGAATAAACAGCGCGAGGACATCCGCCAGCGCAGACTTCAGAATATGATGCAGAAACGAAGATAGACATCCGTTCACAAGGAACCCAAATCCCGCGGGCCCAAAACCCGCGGGATTTTTTGTCTGCCCCTGTCCGGGATGAAGAAACAGTTTGATTTTTTGGAAAAAAGTATGAATTTTAGGTATCGAAACCCCGTCCGGATCGGGTGAGCATGAAAAACGGCCTCCAGTACATTCTTTTTTTTGCATTATTCGCTTCCCCGGTGAAAACCTGCTTCGGCCTGGAAACTGCTTCCGGACCGGCGAATGTACAGGAAGCTTCCGAACTTTTACATTTCCGCCGTCTCTCCAAAAACCTCTCCTACAACACAGCCGAATGCATTTTTCAGGACCAGCGCGGATTTCTCTGGATCGGGACGCCGAGGGGCCTGAACCGGTACGATGGAATCAATATCCGCATTTACGTCCATGATCCGGACGACAGCACCAGCCTGTCGAACGACCATATCCGTAAAATTACGGAGGATCAAAAAGGCGATCTTTGGATCGCAACTGAAAACGGCCTGAACCGGTACGACCGGTCCAGGGACCGCTTCGTCCGGTATCACGCATCCGCACGGGCCAACAGCCTGGCCGGCAGTACGGTCAGCGACGTCCGGGCGGACCGGCAGGGCCGGGTCTGGGTCGCCGCGGATAACCTGTGCCTGTACCGGCCGGAGACGGATGATTTTCTCCGTTTTCTCCCGGACGTTCCTCCGACCCCGGGAGATCCGGCGAATTACCATAATTTCATTTACGATGACAGCGAAGGACGGATCTGGTACGGAAGGTGGCGGGAATTGTACCGTCTCGATTCACCGACCGGCCGGCTGGAGCGGGTTTTCAACGGAAACGCGGAACCGCTCGGCAATGAGTTCTGGAACTTCCAGGAAATGATGCAGGACGCTTCCGGCACATTCTGGGTGGCCACCAATCAGGCCGGGCTCCGGTATTTCAAGAACGGCACCGGACCGATCCGGATGCGGCGTTTTCCGGATTCCATAGGCGAGAATGACTTTCTGAGCCGGTACCGGATTCTGGCGATCTGCGGGGACCGGCAGGGACGGCTGTGGGTAAGCATGGAGGACAACGGGCTCGCGGTTTATGATCGGGAAAGACGGCTCAGCCACAGGTTTAAAAGCAGGCGCGACGAGGAATTCTCGATCAGCGGCAATTCCGTGTGGTCCATATTCGAAGACCGCCAGGCCAGGCTGTGGTTCGGAACATGGATGGCGGGCGTCAATTGCATCGACCCGAACGAACTCAAGTTTAGCCGCATCCACGGCTTTCCGGGAAGCGGATTCAGCGGCGGTATTGTGACCGCGTTTCTGGAGGACCCCTCCGGTAATTTCTGGATCGGCACGGACGGCGGCGGGCTGAACCATTACAACCGGCTGAAACGGACGTTCCGCTCATACCGGCACGATCCCCGGGATTCGCGAAGCCTCGGCAGTAACGCCGTGCTTTCGCTTGCGACGGACGATTTGGGCCGGCTGTGGGCCGGGACCTGGAACGGCGGAATCAGCATTCTGAACGCGGACGGGAACGGATTCCAGCGCCTGAATTCGGGGAACAGCGCATTACAGAGCAATCACGTATTTGCGCTCGTCAATGACGGCAAAGGCCGCATGGCGGTCGGGACATACGGGGGGGGGCTCACTCTGGTCGATTCGCGGACCGGAGTGATGACGACCTATCAGACGAACCCCGCGGACCCGGCCAGCCTGCAGAGCAACATCGTATTCTCCCTGTACCGGGACCGCAGGAGCATTTTGTGGGTGGGCACCTTGTCCGACGGTCTGGCCCGGTTCCGGGAAGACAAGCCGGGAAAGGGAAGCTTCGTCCGGTACACGCAGGATCCCACGGACACGGCGGGCCTGTGCGACAACCGGATTCATTCGATGTTCGAGGACGGGCAGGGCCGGTTCTGGGTCGGGACTTCGAACGGACTGGGCCTGTTGGACCGGGACACCGGGCGTTTCCGGACGGTTCGCACGAGACACGGGCTTGCGAATGATTTCATTCTCGCCGTGCAGGGCGACGGAAAGGGGAACTTGTGGATCAGCTCTCTGGCCGGAGTCACGCGGTTCAATACGGACTCGGCCGTGTTCCGGACATTCGAAAGCCTCGCCGAAGCGCCCGGGGGCCAGTTCAACCTGAAGGCGGTTTTCCGGACCCGGAGAGGGGAACTGCTGTTCGGCGGCGCGGACGGCTTCGTTCTGTTTCATCCGGACAGCATACGGCCCAATCCGTATCCCCCGCAGATCGCGTTCACGGACCTCCGGATTTTCAACAGATCCGTTCCAGTCGGGAAAGAGGGGCCGCTCCGTTCCCAGATCGGAGAAACGCGGGATCTGACGCTTTCTCACCGCGCTTCCGTTTTTTCCGTTGAGTTCACGGCCCTGAATTTCACCCATCCGGAACGGAACCGGTACGCCTTTCGCATGGAGGGGTTCGAGAAGGAGTGGAACGAGGTCGGCACTCAGAACCATGCGACCTACACCAACCTGAATCCGGGCCGCTACGTGTTTCGCGTAAAAGCCGCGAATAACGACGGGGTGTGGAACGAGGAGGGCATCTCTCTCCGGATCCGGATCAAACCCCCGTTCTGGAAAACCTGGATTGCCTTTTTGATGTACGGCCTGCTTGCCGGCGGCGTCATTATGGCCTTCATCCGTTTTAGACTGAAACGGCAGAGAATGAAGCATGAACTGGAGATGGAGCACCTTCAGTTCGAAAAACTGGTGGAAGCGGATCGGATGAAATCACGGTTTTTCAGCAGTGTGTCCCACGAACTGCGCACGCCGATCATGCTGATTCTCGGCCCGCTGGACCACCTCATCCGGACAAGCCGAATGGACACCGCCTTCAAGGGAACGCTGGAAATGGCGGCACGCAATGCCAGGCGGCTTTCGCGTCTGTTGAACCAGTTCATTGAATTCTACAAAACGGAACCCTCCGAACTCCGGCTGAAAACCGAACAGCTCGACATGGTCCGGTTCCTGCAGGACGCGTATCTTTCCTTCCGGGAATACGCAAGCCTGCACCAAATCGACTTTCAGTTTCACAGCACGATTTCATACGGATTGACCTGGTTCGATCCGGACGCGCTGGATAAAATCGTCTACAATCTCCTGTCCAATGCGTTCAAGTTCACCCCGGACGGCGGTTGCGTCACGCTGACCCTTGAGGTTCCGGGCGAGGATGAGGAAACGGAGAAGACCGTCCGAATCCGCGTCGCGGACACGGGCGTCGGAATTCCGGCGGACCGCCTGGAGCGTCTTTTCGACCGCTCAAGCCGGCCGGAATCAGCGTCTCCGTCCGGAGAGCGGGGACTGGGCATTGGACTTCACCTGGCGCATGAGCTGGTCGAAATGCACCAGGGCCGGATCACCGTGCAGAGCGAGGAGGGCAAGGGAACGATTTTCACCGTGCAGATCCCGGTGGACGTGATGGTGTCGGAGCGTCCGGCGGACCGTGAACCGGCGCAGGCTCCGGATTTCGGAACGGACGATCCGCAGGAATCCGACCCGGCCGTCGGAACCGGCGGGGAGTCAGACGGCCGGCCGGCCGAGGCGGTCAAATCGCCCCACCTGATACTGGTCGTGGACGACGATCCGGACATGCACCGGCACATCCAGAACTTGTTCGGCCCTTCCGTACGCATGCTGTCCGCAATGGACGGAAAAACGGGCCTCGAGAAGGCCATATCCGCGGTGCCGGATCTCGTGATCAGCGATCTCGAAATGCCCGGACTGAACGGATACGACTTGTGCCGCAGAATCAAGACCGAGGAGAAAACCAGCCATATCCCCGTGCTTCTGCTGACCGTGCACAGCGAGCGCCAGCATAAAATCAAGGGCATACTGATCGGCGCGGACGATTACCTGCCCAAGCCTTTCGACGCCAAGGAACTTGAGGCGCGGGTTATCAATCTGCTGGAGTCGAGAAAAAAACTGAGGACGCATTTCAGAAACCAGATCCTGACGGAACCCAAGGATACTCCGGTGATGAGCCTGGATGAGCGGTTTCTCGAACGCGCCCGCCAGATCGTGGAGAACCGTCTGTCGGACTGGAAATTGGACGCGGACGGTCTCAGCCGGGAGGCCGGGGTCAGCAGGACCCAGCTGTACAGGAAACTCAGGAGCCTCACGGGACAGACGGTGCACGAATTCATACGCACCATACGCCTCAAGGCCGCGGCTCAGCTTCTTGACAGCAGAAAGATGAAAATATCCGAAATTGCCTATCATGTTGGATTCAATGATCTGAATTATTTTTCCAGGTGTTTCCGCAAGCAATTCGGTCAGTCGCCCTCCGAGTATCTCGCTTCGAAGCTTAATATCGATCTGTCAAAAACAGGCAAAACAAGAAGTTAGCGTCATCCTCGCCCGGCTTTCAGCCCATCAGCCCCGATTTTGGGAATAGGGTGCTAATAATCCGCACCCGGTTATGAGCATTTTACCCTCCATCATTCTATCTTACGGACATTCCGCAATCCCATTCCTTGATCAGGGAGAAAGGGTTATGAGAAGGAAACCAAAAAGCGTTTCGGCCTGGCTGTGGCTGTCTCTTTCGGTTTGGACAGGGGCGGCAGGCCTGCTGGCCGGCACGACCGGCAAGATTTCAGGCGTGGTCCTGGACGCGGTCACGAAACAGCCGCTGGTCGGCGCAAACGTCATCGTGACAGGCGCGGGTATCGGCGCGGCCGT
This sequence comes from uncultured bacterium, assembly GCA_963736115.1. Lineage (GTDB taxonomy): Bacteria > Zhuqueibacterota > QNDG01 > QNDG01 > DTFT01 > JAFGAX01. The sequence goes on from CAVTNR010000003.1 coordinate 61,743, forward strand.
GGACCTGGACGGCTCCTATGCGATCCTGAACGTTCCGCCCGGCACGTACACCGTCCGCTTCACCATGATGGGGTACAGGCAGACCGTGATCGAGAACGCCCGGGTATCGATCGACATGACCACGGTACTGGACGGTCTCCTCAGTCCCACGGTGCTGAACAGCGACGAGATCGTGATCATTCAGGCCGAGCGGCCCCTGGTGAAAAAGGACATGACCAGTTCGCTCGTTTCCGTGTCATCCGATGAAATCAGCAACCTGCCGGTTTCCGAGGTGAGCGAGGTGCTTGCCCTCCAGGCCGGTGTCGTGCGGTCGGACGGACTGCATATCCGGGGCGGCCGGTCGAACGAAATCGCGTACTGGGTCGACGGCGTATCCGCCACCAATGTTTTCTCCGGCACCATGGGCGTGACGGTCGAGAACGCGGCGATCAAGGAACTGCAGGTGATCAGCGGGACCTTCAACGCCGAGTACGGGCAGGCAATGTCCGGAATCGTCAACATTATCACCAAGGAGGGGAGCGAGAAATACACCGGCCAGGTGCGCGCCTATGTCGGCGATTATGTGAGCCCGGGCGGTAAATTCGGGGTTCTGAAGTCGGTCCGGACCGGAACGAATACGGCTACGGGGAAACCGGAGGCGGTCGGTGTCGAACAGAACCCCCTTTCGAAATTCAATCCCGTTGCGGACGCGGAGATGAATCTCAGCGGGCCGGTGCCGGGATTCGGCCGGAAACTCACATTTTTCGCCAATGCCCGGGTTTTCTCGAACGAGGGGTATCTCTACGGCCGGGACTGGTTCAGGCCCACGGGCGCGGCCGGAGACAGCGGCCTGGTTCCGATGAGCCCCTATGAGCGGCAGAACGTCCAGGTTAAGCTGAAATACCAGGCCGGCGCCCAACTGAAATTCACGCATAATGTCTTCTGGAGCCATGACGGCCAGGACCGGGTGTACAACCACCTCTATAAATACAATCCGTACGGCACGGCCCGTCATTTCAACGACGGGCTGACGCAGATCTTCACCATGAACCACGTTCTTTCCGAAAAGATGTTTTACGAGCTGAAACTGAGCCGTTTCGACAACACGTACAAGCAGTACGTGTACGAGAACCCGGAAGCTAAGCCCGATTATCTCGTGCGGATGACGGATGCGGGGGGCAATGCCGTCACCTTCGATCCGGTCACGGCCGCGGGCCGGGCCAGGCTCGATTCGCTGATCGCCGAGCAGGCGCCCTACTCCTACATCGTCGATCCGGACGGCCCGGACGGGTACATCCATCATGATCAGGACCAGTCTCCGACCCCGTACAGTTTTCTGAACGACGGGATGGACCGGGATCATTTCAAGCAGAGCACCGGATACTGGCTCGGAAAACTGGACCTGACCAGCCAGGTCAACCGCATCCACCAGATCAAGGCGGGCGTGGAGATGCGCCTCTACCGGCTGTTCTTCGAACAGTTCACGCTGCGTCCGAAACTGAAGACCGAGGCGGACGAGGAAATCGTGCCGTACGAACCGGAGATCAAGCCGCTGTCGAGCATGTACCATTGGAAATACGACCGCAAGCCGAAGGAATTCTCCGCGTATGCGCAGGACAAGATCGAGCTGAACGACCTCATCGTCAATCTCGGGCTCCGGTTCGATTATTTCAATTCGATGGGCGTCGTCCCGGCGGATCCCTCGGATCCCAACATCTATTACCCGTTCAAGGACGCGCACATCTACCGGAATCCGGACGCGCCCGATTCTCTGCGGGTGGAATACACGCCGGACGAGCGGCGCGCCTTCATGCATAAAAAGGCGGGTTCCAAGACCCAGGTCAGCCCGAGACTGGGCATCGCGTATCCGGTCACGGACCGGGGCGTCATCCATTTCTCCTACGGTCATTTCTTCCAGATCCCGACGTTCAATTATCTGTACGACCGGCCGGATTTCAAGATCGACCCCTCGACCACCCGCGTCATCATGGGCAACGCGGATCTGAAACCCCAGCGGACCGTCCAGTACGAAATCGGCCTGCAGCAGCAGGTATCGGACAATATCGGAATGGACGTGACGGTTTTCTATCGGGATGTGCGCGACTGGGTCAGCACCAGCGCGATGATCGTCACGCCCATGCCCGGCGTGGAATATGCCCGGTGGGAGAACAAGGACTACTCCAATGTCCGCGGGGTTACGGTGGGCGTATCCAAACGGTTCTCGAACCGTTTTTCGGCCGAGCTGGATTATTATTACCAGGTGGCTGAAGGCACCTATTCCAACCCGAACGACGCGTTTCTCGCGATGATCGGGAATCAGGAGCCGCGGCTGAAACTGGTTCCGATGAGCTGGGACCAGACCCATACGATCAACGGAAGCTTCAGCTGGGCCCGGGACGGGTGGACGGTGTCCATGATCGCGAGTTATTACACCGGCCGGCCGTATACGCCGACGGTGGCCAGGGCCTCCACGGTCGGATCGGCCGCGGTCCTCGAATTCGACGACAACAGCCGGCGTATGCCCTCGAGGAAGAACGTGGATCTCCTGGTCCGGAAAGCTTTCCCCTTCCGGAGCCTCCAGGTGTCGCTGTTCGTCAACGCGTACAACCTGCTCGACATCGAGAATCAGAATGCCGTCTGGTCTGACACGGGCACGGCGGATTACACGACCACGATCGAACCGTCGGCCATCCCGTTCGACGCGAACCGGGTCGGCACCCTCGGGGACTACAGCCGGATTTCCGGATACTACGCGGAACCCCGGCGCATCGAAATCGGCATGGCGGTCGGATTCTGATCCGTCGCGGCCATGGACTCGGATAAGGAGAAGAAGATGAAAAAAGCGACGGGCATATTCCTCCTCGCGGCCTGGACCGGGGCGGCCGGCCTGTACGGCCAGATGCAGGGCCTTCACGGCGTGTTCCGGGAACGGAAAGACGGCGTCCACTCGGGCAACCAGTTCCGGACGACGTTCTACAACGACGGCATGTTCGGAATCACCACGTTCAACGACCCGACCCTGATCGGGGGCGAGTGGCCCATCAATTCCGGCTATTCGTACCTGATCGACGCCAGTGTGCTGGTGGGTTCCGAGGCGCTCTGCAACGACGGCATCGTCCGTCACATCATCACCGAACCGGTCGCCATCGGGGACGGCACGAACTCCAGCGGAAAGATCGGGCCCAACGGGGATCCGTACACCTTTCTGCCCCTTCCCGGATTTTCAAATCCGGACACGAATAAAATCGCCATGAGCAAATGGCCCTGGTCTTGGCCTTCGTTCTGGCCGGACAGGAACGAAGACGTCATGGATCCGGGCTGGCGCGGCAAATGGAACGGCTATTTCGGGAAAGGCGTACTGAACGCGGACGAGGAAAGCTATTTCGTGGTGGACGATTACGAGAACCGGGAATATCCGTTCTATCCGGACAGCACGGACCTGTCGCGACGGGGGCTGGGGGTCCGTGTCTATATCCGCGGATTCCAGTGGTCCCAGGCACTCGTGGAGGACGCGCTGTTCTGCCTGTACGACGTCGAGAACATCGGCACGACGAACCACAACAAGACGGTTTTCGGGCTCAAGATCGGCAACATCATGGGCCATGTCATGAACACGGCCTTCGGAAACGAATCGCAGGACGACAACGGCGGATACGACATCTCGGCGGATCTGGCTTATTCGTGGGACAATGATTATATCGGCACCGGCGGATGGGGGCCGGTCGGGTACCTGGGCGGCGCTTTCCTGGAGAGCCCGGGCAATGCTTTCGACGGCATCGACAATGACGGCGACGGCGCGGACGGGCCGGGCCCTGTGCTGACCGAGGCGGATTTTGCGCCGAGGACGCTGAATGCCGGGGACAACATTGTGCTCATCGACTATTCGAATTACGGACGGTCCGTGATCCGGATGGCGGCGGACACACTGCGCGTGCTGTGGCAGGACAGGACCTTTTTGTACTGGCCCGGAAAAGAAATCGTCGAGGAACCGTTCAATGGTTTCGACGACAACCTGAACGGGCTCATCGACGAGAACACCGGCGTGATCATCGGTTCGCCGCCCAATGAAATCACCACCTATCTCAATGTGGGCGCCAAGGTCATCGACTATGCCGCGGCCGGGACGTACGCCAATATCCTGCTGGACGAAAGACGGGATGACGGCATCGACAATGACGGCGACTGGGACCCCCGGGTCGACGATGTGGGGATGGACGGCGTGGCCCGCTCGAACGACGCCGGAGAGGGGGACGGTCGGCCCACTTCGGGAGCCGGGACCAATCTACCCGGAGAGCCCCATATCGACAAGACCGACATCGACGAATCGGACATGCTGGGCCTGACCAGCTTCTACTTGTACCTGTACACGGCCCTGCCCCTGCACAAGGACGAGGACGTCTGGACCGCCCTCACGCCCGGCCGGCTCGACGACCTGATGGAAGCGGGCGACACCGAGCTGATGTTCGGTTCCGGCTACTTCCCCATGGCGCCGAAGCAGATCGAACGGTTCTCGATGGGGCTGATCTGCGGCGAAGACCGCGACGACCTGTTCGAAAACAAGAGATGGGTCGCCAAGGCCTATTCGGAGAACTACAACTTCTCCCAGGCGCCTGTCATTCCCGCATTGCGGGCCGTGGCCGGAGACCGCCGGGTCACGCTGATCTGGGATGACCGGGCCGAGCATTCGGAGGATCCCATCGCGGGACGCGATTTCGAGGGATACCGCATCTACCGGTCAACGGATCCGGGCTGGAACGACATGAAGGCGATCACGGACGGACAGGGGGTCAAGACCTACACCAAGCCCCTGGCGCAGTTCGATCTGGACAACGGCGTCCGGGGCTACGCGGCCGTGCCGGTCAAGGGTGTTCATTACTGGCTCGGCGACGACACCGGCCTCGTCCATGCCTGGACCGATACCACGGTAGTGAACGGACAGCAGTATTATTACGCGGTCACATCGTACGACCGGGGCCTGGGCGAGCAGGGCATCCCCCCGACGGAATGCGCCCGGTACATCGCCATCGGCGCCACCGGCGTGCTCGACAAGGGGACGAATGTCGCGGTCGTTCGGCCGGAAGCTCCGGCCGCGGGTTTCTTGCCCTCGGGCGCGGGGTCCGCGGGCTGGCTGGCCGGCAGCACGACCGGCGGACGGATCGGCATCCGGATCATCGATCCGCAGGCCGTGCTGCCGCACACGTACCGGGTCACCTTCACGGACCGCAGGGTCACGGTCGGAAACCAGAAAAATCTGCCCGCGACAAAGGACTTCACCTGGACCAATGTGACGACCGGAGAAATCCTGGCGGAGGCCGACACATCCTGCAATAACGGCGACGAACAGCCGATCACGAATGGATTCATCCTGTCCTTTCACAACTCGGCGGACGTGCTCGGCATCAATGATTACGCCACTGCCTGGAGCCGTCCGGGCGTGTATCCGCCGGCCGTGGCGCCGTTCAGCTTCCAGACCATGCCGGTGACCCTCATGGCCGCGGATTTCAAGATTATTTTCGGGGAGGTCGGCATCGACACATCGACCTCCTTCTTCCGCGGCACTTCGGAAATACCGGCCAAGCCCGTGAATTTTACGGTGCGGAACACGCTGACCGGCGAAAAGGTCCGCTTCGCCTTCCGCGAGCGGGACCTGATTACCGGTGAGGATGGAAAATTCACCGCTCGCACATCGCGTACGTCGAGCGACGAGATCATTCTGCTCGATCCGGATTCCCTGCACGCCTCCTGGCAGATCACGCTCGCGAACTCCGAAACGGATACGCTCCAGGCTTCGGCCGGGGATACCCTGTCGCTCGTTTTCCACCGGCCTTTCCTGTCGAATGACGTGTTCGAATTCACCATGACCGCCGAGACCGTGGATCCGGCACTGGCGAAAAAGGGAATGGACGACATCCGGGTGGTGCCGAATCCCTACATTGCGGCCAACACGTGGGAGGCGTCGAACCCATTTGCCAGCGGAAGGGGGCCGCGTGAACTGCATTTCACGCATCTGCCGCAGAAGTGCCGCATCCGCATTTTCGACATCAGCGGGCAGACGGTGGCGGACATCGACCACGCGTCCGACCTGCGCGACGGCACGGAAATCTGGGACATGCGGACCCGGGACAACCTGGACATTGCGTACGGCGTCTACATCTATCACGTCCAGGCGCCCGGCATCGGCGAAAAGGTCGGCAAGTTCGCGGTCATCAAATAAAAGAGGGAAAGAGGAGTCACCCATGAAAAAAGTATCCGTTTTTTTCACAGCGGCGGCGATCCTGGCCCTCCATCAGGCGGTTGAGGGTCAGGGCGTCTCGAAATCCGGGACCATTGCGGCCAAATTTCTTTCGATCGATGCAGGCGCCAGGGCCGTGGCCATGGGCGGCGCGTTCGCCTCGGTCGCGGACGACGCCACGGCCATGTTCTGGAATCCGGCCGGCATCGCCGGTATCCGGGGCACCGAGTTCCTCGTCACCTACGGCCGCTGGCTCGCGGACATCCAATGCAACTATACCGGCTTGGTGCTCCCGGCCGGCGGCCTCGGAACGGTGGGCGTCAATGCCACGTTCGTGACCATGGACGACATGGAGCGGACCACAATCGAGGCGCCGGACGGAACCGGCGAGTATTTCGACGCCGGCAGTCTGGCTTTCGGGCTCAGCTACGGCCGGGCGCTGACCGACCGGTTCAGTATCGGGTTCAACGGCAAATACATCCGGGAGTCCATCTACCACAGCCGGGCTCAGGGCCTGGCCCTGGATATCGGCACGCTGTTTCGGACCCAATTTCACGACATGCGGATCGGGATGTCCATTTCCAATTTCGGGACTAAAATGCGCATGACCGGGGACGATATGCTCGTGCAGCATGACATCGACCCTGTTCTCTCGGGCAACAACGGGAATATCAAGGCGGATCTGCGGACTGATGCGTTCGACCTGCCTCTGCTGTTCCGCGTCGGAGTGTCCGCGGATCTGCTCAAGGGCGCCGGCGGGGACAAGCTGATCGTGGCCGTGGACGCTTTGCATCCGAACGACAACATCGAATGCGTCAATGCGGGCTGTGAATACGTGTTCCGGAACCGGGTTCGGCTCCGGGCCGGGTACAAGGCCCTGTTCTCCCGGGACAGCCAGCAGGGGCTGACGCTGGGCGGCGGCCTCACCCACCGCATCGGAGGCATGGGGAATATCAGCATCGATTACGCGTATCAGGATTTCGGCATTCTGAACAACACCCAGCGGTTTACTCTGGCCGTACGGCTGTAGCTTCAACCGGATCAAAAATCCGGAGGCCGGAACGGGCGTCCGAGGCAAACCCGTCGGTTCGCGAAGAACGGGACGCACGCCGCTTCGGCGAGGTCCCGGCTTGATGAAGAAAAGGAGTACGCATGGATTCGCGTTTCATATGGGGTGTTCTGTTTTTTCTCTGCGCAGCCGCGGGCCTGTCTTCCGCGGGGCCCGCGACCGTTGACTCGCCGGACGGATCGGTTCGGGTCACTTTCGATGCGGAGGAGGGGCGGCCGAGATACCGCATCGACCGTTTTGGGAGGGAACTGATCCGTCCATCGGCCATGGGCTTCATTCTGAAAAAAGCCGCACCGCTGGACGGACCGTTCGAAATCAGTTCCGTCCGGACCCGGGCATTTGACGAGACCTGGGTTCAGCCGTGGGGAGAAAAACGGGAGATCCGGAACCGGTATAATGAACTGACCGTGTCGCTCACCGAAAAGAAGAAAACCGGCCGTCGGATGGATGTGGTGTTCCGCGTCTACGAGGACGGGGTCGGCTTCCGGTACGAGATACCGGCCCAAAAGGGACTGGAGCGGTTTGAAATCACGGACGAACTCACGGAATTCGCGATCGCCGGAGACCCCGGGGCCTGGTGGATACCGGCCTACAACCGGGATCAGGTGGAATACGAACAGCTTTACCGCCGCACTCCGGTCAGCGCCATGGACACCGCGCATACGCCCCTGACTCTGGAAACCGCGAACGGTCTTTATCTCAGCATCCACGAGGCCGCGTTGACGGATTACGCTTCCATGCAGATCGCACCGGCCGGCCGGAACACCCTCAAGGCGGACCTCACGCCCTGGTCGGACGGCGTGCGGGTGAAGACGCGGGCGCCGATGAAGACGCCCTGGCGAACAATTCAGATCGCGGACGACCCGGCAGGCCTGATTACCTCCTACCTGATTCTCAACCTAAATGAGCCGAATGCGATCGGTGATGTGTCCTGGATCAAGCCCGGTAAATACGCGGGGATCTGGTGGGCCATGCACCTGGACCTGGCCACCTGGAGCACCGGCCCCAGACACGGAGCCACAACGGAAAACGCGAAGCGATACATCGATTTCGCGGCCCGGGAGGGGCTGGGGGGCGTGCTGGTGGAGGGCTGGAACAGGGGATGGAACGGAGACTGGACCGTGCACGGAGACCGGTTCGATTTCATCCGGAGCGCGGCCGATTACAATATCCGCGAAGTGGCGGCCTACGCGGCAGAAAAGGGAGTGGGCCTCATCGGGCACAATGAAACAGGCGGCGCAGTGCACAATTATGAGCGCCAGATGCAGGACGCGTTCCGGCTGTATGAAAAGCTCGGTATCCGGTGCGTGAAAACGGGTTATGTGAGCAACGGGCCCAGGCTCCAGCGCATCGATGAGAAAGGGAAGAAAGCCGGGGAATGGCATCACGGCCAGTACATGGTCCTGCACCACCAGAAAGTGGTCGAGGAGGCCGGCCGAAGGCACATCATGATCGACGTGCACGAGCCGGTCAAGGACACCGGCCTGCGGCGAACCTGGCCGAACCTGATGACGCGCGAAGGCGCGAGGGGCCAGGAATACGAGGCCTGGTCTCCGGACGGCGGCAATCCGCCCGAGCATGCCACGATTCTGCCTTTCACGCGCCTTCTGGCGGGCCCCATGGATTATACACCGGGCGTGCTCGGCCTGAGGTTCGGTCCGGAAAGGCCGCGGAACCGGGTCAACACCACGGCGGCCAAACAGCTGGCCCTCTATGTGGTGCTGTACAGCCCGCTCCAGATGGCCGCGGATCTGCCGGAGAACTATGAAAAATACCCGGATGCCTTCCGCTTTATCAGGGACGTGCCCACGGACTGGGAGGACACCAAAGTGCTCCATGCCCGTATCGGCGATTATGTGACTGTGGTCCGCAGGGACCGAAACAGCGGGGACTGGTATCTGGGCAGTGTCACGGACGAAGAGGGCCGGATTCTGGAGGCGTCGCTCGCATTTCTTGATCCGGGCGTGAAATACACGGCGCAGATTTACAGGGACGGAGAAGGCGCGCATTGGGAAAAGAATCCATACCCCCTGACCGTGACTGAGGAACCTGTGGACGCGTCCGGTGTTATAAGAATGAGGCTCGCGCCCGGCGGGGGACAGGCCATCCGCTTCGTCCGGATACAGCCGTAACCGCGGTTTCCGGATTGGAAGGATCCTCCCCCTGGAACCCAAAAACAAAGGAGGCCATCCATGAGACGGCCATTGCTGTTTTCATCTGTTTTTGCGATGTTTTTCATCGCGGTTGAATTGTCCGGCCAGGCCGTGACGGTCCGCATTACCAGCCCGGTTAACAAAGCGCGGTACGCGAGCTGTTCGGACATCCCTTTCGTGATCGACGCTCAGGCGACCGGAACCACACTCACGAAAATTGAAATCTACGAGAACGGGGCCCGATTCCGGAACCTGACCAAGGCGCCCTATGAGTTCAATCGGACGGCTCCGCCGGACGGCCTGTACCGTTACGCGGCCAGGGCCATATCCGCGGCCGGCGACACCGTGACGTCCGACACGGTTCTGGTTTTTATGGGGAATGTCAAGGACGGCAACATGATCTTCAACGGGGATTTCAACTGCGGCACGGCCCCGTGGCGCCTGGACTATTACGTGAACGCCCTGGCGACGTTTACGGTGGTTCCCGACCTGGGCCTTACCGTGGATTCCTCAGGCGCCTATATCGAGATCCAGAATATCGGAGACGCGACCTGGGCGGTTCAGCTCATGCAGACCTTCAAGATCCAGAAGGGCCACACCTATGAGATCAGTTTCACCGCTGAAACCTCGGAGCCCAAGGACATCTCGGTCGATATCTCCATGGATTACGACCCCTATGCCCAGCACTGGACCCAGCCGGTCACGGTTTCACAGTGGGGCGTGTACGGGCCGTACACGTTCGCGTGCGAAGTCGATGATCCGAAAACCATGTTTAAATTCGTCGTGGGCGGGAATAAGATCCCCATCGCCATTGACGCGGTCGAGGTTATCGACAGAATGTGGACGGACGTGAAGTCCGATAGAACCCCGGCTGTCCGGTCCTTCGGCCTGGCTCCGAATTTCCCCAATCCCTTCAATCCGGAAACCACCATTCCGTACACCCTCGGAAGAGGCGGAAAAGTGAGGCTGGGCATTTACAATTCTCTTGGAGAAACCGTCGCCGTGTTTGAAGGGACACAGCCTGCTGGAATTCATTTTTACAGGTGGAACGGACTGGACAGCAAGGGCAATCCGGTCAGGTCGGGTCTGTATGTGTACAGGCTCGAAACGGACGGGGCGTCGCTTTCCGGAAAAATGATGCTGGTCCGGTGAGACCGCGGGGTTGAAACGCTTGCGACGAATCCGCATTTTCTTCATCCTGGCCGCGGCCTGCCTGGTTCAGGCGGGCCACGGTCAGTCTCCCTCCGTGCGCCGGTCGGTGGATGCCGACCGGCCGTTTTTTCTCGCGCATGTGATGCCCTGGTATCAGTCCAAACCGATGAGCGGCAGATGGGGCTGGCATTGGACCATGAACCGCTTCAATCCGGATCAAATCGGTCCGGACGGCAGGCGGGAAATCGCCTCGCATTATTACCCCCTGACCGGGCCGTATGACTCCGGGGATCCGGATCTCCTGGAATACCAGACGCTCCTGATGAAACTGGCGGGAATAGACGGGATCCTGGTCGACTGGTACGGGAATGAGGATTACAGGGACTACGGGACGCTCCACGAAGCCACCACAGCCCTGTTCGAGGCTGTGGGCAGGGCCGGACTCGGCTTTGCGGTTGTGTACGAAGACCAGACCGTCAAACACATGGTGAATGACGGTCATTTGGCCGGATCGAATGCCCTGGCATACGGCAAAACGGTCATGCGTTTCATGGATGAAAACTGGTTCGGCGATTCCAGGTACTTGAAACTGGAGGGCAGGCCGCTTCTTTTGACTTTCGGGCCGCAGTATTTTTTCAACAGTTCAGACTGGGAATCCATGTTTTCCGGTCTGTCATCGGATCCTCTGTTTTTCACTTTGGACAACAGGCTATCGCCTGCCGCGGCAGGCGCATATCCCTGGCCTCCCATGTCACGGTCGAACGCGGACGGCATTCTGACACAGGATGCTCTGGATCGGTATCTGACACAGTTCTACACGATGGCGCAGTCCTGGGATTTTCTGGTCGCGGGCGCATTCCCCGGATTCAACGATATTTACGAGGAAGCGGGGCAGGGCGAGGGATACGGCTATCTGTCGGACAGGGACGGTGAGACTTTCCGCTCCACCCTGCAGTCCGCTCTGGACCGGAATCCGGACGTGATTCAGCTCATTACGTGGAACGATTACGGCGAAGGCACCATGATCGAGCCCACCCGGGAATGCGGATACCGGGAGCTGGAAACCGTGCAGGACCGGAGAACCCGCCTTGATCCTTCTTTCAGCTTCAGCCCGGCGGATCTGCGTCTTCCGCTCAGAGTGTGGAATTTCAGAAAAACCCGGCCCGGAGACGCGTCTGTACATCCGGTTCTGGACCGGGTCTCGGATTTGATCCTGTCAGGGGATGCATCCTCCGCTTCAGCCGTACTGGACAGCCTGTACACGGCCCTGTATGGAAACGAGGAGGAGGACATCCGATTCGGCCTGGAACCGGTATATCCGAATCCGTTCCGAACCGGAACAACGGTCACCTACAGTCTGGCCGAATCGGGTGATACGGATTTGTCCGTTTTCGACGCACTGGGCCGGGAGGTGGAAGTACTCCTGAGGGGCCGCAGGGATGCGGGACAGGGATTCCATTTTCTGGGAGCCTGATGCCGCGGGTTCAGGGTTGTATTTCATCAGGCTGAGCTGTGCGGGGAAAACCGCTGTTCGAAAAGCCGTTAAAGTCAGATAAAATTATTTTTTCGATAACACACCGGAAAAGACCTGAAAGGTCATTCAGACCTTTCAGGTCTTCTTAACGCTCCGGGAGGTTTGGAACCTCCCGGAGCGTATTTTTATATTCACGCTTGACAATCCGTATTTTTTCAATATCTTCCTTTTGTCCATCGACAAGGAGGCCGATCATGATAAAACGGATGTTATCCGTCATTCTGATTATGTCCGCGGTTGCCGCATCCGCGCAGAAAATCACGATCCAGGGCAACCGGTTTTACGAGGGGACGGCGCCGGTTTTTCTGAACGGAGTGAATACGCCCTGGAACAACTGGAACGATTTCGGCGGCTCGTACAATCATGACTGGTGGAACGCGGAATTCATCCGCCTCAAGGAGGCGCACGTCAACTGCGTGCGCGTCTGGATTCATTGCGACGGCGGCAAGTCGCCATCCACGGACGCGGAGGGAGTGGTGAGCGGAGCGTCGGAGGCATTCTGGACACACATGGACGACCTGATGGATCTCGCGTTTTATCATGAGATTTATATTCTGCCAGCCCTCTGGTCGTTCGACATGCCGAAAACAAATGACCGGTATAAAAAAATGCTGGCGGACACGAACAAGGTCCAGTCCTACGTCGATCATTTTCTGATCCCCCTGGTGGAGCGTTATGACGGGGCCCCTTACCTGCTGGCATGGGAAATCTGCAATGAACCTGAGTGGATTTTCGAGAATCAAGGCGTTCCCCAGGCGCAGGTGGTTCGCATGCATGCCATGATCGCGGCCGCGATACACGAGCACTGCTCCGAGTACGTCACCACCGGTTCGGCCTGCGTGAAATGGAACGGATCGTGCTCGTCCTGCGTGGGCAATCTGTGGAGCAATGCGAGCCTGAAAAACGCGCATCCCCGCAAATCAGAAAACGCCTTTCTGGATTTCTACCAGGTCCACTATTATTCCTGGCAGGATCCCTGGTTTAGCACGCCCATGGCAAGAACGGTATCCGCTTACGGCGTGCCGGACGATCGACCTGTTCTGCTGGGCGAGATGTCCGCGAAGGGAGACGCGGACCGCTACATCCGGCTTCACGAAAACGGCTTCGACGGCGGTATGGGGTGGACTTCGAATGGCGTGGACGACAACGGCTCGCTTGCGGATCTGAACCCGGCACTGGCCGCATTCTACGCGGCGTATCCGGATCTCGTGGACGCGACGCAGACAGGCGTGCAATCCGGAGACGCCGGGCCATCCGGATTCAGGCTCAGGAATTTTCCGAATCCGTTCAATTCCGAAACGGTTTTCTCATTCGAACTGCCTGAAGGCAGAGGCGTGACTCTGACCGTTTACACCAGCCAGGGTCTGCCGGTGCGCACCCTGTCGCGCAAAGCACTTCCCGCGGGTCCGGCTTCGCTGAAATGGAACGGCCTGGATGAGAGCGGCAGGCCGCTGTCTTCGGGCGTTTACCTGTACCGTTTCTCCGCCGGGGACATCGCATCCGGGGGCAGGCTGGTTCTGCTGCGATGATCGAATGCGGACCAATCCTGTTCGGATGGTTTCCGGGATAAACGACAAGGACGACTGCATGCGCTTAAAGATAAAAGCAATTTTCGGATGGATGCTGACGGCCTCGATCCTGTTCGCCGGCCCGATACCCGTTCAGGCCGCGGAAAAGGGCGGTTTGGAGGTTCCCGTGCGGTTCGGCAGGGTGGTTCCTTTAAGCCGTTATATCCGGCTTATCGCCCGGGGAAAAAGAATCCATCCGGATTCGCTGGCCGCGCTGAGATCCCGGGATGTCCGGGAGCTGAAAGTGGTTTTTCTGCGGGACAGCCTGGACGTCAAGGACGGGCCCCAGTATCTGAAAATAACAACGGTCTCGACGGACGTGAACGGCAGGACGCTGGACGACGACACGCAGTACGCGATCACCTTCAGCAGGCTGGCCGACGCGGAAGCGGACCGGGTCCAACTCGAGCGTTTCGTGGATCAGGTGAATCCCATGGGCTTCTATAATCCGGAATTGATCGAGGGTGTTTCCGTTCAGGTCGATTCCCTCGGTCCCTGGGGGCATGTTTATGTCCGGGTCGAACCGGAGAACGAACTCGTCAAGTACTACGGCCGGATCCGGAACAGGCTGGAATACGCCATACGCGTGAGAGGCGGAAGATTCCAGACCGCGTTCACGCTCAGCGTTCCGAAAGTCCTCTACGACACCTGCGACGACGACTCCGTCGAGTACGGCAAGACCAGCGCCATGCTCCGCATCAATGCGCTGCGCGGCGAGACCGGAGAGCCCTTTCCGGTCAGTGTGGGCTTCGGCACATTCGGCATGGACTCTCCGATCGATGTGTCGAGAAAAGGAGGCGGTTTCGCGTTTTCTCTCTATTTCGATGTCATCCAGATGTGCCGGATATTCGACATGAAACTGCCTCCTCGCGTCAACGCCGGTTTCGACATCTCCCCGTTTTTTCCGATAGATCACAAGGCCCGCATTTTGTTCAGCGCCCGGCTGGGCATCAATCCCTGAAGGAGAATAGTCCATTGTCAGCTGCTGAAGCACGCATTAGAAAAACCCTGAAGAAGGGCGGTCCTACGACAAAGCCCAAGTCAGGCCGAAGCTCCGCTCATGAAAATGAAGACGGAACCTATGCCCGGATTTTCAGTGTTGTCCGCCGGATTCCTGCCGGAAAAGTGACGACCTACGGCCGGATCGCGGGTCTTGCCGGATTTCCCGGACAGGCCCGGCTGACGGGATACGCCCTGCACAGCCTGAAGGAGGGAACGGATGTGCCGTGGTATCGCGTTTTAAATGTGTCAGGCAGGATCAGTTTTCCGACAGGTTCGGACGCGGAGGCGGTTCAGCGGTCCCTGCTTGAGGCGGAAGGCGTTGTTTTTAAAGAAAACGGATCCGTGGATTTGGAACGGTATGGATGGAAGAAGCGGTGATTCGATGATTGAAAACGGAACAAAGGGACCATCAGGTCCTTTTTTCGTAGGGGCGCCGCGTCGCCCCTACACATGTGGGACTTTTTTTACTCCACTCCCTTCAAGTGTTTTTTCACGATCCTCAGCATCTGCGGAAACACAGCCGTATTCGCAGACACGATGTTTCCTGTCTCCATGAAGTTCTGACCTCCCCTGAAATCCGACACAATTCCCCCGGCCTCACGTACGATCAGCACGCCCGCGGCCACGTCCCAAGGCTTCAGTTTCATCTCCCAGAAACCGTCATACCGGCCGCAGGCCGTATAAGCCAGGTCTATGGCTGCTGACCCCATGCGGCGTATGCCAGCGGATGCGTCGAAAATTTCCTCGAATGAGTCCAGATAGGGCCGCAGATACCGCTTGGAACGCCAGGGAAACCCGGACGCGAAGAAGCATTCGGACAGGCTTTTTTTGTCGGACACGCTGATCCGCGACCGGTTCCTGAAGGCGCCGCCCCCTTTGACTGCCCAGAACATCTCGTTATGAACCGGATCAAACACCACGCCCGCCACTGTTTCCCTGTCCACCGCAGCGGCAATGGACACGGAAAAAACCGGAATGCCGTGCACGTAATTCGTGGTGCCGTCCAGGGGGTCGATGAACCAGCGGATTTCGGAATTGCCGCTGTCGGTGCCGGACTCCTCGGCCTGGATGGAGTGATCCGGAAAGGATTTGCGTATGCGGCGTATGATCGCGGCCTCGGACTTGTGGTCGAGATCCGTGACCCAGTCGCCCGAGCCCTTGGTCCGGATCTGGCTTTTTTTCAAGCCGCGGAAGCCACGGAGTATGATACTGCCCCCGATGAGAGCGGCGTCTTTGGCTGTGGAGAGAAGGTTGTCATGTTTCGTCAAAAAAGTGTTCCTCCTGATTCAAATCGGTTATCGCCGTTGACTGGTAGTTCGCAGTTCCATTCTCATTCATCAAATGGATCCCCGCGGTCGCGGGGATGACATTGAGTATGGTTATGGGGATATACGCCGATTGGCGCAGAGGCTGATGATATCCGCCCGTTTACCTGAAATCCCCGGACAGCTCGAACGCTGCCCAGGCGGACGGATGGCTGTCCACAGCGTTGCGGACGAGAAGCTGCGCCCTGCGGAGCGCTTCGGCCCTGGAATGACCGGCCCGGACATACCTGTAAAACCGTTTCATCAGAACAGCGGAAGCCAGATCATCCACTTTCCACATGCTGGACAGAACGGACGGCGCGCCCGCGGTCATGAAACCCCAGGTGAAGCTTGAAACGCCGTGCTCGGTTCCGCCTTTTCCGAGACCGGTTTCGCATGCGGATAAAGCCACCAGCCCGCATTTGAGAGACGCGCCGAAAGCGTCCGCTGCGGAAAGACGGCCGTCATCCACCCCGGAAGGTGACAGGAGCAGGGCCGAGGACAGCGGTTGCTCCGGGACATATGAAGCGTGACAGGCGAAATGCACGACTCCAGTGGCCGCGGCAGCGTGATCCGAAAAGGTTTTACGTGTGGCGGACAACCCGGAGAAGGCATTCACAGCGCCGAAGGATCTCTTCAGGGAGCGGACCTCCTTGTCCGCGAACGGTAGGTTCAGCCGCTCCTCTCCCAGATCGGGGTTGGCGGCCGCGAATACGGATCCCGAAAGCCGGCGGCCGGAAGGGCCGCGATCGGACCGGGCCAGAGAGAGGCGGAAGGCATCGGCCGACGGTGCGTATGAAATCGACCGGCTGTCGATCAGGGTTTCACCGGCCGCGTTCTGAAGCGCGCCGAAGGGAAGTCCTGCCAGAACGCCGTGCGGGACTATCACAAGACCGCTGATTCCGGTCAAATCCGCCGTGATCGGATCGATGAGTTTGAGATACAGCGCCTTGGCCTCGATATCGGGTGAAAGGTTGGATTGGATCGAGGACCGGAATTTTGATATCAAACTTTCCAGTTCCTCGAAAGGCTGATCGACCCGGCGCCAGCGCAATCCTTCCTTACGCACCACGCAGATGAAGAGCTCCTTGCGGCCCGTGACGTATTCGATGAGGGCCGTGCTGTCCGGAAGAATCAGCCGTATGTCATCCGGCCGGCATGTTTCCACTGAAACGATCGAGGCAAGATCCGGATCCGATCGGCGCAGTTCGTCAAGCAGTGCGCGGTGTTCCGATTCGAGGCGGCCGAGTTCCCCGGCAATCGCGGCCGTTCCGGACAATGAATCCCCGGAATCCGTTTCGACCGCAGGGGAAGAGTCCCGCGCCGGGCGGTTTCGGGCTTCCAGAACAGCCGACTGGGACCGGTTGATCTTCTCCATCCATCCCCTGCGGCTGCCGGTAAAGAGATCGGAGCGGCCGGACAGGAGTTTCACCACGGGGAAAGCCTTGGCGCGCTCCGCGTAGGCGAAGGCCTCCTCCGGCCGGCCGGCATCGAGAGACAGGCGTATCGCCTCGTCGTACACGTCCTGCGGTTTTTCAAAATCCCCGAGCCTGAATGATTCCATCCCCTGGCCGCCGGCCGCATGTTCCGCCGCGTCCACGGCTGTCCGGATCTCCGCGAGCGACTCATCGGCCCGGCCCGACCGGGCGAGCCAAACGGCTCTCTGGCCGTACATCTGCCAGGCGAGATCCGCTCCGTCCGGGCCCGAGGACTCGGCGATCGCGCTGTCCAGCAGGGCCAGTCCGATACGGATGTCGCCGGAACGTTCGGTCGCGATGGCGACTCCGTACAGGCTGAGCGCCGCGTTTTTCCGATCCGACATGCCGCGGTACAGTTCAAGGGCCTTTGCGAGCAGAGTTTTCCCCTCAGCCCACCGGCCCTGCGCCAGAAGCACGCCTCCTATGTTCCGGCGGTCATAGGCGAGCCCGGACTGCAGATTGAGAGCGGAATCGATTTCCATGGCCCTGGTGAAATAGAAGAGGGCCCTGTCTTTCCGGTCCTCCCGAAGCGCAATCAGTCCCAGGTTTTTCAAGTAAGCCGCGCGATCCTCCTGAAGCCGTGGTTCGGTTCCGACCGCGTCGAGCGCCCTTTGTTCCGCTATTTTGGCCTGCACGGTATCCCCGAAGCTCAGATGGATGAGCCCCAGAGTGCCGTACGCCATGCCGATCCGCTTTTGATCGCCCGAATTCCGGAGCGTGTCGAGAATGCGGTTCTGATGTTCGAGGGCCGTAGCCAGGCTGCCCATTTTCCAATGGACATTCGTCAGGTATTGCATGCCCTGGACGGTCTGCGGAAACCGGTTCAGCGAACGAAACAGCTCGATTCCTTTTTTCTGCAGGCTGAGAGCCTCGTCGAACCGGGAAAGCTTTTCGCAGGCAATGCCCAGGAGTTGGACACCGGACGCATGATCGAACCGGAGCCGGTTCTCGGCGCCGGGCCGGTCTTTCAGCGAATCCAGGCCGGCCACGCCCGCGGTGAGGAGGGACCGGGCCTCCCAGGTGTCGTCCGCTTCGAGTCTGAACCGGCCTCTGAGCACAAGCGCCCGTGCCAGGCCGGCCAGGTCTCCGGACGACTGTCTCCGGTCCACCGCTTTTACCATCCATTCATCCGCTTGCCCGTACAGACGCTGGCCCGCGCGTATGAAGGCCATGTCCTCGAAAGCCGTGAATGCGTCTCCGTTCCGGCTGAGCGAATCCAGAAGCGCAATCTGTCGTTTTTTCGCGGTTGCGGCCGCTTCCGCGTCGCCCGCATTCATGTGAAAAACAGAGAGATTCCGGAATCCGGAAACCAGTCCGGACGTGTTCGCCGTTCTTTCGGCGCGGCCGAGCAGACGGTTCTGATAGAACACCGCCTTCTGCCAGTTTCTTCCTCTCATGGAGGAACGGACTATTTCCTGCTCGATTCTGGCGACCCCCACGGAATCGCCCATCATTTCAGTGAGCGACAGCGCTTTCTCGTAAACAATGACCGCGTCCGCGTGTTCGGTTTTTTCCTCGAGGCCGCGCGCCTGCAGGACGAAACGCGCCTGATTTTCAGAGGCGAAGGCCGACCTTTCTTCCGAATCCATGCCCGGGAATCCGATGAGACGGAACGCGGAACGGTCGCGGCTCTCGGGGTGCGCCGCCGCCGTGACAACCGCGGCTTTCCGGACCGCGGACGCGAAGGAAAGCGTGTCCACGGCCGAATAGAAAGCCCGCATGAATGTGCGCCGGATTTCCGGCCGGACCGGCCATGCGGTCCAGACCAGAGAGGGGGCGCCCGCGTACAGAAAACCCCAGCTGAAGAGTTCAGGCGACCAGCCGGAATCCGCGGATCCGGACGCCGGAGGCAGAAAAACGCAATTCGCGGTCGCGTCTATCGAGAAGCATTCCTCGGCCCGGAAATAGCCGTCATCCGAAGAACCCGGCTGGAGAACGATGGAGGATCCCATGGGATCCTCCGGATTGGGCAGTATCCAGGTTGCGATGTCTACGAAATCAGCGGATTTCAGCATGGATTTGAATTCCGTCTCAGTCGCGTCAGGTCCGAAGCGGGACGTTTCGGTCAGACCGGCGGACCGGCCCGCGCCCGCGAGACCACGGTCGGACGACTGGCCGAGCACGGCGCAGGTCCGCTGATTGATCTTTTTACGGTCCGACGCGAGACCGAGAAACGCGAGACTGGGCGCGTAATCCACGACCGCCCGGGAGACGGCTTCGGATTCCAGGACACGGTCGAAGGCCAGAAACCAGAGGGACTCATCCGGAATGACCGTGATCCGGCCGCAGGAAGCGAGCATGGGCGAAAAGGGCAGGACGAGCGCGCACAGGAGGCGGCGGGATGCGGAATCGGCCGGAGCGCCGGCCCGCAGGGAATCGGCCCAGGCCTGTACCGCGGAAGCGGTTAAGCGGCGTCCGAAAGGCAGAACAGCCGCGGCCACGGTGTCCGTAGAAGCGAACCAGGCTGTCGTCCGGTCCGGGCCGGACAGATAACAGAGAACCCCCTCTCCCGGGCCCAGAGAAGCGATGCGCGCCTCAGCGTCCGGGGGGAGAGCGCCCGCGAGATAGGCGAGCAGGCCGTCTTCGTTTTCCAGACTTTGCATCTGGGCCGCGAAATCGGACTCGAGCCTTTTTTCCTCATTTTTCAGGCGTCTCATGTGGGAAGGCCGTGTTTTCAGAGCGGACGCGGCGAGAATCTCGTTTCTCTTTTCCGAGAGTAAAGCACGCGTGAAGCGGAGATTGCCCCAGGCGATTTTGTGTCTTTCCTTACGGAGATCCGGAGGCCGGCGCATGAGGATGTCGGCCACGCGTTTCTGCCTTCCGCGCTCCGCAATCCTGAGACCTTCGAGGGCGTTTCCCGAACGAACCAGCGCTTCGGACGCTTTTACGTACAGATCACCGCGCGCCTCCCGGTCCATGCGACGGATGTCCGCGGTATTTTCCTCGATGGGGAGCAGTTCCAGCCTGTCCATCGCGGACCGGAAAAGGATGACGGCCTCGTTGAGCCGGCCGGAATCAGGATCCGCGGAGGCGGAGGCCAGCAGATCCGCCAGGCCGGCCTCGGCGCGCCACAGCATTTCGCCGTCGCCCAGGCGGATCAGCAATTCCCGGCTTTCGCGCAGTTTCGCTTCCGCTGAGGCGTGTTCCCCCAGGAACCGGTCGAGTTCCGCCGACTGGGCGAGCAGGATGGCTCGGGTCCTGCCGTTCTCGCCCGCGAGATCGAGCCCCGCTCGGAACTGACGGTCAGCCTCGGATGTCCACGCGAGAGACTGAAGCGAGAGGCGGACGGCCGCTTCAAGTGGAATCCCCTCCGGCTGTGAAGCGCATGTCCGGGAGAGCACCGTATACAGGGTTCCCAGGGTCCCGTGCGCCGAAGCCCGGTCGGAAGCGGACACGGGCGGATCCCCGGCCGCGGGGGAATGATTCCCGTCGAAACCCTCCAAAGCGGCTTTTAATATGTTTTTCGCGGCTGTAATGTCAGACACGTCCCCGTTCAGCGAGTACCGGACAACGGCCGCTGTGCCGAGGTTCACGGCATTGGCCCATTGGCCCGGGCCGTCTTTCGCCTTGAGAGAGGCTTCGTACGACTCGCTGAAATGCCGCCAGGCGCTGTCATAGGCAGCGGCTTTGAAATGGAGGAGACCCAGCCGGTTGAGGCTGATTCGCTCGCCGAGGCGCTCCTTCCCGCCGCGGAAGAGTTCGAGACGCTTTTTTTCAGCGGAGATGGAAGGGCCGTACTGATTCAGCGATTCAGCGCTCCGGCTGATGAGACTCAGCACGAAAGCCATTTCGTCGGCCGGGGTGAATCCCGCCGCCGAAGCCCTGCCGAGTTCCTCCATTCCCCAGACCGGAACGGAGAATCCGAACAGGCCGAGGCGCAGGTAGTTTTTATCGGGCTTGCCGGGCGAGATTTTTCGTCCCGCCATCAGGCTTTCCGCTTTCCGCGCAAACCGGAGGGCGTCTTCGGATTCCCCGAGCAGATGATAATTGTAGGCGACGTTCCGGTAGTCGAGTTCCAGCCGGTCGAGACGGCCCGCGTTTTCGTCCTTTTGCGCGAGACTCAGATAGAGGGGTACGGCATCCTCGTACCGGCCCGAGCGCTGGCGGAGAAGAGCCAAACGTCCCAGGCTGATCAGCGCCGCCTCCTCGCGTCCCATGGCGCTGTAGGTCGCCACCGCGGTTTCAAGACACCGGGCGGAGAAATCGAAGTCGTCCATGTAGAGCGCGGCATGACCGGCGCGTTCGTGAAAAGTGGCCTTTTGCTCAAGTCCCGCGAAGACGGTGTCCAGATCCAGGCGGCGCTTGTAGTGCTGAAGCGCTCGGGTGTACCCGAATTCTCCGAGATGGTAGAAGTTGTTCGCCAGGTTCTGCGTGAGCGCGGTTTCCATGGCCGGGTCCGCGCTTTCGTCGTTCAGCTCGATGGCCTCGGTGAGAGCGTCGATCGCTTTTTCCAGGTACCCGGTTTCCGTCCGCTTTTTTCCGAAGGGAAGGGCGCCGAACAGCCAGGTGGCCGGCGAGACCAGGGTTTTAGCGGCCCGAACCGCGACAGGCTGTTTCCTGGCCCTTTCCCGCTGCTGATGGCTTTCGAGCAGTTCGAAGTTGTAGCCCAGGGTTCGGTACGGGTAAACGACCCGGTAATCCTCCTCGAGGGACTGGAGGAGCACCGCGTTGGAACGGTTCAGCGTTTCGGGATTCGATTCGCCCTGGTATGAAAGGGCGAGACCGAAAGCATAGAGGAGAATGGGGTTTTTCGGCTTCTGGCCGAGAAGCTCGCCGTACTTGTCCACTACCTCGTCGATACGGCCGAGCCGGTGCTGGATCTCCACGTATCCCCGGTGGGCCCGGATGTCGTTCGGGTTCGTGGTCAACGCCTTCCAGTAACGGCTGGCCGCGAGCGAAGGGTCCCCCTGGTTTTTCAGCCGCTCCGCGGACTGGAAGGCCACGTTGAAAAGCGCCTCCCGGATTGGGCCCTCATACCGGCCGCCTTCCAACGATCCGAATTCCTTTTGCGCCGACTCCAGAATGAAAATCGCCCGGAGTTCGTCACCCCTGCGGCGGCTGACTTCCGCATGACGGATCCTCGCCTCCGCGTGCGCCCAGTACTGGGTGGGCACCAGCTCCGGGACGCGTTCGAGCTCGCGGGCCGCTTCGTCATTCCGTCCCGATTCCATCAGCAGGTCCACGATCGCGAACTGGGCCTGGGCCATGAGCGCCGGGTAATCGGAGAACGACTGAATCATACGGCCGAAATGCGCGATCCGCTCCTCGGCGGAGCCGGTCACCTGCTCCAGCAGGCGCCTTCCGGAGCGCTCGCGCCACAGCGGCACGTCGCCCAGCTCGCGCAGCACGGAGAAATACGCCTGCCGCGCGGTTTCCTCCTGGCCCCAGGATCGCAGAAGGTCCCCGATTTTCATCTGCGCCTGTCCGCGGCTGTTCCGGAGGCGAGGGAAATCGGAGAGCACGCGGCCGTACGCGGAGAAGCCCTCCGAACGGAGACCCTTGTCGAGCAGAAGGTCCCCCAGGAGAATCCACGCATCGGCCCGGATCGCGGGGTCTGCGGATTCGGAGGCGATGAGCCGCCTGCAGTAGCCGATGCGGTTGTCCGCGGCTTCGGATTTCAGGCCCGCTTTTTTCAGAAGCGCGGTTTCGGTTTCACGGGTTCTTCCCGTATATCCGGAAATGACCCGGTCGAATGCCATGGCCGCATTCCGGTCATGACCCAGAACCGTTTCCAGTTCACCGATGCGCAGCCAGGCCCTGGCGGACCAGAGCGAATCCGACGGAAAGAGCGAAGAGATTTTTCTGTATTCCACGATTTGCTGTCTGAAGGCCGCTTCGGTTTCCGATTCCGAAAACCGGAGTTCCGCGTCCGCAGTCATTTCCGCGGCTTGCGGCCGCAGTCGGATCAGGCCGTTTTCAGGGATGGACCAGATGTCCGGATTCTTCCCGTTGTCGGATTCAAAATAGATCAGCCCGGACCGGCTCCAGTCGGGCCTGGTATCGTCCGACAACCCCGATGTGATCTGGAATTCGGCTTGCTGAAGTCCTGCCAGACTGTCCGGAAGTCCGCCCCACAGCCGCACCCAGATGTGCCCCTGGTCGACCGGGGTGACTTTTCCGTCTCCGTCCGTGTCCGAATCCCGGCGCACGAAAGCGATGCGGTCCGAACCCGTGGACCAGCAGGCGCGGCTGTCGAGCGCGGGGCCTTCCGTGACAGCCGTAATCCGATGGATCCCGATTTGACCGTCCGCCCCGGATCCGAGTTCCAGGAGAGCGATGTCGCCGCCGGGATCGCGCAGGAATGAGGTGAATAGAATGGAACGGCCATCCGGCGACCATGACGGATCCGTGCCGCCGTTTCGGGTGAGAGGCTCGGATTTTTTCGTCGCAGGATTGAGAAGCTGGAGATTTTGGAGCCCGCCCTCATCCGATACATAAACGATTCTCCTACCGGCGGGGGAGAAGCGCGGACTGCGCTCCGGTCCCAGGCGGTCGGTCAACGGAACGGGATCGCCGGATGGGGCGCAGCCCTGCCTGGGATCAACCCGGACCATCCACAGGTCGCCTTCCGCGTCGCGGCGTCTCGAGGCGAAAACGATCGTCTTGCCGTCCTGTGACCAGGCCGGATCGAGGTCGTCCGCCTCGTGCGTCGTGATCCGCACGGCGTCCCCGCTGGGCAGGCGTTTCACCCAGATGTCGGGGTTGCCGGAGCGCTCGGACACGAACGCGAGCCATCTGCCGTCGCGCGAAACCGAGGGTGCAAAATCGGCCTGGGGGTATACCGTTACCTGCCTGATTTCAGGCATTTCCCCGGCCGCGAAAACCGCGGACGCCCATGCGACGATCGGGAGGACAAAGATTTTCGTGCGGCGTGTAATCATTTCCGGATCCAGGTCCCGTCCGTTTTTTGTGTCCAGGTTCCGTCCGGCGAGTTGTCCTGGTACATTTTCGCGAATACCCCGGCCACGTCGGCCGGTACGGCCCGCTTGAGCGCGTCATTCAACTCCACCACGCGTTCCAGGATAACGGCGCGGTCGCTATTCTCCTCCGCGATGATTTCTTCCACAAAACGCTTCTCTTCCGCGCTGAAATCGGAATCCGCGGCTGCCCTCGGGACGAGACGGCCGTCATTCGTTTCGCCGACCCATCCTTTCCGCTTGAACTCCTCCACGTCGTCGCGGTTGAACGCCTGCTGCTGGAGGGCCTCGAGGGATCGCCGTTTTTCCGGGGACATGATCGGCGATTCCGGAGCGGGAGCCGCGGCACGGGTCGAGGCGGCCATCCAGGTGTCCTCGCGCATCAACGAATAGGTTCCGAGTATTTCCTTTTCCAGTGATGTCTTTTCCCCGGTCACGTTCACCACCTCGGGAAGGCGAACACTGCACGAGAGGCAGGCGGCCAGAATCGTCGGCCCGATCAGGAATTTAATCTGCATCGGTCACCCCGAATTATTTCTCCGTGAACAAGGCCATATTCTGCATCATAAATTCCACGGACAGACGTCCGTAGATGATCCTGTCCGTCATATTCAGCGGAACGAACCATGGTTTCTCGATATACAGCGAGGGATAGACGAATCCGTGGCGTAATTCGAAGGAGAAGACGCGCGGCTTGTACCAGAGATTGAGCAGGCGGCGCGTCATCCGGATCGAGGCGTCGGTTCCCTGTGGATCGAGCCCCTGGAGGAGCAGGTCCGTGAACTGGGGGCCGATCCGGGTGATGTTGAGCGCTCCCACGGCGTTCGACAGGGAATCCGGACCCAGGCCCCGGCCGGTGAAGTCCAGGCATGCATCCAGCTCGGATTTTTCTCCGACCCTGTCGGTTTTAAGCAATGCGGCCGAATTGATGCGGGCTGCGGTCGCCCGGACCGCATAGGTCATGGACTCCGGCCGGCCGTTGTTCAGGTCGAGACGGAGGCTTCCGGCCAGGTTTCCGCCGAGAAGCCGGGCGCTGAACCGGGGGACCTGTATCATCCCCTGCCCGGCTGACACATCCAGCCGGATGTCTTCGATGCGATAGTCGGCCGCGCGTACGGACGCGATGGAGATTTCCGAAATGCCGGGGAACAGGCGTTTGAAAAGGCCGCGATCCGTTTCATAGGCCATCGGCGGGAATACGGTTTTCCGGGCCGGAACGAGAAGCCTCGCCTTCAACGGATCCGCTTCGAATTCGAACGGGATGCGGCCCCGGATGCCGAGGACTTCGACCAGAGGCGGACTGAAAACGGCCAGGGAATCGGAGACCAGTTCTCCGGAAAGCGTCAGGCGGCGGGGATTCGAGTCGTCGGTGTTTATGGAACAGCCGCCGGACGCGTCTCCCAGAACGAGCAGGAGCGGAGCGAAGCGGACCGAATCGGTTGAAGAGAAAACAAAGTCGGCCCGTCCCTTCAGGCCCGGGAATGCGCCGTCGAGTGTCGCGTCCAGGCCGGCCTTGGCCTGCAAAGCGAGATCCGGGACGGAAAGACTCAAATCCCTGACGGACAGGCGATCCGGCGCATCGAAGGAAAACCCGAAGGCGGCCGTCGAACCGGTGATCGGTTCCGGCCGCATCCGCGAGAGAGTCAGGTCCCCAGCGGTCAGGGAACCGCTTCCCTCCAGGCGGCTGCTGCTGCCTGAGAAATCCACGCGGCCGTCCAAGCCCGAGACCCGAATGAATTGCAACGGCAGAAGCATGCCGGCATCCTCTACGGTCAGGCTTCCCCTGATCTCCACAGCATTCGGGTCGCCGCCCGGCGCGGTTCGGATCGAGGCGTTCAGCCGTTCCGCGCCGAATGCTGTGATGCCTTCGAGTATTTCAGCCAGCGTGTCGGGCAGAAATCCGGGCAGGGCCGCGTTCCGGATCATGGCGTCCTTCAGGGTGAAAGAGAAGCCGGCCCGCGAAGGATCGATTTCTCCGAAGAGCCCGGCCGTGATGCAGTCCAGAGCGCGGAAATCGGTCTTTTCAAGGACCCATTTCCGGAATGCGTTTTCAGGCCGCCACACCATGTCCGCGTCCAGCCGGACGGGTTTCAGGGTTTCGGTTTTTCCGCCGTACGGATAGCGGACGGACGGAGCCGAAGCGTACAACGAGACATGAAAGAGGCGGCCGGCCGAGGGTTTCACTTCGATTCCCGCGTCAAAAAGGCCGGAAAGGCCCGGAGGAGCGGCAGGCAGGCCGGACAGGTCAGCGTCGGCCAGACGAACCGAGCCCACTACGGACAGGGAATCCGGGGTTGCATTGCCGAGTTCTTTCGCGGCCCAGGTCGCGTCCAGATTTACGGATCCGCCGAACAGTTTCTGAACGGAGCCGGTCAGGGTGCCGGCCGTGGGCATGCCTTTGTTGTCCAGAATGGCCATGAGATCCAGGCTTGATTCGTCCGCTGTGACGGAAATGGAATCATTGATCGCGTATCGGAACCGGGGAATGCGGAGCGAGCCGGACGCTTCAGCCCTGCGCAGTCCTTCTGTGGAGGCATTTCCGCTGAACCGCAGGCTTGCTTCACCGTTTTCCAGTTTTATTGGAGGAAGCGGACTGCTCATCGTCAGTCCTCTGATTCCTGGCGCGATGCTGAATCGGATGTTGTCCAGGGCGCCTTTGACGTTTCCGACGCCCAGGTCCAAGGTTCCGCGGATTTCAACAGGCCGCAAGGCTTTGGACAGGGTGTCCGGCAGATATCGCAGCAGAACGGGCTTGAGTGATTCCAGCGGAAACGGCCTGCCGGACAGAGTGAAATCCACTGAAGGAACGCTGTCCGGCATGGAGAAAAGCCCTTTGGCCTGCACGAGTATGCGCGATACGGCTGTCACGTCGCATGAATCAAGTAGGATTTCTTCGGCAATGCCTTTTCCCTTGATTCGGAAAAGGATGCCTGCGACGTGGCCGGAGTCGGCTCCCGCGTCCAGTAGTTCCGCTTTTCCGCCGAATGTCCACCGGCCTTTTCCGGCCCAACGGAAACGCATGTCCGCTTCAGGACGGAAGAGGAAGCGTCCATGCGCCGCGACCACGGACAGGCGGGCGTTTTTCGCGAACAGGCGGATGTTGCCGTGGACATTGTCCACCGATTGGCCGGCTTCAGGCGGCACCCAGAGATTGTCCGCTTCGAGATTCAGTCCTTCCAGATCGATTCCGGAGAGGGATGGGGAGCCGGGAATGACAGCGCTGAAACTGAAATCGTGGAGTTCGAGGTGCCGTATACCGATGCCGAGCGGAAGCGTTTTCGGGGGTTGCTTGGGCTCGGATGGTTTCACGGCCAGTTCACGCAATGCGGTCATGAAACTGTCCGACAGCGCGAGGTCGGGATTTTCCACGCGGATTTCGGATATGGAAAGCTCGCGGCGCAGAAGGGGGGCGATACGGAAACGGACGAACAGCCGCTCCAGCTCAAGGAAGCGGACGGCTTCCGCTTCCGGGCCGGTCTGAACGGAAACCCGCACGTCCCTGAAATCCAGACGGCCGGGCGTGCGCCAGGCGAGGCTCCGGATTTCCACGGGCCACCCCGCGGTCCGGCTCTGTGATTCAATGAAGGAGAGAATGCGGCCCACAGGGAAGAAAAGCCAGAACGCGATCACCATCAGCGTGACCGCGGCTGCGATTCCCGCGATGGCCAGAGCCGTAATCCGGAGAATCCGGCGCAGGCGTTTTTTCTTCAATCGGGCGGCCAGAAGCCTAGTCATTCTGGTTCCAATTTTTCTGGATGATCCGAGATTGGGCTTCTGGCCGCTCCGACGGGCCTGATGCCCCGCCGCTTGCGGCGTCGAGCATCCAAGTTTCTTGTGATACCCCGCTGCTTGCGGCGGGGTCCTTCAACGTTCCGGTCCGGCAGGCGCGGGGTATCGATACTCCGCGCCGAGATAATTGCGGAAGATCCAGTCGCCCTTTTCCTTCCGCAGGGTGTAGCCCGGCACGAGCGGCACCTTGCCGCCGCCGCCCGGCAGGTCCACCACATAATGCGGCAGGGCCAGTCCCGTCACGTGACCTCTCAGCTTGTCCATGACCGCCAATCCGGTTTCGATGGTCGTCCTGAAATGGTCCGTGCCTTTGGTGAGATCCGTCTGGAGCAGGTAATAGGGCCGCACGCGCATTTTCAGAAGGCCGCGGAAAAGAGCGGCCAGAACGGAGGAGTCATCATTAATGCCTTTCAGCAGGACCGTCTGGTTTCCCAGCACGGCGCCCGCATCCGACAGCCGGTTGCAGGCCTGGGCGGCGGTTTGCGTCAGTTCAGCCGGATGGTTGAAATGCACGTTGATATAGAGGGGCCGGATTTTTTTTAGTATTTTTGCGAGGGACGGGGTCACGCGCGACGGCAGAACGCAGGGCATGCGCGTTCCGAGTCGTATGGTCTCGACATGCGGAATTTCGCGGAGCCTGCGGAGTATCCACTCCAGCCGTTCGTCAGACAGCATGAGAGGATCTCCGCCGGACACCAGCACGTCCCGAATCGCAGGCGTCATGCGGATGTACCGGATGCCGTCGTCGATTTCCCTGACGGATACGGCTTTGCCGCGGCCGATGCGGCGCTTGCGCGTGCAGAAGCGGCAGTACACGGCGCAGACATTCGTCACGGTGAACAGGACGCGGTCCGGGTAGCGGTGGGTGATCTGGGGGACGGGGCTGTTGGCGTCCTCGGCGAGGGGGTCGTCCATGCCGATACAATCTTCGAGTTCACGGGGGTCCGGAACAACCTGATCGAGAAGGGGCCTGCCGGTTTTCACGGCCAGGTCGAGGAAATACGGATTGATCCGCATGGGATACGCATCGGTTACGGGCTTGATTTTCAGGGGGTCTATCGGAATTCGTCCGGCCAGGGCCTTCGGAGTCTCCACCGAGCGGCGAAGAAAGTCTTTCCAGGAGGGGATTTTGGATGTGGATTTCATAATAGTGTCGCTCTGAGCTATGCTTACATGCTTTGCCCCTGAAGAGCCTCCCGAAGGAACGTTCCCCTACTCCTCCCCATCCCCCAGCTCCTTCGCCATCACCCAATGCTTTTTGTCATCGAGTTTGGTGCCGCGATCGCAGTACATCTCGAAGGCGGCGCCTGAATCCGTACGTACATGGAAATAATTACGGTGCCTGCGCGTCCGCCAGGTCTTTTTGTGGGCCAGGGGAGAGAAATCGTAATCCTGCCATTGGCGGAGCACGGAAATCACCCGGTATTCCCGTCTCTTCCATTTGAAAGAGACCGGCACGCCGCCTTTTTCCGTTTCAACCGTTCTGAGGGGCTCGCAGATGAACCGCTTCACGGCAGTTCTTCCAGCACAGAAAGCACGAGATGCACGTCTGCTTCCTTGAGCCGGTCGAACAGTTCCTTGGCTTTTCCGTCCATCTGGATCATGCGGACCACCTCGTCCACGGTCCTTTCCGTGAAGAAGGTGCCGACGTACCGCGTGCCGTTCGACGAGTGCCTGAAGATCGTGAAGCGGACCTCGTGACCCGCCCAGTAATCCCTGAAATCGTCCACGTCGGCCAGCAGTCTGCCCGCGTCCTCGGGGTCGAGCTCGAATTCAAGCGTAATCATTCGCATACGTAAAATTAGGAAAAATAAGGGAAAAAGGAAAGGGGAAAATGCAGATTCCGAACCTCCCGCGGGCTTTTACCAGCCTGCGGGAGGTTGAAGGTTGTCGTCCCGAGGCACGTTTCCTTGCTTTGCCCACGAAGGATCTTTGGGAGGAATCCTAGATTGCCCTGAATACCGAAGGTCCCGGGCGAGAGACGAAATGCTACAAACAGACCGAACCAAATTTGTAGTCGTCGATTAAATCATCAAAAAAGACTTGATTTTTTCCGGATAGATTCCGTTGTTATATGGTGCTTGTCATTTCCGGAGAAAACGGACGATGGATAATTTAATCGATACTTTGAAGACTTGCTGGTCCGGCCTAATCAAATCCGTTCAGCCACGAATCCAGCTGTTGAGATCTTTTGACCAGCGCGAACACAGCTATCTTGGCTACAATCTTTGCATAGAGGGAGAATGCGGCGGGCAAACAGGTGAATTTGTTGTTGCTGTCGGTCCGGGAGCTCATGAGAAGCATAAATTTAAGGCAGGCATGCGATTAAGCGGCCTTTCGATACCGATCCAGGATTCAACGATGGAAATGGCCGGGTACTATAAAACGAGTGGTATTAAAATTCTTGAAAAACCTTTGGATAATGTTCCAGAAGGTCCTCCATTCCTCGGCATCCCGCCGAGCCTGGAGACATATCGGACTCGCGGTCATCTGCGGCTCGACAGCCGTACATACGATTCCAAATGCACAACGTGCATCTGGGGTTGCAGGATGCCTGTCGAAATGATCATCGACCATTGGAATCCTTCGCAAGTTGAATACCGGCTGGAGACATTCTGCTACGGGCCCAAGAGTTGCCGGTTTTACAAAGCTGGGCCGCTTCGTCGGGTGCCGGGCCGAAGAGGGATGTCGTATACGGAGGAAGACTGGGTGGATGAGATGGACACAGAACGTCTCGGGCAGGATGAGTGAAATTGCTCTAAAGGTAAGAAAAACCGAATCAGCTGAGATTGCCACGGCCCGTCCCCGGATCAAGTCCGGGGCTAGCCTATGGACGGACCTCGCAATGACTACCGTTTGAAGCTCCGGACGATCATGAAGATGAAATAAAATTATAGCCTCAATTTTGTGTAATGAGAACAATTGAATCTGTCAGCGAGCGCATTCCCCGCGGCCCGCTTCGCGGGATCAAGCTGTTTTATGGTTGCATTATTGAAGACTTGCCGCGGGGTTAGCGAGCGAATATCAGATGTCTCTTCTCTACAGATAGAAGATTCCCCGCCGCTTGCCTTCAATCAGAAGGCATATAATAGCTCGGTCCCGCGCAGCGGGACGGCGGGGAGCTTCAATTAACTTACACGTTAGCTTTCATTCTGAAACAGCACCTATTTTCAAAAATTTAATGATCGGAGGAGTAAATGGAGAAAAAAATATTAAAAGGATTATCCGACGAAGAATTGAAACAAGAAGTAAAAAAAGGTAAACAAAGAAACCTTTATGATGCTGTATTCTTAGGTGTATTGATTGGGATTGCAGCTTATAGTTCCGTAAAAAATGGATTAGGTTTGTTAACTTTTCTTCCCTTAGTCTATCTACCTATAGCTGTTAAGAATAATAAAAAAACCAAGGAAGTGGATAAATTATTAAAAGAAAGGAATTTATAATAAAGAAATAGCGGACGGGTGGCCATGATGTTGGGTAAAGATAATAATTCGCCCGGGATTGAGAAATCCTGGACGATCTTCCGTTTGTAACCAAGCATAGATAGCTTTCGTATCATGAATGTACAGTAGGGGCGACGCTGCCACGTCGCCCCTGCTAATACACCATAAGACCAAGCATCGTATCGAACCCGTTCCTGGAGACTTTTATTAATGAACACAGAGAGCAATCCCTCGCGACGAAAAGCTGTAATCGTCTTGCTCATCCTCATGGCCGCCAAGGTCGTGCTGCAGCTCTTTCTCAATAGCCGGGCCGGACTGCACAGGGATGAGTACTTGTATCTCGCATTCGCGGATCACATGGACTGGGGCTATGTGTCCGTGCCGCCTATGATCGGTGCATTTTCATGGATCATCCAGAACGTGTTCACGGCCTCTCCGTTCTGGGTGCGGTTTTTCCCGGTTCTGGCGAGCCTGGCAACCATGGGACTGATGGGATGGATAGTTCTGGAACTGGGCGGAGGGACAATCGCCATGCTTCTGTCAGGCCTGGCATTCATGTTTTCAGTCTCCTATCTGCGAACAGCCGGGCTGTTCATGCCTGTGGTATTCGACATTCTGCTCTGGACCGGCCTCATTTTCCTATTCGTCAAATGGATGAAGACGCGTGAACCGAAATGGTGGGCCCTGATTTTTCCCCTGGCAGGCCTCGCGTTTCTCAACAAGTACATGATCGCGCCACTCGTGCTCAGTCTGGTGATTGCCGCGTTTTTAACAAAGGACAGAAAACAGGTTTTTTCAAAGTATGGGCTTGCAGGAATTGGCATCGCTTTGCTCATCGTGCTTCCCAATATCCTCTGGCAATTCAAACACCATCTTCCGGTATTGGAGCATATGGCGGCCTTGAACGCCACGCAGCTCAAGAACGTGAACCGGCTGGCCTTTCTGATCGATCAACTGCTGATGAGCCCCTCCGGTGTGTGGGTGTGGATCGCGGGCCTGGCAGCGCTTCTCGTTTCCCCGAGATGGAAACAGTTCAGGCCTTTCGGATGGGCCTGCCTGATTGTTATCTTCATCATGATGGCCCTGCGCGGCAAGAGTTACTATACTTTAGGGTTGTATCCCGCTCTTTTCGCTTTCGGAGCAGTTGCTCTGGAGCGGATGCACGGCTGGAAGGGCCGGATTTTCCGGAGCGTGGCTGTGGTGTTCGCTTTGGTACTGGCGTTTCCCCTGATTCCTTTCGCGATGCCCGTGCTTTCACCTCCGGCCATGGCGAAATATGCCAAATCCATCGGATCGCCGGGTCTGACCTGGGAGGACGGAAAGAACCACGCGATTCCGCAGGATTTCGCGGACATGATGGTGTGGGACGAAATCGGCCGGAAGGTGCGGGACGTGTGGATGGGGCTGGATGAAGATGTCCGGAAGGACGCGGTGATTTACGCGGACAATTACGGCCAGGCCGGATCGATCCGGCTTTACGGCAGGCGGGACGGGGTTCCGGAGGCGGTCTCGTTCTCTGATAATTTCATGCTCTGGGCCCCGGACAGCCTGAAGTTAAAAACCCTGATTGCTGTTTATACAGACACCCTTCATTTCGGAAGTTATTTTAAACGTGCTGAAAAAGTGGCGGTGTTCGACAATCCGTATTTTCGGGAGTACGCGACATCGGTATGGATCTACACCGAGCCGGAGCCGAAGTTGTTCCGGGAATATAAAGAATGGATCAGTAGAAGGAGGGGGGAGTAAATCCGAGATTGCTTCGGCCCGCGGCAGCGGGCCTCGCAATGACATATTTCTCTCCCCGCAGGGGCTCCTGCCCCTGCGATCGCCGCGCGGAGGGACATTGTTCAAACCGAGGGATGAAGGATCACCCTTCCAGTTCAACCAGCCATTTTTGTAAAAACGTTTTCGTTGCTGCAGTCGCCTCTCTGCCGGCCCTGAAACACAGCTTCCAGTCATGTGACTTGGCTTCGTAATCCTCGACCGCAAAGATCCACACCGCATTTTTTTTAATCAGTTTCGCGTTGAAATCCACGTCCGCGCTCATGGCGAGGAATTCCCGGATGCGGACTGCGATCAGCTTTTTCGGATTTTCAGGGAAATCGCGGTTCCATGCGGCCAGAGCTTCTTCGTATTCGCTCCTGCCTGAGCTACCCTGGTTCTTGAGCATTTGGCCGATCATTTCCCTCTGGGACGGGTCTTTCTCCATTGTCGTGATCTGATCGATCATCTGTTTAAAACCGGCCTCGAGTGTTTTCTTTGTCTCAGCATCCATGGAAGCCATTGCCTTGCGTGATTCCGCAAACTGCGCTTCCAGGTCCTTTTTCTGGCCCGCGAAATAGGCATCCACGGTTTGCGCGGCTTTCGGAGGCTCCGGTTTGTTTTCATTGCGGATGGAGGCATACTTTGCGGTGAATTCAGAGGAAGCCGAATAGGACCGGATCCAGGTCAGGCCTGATTTCACGATTCCGGCCCTGTCTCCTGTAGCGAGGGCTTTGAAGGTGCCGAACGCATCCCGGTGATAAGCCCTGCCGGTGCGGAGCATGTCCAGAACGGCTTCGCCCGCGTCAGCAGGCGTGATCTTCAACCGAGACAGCGCGTCAGTGCTGGTCTGGGTCAGAGCGGTTCCTATGATCCCAAAAATGAGAATGGGCAGAATGCGGAATCGGTTTTTCGTCATGCGAGGGGCCTTTCGCCTCTTTCGGGCTTCTTGTAGTTGTATTCTGGATCGAAATCGATTTTTCCGAAAAGCGATATGATTTCCAGCTTCTTTTTAAGGGCGTTTGAGTTCATTGATTGTCCGTATTACAAATCCAAAACAAGATGCAACCCTTCCTCAACCTTCTTCATCGCGCGTTTTTCGATCGCACCGACGCATTCCGTCAGGAATGACTTGTCCAGCGTAATGATCTGTGAAACGTTTACAACGGAAGGTCGCGGTAGATTTGTTTCGGTCTCGCGCAGCAAGACATTCCCCGGAGCCTCCGCCAGTCTGATGTTGGAAGAGACCACGGCGCATACGACGGTGCTGATGCGACTTCGGTTGAACGCATCGGATTGAAGAACCAGAACGGGCCTTCGATATCCGGGTTCGGAGCCGGAGGGCTCGGGTATCTCCGCCCACCAGATCTCGCCCCTCACCATTACCAGGTTTCCCGCTCAATGGATTTCGCCTGCATCCGGGCTATACGATCGTCCAGTCTGTCCGTTGAATCGGAATAAATACCGTTCAGCGTCTCGGTGATTTGCGCAGGATTCCGATGAGCAAGAAACGACTCTATTGCCAGCGCAAAGAATCTGCTCCTGGAAACACCGATGGCTTTTGCTGTTCTCTCCGCGCGTCTGAACAGCGCGTCTGGAATGGATATGGCTGTTTTCATAAATGAAGTATAATAAAAGTTATACCCAAAATCAAGCTGTTTTTCTGAGAGTAAGACCCCCGCCAAAAAATCGCGAGGGTGACATTAAAAAAAAACCTCCCGCAGGCTTTTAACCGTCCGCGGGAGGTTTGAAATACAGGCGCTCGGGCCTTTCATGGATGAAACCCTGAAGGGTGAATTCCATCCGGGATGACCACATGCGACGCGGCGCGTCGCCCCTATGACCCCAATAAATCAAGCGCTTTGGCCATAGCCGCCTCTGCCAGATCCGTGCGGTCGGAACTGCACTGCGCCCAGTTGGGGGAGCCGCCGCCTTTGCCGTTCAGGACCTCGGCCGCGGCCTTCTGCAACTCCCTCATGTCCGCTTTCACGTCCGATGACCGGCCGAAGAATAGGGTGGCACGGTCTCCGACTGCCGCGAGAATAGCGACCATTCCAGGAGAGGAAACGATCTTCCGGCCGAGGTTCTGCACTTCCTGAACGTCCCTGTCCTTGAACAGAGCCGAGACCAGCCTGCAGGAGCCTGTTTCGACAGCAGACGCGGTCATTCGTCCCGCCTCCGCTGCAAGTACTTCGTCCAGAAGCGCGACGATCCGCTTTTCCGCGGACTTCTTTTCATCCCGCCACTTCAGAATGATCGGCTCGATTTCACTCTCGCCCGCTGTCAGAAGACGGGAAAGGGATTTCACCAGCCCGGACTTGGCCTGAAAATCTCTGAGCGCCCGCGAACCGCAGGCGAAATGGACCCGGGTGCCTGACTTGTATTTTTCCCATTGCAGAATCTTGATCAGTCCGATTTCTCCCGTGGCCCGGACATGCGTGCCGCAGCACAGGGACCAGTCATAGTCCGCGATTTCGATGAGCCGGACGTCTCCGGACAGGTCTGGCTTCTTGCGCAGAGGAATGGAATCCAAATCCGCCGCGGACCGAACTGAGATGCGGAGCGGCCTGTTTTCGAATACGATCCGGTTCGCCTCTTTTTCGACGTCCAGTACGGCCTGGTCGGACAAATCGGATACGGCCACGTCTATGGTCGATTCATCCGACCCGAGATGAAAGCTCACCGTATCCGCTCCCAGAACGCGGACAAATGCCTGGGAAAGAAGGTGCTGACCCGAGTGCTGCTGCATGTGGTCGAAACGGCGTTCCCAGTCCACGACACCTCGGACTTTATCCCCGGGTTTGAATGAGGCGACTTCCATGAGATGGGAAATTCGGCCATCCGTTTCAGTCACAGATCGGACGGGGAGGCCGTTCAGGGTGCCGTGGTCGCAAGGCTGGCCCCCACCTTCGGGGTAGAAACAGGTCTCTTTTAGCACGACGCCCTGACCTTGAGGCAGGGCGTCTGTTGCCAAGACGAGGGTTTCGAATTCCTTCAGGTACGGGTCGGATTCGAACCGTTTCAGCGTTTCAGCCGGCATGGGCCTCCAGAAAGCGGATGGTTTCTTCGGGAGACTTGAACCCGGTGAAACGGCCTAGTTCCTTCCCGTCCGGGGTCATGACCAGTACAGTGGGCATACCTACGATTCTGTATTTTTTCTGCAGTGCTTTTACCGATTCAGTGTTCCGTGTCATGTCCAGCCGGAGGGGCACGAATCCCTTCAGTGCAGCGAGAACCGAGGGATCGGGCCATGTTTTTTCATCCAGCTCATGACAGGCCGCGCACCAGTCCGCGGCGAAGTCCACGATGATGGGCATGGACATGGCGGCCGCGACAGC
Organism: uncultured bacterium; assembly: GCA_963736115.1. Classification (GTDB taxonomy): domain Bacteria; phylum Zhuqueibacterota; class QNDG01; order QNDG01; family DTFT01; genus JAFGAX01. Next base: position 98,462 of record CAVTNR010000003.1, read on the forward strand.
GAATGCCGCGTCCTCTGAATCGAGCCATTCCGGGCCCTGCGACAGTGGGGTTGTCCGTCCGGAATCCGAAACCACGACAGTCCGCCCTGTCCTTCCAGTAATCGCTGAATAGAGGACAATCGCTCCGGTAAGGACGAGAAGAACGGCCGCGGCTTTGAGGATTTTATTCCGCGGCGGATCCGACTTGTCTGTCGGAGTGAAGGCTCCGAGAAAGGTGCCCAGCACCACCAGGTAAACGGCCCAGAGGCAGGCGTACACGAAGGGGGAGAGAACCGGTTTGACGAACACAACGGCCAGAGTGACGAGCAGGATGCCGAATCCCCTTTCAATCAGTTCCATCCAGAGCCCGGACTTCGGGAGTGCCTTCAAAGCGCCGGAGAATGTTCCGATCAGAACGAACAGAACCCCGAGCCCCCAGGCAAAGGAGAAGAGAAGGCCGAAACCGAGAAGTAGGGAACCCTTTTTCGCCACCCAGGCCAGGATGACGACCAGCAGGGGGCTGATGCAGGGCGACACGATGAGGCCCGAGACAATACCCGTGAGAAATGCGCCGAGAAATCCTCTTTTCTTTTTTCCGCGCAGTTTGGACGCGACAGCCGGCGGCATCTGGATGGTGAAGGCGCCCAGCATGGAAAGGCCCATGGCCAGGAAGAGCGCGGCGATGAACACGGTCACGGCCGGATGGCTCATGAGGGAGCCGAACAGGGATCCGGTCTTGGCCGCGGCCATGCCGAGAACGGAAAACGTGATGGATATACCGAGCACGTAAAAGAGGGAGAGTACGAATCCACTCCACCTGCGGCCGCCCGTGGCCTGGGCGCCGATCACGGCCATGGTGATCGGGATCATGGGATACACGCAGGGCGTGAATGAAGTCAGCAGTCCGCCGAGAAACACGAGCAGAAGGGCTGTCCACGATCCCTTTTCCAGCGCGTCCGCCACGCGGCCCGTGATATCCTTTTTTTCACCATCCGGACCTGTGGGCGCAGACTCTCCAGGCTCAGCAACAGTCAGTGTGGTCTCGGCCCGTATGTCTTCTGGAGGAAAGCAGACACCCTGGGTTTCCCCGCACTGCTGAATCGTGACAATAGCCGCGATCGTCCGTTCGCCCGCGGACGCGTCCGGGAGAACCTGCAGGGGGATCTCTACGCGGACGAGTCCCTTGTACACTTTGCCGAACTTGTCCGGCTCGCCTTCTGGATATTTCGGAGCGGAGAAAACTACGCCCGGAACCGAATCCGGGACAACTGAAAAAAGGCCGTCTCCGGGGGCAGTGACATGGTATCCCTCGGAGAGTGACACCTGCACAATTGCCTTCCCGTTTCCGGGCGCTGGAATGGAGGACGGTTCAACGGTCATTCGGACGACGTACGCGCCCTGGCTGAATACGGTGGCGGTCCAGAAAAGCGGGAGAAGGATGAATCGGATCAATCGGGAAGTCATAGGGACCTCTTTGAATTATTAGATTGCCACGCCCCGTTCCGGAAGCCGGAACGGGGCTCGCAATGACATCAATACTCCGCCCCGAACGAGAAGTAATGAATGGGCGGGCCGAACACACTCGTGAAGTCCGTCGCTTTGGCATAGTCGTAACGCAGGATGAAATACCCCAGGTTCATCCGTACGCCGACGCCGACGCCGCCTTTCAGGTCATTCAGCTTCGGCAGAGTGAAATCGCCGTCCGCAAAGGGTTTCCAGGCTTTGTCGTTGTCCCAGGCGGAACCCACGTCCATGAAAAGCGCGCCGCGTATGTTCTGGAACCCGAGGGGAAGGGGCCATCCGAGAATGAGGTACTGGACGAGCGGGAACCGGAATTCCAGATTGGTCAGCACGAACCGGGTGCCGATCATGTCGTAGTACAGCGTTCCCCGCAGGGGTGTCTCAAAGGAGGAGAAGTAAAAATTATCCGTGTTCGAATCGCCCCAGGGGATGTCCTGATCCTCCCGGTAGTCGTAATTGATCCAGTCGGACATGCCGCCGAGCAGAAATCGCTGGGGATTGACGCCGCCCGACACGCCGCCCGCGAGCCGGAGCGCGAATGCGTAGTTCCGGTTGATCATGAAATAGCGGCGCATGTCAGCCTTGGCCGTCCAGAAATCGAGGCCTTGCCGGTTGCTGACCGAGGGACTGTACGATAGAGAATAACGGCTCCGGCCCTCGCTCATCGGCCCGGTGGATCCGTAAATGGCCGTGTCCGTGGTGTACCCCGCGTTCAGCATGAGCAGGCGTTTCCGGGAGATGCTCCCCATTTCGCGCGGCGTGAACGTGTAATAATACATATAGTAGTTTTCGTCCAGTCCCACCAGGTCGCGGGTGATTTCGAGTCCGGTGATTCCGAAATCCGCCCTGCGATACCGGTCGAAAGGACGCGACGTGAAAAGGCTCAACCCGTAGTAGCGGTCGCGGAGATAGCCGAAATAATAATAACCCTGGTCCTGGAACCAGGTATAGTACCTGTAGGAGAAGTGAAACAGGGACATGCCCACGTCCACCCGCCTGGGCAGATAGGAGTAGGCCAGCTGGAAGTTGGAGTTTTTCAGGTTGTAGAAAAGGTCGGTGTACAGGTCGAACTGATGGTTCCCGAGTATGTCGCTGAAACGGACGAAGGTGCTGCCCTGAAGGCCCCAGAACTGGCTGTAGCCCGCGCCTCCGGATACCACGTCCGGGCTGAACCGGATTTTATACTTGTGGGTTTTGTATTCGCCCAGGCTGTTCTTGTACTGGGTTGAATCGAGAAAGGCGCTGACCGGTTCGCGGCCCTGAGCCTGCCCTTTCCGGGACCGGTCCGTGAACACGTAATTGCGGACATCGAGCCCGGGCGGTATGGCTTCCGCCGCCGCGGTGTCCGCGGCCGCTGTCCGGACCGCGGCCTCACGGGGCTCGGATACGAAAAGCGTATTTTTCGGCTCGACGGAGCCCGGTTTGACGTCCATCGGATTGGTCATGAGGTAAATGTCGTATCCGCCGTTGTCGAAAGCGGAGAAAGCCAGCCGGGAGCCTTCACGCGACCAGGACAGGTGAATGACGCCGGAAACCAGATTGGTGAGCGCGCGAACCGTGTCCGTTTCCGTGTCCAGCAGGTAGATGTTGTTGATGCCGCTCCGGTCCGAGATAAAGGCGATGTTCCGGCCATCCGGCGCCCAGGCCGGGCTCTTCTCGTCCGACCGGTCGGACGTAAGCCTTCGGATGTTGCGGGACTTCAGGTCCAGGAGGCACAGGTCCGTCCGGCTGTAGTCGAAGCGCTGCATGGCGAAGGCGCCCCGGGGGGCTGCCAGAGAATCGCCGCGGTCCGACACGAACGCGATCCGGCCGCCGTCCGGTGAATAGACCGGGTCCAGGTCGCTGAAAATGTCGTCCGTGAGTTTTTCCACTCTCCCATCCGCGATCGTCAGTTCGTACAGGTCGGAGCCGCCGTCCCGGATGCCCATGAACGCGATGCGGGTTCCGTCCGGGGACCAGTCCGGCGAAAAAACGCCGTCCAGGTCCAGGCGGAAGGAGGCGGATACGGACTTCGTCTTGACATCGAAGAGATAGAGCGCGTCCTTTCCCCCGGACTTGGCCGCGAAAACGAGCTTTTCACCGTCTGGAGACCATTTCATTCCCGGCCGCATCCAGTGCATCTGCTCGAACAGATCGGACCGCTCGCCCTGCACGAGTTTGCCGAGGTCCTTGCCGTCGACCGTGTTCAGGACATGGATATCCGTGAATCCGGAACGGTCAGTGAGATAGGCGATCTTGTCCCCCTTCGGGGAGAGGGCGGGCGCGGAATTCATGAAATGCCGGTTTTTGTCGTGATCGGTGAGACGGCGGGCCACGTCGGCCGGTTCGTTCCGGCCCTGGATGTCCGGCCAGTAGCTCTGGTGCAGGAACCGGTGCCAACGCTTCGACAGCTCCTCGGTGCTGAGTCCGATGGACTGCCTGAGGGCCTTGTCAAGGTCCTTGGTCATGCGCACCTTGTGTATGATTTCCCCGATCTTGGGGTCCCCGTATTTCAGCGCGAGGTACCGGTAGAGCGACTGCCCGCCCTTGTATACGATATACCCGCCAGTCATGGCCTCGATGGGCGGCGTATAGTCGTACAGCGTGGCGTCGCGCATGTACATGTCGCTTTCCGTGTCCCATCCGAGGCTTTGGTATTCGGCGAGCCCTTCCATGAACCAGAGCGGCAGATTCGAGGTCATCACGCCCGTGAGTATGGATCCGGACCTGCCGCCGTAAAACGTCTGGAACATCACCGCATGCGTGAGCTCGTGGTGGATGACGTGCCGGAACTCCTCATAGCTGCCCTGGAAGGGGATGACCACGCGGTCCTTGAAAACCTCGGTGAATCCCCCGACGGACTCTTCGAGCAGTTCGTTGATGACGTTCGTCGACTGAAAATCATTGTGGCTGTTGTACACTACGATGGGGATGCGGGCGCTCATGGAGAAACGGATGGTGTTCTGGAGCTGGACATAGCTCGTCTCTGCCACATCGGCCGTGAACTCGGCGAGCATCCGGTTGTTCCGGTAATAGTACACGTCGAAATGCCGGGATTGCAGGTATTCCCAGTTGTGTTTTTCGTACTGGACCTTGTTTTTCCCGAAAATCTGTCCGAATGCGCAGGCCGCGGGAAAAAGCGTTCCGACGGCCAGCCAGGCGGCCAGTCCCATCGTCCCAATCCGATTCGTTTTCATTCCGCTGTGCTCCATTTTTGTAGCGTTTCAGACAAGTTCTGCGGTCGTTAGCGGTTGTCTCCTGAAACCAACTCATCACGGATGGACACGGAAAAGACACGGATGTGTGTGATTCTCATGGATTCCGCATCCTTCCGTGAAAATCCGGGATGTGATACGCGGACGGGTCAGAAAAAAAACAACACAAATACGTGGATCCGCAGCCGGAACAGGAATGCTTCAGTTGTCCGTGTCGTCCGTCCATCGCAGGATGCGCCATTTTTCATCCCGGCATCTCCTGAACTCGAATACGGCGCGGCCCGACAACGTGACGTCGAAATCCTCGGCTACAAGCGTGAGGTCGAAACCCTTGCTGATGGACGCGTCTGTCTCCCCCAGGGTTTCGCTGAGTGTGCTTCTCCACACCAGGTCCGCGATCTGGACGTGGCGCAGCAGCCGGCCGGTCGCGCGAAGGTCGACGTCGCGGCCCCAGGATACAAACTGGCCGGAGGGACCCTCGTTCGGATCGTAATAAACGAACTGGAAGGCGGTGTCGAGCAGGTCGCTGTACAGGAGCGAATCCCGGAAGGCGTAGGCAACCTTGAAATTCTGGAGCACGTCTTCAGGGGTTTTCTGCTCGGTGAGTATCAGGTCGGAGCCTTCCAGCGAATCCGTCAGCCTGGGGGCGAAGGGATTCCAGCACGCCGAGGCGCACAGGGCCGCGGCCGCCGTCAGCAGCCGGATGGTCCGGAATATGCGCCGCCCCTCCGCAATCATCGGGATTCCGCCTCCGTCACGTATCCCCATGTAACGACCGCCGAGCCGGTAAAGTTTCTCCCGCGGCCCGCCCCCCTTTCCGGAGGCGGAACCCGGACCCGGCCCGGCCCGGACGGGAATGCGCTTATTCTAACGCCAAAAGGCAGACGTGCATCTGCCTTTTGAACACCCAGCCCCAGCCTGTCCCTTCGGGAAGTTACATGTTTCGTATGACGGCGTCTCCGAATTCGGAACACCGGACCTCTTTTGCGCCGTCCATGAGCCGGCTGAAATCGTAGGTCACGGTTCCGGAGGCGATGGCGCCGTCCATACCCTTGAGCACCCGGTCGGCCGCCTCGGTCCACCCGAGGAAGCGGAGCATCATTTCTCCGGACAGAATGACGGATCCCGGATTGACCTTGTCCTGATCCGCGTATTTCGGGGCCGTGCCGTGCGTGGCCTCGAAAATGGCGTGGCCTGAGTCGTAGTTGATGTTGCCGCCCGGCGCGATGCCGATGCCGCCGACCTGGGCGGCCAGCGCGTCGGAGAGATAATCGCCGTTCAGGTTCATGGTCGCGATGACGTCGAAATCCGAGGCGCGGGTGAGGGTCTGCTGAAAGCAGATGTCCGCAATGACGTCCTTGATGAGGAGCCTGCCGGATGCCAGGGCCGCTTTCTGCTCTTCGTCCGCGGCCTTGTCGCCCTTGTCCTTCTTCGTCCTTTCCCACTGCGCCCAGGTATAAACACGGTCTCCGAATTCCCGCTCCGCCAGGGCGTATCCCCAGTTGCGGAAAGCGCCTTCGGTGAATTTCATGATATTGCCCTTGTGCACGAGGGTGACGCTTTTCCGGTTGTTGGCCAGGGCGTACCGGATGGCGGCGCGGACCAGTCGTTCCGTGCCTTCCCGGGAAACCGGTTTGACGCTGAAGCCGGCCGTATCCGGGAACCGGATCTTTTTATGCTCGGCCGGGAAGGCGTCCTTCAGCATGGAAACGAACCGATTGCACGCCTCGGAGCCGCTTTCGAACTCGAGCCCCGTGTATATGTCCTCGGTGTTCTCGCGGAAAATCACCATGTCGACGTCCTGCGGCTTTTTTACGGGCGAGGGAACGCCCTTGAACCAGCGCACGGGACGGAGGCAGACGTAGAGGTCCAGGAGCTTGCGCAGGGCCACGTTCAGGCTCCGGATGCCGCCGCCCACGGGCGTGGTGAGAGGGCCCTTGATGCCCACGCGGTATTCCCGGAAGGCTTCGACGGTTTCCTCGGGAAGCCAGTTGCCGGTCTTCTTGAAGGCCTTTTCGCCGGCCAGCACTTCCATCCATTCAATCCGGCGTTTGCCGCTGTACGCTTTTTCAACGGCCGCGTCCAGGACGCGGACGGACGCCCGCCAGATGTCCGGTCCGGTGCCGTCGCCTTCGATGAAGGGGATCACGGGACGTTCCGGAACGGTCAGGCGGCCGTTTTCGCACAGGATTCTGCCGCCGGCGGGAGCTTCGGTCTTGCTGGTCATGTTTCGGGTCTCCGGAATAGATAAGATCCGATCCGCTTAGGAGGATCGCTTGGCATAGGCCAGGGCTCCGCCCGCGCGGATCAAGGCGATGTCACGGGCCGAAAGCGAATGGGTCAGGCTGGCGTCGAAGCCTTTGGTTTTATTCTTCAGCGTCAGGGCCGCCCCCTCCGGGCCGGCCTTCAGGCCGGTCACGTCGATTTCCACCTCATCGCCCTGCTGGACGCGGTCGTAGTCCGCTTCGTTCACGAAAGTCAGGGGCACGATGCCGAAATTGATGAGATTGGCCAAGTGGATGCGGGCGAACGATTTCGTGATCACCGCCTTCACCCCGAGGAACATCGGCGCGAGCGCGGCGTGCTCCCGGCTCGAACCCTGTCCGTAATTCACGCCTCCGACGATGAAACCGCCGCCCGCGGCTTTAGCCCGTTTGGCGAAGGTCGGATCCACGGCTTCAAAAACGAATTCAGCGAGCGCGGGCACATTGGAACGGAGCGGCAGGACCTTGGCGCCTGCGGGCATGATGTGGTCCGTGGTGATGTGGTCGCCGACCTTGAGCAGGATTCCGCCCGAGAGTTTTGCGGGCAAAGGCTCTTTCACGGGAAGCGGCTTGATGTTCGGGCCGCGCAGCACTTCGACTTTTCCGGGATCCGCGGAGGGCGGCAGGATCATCGCATCGTCCACCGGGAAGCGGTCCGGCAGGGCCGGGGGCCGCACCGAAGCGCCAAGGGTCCGGGGATCGGTGATCGCGCCGGTGATCGCGGCCGCGGCCGCGGTTTCCGGACTGCAGAGGTAAACGCCGGCCGTTTTCGTGCCGCTACGACCCTCGAAATTCCGGTTGAACGTGCGGAGCGAGACCGCATTCGAAGACGGGGAAAATCCCATGCCGATGCAGGGGCCGCATACGTTCTCCAGTAAGCGGATGCCGGAATCCACGATGGCCTGCCATTCGCCGCGGTCCATCAAAGTCCGGACCACCTGCCGCGACCCGGGAGCCAGGGCGACGGACACCTCCGGATGGACGCGTTTTCCCCTGAGCATCTGGCTGATCACGGACAGGTCGCGGAACGAAGAATTGGTGCAGCTTCCCATGGCCACCTGCTGAACCCGGGTGCCTGCGAGATCCGCGACCCGGACCACCTGGTCCGGCATGTGGGGCTTGGCGATCATGGGCTCAAGCCCGGACAGGTCGATTTCGAGAATTTCGTCGTAAGCCGCGTCCGGATCCGCGGCGAGCGGGATCCACGAGGATTCCCGGTCCTGTGCCCTGAGGAAGAGCCGGGTTTTCTCGTCGCTTGGGAAAATGGAGGTAGTGGCGCCGAGTTCCGCGCCCATGTTGGCGATAGTCGCCCTTTCCGGCACGTCCAGCGATGCCACGCCCGGTCCCGAGTACTCCATGATTTTGCCCACGCCGCCCTTGACTGTGAGCCGCCTGAGGATCTCCAGGATCACGTCCTTGGCTGAAACGAATGGATTCAGGGACCCGGACAGGCGGATATTGACGACTTTCGGCATGGTGAGGTGGAAGGGTTGTCCCGCCATGGCCAGGGCCACGTCGAGACCGCCTGCGCCGACGGCCAGCATGCCGATACCGCCGCCCGTGGGAGTATGGCTGTCCGAGCCGAGCAGGGTCCTGCCCGGAACGCCGAAGCGCTCCAGGTGCACCTGGTGGCATATGCCGTTGCCCGGTCTGGAGAAAAACAGGCCGTATTTCGACGCAAAAGACTGGAGGAAGCGGTGGTCGTCCGCGTTTTCGAATCCGTTCTGCAGCGTGTTGTGGTCCACGTAGCTCACGGACAGCTCGGTGCGGATACGGTCGATGCCCATGGCTTCAAACTGCAGATAAGCCATGGTTCCGGTGGCGTCCTGCGTCAGGGTCTGGTCGATCCCGACAGCAACAGGGGAACCGGCCTTGGGTTCCCCTTCCTTCAGATGCTGCTGGATGATTTTCCGGGTGATGGATTGTCCCATGCGTCCTTCCGCTTATTCGGTGGATTCTTTCCGAGACAGGAGCTCCCGCTGTTTCCGGTTGCCCAGGTCCAGCCTGCGCAGAAGCTTCCAGGCGCCGATGAGGCCCAGACGGACGAAACCGAAGCGTTCGGTGTTCAATTCCTTGGCAATCTGGGAAGGACCCCACGAGGGGTGCTCACGCACGATTTGGAGAACCTTGTCGTCAATGCCTTCGGGAACGACTTCGGATTCCTGGGCCTTGCGCATCACGGAATCCGCGGTCTGAAGCGCCTGATCCGAAGCTTCCTGCTCCATGGCAAGATTGACTTCCCGGCCGCCGAGGTCGAAATCGCGGATGCTTTCCTCGACTGTGTCGTAGGCCTTGAGGATATAATGAAATTCGAGAAGTTCGAAGACTTCGTAGACGTCGGGAATCATGCGGGCCAGCTTGAGATCGCCGCCCCTTTCCCGGATGCCCTTGATTTCGCTGATGAATATGCCCCAGCCCGCGCTGGAAATATAGTCCACATTGCCCAGGTCGATAATGATGTGGACCACGCCCGTTTTCAGGAGAGAATCGAGGGCCCTTTCCAGTTCCGCGGAAGTGGTGGTGTCAATGTACCCGCCCACACGGATGACCGACACTTCGCCGAGCGTCCCCACTTTTTCCACCGATACCTGTATGCCTTCCATCGGACTGCCCCCAAAAGAGATCGATAAATATATATAACATTTGAAATTTAATAGAAATCGGGGTCATTGTCAACCCTTTTTACCGGGGGCCGAGACCGGCCGGAAAAGGATTTCAGACCGCCTGGCTCCGGATGAGTTTCTGCATGCGTTTGATCCGCTCCAGGATGTCCGACCGTTGGGGATTCCGCTTCAGAATTTCCCCCCACTGCCAGACGGCCCGCTTGTATTCCCCCCGGTTGGCGGAGATGACGCCGAGGTTCTCCAGAACGTTTAGGTTCTCCGGATTGAGCAGACGCACCCGCTCATAGGATTCAATCGCCTTTTCCAGCTGGCCGAGCCTGTACCAGGCGTCTCCGAGGCTCTGGTACGCTTCCCAGGAATCCGGCTTTTCGTCCAGGATGCGTTTGAACTCTTCAATGGCCTTGGCGTACAGGCCCTGTCTGTAGAACCATTTGCCCGAATCCATATGGCGGCGGCTGTTCATTTCACGGAGCATGGCCGTGATGCGGCTTTCGTCGCGCGATCCCCTGGCGGAAAGGGTCGTGTCGCTGTCAAAAGGCGAGGCGTCGATGCGTTCGAAGAGACCGCCGTCAAAGGCCTCGGCGGATTCCTCCGCGAATCCAGCGAATTCCGCGTCGAAGAGCTCTCCGCTGACGGATTCGGCGATCCGATCCTCGGCATCCGCCTGGTTCTCCACGGCTGAATCGGCGGTGACGGCCGGTGCGCCGTCTTCAGGGGATTTCCCGGCCGGCACGGCGACCGCTTCGGTTCCGGAACCGGGACTTTCTTCCAGCCAGTCGAAAAGACCGCCGAGAAGACCGTCGTCCGTTTCCGGGGACGTTGTCCCGGGTTCGGCGGCTGCGGCTGATCCGCCGGCCGCGACGGACTCCGCCGGTCCGAGGGGCGCAACGCTTTCCGCGCCCGCTCCGGACGGGGACCCCGCTGCGGCGGCGCCCGTCTCCTGCCGGAGCAGGCTTTCCTCCGGGGCGGATGCGTCCGCTCCGGAAAGCGGCGGATGCGCGACTTCCTCCGGTTCCTTTTTGATCTGCGAAGCGCGTATGCTGATCGTGGGCGCGTCATCCAGCCGGCGCGGCCGGAGAAGCGGCGGCCTCTCGCGCCGTTTTCCGGTGTCGAGAATAATCTGTCCGTCCAACGTGAGGAACGGCGTGCCCGGCGGCTTGGTCCGCTTGCCCTTTTCGCCCCGCTCCGCAAACACCTGACGGCGGTCCCGCGTGTTGAGCCGGCTCTTCACCAGCTCGTCGTAGATCCGTTTCTCGTCGAGTACGGTGAGCCCGTAGCTTTCCGTTTTCAGCTCCTCGGCGATGCGCTTGGGGCCGAAATCCGGATGTTTCTTGATGATGTCGTGTATCTTGACCTTGTCCTCGATGGCGATATGGTTTTCCTCGACGTCGGAGCGCACGGTCAGCTCGCGCAGGCCGTCATCGCCCATCTTGTCCCACCGCCGCCGGTACTTGTAATAGGTCGAGGTCGAGACGCCCACTTTCCGGCAGGCGTCGCGCGCGCTCATGCCCTCCTCCGTGACCAGCCGGATGAGTTTCGAGCGGAGGTTGAAGAGAACGTCTTCGGCCTTCATGTTCTCCTGAATGGCCACCAGCGTGATGTCGTCGCTCTGGGCTTCTCCGCCGGTGAATTCCTTGATTTCCTCCCGGATGCGGTCCACGAGCGGATCGACCTGCATTTGGCCGCCTTTCCGGATGACGGACAGGAAGCGCTCCTCCCCGAATTTATCACGCTGGGCGTTCATCGCCTCGGTCACCCCGTCGGTGTAGGCGATGAGCACGTCGCCCTCCTTCAGGTGGATGGTGTCCGATTCGATTGATTTGCGGAACAGGGTCTTGTCCGGCAGGTTGAGCCCGATGGGGAAGCCCCGCGGGTTCAGGTAGAAGCTCTTGTTGGTCTGGGCGCGGTACAGGATCATGGGATTGTGCCCCGCGCTCGCGTAATTGATGGTGCGGTTGTGCGAGTCGAGAATCACGTAGAACACGGTCACGAACATGCCGCGCTTCATGTCGTTGATCACGAAGTCATTGACGCGGGCGAGCACGTCGGCGGCGTTCTTGTTGCCGCGGGCCTCGGTGCGGAGCGCCGTCCGTATCATGGTCATGATCAGAGAGCCGGGAACGCCCTTTCCGGAGACGTCCGCCACGACGATGCCCAGCGTGTCCTTGTCCACCTCGACGAAGTCGAAATAGTCCCCGCCCACCTCCCGCGCGGCTTCATAGTACGAGGCGATTTCATAACCCTCGATCTCCGGGAAGGAGGAGGGAAGCAGCGTGTGCTGGATTTCCTGGGCGACCTGCATTTCCTTCTGCAGGCGTTCCTGCTCCGCCAGGTTTACCTGGGATTTCCGGAATTTTTCAGTGATTTCATTGAAGGCGTGGGCGATTTCGCCGATCTCGTCCGACTGGTCGAATTCGACCTCGTCCTGTATTTCACCGTGGCCGGCGGCGCTGATCCACCGGGCCAGCCGCCGCAGGGGATTCGTGATGAGAAAGACCAGCGCGAAAATGCCGGCGGCGCCGACCAGCCAGATAATGAACAGCATCCGGAGTCCGTCCAGCAAGGCGGTACGGATCTTGTGGTCGGTGACAGCCTTGTCGAACTGGAGCCGGACGCTTCCGACCGGTATTCGCATCAGCGGCGGGACGACGGCCTCCTCGATCTCGTACGCGGTCCGGCCGTCGTCCGTCCGCGTGCGCGTGACGGACGTCGAAAGCCGCGCCTCGACCGGTCCGGGCCGGTGCGGCTCGAGTATCCGTTCGGGCGTCACCGATCCCTGAACGATGCCGGTGGAATCGATGATGAGCGCCTCAAGCAGCCAGGGCGCATTAACCCGCTGGAATTCGGCTGCGATCCGGGCGGTCTCGATGGTTTCGTCCCGGACCAGCGACTCCACGCACTGGTGCGCCAGCGTCCGGGCAAGAGTGCCGCCGAGGGCCAGGTCGGACCGGAGGATGCGGGAGCGCTGGTTTGCGTTCGACACGAACCACACAGCCACGGCCAGCAGGGTCCACAGGATGCCGGCGTAGACGCCGTACTGCAATTTCATCGGAAGACCCATGCCCGGCAGCCGGAGCTGGCGCCGCGGAAAGTGAGGGAGGTTCTTGACGAGCTTGAGCTCGTTGCCCTCCACGGTCTTCCGGTAATCCACGCCGTCGACCACGCGCCGGATGATGAAAATGCCCAGCCCGCCCTTTTTGCCGATGTCCACGTACCGCTGAAGGTCCGGGTCCCGGACCTGGCGGAGATCGAAGGTGTGTCCCTGGTCGATCAGGGAGACGGTCACATCCCGGTTGCGGATGATCATGCGGAGCGTGACGAATCCGTCCCAGTCCCGGTAGGCGTGCCGGATGATGTTCGTCCCGCCCTCGTCGATCGCCAGCTTGAAGGAGTTGAGAATCCTCTCCGGAACGCCGTACTTGCGGCCGACATGTGTGACGAAATTCCGCATTTCCCCGAGGTATTTGACGTCCGCGGGGACCTTGCATTCTTCTTTGATGACTTTTCGGAACATGGATGAGCCTTCCGGTCTTTACTTGTTGTTCTGGAAGGTCTGGAGGCGGGCGCGCGCGCCCTGGATGGCCTCGATGATTTTCACGTTGTTGGGCTCGATGACCAGAGCCTCTTCCCAGATCCGCAGGGCGCCCGCATAATCGCCGTCCTGGTAGGCGCGCAGGCCCTGGGAGTACCGGTCCTTTGCGTCGCGCCGCATCTCCCTGGGCGCGCCCTGGGACCGGGCGAGCGCGTTCCGGTACAGCTCGCGCGCCTTCTGGTTCGCGGGTTCGAGTTCCGTGGCGCGCCGGAGGAAGTCGGCCGCGCCCGCGTAATCCTGCTTCTCGAAACGTTCGACCCCGGCCTGATAGGCGTTGAGGAAGCCGAATTTCTCGTCCAGGTTCTTCATCTCTTCGGACACCAGGGCGTTCAAACGGGGGGAATCGCCGGCCGTTTCGCGGGCCTGGTTCAGCACCTGGTAGGCTTCGGCGGCTTTTTCCTCCCGCACCAGCTGGCGGGCGCGGCCGATGCGGCGCTGGACCTCGCTCTCCTGGGCGCCGGCTGTGCGGCTGATGTAGCTCCGGATCTGTTCATTTTCCGGATCCCTCTCGAGCGCCTGGTTCCAGCGCCCGATGGCCTTCGAGTAGGCGCCCTTGTCGAGGAACGCCAGCCCTTCCTGGAAGCACTGACTGACGAAGGCGAGGTCTTTCTGGCGGGACTCGTTCTCCCGCGTTTCCTGCAGCAGCTGGTCTTCGCGCGCCAACTGGGAGGCGGTTTCGAGCCGGTTGGTCTCCTCGAGCAGGCGTTTGGCTTCCGCGTGGCCGGGGTCGTCCCTCAGGACGGAGCCGAATTCGAGCCGCGCGTTGATGTAATCCGCGGACGCCAGGTGGCGTTTGCCCGCCGCCAGCGCGTCGGTGACGCGCTTACCGAGCGCCTCCCCCATCTCCTGTTCGACCCGGCGCCGCGTCTCCGCTTGGCGACGGACTTCGATGAGCCGCCTCTGTTCCGGAATGGATTTGCCGAGGAACAGGATGAGCGAAAAACGGTGGCTGCGCGGAAAGAACGACGGATCACCGAGACGGCCGGTGGCATAGTCGATCTGGAAGAACCGGAGCGACAGTCCCGCGCCGAACGTCGGTTCGCCGTCGTCGAATCCCGCGCGCAGAAACAGGGCGTTCGCGATCGCGTACTCGGCCCCGGCGTGGATCCGGGTTTTCCGGTTCCGGCCCTGTTCGGCATCCGCCAGAATGAGAAAACGGTCCATTCCGCCGCGCAAGAAAAGTGTTTTCGCGATTCCCGCGCGCAGTGTCGAGGGCAGGGTTTCGTATTCGCCCCCCAGCCGGAGCCGGGCGGGCAGCGCGTTGGACATTGAGGCGCCGAGATAGACATTGTGGAGGGGTGAACCTTCCCACCGGATGCGGGTGTGGACGCCGGCGTCCATTCCGAATCCCGTCGCGGACACGTTCCCCATGACCTGCCGGTGGGTCACGAAATTGGTGCCGATGGAAATGCCGCGGAAGAGCGTCATGCCGTACCCGAGCGTCAGTTTTCCCTGCCAGTAGCCGATTTCCCCCATATCCACGGGGACCGTTCCGGCTGCGGCGCCGATCTCCGCGATCCGGCGGATTCCTTCTACGCCGATGCGGGACACGCCGATCCCGAAAGTGCCGGCGGAAAGCGTCGGATGGATGTAATGGACGGCCTGATACTGGACATCCTCGAAAAGTTCGGTGTGCGACAGAAGCAGACCACGCTGCTGCACGACGACCATGCCCGCGGGATTCCAGAGGGGGGCGGACGGGTCCTGCGGGAACGCGACGGCCGCGTTCCCCAAACCCAGAGCCCGGGCATCCGCGCCGATGCGGAACGGATCCTCGATCCCCGCCCCGCCGTCACCGGCTGACAGACTCCCGGCGCAGGCCGCAAAGCAGACCATCCGGGCGATTCCAAGCCGGGTCCGCCGGCCGACCCCTGCGGGCCCGGTGACGATTCCCCTGTGGCGATTTGGTTTTCTCATCTATTTCATGACCGCAATTTTGGTTTTCCGGATTTGTCCGTCGGCCGGTTTCATGAAAAGGAAATACACCCCGTTCAGGACGGCTCGCGACCGGTCGTTCCGGCCGTCCCACAGCAGAGTGTGCAGTCCGGCCGAGGCGCGGTCGTCCGAGGCGTCGAAAGAAACGGACCAGACCGGTTCGCCCGTGAGCGTGAAAAGGCGGAAGGAGACAGTCGTTCTTTTTTCCAGATAGTAATGAATGGCCGTGGGGCCGTCCGACGGACTGAATGGATTCGGGCTGTTCCACAGGGCCAGCTCCGTTTCCGGCTCGAATATCTTTTTCGGGTCCGAGCGCAGGGATGTCCAGTCCTCTCCGGCGGGGGTCTTGACCGCGACGCTGTTGCCGGAGTTGGGTTCCCGGGCGTCAACGAAATCCCCGCTCGGGATGT
Source organism: uncultured bacterium (assembly GCA_963736115.1). Lineage (GTDB taxonomy): Bacteria > Zhuqueibacterota > QNDG01 > QNDG01 > DTFT01 > JAFGAX01. The sequence continues at coordinate 113,981 of CAVTNR010000003.1, forward strand.
TGAGCTGGAAGTATCCGGTTTCAGGCGCGTCGGAAATGCGGCCGAGCACGGCGATGGACACGCTTTCGCCCACGGCAATGCTCGGACGTTTGCTCAGGGACAGAAGGATCGGATTCTCGCTGATCACCGATGTGGACCCGAAAATGTCCGTGCTATCGGCGTTTGAAACCGCGGTCAGCCTGGAGATCACCGAAGCCGGGGGAATCGGATCGCCGAACCGGTCTTCGAACTGGAATCTCAAACCTTCGATCGCGATGCGGCCGCTGCCTTCCATGCCGCGGTTGGTCGCGGTGACCACCAGCAGCTTGACCCCGTCCTGGCCCGGCATGATGGTGCTGAGACTCCAGGCGGGCAGGGGATTGGCTTCAATCGAGAGCCAGGCGCCGGCCATGCTCACGGCCACGGCGTCATTGGGGCGGCTCACATAAGCCGGGCGGCCCGTGTTCTCGTCCGCCGGTATGACGGAGAGCCGGAAACGGATGGTCACCGCCTCGACCGACTGCCGGGACGGCGCCTTGACGGTCCATGCGGCAGTTCCCCCCGCAACGGCGCGCGTAAGCGGATCGAGCGTCGTGTATCCTTCGGGCAGGGTCTCCAGGGTCACGGCGGTTAAGCCCGTGGTGTCGGCCTCGCCGATATTTTCGAGCCGGGTGGTGATCACGAATTCCTGACCGACCGCGACGGTCCCGGTCTGAGCGACATCGGCCGGCGCGGTGATGGCGGCGCTCATGGAGAGGTCGGCGCGGCGGACCGTGGCGATGGAGAAGGCCGCCCAGAAATCGGGAACGGGCACGTCCTGCTGAAGCGAATCCATGCCCTGCACCCGGACCCGTATGTCCGCTTTCGGCGACGCGGCCGGGGGCGCCTCGACCCGCCAGGACAGTGACCAGGACGTGAGGTTTTTCACGATAGCGTCCGAGGTGGTGTATCCGGCCGGAAGCTGCAGGGTCGCGGTGATGTCCCGTGCGTTGGAATGAAATATCTGCGTGGTCACGATAAAGGACTGGCTCGCGGATACGATTCCGTCCGAGGCGCCGGATGGTTCCGTGACCGCCAGAAGCGCCGAGAGATTGCTGGGCACGGTGATCACGCGGATGCGCGCCTGACTCTGCTCGACATCCGCGGTCGCGCCGGCATTGAAGTCGTTCGGAATCCGGAACAGTTCAGCGGCTACCCATTCGGTGTCCGGCGCGGAGACCGGCGACCGGACGCTCCATTCCGCCGGGAATCCCGGCGCGATGCCGGCCGTGTCGCTTTCGGATATTCTTTCGAACCGGTCCGCCAGCACCAGGCGGACGCCCGCGATGCCGTCCGTCCGTCCGGAGCCGAAATTCATGAGTTCGGCCCGTACGGTGAAAGTCTGGCCGGCGGACACGCGGCCGTCCGGCGTGCTCAGGCCGAGCGAGAGGGAGAGCCGGACCGGCGTCTGCACCGTCACCTGGGCCGTGGAGTCCAGAGCCGCGCCCACGGGCACGGCCTGGCGGGGCGACCCGATGAATGCCTGAAGGATATCGGCGCGGAATGTTTCGGCCGCGTTTTCAGCAGCCGGCGCCTTCACGGCGAAGACGGCCGTGTCCCACTGTGCGGGCGTCAGCCGGCTGATGGAAACCGGGGAGGCCTCGATCGCGGAACCGCCGTCCGTTGTCAGGCCGACGCGGATGTCCTCGACGTTCAGGCCGAGTCCGTTTTCCAGGATCACCAGCACCTCGAAATCCTGCCCCGTATTGACCGTCGCGTTGCCCGCGTCGTCCGCGGCCGCGGAACGGACGCGGGTGGAGATGATGCGGAAAGACTGGTCGGACCGTACGAACACCGAAGTTTCCTCTCCGGCGTTCAGGACCGCGCGCGAGTTCCGATCCCGGCCGGTCACCGCCGCCTCTACGCCCGCGATGCCGCCGAGGCTTCCGGTGGAGGTGACGGTATAGACCAGGGCGTCGGTCCTTCCGCCGGCCAGGATGAGGCCTCCCTGCGAGAGCGCGGCCGGCGGCGTGACGCTGTAATCCGACTGTTTCAGGCCGTTGATGCGGAATGTCAGATCCGAGGCCTTCGGCGGGTCGAACTGAATCGGCGCCTGCCCCTGGTTCCGTACCGCCACCTCAACCGTCCAGGGCTCCTTCTGACCGCCGATGAGTCTGTCCGAAGAGGCGGCGACCCTGGATATGCGCAGGATTGCCGGATTCTGGATGACCACGACGGACGTCGCCGTGACCTCGGGCACCAGATCCTTGGTGTTGTCCCTGAAACCGTCCGCATAGAGGGTGAAGGTCTCCCCCGTGCTCGGCGATGCGGCGGCCTGGAAGCTGAAATCCACCCAGACCAGCCCGCCGCCGGGCAGCCAGTCCACGGTTTGCACGGATGCGGATGTGAACATCGACAGGCCGTCGGTGTTCATGATGAGCTGGAGGTTGCGGAGGCCGTCCCCGCCGGTGTTCTGCAGGTATACCCGGAGCGTGTCCTCGGCGTAGACATTGACATAGGGGCGGTTCGGTGCCAGGTTGTCGATGCGGAGAATGCTCAGGCTGGCCGGCGTTTCCATGAGAATGGAGGCTTTGACGCCGTAGGTCGTGTCGGATTTGCACGTCCGGCCGGTGTTGATTTCCCTTCCGGTCACCAGGGACGTGATCTGACAGATTCCGGTAGGGTTCGATGCGGAACGTTCGACGATGTAGCGGAGGCTGTCCGACGCGCCGCCCGGCAGGATCCAGCCGCCCCGGCCGAGTTCCTGCAGGCCCGACAGATCCCATCCGGATCCCGCGGAAAAGAGGAGAAAGGTGACCGAACGGCTCGTGTCGATCCGGACGGCGCTTCCTCCGGCATTGGTCAGCCGGACCGAAACGGTCCAGGCGATGTCCTGACCCAGCGTGACCTCGGGCTGTGAGACGCGGATCGCGTCGATGCGCAGGCGGGCGGAATCCTGGACCGCGATGCCGGTGAAACCCTGATCGCTGACCACGCCCCCGGTGCCGCCGTCGGTGAAGAACGCAACAGCCTCGACCGTGACGTCGCCCGGGGACCGGCCGGTGCGGTCCACCCGGACGGAGAGCGTATCCTCGCCGTTCCCGGCCAGAACCGCGGTTCCGCTGCGGCGGAGGACGGCCGGAAGCACGAGCTGAAAGTCATTCTGGCGCACGCCGGCGATCCGGAACCGCACCCACAGGCTGTCGAACCGGGCGCTGCTGCTGGCCAGGTTGCGGACGGCCACGTTCAGGGTCCAGTCCTGCGTCTGACCCGCGGTCACTTCCGCGGCTGAAGCGGTACATGCGGTGATGCGGATGCCCGGGGGCGCATTGACGTCGAAGACGTTGGACGCGCCGGTTTCCGAACCGCCCGTCCGGACCACGCTGATGCGGTTGCCGGCCCGCGGTAAACCGATGGTGACGCCGCCGGACCACTGGCCCGCGGTAAAGGACCCGCTGCGGACCGGGCTGATGGAGCCGCTCAGGTCGGAAATGTCCGCGGTTCCGGTGAACGAGGTGGCCTGGCTGCCGAAACGGTCCGCTGCGATCACGATGACGGTGAAGGGCACCTTGGCGACCTGACTGCCGACCGTGGCGATCAAGAAATGATCGACGGGCCCCGGAAGCACATTGAAGAAGTTGGAGATGCCCGAATGTCCGGCGCCGTCCGAGGCCGTCACGGTTACGTCCTGGCCCGCGCGCAGAATCATGACGGATTCCGTGCGGACGCCTGCGACGAAGGCGCCGCTGACGGCCGGTGAAATCGTAGCCGCGCCGTCGGCAAGCGCGACGGTTCCAGTGAAGCCGGTGGCCGTGTTGCCGTACGCGTCGAGCGCGGTGACCGTGACGGGAAAGGCGATGCCCGCGGCCTTGGGGCTTCCGATCAGCCCGATCGTAAAGGAGGCCACGCCCGCGGGCCTGACCGTGAATTCATTGGATGTGCCGCTCTTGCCGCCGCCGGTCACGGTCAGCGAGTTGCCCGTGTAGCTGCGGGTGATGGTCACGCTGCCGTTCCACAGGCCGGACGCGAATGTGATCGACGCGGGCGCGCCGGTTCCGGTTTCGTCGGCCAGGGCCGCCGTGCCGGCGTACGAGGTGACGGGATTGCCGTTGGAGTCGACCGCGCGGATGACCACGGCGAACGCGACGCCCGCGGTGCGGTTGTCCGGCACCGGATCGATGACGAAATGATCCACGGTGCTCGCGATCACGGCAAACGGATTGGAGAGGCCGGTCTGGACTCCGCCGGTCCGAGTGAAGGTCAGCCGGTCCGACGTCTGGGTCTGCGCAATGGTCAGATTGCCGGTCCACACGCCGTTGGTGAAAGCGCCGCTGACCGTGGGCGATACGGTTCCGGCGCCGGAATGAGTCACGGAAACCGTGTTCCCCGCTCCGCTGAAGGAGGTCACGGTGTTGTTGTTCGCGTCCTGCGCGGTCACCGTGACGCTGAAGGGCATGCCGGCCGCAGGATCGGCGATGGTTCCCACGGCGAAATGGTCCAGCGAGCCGTGGGTCACGTTGAAATAATTGGAGACGCCCGTGTGCGAGCCGGCGTCCGCGGCCGTGATGCGCACGTCGTTGCGGGCCTGGGTGATGGTCAGGGTCTGGGTCCGGACGCCCGCGGCGAACGCGCCGGTAACGGAGGGCGAAACTGAAACCGATCCGCCGTTCAGGTTCACGGTCGCCGTGAACCCGGTTGCGGTGTTGCCGTAAGCGTCCAGGGCGGTGAAGGTCACGGAAAAACCGGTGCCTGCCGTCCTCGGGCTGGGGATGTCGGACAGCCTGAATGAGGCCACCGCGGCCGGGACGACCGTGAAGGTTCCGGATGTGCCGCTCTTGCCGGCTCCGGTCACGGTGAGAAAATCGCCGGTGAGGGATTTCGTGATGGTGACCGCGCCGGTCCAGATGCCGGACGCGAACGTGACCTGCTGGGGCGTGATCGTTCCGGACTCGTCCTTGAGATTGACCGTGCCGTTGAAAGCGGTCACGGTGTTCCCGCTCGCGTCCACGGCCCGCACGGTCACCGAGAACGGAGCCCCGGCCGTCTGGGAGGGAGAGACGGAAGAAAAAACGAAGTGATCCACGGCGCTGGCCGTGATGTTGAACGGATTCGACGTGGCCGCGTGGCCCGAACCGTCGTCCGCCATGAGATAGAGGCCGGACTGCGTCTGGGAAATGGTCACCGGGCCGGTCCAGGAGCCGCTGTAGAAATTGCCGCTCTGGGCCGGAGTCAGGACGCCCGAACCGGTGTAACTCAGGTTGACGCGGCGCCCGAGTCCGGTGAACGCGGTGACGATATTTTCAAAAGCGTCGAACGCGGTGATGGTGACCGTGAAAGGCATACCGGCCGCTCCGTCCGCGACCGGCGAAAAGCCGAAATGATCGAGGCCGGCCGCGTCCACGTTGAAATATCCGGATAGACCGGTGCGGCCCGAACCGGCGGCCGTGACCTGAATGTCCTGGCCGGTGGTCAGGATGGAGACGTTGCCGGACCACGCTCCGGCCGTGAATGCCGGCGTGACCGCGGTGCCGGTGGTCTGGATTTCGAGGGAAGCTGTTTTTTCGGAAAGTGTGACGGTTCCGATGAAATCGGTTTTCGCGTTTCCGTACGTGTCTTTCGCCGTGAGCGTCAGACCGAACCAGGCGCCCGCGGTCTGGGGGCTGGTGATGGAGTTGAATTCGAAGCGGTCGAGGACGGTCGGGTCCACCCGGAAATTTGAAGTGGTGCCGCTTTTCCCCGATGCCCGGGCCGTGATGTTGTCCGCGGCCGTTGTTTTGAAGACCTGGACATTGCCGCTCCAGGTGCCGGAGGTGAAGGCCGTGGTCTGCAGGGGGGAGAGAGTGCCGGTGAGATCCGAGAAGTCCGCGGTCGAGACAAAGGACGTGACTGTGTTATTGTTTGCGTCCTGGGCCGTGACCGTGACGGTGAATGCGTTGCCCGCGGTCTGGGATGCGCCGGGTCCGGTCACGGCGAAATGGTCCAGCGGTCCGGGCGTGACCGTGAAGGCGGTGAAGGATCCGGAATCCAGAATGATGTCCGCGGCGTCCGTGGTCTGCACGGTGACGGTGTAGGACGACGACACCGAGGGCCCGTTCGTGATATTCGCGATCTGGACCGTTTCCGTCTGGCCCGAGGCCTGCGTCGTTCCGCCGGAACGGGCGATGGTCACGGTGCTCCCGGAAGCGGATTCGATCGTCAACGATCCATCCATGGTGGACGATGAGGCGATGACCGCGGTGGACACGCTGAATCCGCCCGGATAGGTGACCCGGATTTTACCGTCCGCGGGTATGGCGGTAGACGTGGTAAAAGTCACCGTATGGATGGCCGCGGCGCCGGCCGCGGAATTCGAAGCCGTCACCGATACGGATACGAGCTGGGCCTGGGCGGAAACGGCGAAGAAAAGCATCGACAGGAGAAGCCGTCCCGCGGAAAAACGGAAACGCAGAATATTCGGGCACCGGTATTTCACGTGGGGAAAACCGTCCTTTCAGAAGCGAGATTCCATTCCAAAAGGTTCATATTTGCAAAGAGCATACCAGCCCCGGAATTGTTTGTAAACTCTTTAATAACAAATGTGGTTTGTGGTCGGTTTCCGGCCGATTCCCGGTCCGTGCGCGTTTTTCCATCAGTCTCTAACCTTTTGATTCGTCTTGATTTTTCTTTCTTTTTTTGTTATATTTATCCGTTTATGATCAGAAAAACCTACATCATTATAGCCCTTTTTGTTCTCCCGTTTTTCTCCCTCTCTTTTCCACAATCGAACCGGGTCGATATACCGCTGGGATACGAAGGCGTTCCGACCGGCAGAGACGGTGTTCTTCCCTTTCATCAGGAAATCCGTCCGCGAATCGGCCTGGCTCTGAGCGGCGGAGGGGCGAGGGGCCTGGCCCATATCGGCGTACTGAAAGTGCTTGAAAGACACGGCATTCCGGTCGACGGGATCGCGGGGACCAGCATGGGCGCGATCATCGGCGCCATGGCCTCGGTCGGGTATTCCGCTTCGGATATCGACAGCCTGGCGCGGATCACGGACTGGGGCGGCATCATCCGGGACGCTCCCCAGCGCCGCCAGCTGTTTCTCGGACAGAAGGAGCAGAGATCGCGGACCATCGTTCAGATCCGGTTCGAAAGGATGGCGCTCGATTTCCGGCCCGCGGTGACTGCCGGACAGAAGCTCACCACGGTGCTGACGGATGTTCTGCTCCGCGCCCCGGCTCCCTATCCCGGCGATTTCAACCGGCTTCCGATTCCGCTTCGCGTGGTGACCACGGATCTGCTGACCGGCGGCAAGGTGCTTTTCAGCAGCGGGTCTCTGGTCGACGCCCTGCGCGGATCCCTTGCCATTCCGCTCCTTTTCACGCCCCTGGAAACGGACCTCGGCCTGCTCGTGGACGGAGGACTCGTCGACAATCTTCCCGTCCGTGAGACCCGGGCGCTCGGAGTGGACCGCGTCATTGCCGTGGACACGTCGTCCAAATTGCGGAAGCGGGAAAACCTTTCCGCCCCCTGGGAGATCGCCGATCAGGTGACGACTATCATGGAGCAGGAGGCGATTGCGGCCGCGAAACGGGAGGCCGATCTTGTCATCGAACCGGATCTGCAGAAAATGGCCAACACCGATTTCGCGTCCATTGAAGCGGCCGTGGCCGCCGGAGAGAAAGCGGCGGAGGCCGCGATTCCGGCCATCGATTCCCTGCTGTCCGCGTTCAAGCCGTCGGACGCGGAAACCTGGGTTCGGATCGGGGAATGCCGTTTCACCGGCCTGAACCGGGTTTCCCTTCACGCGGACGCGCCTTTTTTCATCACGCCCGAACCCGGCCCGGCCCGCGCAGGCGATCTGGTTCTGACCGGACGCGCGCTTTATCAGAGCGGGTGTTTCCGGTCCGTATCCATGGCCGTGGACACCGCCGGCGGGATTCTATTTTTTGACGTCGTTGAGAATCCGGTCATTGACAGCGTCCGCTTCGAGGGCAACACGGCGTTCACGGATTCCGCGCTTCTTTCCGGAATTTCGACCGTTCCCGGCGCGGTCTTCAATCACTGGAAAGGCAGGGCGGACATTCGGGCGATCCGGTCGCTGTACCTCGAAGGCGGGTATTCGCTCGCGCATGTCGACACCGCCGAGATCCACGGGAACACACTGGTGTTCCGCATCGACGAGGGCCGCATCGACGGCATCCGCTTCTTCGGAAATGAGCGCACCCGCTCCTTCATTCTGCGGCGGGAACTGCCGTTCCGGACCGGCGACCTGTTTCGGGCCGCGGATTTTCAGCAGGGGCTGGACAACATCTACAGCACGGGGTATTTCGAAAATATCCGGTTCGACCTGGAATCGAAAGCGGGGCGGCGCGTCCTGAACCTGCGGCTGAAGGAGCAGGGATTTTCATTGTTGCGCGCGGGGCTCCGCTACGACCTGGAGCGAAGGACCCAGTGCCTGCTGGAGGGCGCGGAGGAAAATCTGTTCGGCATCGGCGCGGTCGCGTCCCTGGCCGGACAGCTGGGCCCAGTGGACCGGGCCGTACGCGCGGCGTTCCGGGCCGACCGGATTTTCCAGACGCTGTTCACCGGAAAAGCCGCATTTTCGGCTTCGCGGCAGGATTTCAATTATTATTCGGATTTCGTCCGCACGGGCAAATACCGGCTCGGCGCGGTCCAGACGTCGTTTTCCATCGGACAGCAGATGAAGCGCTTCGGGACGCTTTCGGTCGAATTGCGGGACGAGCGTCTGGCCGTGCGTCCGCTTTCCGGATCCGGATCACCGCGGGAATCCGAAACCCTCCGCAACATCGTCCTGCGGTCCGAGGTGGATACGCGGGACCGGCTTCCTTTCCCGAATACGGGCAAATACCACGTGCTGGAATACGAAACCTCGGCCTCGTTTCTCGGAAGCGACGTGCCGTACACCCGCATGTTCTCTTCGATGGAATCGTATCATGCGGTTCTGCGGAGGATCGTGCTGCACCCCCGCATCCGCTGGGGCACGGCCGACCTGACCACACCCTTCGCCAAACAGTACCGGTTCGGCGGCATGGAATCGTTCTGGGGGCTTCCGGAGGAATCGATGTCCGGGCGGCTCTTCTTCATCGTATCGGGGGAAGCGCGGTGGACGACTCCCTGGTTCCGGTGGGCGGAAAGCCATCTCACATTCCGCTACGACCTGGGCGGCGCGTGGCTCCGCTATTGGGAGCCAAAGCCGAAGGATTTCCGGCAGGGCATGGGCGTCATGGCCTCGGTGCAGACGCCTTTCGGTCCCATCCAGGCGGCTTTCGGGAAGCTGGACGGGATGAAGAAAACGAAGTTCTATTTCTCCGCGGGGTACAGGTTCTAATTCATTCGAGAATTAAAAACGGCGGAATGGCCGTTGGTTCGACTGAAGGCGGGATTTCCATCCCGCCTTTATTATTCTCGGTGAAAATATTGATGGATGAATCTGTCAGCGAGCGCATTCCCCGGCCCCGCGCAGCGGGCGGCGGGGAGCTTCAAATGGTGCATTATTATATACTTTGGTCAAATTCCCCGGCAATACAATTTAATAATTTTCCCGCCTCAGACGACCCAACGACTTATTTATTATGATTATAAATAGGTAGATACGTATGTTTCTAGCCAGAAATAATAGTCGGAACTATTATTGTTATGTGGCGTGTCATGATATTGCTCTTCAGGCAGGCAATTTTGAAAAATCGAACCACTTGAAATATATACTTGTTGTTCTGGCTTTTTCTTCTGTAGAAAGGTTAAGGAGGGTCCTCCATGAATACTAAAACTTTAACATCCAGGGGCCTGATCGGGCTGGTTTTCTTTTTCGTGTTTCATGTATCTGCTCTCCGGGATGCATTTTCACAGACGGGCGGCGGATATATCAATTACGGTCAAATCGATGGGGAGCCCTTGACCGTCACGGCGCCTGCAACGGATGTACCTCAATCCCCGAATTGGACGCCCGTCCGCAATGTCGGCATGGGGATGACGCAGACAGCGGACGGACGTTTTTCAAACGGGATGTTGTCCAATCCCGCTCTGCTGGCCGGGAAGGTGGACCGCACCACCGTATTCGGCGTTCAAACCGCCTTCCCCAAGGCAACCTTCGATGCCACATCTTACATTAAAAAGAACATCGGGCAGTTCCGGAACGGAGATTTTTTAAAACTGCTGGGAGAGGGCTTCTCCGATTATTACAGCGCTGAAACGGCGGAGCAGCAAGCCCTTGCCGTCCGGAAGATCAACCGCGCGCTTGACTTCCCGAATGAGCTTCTGGATAAGATCGTCGGCCGGGGGGAAAGCCAGGGAACCCACGGTTTCCAGGCCGTGCCTTTTATCCAGGCGCAGCGGGGACGATGGGGTGTGTCGGTTTTCGGAAGGGGCCAGATCGGCTTTGCCGTGGATCCGGGGGAGACCACGACCCGTCTTCTTTCCCTGAACATTCCGCAAAACACGGAGGACCTGTCGACCGAAACTCTCTATCAGCTCGCCGAAATCGTTGGGACGCTGTTCGATGAGAACGGAGACGTCTCCCAGGAAGCCCTGCCCCGGGCGTTCGCCGTCAGCACCATCGATGTGGCCGGAGTCGTGGGCCGTTCCTTCGCGATTACACCGAACCTGGACGGCGGGGCTTCGTTGAAAATAATCAACCGCCGATTCTCGACCAAGCTCATCGATACGGAGAATCTGGACCGTGTCCTGAGTGAAGCCCGCGCCGACCTCAAGCACACTTCCACGGGCGTCACGGCTGATCTTGGGCTGGCGTACCGGAATCCGAAGAACGGAATGCGGCTGGGATTTTCCCTTCTGAACGTCCTGCCCCTCCAGACGATCACCTCAACGACGGAGATGCGCTTTTCGATGCCCACAGCCGCGTACTTTGTCGATGACGGGTTCGGCCGACCGGCCGTCGGCTCCGTGGATGAGACGGGCGCATTCACTCCGGACCCGGGAGGCGACACGCTGATCGTCGTGGAAAAGCGGGAGGTGACGGCGAGGCTTCCGTTCAGGCTGAAGGCGCCCATGCTGGCGAATGCGGGCATTTCGCATCCCATCCGACCCAATTGGGATGTTTCCGTCGATTGGGTCGACATCCTTTCAAAGGATGAAACCTATAAAAATACAGCCGAGAGGATCCGGATCGGAACCGAGTACCGAATCGTCCGCCGGTCGGCGGAACTGTCGCTGCGCGGAGGAATCGCGGATAAGCGCCTGGCATTAGGGGCGGGGCTGAAAACCCGAATCGTCCGATTCGATATCGCGTATGCGCGTGATTCATTTCTGGAAAAAAACGCGATATTCAGCCAGATTCAAGTGGGATGGTAGGCCGGCTGGGAGGTTGAATCAAAATCACCACTGACAAAGACACGGATAGACACGGAAAGAGCGGGGAAATAGGGTAATGCATCCATTTTTATTTCTGTGAACTTCCGTCCCTGAAAAGATTGAAATCAAAGAATAACCTTATTCCATTTTCGTTTTCCGTGTGACTCCGTGTCTGTTTCCGTGGTATTTTTTTATAGGAGATCGCCACAGAACCGTCTAGTCGAAATCCGCGGGCATTCCGGGATTTCGGTGATGGTCGAAAATCCGGCTGATCTGAGAGGGAGTCGTCCGTCCCAGGGACAGCGGCGGAAGCGCGTTCTCCCGGAAAAAACCAACCTCGGATGTTTCCCTGCTGGGCTTGGCTTCTCCGCCGATGCGGTCACATAGAAAAAACAACTTGTAAATCCGGAACGGATGCGGGGGGATATGTCCGTGCCGGGTCCGATCCCAGACCGCGATCAGACGGACGGGCTGTACCCGGAATCCGGATTCCTCCCAGACTTCGCGAGCGATCGCTTCCGAAGGTGTTTCACCGGTATCCGCCCACCCGCCCGGCAGACACCAGCCCCCGTCCTGCCTTTCCCGGACCAGCAGAATAGAATCCCCTTGGATCACGGCGCCACGCACGTCCACTTTGGGCGTGGCGTATCCGGTCTGTTCATCGAGCAGGCCGCGTATCCGCTGAGGGTCGAAATCCGAACCTGCCGCCAGTATTTCCGAAGCCACGGCCCGAACCGCAATGTAGCGTTCCGTATCGTATTCATTCTCCGAGTACTCCAGGCCGACCTGCGCCAGGGCCTGAAGGCGGCGCGCCCATTCCACCCATTTCCAATTCGACTGTCCGGGCATGTCTTTCCTTTCCGTAAATTTATGGAAAATAGTAAAATTCCCTTGACTTTTCAACGAAAATATATTATATAAAAATTCCTGTTTCCCGCAGGGATTTTCTTTCGATGGAATTTCTTTAATAGGAGTTATTATGGGCGAATGTCCGGTTTGCGGGGCCAAAGTGCCTGTCGGCCAGGGCGCTGTCGAGGGCGAACTGATGGCGTGTCCCGAATGCGGGACCGAGCTCGAGGTGACCGGCCTGAATCCCATCACTCTGGCGGAAGCGCCCCAGGAAGAGGAAGACTGGGGGGAATAAAACCAGTGATCCAGATACTCGACACCACGCTCCGCGAAGGCGAGCAGACTCCCGGTCTCTATTTCGACGGCCACATCAAGCTCGAATTGGCGCGCCTGCTCGACGACATCGGCGTGGACTTTGTCGAAGCCGGCCATCCGGTCGTGACCGACGAAATCCGCCAGGCGGTCCGACAGATCGCGCATGCGGGACTCCGCGCCACCGTGGCCGCGCATGCCCGTTCCGTAAAGCGGGACATCGACCTGGCGCTGGAATGCGGAGTTGGGTTTATCGGTATCTTCTACTGTGTTTCGGACGAGCGGCTGAGCACGGTGTTCAACAAGAACCTCTCCGAGGCCGTGGCGCAGATCGCGGACGTCATCCAGTACGCCAAGTCGCAGAAGCCGGACCTGATCATCCGGTACACGCCCGAGGACACGGTGCGGTCTCCGTGGAAAAACGTCATCGAAGCCTCGGTGGCCGCGGTGGAGTCGGGCGCGGACATCATCAGCGTGGCGGATACGACCGGGTACATGGTGCCGGGCACCCGGCGGAGCCTGCAGGATTTCGTCGGAAAGCTGAAGGCCGAATTCGGAAGCCGGGGACTGAAGCCCAGGGTGGCCGTGCACTGCCACAACGACCGGGGCCTCGCGCTGGCCAATGCGCTGGACGGATTCCGGGGCGGCGCGGACATCATCGACACCACTGTTCTGGGCGTCGGTGAGCGCGCGGGACTGGTGGACCTGGCTCAGCTCCTGGTGGTGCTCAAGACCGACTTCGGCGCGGAGAACGCCTGGAAGCTCGACAAACTGCCGGAACTGTACGAACTGGTCAGCCGGTTTTCAGGAATCGCGGTGCCCGCCAATTATCCGCTCATGGGAAAGAACGCGTTCACGCACTGCGCCGGTGTTCACACCCAGGCCGCGGCCATCGATCCCCTCCACTACGAGAGCCTCAGCCCGGAACTGGTCGGCCGCGTCCGGAGAATCAGCCTGGACCATATGTCCGGACTGAGCTCCGTCAAGCACGCCCTGTCCGAGCTGGGCGAGACCGTGACCGATGAGGCCCTGCTCGGCCGCATTCTCGACCGGGTTAAATCCGTGGGCACCAAGGGCAAGACCGTGGACCTCGAGGAACTCCGCTACATCGTGAAATGGTGCAAGGAGCACAAGGAATGACCGCATGAAGAAAATCAGAATCGGATTTCTCCATTCCCTGATCCGGCTGGACGAAAAGCTCATCCTGGACGAGTTCAGGACGCGCGGGGACGTCGACCTGGAAATGGTGGACGACCGGCAGATCACGTTCCAGCTGGGAAAGGACCGGGACCGGTTCGGGTTCGACGTCGTTCTGGAGCGCTGCATCAACCATTCGCGCGCCCTGCACGCGCTGGTGATCTTCGAAAGCGCGGGCATTCGCTGCGTCAACACAGCGAAAGTCGCCACCACCTGCGGAGACAAACTGCTGACGTCGCTCGCCCTGAAGGTGCACGGCGTTCCCCAGCCCGAGGTGCGCGTGGCGTTCACCGAAGAATCGGCGCTCAAGGCCATCGAAGAGATGGGTTACCCGGTCGTGCTCAAACCGGCCGTGGGATCCTGGGGCCGGCTGCTGGCCAAGGTCAACGACCGGGACGCCGCTGAAGCCCTGCTGGAGCACAAGTCCACGCTCGGTTCCTACCACCATTCGATCTTCTACATCCACCAGTACGTCGAGAAGAAGGGACGCGACATCCGCAGTTTCGTGGTGGGAGACGAATGCATCGGCGCCATCTACCGCACCAGCCCCCACTGGATCACGAACACGGCGCGCGGCGGATTGGCCACGAACTGCCCGGTCACGGACGAAATCCGGGACATCTCCCTGCGCGCGGCGGCCGCGGTCGGCGGCGGCATCGTGGCTATCGACCTCTTCGAGACGGCCTCGGGCATTCTCGTCAATGAAGTCAATTACACCATGGAATTCAAGAACTCCATCAAGCCGACGGGCGTCAACATACCGGGCAAGATCGCCGAGTACACGATACACGCGGCCCGGGGGGAATTCGATGCCCGCTAAGATACGCGTTTCCATTGTCGGGGGGTCCGGGTACGCGGGAGGAGACCTGCTCCGTCTGCTGCTGGGCCACCCGCAGGCCGAGGTCATGCAGGTCACGTCTGAACGGTTCGTGGGCAAGTTCGTGCACAGCCTGCATCCCAATCTCCGGAAACGGACTTTGCTGAAATTCGTCTCGCAGGAGGAGCTGCAGCCCTGCGATCTGCTGTTCCTCTGCCTGCCGCACGGATCGGCCATGGGCAAAATCGACCGATTCGCCGGACTGGCGCCCAGGCTGATAGACCTGTCGGCGGATTTCCGGCTGAAGAACCCCGCTGATTACGACCGCTGGTACGGAAAGCCCCACGCCCGGCCGGAACTGCTTCCGAAGTTCGCGTACGGCATCTGCGAGCTCCATCGCGAGACCATACGGAAATCGGACTGGGTGTCCAGCGCGGGATGCAATGCCACGGCCGTGATCCTCGGGCTGTATCCTCTTTTCAAAAACGGGCTCGCGGATACGGAACGGACGGTTGTGGAGGTGAAGGCGGGATCGAGCGAGGGCGGCAATTCGGCTTCCGACGCGTCACACCACCCGGAGCGGGCCGGCTGTGTGCGGTCCTACAGGCCCACGGGGCACAGGCACGCGGCCGAGATGATACAGGAACTGGGCTCCGGGAAGGAACTGAAGATTCACTTTTCCGCGACGTCCATCGACATGGTCCGCGGCATACTGGCGACCTGCCACGTGTTCCTCAACCGGGCCATGGAGGAAAAGGAAATCTGGAAGGTGTACCGCGAGGCCTATGGAAACGAGCCGTTCATCCGCATTGTCAAGGAGCGGGAAGGGAATTACCGGTACCCGGAGCCGAAACTGCTGGCCGGCACGAATTACTGCGACATTGGGTTCGAGAAGGACCCCCTCTCGAACCGGCTGGTGGTGCTCAGCGCCATCGACAATCTGATGAAAGGCGCGGCGGGCCAGGCCCTTCAGGCATTCAATATCATGCACGGTTTCGAGGAGACGCAGGGACTCGAATTCACGGGGTTGCATCCGATCTGAACCGCTTTTTCAAGCGAACTTCCGGCGGTCCGGCAAACGCGTCCGGCCGCCGGTTTTGTTTTGATTGTTTCCAATCGCGGGAGGTGGGAGATGAAAAAGGTGAAGACAGCCGGAAAAAAGGCGGGGAAAGCGGCCGAGAAAAAGGCGGTCCAGGCATCGAAGACCGTCCAAAAAGAGATCGAAAAGAAATCCGAATCCCTGAAGCTGAACCTCTTCCGGGGCGCGGCCGCCCTGCGCAGGGAAGTGGAGGAGAGGACGCCGGCCGTGAAGAAGGCGCTTGAATCCGGCGTCGGGAAGGTGATGCATATGACCGGCGAAGCCGCCAGACTCGCGAAACTGAAAGTCGAAATCGCGGCGCTCCGGAACGAGAAGGGCAAACTGCTGGAACAATTGGGGGGCGAGGTGTGGCATCTTTACCAGCAGAAGCGTCTCGGCGCGGTTGGCCGCGACCTGGCGGAGGTGTTCGGGAAGCTGGAGGAATTGACGGGTCGGATCCGGGAGAAGGAGAAGGAAATCGGGGAATTGTCCATCACCTGAGTTCCGCCAGGGGATGTGTCCAGATTGTGCCGGGAGTTATGAGAAAGAAGGGAACCTTCTGACGGAAGGTTCCCTTCTTTTTACAATCCGGAATGAATCGAACCTCCCGCGGGTATATGCAAACCCGCGGGAGGTTTTTGTGTTTTATTCGCCGTAAAAAATTTCCATCACGCATTCATCGCAATTGAAGCGGACCGGGAAGCGCCGGCCGTCGCCGTCCTCCAGATTCCAAGCCGGGGCCGGATGCCCTGCCGGCCGTTTTCCGGGACAACGCCCGAGTTCCGCTCTGAGGCAGTACCGCGTTGTCATGACCTTTCTGCCCCGCAGTTCGAGCCCGCTCTCAGCCGCGGGCTCGATGACCTCCACGCCGTGCCGCCTGTAAAAGGCGTCGGCTTTCGCGTTCAGTACGTTTGCCGCGAAGGTCAGCTGTTTCAACGGATAGGGAAAGTCGTTCGGCCCGGGCGCCGGAACGGCGGGCGGGCGGAATGCGGATCGGACGGCGTCCAGCGCCGAAAGCGCCTCGCGGCGCAGCCGGTTCCATTCCGAGACCGGAGCGAAGGGCATGGGATGAACCGTAATATCCAGGCGCTCGCAGATATAGTCCGTGCCGCCGAAGCTGGTCAACTGCTTGCGTATCGTCGACTCGGCCGATTCAGGGCTCCGCGCAGGGACCGGATCGGCTTCCGACGCCAGTTCCGCCCGGTTTCCGTCCTCATCCTCCAGCTTCAGACACAGCCGTCCGTTTTCCGAATCCAGAACCATCCGCACCCGGATTTTCCGCTCCGGTTCATCCTTCAGGACGGACAGGAGGAACCGGTGATCGCGGTTCCGGTGAATCTTGACGCCGGGCACGATGCCTTCCATCCGGTCCGGCGTGATACGATTTCCGGAAACGAAATTCACGACTGATCCCTTGAGATCGCCCGAAGGCATAAAGAACGCGATTCCGTCGCCCGGATTCAATCCGTGCCCGGACTTGAGGAAAAACCGGTCCGGCGCAACGGAAACCACCTCTCCGATGCATTCACCCAGATGTTTGGGCGTCTCGACGCTGGCCATTCCTCCGGACCTGCCGTCCAGAAAATAATCCGTGAAACCCCGGTTGAAGGTCTTGTTGAGATCCGGCTCGAATCCGCCGATGACGGTCCCGGAGGAACTCCTGCGGTGCGGCGAGCCCTCCAGAACGCGGTCCAACTCCCCGCGGAAATGACGCGTCGCGTTCGCCACCGCCTCCCTGTCCTTCAGACGGCCTTCGATCTTGAACGAGGTGACGCCGGCATCCAGAAGGTCTTTCAGCCGGTGCGAACGGTTCATGTCCTTGAGCGAAAGCCAGTGCCTGCGGCCCAGGTCCGCTCCCCGATCATCGGTCAGTCTGTAGAGCCGCCGGCAGGGCTGGGCGCATTGCCCGCGGTTTCCGCTCCGGCCGCCGATGGCGTAGCTCATCAGGCAGCAGCCGCTGAAACTCACGCACAGGGATCCGTGCACGAAAACCTCCAGGTCGATGGAGGTCTTTTCGCGGATGGAACGGATGGCCGCCAACCCGAGCTCGCGGGCGAGAATGACGCGCTGGAAACCGACGGTTTCGAGGAACGTCACTTTTTCGGCTGTGTCATTGTGCATCTGGGTGCTGGCGATGAGGGGAACCGGCGGAAGACCGCTCTCGAGGAGCCCGAAATCCTGGATGATCAGCCCGCTGATGCCGGCTTCGTGCAGACGGCGGATCAGGGCGAGAGCCTCGGGGAGTTCGTCGTCCCGGAGAATGGTGTTCACCGCGGCGTAAACAGCCGCCCGGTATTTCCGGCCGTGCAGGATCAGGGACTCGATGTCGCGGATGTCATTGCCCGCGGCTTCCCGCGCGCTGAAACGCCCGGCGCCGATGTACACGGCGTCCGCGCCGCAATTGACCGCGGAGATTCCGCATTCGAGATTTTTGGCCGGGGCCAGGAGTTCGATTCGGGACATGGCGATTAGAGGCATATTAACACCCGCAAGTCACAATGTCAAGCGTCGGGTCCATAATGTAGAATGGAACACGGACGCCGCGCCGGATTATTTCTGAAGCGGACCCAGGTTCATGGACACGCAGGGGCGAGGCGGCGCCTCGCCCCTACGGAAGACATGCGGTCGATTTGCTCCCTGGATTACAGGGAGGACCATCCTGCCGTAAAAATAAGTTGCTGTTGGAGGAAAAATTTAATAATTTCTCTTGTTGCCCAAGGGTTTATTAAACGGCTGAAAATAATAGAACTATGTTTACTAAATCCACCGCGGGAAATCAGTGCCGGATGCGCCTCTCTGACGAAAGGATGATCCCATGAAACTCGAACTCCGTCCGAACAGCCGGTATGCTTTGCTCGTACCCTCGAGCATGGGCGTGCGGATCACGCCTGTTGAAGGCCAGCCCGTGCACTGCAGCACGACCTTCCTGATGCAGGCCACCAGCGCGGAGACGAATGTCGCCAGCATTTCCTCCTTCCTGGGTTTCCGCGTGAAAGTGCTGACCGCTTTCGTCAAGGGAAGCCCCATTGCCAGGCTGATCCGGGACGATCTCGGCCGCCGGCACATGGATGTCGAAGCAAAAGAAGTCGACCAGGGCGGGCCCTGGGGATACAGGCACCAGTTCAACATCGCGGATAGCGGGACCGGATCGCGCGGGCCCCGGGTTCACAATGACAGGGCCGGCGAAGTGGGGCGCACGCTGACCGCGAAGGATTTCGATCTCGACCGCATATTCGGATCAGAGGGCGTGCAGGTGCTCCATCTTTCCGGTCTGATCGCGGCGCTCTCGCCGGAAACGGGCCGGTTCTGCCTGGAACTCAGCCAGGCCGCCAAAAAACACGGCACCCGCATTTCCTTTGACCTGAATTACCGCGCCTCCTTCTGGAAGAACCGCCATGACGAACTCCGGGATGTTTTTCACCGGATCGCCGACAGCGCGGACATCCTTGTCGGAAACGAGGAGGACTTTCAGCTGGCCCTCGGAATCGAAGGCCCGGAGGCCGGTGGAAAGGGCCTGGCCGGCAAGATCGACAGCTTCAAGGAAATGATCAGCCGCGTCCGCAAGGCCTATCCGTCCGCCTCGGTTTTCGCCACCACATTGCGGGAGGTCGTGAGCGTCAACCTGCACCGCTGGGGCGCGATTCTCGCGGCCGGGAATGACTGGCATCAGATCGAACCCAGGGAAATCACTGTTCTGGACCGGATCGGCGGCGGGGACGGCTTCGTGGGCGGGCTCCTGTACGCCGCACTGAAGGGGTGGGAGCCGGAGAAATGGGCGCAGTTCGGATGGGCCAGCGGCGCGCTTGCCACGACTGTGCTGACCGACTACGGCCAGCCCGCGGACGAAGAGGAGATCTGGAGCATCTGGCAGGGAAACGCGCGGGTACGGCGGTAATTTTTTGGTCTTTAAAAGAGAAATCACCACGGAGGTACACGGAAAAAAGGGGCATCAGGGAAAGGCGTTCATTATCATCCCGGTAAATCGTCCTCTTTTCCATGAAGGGAATGAATGAATAACACTATAGAATTTTTTTTCCGTGTGACGCCGTATCTGTATACGCGGTGTTTTTTGAAAGGAAAAATCACCTGAGCAGTAAAAGCCCCGTATAAACTTTCACCCCGAACTCGGGAGGATGCGCCATGCGACGCCTGATCCTCTCGACTTGTCTGTTCCTGCCGCTCTGCACAGCCCCCGCGCAAGTCGTGATCTCCGAAGTGATGTTCGATCCGGCCGGGCCGGAAAACGCGGATGAATTCGTCGAGCTCTTCAATGCCAGCCCGTCGGACACGGTTCGGCTCGAAGGCTGGAGCCTGGGAGACGGTACCGGTTCGGATCCCCTGTCGGACGCGGGCGCAGGTATGTCCCTCGGCCCCCGCGGATATGCGGTTGTTCTGGATCCGGATTATTTCGCATCCTCGGCCGCCTATGATTCTCTTATTCCGGAAACCGCGCTCGTGCTCAGCGTGGCGGGCGCCACTCTGGGCAGCGCGGGGCTGTCGAATTCAAAGCCGGAAACGGTTACATTATACACGCCGGACGGCCGCATCGAGGACGCGGTCTCCTACTCCACGGGAAACGTCCCGGGGCACTCGGACGAGCGTATCGATCGGGACGGGCCGGGTTCGCCTGAGAATTGGGCGGACAGCCGCTTCCTGCTCGGTTCACCCGGATTCCGCAACAGCGTCACACGGCTGACCCTCAATCTCGCTGTCACAGGTTTGTCCCTGGCGATGGAAGGCGGATCGCCGTTCCTTACCGCTAGTGTCGTGAACAATGGACTGACCGCGAGCGGGCCGTTCAGCCTGCGGTTTTTTATCGACGCGGATCTCGACTCCGCACTTGAGGGGGACGAGGCCCTGCCGCAGGTTTTTTCAAATCAGGGTTTGGCGCCCGGCGATTCCGCCGCATTCCGGATTGCAGCGGAACTGCAGTCCGGCAGGGGACGCGCAGGCGCAGGATTGATGTCCTGGGAAGACGGGAATCCGGCGGATGATGCGGGATTTCTGGATTTTTTCATTCCTTATGAAAAGGGATGCGTGCGGATCAGTGAAATCATGTATGATCCGTTCCCAGGAGATAGCGAATGGATCGAATTGGTCAATGCCGGTCATGGCACAGTCGATTTGCGGGAATGGAAATTTTCTGATTCTGATACGACCAGCCGGCGTGTGACCACCCGGGGGCACTTCCTGATGGTTCCCGGAGATTATGCCGTTCTGGCCGCAGGCGTCTCCTTTCTGGCGGGGCATCCGGAGATCGGATCTTTCAGCCTGATCCCGGACCTTTTTCCGAACCTGAACGATGACTCGGATCGGGTGTGTCTGTTCGATCCATCCGGCGCTGAAATGGATCGGATGCATTACGCGTCCGGTCCGGAGAAGCGGGAGGGGAACTCCCTCGAACGCATCCGGATAGACGGACGTTCGGACAATTCAGACAATTGGCATCCCAGCCTTTCACCTGCCGGATCCACGCCCGGCCGGCCGAACAGCTTGATCCATGGGGGAACGTCCGCTGAATCCGGCTTTCGTGCTTCTCCGAATCCATTTTCTCCGGACGGGGATGGCCTGGATGAGGCCATATTCCTGGAATATTCTCTGCCGTCAGGGAATAATCGAGTCCGATTGCGCATCTACGATTCGGCCGGAAGACTGATCCGCACATTGAAGAACGGAGAAGAGGAAGATAGAACCGGTTTTGCGCTTTGGGACGGTCATGATGATGACGGTCATCAAGCAGTGATCGGCCGGTACATCGCTTTTCTGGAATCGGTTCCGGTCAAAGGCAGGGGAAGGACAGTCCATTGCCGGGTAATCATTCTGGCAGGCAAACTGTGAACCTGGCATGGGGCTGAAAAACAGAGAAGGAACAGCCTACCGGTTGATTTCTCCACAGGTTTTCCACATGCGCGATTTGACACAGAGGTCATTTCAGGCCAAAACAGGATTCTATGTGCGCTATTGTATTTTTATAGTATAAAAAGCAAAATTCATATATAATCGGAAAAAAATAAAGGCCACAAACAGTTGTTATGATTATAATTATGCGTTAAGTATATTTATTGGGTTGAAAATTTCAATCTTTTGTTTTAAAACAAGATAGAATCATAAAATCAATGAAACCCGGGAATATTTTTGCGATTTTTCAAATATTTCACAAGTTATCCACATTCTAAACCCGTTTTTGAGCCTAAAAACCCCTTGCTTTGCCATGGAGAATTGTCTATATTAAGCCGAACTGAAAAATAAAATGGAAGGAGGGGTTGAGTCTTTTATGCCGGCAGTGAGACTTCGAGATGGCGAGTCCTTTGAAAAGGCATTCAGACGCTTCACGAAACAATGTGAAAAAGCCGGTTTGATGTCTGACATTAAAAAGCATCAGCATTACGAGAAGCCCAGCGAGCGGAAAAAGCGCAAAATGAACGCGGCGAAGCGCAAGATGCGCAAGCTGCAGCATTTATTCGAACAGTGAGGCCTCTCCCGCTGAACGTCAACCCCTTCGACCGGACGGACGGCCGACACCGGTCACGTCAGCATTTTACAAATGGCCATTGAAAAAACCGGCCGGAACACCGGTTCCGGTCTTTGATCGGCAGATTGAAAGGTCCTGGGCAAGAGATACCAGGACCTTTTTTATGTTTCGGAGGATCATGAACGGAATCGACATCCTTCTTTTCGCTGTCGTGGCCGCGTGCATCCTGCGGGGATTTTTCCGCGGTGTCTGGCCTGAAGTGCTGGACATGGCGGTGTGGGTGGCCGCGGTTATTCTCTCGGTCTGGTTCGTCCGAACGCCCGCGGAATGGATATCACGGACCGTGCACCTCCCGGACGCACTGTCTGTACTGGTCGTATTCCTGGTCCTGCACGGCCTGATCAAGGGTCTGCTCGGTGCGGGCGTCCGGTTTATCGTTGCCGCCGGGAAGACATCCTTCGGCCAGAGGCTGTCCGGGATGGCAGCCGGTCTCATCCGGGGCATTTTCTCGGCCGGCGTTTTTGCTTTTCTGATTTTAAATTTCACCGCCATACGCAAACCGAATTGGGAAAAGGAGAAATCCGTCCTGCTCCGGCCGTTCAGCCGGGTGGCGCCGGCGCTCTACAGCTCGTTCACGGCCGTCGTCCCCCAAAGCCGGCCGGTTTTCGAGCAAATGAAGGAGGGCTTCATCTGGTGCGCGGACCGCGTCGAAGACTGGGGCGGCCCGAGTCTGAACCCGGGCGCGGAAGATGAGCGTTCCGGGGCTTGAGAATGCGGGCCGCGTCCTGGAACTGGACAGCGTGCTCGAACAGATCCGGCGCTTCGCCGTCTCCGAACCCGGCGGCCGTCGCGTCGCGGAACTGCCTTTTCTCGCCGAGTCCCGGGATCTCACCCGGGCGCTTCAGGCGGTCACGGAAATGCGGGACCTGCTCCGATACGATGACCCTTTCCCGCTTCTTCCATTTCCGGATCTCGACCTTCAGCTGAAAAAAATACACGTGCAGGGCGCCCGGCTCACCGGGCCTGAGCTCATCCTGGTGCTGGATTGCATTTCGACCGGCCGCAGAGTCCGGCGTTTCCTGGTTTCCCGCAGGGAGAAATATCCCCTATTGTCCGGAATCGCGGAATTCATTGTCAGCCTCGAAGACCTGGAAAAGGAGATTGAATCCTGTCTTGAACCTACGGGAGAGGTGCGGGACTCGGCTTCGCCCGAACTCGGCCGGATCCGCCGCGAGATGGCCAGGCAGAGGGATGCCATACGGAAACGGCTTGAGCATTTTCTGGCCGCCATGGTCAGGGCGGGTTACGCGCAGGAAGAGTCTTTGACGCTCCGTGACGGACGGCTCGTCATTCCCATGAAGGATGCCCATCAGGCCAGGCTGAAAGGGGTTGTGGTGGATCAGAGCGCGAGCGGGGCGACCGTGTTTATGGAACCGATCGAGACGCTCGAACAGGGCAATGCGCTCCGCAGGCTCGAACTCCGGGAGAAGCAGGAAATCGAGCGCATTCTGGCTGAACTGACCGGCCGCGTCGCTGCGGAAAGCGGGGCAGTGGCCGCGGACCTGGAAGCGCTCATCGAGCTGGACGGGCTCGCGGCCCGGGCCCGGTATTCGAACTCCGTGAACGGCAATCCCGCGCGCCTGTCGGAGGACCGGACTGTTTCCGTCAGTCGGGCCCGGCACCCCCTGCTCCTGCTGAAACACAAACCGGAGGAAGTCGTCCCGCTGTCGATGACGCTCGGCAACGGCATCCAGACTCTGGTGATCACGGGCCCCAATGCGGGCGGCAAAACCGTGGCCCTGAAAACGATCGGCCTTCTCGCGCTCATGAACCAGCACGGACTGCACGTGCCCGCGGCCGAGGATACGCGCCTGCCGGTGTTCGACTCGGTCTTCGCGGACATCGGCGACCGGCAGTCCATCGAGGAGGATCTTTCCACTTTCTCGTCTCATATCCAAAATCTCGCTTCCATACTGGATCACGCGGGGCCGGACAGCCTGGTCCTGCTCGATGAAATCGGATCAGCCACGGACCCGGCGGAAGGCGGCGCGCTGGCCATGGGCATACTCAAAACCCTCACGGAGAGACGCGTAACGACCGTGGCCACCACGCACATCGGGCTCCTGAAAGTGTTCGCGCACGATACACCCGGCGTGGAGAACGGGTCCATGGCCTTCGACCAGGAAACCCTCAAGCCTTCGTACTGTTTTCAGCCGGGCATTCCGGGTTCGTCGTATGCGTTCGAAATCGCGGAACGCTACGGTTTCCAGGAGGATGTTCTCCGGCCGGCCCGATCCTATATGGGAGAGGAGCGGGGAAAACTGGACCGGCTCGTGTCGGATCTCGAAGGCAGGTTGAAGGAGACCGAGGCCCTGCACCGCGAGGCGTCGAACCGGGAACAGGAAGCGGATACGCTTGCGGCATTGTACGAATCGGAGCTCGAAAAACTGCGGAGGGAGGCGGAGGATCGCAAGCGGTCCATGCTCGGCGAAGCGGAGGATCTGCTGGCCGAGGCGAGCGTCCTGAAGGAGCGGGTGCTGAAGGAGATCCGTGAAACGCGGGGGGACCCGGAAGCGGCCCGGATGCTTCACAAGGAAATCGAATCGAAAAGGAACCGGGCGGCCGAGCTGAAGAAGGCCGCGGCGCCGGCGCCCCTGTCCGTGAAAAAGCCGGTTGTCCAGGGGGGCTGGGCCGTGTGGCGCGGACACCATGGCGCGGGCCGCGTCGTCTCGGCTCCGGACCGGAACGGACGCGTGCTCGTGGAATGGAACGACATCCGGATCCGCGTTCCGGCAGGGGAACTGGAAGGGATCGCGGAACCGCGCCGCGGACCTGCCGCGGCCGGACTGATCCGGCTGGAAGTGGACCGGCCGTCGAGCAATGAAATCGACCTGCGCGGCATGACCGCGGATGAGGCCGTCGACCTGCTCGACCGGCGCCTGCCGGACGCCGTTTCGGCCGGATTCACGGGCTGCCGCATCATTCACGGCAAGGGAACCGGCGTGCTGCGCCGCGAAGTGCGGAAATATCTCGACACGCATCCCCTCATCCGCAGCCAGCGCCTCGGGGGATGGACGGAAGGCGACACGGGCGTAACCATCGTGGAATTCAAATGAAGATACCCGACGAAAAAGTGCAGGAAATCCGCGATGCGGTGAACATCGTCGACGTGGTTTCCCAGCACGTCCTGCTGAAACAGCGGGGAAGAACGTTTGTCGGCCTGTGTCCCTTTCATCAGGAGAAAACGCCTTCCTTCACCGTGGACCCGGCGCGCGGGTTCTATCACTGCTTCGGATGCGACGCCGGGGGGGATGCTTTCTCGTTCGTGATGAAAATGGAGAACGTCGGGTTTCTGGAGGCCGTCAAATCCTTGGCGGAAAAGGCCGGCATCAACCTTCCCGTTTCAGACGGGGATGATGCGCGCAGCCGGGAAATCGAGGACCTTTACCGGGCCAACCAGCTTGCGATGGAATTCTTTCGTTTCAGCCTGTGGCAGTCCGAGGAAGGCCGGCGGGCCCGGCAGTACATTCTGGGGCGCGGTTTCGAACGGAAGACACTGGATGCTTTCCAGGTCGGGTATTCGCCCGACCGGTGGGACGGGCTGATCAGGAAGGCGGAGTCCGCGGGACTGCAGACGGCCGTCCTGCACCGCGCGGGACTGGCCGTGCCGCGAAAGGAAGGCGGCGGCTATTACGACCGCTTCCGGGGCCGCCTGATGTTTCCCGTGCTCAATTCGTCCGGCCGTCCGGTCGGGTTCGGGGGCCGGCTGCTCGCGGCCTCGGACCAATCCCCCAAATACATCAACACGTCCGAATCGCCCGTGTATCAGAAAAGCCAGATTCTCTACGGGCTTTTCCAGAGCAAGGCCGGAATACGGCGCGAGGACCGCGCTCTCCTGGTCGAAGGGTACACGGACATGATGCGGCTGGCCCAGGCCGGTTTCGACAACGCCGTGGCCTCATCCGGAACGGCGCTGACCGAGGGCCAGGTGCGACTGCTGTCGCAGTACGGCCGCAATGTGATTCTGGTTTTCGACGGGGATTCGGCCGGCTTGGCCGCGGCCCTGAGGGGAATCGATGTGGTCCTGGCCGGAGGCCTGCACGCGGACGTAGCCGTGCTTCCGAAAGGCCTGGACCCGGATGTGTTCCTGCTCAAGCAGGGGGCCGGGGCCATGCGGAGCGTTCTGGAACAATCGATGTCCTTCATCGATTTCAGGCTCAGCCAGATCCGGGAACGGACCGGGCTCGCGTCCAGCCGAGAGAAAGCCGAGGCCGCGCGGTCGCTCCTCTCCACGGTTTCGAAAATACGGGATCCGGTCGAGCGTCAGCTCACGGTCAAGGACGTCGCGGAAAAACTGGATATTCAGGAGGACCTGCTGATGCGGGAACTGCCGCATCCGGCCCCGGGTCCGCAGCAGCGCAGTCTTCCGCCGGCGCCGGAGCCGGCCATTCCGGGAAAACGGGAAAAAGCAGAATCCGGGCTCGTGGCTTTTCTGCTCTCCGGCGGGAGAGCCTGGGCCAAGCTGGCTTTCTCCGCGGTTCCGCCGGACCGTTTTGCGGGCCGGGAAACGGGCAGTCTGTACAGGGCACTGCAAGGGGATTACGAGGCAGGCCGCTGGCCGGATGCCGCGTCTCTGCTGGACCGTTTCCGGACCGACGAGAAAACCGCCGCGCTCCTGAGCCGGCTGACTTCGGAAGAGGGTGAGAACGCATCGAGACTTCCGCAATTCGGGCTGGACTGTGTGCTCCGGATCATTGAGCAGGACCAAAGGCAGATTCTGGAATCCCTGCATAAAAGGATGAAAACCGCGGATCCGGCGGAGCGGGATAAGCTGACGCAGGAGTGGGTGCAAATCAGGAAAACCCTTGAGAATGCGAAGGTTGAGATCGATTCCGAGTGGAAAAAAATTGTTGAATTTTGAACAAAAATTGCGTATACTGGCTCGGGCCCATAGCTCAGTTGGTCAGAGCGGCGGACTCATAATCCGTTGGTCGGAGGTTCAAGTCCTCCTGGGCCCACCGGATATTCGGATCAAAGCCGGAGGATTTCTGGAGTGTGGGCATACGAAGCCGAACAGTACCTTCACTTTCTCCGATGATCGTACCGACACCAGTGCACTCCGAAGGAGTGCATTTTTTATATACGGGGCGCCCCCAAGGAGGATGGCTTGAAACAGCTGATTGAGAGTCTCATGATTTTACAGGAAATCGACACCCAGCTGCAGCGTCTGGAGGCGCTCAAGGGGGATCTGCCCAACCAGGTCCGGCACTTGAATCAGGAGCTGGCCGAGTCCGAGAAGAACCTGGTCGACCAGGAGCAGAAACTCACGGACTGCCGCAAAGAGACGGATGTGAATGATGTCGACATGCAAGCCTTCGAAGGCAAACTCAAAAAATACCAGAACCAGCTTTTTGAAGTCAAGACCAACCGGGAGTATGACGCGGTCACGCATGAAATCGAAACCGTGAAGACCGAGATCGGCAAGAAAGAGAGCCGCCAGCTTGAATTGATGGAATGGGTGGAGTCCGCGCAGAAAACCGTTGAAGAAATGAAAGCCGGTATGGAGAAGCTCCGGCAGGAATTCGAGCGCAAGAAAGCCGATCTTCAGAAGAAACAGGAAGCCACGGAACGGGAAGAACTCGAACTGAAGGACAAGCGTGACAAGGCCCTGAGGGGCTTGGATCCCAAGCGTCTGGCCGCCTACGAAAGGATCCGTCGCGCCAAGAACGGACTGGCCATGGTGCCGGTCGTGCGAAACGCATGCGGCGGATGCCGGAAAAAGCTTCCGCCCCAGCGCGTGCTTGAAATCCGCGAAGGGGAGAAGCTGTTCCTCTGCGATGTCTGCGGCCGCATGCTGATCTGGGACGAAAAGATCTCCGAACAAGCCGAATGATTTCTTCTCTACAGATAGAAGATACCCCGCGGCTTGCGGCGGGGAGCTTCAAATGCGTCGCCTACATCGACGGATCCTGTTTCGGGAATCCGGGCGAGTCCGGCTGCGGAGTCGTGCTGAAGACGGAGTCGGGTGATCTGGTCGAGAAAAAGGGGATTTACCTGGGCCATGCCACCAACAATGTGGCGGAATACCAGGGACTCCTTCTCTGTCTGGAAATGGCCGGCCGCCACGGAGTCGGGTCGCTGACCGTGTATTCCGACAGCGAACTGCTGGTGCATCAGGTCAACGGCCGGTATCGGGTCAAAAAACCCCATCTGGCGGAACTGCATGGCCGGGTCCGGGCCGCCCTCGCGGGCGGACGGTTCCAATTTCAAATTCGGCATGTACCGCGGGAACAGAACGGAGAGGCCGACGGTCTGGCGCGTGAAGCCATCCGCAGCCGTTCCCGCATCGATTGAAGCTCCCCGCGGCAAGCCGCGGGCCTTCAATCAGTAAAAATCGTATTGCTTGGTCCCGCGAAGCGGGGGAATGCGCTCGCTGTCAGATTCATGAACTTTTAAACCGGCGGCGGAGTGGGTGATCGCCTTCCGTCCTGCTTGCAGGCGGGGGGAGGAAAGTCCGAACTTCGCAGGGTAAAGTGCTCCGGAAATCGGAGGCGTCCCGGAAACGGGGCGACGGACAGTGCCACAGAAAACACACCGCCTTACGGCCGCGGGCTTCGGTCCGGGGTCGTACGGTAAGGGTGAAAAGGCGAGGTAAGAGCTCACCGGTCCGGCGGCGACGTCGGATGCAAGGCAAACCCCACTTGAAGCAAGGCCAAATAGGCGGGGAATCGGGAACCGGCGCGAGCCGGGGCCCGGCCGAAGCGACCCGTTTCGTCCGACCCGCGGGTAGGCCGCATAGATCAATGATCACCCTTCCAATTCATCGGAAGACAAAATTCGGCTTACAGCTCCGCCGCCGGGTTTTTACCCACGAAGGGAATTGAATTGATGCCCCATTGGCTCATCGCCGGTGATTCGCATCCTGAAGTCCATCAGGAATTCACCGAGGGTCTCGGTCTTCCGCCCGTCGTTTCGAAGATCCTGATCAACCGCGGCATCCGCAGCCGGGAGGAAGCACGGAAGTTCTTCAAGCCGGCCTGGGAGGATCTCTATGATCCGTTCCTGATCAAGGACATGGACAAGGCGGTGGAACGTCTGTCCCGCGCGGTGAAGAGCAGTGAGCGCATCCTCATTTACGGCGACTATGACGTCGACGGCATCACGTCGGTCAGCCTGCTCTATCTGTTCATTCTGGGAATCGGCGGAAACGTCGGATATTACATTCCGGATCGGCTGAAGGAGGGATACGGCCTTTCCGTCGCCGGCGTCACGCAGGCCGCGGCTGAGGGCGCCACGCTCCTCGTCACCGTGGATTGCGGCATCACGGGCGTCGAGGAAATCCGGATGGCCCGCGGACTGGGGCTCGACGTCATTGTCAGCGATCACCACGAGCAGGCGAATGCGCTCCCGGAAGCGGCCGCCATCCTGAATCCGAAGCGGAACGACTGCACCTATCCCTTCAAGGAACTGGCCGGAGTGGGTGTTGCCTTCAAGTTCGTTCAGGCCATGTGCCGGCATCTCGGGCTGGAGGATGAAGCGGCCCGGCAGTACATCGACCTGGTGGCGCTCGGCAGCGCCGCGGACATCGTCCCGCTGGTCGACGAGAACCGGATTCTGGTGAAACTCGGCATGGAGCGGCTGAACCGGCTCGAAAGGCCCGGAATCCGGGCGCTCGCAGAGACATCCGGCATTCTGGGCAAGCCGATCGGGACGGGGCAGGTGGTGTTCATTCTGGCGCCCCGGATCAATGCGGTCGGCCGGCTCGGCAACGCGCAGCGGGCCGTGGAATTGCTGATTTCCAAATCCGATGAAGAATCCCGGGCCCTGGCCCTGGTGCTCGAGGCGGAAAACCGCAACCGGAAGAACCTCGACGACATGACTTTCCAGGAGGCGAAGGGACTGATCGAAACGGAAGGCCGCTTGGCCTCCTGCCGGACTCTGGTGCTCGCGAAAGAGGGGTGGCATCCGGGTGTCATCGGCATCGTGGCGTCCCGCATCGTGGAACAATACTGCAGGCCCACGGTCATGATCGCCCTGGACGGCGACACCGGAAAGGGATCGGCCCGGAGCATCGCGAGTTTCGACATCCATTCCGCGCTCAAGCAATGCGAGGATCTGCTGGCGAGCTTCGGCGGGCACCAGCACGCGGCCGGACTGCTGATCCGCCAGGATTGCATCGAGCCGTTCCGCGAGCGGTTCGAGCGGATCGCCGCCGAACAGATCCGGGAGGACGACCTGACCCAGCGGATCCAGATCGACGCCGAGATCGCGCTTCCGGACATCTCCGACCGGTTCATCCGTCTGCTCAACAGCTTCGCGCCCTTCGGGCCGCAGAACATGAGGCCCGTCTTTCTGGCGAGGAACCTGAATGTAGTGGGAAGCCCGCGCGTGGTCGGTCGCAACCATCTGAAATTCAAGGTGCGGCAGGGCGGCGTAGTGCATGACGCCATCGGATTCGATCTGGGCGAACTCATGTACCGCCTGTCGCCCGGCGATTCCAATCTGGACATGGTGTTCGTGGTGGAGGAGAATCACTGGAACGACGAGGTCCGCACGCAGCTCCGGGTGAAGGACCTCCGCTGACCCGGGCCGGCTGCGGTCCGTCCGGGTTGCGGACGACGGGCGGCGCTGGCCGATTCGGCCGGGGACGGATGGTTCTGAACAAACCGCAGAGGAACCTGTTCCGGCAGGCGGACGTTTTGTATATATATAAAGAGAGATGATTCCGCCGGAACCGGCGGAAGTTGAAGCTTCCCGCGAAGCGGGGGAATGCGCTCGCTGTCAGATTGAACCCGGAGGCCCGGCATGTCTTTCGATGAAACCCTGAAGATCTGGAAAAACGGGAAGCTGGTCCCGTGGCCCGAAGCCACGCTTCATGTCGCCTCACACGTTGTACATTACGGATCCAGCGTGTTCGAAGGGATCCGGTGCTACGAGACGGAAAAGGGATCCGCGATCTTCCGCCTCGAGGACCACATCCGGCGGCTCCACGATTCCGCGAAGATATATCGGATGCAGATTCCCTTTTCGGAGAAGGAGACCATTGACGCGTGCGTCCAGGTGGTCCGGTCCAACGGGCTGAAGGAGGCTTATATCCGGCCCGTTGCCTGGCGCGGATACGGCGCGCTCGGCGTGGATCCCTCCGCCTGCCCGGTGGATCTCGCCGTGCTGGCCTGGAAATGGGGGGCTTACCTGGGACAGGAAGCGCTGGAAAACGGCGTGGACGTGTGCGTGTCCACCTGGCGGCGGCCCGCGCCGAACACAATGCCGACTCTGGCAAAGGCGGGCGCCAATTACATGAATTCGCAGCTGATCAAGATGGAAGCCAAGGCCAACGGTTTCTCGGAGGGGATCGCACTGACCGTGAACGGTCAGCTGTCCGAGGGCAGCGGCGAGAATCTTTTCGTGGTGCACAGAGGCCGTCTGTTCACCCCGCCCCTGTCCGCCTCCATCCTGCCCGGCCTGACGCGCGACTCCATCATGACCCTGGCGGCGGAACTGAGCATTGAGGTGTCGGAGGAGCCCCTGCCGAGGGAGATTCTCGCGATCGCGGACGAGGCGTTTTTCACGGGAACGGCGGCCGAGGTCACGCCGATCCGTTCGGTGGACCGCATTCCGGTCGGGAACGGGAAGCGCGGGCCCGTCACCGCCGCGATTCAGTCGCGGTTCTTCGACCTGATTCACGGGAAGTCGGCGGATTCCCATTCATGGCTTCACTTCATTTGACGCGGCGCCGCAGGGCGGTCGCGGTCCGGAGCGCGTGATCCTATGGGAATCCGACGCAAAGCCCGGGAGCTGGTGCTTCAGGGCATGTATGCCTGGGAGATGAACCGGGACCGGTTCGATTCCCTGATCGAATCATTTTCCGCGGATCTGCCCGGGGATCCGGAAACGGCGGAGTTCGCGGCCTCGCTCCTGAGAAAGACGGTGCGGAACCAGGAGGAGCTGGACCGGGATATTCAGTCCGTGGCTCAGAACTGGGACCTGGGCCGCATGGCGCTGATCGACCGGCTGATCCTCCGCCTCGCCCTGGCCGAGCTCCTTCATTTTGAGGAGATTCCGCCCAAGGTGACGCTCAACGAGGCCATCGATCTCGCGAAGAAGTTCAGCACCGAGAACAGCGGCACTTTTGTCAACGGCATTCTCGACGCGCTGTACCGGCGGTACAAACAGGAGAACCGCATCCTGAAAACGGGAAGGGGCCTTCTGGACTGACCCCGCCCCGCTTTTCCATTGGAGACCCACATGTTCGGTAAATTGTTCGAGGCCATTTTCGGCAGCAAACACACCCGCGACGTCCAGCGGATGACCCCGATCGTCGGGGAAATCAACCGCCTGGGTCCGCCGCTCCGGCAGTTGAGCGACGAACAGCTTCGGGCCAAGACGGACGAGTTCCGGGCGGCTGTCGCGGAAAAAGTCGGGTCGATACGGGATTCCGTCCGGGACCTGCACGGCCGTCTCACCGCGGTGGCGGTTGAGGGCGCGGCGGCGGACGCGGTCGCGGGCGAGATCGATTTTTACGAGATCCGCAAGCAGATCGAGGCGCTGGAGAAAGAGGAGTTTGAGAAGACCCGGGAAGTCCTGCGGGAAATTCTGCCCGAGGCGTTCGCCGTGGTCCGCGAGACCTGCCGCAGGCTCGTCGGAAAGTCATGGAAGGTCGTGGGCCGCGACGTGGTCTGGGACATGGTCCCGTTCGACGTGCAGCTCCTGGGCGGCATCGTGCTCCACGAGGGCAAGATCTCCGAAATGGGCACCGGCGAGGGGAAGACGCTGGTCGCCACCATGCCGCTCTACCTCAACGCCCTGGTTGGGAAGGGCGTGCACCTCGTAACCGTGAATGACTACCTGGCCCGCCGCGACTGCGAGTGGATGGGCGAGATATTCAAGTTTCTCGGGCTGACCGTGGACTTCATCACCAACGACATGGAACCCGAATCGCGGCGGCGCGCGTACCGGGCGGACATCACCTACGGCACGAACAACGAGTTCGGGTTCGACTACCTGCGCGACAATATGTCGATTTCCCCGGAGACCGTCGTTCAGCGGGGTCATTATTTCGCGATCATTGACGAGGTCGACTCCGTGCTCATCGACGAGGCGCGGACACCCCTGATCATCTCCGGACCCGTCGGTGAATCGTCCAACAAGTACGGCGAGATGAAGCCCAAGGTCGAACAGCTGGTGAAGAACCAGACGGTCCTGGCCAACGGGCTGATGGCCGAGGCGGAGCGCCTGCTGGCCGAGGGACAGGAATACGAGGCCGGCATCAAGCTCCTCCAGGCCCAGCGGGGCGCGCCCGTCAACAAGCGTCTCGTCAAGCTCAAGCATGAACAGGGCACTCAAAAGCTCATCCGCCGCGTGGAGGCGGACACTATGCGCGACCGCCGGATGCCTGAAATCGACGCCGCGCTGTTCTTTGCCATCGACGAAAAGGCGCA
The DNA here is from genome assembly GCA_963736115.1 of uncultured bacterium. Classification (GTDB taxonomy): domain Bacteria; phylum Zhuqueibacterota; class QNDG01; order QNDG01; family DTFT01; genus JAFGAX01. Next base: position 147,412 of record CAVTNR010000003.1, read on the forward strand.
TACCATCGATCTCACGGACAAGGGCCGCGAGGCCCTGGCTCCGGGCAACCCGGCCCTGTTCGTCGTCCCCGACCTCGCCACCGAGCTGTCGAAGGTCGACGAGGATGAGACCCTTCCCGAAGCCGAAAGGGCCCTTCGGAAGGATGCGGTCCAGAACGAGTATATCGAAAAAAGCGAACGGCTGCACAACATCAGCCAGCTCCTCAGGGCGTACTCGCTGTTTGAAAAGGACGTCGACTACGTGGTGAGCGAGGACCACAAGGTCATGATTGTCGACGAATTCACCGGTCGGCTCATGCCGGGGCGGCGGTATTCGGACGGCCTGCACCAGGCGCTCGAAGCCAAGGAAGGCGTGACAATCGAGCGGGAGACGCAGACGCTCGCCACGATCACCCTGCAGAATTTCTTCCGCCTGTACCGGAAGCTCGCCGGCATGACCGGAACCGCGGAGACCGAAGCGGGCGAGTTCTGGGAGATCTACAAGCTCGACGTGGTCGTGATCCCCACGAACGAGCCCGTCCGCCGGGAGGACTATGACGACGTGGTCTACCGGACGAAGCGGGAGAAGTATAACGCCATCATCGACGAGATCGCCGAGCTCCACGGACAGGGCCTGCCCGTGCTCGTCGGCACCATTTCGGTCGAGGTTTCGGAAACACTGTCGCGCATGCTCAAACGGCGGGGTATCCGGCATTCGGTGCTGAACGCCAAGTACCACAAACAGGAAGCGGAAATCGTCTCCATGGCCGGCGAGCCGGGCATGGTCACCATCGCGACGAACATGGCGGGACGCGGAACGGACATCAAGCTGGGCCGCGGGGTGATCCTGTTTCCGGAGGAAGGGATCGTCGAAATGGTCCAGCAGGCGGCGTCCCTCCAAGCCCGCGGCCGTACCGTCTTCATCCACGAACTGCCCGCCGAGAACGCGGCGGATGTCTCGAAGAAACTGGCGGAGAGCGGCATCGCCGTCCGGACACCGGGCTCGGCCGAAGAGAAACAGGCCCTGCTCAGCGGGGAAACGGCCGCGGACGGCGCGGTCGTGGTCATTCCCAGAGATCTGGCCGCGCCCGCGGACAGCCGCACGGTCCGCGAGGGCGTCGAGCACATCAAGGCCCGGGATTTCGGCGACGGCGGCCTCCAAATCCTCGGAACCGAACGGCACGACGCCCGGCGCATCGACCGGCAGCTCCGCGGCCGTTCCGGCCGCCAGGGCGATCCGGGCGCCACGCGCTTCTACCTCTCCCTCGAGGACGAACTCATGCGGCTGTTCGGATCGGAGCGGATCGCCGGGGTCATGGACCGCCTCGGGGTCGAGGAGGGGGAAGTCATCACCCACCCCATGATTACCCGGTCCATCGGACGCGCGCAGAAACGCGTCGAAATGCGGAACTTCGACATCCGCAAGCATCTGCTCGAATACGACGACGTGATGAACAAACAGCGCGAAGTCATCTACAAGCGCCGGAACCGGGCCCTGGAGGGCGAGAACCTCCAGGTGGACATCATCGAGATGATCGAAGACACGGCGGCCCAGATCGTCGACGATCGCGCGGAGGAAGCGGAAGACGCGGGATGGGACCTGGCCGGCCTGCGCGAGGCGCTCGTGAAAACAATGCTTCTCCCCCTGCAGGAACCCGACGCTTCGCTGGCAGGCCTGAAGCCCGAGGAGATGGTCTCGGCCGTAACGTCCGCGGCCGTGAAGACCTACAGGCGCAAGCGGGAAATGGTCGGACCCGAGATGATCGCCCAGCTCGAACGCTTCGCCACGCTCAAGACCATAGACGAGCGCTGGAAGGAGCACCTGTACGAGATGGACCTGCTCAAGGAGGGCATCGGGCTCCGGGCCTACGGACAGAAGGACCCCCTGATCGAGTACAAGCAGGAGGGGTTCCGGATGTTCACCGAAATGCTCGGCCAGATCAACCGTGAAATCGTGGAAACGGTTTTCAAGGCGCAGATCCGGGTCGAACAGCCGATGCTCGAATATGTGCCGCGCCGGCGGCCCGCAGAGATGGCCATGGTCCACCAGGAATCGACCGGCATGGGTTTTGCGGGCATTCCGGGGGCGGGCGCCGGAGAAGAAGCCCCCCAGGGCCTGCCGCCCGGCATTCAGCCCGGCCGGACCCGGCCGATCCACGTCGAAAAGGCCCCGGGCCGGAACGACCCCTGCTCCTGCGGGAGCGGTAAAAAATACAAACACTGCCACGGCGCCTGAGCGGCGCGCCCCCTTCACAGTCAAGGAACACGGATTCCGCATGGAGAAATCACTCGTTATCGTCGAGTCCGACGCGAAATCGAAAACCATCAAGAAATTTCTGGGCGAACATTTTGCGGTCAAGGCTTCGGTCGGGCATATCAAGAATCTTCCGAAAAACCGGCTGGGTGTCGACCTGGACAACGGGTTCGAACCCGAATTCATCACGATCCGGGGCCGCGGCAAGATTCTGCAGGAGTTGAAAAAACTCGCCCAGAATTCAGGCCGGGTGTTCATCGCCACCGACCCGGACCGGGAGGGCGAAGCCATCGCCGCTCACCTGGCGGAGGAAATCGAGCCCAGCAATTCACACATTCAGCGGGTGCTGTTTCACGAGATCACCGAAAAGGCGGTCCGAGAGGCCATCGGGAATCCCCTGACCATCGACACCGACAAGGTGGAGGCCCAGAAAGCGAGACGGGTCATGGACCGGCTGGTGGGATACCAGGTCAGCCCGTTTCTCTGGAAGACGATATACCGCGGCCTGTCCGCGGGCCGTGTCCAGACCGTGGCGCTCCGGCTCCTGTGCGAGCGGGAGGAGCAGATCTCGAAATTCGCTTCCCGGGAATACTGGACGATTGAAGCCGAGTTCAGGACCCGGGAACAGGAGACGTTCAAGGCGAAGCTGATGAAAATCGCGGGAGAGGACGCGGACCTCCCCGACGAGGCCGGGGTCCGGCGCCATTCGGAACTCCTGCAGGGCCTGTCCTTCGCCGTTTCCGACCTGAAGACGCGCGAGCTGGAACGCAATCCGTATCCGCCGTACACCACGAGCACGCTCCAGCAGGACGCGGTGCGCCGTCTTTCGATGACGACCAAGCAGATCATGGCCGTGGCGCAGCAGCTCTACGAGGGCGTGGACCTGCCCGAAGGCCGGGTCGGCCTCATCTCGTACATGCGAACCGATTCCACCCGGCTTTCCGCGACCGCAGTGGAGGAGGCCCGGCAGGCCATTGCCGAGGGATACGGCCTCGAATACGTGCCCGCCAAGCCCCGGCATTTTTCGAACAAGAAATCGGCCCAGGACGCCCATGAGGCGATCCGGCCGACCTCTCTGAGCCGGCCCCCGCAGAAAATCGCGCAATATCTCACGCCCCAGCAGAAGAAGTTGTACGAACTGATATGGAACCGTTTTCTGGCCTGCCAGATGGCCGCCGCGAAATTCCGCCAGACCATTCTCGAAGTCAAGGGCGGGGACTACCTGTTCCGCACCATCGGCACGGATGTCGTCTTCAAGGGTTTCATGCAGCTCTACGAGGTCGAGGAAAAGGAAGCGGGCGAGCGCAACGCCGTTCCATCGGGCGTGCGCAAGTCGGACGCGGTTTCCCTGCAGGGCCTGAACCCGGAACAGCATTTCACCAAGCCTCCCGCCCGTTTCAACGAAAGCAGCCTGGTGAAGGAGCTGGACTCCCTCGGCATCGGCCGGCCCTCGACCTATGCGCTGATCATCAGCATCCTGCTCGATCGCAAGTACGCCGAGCGCCAGGCGCGGACGCTTGTCCCCACCGAGCTCGGCGTCACGGTGAGCGGCATCCTGGTCCGGCAGTTCCCCGACATCTTCAACGTGGGATTCACCGCCCAGATGGAGGAGGAGCTGGATCAGATCGAGGCCGGGGAGAAAAAACGGCTGGACGTGCTTCAGGATTTCTACCGTCCCTTCAACGAGGCCGTGACGAAGGCCATGGATAAAAAGGAGGAGATCCGCGAATCGCTCCAGCAGGAGCACGACGAGAAGTGCCCGAAATGCGGCAAGGATCTCGTGGTGAAGTGGGGGCGCAACGGCCGGTTCATCGCGTGCACCGGATATCCGGACTGCAAGTTCACCAAGCCCCTGAAGGAGGACATGGTCGAGACGAACGAGACCTGCGAAAAATGCGGGTCGCCCATGGTCGTCAAGACCGGACGGTTCGGGCGGTTTCTCGCCTGTTCAAAGTATCCCGACTGCAAGTCGACCAAGCCGCTTTCGACGGGCGTGCCCTGCCCCACCGAGGGCTGCACCGGCACGCTGGTGGAGAAGCGGAGCGGCCGCGGCAAGATGTTCTTCGGGTGCTCGCGGTATCCGGACTGCAAGTTCGCCACATGGAACCGGCCGCTCGCCCAGAAATGTGAAAAGTGCGGGTTCCCCGTGCTCGAACAGAAGGTCAGCAAGAAGAAGGGCGAATTCCTGCAATGCCCGCAGTGCAAAGCCACATCCGGAGAGGAGCAGACGGAGACAGGGCCGGAAACCGGTTCATGACCGGCCCGATCACCGAGTTCTCCGATTATCTGCTCAAGGAGAAGCGCTGTTCGCCGCACACGGCCGCGGCCTACCGGAGCGACCTGGCCCAGTTCGCGGAAACCCTCGCGGCCGGCGGGCCGGCCGGGGCCTTCGACCCGGCCGCGGTTGAGCCGGAGCAGGTCCGCGCCTGGCTGGCCAGCCTCGTGCGGCACGGCATGAATAAACGGAGCGTCTCCCGGAAGCTGGCGTCCCTGCGCGCGTTCTTCGCGTTCCGGGCGCGGCATTACGGGTCGGCCGCCGATCCGACCGCGGGCATTCGGCCGCCCAAGCCGGAACGGCGCCTGCCGCGGTTTCTTCCGGAATCGGAAATCGCGGCCGCCTTCGGGCGGGTGGAGACGGACACGGATCCGGGGCTCCGCGACCTGGCGATTCTCGAGTTGTTCTACGGCACCGGCATCCGGCTTTCGGAACTTGCGGGACTCGATCTGTCGGACGTGGACCGGGCGGGCCTGACCGTCCGGGTGCGGGGCAAGGGCGGCAAGGAGCGTGTCGCGCCGCTCGGCCGCTCGGCGTTCGAAACGGTGCGGCGCTACCTGGCGCGCCGGGGCGCGTTTTCCCCGGATTCCGCCTGCAAGGCGCTTTTCCTGAACAGCCGCGGCGGACGGCTCACGCCGCGCGGCATCCAGAACATCGTGCGAAAGCGCCTGCGGGCCGGTTCCGGCCGGGAGCGGCTCAGCCCGCACATGCTCCGGCATTCCTTCGCCACGCATCTGCTGGACCGCGGCGCCGACCTCCAGTCGGTGAAGGAACTGCTCGGGCACGCGTCCCTTTCCACCACCCAGACCTACACGCATCTCACGCGGGACCGATTGAAGGCCGTCTACCGGAAGGCCCATCCGCGCTCCGATTCTCCGGCTTCGTAGCAAGAAAGGAGAGGACCATGCGATTCAACATCACCGCTCGTCATTTCAAGCTGTCCGAGGAACTCAAGGCGTTCACGCAGGAGGAAGCATCGCGGCTCGCGAAATACTACGACGGCATACTCGACATCGAAGTGATACTCGGATGGGAGAAGAAAAACCGGACGGCGGAAATCAAGATCGCCGTGTACGGCACCGTTCTGACCGCAAGTGAAAGTTCGGAGGACATGCAGGCCTCCGTGCGCGTCGCCGTGGACAGGATGGAGCGCCAGCTGATCAAATACAAGGACAAGCTCCGGGGATTCGAGCACGAGAAAGCGTCCGCGCCCGACGCCGGGGCGAAGGACTGATCCGGGATGGACACCCCGAAGGAACAGCGGTTCATCCCGGTCGAGACGCTGTACCGGGAGAACGAGAAACGCTGGCGCCTGGAGCTGCTGTCGGGAAAGGGCAGTTTTCCGAAGAAGATCACGGAAAAGGACCTCCATCGGCCGGGACTTGCTTTGGCGGGTTTCACCGATCTCTTCACTTTTTCGCGGGTGCAGATCTGCGGCAACACGGAGATCCTGTACCTGAACCGCCTGACACCCGACCAGCGCCGGAAACGGCTACGGAAGCTTTTCACGTTCGACATTCCCTGCGTCATCGTGACGGAGAACAACACCCTGCCTCCGGAGTTCGTCCCGATCGCCGATGAGGCTGGCATATCCGTGTTCCGGACGCCGTTCGCGACCACCAAGCTCTTTCAGCTTCTGGGCGACTACCTCGATGAAAAATTCGCGCCCCGCGAACTGATTCACGGTTCGATGGTCGACGTCTACGGCATCGGGGTTCTGATCACGGGACGGAGCGGCATCGGCAAGAGCGAAGTGGCGTTGGACCTTGTGTCGCGCGGCCACCGGCTGGTCGCGGACGACATCGTCACGGTCGACCGGCGGACGTCGGGCGTGCTGATCGGCAAGGTGAACGAGACCCTCCGATACCATATGGAGATCCGCGGTCTGGGGATCATCGACATTCACGCCATTTTCGGCATCCGCGGCATCCGGAAGATGAAGAAGGTGGAGGTCCAGGTCGAGCTGGTGGACTGGGAAAAGTCCGAAAAGTACGAGCGGCTCGGGCTGGAGGACATCACCGTCGATATCCTCGGGGAGAAGGTCCATCTGGTCCGGCTTCCCATTTATCCCGGCAAGAACATCTCGATGATCGTCGAAGTGATCGCACTCAACGAGCTGCTCAAGATATACGGGTACAACGCGGCCGAGGCGTTCGAGAACCAGATCGCGCGCACGATCAGCCGGAAACTGCGCGGCTACGAGCACGATCCCGATTACATTCACGAGTGAGCGACATGAAAGAACGGAAAGCGGAACTGATCGTCGGACTGGTGGTCACCGCCGGCGTAACGCTGCTGGTGCTGGGCGTGGTGTGGGGGAAGAAAGCCTCCTTTTTCTCGAACTGGTCGGTCCGCATGGTCCGGTTCGAGGACGTGCGGGGTCTGGAAAAAGGGGATCCGGTGGTCGTGCGCGGCATCAGCCAGGGCACGGTAAACGACATCCGTCTCAAGCCCGGCTGGGTCGAGGTGAAGATCCGTCTCCGCAAGAGTCTCCGGCTTGCCGAGGACGCGGCTGTGTTCATCGACGACAGAAGCCTGATGGGCGGAAAACAGGTGCGGATCGATCCGGGGACCAGCGAAATCCCGCTGGCCGAAGACGCCGTGCTGAAAGGCAGCATCAGCGGAGATATGCTCGAAGCTCTCGCTTCCGGGAGCCGGGTTCTGACCCAGGTGGATTCCCTGGTCAGCCGGCTGATGTCCATCGCGGACCGGGAGCGGATGGCCGCCGTGCTCCGGAACGTGGAGAGCACTTCGAGACAGACCAGCGGCATGCTCGAGGAAAACCGGGCCGCGGTGCGCGCCACGTTGAGCCAGCTCGAGGACATGACCCGAACCCTCAAGGAGGATTCCGCAATCGGCCGGCTGGGCGGCACGGTCAAGCGCCTGGACAGCACCATCGCCGTCATCCAGAGGGTCGCGATCGCGGCCGAGAGCGAAGACGGGACGTTCCGGAAACTGCTCCGGGACCGGGAACTCTACGATCGGCTGATGAGCACATCCCGCGACCTGGACACATTACTCGTCGATTTCAAGAAGAATCCGCAGAAATACATCCGGGTGACGGTGTTTTAGCGGTTTCGCAGCCTCAAAACAGTTTGACTTTTGGCGGGATTGTTCTTAACTTAATCATCTATATCATTTTATAAGGATCGGTAAGGAATGATACACGAGGCGAAGGTCAAACAGCTCCGCGTCATACCGGACGAAAGGGGCCATTTGATGGAAATTCTGCGCCGGGACGATCCGATTTTCGAGGCTTTCGGCCAGGTTTATATGACCACCACCTATCCGGGTGTGATCAAGGCCTGGCATTTTCACAGAAAGCAGAACGATAATATTACCGTTGTCAAGGGCATGTTAAAACTGGTTTTATATGACGACCGGGAAGGTTCTCCGACACGGGGCGAGCTGAACGAGTTTTTTCTGGGCGAACACAATCCTCTTCTGGTGCATGTCCCCAAAAACGTGTATCATGGCTGGAAGTGCATCAGTCCGGAAGAAGCCTATGTGGTGAACTGCGTCACGGAACCGTACAATTACAAGGATCCGGACGAGCACCGGCTTCCCTTTGATACGGACAAAATCCCCTACAACTGGGACATTCAAATGGGTTGACGCGGCCGGGCCGAAATCCGTCCCGATCCGTCGGCCCCTCCCTATTTTTAATGACAAGGTAATTTCGTGAAAAAAATTCTGGTCACAGGCGGATCCGGGTTTATCGGGAGCAATTACATCCGCTATGCCCTCAACCGGTACCCCGGACTCCAGGTCGTCAACCTGGACAAGCTGACCTATGCGGGCAATCCGGAGAATCTGCGGGATGTCGAGGCTGATACCCGCTACCGGTTCGTCAAAGGCGACATCTGCGACGAGGCCCTGGTGGACTCGCTGATGCCCGGCATTGAGGCCGTGGTTCATTTCGCGGCCGAGAGCCACGTCGACCGGTCCATCGGCAAGCCGGATGACTTCATCCGGACCGATGTGTTCGGCACCTTCGTCCTGCTCGAGGCGTCCCGGCGTCATGGGATCCAGCGTTTCGTCCAAATCAGCACCGACGAGGTGTACGGCAGCACCGACGATTCCCAATTCCGCGAAACCGACCCCCTGATGCCGTCGAGCCCCTATTCCGCGTCCAAGGCAGCGGCCGACCGGCTGGCCTATTCCTACTGGGTGACCTACAAGCTCCCGGTGGTGATCCCCCGGAGTTCCAACAACTACGGTCCGTTCCAATACCCCGAGAAGCTCATCCCGCTTTTCGTCACGAACGCGATCGACGACAAGCCGCTCCCGGTCTACGGAGACGGCCTGAACGTCCGGGACTGGATTTATGTGGCCGACAACTGCGAAGCCGTTGATCTCGTGCTTCAGAAGGGCCATGACGGAGAAGTCTACAATGTTGGCGGCGGGAACGAGAGGACGAATCTTGAAATTACGAAGACCATTCTCCGCGAACTCGGCAAGCCGGAAAGCCTGATGACCTATGTGAAGGACCGCGAGGGCCATGACCGGCGGTACGCGCTCGACACCGCGAAAATCCGCGGCCTGGGCTGGCAGCCCCGGCATTCCTTCGAAGCGGCGATGCGGGATACCGTGTCCTGGTACCGTGACAACCGGGCCTGGTGGGAGAAACTGAAGAGCGGGGAATACCTGGAATACTACAGGCGGCATTACCAGCGGGAAACCTAACCGGAACCGGAGGGGATTCATGGATCTGCAGAAGAAGATCGAGGACAAGAAGGCGGTCGTGGGTGTGGTCGGGCTGGGGTATGTCGGTCTGCCCCTGCTCATCGAATTCGTGTCCGGGGGATTCAAGTCCATCGGCTACGACATCGATGACAGAAAGGTGTCCTCGCTCAAGAAGCGCAAATCCTACATCCGGCACATCACGGCTGACCGCATCTCCCTGCTCGTGGATTCCGGCCGGTTCGACGCGACCACGGATTTCTCGCGCATCCCCGAGGCGGACTGCATCATCATCGCGGTTCCCACGCCACTCGACAAGCATCAACAGCCCGACCTGAGCTTCATCGAAAAAACCTCCGAGGCCGTCTCGAAGCATCTGCGCAAGGGTCAGCTGGTGGTGCTGGAAAGCTCCACCTGGCCCGGCACCACGGAAGAGGTGATGAAGCCCATCCTGGAGCGCTCCGGCCTCGTCTGCGGCAGGGATTTCTGGATCGCCTTCTCGCCGGAGCGGGAGGACCCGAACAATCCCCATTACTCCACCAAGACCATTCCCAAGGTCGTGGGCGCCAATGATCCCACTGCCCTGGCCTGCGCCAAGGCCCTGTACGATGCGGTCATCGTCCAGACTGTGACCGTGTCCTCCAGCCAGGCGGCCGAAGCCACCAAGCTGCTCGAGAACATCTTCAGGAGCGTGAACATCGCGCTGGTCAACGAGATGAAGGTGATTCTCGACCGCATGGGCATCGACGTGTGGGAGGTCATCCGCGCCGCCTCGACCAAGCCGTTCGGCTACATGCCCTTCTACCCGGGGCCCGGCCTCGGCGGCCACTGCATTCCGATCGACCCCTTCTACCTGACCTGGAAGGCGCGCGAATTCGACATGCCGACCCGGTTCATCGAGCTCGCGGGCGAGATCAACACGAACATGCCCTACTGGGTCGTGGGCCGCGTGGGCGACGCCCTGAACACGAAGAAGAAGAGCCTCAACGGATCCAGGGTCCTCATTCTCGGCGCGGCCTACAAGAAGGACATCGACGACGTGCGCGAGAGCCCGACGCTGAAGCTGATCGAGATTCTCGAGGACCGCGGCGCGAAGGTCGACTACAACGATCCCTACATCCCCAAGATGCCGCACGTGCGCAAGTACAAGTATGAGATGAAGAGCGTGCCCCTGACGCCCGCGAACCTCCGCAAGTACGACGTCGTGCTGATTTCGACGGATCATTCGTGCTACGACTACGCAATGATCGCCAAACACGCGAAGCTCGTGGTGGACACCAGGAATGCGGTGAAGGCGGCGGGGAAAAACAAAGAAAAGATTTTCAGGGCGTGACCATGCGGAACGTGCGAAATCGCAACATTGTTATGACGGGAGTTCTCTCCGGCGTACTCCTTTTCTGTCATTGGGCAATTGCGCAAAATGAGGAGCCCGAAGGCTCCTGGGGCGAAGGAAAGGCGACACCGCAGGCGCTCGACTTCTCGCAGATGCTTGAAGGCGAAAAAGACACAAGAGAAACGTTTGATGCGGCCCAGCGGCTGAAGGAAACCCGTCTGCGCGAGCGGCTGCAGCAGCCCTTGACGGTCGAGCGGGCGATTGACCCGAAGACCTACATGGTCGGACCGGGAGACGTTTTCTCGTTCAATGTATGGGGTGCGGTCAACCAGCAGATGCCGATCACCGTGAATCCGGAAGGGAAACTGAGCGTTCCCTCCGTAGGCGACATTCCTGTTTCGGGGAAAACACTGGAGCAGGCGCAGGAAGATGTGATCGCGACAGCCGCGCCATACTACCGCCAAGACCAGGTTACCCTGACCCTGGAGTCCGTCCGACTCGTCCGTATGCATGTCGTCGGAGAGGTGAAGTATCCCGGGACCTATGTCGTTCTGGCCCTGACCCGCGTCTCGGAGGCGATCACCGAAGCTGGAGGCGCGACGGAATGGGCCTGGAAGGGGGGAGTGGAGCTGCGACGAGCGGCGGGAGATACCGGTGTCCTCGACTTGAACCGGTTCGAGCATCAGGGCGACCTGGCCCACGACTCCTTTGTCGGCGGAGGTGATGTCGTTTATGTCCCCCCGATCGATGGCTCACGCGACATCGTCACGGTGGAAGGTGATTTTAAAGTCAGCGGCACCTATGCAATCCATCCGAATGAGGAGCTCATCGCGTTTCTGGTTCGCATCAGCGCCATGAAGCGGAACACCGATTTCAGCAAAATTTCCGTCATCCGGAGCGGGCCTTCAGGCGCGGATCCGAGACAGACGGTCGTCTCGTTCGAGTTGTATGAAGATGCGGAGCGAATGCAGCTTCTGTCCGGCGACCGCATTGTCATTCCCTCCAATTTTGTGTACGTCAAAGGCGCCGTCATCTCCCCGGGGGCCTATCCCTTCGTCCGAAACCTGAAGGCCCGGGATTATGTCGGAATGGCCGGCTGCGATTACCGTTCGCGCAACATCAGGGGAATCAAGGTTTTTCATGTCCAGACGCAAAAAACCGTGATTGGCGCGGATACCGTCATTCAGCCGGGCGATATGGTGGAAATCGAACAAGCGTGGCAGTGGAAAATAAGCGGCATTCTGAGTGTGATCACGACACTGGCGTCGGTGCTGATTTCGGCAAAAGCCGCCGGCATTATCAATTAAATGACGGTGGCATTCCCCTGTCACGGATTAGGTTCCTTTCGGGAGGAGGACTGCCCGTATTCATTCCGCTGAATTAACCGGGGACGGACATCGACGCATCAAGAATGATGATCAGAAAACGGATGACCTACGTGTTTTTCATCGTGGCGGGGAGTTTCCCGTTCGCCATCCTGCGCAACATCCTGCTGGCAAGGGGGCTCTCCAAAGCGGATATGGGTCTGATGTCCGTACTGATCACGCTGGTCTCCTTTTTGGTTCCCGTGGCCCTTCTGGGGTATCATAACGCGATCATCCGGTTTCTGAGCGTCGAGGGCCACTGCCGCAAATACGACTGGAAAAAATTCATCCGGAGGATCCACTGGATCACCGCCGGGGTTGCCATGGTCGGAATCGCAGCCGCGGCGCGGATCTATCATTTCTCCTGGATCCCCATCGGTTTTCTGGTCGCCTCGGTTTTGTCCATGATCGGGGCGGAGTTGTATAAAGAGGTCATCCGCGCCCAGGGACGCTATGAATTGTCTCTGATCCTGCACAAATCGGAGCGGTACGCGCTTCCCCTGTTCCTGGTCGTGCTTTTCGCTTTCGGCGCTTTTCACCTCCGGTCGATCCTGGTCGGTTTTTCCCTGCTCACCATCGCCTACGGGTTCACGCTTTACTTGTTTACGCGGCGTTCCGCCCCATGCGGTGACGAGCCCGTGCCGATTCGCGTACACAAGGACGCATTTTTCTTCTGGGGCATGGATGTTTCGCTCATCGTCCTGGTCACACTGGACAAGCTGATGGTGGCCAAGTGGACATCCTATGAGACAATGGCGGTTTATTACACCACGTTCACGATCATGAGACTGTATGACCTGGCCGCGGAATCGCTGGAATACGTTCTTCTGCCCCACTCGAACAAGGTGCAGCGCATCCGGCTGAAAGCGTGGATCGTCCCCATCCTGTCGGTCTGCGCGGTCATCACCCTGTTTTACCTTTCTCTCGGCGGGGCCGTGATGGAACTGCTGTTCCAGGGCAAGTACAGCCAGGGCGTTCTGTTCATCCCCTGGTTCTGCGGTGTGGGGGTCATGCGCGTTCTGTATATTGTTCCGTCGAGCATCATCGGCGGGCGGCTCGGGTCGGCCGCATTAAAACAGTGGTACCAGTCGAACCTGCTTCTGGTCATCCTGAACGTTCTCGTCGCGGTCGCAATGACAAGCCGGTTTGGGGCCGTCGGAGCGGTCGTTTCCTCTCTGATTGTCTGGAGCGTCCGTCTTGCCGTCGGTTACGGCATTCTTTTCCGTTACCGGCGGACGGCCGAACTTTCCTTCACCCTGAATTGAAAGCGACGTCTATGAAACCCAGCGAAAATTCCGGCACCGACCTGCTCGGCATTCTGGCGGTTCTGAGGAAATGGCGGACCCGTCTCGCCGTCAGCACGGTCGCGGTGCTGATCGGCGCGGTCGTGTTCAGCATTCTCCTTCCAAAGAAATACAAGGCGACGGCTTTATTTTTCCCGCCGGCTTCGAGTTCGGGACTCAGCGCTTTGATTGAAAACTTCTCGGTGGACATCCTGAAAAACGATGAGGTCACAGGCGAAATGTGCCTCTCGATTCTGAACAGCCGGGGCGCGCGGACCGCACTGATACAGAAGTACGACCTGATGCGGCAATACCGGAAGAAATACATGGAACACGCGCTGAAGGCGCTCGAAAAAAACCTGGTGATCGAAACAGAAAAGCAGGTTGGGATCGGAACTTCCAGCATCACCTCGATCTCAATCGGAGTCATCGACAAGCAGCCCGGGCGTGCGGCCGACATGGCCAACGACCTGATGAAAATCATGGAAAACAAGATCATCGAGCTGAGTATCTTGAAGGCGCGGAACAACAAGGAATTTCTGGGGAAACGGGTCGCGGAAAACGCGCGGGATCTGGAGAAGGCGGAAAATGCCCTGAAGGCGTTTCAGGAAAAGTACGGAGCCATCGAAATCACGGCACAGGCCCAGGCGGCCATCGAGACTGCCGCCAAACTGAAGGCGGAACTCATCAGGGCGCGGACCGTCCGGGAAGCGCTGATCCTGAACCTGGGGGACCAGAACGCCCAGGTCGCCAAGGCCCAGGCCCAAATCGATGCGATCGAAAAAGAATATGACCAGCTACATGACGGATTCAACGAGCGCGCGGATGGACGGGACGTGATGATGCCGATTCGTCAGCTGCCGGGTCTCGGCATGCAGTATTTCCGCCTGCTGCGGGATGTCAAGGTGCAGAACAAGCTATGCGAGATGCTCATCCCCCTTCACGAGCAGGCGAAGATTCAGGAGGAAAAGGATGTCCCGGTGATCCGGGTTATTGATTACGCGGAACCGCCCACTTACAAATATAAACCGAAACGGGCCGTCATCGTACTCGGGATCCTGGCGGTCTACCTGGCATTTTTTATGCTGACTGTTTTTTACGCGGAGTATATGGCGAACCTGAGGGTCAAAAATCCGGAGCAATACGCGAGAATCCGGAAACTTCTGCAGGTGCGCTGACCTGGATGGGCGTGCTGAACTCAAATGCGGTATCCGCGGGGAAAGACGGGAACGGGCGCGGCTGGACCATTCTTTTTCTGGCGTTCAATGCTCTGCTCTTCTTCATTGTTTCCCTTCTGGACGATCCTCTGCCGTTTTTCATCGTCTGTACGGTGGGGATCATCCCCTTCTTCTATCTGCACCGGGTCAGAGGCTTCTTTGAAATACTGCTGTTGCTGGTTTTTCTGTCCTCCTCGGAAGCGCTCCACCTGAATGTCGGGAATGCTTCGGTGGTCGCCGGTGTCGCCGGACTGTTGCTTTTTCACTGGTGCCGCTCCTGCCTGGAGGGTTTCGGGGGATGGTCGGGGCTTCTTTTCAGGCGGGAGCTGGCGCTCTTTATCGGCGTTCTCTTCCTGAGCCTTTTTTACGGACCGTCGCCCTTTCATGGTCTTCCGTTGTTGGTCGTCGTTTGCGGTGTCGGGTTCGTGTTCACCGCCGTCACGCATCATACCTGCGCGTCCGCGGAGCGGCTGCACTACCTGACCCTTTTCCTGATGATCCTGTTTCTGGCAAACGGGTTGTACGCCATCTTTGATTTTCTTCAGAACCAGGGCCGCGCGGTCAGTTTTTTCGTGGACACGCCTACTTATTCCGGACACCTGTTCGCCCAGGGCATCGCAGTCTCTCTGGGGGCCGTTTTTTCTCCGTCTTTTCGGAAAAGCCGGGGATGGATCATCGCGATCATCCTCGTTCTGGCCACGGCGCTTTTTCTGACCCTCACGCGGGCGGCTTACCTCTCCGTCGGCCTTCTGCTGGTCATGTCCGTTACGTTCTACCGGATTCCGAAACGGATCATTTTTCTTGGAACCGCCGGGGTGGCCCTTTTTCTGGCTGTTTTCCTGCTTTTTATCGACACCGCTTCGCTGGGGTTTATGTTCCGGCAGAGGATGGAAGCCGATGTGCAGAATCTGAGCCTGAGCGTGGGAAGCATCGCGTTCCGGGTTCTTTTATGGAAGTCGGCACTGGAAATATTCCTGGCGAACCCCCTGCTCGGAGTG
>CAVTNR010000004.1:0-44012 GCA_963736115.1 uncultured bacterium
GGCCGCGGCTTCCATCTTGACCGGCGTCTGGAATGTGTGACCCTGCTCCGATGCCATCTGGATCAATTTAAGGAAGCCCTCGTATCCGGGGTTGGGTTCGTCGGAGGGTTGCGCCATAACCGCTGTCGTGAAAGCCAGCAGGATGAACAATGCGAGCCGCCGGGTTTTAACCGTCATTTCAGCCTCCTAGATGAGTGTGACCGGTCGGTGTGTCGTGGAAACGCGATGGGGTGTTCGGTGTATGGTAAAGTAGGAAATAATATAATGAAATGCAATAAAAACAGGAATGCGGAGACGTTTTTCAGAGGGGCCGGCCGCAACGGGGTGGGTCGGTAAAAACCTGGGGCTGTCCAAAAAGATCCTTTTGGACAGCCCCAAATGAACCCGTCCCAAGCCGGGCTTTTAAACATACGGATCATCCGGCTCTACGCCGTTGGACGGCTTATCGGATGAATACGCTCTTTTTCACGTCCTTCCCTTTACCGGATCTCAGAATGACCATGTAAACCCCGCCGGGCACCTGCTTCCCCGCGTCATCCGACCCATCCCATTGAATCGAATGGTTGCCCGCTTCCATCCGGCCGTGGGCCAGGGTCCTGATGCGTCTTCCGAGCACATCCGTGACCGCCAGCTCGACATCGGCGGCTGTTGGGACGTCGATCTGAATCGTCGTGACCGGATTGAAGGGATTGGGATAGTTCTGGGAAACCGTGCAGCGTGCCGGGATCGCCGGCCTGCCGCCATGCCTCGGCACGGACGTGTCCGGATTGTTCCCATCGTCGTATTCGATCACACCGCCGACGATCGTCATCTGCGCCTCCAAATCCATCGCCTCGGACGGATCCATGGTGTACAGGTCATGCGACCAGATCACGAGGTCTGCGAACTTGCCGGGTTCCAGCGAACCCGTGGTGGAATCGGCGAATCCGGCGTAAGCCGATCCCATGGTGTGAATACGCAGGGCTTCCTGAATCGACAGCTTTTGAGACGGATTGTATACCGTTTCCGATGGGGAGCCGCGGCGCGCGGTCGCACCGTAGAAAGCGTACTTCGGCTCCTGAAAGAGCGAAGCCGGTACGTCGCACCCGAATGCGATGCGCATGCCGTTGCTCAGCATCGTTTTCAGCGGCAAAAGGCGGCTGAGCGTCGCGGCATCGGTCATCCTGGCGTATGCGTCTCCGTACCACCGGATCCATTGCGGTTGTGTGGACAGGATGATGTTTCCCGCCTTCATCCGCTGCAGCGCGGATTGCGTGGGAAAGAGCCCGTGCTCGATGCGCAGCCTCGGATCAGGCCGTGGATTGGCCGCCATGGCTTCCTCGAAAGCGGTGAGCGTCATGTCGATTCCCTCGTCCCCTGAGACGTGAACCGCCACCTGAAGGCCGGTGTTGTACAGCGTCTTGACCATCCGGTTCAGTTCCTCCTGGGAATGGTAGGGATAGGCGAGCTTGGCCGCGGGAAGGTTTCTATCGTAAAAAAGCATGGTCCCGGCGGCGAGCCCGCCGTCCTGGGCCAGTTTCCATCCGCCGAACCGGAACATGCCCGAATCGAACGGCGTGTAATTCGCCGCAAACGTATCGGCCTGCTGCGGAAAATCGAGATACAGCATGGTGTACAGCCGCACTTTCAGGAGACCGCTGTCCGCGAACTGCTTATAGAGCCGGATGTGGTCCGCATTGCTCACGATCACGTCCTGAATGGAGGTGTACCCGGCCTCGAGGCAGAGTTGCTGGCCGGCCTCGATATCCTCGAAATACTGCGCTTCGGTCCGGTCCCCATACCCTGTGGCGTACAGACCCACGAGGTTTTCAGCCGGGTAATGAGACAGAACGCCCGTGGCTTCGCCATCGTCATTCCTCCGGATCACGCTCCCGGGCGGATTGGGTGTATCCTTGTCGATTCCCGCGGAATCGAGCGCCGCGGAGTTGACCACTGAATACTGCCCGCTGCTGTGGCGAAGGTACACGGGGTTGTTCGGTGTGACCGCATCCAACACCCAGCGATCCAGCGTATCCGTGGCCAGGATGGTAAAACCCTGATTCCCCGAAATCCATTCTCCGGGCTGCAATTGGGCGGCCCGGTCGCCGACGACCTGCAGGAGATCGGCCAGCGACTTGACCGCCGGGAACCGGATGTCGAGGTAGCCCGGCCAGAACTGGGCGCCGAAATACATGAGATGGTAATGGGAGTCGATCAGACCCGGGGTCACGGTTTTACCGCGCAGGTCGATCATGGTGCACTGCGGCCCAGCCAAGGGCGTGATTTCAGCATCTGTGCCGACGCCGAGTATCTTGTCTCCTTTGACCGCCACGGCCTGGACGATACGGTCCTGCGGATCGACCGTGATCACCTTTCCGTTGAACAGGATCAGGTCGGCCTGTCCGTCCGCCGGGAAGAGCGGGGAGACGATGAAACTCAGGGCACTGCAGAGGATTCCAGCCCGAATGACAGTATTCATCCTCATACCGACCTCCCGTGCATGCGCACCATAAGCCGTAAAGCCGCGTCACGATCCGATTGTTACTTATTATTTCAGAAAACCGGACTATTTCGAAAAAGGGTCTTTGATCGCGCGTCATTCCAGGAGGAATCAGGAGGGGATGAAAAGGGATGGGTCAAACGACGAATGCCCTCCCGCTTGTATAGTTCTATATAATGAGTTAATCTTGAAAAATCAAGCAAATATTTGCCAAGCGGATCTGTGAATGAGTGCCGTAAAGCTGTGTCTACAACAAGAACAACCTCCCGCGGGTTTTTGCACACCCTCGGGAGGTTGGTTTACCAAACGGTCGACGCGCCTTCAAGGTGCGTCGACCGTGATCCATCTATCTCCCGCTCAGATGATACTCGATCAGCTTCCCGATCACCGTATCCATGGCCCCGGGAGTCGTGCTCGCGCAGATGTTCGTGGCCGCGATAACGCCGAACTTCCGGTTCGGGGCGAGCCAAGCGACCGCGAAATTGTACGTATTGCTCCCGGAATGCGTCATCGCCTTCCCCTCCGCCCAATCCCGCTGAAGCACGATCCACCCGGCCGCATAGGATCCTTCCCCGGGCATGGGAGTCGCGCCCGTCGTCAGAACCGCCGCGGTCTCGGCACTCAGGCCGACAGGATTACCGGCTTCGCATGCCAGAACCCACTGGATATACCTGCCCCAATCGCCGATGGACATGTGGAGCCTGCCCGCGGAGTTGTATACCGAAGGATTATCCGCTGATTCCGTGGGTTCAAGGGGCTTGTATTTCGGAGAATGCTGAAGGGGTCTGGTCCTCCAAACCGATAGTGCCCATGGGGCCCCATCCGGCTGTTGTGATTCCCAGCGGACCGAGAACACGCTCAAACAGGAGGTCCTCATAAGGAGTACCGGTCAGCTTGTCCGCAATTGCCGCGGCAATGATATACCCGACATTGCTGTAATTGTAAGTGCCCCTTGCATTGGTCGGGTTCTGCTGAAGCGCCCAGGAGGTGACTTCCCTCCTCTGCTCGACGATTGTTGGTGTCGTCATCTGAGAAGCGACGTTCCCGACCAGTCCGCTTCCATGGGACAGAACATCTTTAACAGTCACGGATTTATACTGATCTTGCATGATTTCAGCATACTCTGGAAAGATGGCCGGCAATGTCGTGTCCCAGGTTAAAAGTCCATCGTCGACCAGGTATCCGACCAGGACAGCCGTGAGCGCTTTCGTGTCCGAGCCAAGATGGAACTTGTCATTATCCGTCACATTCGCCTCTCCGGCGTATCTCCGGCACCCGACAGCTCTTGCCTCCACCACACCCGTATCCGTGACGACCGCACCCGCCAGAGCTGGAAGGTCGTAAGCATACCGGAGCGAATCCAGTATTGTTGCAAAACGGGAGTCATGAACAGTCGGGGCTGGCGGTTGGGGCTTATCCGAACCAGTCGAGGATTTTCCGCAGGAGTTGGAGGTTATCACAATGAACACGAATGACAGCAGGAAGCATCTCTTCATCTGGTTCCCCTTCCGGATCTCTTTTGGGTGGTTATTACCGTAAAATACTCAATTATTTCTGAAAAGTGAAGCTCGGACTCAATGTTCAGGATGAAGGGACAATCATCCAATTTTAATGCCTGTCACAAGAGGCTCAATTATCGACAGGACAGGAAACATCGAGCTAAAACGTATTCCTCACCCCCACATGCACCTTGCCCCTCGACAGGCTGCCGCCCTCGCCGAGCCCGTAATCGACTCCCACAACCCCAAGCCGCGTTTCCAGACGGATACCCAGGCCGTAACCGAAAACCGTATCCTCCACCCGAAAACCGGACTTTTCACGACGCTGGTAGGTTCCGATATCCATGAAAAGAAAAGCTCTGGACCTGGGTCCGAAGAGGTAGCGGTACTCGGCGTTCAGCCAGGCGGCCTCAGAGGCGCGGAAAGCATCCTCCTCATACCCCCGCACGGTCAGAGTGCCTCCGAATCGAATCTGATCCGCCAGAGGCACTGCGCCTTCCCCGGTTTCAACCTCCCTGCCGTGCAGGCCGAGGTAAACCGCCTGACGCCTGAAGGTCGGCAGAACCGCTTCCACATCCGCGGACAGGAAACGGGTGTTCGAAGAACGGACCAGGCTGTCCTCCGCGATCAGGTAGGTTGGCCCCAGATTCCGCTTGCGGCCGAAAGAAACCGTGGAACGGGTTCTGGCCCCGCGCCTGGGATTCACCGGATCGTCTAAAGCGTTGTAATCCGCGGAAAAGGACACGAACCAGGTCGAATTCCTCGGCACGCGCGAAATCGCGCTTCCGAGAGAATCCGGGAGAATGAACTTCCGTCCCGCCTGTACAGCCGCGGACAGGGATGGCCAGGGCGCGGCCCTGACAGCCGCCTGCCATTCCCGCTCCACATAAGTCGTGTCGCGTATCTCCTGCCTGAAATATATGCCAGGATAAAGGGGCTTTCCAAACAACCAGGGCTCCTCATAACCGAAACGGATGTTCTGCGTGCGCTCGTCCTTCTTCTCCCAGAAAGCCTCGAGCTTGCGGCCCGTGCCCATGAGGTTCTGGAACTCGAACTCCAGCCTGCCCGTGAAATAGCCCTTCGCGTCCAAATCCTCGGTCCTGGGGGGATTGTAACCGATCACGCCGTCAAAGGTGTTCGTTCCGCCTTCCTGCACCGTGAAGGAAACATCCGCTTTGTCTGCGTAAAAACGCAGATCCGGATCCTGCACGTCCTTGAAATAGCCCAGCCGCCGCAGGTTGGCGGTCGCGGCTTCGACATCCCTTGTGCGGAAAACCTGGCCCGGTTTCAGCCGCGTTTCCCGCAGAATGACGTACTTTCGGGTCAGGGTATTGCCGGACGTGTTCAGGTTTCCTATTATAACCTGCGGACCCGCGGTCACATCCAGATCCGCTTCGATTCCGTAACCGTCCGGAGCCGGGTAAACGGACTGTATCGTAACCGAGGCCAGGGGACGGCCCTGGTTGGACAGATGGGACAGGATGCGGGACATGCCGGATTGCAGACGGGATTCCATGAATGGAGAACCGGGATCCATGTCGAGAATCTCCCGCAATACCGGGCTCTCGTTTCCGTCCATGCGGATGCGGATGTTTCCCGTTCTGGCGACAGGACCTTCGGTCAGCCAGATTTCAAGCCTGAGTCTTCCATTCTCCATTTTTTCAAAACGGATCGAGTCGACGCGGGAGTCGAAGTATCCGTCGTTTTGATATGCCTCTAAAAGTTTTTCTATGGATTGATTCGGCCAGTCTTTTGGCAGAGGGCTGCCGGGTTTTATCGCAAGGGATTGGACGATTTGGGACGTGGACAGGTGTCTGCGGCCGTGGATACGGATGTCGCCGATCACGGAGGAGTCCTGGTGAGCCGCGAGGGAGACGCCGAAGGTTATAAGGGAATAGAGCAGGATTTGTTTTATCGTTCTATTCATTTATTTCAATAACCCCACACACTACCCATGGATCCCCGATAGAAGAATTCGGGGATGACATTTCACCAACCTTCGGGAGGCTCGGAACCTCCCGGAGGTTGAATGGTCGCACCGCGAAGCGGCGCTTCAGTATCAGAAAAACGCCCTCACCTCCACCTGGCCCGCGTGGAAGATTTTCGGCCGCCAGGGCTCGCGGCGTGCGCGGTACGAAAACGTGGCAGTTGCATGGCCGGACAACCGGTAGGTCATGATCCCGTTCACACGCACCGTGCGTCCCGGCTGGTCGCCCGTGAGCATTTCATACGGCAGGGTCCTGCCCTTGGGCTCCACGGACACGCTCCCGGCCTCCAGCTCCAGCCTGAACTGGCCGCGGGTTTTCAGGGAAAAAGTCACACGCGGCATGAGGAAAAGGGAGCGGGCAGACGTGGCTGGATCCGGCTCCTCGTCATCCGCGATCCTGGCCTTGACTTTCAGCGCCAGCTCGATGTCCTGCCTCGGCCGGTAAGATCCTTCCGCGGTCGCCGCGTCGACACGGATGTTCCGGTCCTGCCGCAGGGCCTGGATATAATCTTTTTTCTCCCCGGACCGCTCCACCTCGACCAGAAGCCCGACCAGGCGTGACGGGCTGGCCTTGACCCTCAGCCCGCTGCCGGAAGCCCGGCGGATCTGGCCCTCGTTGAGAAGCTGACGGTTTTCGGAATCGTCGCTTCTGAGCCGCAGGCGGACGTTCAGTCCGGCGCCCCGCGTAGTGTATTCCACGTCCTGCATCAGAGACACCACGCCGGACACGGTCGTGGAATCCGTTCCCCACACGGGACTGAAAGCCCTGCGGTTCACGGTCCCGAAGTCGCGGGTCCTGTCCTTGCGCTCGACGCGCGCCAGGGACCGGGTCTGGAAGCCGGAGATGAAACCGGCCAGTCCCCCGGCTTTGCGCCATTTCTTCGACGCGTCGATCTTCACATCCGCTTCGGTTTCGACCGCGTTCACGGGCGTGAAGCGACCGGTCTGTATGGTGCGGAACAGCACGTCGCCGTCCATGTCCGGCACGTATTCGCCGAGGGACTCGTCGAAACGGTAATCGCCCAGGCCGGCGCCTATTTTAATCGTGTCCGTGGCCATCTCGGACACCTGAGTGGACGAAAAGCGGTAGTTCAGGTCCGCGGAAACAACACGGCTTCCCGGCGAATAGCCGAAACGCGCTTCCGCGAGGTCGGTTTTCTGGTCCTGCGCCGAGGGGCCGGTGTAGTCGCGCGTCCGGTGCGTAAAAATCAGGGACGAGGACAGGCCGCCGTCCGTCCGGGCTTCGAGCCCGAAGCGATCCGTCCTGGCCAAGGAATTCCTTTCCAGAATGCCTTGTCTGTAAACCCGGTCGTCGCGCATCGAAGAACCGGCCTCGAGACGCAGGGAACTGCGATTGAACGCCAGCTTCCCGGCCCATTCGTCGAAGCGGAATCCGGCCGCGGCGGAATCCGGCGTGGAATTTCTGCGATGCTCGCCCTCATAGGTGACGGAAGGATTGAGCATCTTCCATGGACCCTGGACGTTTCCGCTGTGGCGCAGCCAGGCACCCGTGGTTCCCGGACCGATGCGGGAGTCAATCCATTCCGCGCCGTAATGGACCAGGGGATCGCCGCCCGCGGACCGGGCCCAGGTGGCGGAAGCGGACCTGCGCTCGGAGCTGAATGTCCCCCGGCTGAACGATCCGAAGCCGGCATTCAGGCTCATGCGCAGGACCGGCGCATACGCGGCGGTGAATTCGGCGGACCGCTCGCCCCACGTCACACCCTCCGAAGCCCCCCACTTGCGGCCGTGCTCCACGTCCTCGGTTCTGCCGAGCGGCCTGAACGCGTCGTCCGTTCTGCGCAGGCGGCCGTCGAATGCGATGCGTCCCAGCCCGAGGCCGCCGATTCTCAGGCCGCGTTCCGACACGGTCAGGCGTCCGGTCGCCGCCTTGCCGGTGTTGTCTCCGTCGTCCCGGCCGGAAAACAGGTTCCGGTCCAGGTGGCTCAACGCCACTTCCCCGTCCAGCACGACTCCGGCCAGAGGCTCGAATGCCGCGCCCGCGTCCGCGATCTGCTGTCCGGACGCCAGGGGCAGGAAAATAACGGGAAGGTACACGCCTTTTCCCGGGCCCTCGTAACGGTAAATGTCGTATCCCTGAAAACTGTAATCGCCCTTCGCAGGCCCCACGTAGGAGAAATGCACGGACCAGTCGCCGTTTCCCAGTCCGCGGTACAGGTACACAGTGTTCCCCAGGGAATCAACTTTGGAGTAGTTTCCCTTGCCGGGGCCCGCGTATTTGGCGCCAGCGGTCACGGCCGAATCCGCGGCATCTCCCGCGGACCGGAGAACGGACCGGACTTCGTCCGTGATCGTCAAATCGAGCGGATTGTCCTTGTCATCCGACTCGGAAATAAAGGCGCCGCGCAGGCGGATGCGGTTCTTCCACGCGGTCATGGCCCCGGCCGCGCCCATCATCTGCCTCTGGTACTGGCGGCCCGAATATTCGAAATCCACCGTGATGCGCGATTCGGCGGTGACCAGGCATTTGCGGGTGAAGGTGATCTGGCCGGTGGCGTACTCGATGACATAGTCGTTGTCCTCGCCCCGCGTCAGCGGCCGGCCGTCCATCCAGACCTTTTCCGTGCCGGCCAGGACGATGATTTCTAGCGTGCCGCCCTCGCCCGTGAGCTGATAGGGCCCCTGGTTGCCCTCGGTTCCGTTGAAATGGCTGGTCGTGAACTCGCCCCTGGATGCGGCCGCGAAAACCGTGACCGACCCCAGGCTTCCCTCGGCCGTCCCGGTCGCGCCCTGGAGCTTGCGCGAATACGCGGCCAGGCTCGATGCAGGCGCCTGAAACTGGAAGTCGCCGAGCGTGGCCCTGAAATGCGGCGCCCGGATTTCGATGAACACCTTGTCGATTTCCTGCAGGGTCTGGGTGTTGCCCTCGGGCTGGATCGGCGTGTTTTGATCCGTGAGAGACGCGACCACCTCAACGTCCGAGGCGATGCGGCCCGACACCTGGAGCCGCAGGCCGGACTGGAGCCGCATGCCCTGATCCGTGCCCAGGCTCACACCCCGGAAAATGGACCCGCTTTTCTGGAGATTGTCCGCGAAATCATCAGCCGGGGGTCGAACCCTGGCGCGGCCGGTTGCAGGGACCGACACGGCGGACCGCGGCGCGCCGTCCGCCGTGTCCGGAGCGGATGCCGTGTACATCCGTACCGCGGTTTCGAGTTTCAGCGGCAGGCTCCTGAAACGGACGCGTATGACTTTTCCGGAATCAGGCGGCCGGGTGAAGCGGATTTCGCCGGCTGTCTCGCGGACTGTGTAGTCGCGCCATCGCTGGAGCGCTTGGGAGTCCACGAAAACGGAATCCGAACCGGGTACGATGAAAGGCCTGCCGAGTGAAAGCACGGTGTCGCGGCCCGCGGACAGATGCTCGATCCTGTGCAGGGCCGGATCCTGAAACCGGAGTGTCTGGCCCATGGAGGAGGCGGCCGTTGCGAGGATGAAAGTGAAGGGAAGTATCCGGTTCAAGATGCGCCTGGAATCGGTCTTTGGGATGGGAGACTGGAAAAAGATACGAAATAAAGGATTAATTATAAAGGGGTTTTTACGGGGACTGATTCTGCCGGAGCGGCCAACTGAATAACAACGCCCGGGGCCCTTCGGCCTGCGGCCCGGGCCGTCATTTAGGGGATGAAGTCACTGGTACGTCGAATATGTGAAAATCGAATTCCTCGAAGGCGTGATGGAGCCCAGCGTGTGGTCAATGCCGTAGCAGTATTTCGAGAAGGGCCTCTGGTGCAGGCCGAACCTCCGGATGAGCGCGATGACCCACTGGGGCACGAGCGGCTCGACCTTGATCTCGAGCAGAACGGGCGATTCCGAGTGCAGGGTGGTGACGGGGTCGTCATAGAAAACCATGTCCGATTCCCGGTAATCGAGGTCCGTTGAGCCGCGCGCCAGGCGGTAGCAGAGACTGCGGTCGAACGTGATGCGGCCGTACGATTCGAGCGTGAAGACGTAGGGTTCTCGGAAATAACGGACGTGCAATACGGGGTTCGCGCCGGTCCAGTGCAGGATATCCTCGAAACGGTCGAGCCGCTCCAGGATCTCGGGCTCGCGCCGCTCGGCCGGCGCGACCTCGAACAGACCGGGGAAATGGTCGACCGGCAGCCGGTACCGCTTCTTCCAGATCACGCTTCCCTGGCGGTACTTGATCTCGGGCCATATCCATTCGCCGGCCTTCACGCCGTAATAACGCGCCCTGGCCTTGTAGCGCATGGGCTTGCGAAACTTGGTATCGTAGTAGAACTTGAGGGAAGGCGTATCGAAATACAGATTGTTCACGGTGTAGCCCGGCTCGCCGCAGTGCACGTGCCGGTCCAGTCCGACCATCGGCGCGATGTACTCCTTGATCGCCGCGGCCACGTCTTCGGTGATCGCGTACTTCAGCTCGTATCTCCGGATATCAACGAGATCCTTCAATGCGCCTCCGGCGGATGAGCAGTCACTGCGCCTGGGGCAGGCTGTCCACGCCCATGGCAAAGAGGAGCTCGGACAGGGCATAGTCCAGGTCCCGCCGCTTCCCGGCCAGTTCCCGCCTGGCGTCGATGACGTCCAACTCCAGCTCGAGCATTTCATCGGAACGGACGGTTTCGTATCCCGGCGCCAGACGGAGGACGTCCTCGGCCTCCCGGGTATGGGTGTCGGTGGCCGCGCTGAAATTGTCCCAGTCGAGCCGCAGGTCGCGATACAGCTCGTACGCGGCCTGCACCTCTTCTGCGATGGATTCGAGAACGCCCTCGACGCGCGCCTCGCGCTTCCGCACGGCCAGGTTGACGGCTTTGATGTTGCCGATGTTCCAGTTGAACAGCGGAACGTCGAATCCGGCGCTCACCTCGCCCCAGTCTTTGGGCCGGGTCTTCTCGCGGTGGTAGGAGAACTGGATGTAGTTAAGCTGGGGCAGGAGCTTGAAGCGCTCATAGTCCCTCTGCTTCCGGGCGAGTGAAATTTCCTGGCGGACCAAAGCCGCTTCGGGACGGTTTTGGGAGGCGACGGCCACGGCTTCGTCCAGACCCGCCGGTGCCCCGGGCGGGACCGGGCTCTCCTGAACGGCCACGTCCTGGGAAAGGCCCGTCCGCATGGCCAGGTGCCGCCTGGCCGCGGCCTGCTTCTGCACGGCCCTGGCCAGGTCGTTCCGAGCCTCGGTCCGCATCGACTTGGCTTTCATGTAGTACACGACAGACCGGTCTCCCGTCTGCAGCAGGTTCTCGATCATCCCGATCCTGCGGTCGAGCAGGCTCACCTGTTTCTCCGCGAGCGCGGCCAGCTTGTCCGCCGCGATGACGTCCGCGAAGTCGCGGCGCACCCGGCCGGTCAGCTCCTGCTCGTACCGTATTTTCTCCAGCTCAATTTCCACGAGGTCGGTCCTGGCTTTCTCCCTGTCCTCGGTCAGTTCTCCGAGATCCGGAATCCGCACCCGCAGGGCCGCGCGCATTTCGTCGAAATCGTCGTCGTAACTCTGCCGGGTCACGTTGCTGATGCGGATTTCGGGGTTTTCGGGCTTTCCGGCGGAGGCGAGCCTGTGTCGCGAGATCTCCACGTTCGCGGTCAGGGACTGGAGCCTCCGGCTCCGTGCCAGGGTTTTCGCGATAACGGTGTCCTCGGTGACATACGCGCCGGACCGGGCAACGGCGAAGATGCGGCCCGACACGGCCGTGTCCGCGGGCTCCGCGGCGGAAATACGGACCGGGAAGGCGGCCAGAGCCAGGCAGACCACAGCGGCCGCTGGACGCAGACGGGATGACGTTTGTGGATGCCGCCTCATCCGCCCTCCGGGGATATATGCACGTTCACCACCTCGCCCGGAAGCAGGGCGTGGCTGGAATCGAGTGCGACGCGGACTTTGCGGGCCCAGAACAACTGGCCCCGGAACGAAAGACGCTCAGGCGCGCGCGAGATTCCGGGGGCCGTGAATATCACGGTTCCCCGCGAGTCGTATTTACGGCCCCGCTGAGATGAGATGCGGACCGACACGCCGGAATCCGGCCGGATGGACGTTTTCTCCGGCAGGTAGACGGTCATATAGGCCGGCCTTCTCTCCTCCACCGTGATGAGTGAGTCGAAATCCTCGACCACATCCCCGGGCCTCGCATTGATGTCGGTCACCACGCCGTCGATCGGGGACACCAGAGACCGCATGCGGATCTGGCTCTCCAGGAGCAATCTTCCGCGCCGAGACTCCTCGGGATGCGCCGGACGCTTCCCGGGCACGGATCCCGACAGGCTGTCCAGTGCCGCGGGCTTCAGCATCTGAACAGCCCTGCGAAGCCCGGACGCCTCCCTTGACAGCCGCTCCTTCTCGCCGTGCTGGATCCGCATATAGGCTTCGAGTCCGTCCCTCTGGAGGATGAGGCCGTGCAGGTCCCGGCTGGAGCCGAGACCTGCCTTTTCCGCGTTCTGGAACCGCTCGATCTGACTGTTGAGCGTGGCCAGCTGAACCTCACTGGACTCGAGAGTCGCGACCCGGTCCATGAGATCCGCGGCCTCATTTTCGAGCTGGAACCTCAGCCTCTGCATCTCCACCGCGGGAAGGCCTTCGGTCAGGTCGGACACATCCAGCACGGCTATGACCTGGTCCTTGCGTACGGAATCGCCGACTTCGACCATGAGCGCGGCGATCCGGCCCGGCTCCTGCGGTCCGAGGTAATGGGCCCTGCGCTCCACGATGCCGATGACGTTCCGGCCGACAAACCACCGGAAGGCCAGGCCCGCGACGGCCAGCAATGCGGCCAGCCACAGGAGATTGTATGCGTGGCGGCGGAGCTGAAGCCGGATTTTCCCGGAGTTCACGGCCGGCCTCATACTTCCACCGTCGCTTCCTGATTGATGTAGGTCAGCCCCCGGATGTCCCTGACCTTACGCAGTTCCGCGATCAGGCTCTCCTGGTCACCGGGATTCGCCAGCCGCACCTGGTAGGAATAATCGAAGGCCTGGCCCTGGGCCACGTCGCGCAGGGTAACCAGGACGAAATGCTTCGTCCCGGAACGCAGGATTTGGGTCACTTTTTCCGCCGCGTCCGGATGGGCCGGAAGCTGAAAGCGCAGGAGCCCGTCGTGCTTCCGCCTCGCGCCGAAAGGCGACACGTTCAGGGCCGTTGCGACGAGGCAGAACACCGCGGAGCCCGTGACGGCCGTGGCATAGCTCTGCACGCCGCAGCTCACGCCGACGCCCAGGGACGCGAATATGAAGACCAGGTCCCGGGGCTCGCGCAGGTTGGTGCGGAAGCGGATGATGGCCAGGGACCCGACAATGCCGATGCCCCGGGCGATGTTGTCGCCGATCGAGATCATCAGGAGACAGGTGACGATGCTGCCGAGAATCATGCTCTGCACTAGTCCGCGCGAGTATGACAGGCCCTGGTAAGTCTTCTCGTACAGGAGCGCGATGCAAGTGGTCAAAAGAAAGGTCAGCAGGAAGGAGAGGAGCGCGACCTGCCATTCGATCTGTTCGAATCCGTAACTGAGAAGTGTCTGCATTCAGTGTTCCTCGATCCAGTTGCGTCCGCCGGCCGGTCCGGAACCGGCCGAATCCCGGCGCCTTTGGCGCCGGGTATCAGCCTATAATATAGTAAGAAATCCGCCGGTTTCCATACGGGATGGTCCGTTCGTACAAAATATTACATCCGCGTTCATTGTGCAAACCGGGTGCCCGGTGCGTGGTCTCCGCCCTTCCAATCGATGACGGGGCGGAAGGGGGTTCTTTGGCCCATCAGGGCGACTCCCGTTCATCCGGCCGCGGCCATTCGAATACGTGGACTTCCGATCTTTCCCGGTCGAGCACGAAAATCCGGCCGTCCCTGTATACGGCATCCACGGGTACGCCAAATCCGCCGTCCGGCACGATTTCACGGCCGAACGAGCCGGCCGCCGCCCATTTGCGGAACCAGTGAACGCGCTTGTTCCCGGAATCGCAGACGAACAGGATGCCGCCGTCCGGCGTCTCGGCCATGCCGGCAGGCCGGTCGAGTGTTTCTTCGCCGAACGCGAAGAGATAATTGCCGTACGTGTCGAAAACGACTACCCGTCCCTCCTCCGCGTCGGTCGCCAGTACGCGGCCGGATCCGGTCACATGGATGCGCTCCGGCGATCCCAGGCGGCCCTCCCCGGAATCGACGCCGCCGAAAGCGATCTGCGGCGTCCCCCCGGGGCCGAGCTTGAGGATGCGGCGATTCTCCCCATCCAGGCAGAACAGCTCGGACTGCGGCGTGAAGAATACATCGAGCGGAAAATCAAAGGCCAGGGACTCAGCCCATCCGGAGGAGGCGCGCAGGGTGGAGATGTAATGCAGATCCTTGTCGTACCGCTCGATGCGGCCGTTGTCGACATCCGCCACGAACACATCGAGCCCGTTTCCCGCCCACACGGAAACAGGGTCGTTGAAGCGCTCGCGTCCCCATCCGAAACCGCCGATGGCGGCCAGCAAGTTTCCGGCCCCGTCGAATTTCTGGATACGGTGGTTCCCCGTATCCGCAACATAGAGGTTACCGGATGGATCGGCGGAAAGAGCCCGCGGTCCGTCCATACGGCCCGGTTCCTGTCCGGGACCTCCGAACCGGCCGATATGCCGGGGCGGAAATCCGTCCCCCGGCTCCCGGCCGAAGACCGCGGCCGCGATCAGAGCCGGCAGAAGCAAGCCGAGGTAAAGACCGGCCGGTTTGCGACGATTGCCGATTTCACGTATCCGCATGGGTGATTCCCCGGCTTGAAGTGACTTCATTCCAGCGGCCGCCATCCGGTCCGGGATAACTCCTCGTCCGTCAGTTCCGGCAGGATGTCGTCCGTCGTGCCAGGCCGGCCGTCCGGACCGGCGGACAGCAGTGTGTAGGTTTCTCCGGACGGATCCAACCTGTAAAAAAACGGAACAGCCGCTCCAGCTTCTCCTCCGCTTGCCGGATCCAGGAATTGGATCAGGGTGTCGCCCCCGGCCGCAAGCATGGGGAGGGATTCAGGGTAAACGCTCGTCCGCTCCCGGTACGCCTCAGCCGCGTGGACTAAACCGCTGAGACGCATACGCGTTTCAGCGGTCGTCGATTCCCTGGACGATTTTAAAGCCGCCGGTTTCGGTTCGAAACGACTGATAAAGGCTGAGGTCGAGATCAGCCCGCCTAGGACGGCCAGGGCGATGATGCGGCCGCCGCCGGAGCGCCTTCTCGTCCAGCCGTAGAATACGGCGGCGGACGATACGATCGGCCCGATAACCGGGATAAACGAAGCAATCGCCAGAGCGTATCCGGGCCAGCCGATGGACTGATGGATTTTCTGCTCTCGGTCGAAGGCCAGGCGCTCGGCCGCGATCATGGATTCGATGCGGAAACGCTGAATGTCCGGGTCTTCCTGCGGAAGTTCGGCCTTCGGACGGCCGCTTGCGGCGGGCTGCGACTGTGCCTGTTGCGGAACCGCATTCCCACCGGCATGGTTCAGGGGATCCGCGGGGATCATGGGTTCCAGTTCCGCAACGCCCCCGGCTTTGAGAAAAGCCTCCTGGTATCGGAGAGCCGTATTCCGGTCCACTCCGGATTTGACGCTCACGGGCCGGCCGGAGAAAAGCGCGTCCGCCCGGCGGCTGTCCAGCCTGAAAGCGGCGGTCAGGGCGGCTTTCACATGTTCGTGATTCTTTCCTTCTGCTACCGTGCCGTTGAAAACCACGCGATACAGCCTGCCGTCTCCGGTATCCGTTTCCGACCGGGCGGCCGGAACCGAGGCCCCGCGGTTTTCATGCTGCAGACCGGAACTTGAACCGGCCCTCCTTCCCTCGGGTTCCCGCGGATTCCCGGAGGAGAGCCCGCGGGTCCTCAGCGGGATGCCGTAACCGCGTTCCGTTTTCCCGATGTTCCACCACAGGACATGGAGCGGCCACAGCGGGCCCGAAGAACGGATGGAACGGACCAGATCGGACTCCCTGTCCGTCCAGGCCGCCAGCCAGCCGGAATTGTCCGCGTCCGCGGCATGCTTTCCGCTTTCCGACAGGAGCCTGACGCCTTCGAGGTGTTCAGCGATGAGTTCCAGGGGATCGTCCGTCCTGACCAGGAGCAGCCGTCTTCGGAACGGCCTTGGTTCATGCCGGGTCCGGCTGTCCGTCGTCGTGGTCAAGTCTCCCCCATCATCGAGAAAAGTGGCGCATTCGAAGGAGACTTTGTTTTCTCGCTGCCTGACGCAGAAGAGCATGGACCCGTCCGGTTTCCGGAAGACGCGCATCCGGTTTTCCGGAAGAGTCGGCCGAGTGAAATCGCCGATTCGCTGCAAACCGGCTCCTTCCGCGAGATCGGACGTGAGACTGAACCCTGGAGAATCCGGCCGCCCCGGAGCGGAAGCGTCCCGCTGCCAGGAGGGTCTCGCCGAAACATTATGCCGTGTCACGAGGCCGGCAATCAGCAGTATGTATAATGGAAGACAGACGAATACGGAAACCGGCCACGGAATTCTCAGCGTGAACACGAGGGAAATGAATGCGGCCGCGGATAACGCAGCCAGCGCTCCGGCTTTCATGTCTCTTCCGGCGAGTAAATGACCCCGCTGCAAGCAGCGGAGGTTTACAGGAAAATAGGATGATGGGCACTGCCCGCTGCGCGGGACCAAGCTATTATAAACCTTCTGGTTGAAGGCAAGCGGCGCTGTATCGGACTCGTCGGAGCTGTCAGAAGCCCGCATCAACCGACGTTTAAGTGTAATATTTTAATTGGTCAGCGGGCTTCTGACAGCCCGATTGGAACAGAATGCGTAACTTCGGAAAAAATAGGTATTTTTGGGGGGAATGTCAAGACAGATTTAGGAAATTGGAGAGAATGCGCTTTCCTTCGGATGTCAGTATCGATTCCGGATGAAATTGCAGGCCTTCGACCGGATCTTCCTTGTGACGGATTCCCATGATGGTCCCATCGTCGGTCCACGCCGTCACCTCGAGACAGTCCGGCAGGCTGGCTCGGTCCACCACCAGGGAATGATAGCGCGTGGCATCGAAGGTCTTCTCCAGGTTGCGGAAAACCGTCCGGCCGTCATGCCGGATGGCCGATACCTTGCCGTGCACGGGCACGGCCCGGATCACGCGGCCGCCGAACGCCTCTGCGATGGACTGATGCCCCAGGCATACGCCGAGCACGGGACATCGGCCCTTCATCGCAGTGACGAGCGGAACCGAAATGCCGGCATCAGCCGGTATTCCGGGTCCGGGCGAGATCACCACGGCCTCAGGACCAAGCGCCACAACGTCGGCCACGCTCACCTCATCGTTGCGGCGCACTTCGAGCCTGCGGCCGGTCTCGCCGATCAATTGGACCAGATTATAGGTAAACGAGTCGTAGTTGTCGAGAATGAAAACCATGAATCCCTCCGTTTCGGGCTCTCAGCCCTCGGCCGTTCCTGATGCCGTTTCCGCCGACGTTCCCGCCGCCGTGACCGCCTGGA
Source organism: uncultured bacterium (assembly GCA_963736115.1). Taxonomy (GTDB): domain Bacteria; phylum Zhuqueibacterota; class QNDG01; order QNDG01; family DTFT01; genus JAFGAX01. The sequence goes on from CAVTNR010000004.1 coordinate 17,377, forward strand.
AAAGCGCGCGTGCCTTGTTCAACGTTTCCTGGTATTCCTTCGCCGGGTCCGAGTCCGCGACGATTCCCGCGCCGGCCTGCAGACTGCCCTCGGCGCCCCGGAGCACGAGCGTCCGGATGGCAATGCACATGTCCATGTTGCCGCCGAAGTCGAAATAACCGATCGAGCCGCCGTACACGCCCCGCCGTTCCGGTTCGAGTTCGTCGATGATCTCCATGGCCCGGACCTTGGGCGCGCCGGACACCGTGCCCGCCGGAAAGCACGCCGAAAAGCAGTCGAACGCGTCCTTGTCCGGCCGGAGCCGGCCTGTGACATGCGATACGAGGTGCATGACCCTGGAGTAGCGCTCGACCGTAAAGAGCTCCGAGGCCCGGACGGAGCCGAAGCGGCAGACCCGGCCGATGTCGTTGCGCGCGAGGTCCACGAGCATGACATGTTCCGCGCGTTCCTTCTCGTCCGCCTTCAGTTCCGCCTCGAGGCGGAGATCCTCCTCTTCCGTGCGGCCCCTGCGGCGCGTGCCCGCGAGCGGCCGGATGGAAACCCGGCCCGCCTCGGCTTTGACGAGAATTTCAGGCGAAGACCCGAGAATGCGAAGGTCCTCGAGGGCCAGGTAATACATATACGGAGACGGATTGGCCAGCCGGAGCGCCTCGTACATCTTCAGCGGATCCGTGCGCACCGGAAAAGTGAAACGCTGGGACAGCACCACCTGAAAGGCGTCTCCGGCGAGTATGTACTCCTTCGCCCGGCGGACGGCCGCCTCGAACTCCGGCCGGGTCATATGGGAACGGAACGAATCCGGTCCGGACTCGTCATCCGGTTGACAGGAAAGAGCAAGGACGGCTGCATCCGGATCAGGACCGGGATCTGAAGCGCTTTCCGTAACCGGCAAGTCTCCCAGTGAATTACACAGGTCCGTGAGTTCGAGAAGCCGGTTCTCGGACGGATCGTCCGAATGGATCACGATGTCCACGGTTTTCTCGAGATGATCGAATACCAGAACCTCCTCGGGGAACATGAAAAAAAACTCGGGTACTGCCGTAGGGTCTGGGTTGGAGTCCGGAATGCGTTCGAACCGGCGTATGGCGTCATACGACACAAAACCGACCGCGCCGCCGGAGAAAGGCCTCACCGAGGCGTCCATGCGGGCTTCGTTCACCAGGCGGCGCAGGACCTCAAGCGGGTGGCCTTCTATCCGGTGCGTGATCCAGTCCGGATCCGTGGCTCCCGGTTCCGGACCGGCGGACCGGGCCGGCCGGACGCGGACCTGGATGTCCTGTCCCGAGGCCTTGAACACAGCATAGGGTTTTCCGCCGAGAAACGAGTACCGTCCCCGCTTGCCGTCGCTCTCGAGGGACTCGTAGAGAAAGCCGAACGTTTCAGCCGCGTACAGGGCTTCGAAAGCAGACACCGGCGGCCATAAGGCCGGTATCCTGCGGTGGTGCACGATTCGGCGGGACAGGAGAGGATCGTTCACCGGCCGCCCCCCCGCAGGCCGCGGACTTTCAGCCCCGCTTCATGCCGTGTCGCGTCCTTGAGGCTCCGGACCAGGGCGGCGATGTTCTCGCCTTGCGCCGCGGCCCGGACGATTCGGCTTCCCACGATGACGCCGTCCGCAAGCCTTGAAAACCGTTTCACATGCTCCGGAGTGGAAACGCCGAATCCGACGGCCAGAGGCTTTTTCGTCTGCTTGCGCATGCGCCTGAGAAAGGATTCGGCGCCCGCGGCCACGGTGTTCCGGCTGCCCGTGGTCCCGGTAAGACTCACACAGTACACGAACCCGGACGATGCGGCTGCGATTTTCGCGAGACGGTCCGGGGGCGATGTGGGAGCCGCGAGAAAAATCAGGTCCAGGCCGGCCTTGCGGCAGGCGACCGACCAATCGCCGGCTTCATCGGCCGGAAGATCGGGGATGATCAAGCCTTCAAAGCCCGCGGCTTTGAGCTCGCGGCACACCCGGTTCACGCCCCTGCGGTGGAGCGGATTGAGATAGGACATCAGGATCAGCGGGACCCGTCCGTTCATGGAACGGGCGGCGCCGAAAACCGTGTCAAGGTCGGCCCCGTTTGCCAGCCCGATGTTCGATGCTTGCTGGATCACGGGCCCGTCCGCGATCGGGTCCGAGAACGGAAGGCCGATCTCGATGAAGTCGGCGCCGTTCTCCGCGAGCGTGCGCATGTTTTCGAGGAATTTTTCAATCGTCGGGTGGCCGGCCATGAGATAGGCCACGAGTCCGGCCTCGTTCCTGAACCGGAGTTCCTTCCATTTCTCGGACAGCGTCATAACCGGCCTCCCGCGATGTCGAGGTCCTTGTCTCCCCGGCCGGACAGGTTCACGACCAGAATGCGGCCCGGTGTTTGACTGGAGATTCGGAGCGCGTAGGCCAGGGCGTGGCTGCTTTCGAGCGCGGGCAGTATGCCCTCCAGCTCGGACATGCGATGGAAGGCCTCGAGCGCCGCGTCGTCCGGAACCGATGTGTACCGGATGCGGCCCGAATCCTTCAGAAAGGCATGCTCCGGTCCCACTCCGGGGTAATCCAGGCCCGCGGATATGGAATGCGTGGGAAGCACCTGTCCCTTCGCGTCCTGCAGGAGATAGCTCAATGCGCCGTGCAGAATACCCGGCTGTCCGTGGCAGAGCGTGGCGCCGTGCCGGCCGGGCTGCCGGCCGCGGCCGCCCGCCTCGACGCCGACCATGGAGACGTTCGTATTCAGAAATGGGTGAAACAGCCCCATGGCGTTGCTTCCCCCGCCCACGCAGGCCACCAGCAGGTCGGGCAGGCGGCCCTCCTCCTTCAGAATCTGCCGTTTCGCCTCGAGACCGATGACGGACTGGAAATCACGTACCATCAGCGGATACGGATGGGGACCGACCACGGACCCGATGCAGTAATAGGTGTCCCGCACGGCCGTCACCCAGTCGCGCATCGCTTCGTTGATCGCGTCCTTCAGAGTGCGGGTGCCGGATTCGACCGGAACGACCTCGGCGCCGAGCAGCTGCATCCGGTACACGTTCATGGCCTGACGCCGGACGTCGTCGCTGCCCATGTACACCGTGCATTTCAATCCGAACAGCGCGCAGGCCGTGGCCGTAGCCACGCCGTGCTGGCCCGCGCCGGTTTCGGCTATCACCCGGCGCTTGCCCATGCGCCTGGCCAGGAGAACCTGGCCGACGGTGTTGTTGATCTTATGCGCGCCCGTGTGGCAGAGATCCTCGCGCTTGAGATACATCCGCGTTTCCAAGTGCCGGTTCCGGCGCGTTTTCCCGGACGAAGGGACGGGTGCCTTCCCTGTTCCGGCTGGAAAACGGAGCACGCGGGTCAGGGGTGTGGGACGGCCCACGGTGTTCCGGAGCAGGTCCCCGAGCTCCCGCCGGAACGCGCGGTCCCGCCGTATGGCGCGGTAAGCGCGGTCCAGTTCGTCGAGCGCCGGGAATACGGTGTCCGGGACATAACGGCCGCCGTAGTTTCCGAAATAACCCCGGCGGTCCGGCTGGGATGGAATCATCTGGCCTCCGAAATAAAACGCTTCATTTTTTCAAAATCCTTCAATCCGGACGCCTGCTCCACGCCCGTGGACACGTCCACGGCCGCGGGGTTCAGTAGCGTGACGGCCCGCTTCACATTGTCCGGCGTCAATCCACCCGCGAGCCAGAAGGGACGGTTCAGGCCCCGGCTCAAAGGCTGGGGCAAGCCCCGGCTCAAAGGCTGGGGCAAGCCCCGGCTCAAAGGCCGGGACAAGCCCCGAAACCGGTCCCAGTCGAAAGGGACTCCGTCTCCCGCCCCTGGATCGAGAAGCGGGACCGCATCGCCGCAATCATCCATCCTGCGGCCGATGGAAACTGCGTCGTCTCCGGGGCGGACGGGAATGCGCCGGATCAGGCGGAACCGGCCCGCAAGTACGGAACAACCTGCGGGATTGTTTTCCCCGTGTATCTGGACGGTACGGATGCCCGCGGTCTCAGCGGCGCGGGCCGCTTCTTCCTCCGCTTCATCCCGGAAAACGGCGACCGGAATCACGGGTCCGGGCAATTTCGCGACGATGCGGCCTGCTTCATCGGGCGTGATCCTGCGTCTGGACCTCGTGAACACGAATCCAAGATAGTCCGCGCCGAGCCCGGCCGCGGCGAGCGCATCGTCGAGGTTCGTGATGCCGCAGATCTTTATTTTCAATTCAGGGTTCATCTTTTCGTGTTCGTCTTTGACAGTTCATTGTTCATGGTTCATAGTTCATGGTTCGGATTTTAAAGATAAAAAGAGATTTGTCGGCATTTCCTATTTTTATTAACTATGAACCATGAACAATGAACTATGAACATATTTCCCCATGAACTATTGTATCCTCGCGAGCTCCCCGAGCAGCCCCGGTTTCCGAATAACCGCCTCCCCCACCAGTATCGCGTCATACCCCGCCTCCCGGAGCCGCCGGGCGTCGTCCGCCGACCGGATGCCGCTTTCCGCCACCTTGGTCACGGAATCCGGAAGCGACGACGCCATTTCGAGCGAGACCGAGAGATCCGTTTCGAGCGTGTCCAGATCCCGGTTGTTCACGCCGATGATCGAAGCGCCTGCGGCCACGGCTTCGTCGAGCTCCTTCCGGTTCCGGATCTCGACGAGGCAGGTCATCCCTGCCGATAACGCGGACCGGTGCAGGTCTGCCAGCCGCTCCGGGGACAGGATTCGGGCGATGAGGAGAATCGCGTCAGCTCCTGCTTCGCGGGACTGCAGGATCTGGATTTCGTCGATGATGAACTCCTTGCGCAGAACGGGGAGTCCGCAGGCGGATCCAGCCTTCCGCATATCCTCGATGTCCCCCCCGAAGTACACGCTGTCCGTCAGCACGGAAACGGCTCTGGCGCCGGCCTTCGCGTAATCAACGGCCGTGACCGCCGGGTTCAAATCCGCCTGCAATTCACCCGCGGACGGAGATTTCCGTTTCATCTCCGCGATCACGGACAGTCCGGCCGCGTCCATAGCGCCTTTGAAGTCCCTGATCGGTTTACGGGAGCGCACGCCGTCAGTCGTGCTTTTACCGGACGATGACGATGCCCGTTTCAGCAGGCGGATTTCCTCCCGCTTGGCCGCGAGCAGTTCTTCCAGTCTGAACATACGGCTCAGGCGCCCCCGCTGATGCGCTTCATGCATTCCAGCTTCTCGAGGGCCCGTCCGGAATCGATGGATTCCGCTGCCATCCGGATGCCGTCCGCGATAGTCGGCGCCACGCCCGCCACGTAAGCGACCGCGCCGCCGTTCAGCAGAACCATGTCGCGCGCCGCGCCTTTCTTCCCCTTCAGCACGTCCATCGCGATAACCGAGTTGGCCTGCGCGTCGCCTCCGATCAGCGATTCCCGGCTTGCCCGGTTGAGCCCGAAATCTTCGGGACGCACGGTGAAGGACCGGATCCGGCCTTCCTTCAGCTCCGTGACGGCCGTTGGACCGGTGAGCGTGATTTCATCCAGCCCGTCCTCCCCGTGCACGACGAGCACATGCTCCGAGCCAAGCTTTTTCAGGACGCCGGCCACGGTTTCGGTCATGGCTCCGTCAAACACGCCGATGAGCTGGCGCCTGGCGCCGGCCGGGTTGGTCAGGGGGCCGAGAATATTGAAAATTGTCCTGACACCGATTTCCCGCCTGGGTCCGACCGCGTGCTTCATGGCCGGATGCAGAGCCGGCGCGAACAGGAAACCGATTCCATTTTCGTCGATGCAGGCTGAAACGGTTTCGGGCGGCGCGTCGATTTTCACGCCCAGCGCCAAAAACAGGTCCGCGCTTCCGCATTGGCTGGACACGGAACGGTTCCCATGCTTGGCAACGCGGCATCCGGCGCCCGCTGCCGCGAGGGCCGCGAGCGTGGACACGTTGAACGTGCCGGAACTGTCCCCGCCCGTGCCGCACGTGTCCACGAGCCCGTCCCTGAGGCATCTCACCGGGGTCGCTGCTTCGCGCATGGCGCGGGCGAAGCCCGTGATTTCGTCCTCGGTCTCGCCCTTCATGCGGAGCGCCACGAGCAGGGCGGCGATCTGCGCGCCGGTCGCCTCGCCCTTCATGATGGCCGTGGCCGCCTGGTGGGCTTCTGCCTCGGTGAGGGATTCGGACCGCATCGCCTTGCCGATCGATTCCTTGATTGCCATAACCGGTTCCCTTCTGTCTGCGATTCCGCTTTCTTCTCTGTCGCCCGGGTGCCCGGGCGTCGTGAAAACGCTCTCTCCCTGAAAAATAAAAACCGCGGGGTTTGTCCCGCGGTCCTGGTCGTTATTTGAATAGGGGCGGGATGCATCCGATGGTCCCGTCCCGGATCGGCTTTCATGCGCCGTTCAGGGAGGGCTTCCTATGCCTTGCCACAACCATTTATTCAAGTTTTGAATCATTGCCGTCTTTTCCGTTTCGGGATAATTGTTACTATAAGTAGAAACAATATAGCATAGAAAAAGGCGCTTGTCAAGCGCAAAATAACATTTTATCGATTGACGAAACGGATAATGTAAGTTCCATAGTTCATGGTTCATAGTTAAAGAGGGGACAGGGAAACTGCCAATCCCAGTTTCCAACCATGAACTATGAACTATGAACTTTTTCACCCGCCTCACCGCATCAGCGCGCACTTTCGCACTTGACTGAAACCGCCGGCTTCGACGCGGAGAAAATATACGCCGGAAGCGAGCCCGTCCGCCTGCCATGGGATGCGGTGCGGCCCGGCAGGCAGATTCGGAACCGTCCAGGCCTGAATTTCCCTGCCGAGCGGATCGAATACGGCCATGCGCACATCCCCGCCTGCGGGAAGCCCGATTTCGAGCATGGTCACGGCATTGAAAGGATTGGGATAGGGCGGCATCATCGCGAAACCGGCCGGCGTCCCGTCCGGTGTGGCAGGGCCGTGGACGGACGACGGAGCGGCCTGAAACTTCATGTCGTCGAATACCAGACTGCCGCTTCCGGACCCCGCGTTCCCCATCGTCACATTCAGGCCGATCCGGGTGAGCGCGGCCGTGTTCGGCCTGGCGATTCCGACATTCGGCGCGAACGCGTCGAGCGGAAGGGTCACGGTCTCTGGATCCGTCCCGTTCAGAACCCGGTCCGCGTACCAGTACTTTGTGTCCGTCTCCTGAAGCCGGATGTGCAGGGTGCGACCTGATCCGTCCGGCTTGAGCCAGAAGCGGAGCGAACCGATGCGGCTCAAATCCCCGGAAAGCGCCCGGGAAAGGCCCGCGTAGGAAAGACTGCCGCCGCCCAGCGTGTACTCCATGCGCAGGCCGCTCCCGCCTTCGCCCGGATTGACCGTTTCCAGAAATGCAGCGGCAGTCGTGCCCTGCCGGACCGTCCAGGCGGCGCGCAGGTCTTCGTCCGATCCGTATTCCTCGAAATCGTCAATGCTCCCGAATTTCTGGATGACGATGTCCAGGGTGTCCGGCTGCAGCCCCTCCGAGGAGGCGGTCACTGTGCACACTCCGGACGCGCCGCCGGCGCGGAGGACGACGGAGGCGGTTCCCCCGGATGGAACCGCCGGGTTGGTGCCTTCCAGATTGCCGGGACCGGAAACCGTGAACAGCACCGGGCCGGCCGCGGTCGCGCAGAGCCGTCCGTCCCGGTCCAGGACAAAACAGGTGATCTCCGACGCATAGACCGGGTCGCTGAAAAGACGGCCCGGGTCCGCGGCCAGCGAGAGCCGGACGGGGACATTTCCGGCCTCGGCCCTGCGTATGACAAATGCCGCATCCGCACGTCCTTCGGGCAGTGCCGGACTCTCCGCGGCCAGCAAACCGGCCGCGGACAGGCGGATGTCCATGCCGACCGTATCGGCGGTCCACGTGTCCAGCCAGGTCACGCCATAGGCGCCGTCGGACAGCCCGGTCAGCGTGAAACGCGAAGGCGTCAGCGCGGCGCCGTTCATCTGGCGGATCCACCCGAACGCGACCGAGTCGGCTTCGAGCGCATATCCGTCGCATCCTTCGACGGATGCGGAAGCGGCTGTCAGAGGCAGGTGGGCGTAGTCAAGGGTCCGACTCACGGTCGAGAACACCCTCATCTGCTCCAGGAGGTCAGGCGTAAAAATGGATTTGGTGCCGAAGTCCCACCACAGCGGAGCCGCTGCCAGACCCGATGCCCAGGTCACCCACAGGGCATTGTGGAACAGCCGCAGGTAATTTTCGGATCCGGCCGCATAGCCGCCGTAATTGTCGGTATGCCCCGCCTCCCCGAAAATGCCGGGTTTTTCGAAATCTTTACGGAAACGGGCCGCGATGTCCCCGTAAATCCACAGGCTGGAGCGCAGGGGATTGTTCGGAAAGCGCGCCACCCAGCTCCTTTCGTATAGATGGACGTTCGGCAGGTCGGAGACCCGATATCCGTCGGTCCAGTACTGGCCGCCGCCTTGAGACACCGTGGTGGGACGGCCATATGGATCGTTCTCCCGGAAAAACCGGTGCACCCGCTCCGTCCAGTCGAGTACATCCGCCCGGTCGTCGAACGCCCATCCGTCCGTACCGTTTATTTCGCAAACGCTTTCCCATGCCGCCAGGCTCCGGCTGTGCCCCCACCGGGCGATGAGGTACCGGTACTGGCTGATCTCGAAATCCCAGGCCGCGTCGCTCCAGAAGAATTCCGTGACGTCGCAGATCAGGTTGTAGGGATTGATGTTCCAGGCCTTGGGCCATCCGGATACGTTCGCGCAGAGTAGGTCGTGCGGCCAGATGGAAAGAATCATGTGCAGACCCCGGGCTTCGGACCATTCGAGAATCTGGTCGATGCGGCCGCATTTCGCCTGGTCGTACCGGCCCAGGCCCGAGGCCAAGGATTCAATGAGATTGCCCTCTCCGCCGTAGGTGATGTTCCAGTAGTAATAGAGATTGGCGCCGGATGCCTCAAGCTGGGCCAGACCCGTTGGGCCGTCGTTCACGCCCCAGGGATAAGAGGGTCCCACGCCGTAGAAGGAGGTTCCGTCGTCATGCATCAGGTAATGCGGATTGTCCGTGGAGACGCGTATCCAGCCGTGCAATGCGGAAGGCGCGGCGTCAAACCCGTATTCCGGGCTGGTTCCGGTCCCCGCCGGTGTTTTCGCCGTGATCGTGTACCGCCACCGTCCGGTCTCGTTCGGGGAGAACCGGACCTTCCATTGGTTCCGGTTCTGGAAATTGTCAAAAAACCCGAACACCGGCCAGACGCGTCCCGATGGAGAGATGAAAGAGGCGCGGACATCGATCTGCATCGGGTCGAAGGGATTCGAATAGGATGCGTTCTGAAGGCTCAGCACGGTTTCGAATTTAGAGTACAGTCCGGGACGTGCCGTGTTGGTCTGAATGACGGACACGGAAGGCGGATCCGCCAGAAGCGGGGACGGATCCAACAGTGCCTGTCCGGCCCACAGGACCGTCAGCGCGATTCCAACCAGTCGATTGAAGCTCCCCGCCGCCCGCTGCGCGGGATCAAGCAATTGGATTTTTGAATTATTGAAGACAAGCGGCGGGGAATCTTCTATCTGTAGAGAAGAGACATCTGATATTCGCTCGCTTACCCCGCGGCAAGCCGCGGGGAATAAGCTCGCGATCAGATTCCGTGTGTGCATGATCGCTTCCCTTCTGGATACGAATCCTTGAAGCCGACTGCCTTGAAAGGCATTCAAGCGGATTGCGCCGCTTACCCGCCAGGAGGCCCTTCATGGGCAAAGCAGGAGGGTGGGTCTCAGGGCGACATTTCCCGGTTCGGAACGACCGTGGGAACCGGATGTCCAACTGGCGGATAGTGTATCATTAAACGCTTTACGCCTTGCGCTTTGCGCCGGGCCGAACGGAAGGGGCAACCCGGCTCCGCCGGATTGCCCCTTCCCGTTAGACTTGATACGGACAATGCCCGTTTACTTGAGCAGAGTCATCTTCTGGATCTGGGTGGTTCCGCCGGCGTTCATCCTGCAGATATAGATACCGCTCGGAACCTTCTGCCCCCGGCTGTCCGTGCCGTCCCAGGACGCTGTGTACGCGCCCGCGGTTTTCCGGCCTGAAACGAGTGTCCGGACTTCCCGGCCCGTCATGTCGAACACCTTGAGGGAAACGTCCGATGTCCGGCCGACCTGGTAGTGCATCACGGTCGCGGGATTGAACGGGTTCGGATAATTGCGGTCCAGACCGAAACGGAAGGGAGCGTCTCCGGCCGATTCGACCGCCGACGGAAGCGGAGTGCTCGTCAGCTTGAACGGCGCGGCCCAGGCTTCGGCCCTCTGCCAGTTCTGGAAATTGCCGGGTGTGTCGCCCCAGTGGTTCTGCAGGGACCGGGTGGCCGTGGTGGATTCAGTGTCATTGTCATTCACGTCGATCTTGCCGCACAGAATCATACCGTCGGCCGGCGCGAAGGAACCGTTGAACTTGGCGTTCATCGAGGCAAATCGGAATCTTCATCTCAACGATCTATCCGCCGGGGAAAACCTCGTGGGCGAACTCGACTCCCTCCGGATCCCACGGCGCGTACCCGTTGACCTGGATGTGGTTGCCCTGGCTCGGGCCGACGGCCGCGCCGAGCCGGAACCCGCCGCCCGTGTTCGGGTCGGTTACCGCGCCCTGCTGCTGGTCATCGCCTCGCCAGTAGGAGGTCAGGTCGCGCACATCGTACAAACCGCCGAAGAAATCGAAGCCGTCTCCGGCCCAGCACTGCGCGTCGCCGTTGGAGAGATCATCGACCACGTTCATGGCGATGTAAAGGTTGTCTGCGTCCATGACCACGTACCCGGTGAAGTTCAGATCGTCCGATTCGGTCGTCCAGGCGCCTGCCTCGTCCCCTGCCGCGTGCTGGTTCCGGAGGGTGCAGCGCGTGAACGTCTGCGCCAGACCCTCGAACTCGTCGAGGTACGCGTCCGCAGCGAACCCGAAATTCTGCACGAACGGAATCTCGAACAGTTTCGACGTGTTCGCGATCACCGGTCCGCTGTTGCTGATGCCGTCGCGGACTTCCTTCTCGACCACGGCGCTGCCCTGCAGGCCGGTCACGGTCATGGCGTAGTACACGGTTTTGGACCCGCCGTCTTCGGTGTAAATGCGGTGGTGCCAGACCTGGGTGCCGCGGCCGATGTGCCTGGAGATCTGGATGACGCCGGGCGCGGTCACATCCGTGATCTTTCCGGTCTCGCTGAAATAGAGGCTGTACGTCTCTCCGATGTCCGCGATCAGATCCGTCCATTCGATGTCATTGTAATAGAACACTTCGCCCGTGAACGGGTCCGTGTAGTCGGCCAGCCCGGCGGTGACGGTGATGGCCGGGGACAGCAGGTCCGCGGTGGCCGGCGGCGCCGCCTGCAGAAGGACGATGTCGTCCATGAAAATGGCGCCCGTGAAGGAATTGTTGTTCTCGAATCCGATCCAGATCCGGCCGAATCCGCCGGATGAATAGGGCGTGAAGCTGGAGGAATCCGTCTCATAGGCCTTCAGGATGTCGAGGTAGATCTCGCTCCACTGGCCCTTGAGCAGATCCGCGCCCGTGTAGCGCTGATGGACCCCGTCGGACCAGTGGCTCCGGTCCTGTCCCACGATGTGGATGACGTTTTCGTCCGGAAATTCCGCCGGCACCCAGATCCTGAAGGCGGCCACGTGGTCCAGACTGGACAGGTTGATCATGCCGGAGGTCAGCTGGCCGACGTTGCCGAGCGTGAAATCGAGGCCCACGGACATGACGTGATTGCCCGCGGCCGTGGGATCCTCGATACGCTCCACCGCGCTGATGCCCGGGGACCAGCCCGAGTTTTCCCAGGTGTTCAGGCTCGTCTCGAAATCGGCCTGCACCCGAGGCACGTCGCCCAGAAGGGTCACGTCGTCGATCAGAATCTGCCCCGTATAGGCGGCCGAAGTGGAAATCTGCACGCCCCATTTGCCGAACTGGTTCGGTGAATAGGGATTGAACGTCGCGGAATTCTTCAGATTGAATCCCCTGATGTGGAAGTTCAGGCTCACCCATGTTTCCTTGGGCAGGTCGACTCCGTTGTAGTTCTCGGTGGTATGCGACCAGCTGGAGTTGTCCTGGCCCCAGAACTGGATGACCCCGTCATCCGGGAAATCGGCCGGCAGATAGAAATGGAAGCTGATGACATGACCGTTCTTCGGGTCGAAATTGCCCTTTTCAATGACCCCGGCCGTGCCGTTGTACTCGAGGCCGAGCACGAATCCGCTGGCGCCGGTCGGGTCCGCGATGCGCGACACGCTCGTCAGCGCCGTGCCCCAGCCGTTGTCCGCGAATCCGCCCGTGCCCAGGGCCTCGGTTTCGAAATCCGCGATGACCTGGGCCTGGACCGCCGGAACGGCGAGCAGGCACAGGAGCGAAAGAATCCACAACCTGGTTCTCATTCTGATTTCTCCTTCAATATGATTTCCTTTCCTCGGATCGGGTCCGGGGATTTCGGATCAGAATCCCTTTCCCCCTTCAGGATAATATCCGGCGATCACCTCCTCTGCATGGCAGTCGATCTCGATTGTCACGTCCGCCCGGGCATCCGGCCGGCTGTCATTGGGCTTCCAGAACCCCCGTGTCGATCCGGACGAGACGGCCACCGGCTCCCATGTTTTTTGTCCGGTTGACGACCGCGTACAGATATCGGTCCGTTCCCCAGGACATTTGATCCACCGGAGCGGGAATAATGCCGTAGAACAGCGTGTTCCAGAGTCCCGTGGCCATGTCGAAGGTCACCACGGGACGGTCGGGATGGTTGTTGCCGATGTAGAGAACGCCGTCTTCCGACAGCACCAGCGCGGCCATGACGGCATCCGGAGCCGGCCCCTGGGCCCAGTCGCAGACCAGTTCGCCCTCGGCCAGCGTGCCGTCGCCCTGTATGGCGTGACGCCAGACGCCGGCCGGAACCGGAACCGTTCCGTTGCCCCCGTATTTGGCGGCCACGTAAACCTGGTTCCCGTACACCCGGACGCAATAGATGTCATGCGTGCCGTAAAGGCCGGACTTGACCGCGTCCGTCGGCGAACGGATGATGATCAGGTCGCTGTTCTTCCCGCCGCCGTATATCACGCCATTGGGGCCGAAATCCAGGGATTTCACCCGGTCGTTCCTGCTGGCCAGCGTGATGAACGTCTGCACCGCGGCTGTGTCGTCCTCAAGACGGTAGATGATGTTATTGGAGCGGGCCGCATAAACCATCCCGTCCGGTCCGTTCGCCAGGTCCGTCCACAGGGCGCTGGCGCTGGTCTTGGCAAAACCCAGGTCCTGTGTCCCGTCCGGATTCAGGCGGATGAAGCTCGTGCTGCCCATGGCCACGGTCAGCTTTTCATCCGCACCCGCGGCGCAGGCGAGAAAAGCGTCGAGATTCGCGAAAAATCCGAAGGTTTCGACCACCGGAACCATTTTATAAGGCGACTGCCTGGCGATGCCCACCGCCCCGTCCACGACCACGCTGATGCGGACGGAATCGCCGATCACATTCGGCCTGAGCACGGTGATCCGGTCGACGGACGCGCTTTTGATCACTGCCGGCGTGCCGTCGAAATAAACGGTATTGAGCGACACGGTCTCCCCGAAATGGTCACCAATCAGAGTGATTTCGCTCGCCGCTCCGGCTTCCTGGGGCTCGACGGCGGTGATCACGGGAAGAATCCGGTCGGCGTTCCGGGCCTGCTCCCAGGGCGAGGCGGGCGCCTTGTATTCGCAGGCCGACAGGAGGAGCAGAAGGCCGGCCGCAGCCGGGAGCGCGCTCCGGTTCCACGATTTCTGGTTCATAACCACTCTCCGAATTTTAATGGTCAGTGCGACAGCCGGAGCGTGAGACGCTGGACGCTGTCCCAGACGCCGTATGGCGCGTAGGCGTAATCCACCGTGAGGCCCGACCAGGACAGGCCGATACCGGCCGTCAGGGTATTCTCGTCGTTCCGCGAAATATAACCGACGCGGCCGGAGAGCAGGCGCATCACCCGGTAATCGATCCCCACGCAGATCTGCTCGGCGTGGGAACGGTCATGCTTCGCATCGACGGACAGAATGGCGGACTGCTCGAATCCGGCGTCCGGGAGCCAGTCCATGAGGTCCGCGCTGATGCCCAACGTGAACACCAGGGGCAGTTCGAAGCTCTCCCGGAGGTACTTCACCTCAGCCGCGAAATTGCGCACCGACATGCCGAACGTGAGACTTTTGAACCCGGTCCTGAACAGGGTGCCGAAATCGAAGGCCAGGGGGTTCTTCTTGAAATTCGAGACCTCGTCCAGCGTCGTATCCGGCATGGGGACCATGAAATCCCCGAAATCCTGCCGGACCATGCGGACCTGGCCGCCCACGGAAAACCGGTCGTTGAGCATCTTTCCATACCCGACGCCGACCGCGAACGCGGACGGTTCAAGGTCCCCCGTGTCGATGTATCCGTTCGAACTGATGTTCTCGGGAACCACCACCGTCCCGAACAGGTTATCCCCGTAATCGACGTTCTGAAGCGAGAAGGCCAGCGTTCCCCAGCGGCCCTTGGCCGGCCGCAGCGCGAGGCTGGCGGTCGTGTGCCGGATGCCGGCGATCCACTGGTTGTCGCTCACCGAGACGTCGACCCGCCGGTCCATTTCGGCCAGACCCGCCGGGTTGAAGAATATCGAGCTTGATCCGAGAGACATGCTGTTGACGGCGTTCCCCATGGCCGCGGCCCGCGCGTCGGACACCACGGATAGGAACTGAAAGCCCGTCTGCGCCAGCTTCTGGTTCTCTCCGGCATGCCCCGGAAAGGCCCAGAGTCCGACGAGGACAAGCCCGGACAGTGCGAAACTCCGCAGGTTCTTCATTGCGCGCTTCTCCCCGTTATCGGATGACGATGAATTTTCGGTACGTGTTCTGCCCCTTCCGGAAGAGCTGGACGCCCTCCGAATTCGCGTAATCCTGGGTGACCTCGAAATACGCGACGTAGAGCCCGGTGACGATGATCTGATTGGAGGAAGTCACGGACTCCCATTTCTCATCCCCGGTTCCGTTGTCGTGGTCGATCGACTGGATCAGGTCGCCGCGCTCCGTGAAGATTTTAATCTTGCAGAACGGCGGCAGACCGAAAAAGGCGATGCGGTCGTATCCGCTCTGCATCCCGAACTGAAGCGCCTGCTTGCTGATGACATAGGGATTCGGGACCACGCGGATCGAGTCGAGGCTCGTTCCCGCTGGCCTGCGAAGGTAAGCCGGCTTGTTCGTCATCGTGTAGAATTTACTGCTGACCAGAGGCGTTCCCGAATGCGCGTCATTCCGCGATCCGTCGTCCTTGCTGACGATATAATAGTAGTAATCGACGCCACGCTGAGCGGACATGTCATCGTACCGGGTCGGTGCGCTGTTCCCGTCGCATTCCCAGATCTTCTCGTACACCGCGTTCGGCTGATCCACGATGCCCTTGGCGCGCCAGATCTCGTAACCATCAAAATTCGCATCGCTTTCGGCGTTCGCCGACCAGGTCAGCATGATGCGGTCGCCTCCCGAAGAGACCGTGAAGGTTTCGGGCGGAGGCGGCGGCTGGGGAAAACCGAAATCCGACTCATAGGCCGCTTTGGCCAGTCGGAACGACTGCATCAGTGAATCCTCGCAGGTCCAGACCCATTCCCGCTTGTATAGGCCGTGATCGGTGGTCGCCTGGCCGTTGGGACGTACCAGGGCCGGCTTGTCCGCCGCTGCTTTGTCCCACAGGATCCAATTCCGGGCGACTTCACGGTTCTTGGCCCGGCTCAGGCCTGCGACGGCCTCGGCCTGGACGATGCGGATGCTGTCGCCGGGCGCCAGGGTGTAGGGCCCGTAGCTCGTGCAGGGCGCGTATCCCCCGCCGTCCGAACCCCACGTGTCCGCGAACCCGTCCCCGACTTCTTCGGCGTGACTGCGCGCCGCGTGTCCGGCCTTGGCCAGGTTGTACTTGCGCTGCATGAGGGTCTCGTCGTACTGCGTGACCGTGGCCGCGTACACCACGTCGTCACTTCCCGTGTAGGCCGTGGTGACGGGCTGAAAGGGGTTGTCCGACGGATCGGACGCGCTGCGGTCCGCGTGCAGGGTCATGATGCCGGCGTACCGCGCCGCGGCCAGAATCTCATTCGGCACATTATCGGTCGGATCGGCCTGTTCGTTCGGGCATCCCCAGTCGTCCGACACGGTTCGCGTCGACTGCGGCCCGTACCAGGCGAACACGGCCCGTATGCCTTCGTAGTCACCCGCATTCGGGTCCGTGCCCATCACGTCGCTGATGGTGTTCCGGCCCCAGGTCGAGGCCCAAGTGCCCCAGCCCTGGTTGTACCCGGTCACGGACTCGCCGGAGAGGGCATAGCGGTGGCTCATGAAAAAGTAACAGTCTTGGAGCGTCTGGCTGTAGGCGCCCCCCTGGGCGTCGATGATGCCGGTGTTCTTGAAGACGTATTCGATGACATAATAGTTGTCATGGTTCTGCTGGGTGAACGCCAGTATTTTCTTCGTCATGGTGATGCCCATGGACGAATGGAGCTTCGTGACGATCATCCGGTCGGCAATCATGCCGTCGTCGATCTCGTCCACGACGTCCCAGGTCTCGTTCTCGCTCGCGGATTCATTGTCCACGGAGACCGCGGGGGCCGGGAACCGGGCGATGAGCCGGTGCGACACCGGGAACATTTGGTTCGGCCAGTCCGTGACGAACCGGTATCCCGTTCCCACGGCCTTGGCCGGATACGTCCTCTGCCGGACGGGGTCGAAGAAATCACGACACATCAGCCATACGGCGTTCTGCGCGAGCGATGACTGCGCCATCCCGTATTCGGCCGGCCAGGCCAGTCCGTAGCAGATGCTCGGCGCCGAGGCGATGGCGTTCTCGACCTGCGCGCCCTGCTCGGAGAAATTGCTCCGGAGCGATCCGGCGCGCATCCACTTCATCTCCCCGCCCTGGCCGTAAAGCGCGCCGGACAGCAGGAGAACCGGAAGACCCAGCCATGCGGCGATGCGCGCCGCGTGATTTTTTTTCAGTCCATTCATGAGGCACGCTCTCCGTTAGAGGTTCAGTGTGACCCGGACGCCGTAGAAGATCTGGCGCGGGTTGAGAAACCAGAAGGACGTCATGTTCGGCATGTCGATATAGGCCTTGTCGTCCAGAATCCTATCCATCCGCTTCTTTTCCACCTGCGTCCACTGGCTGTCCTTGTACTCCATGTACCGCCGGTTCGTCAAGTCGTAATAGATGACGCCCGCGTCCCCGGCGGCGCTTGTCTCGTCGATGACGCCCTGTGACAGCACCGGCTGATAGGCGACACCCTGCTTCCGGGTGGCGCCGAACTTGTCGTCGCCCGGAATGTTGTTGTATCCGGCATTTTTCGGCAGGTGGAGGGACTCCATGTAGTAAATCTGGTCCTGATAATCCGCGAACGAGTTGATGCCGCCGTAGAAGTTGAGGAACTTCGCGTTGAGCGCATTGTTGACGTCCGCGTAGAAATAGAGATCCATCTTCCGCATGGGGATCTTTTTGCTGATCCGCAGAACCAGGTTGTGCATGTCCGTGGTGGCCAGGTTGAACGAGATGGCGGCAACGTTCCTCGGATTCCACGTTGTGAATCCGCCCTTCTGCCAGTCAAAGAGCACGTTCACCAGCCAGTCGTTCAGCGGGCCGATACCGCCGATGCGGGGCCCGAAGTCGGGCGGCGTGAACAGGGACAGATTCATCCGGGCATACGGCTGGGGGATCGGCCGGTTCTGATACAGGTTCGACGTCGCCTGGTCGTACTGCGCCTGCTGGGACGGGCTCTGGTACACCCGAGGCCGGCCGAACTGGCCCGATTTGGAGGACGAGTAGGTGTAGTTGGCGAACCCGTTCCACCACCGGCCCAGCGGCTTCTTCAGGGTCAGCTCGAAGCCGCGGATGTCGGCGTATCCGTTGTTCGTGGTCTTGGAATAGGAGATGTCCTGGATACCGAAGTAATTGACCGTTTGCTCCTGATCGCTGATATCCTTGTAGAAGGCCGCCACCTGCACCAGCAGGGCGTTATTGAACAGCGAATGGTCATATCCGAGTTCATACGAAATGGTCTTGGCCAGCACGAGGTTTGGGTCGCCGATCGCGTTCAGCTTACGCGTGGACTGCCGAGTCTCGATCAGCAGGTTGTCGTACGACGGCATCTGCATGAAGTGGCCGTAGTTGAAAAAGAGCTTGGAGTTCTCCGTCACGGGGTGGGAGATACCGAGACGCGGGCTGAACTGGAACTGGCCCTTCGTGGACTCGGTCGGAAATTCCATGGAGGACTTGTACTTCGTCGAGTAGTACGGGGCGTAGAACGGGCCGAAATCGTACCAGTCGGTGTTCGCGTTGCTGTAGTCCAGCCTCAGCCCCGCGTTGACGATGAACCCCCTGGCTTCCATCTTGTCCTGCACGTACCACGCGGCCCGGATGGGCGAATCGCTGCGTTTTGTGGTGTCCGTCATCTGGCGGTAGTTCAGGTCGATCCGGTTGACTTCGAATTCCAGCCCGGTCTTGACCATGTGCTGACGGTTGATCTGGCTGGTGAAATCCGTCCTGAGCTTGGTGACGCCGATCTCCGTGTCGTCCGTGAAACGGCAGGAGTGGCCGCCCATGCCCATACTGTTGATGGCCTTCGATCCCATCTCCGCATCGTATCCGAACGGGGCCTCGCTGAGAAAATAGCCCGGCACGACCTCGGCGTTCCGCGCCGGGTCCACCGGGTCCGCCGTCCGGCCCCAGTAGGTGCGCCGGAGGTGCTCCAGCGAGGCCTCGTAATACGTTTTCGGGGAGAACGTGTGCGTCAGTTTGGCCGAATAGGTCTGGTACCCGATGTCGTTCAGGCTGAACCATCCGGTGTTGAAGAGGCCTTCTCCGTAATTGCCCGCGATTCGGTTCACGACACGGTCGGGCGACCGGACGTCCCACCCGTACACCCAGTTGTCGAGCATGCCATACTGCGTGCCGGCCATGGCGGTGAGGCGCAGTTTCATGTTCGACTTGATGTCCGAGAGCACGCTGACCATCAGGTCGTTGTCCGTGTAATCGTCACGTGTCAGGGGGACGATCAGCATCTCTCGGTGACGCCGGTACGACGCGAAGAAGCGCAGGCCGCCCAGGGTCCGTCCGATGACCGGCACGGGGCCGCCGAATCCGGCGTCCACGTCGAAATCCGCCTGGTCCGTGACCGGACGGCGGCGGTGCTGGTAAAGAAACACATTCTGCGCGCCGATCGGCGACAGGTCGTCCGACGGGTCGCTGTTGGTCATCAGGGTGCGCGAGATGGAATCCCACCCCTCGAACTGCGCGTACTGACGCTGGGTGTACTTGTCCCAGCCCGCGATGGTCCCCTGCCAGGCGACCGCGTCATCCAGGTACGGCCGCATCCAGAAGGAGTTGCGGTCATAGGGCGAGGGGCCGAAATACTTCTTCTGCGCCGGGCTGGCCTTGAATTCGGCCGAGACCTGGTACTTCTCCCTCGATCCCTCGCGGGTCACGACGTTGATGATGCCCGACTGCACCTGTCCGTATTCGGCGTTGAATCCGCCGCGTTCGATCGAGATGGCCTCGACCGCGTTGATCGGGACCGTGGCGATCGGCTGGTTCCGCCGGGGATCGCGCATGGTGATGCCGTCCACCATGAACAGCGAGCTGTTCGAGGAACTGCCGCGGATGTCCAGGCCGCGGATGCCCGCCTGCATGCCGACCACGCCCTGCACATTCGACACCGGAAGCATCGTCAGTTCCTGGCTGGTGACGGACGTCACGCTCGTGGTCACATCGGGTTTCACCGCCTTCCGTTCGGCCACCACCGTGACCGTCTCGCCCTTGATGACCTCGGGCGACATGCGGACGGTCACATCGCTGGTCTGGTCGATCCGGACCTCCACACCCTGGACGATCGTCTGGCTGTATCCCAGAATCGAAGCCCGGACGGAATAGGATCCGGGCGGCACGTACAGAATGGCGTAGTTCCCGTCCAGGTCCGAAACCGCCCCGAGTGCGGTTCCGGCGACCAGGATGTTGACGCCTGGAATCGGCGCACCGGTCTTCTGGTCGATGATCCTGCCGGCGACCTTGCCCGTCACGCCGCCGAAGGCGACCGACGCTAGAATCAGCGAAAAGAGGACGAGCGTCGTGACCATGGGCCTTCTTCTCACTTCCATATCCGACCTCCTGGATGAAATGGGATGTTCTTTGCTCGTCAAACGCGGGACCGGCAGGGCCGTCCCGTTCGAAGCCGATAATCCTCCCGCTTGGCGGAACTCACGCGGATGTGCCGTCGCGGCGCGATACGGAGCCGCGCTCGACCATCTGCACCGGCATGACGATCACCGGTCGGTTATCGCCGCCTTGGACCATGCGGAGTATGGTGCGCGCGGCGATGGACCCGAATTCCCGCTTGGGTACGCGCACCGTGGTCAGCGGCGGCGAGGCCATGGCCGCGAGATCGATGTCGTCGAAACCAACGACACTGACGTCGTCCGGAATGCGCAGGCCCGCATCGTGCACGGCTTTGTATCCCCGTATCGCATTGATGTCGTTCGCCACGAAAATACCGGTCGGCGGCCGGCTCTCCAGCAGTGTCTTGAAATGCGCATACCCGTCCTCGAGTCCGCCGATCCGGACCAGCCGGTCGTCGGTTTCCAGTCCGTGCATGCGGAGCGCCTTCCGGTACCCGTCGAACCGCTGGCGGAAGCTCAAGCGGCTCAGATCGCCGGACACGAACCCAATGGCGCGGTGGCCGTTGCGGATCAGATATTCAGTGGCAAGGAAACCGCCGTATTCGTTGTCGATCTGGACCTGCGCGTAATCGTCGGTCTGTTTCTGCGGATCGACCATCACCACCGGAAGGCCTTCGGAGCGCAGGCGCTCCAGAAAATCCTCGTGAAAAATTCCGATGAGAATAACTCCGTCCACATGCCGCTCGCGTATCATTTTCGGGAGTCCGCGGTGGCTGGGCTGGATGATGCTCAGGATCATATTGTGATTATTGAGAGACAGTTCCGATTCGACGCCTTCGAGCACTTTGGAATAGAAAGGATTGTCCGAAAGAGCCTGCCGGTCCCGGCTGAAAAGAAGCCCGACGTTCTCGGTGGAACGGGTTTTCAGTCCCTTTCCGAACGAATTCGGGCTGTACCCGTGGGTATCTGCGATTTCAAGCACTTTCCGGCGGGTTTCGGCGCTCACGTCGTTTCGGTTGTTCAGCGCTTTTGAAACCGTGGACGGCGAAACACCGGCCAGACGCGCGAGGGTTCGAATATCCATGGACTCCGAAAAAAGATATTTGTTGATATACTGGAGGATTGGATGGAAACCGCAATCAGTCCCACCGAAATCGGTTTCGAACAAAAATACAATTTCAGGAAAAATTTTGCTTTCATTTAAGTCCCAAAAAAGGTCTAATATGTTGCATGAATTCTTTCAGGCAACTATATCCAATAAAATCAATGAATTTCGAGAGGGGCTCAAGAAAGCTCAATATCTACAATTAGATAAGCCGGATCAAGTCATCGAAAGACAGAAAACGTTTTCGCAAATAACCCAGAAAATGGTCATCCTAATCGATATTAAGGATGAAAATGTTGTCTTGAATAGAGAAAAGAGGCTTAACTACGAAACATTCCGGCCCGTTATTTCGATGAACGCCGAAACTCTTTCGGGGATTTGCCCAATCTGGCGTGGAAGAGCTGGCTGAAATGCGAGGGATATTTGAAACCGATGTCATAGGCGATCTCAGTGACCGACCGGTCCGTCTGCTCCAGCAATTGAACGGCTTTTCTCATCCGTATGGTCTGTATGAAATCGAAAGGCGTCTCTGATGTGAGGGTTTTCATCCTCCGGAAAAGCTGGGACCGGCTCAGCCCGATCTCGCGGCTCAGTTTTTCAACTCCGAATTCCGGATCAGACAGGTTGGATTCGATCAGTGCCACGGTGCGCCTCAGGAATTCAGCGTCCGCAGGATTCTCCGCAAGTTCCGCCGGATCGGACCGCCATTCCCTGCTGAATTGCTCCCGCAGGCGCCGCCTCGTTTCAATGATATTACGAAGCCTGGCCCTGAGCGTTTCCATATTGAAGGGCTTGACAATGTAGTCGTCCGCTCCGCTTTCCAGTCCTTCGAGCTGGGCGGATTCTTCCTGCCGCGCGGTCAGGAGCACAATGGGGATGTGACCCGTAGCCGGGTTGTCCTTCAGACGGCGGCAGAGTTCGAGCCCGTCCGTGCCGTCCATCATGATGTCGCTGAGAATCAGGTCCGGCATGCGCTGGCCGGCCAGCGCCAGGCCCGCGGCCGCGTCCGGCGCTTCCAGAACACGGAAGGACTCTCCGAGCCTCTGGTTCAGATACAAACGCATTTCGGCGTCGTCCTCGATGATCAGAACGGTGTGAGTCGACGCGGACGTTTCCGCATCCGGCTGTTTGCCCGGGACCGCGGCCGCGTCCGGACATGCTTCGCCCTCCGGACGGATTCCGGGCTGGGCGGAGCCGGTCCCGCCGGCCGGACGATCGTCCGGCGTGTTTTCGGGCAGCGTCACCGTGAAACGTGCGCCCGTTGCGCCGGCCGGTCCTGCGGCGATCGAGCCGCCGTGCAGTTCCACGATCTCCTTGGCCAGAGAGAGGCCGATTCCGGATCCCCCCGTATGTCCGTCGTCTCCCCCGCGCCCTCCCCTGTAAAACCGGTCGAAGATCCGGCCCCATTCATCCGGCCCCACACCGGGCCCGGAATCCTCGACCGCGATTTCGGCCGCACCGTCGCCTGCTGCGGCGCGCACGGTCATGGATACGCTTCCGCCCCTGGGCGTGTACTTGAAGGCGTTGGAGAGCAGGTTGAAGACCACGGTATCGAGTTTGTCCGGATCAAAACGGGCCGTGATGACGGGCCGGTTGCTGCCGAACGTGAACGTGACCTGCCGGTCCGCGGCCATCAGGGTGAACGTGTCCGCGATGCCTCGGCAGAAGGACACCAGATCCGACTCGCGGCGTTCGAGTGTCATGCGGCCGGCCTCGATCCGGTTGAAGTCGATCACCTGGTTCACCAGCCGGAGCAGGCGCTCCGCGCTTTTCTGCATGACGTGGAGCCGCGACTGGATCAGGGGCCATTCCATGTTCCGGCCGGCCGCCGCGATTTCCCGCAGGGGCGCGAGAATCAGAGTCAGGGGCGTCCGGAACTCATGGGAAATGTTCGCGAAGAACCTGGACTGGAGGGCATCGAGCTCGAGCGCCTTTTCCTTCTCCAGCGTCTGCTCCCGCAAGTCGCTGCGGAGCCGGACGAGATTCGACTGGTAGCGGTGATAGGCGACCACCACTGCGCCGGCGAGGAGCAGGTAGAGCAGAAGGGCCCAGGGCGATTTCCAGAACGGCGGCTCAAGCGTGACGCGGATCCGCGCCTCGGTGGCTCCGGCCGGATTCCAGAGGTCGTCCGTGTTCGTCGCAACCACCCGGAACGTGTAGTCGCCCGGATCGAGATTGGTGAAGGTCGCGGACCGGCCCGCGGCCGCGTCAATCCATCCGTCGTGGTAACCGTCGAGCCGGTACCGGTAGCGGATCTTGCCCGGCTTGACGAATTCCGGGGCCGTGAAGTGCAAGGTGAACATCTTGGCCTCGGCGTGCGATAGCCGCACGCCGCCGTCCGCGGACTGCGCTTTCCGCACAGGCGCGGACGCCCGGTCGGACGATTTTCCTGCGGCCATGACTTCAACGGCCGTGATGACCGGAGACGGTTCGGTCGTCCTCTCCGACACGCTGTCCGGGTGGAAAAGCGTGAATCCGGCGGTTCCGCCGAAAGCCATTTCCCCGCCGGGAAGCCGGATGCAGGATCCGTGTATGAATTCGTCGCCCTGTAGGCCGTCCTGACGCGTGTAGACCCGGGTCTCGAGCGTCTCCGGATGGAAACGGACGAGACCGGCGTTGGTGGAGAACCAGAGCCGGCCGCGGCTGTCTTCGAGCAGGCCGTTGATGACCTCGCTGGGGAATCCGTTCCTGACACCGAAGCGGCTGAAGACGCCGGTCTTCCGGTCGAGCCGGTTCAGTCCGCCGTAGGTGCCGACCCAGAGCCGGCCCTTCACGTCCTCGTGCAGCGTGTACACCCAGTTGTGGCTGAGACTGGTGGAATCGCGGTCAACGGACAAGTAGGAAGTAAACCGGCCGGTCTCCTCGTCGTACCGGCACAGGCCCACGTAGGTGCCGATCCAGAGCCGCCGTCTCTGTCCTCGAGCAAAGTCAGGCAGAAATCGCTGACCAGGGATCCGGTCGGATTCTCCGGGTCGTGCGTGAACCGCGTGAACCGTCGCCCGCCCGGCGGTCCAGCCGGAACAGGCCCCTGCCGTTCGTGGCGATCCACATGCGGCCGCGTCTGTCCCTGAGTATGGAGCGCACGTCTCCGAATCCCGCTCCGGACGGATCCGCAGGCCCGGAGCGAAAGCCCGGAAACGGCCGGTTCCCGGATCGAGTACGCCGAGCCCGTCCATGTAGTCGCCGATCCAGAGGGATGCAGCCGGCAGTCCGCGGCCGTCCACAGGGCCAGCACGGCGTTCGTCGCGCTTCCCCCGGCCCGGACGCGGTTCTGCCGGACGGCTGCGAAACGCCCGGTTTTCGGATCGAACCGGTTCAGGCCGCCGCCGTCCGTGCCGATCCACAATCCCCCGCTGCCGTCCGGGCTGAAACAGGTCACGGAATTGTGGCTCAGCGACCGGCTGTCGCCCGGCATGCTCCGAAACGTGCGGAAAGGATTCCCGCCCTGCGGCGCGTACTCCAGTCCCTGCGTGCCGCCGAGCCAGAGAACGCCCGAGCGGTCCCGGAAAACGGACTGGATGTTCCCGTTGTGAAGGCCGCCCGGCCGCGCCGGTTCAGCCGGGAACCGCCGGACCTTTCCGTCTGAGCGGTCCAGCCGGTTGAGCCCGTTCTGCGTGGCGACCCAGAGGCCGTCCGGCCCGTCCGGGAACAGGTCCCAGCATATGTCGTTCGACAGGGATTCCACGTTCCCGGATTCCTTCCGGTAGACGCGGAATACGCCGGATGCCGGATCGAAGCGGTGCACGCCCGCGTCCGTCCCGGCCCAGAGAATGCCGCCGCTGTCCGTGAAAAGGGAATGGATCGCGGTCGGATCGCAGGCCGTTCCCCGGTTTCGCCCCGGCCCGGAACGACTGCACGGATCCGGCCGAGGTGTCGACGCGGAGCAGGCCGCGGTTGGTGAGCCCGATCCAGAACCGGCCGTCGCGGTCGACTTCGATCCTGTGGATATCGGCCGTCCGCGCGCCGCGCGCCTCCAGGAGCCTGGAGAGAATGGGAACGCAGAGCGAATCGTCAGGGTCGGCCCGGTAGATGCGGGAGGAAGAGGAGAGGACGACGGTTCCGTCTCCGCATTCGGCGATATCGGTGACGTCGAAAACCGTGGCCTCGGTGTTCCGGAACCGGATGAACCGGTCGTTCCGCCTGTCGTAGAGGTGCAGACCGTTCTGTGTGCCGGCCCAGAGCCGGCCCGACCGGTCGACATGCAGGCTGTGCACGACGTTCGAGGAAAGGCTCGTCCGGTCACCGGCCCTTGTGCGGTAGGTCCGGAACGCGTATCCGTCGAACCGGTTGAGCCCGTCCGTGGTGGCGATCCAGAGGAAGCCGTCCGGGTCCTGCCGGATGGCGTTGACGAAACTGGAGGACAGCCCGTTTTCCGTGGTCAGGCGGCTGAAGGCGAGCGGACGCGTCTCCGGCCGGGCGGGAATCGCCGCGACGAGGAGGGACAGGATAATGACGCAGAGCCGTCTGGATTTCATGCCGATGGTTTCCGGGTTTCAGGGAGGTTCGATTATTTTAAGAAACCCTCGGGAAGGAAACAAGGGAAAAACGAGTTCCTTTCTCTGGCCGAGGCCTTCAGTAACCGGAAAAATCCGATTGCCGGGTCCCGCTTCGCGGGGCTCCCGCCTCTGCGCCGGGGTTGAAACCGATTCTCGACGCTCCGGAAGTTTGAACCCTCCCGGAGCGTTTCTTCTCCGAAACACCGATGACCCACGAAAACTCGGGAGCAGGAGCTCCTGAGTTGGGAACGATAAAAAATCTGGGCTGTAAGCCTGTGACTACCGTACCTTCCCGATTCTTTCTTTGAACTTTGAACCTGGAACTTTGACCTAATTCTAAAACTCCACGGCCGGCACTTGGAATGTCCGGGATCGTTGTGGAACCCGCGCTTGTAGTTGAGCACTTCGATCTTTTCGGGCACGACTTTGATCAGGACCAGCTTGCTCCGGTCCGGGAATGCCTGCTGCCAGTAGCCCCTCTCCCGTTTTCGGATTTCGGACGGGTCCTGCACCAGAAACGCGTTCCCGACAATGTTCACGTTTCCTACGGCGGTTCCGTGGTCCGCGTAATACAGGCAGACGCGCGGATCATGGGCGATTTCACGGGCTTTCCGGCTGTCCGTGCTCGTGGCCATCCATACAGTCATGTCGTCCTCAGGCGGGAACGGGTTCATGGTTCTCGCGTGGGGCCGGCCCGTGAAGTCCACGGTCACCAGGCCGCAATAGGTCTGAAGGGACATGATTTCCCTCGCCGCGGAGATGAGCGAGTCGCGGTTGGCCGCGTTCGGGGGTTCCTGGGCGGATAGGGAACCCGTGTGAACGAACATCATGGACAGCAGAAGCAGAAGTAGGCTTTCCCCGTTATGGGAAACGGGGCGGTGGGAAGTGCGGTTCATGCGGGGGCTCCTGTTTGAAGTACGAATGGGAACGCGGGAATCTTGAGATTGTACGATTCGGATGA
>CAVTNR010000005.1:0-133418 GCA_963736115.1 uncultured bacterium
AATAAGTCCCTGAAGACGCCGATGGCCTCGTCTGTCTGGGACACGGAAACATCCAGATGAAAAACAACCCTCACTCTGTCCGGACCCGTGGCGATCACACGGACGCGTTTCTCCGCAAGCAGGCGGACCGCGTCAGCGGCTTTCATTTTCAGCATGCGGATGAAAACCATATTGGTCTGAACCGTTTCCAGGTCGATTGAAAGCGCCGGGAGGTCCGAAAGCGCCCGGGCGAACCGGCCGGCAGCCGCATGATCGTCCTTCAGCCGTTCCATGTGATGATCCAGGCTGTACAGGGCAGCGGCCGCGAGAACGCCCGCCTGCCGCATGCCGCCGCCCATCCGTTTGCGGTTCCGCCTGGCCCGCGAGATCAAGTCCCGGCTTCCGGCCAGCAGGGAACCGGCCGGCGCGCCCAATCCCTTGGAAAAACAGACCGAAACGGAATCGAAACGCGAAGCCGTCTCTGAAACAGGCACGCCGGAGGCTGCGGAAGCGTTCCAGAGACGCGCCCCGTCCAGATGCAAGGCAAGGCCGTAACGGTCCGCGACCGATCGGATTTCGGCGATCCATTTTTCCGGCCATACCGTGCCGCCGGCGCGGTTGTGCGTATTCTCGATGCAGATGAGACGGGTGACGGGATGATGCGGATTATCCGGCCGGACCGACTGTTCCACTTCAGCGGCCGTGAAAAAACCGAATTTTCCGTCCAGGGGATAGAGTTGGACGCCCGAAAAAATAGCGGCCGTCCCGCATTCATAGGTGAAAATGTGGCTGTCCCGGTTCAGAATGACTTCATCTCCGGGCTGGGTGTGGGTTTTTACCGCCACCTGATTGCTCATGACGCCTGAAGGCATGAACAAACCGGCTTCCAGGCCGAGCATGGCGGCGACCCTCTCCTCGAGGCGGTTCACGGTCGGATCCTCGCCGAATACGTCGTCCCCTACTTCCGCCCGGCTCATCGCATCCCGCATGCCGGGTGTCGGCCGGGTGACCGTATCGCTTCTCAGATCGATCATCGCCTCTCTCCCATATAACATAAAAATATGGATTTCAGCGGTAAAAAACAAGCGGAAACATACGAAAAAATAGTTCATAGTTCATAGTTCATTGTTCATAGTTGAAGACGGAATATATCAAGATTATGCAAGGATTCTTTTGCTATGAACTATGAACCATGAACTATAAACTGTTCTTATCCTTGACATTAGCCCCTGCGTTCACTACATTGGCCTACATGCGCGGTCCGGAACCGGCCGGTGCCGGATCGCAAAAATCCGAGTTCCCGAGGAGAATCAATGGACATTCGATTTCACAATGCGGTCAGGGAAGTCACGGGCACCATGCATCTGCTCACAGTGGCGGGCAAACGGATCCTTCTGGATTGCGGTCTCTCCCAGGGCAGACGCGCCGAATCGGACCTGAAAAACCGGAATTTTCCATTCGATCCCGCGTCCATCGATGCCGTGATTCTCTCCCACGCCCATATCGACCACAGCGGCAACATCCCCCAGCTTGTGAAGCAGGGCTACTTGGGGCCGATCTACAGCACGCATGCGACTCACGACCTGGCCAATATCATGCTCCGCGATTCGGCGCACATACAGAAAAAAGATACGGAATTTCTCAATAAGCGCGCCCGCAAGGGCGGTCCCCCCCCCTTCCTCCGCTCTACACCATGCAGGACGCTGAGAAATCCCTGCGTCAGTTCGTGGGCATGGGATACGAACGGACCTTCCTTGTGACGCCCGAGGTCCGCGCGACTTTCTTCGACGCCGGGCACATCCTCGGATCCTCGATCGTGCAGATCGATGCCAGCGAAAACGGGCGTCCGTCCCGCATCGTTTTCACGGGCGATCTGGGCCGCGCGAAACTGCCTCTGCTCCGGGATCCCGTCCGTCTCGTCGAAGCGGACGTGTTCATCACGGAATCCACGTACGGAAACAAGATTCACGATGACATTCTGGACATGAAGGAGGAACTGCGGGATGTGGTGAAGCGGACCATGGACCGGGGAGGAAAAATCATAGTACCCTCGTTCTCGGTCGGCCGCACTCAGGAAATGGTTTACTTTCTGCATATGCTGATCAATGAAGGCGCGCTTCCGGAACTGCCGATTTTTGTGGACAGCCCGCTGTCCATCAGCGCCACCGAGGTGTTCCGCATGCACGCGGAGCTCTTCGACGAGGAAACCCAGGAGGCTTTTCTCGATCGTCATGAGGATCCCTTCGGATTCCGCCGGCTCCGGTACGTCCAGTCCGCTGAGGAATCGAAAACCCTGAACAGCCTCCGCGAACCGTGCGTCATTATTTCGGCTGCCGGCATGTGCGAAACAGGCCGCATTCTCCATCATCTTGCCAACAATGTGTCCGACCCGAAGAACACCGTGCTCGTCGTCAGTTTCATGGCCGCCAACACGCTCGGCCGCCGCATCGTGGAACGTCAGCCCGTTCTGAAAATACTCGGGGAAGCATACCCGTTGCGCGCCGAAGTGGCCATTCTGAACGGATTCAGCGCGCACGCGGACCGGAACGCGCTTCTGGAATACGCCGGCGGACTGAACCGGGCCCGGCTCAGACAGGTGTTCGTCGTGCACGGCGAAACACCGCAGTCCGAAGCCCTTGTCTCAGGTCTGCAGGACCAGGGGATCAAGGACGTCCTGATTCCTGAGGAAGGGAAGGCGTATACGCTCTGATCGTGAACGGAAGGATTGCATGGTAAAAAACGCTCCGGGAGGTTTCAAACCTCCCGGAGCGTTTACGTAACGGTCAAGAAAAAACCTCCCGCGGGTCTTCACAAATCCGCGGGAGGTTTTTTCTTTTCCGTGATGATTCTTCCTTTTCCGCTACCGGCCCTCGGACATGCGCCTGTACACTTCCGCATGGCTGGAATCCGCGGCTGCCAGCCGGATCAGGGCTTCCGGATCGTTCCGGAACAGTTCGGCGATGCTCATGTGGTGCGCGTTCATAAAATCCTTCGTTTCCTTGTGCTCGACATCCCGCTTCCGCACGGATTCCAGCAGAGTCAGACCCTCGAGCCCGAGCCGGACGGCCGAGGTGTCCGCCTGCGAGGCTGCGTCGAATGCCGCGAAAAAGCAGTACTTGCTCTTCCGGAACGGCTGGGCGTCCAGGCCCATCAGGGACTGAAGCAGTTTGCCCCGCTCGTCCCATCCCCAGATGAAGGTCGAGTTGAACCGGGCCTGGTCGTAAACCGCCTTGGCTTTTTCATACCAGGGACTGCCGCCCAAGGGCGCGTATTTGTCGTATTCGCCCGCGATGACGATATAGATGTAGAAATTAATGAACCCGGTGAACGGCTCGTACAGGTTCACGTCGTGGACGAGCCGGTCCCCCGCCATGTACGGAAACTTCCAGTACTTGTCGTAGAACTGCAGGTCCGACATGTTCGAGATGAGGCAGATGCCCGCATAGCGATCCTCGAAACTGACGCTCACATCCTGCAGATAGATCTGAAGGTTCAGCGGGAGTTCCCAACTCGTGTCGCCCGTCCAGTCCGCGTCGGACAGATAGGTCGCGAGAGCCGATTCGAAATCCGTCAGCCGTTTCTGCTTTTCGAGGGGCAGGCGTTCGAGAATCAGCTTGACCTGCGGGACGAGTTTCTGCGCCTCCAGCCGCGGCGTGGCCGCAAGCAGGACAGACAGAATGAAGGTTCGAGTGAAACCGCGTCGCATCATTTCCTCCTCATGGGCGATTTGTATGAAAATATAGGATTTTTGGGCAGATTGTCAAGGCATTCCTCTGTTTCGGCCTTGACATTCAACTGAAAAATGGTATATTCTCCTTCATCCGCTGACGCGCCGCCGGCCCGGCGGCCGTCCGCGGCTGTCACACCAAACGAAACGCCCGCAGAACCGCATCCAGGACCGCTTCGGAGAACCTCTCTCCCGGGTTTGTGAAGGAGAGTCCGATGCGGATCGACCCTGCCCCTGCAATCCCCCCGCCCCTTGCTTGTGAAGGATCCGGACAAAACCGGTCGCATCCCGATTTCCGGACGCGTCTTCCGCGCCGTATCCTGCTCATCGCCATTCATGTTTTCTGCATGAACACAATCGGCCGGCCCGCATTCGACGGGCCGCTTCCGGGCGCGGGTTCCGCGGGAAACGGCGGCGTGCGCATGGCGTCCATAGGGCCTGAGGCCGTGTTCACAGATCCCTGCGGAATCGGGGACGCAGCGACGCCGACATTCGGGTGTTCCTTCACGCTCCCTTACGGCATCCGGGAACTGGGCGTGGCCGCGGCTTCCCTGGTCCTGCCGACACAGCTGGGCCGCATCGGAGCAGGCTGTCAGTCAACGGGCGGCGCCGCCTACCGCGAAACCGCGGCCTGCATCGCCTGGTCGGGAACCGACAGGCAGGGGAACCGGTTCGCGATCCGCATCCGTCTATTATACCTCGCAATACCCCGTTACGGTTCCTGGACGGGCGCGGCCGCGGACTGTTCCCTGCGTCTGCGGCTCGATGAGGCCTGGTCCTTCGGCGGCTCGATCGATGATGTGAATGGCGCGTCTCCGGACCGCCGCGGTCCGGCCGGCCTGGGCCTGAACGCCGGTCTCCGGTTCGAACCCGGGCCGGGCTGGCGCCTGTTCGCCGAGGCCGGCCAGGCGGAAGGCCGTTCCAGGGAATGGCGGTTCGGCGCGGAAGCCGCGGTCATTTCATGCATCGTCCTGCGGGGCGGATGGACGCGCGGTCCATCCACAGCGTCATTCGGAGCCGGTTTTCGTTTCCGGAAGCTGGAAGCGGATTACGCATGCTCGGTGCATCCGGTGCTGGGCCTCACGCACCGGACGGACATCACGATCCCCGCCCGGTCGGGCCGGTAGGCTGTGTATGAGAAGCCTCTTTCGATTCGCGGTCGTCGCGGCTGTCTTGCCGGCGGCATTTCTGGCGACGCGGCTCAACGGCCAAACCGATTATGAGGAAAAGGTCATGGATGGTTCGGACGGAGACGGCGCCACGGCAGCGGCCGCGTGGGAAAGACTGGACGGATGGCGGAATCATCCGCTCGATCTCAACCGGGCCGAACCGGATGAACTGCGGCTCCTTCCCTTTTTCACTCCAGGGCTCGCCGAAGCGGCGGTCCGCGAACGCAACAGGTCCGGACCGTTCCGGGACAAGCGGGATTTCATCGAAAGGCTTGCATTGGATCATGTCATTGCAGAGGCCATCGCCCCTTATGTCACAGCCGCGCCCATAGTGCGGGGCGCCGGCCGCAGGACAAAGTCGGTCCGGGTATCCGGTCGTCGGGGATTTCCGGAACCGGCGGGTTTCAGGGACGGCCGGTATGCCGGGTCCTCTCCGCATGTTCTCGCGAAAGCAGAGACCCGGAGCCGCGGCGGACCGTCCGCGGGCATTGTGACGGAAAAGGATCCGGGTGAAAAACGCTGGACCGACCGCCTGTCCGGATACGCCGCGTTTCCCGCGTCAGCCGGCCGGCTTCGTTTCACAGCCGGGAGTTTCGAAACCGAGGCCGCTCAGGGTCTGGTGCTATGGGGACCCTACGCCTCCATGCCGTCAGGCGATCCGGTTGGATCCGTCTGCCGCACCGCGGCCGGCGTGTCCGGATCCGCGTCTTCGGGCGAAAGCGGACGGTTCTCCGGATGCGGGGCTGAATGGGAAAGCGGCCCGTGGAACGCGATTCTGCTCGGCTCACGCTCGGCCGTCGACGCTTCCGTGGACGGATCCGGGACAGTCACCGCCTTCCGGACTTCGGGACTGCATCGGACCGAGTCTGAAATCCGGGGACGCGGCGCATGCCGGCTGAACGAAGCGGCCGGCCGTATGTCGGTCCGCTCCGGCGGATTTTCCGCCGGCGGCACATGGTGCCTCACACATTACAGCCGGGCGGTGAATCTGCTGGACGAGGAGCGCCGGCCGTATGGATTCCGCGGGAGGCAAAATGCGGTGTGGGGTCTGGACTGGGACCTGTCCGGCCGGCTCTTCCGTTTCTGCGGCGAATGGGCCCGCAGCCGGGGAGGCGGCGCGGGCTTCATCACGTCGCTCGCGGTCCAATCCGGCGGAACCTCACTTTGTCTTTCCGGCCGTAAAACGGCCGCGGACTTCCACAGTGTCCGCGGGAACGGATACGGGGCCGCATCGAATGAAATCGGCTGGTACGTGGGATTCAAAACCGCGCTTTCGAAAAACATGGACGTGTCCGGTTACGCGGACCTGGCCCGTCACCCGGTCCGGACATGGCTCTCCCCCTCCCCTCGACTGAATCCACGGTCGTGGTGTATGCGGAGCGGAAACTGGGTTCGAAAACCGCGCTCCGGGCCCGTCTCCGTTTCAGAGACGGGCAGGATACGGAAGCCCCGGCTGATCCGGCGACCGCGACGGACCCCGGCGCTTTCCGTTCCGTCCGCCTCGACCTGGACAGTCGGACCGGCCATGGATTCCGTGTCCGGTGCAGGGCCGAGTCCACAGCCGGTTGCGGGAAAGACGGAACACAGGTTGGCCGGGAGCGCGGCAGCGCGCTTTCCGAGGAAATCCGCTGGGATCCGCGGCCGGATCTTTCCGTTTCCGCGGGACTCATTCTGTTCGATACGGATTCATGGGACACGCGCATCGTGGTCACGGAAAGCGACTGGCCGGGCTCATTCTCCATGATCCCGCTTTACCGGAAAGGGCGGCGGTGGTCGGTCCGCGTACGCGGCGCGTCATTCTCCGGCGCATCCGTCACTTTCAAACTGTCCAGAATCGTTTATGCGATAGGCGCCGCCCGGGGCAGCGGGGCGGAACGCATGGACGGAAATTCGGAATGGGATGCGGGAGCGCAGATCGAGTGGAGGATAAAATAAAACCGTCCCGGAACCGGGACGGTTGAATGACAGCGACAGGATCGGTCGGATCGGACCGGGTTGCACGGCCGGTTGAGGCGTCCTGAATGCATGGCGGCAGGCGGCATGCCGGCTTGCCGGGAACCCGCGGCCGGCATGGATCCGGGACGTTTTTAAATGCCGCACCTTTCGGAGCGGCCCGTTTTCAGAACTCTTCCTGCGTACTTCTGCGCCGCGTATTTTTCACGACCTTACGGCCGATCAGAATAGCGGTAATGGCGAGTGCGAGTCCGATCAGGACTTTCAGAAAACCCTTACTGTTGCTCGATCCGGACATGTATGATAACCTCCGTTTTGCATGTTTAGGATACAGTTCTTCAAGAAATAACGTACAAATTTCACGCCATAAAAAAGGCCGTTTTTCAGGCTGATTTCATCTCTAAAACCAGCATAATGAACCCCCCTGTGGCCGCTTTGGTTCCGGACCTGCACTGAAACCGGGCAGGCAGGCCTCCCGAAGACGGGGCCTTCGGCCTTCCGGATGCCCGCCCCCGGCCGTCCGCCCGGATCAGCGGAACAGCCTCTCGAATCCGTCATACGGCGTGAGCGGAATCAGACGAAACCGGATTCTTTTTTCGCGGACCAGCGGCAGTCCGGAAAGGATCTGTTCCGCTTCTTTCTCGTTCGCGCATTCGAGTTCCAGCACGGCCCGCCTGCACATCCGCGCGGAAATGAATCTGGCGGATCACACCCGACCTGTATAGCTCCCAGACGCAGCCCGCCTCTTCTTTCAGGAGTCCGTCCGGAACAGCTGATTCGGACGCTCCCGGTATTTCCTCCTCCAGCGCGAGGATCTTCATTTGTGAGTCCTCCATTCTCGTATGGTCCGGATGGACCGGATGCGCTGCCGTTTCAGCATTTGGATCCATACGCGGCCTCCCGATGACGGGGCCTTCCTGCGAGTGCGGATTCGGCCTTCGAGTGGTCTCACTTGCCCCCGGCGTACAGCTTGTACAGAGCGGGCACCACGATCAAAGTCAGGGAGGTCGAGGTCAGCAGTCCGCCGATAATCGTCCACCCCATGGGCGCCCAGAAGGAGCCGCCGGTCAGGGTCAGCGGCAGAAGCCCGCCGACCGTTGTGCCGGCGGTGAGCAGAATCGGCACGAATCGCCTTTCCCCCGCGGCCTGCAGGGCACCGCCGACCGGCATGCCTTCCGCCCGGAGTGTATTGGTGTAATCCACGAGCAGAATGGAATTTTTCACGACAATTCCCACCAGACTGGTGAGCCCGATGAAGGCCGAAAATGAGAACGAATAACCGGTGATCAGGAGCGTGAGCACCGATCCGATCACGGCCAGGGGAAGCGCCGAGAAAATGATCAGGGGCTGGACGAAGGACTTGAACTGGAACACGAGCACGGCGAACACGCCGAACATCGCGGCCAGCACGGCTTTTTCCATCCCGCCGAAAGCCTCCTCCCGGCTCTCGATCTCGCCGCCCATCTCATACCGATAACCCTTCGGCCAGGGATACGCCTTCAGCTGTTTCATGATCCGCTTGGTCACCTTGTCCACCGAGGCGCCGCCGGCCACATCCGCGGTGACGGACGCGCACCGCTCCAGGCTGCGATGTCGGATCGCCAGCGGGCTGGCCGTCATTTCAACGGTTGCGAGCTGTCGCAGGGGAACCGGCGCGCCGGAGAGGGACGTCACCATGATCCGGTCAAAATCCGAATAGGACGGCATGCCGGTCCGCGGCAGACGGACTGTGACGTCGTACCCCTTGCCTTTTACGTCCCGGTACCGGGTCACCGGTATGCCCGCCAAGCCGGCCCGAACCGTCCGCTGAATCTCGGTGACCGGCACGCCGAGACCGCCCGCCTTGTTCCGGTTGATCCGGACCTGCAGGTCGCTTTTCACGGACGCGAGCGGATTGTTCACGTTCACCGCATCCGGGTCGGAGCGGAGAATGGCTTCCACGTCACGGCTGAGGGCTTCGAGGGTTTCAAGCCTGTCTCCGACGACCCGCACCGCGACCGGCGCTTCGATCGGATGCCCCTGCTCCAGTTCCTTCACTTCGACGCGGCCGCCGGTGAACGCGGCATACTTGCGTCGGAGCTGTGTGACGAACCGCTCCATTCCGGCCGGCGTGTACTCGGTCAGCTCCACAAACAGCTGGGCATGCGAGCTCTTCTGGCGCTCGGGGAATACGTTGTAGTAGAGGCGGGGATTCCCGTGGCCCACGTTCGCCGTTACGTTCCGGACCTCGGGCATGGACATCAGATCGCGCTCGATTTCACGCGCCGCCGCGTCGGTCCGGCTCAGCGCGGTGCCCGCGGGCATCTCGATGTTCACGAAGAGCTGGGGCTTCTCCGCCTTCGGGAAAAGGCTGAATCCGACCAGGGGGAAAACCGCCAGGCTGACACAGAAGGCCGCGGCCGCGATGCCGACTGTGCGGAGCGGCCTGGCCAGGCATTTTGCCAGGCCGCCGCGATACCGGGTCTCGATGAAACGATCCAGCCGGCGGCGGGCCGCGGTGACGCGGCTCTCCCGGTTCAGATCGAGAAAACGGGCGCTGAGGTTCGGCGTGACGGACAGCGAAACCAGCAGGGACACCGTCAGCGTGTAGATCACGGTGAGCGGCATGGACCGGATGAAGTCTCCGGTGACGTTCCGCATCAGGACGATGGGCATGAAGGCCAGCAGGGTCGTGATCGTGGCCGTGGTCACCGCGCCCGCGACCTGCCCGGTTCCGAGGATGGCGGCTTCGCGGGCGGGCTTCCCGCTCCGGGCGAAACGCGAGATGCTGTCCGTGACGACGATGGCGTCGTCAACGAGCATGCCGAGCGCGATGACGAGCCCGGCGATGGAAATCTGCTGAAGGCCGTAACCGGTCCAGTCGAGGATCAGAATGCCCGCGACGCACGACAACGGAATGGCCAGCATCACGATCAGGGACGAGCGGCCGCTCTCGGCCAGCAGAAGAACCAGTCCCACGAGAAATATCCCTTCCAGCAGGTTCCGCAGAAAGCCGTTGACCCGCTCCTTCACGCTGACGGACTGGTCGAACACGGTCTCGAGCCGCATGCCGGCCGGCAGCCGGCTTCGCGACTCCTCGATGACGTCCCGGAGCCTGTCAAAAATCCGGTAGATGTTGGTATCGTCCTTCTGATTGGCCGTGATGAACACGGCGCGCCGGCCGTTGGCGCGGCCGAGATGGTCCGGGTCCGCGTGACCCCACGCCACATCGGCCACGTCGCGCAGCCGGATCACCTTGCCCGCGGCTGAGTGGACCGGTGTCATGCGGATGTCCTCGAGGCTCCGGAACGCGCTGACGGCCTTGACGGAAAAACGCCGCGAGCCCATCTCCACCAGACCGCCGGGAATGTTCGTGTTCGCGTCCTGAAGGGCGGCCATGACCTGGGTCAGGGGGACGCGCAGCCGGGCGAGACGGCCCAGGTCGATCGAAACCAGCACCTGCCGCTCGGGCAGGGCCCACAGGGCCGTGCTCCGGATGCCCGGCACGCGCTCGATGCGCTTCTGAACGGCCTCGGCCTCGGTTTCAAGCTCCGCCACGGACGCCGAGTCGCTGATCAGCGCGAGCTGAAGCACATACACATCCGAAATCGACCACTTCACGATTTCGAGGTCCAGTATATTTTCCGGAAGCGTGCCGCGGATGGCGTTGACCTTCTGCGTCACGTCCGCATATTTCTTGTCCGGGTCGCTGCCGGATTCGAACTCGATGTCCACGATGGCCAGCCCGTCGGACGCCTCCGCCTCGAGCGTCTTGATGTCCTCGAGCTGATTGAGGACCTTTTCGATCGGCTCGACGAGAAGTTCCTCCATGTCGGCCGGCGAACCGCCGGGATAGATGGCGACCACCGAAGCGCCCGCCGGCTTGACCGCCGGATCCTCGGACCGGGGCATGGTGACAAAGCTGAATCCCCCGAGCGCGACCGTGAGAAGGGTCAGGATCCAGATGAACTGGGGGTTGCGGACGGAAAATTTCGCGAGGTTCATGAACGAATCCGGTTGAATAGAGTGGCGGGACGGATAATCCCGTTCCCGGTTCGGGAGCGCGTTGTTCGCGGATGCGCGTTCAACGGCCGGCCCCGATAACCCGGACAGCCGCGCCGTCGGTGCAATACGCGGCCCCTTCGGTGATCACGGCCGTGACCGTGTCCAGGCCGGAGGTGATCGCGGCGGAATCGTCCGTGAAGAATGCGATCCGGACGGCGATGCGGCGGGCCGTGGAATCAGGCGACACGGCATACACGGCGGCCTCCCCGCCGTCCGCCTCGGCGAGCGCTTCCACGGGCACGACCCGGTATTCTCGGATCCGCGAGGGGAACACGTCCGCGTCGGCCATGAGCCCGTCGATGAAAGCGTGTGTCCCGCGCCGCACGGACAGGGCCGCCTCGAACACGCCGCTCATGGGATCCGGCGCTCCGGCCACTCGTTTTACCCGGCCGGAAAACCGGACGCCCGGGAAGGCATCGAATGTCACGGACGCGGAATCGCCTTCCGAAACGCGGACCGCGTCCCGATCCGAGAGCCCGATTTTCACCAGCCACTCGGATCCGGCCGTTCCGAACAGAAAAACCGGGTACCCGGGGCCGATCAGCTCATGCGGCTCCGCGAGCCGCTTCAGCACGACCCCGTCCGAGGGCGCGGTCACGGTCGAATGCGCCAGGTTGTACTCCGCGATTCTCATGTTCGCGTCCGCCACGTTCAGGCCGGTTTCCGCGTCCTGGACCTGCTCCAGCGTGGCCACGCTGTCGCGGAACAGGCTGTTTGCGCGCTCGAAATCGCGTGACGCCTTTTCGAAACCCTGCCTCGCCTGGTCGGCCACGGCCCGGATCTCGTCGAGCTGAAGCGAGGCGAGCGTCTGGCCCGCTCTGACCCGGTCGCCTTCATGGACGTCGATTCGGCCGATGACGCCCCCGGTTTTGAATCCGAGCCGGATCTCGGCCTGGGAGGACAGAAAGCCGCTGGTCCGCACCGGCTCTCCAAGCCGCCGGACAGACACCGGCGAGAGCCGGACCGGCACGGCCTGCCGCTCTTCGGGACCCGGCTCGCGTTTGGCGCATCCGGAGGCGAACAGGAGGAGAATGAGAACGGAAATGATCGAGCGACGCATGGGATTCTCCTGTGTGATGGTATTAAACGGCCGGAGTCCAGGACACCACGTACAGACCGGCTTCCGGAGCGGAAGGCGCAGGCCCGGGGTTGCGACGCCACCGGCCATTCAGGCCCGAGGCTTCGGCCGCCAGACCGAAATGACAGGCCGCAATGCCCATGTCCACACGCTGAAGGTTGATCAGCCCCAGCCATTTCATCTGGCGCTGATAGGCGGTGTTCATCCGCAGGAAAAAGTGGAAGGATCCGTCGCGGGCGTCCCGGACGATCCGCCAGGGCTGGCGGTTCGAAGCGGACGGCGCGAGCCGGACCGATTCCAGTGCCGCGGCCGCTTTTCCGGCTTGAGCGGCGGTCAGGGGACGGTTGAAATCTCCGTCGAAGAACAGGGCTTCGAAGGGAAGCCTGCCCACGGAACCGGCTCCGGCCGTCAGGACGCGTTCGATCAGACGTTTTTTGCCGGACGGGACTCCGAAGGAAAGTACGGAAGGAACGATCTCCCCTTCCTGCAAGCCGATCCGGTCCGCAAAACGGCTTTTACGGAAGGAGCCGCCGAGCCAGCAGGATCCCAGCCCGAGATCCGAGAGCTTCAGGCAGGCCGCCTCCATCAGGAA
This sequence comes from uncultured bacterium, assembly GCA_963736115.1. Lineage (GTDB taxonomy): Bacteria > Zhuqueibacterota > QNDG01 > QNDG01 > DTFT01 > JAFGAX01. The sequence continues at coordinate 12,543 of CAVTNR010000005.1, forward strand.
ACCGAAATCGAACAAACCGTCATCCGACGTTTGAACTGCCGCGATCACGAAACCGGCCGGGTTCCCGATAATTCCGTACGTGCCGAGACCCTTGAGGCTGTCCGTATCGACTGCATCCGCGGACACGGGCAGGAAACGGACCGCGGATCCTAAAGGCGGCTCCGGTAAAGACCGGAGGAAAGATTCCAGGGCCTGCCGGCTTTCCTGCGGAATCGGTTCCTTCTCGTACGTGCGGACGGATTTGCGCGTGCGGATCAGGTCGATGACGGGGTTTGAGTACAGCATGGTCCTCCAAGGATTTAGTAGTTCATGGTTCATAGTTCATGGTTCATAGTTAATGGAGAGATAATCAATTCCAACAATCACCCATTCATTTTCAACTATGAACTATGAACCCATGAACTATGAACTTTATTCTTCCGACGGCCCGGCCTTGCCGACCGCCGTCACCTTCTCCAGCTCCGCCGCGCGTATGTGAAGGTCGTATTCCGCGACCGCGGTTTCGACCTCCGCCTGCGTCCAGGCGTTCCGGGCGGCCAGGACTTCGATCTGGGGCGCCATGCCCTCGCGGTATCTCCGCTCCACAAGCTCGAAGGCCTTGCGGCCGGCCAGCCGCTTTTCCGCCGCGGCTTCGAGGGTCCGGCGGCCGACGGCAACGGCCGTGGCCGCGTCCCGGGCCTGGAGCCGGATCCGGTTCAGGCCGTCCTCGAGTTCGCACCGTTTTTCCGCTGCATCGAGTTTCGCCTGATCGACACGGCGCCTGTCCTGAAATCCGTTGAACAGGTTCCAGCTCACCGCCAGGGAGGCTGTCCAGAAATCATGCTCATTGTCGAAACGGTAAATCTCGTCCCAGTACCCCCAGTCGAAAACAGCCGCGACTCCGGGCAGAAAAGAGGTCCGGCTGAGCGAGGTCTTGTGCCCCATCAAATCCACGGCCCGCTCCAACTGTTTCAGTTCCTCGCGGTTCGCAACGGCCAGTGATTCCGCCTCCGCCGGATCCGGGGTCAACACGGGAAGCGGAATCGGGCCCGCGGGTTTTTCAATCGATGCGTCCAGCGGCCGGTTCAGAAGGCAGTTGAAATACGAGACGGCCATGGACCGGTTTTTCTCCGCCTCGGCCGCGGCCCGCCGGATCTCCGCCATGTCCGCGCTTGCGCGGAGCACATCGGCGCGGGTCACCTTGTCGTGTCGAAACAGGCTCTCGGCGACGCGGCTGTGCTCCCGGACCAGTCCCTCGGTCACGGTCAGCAGGGAACACACGGCGTCCGCCTTCAGATAATTGTAATAAGCCGCGCGGATCTCCGACACCAGACCCCGTCCGTGAACGGAAACCGAAAGTTTCCCGATGTCCCGGAGCGCGGAGTGGATTCTGTAGTTGTATACGATCGCCGGCTGCAAGACGGGCTGGACCACGCGAACCTTGGTCTCCTGCTCCCGCTCCCGGAGAAACGGGATCGTCTGGTTGGGCAAAGTGATCGGGACTTGCAGTGCCTGATAAACCGGATTCATCAGGTCGCCGATGGGCAGGTCGATGACGCGGCCGCCCCCTGCGGCCGTGTACCGGGCCTCGGCGCTCACGGACGGCAGGAACAGGCCGGCCGCTTCATGCAGAGCGGACGCGCTCTTTTCGCCGGCGAACCGTTTCTGACGGAGGGCCGGGTTGTCCCGGAGTCCCTGTTCGATGTACCGGTTCAGCGGGTCCCCCTCGGACTGGGCCAGGAGGGAAATTCCTCCGAACGCGCACAACGCAATGATGATTCTCGGTTTCATTCAGTCTCCGTATGTCCGGATTTTGTCAGGCCGAAGCCTTCTTGTTTTCGAGGAAACAACGGGTGAACCGGAAATAATCGTCCGTGATGGTGGCGAGATCGATCCCATGCCGCTTCTGAAGGTGATCGCCTTTCAGGCTCAGGACCTGGATGACCCCGGCCGCCTGGCCCCAGAGAATCACGGCGGCGGTGCCGGGATTGATTTGCGGATTGATGGAACCATCCCCGATTCCCTCCTTCAGCGCCCGCATCAGGAGATCGAGACATTCCATGCCCTCATGATCGCACATCGATACAACCGATTCGGTCCCGCCGAAATCAACCTCCTTGATCTCGTAGTAGCCGAGGGCGTTGAAATAATCCGGATACTCCTTCGAGAAGCGGAAAAACGACTGTCCCATAAAAAACACTTTCTCCAGCCCGTTCCTCCCCTCTTGCATGGCTTTCTGAAACATCTCGGTCAGGATTTTAAGGCCGCGAAGGGTGATGGCATAGTACAGCTCTTCTTTTGTCTTGAAATAGAGATAAATCGTGCCTTTGCTCAGCTCCGCCGCCTCCGCCACGTCGTCAATGGTGGCTGTCCAGTAACCCTTTGAAGAATATACCTTTTCAGCGGCATCAATTATTGCGTTCCGCCTGAGTTCCTTTTCTCTTTCCTTACGTTCCGGGATTCCCATTATGCTGGTCCTTATTTAATGACCATCAGTCAGTTTTTACGTAGCAATATATCAAATTGTTTCATGAATAACAACAAAAAAGTTCCGGGTTCCGAGTTCCGGATTCCGAGCCCCTCATACGACCGGAAAAAAAACTTGATTCTTACCTGTATACTCTTTAGTTTAAACTTTTCAGTCCGGATAGAAAGGAAATAGAACCATGACCGTTCGAATCCCTGAACCGCGCCAAATCCGTTCTTATCCCATCCTCCTGACCGCGTGCCTGCTGATTCTGTCGCTGTCTCCGGCCTGCGGCCAATCGGACCCGGCTGAAATCCACACCCGGATATTCACCATCGATTCGCATCTGGACACGCCCATGCGCGTATTCCGCATTCCATCCGATCTGTCGGTCCGCCATGCCCCGCCTGCCGCGGACGCCGGGGACCTGGATTTCCCCCGCATGCGCCAGGGCGGACTGGACGCGGCCTTTTTCGCCGTGTATGTCCAGCAGGGAGAACTCACGGACGCAGGCCGCTCCGGAGCGAAGCGGACCGTTTCGGATATGTTGTCCATGATGGAAGGCTGGAAAACCCGCTACGCCGCGGACATGGCGTTCGCCTTTTCTCCGGAAGATGTCCGGCGCATCGTCCGGACCGGACTGCGGGCCGTCTGCATCGGCCTGGAAAACGGCTATCCGATCGGCACGGACTCGACTGCGGTTGCGGCATTCCACGCCAGAGGCATCCGGTATATCACCCTGTGCCATTCGCGGAACAATGATATCTGCGACTCCTCCACCGACCCGGCCGGCCCGAAGTGGAACGGGTTGAGCCTGTTCGGAGAATCCGCGGTCCGGGAGATGAACCGGCTCGGCATGCTCGTCGATGTGTCTCATGCGTCCGATTCCGCCTTCTATGATGTGCTCCGCATTTCACGGGCCCCGGTGGTCGCCTCGCACTCCTGCTGCCGGGCACTGATGGATAATCCCCGGAATCTCACGGACGACATGCTCCGGGCCCTGGCCGCACAAGGCGGCGTTGCGCAGATCAATCTCTGCTCGTTCTACCTGATCCGGACGGAAGCGCCGTCCGGCCGCGGAGCCGCGATGGACTCGCTGAAACGGATTTACGGCGAATGGGACCGCGTTCCCGCGGTAAAAAGGACCGAATACGAAGAGGCGCGGGCCGCGGTGGACCGCCGATTCCCCATGCCGAAGGCGTCCGTGGCCGACCTTGCGGACCACATCGACCACGCGGTCCAAATCGCGGGGATCAGGCATGTCGGCATCGGATCGGATTTCGACGGCGGCGCCGGCCTCTCGGATTGCCCGGATGTCAGCGGATTCCCGGCGGTCACGGCCGAGCTCATCCGCCGCGGCTACGCGGAAAAGGACATCGCCGCGATATGGGGCGGCAATTTCATGCGGGCGTGGGAAGAGACAGTGAGGGCGGCTGGGAAATAAGTGAAAGAAGTTCCGGGTTTCGAGGAACTCTTGACTTCAATACATAATGTCCGATAGCCTCGCTGAGAAGCTTGCCCCGGACTTGATCCGGGGATGCTCGGCATATCGGACCTACAACCCGGAACTCGGAACCCGGAACTCGAGAAAACACTGAATGTCCGTGATCACCCAAAACGTCCACAGGCTCCTGAACGAGCTCCCGAAAACCGTGGCCCTCATGGCCGTGATCAAGACACGCACGGCTGAGGAGGTCCGCGAGGCCGTGGATGCGGGTATCCGCCTGCTCGGCGGTAATTACGTGCAGGAAACGGCCGCGCTCCTCGAAACCCTTGGAAAACCGGTTCCCTGTCATCTCATCGGCCACCTGCAGACCAACAAGGCAAAGAAGGCCGTCGGACTTTTCGACATGATCGAAACCGTGGATTCCATAAACCTGGCCCGAGAAATCGACAGGCGTACGGCGGAATCCGGACGCGGGCCGATTCCCGTGCTCATCGAGATCAACAGCGGACGGGAGCCGGGTAAAACCGGGATTTTCCCTGAGGAGGCGGATGCGCTCGCGGAGGGCATATTGTCCCTCCCGAACCTCCGGCTGGCCGGGCTCATGACCATGGGATCTTTTGAATCCGATCCGGAAGATTCACGGCGGTATTTCCGCGAAACACGGCGGGTTTTCGAGCGCCTGGCGCCGTCCTTTTCCAGCCGGGCCGGCGGATCCGGAATGACCGTGCTTTCAATGGGCATGAGTCATTCCTACAAGGTTGCAGTCGAAGAGGGCGCGACTGAAATCCGCATCGGAACAATGCTCTTCGGGCCGAGGGAATAGACCTCCGCGCTGTCAGGATCCGCGGCAACTGCGACGGGATGGAACTTCCCGCGGGTTTGTAAAATCCCGCGGGAGGTTTGATATTAACCCGGAACCCGGAACTTTTATTCCACCCTGCCCAATCCCTGTCCCAATTCTTTTTTATTGCATTTTTTCTACAAAAACGTTATCTTTTGACCCTCAATTCCGTATTTACCGCTTTTTGAGGCATTTATGCGCAAATGGCTGTCGGTCGGTCTGACTCTTGGCATTCTCGCCGCATCCCATGCGGGCAACCGTTGGATGCGGAATCCGGACATCCACGACGGCCGAATCGTTTTCACATGCGAAGGCGACCTGTGGACGGTTCCGGCCACAGGCGGAACCGCCCGCCGTCTTACGTCCCACCCGGGAACGGAAAACCTCGCCCGTTTCTCCCCGGACGGAGAGTGGATCGCATTCACCGCTTCTTATGACGGAGGCGTGGATGTGTACGTCATGCCTTCCGCGGGCGGGGAGCCGCGCCGGCTGACCTTTCACCCCGCGAACGACAACGTGATCGACTGGACTCCGGACGGACGCTTCGTTCTGTTCTCCTCCGAACGGGCCTTGAACCGCGAAGTCTGGCGCGTTCCCGCGGCAGGAGGGCCGCAGACGCCGGAGCGCATCGACCGCATCCGCCACGCGTCTTTCGCGCCGGATGGCCGGCGCCTGGTGTTCACGCGCTCGGACGCGGACCGGATGCACTGGCGGGGTTACAAGGGCGGAGCCCAGCCCGACGTGTGGCTGGCGGATCTCGGCTCCGGAACCTTCGAGCGGCTCACCGACTACCGCGGGTTCGACATCCGGCCCATGTGGCACGGGGAATCCGTTTACTTCCTGTCCGACCGGCACGGCCGCATGAACCTGTACGCCATGACGCTGAAGGAAAGGAGAGCGGTCCGCAGGACGGATCATTCGGATTTCGACGCGGCGGACGCGTCCATCGGCGGCGACACCGTGGTCTACGTCTGCGGCGGATCCCTGAGGATTTACGACATCCCGTCCGGACAGGACCGGGCGGTCAGCGCGGACATTCCGTCCGACCGATGGCTCACGCGCGAGACCTGGATCGATCCGTCGGACGACGTGCTGGCCGTCGCGCTTTCGAATGACGGAAGCGCGGCCGCGGTTCAGGCGCGCGGAGACGCGTATTGGATAGGCCCGGACGGCGTACGGAACCTCACCGGCACTCCCGACTCGAACGAGCTCCTGCCCGCGCTCTCGCCGGACGGGAAATGGGTTGCGTTCTTTTCGGACAGAACCGGCGCGTACGAACTCTGCGTCACAACGCCGGACGGCGCCGGACAATGGAAGCAGATGTCATCCGGTTTCGACGGCTGGCCCTACCGGCCGCTCTGGTCCCCGGATTCCAAAAAAATCGTATTCGGCGACCACCGGTACGGCCTCTGGGTGGCGGACCTGGAAGCCGGCGCCTGCGTCCGGGTGGACCGGACCCGGTTTCAGAAGGACAATGAAATCATCTGGGAAACGGCCGAATACGACTGGTCCCCGGATTCGAAGTGGATCGCGTATTCCAAGTGCGAAGCCAACATGAACTCCTCCATCTTCCTGTACGACGTGGAGGCGCGCCGCATCGTGAGGGTCACGGACGACCGGTACGACGACACCTGGCCCGCGTTTGACCGGAACGGGGAATTTCTCTATTTTCTTTCCCTGAGGAACTTCGACCCCATGCTCGACCCGTTCATGGACAATCACATCAACGGGTCCATGTCCGTGGTCCTGGCGGCCGTGTTGCGTTCGGACGGCCGTTCCCCCTTCGAGCAGGAGGAGGACGGCGCGGATCCGGAGGCTGCGGCAAAGCCGTTCCGCATCGATCCGGAGGGACTCGGGGACAGGCTTGTCGCGGCTCCGGTCCCGGCCGGAACTTACACGCGGCTCCAGGCGTTGAAAGACGGATTCTGCCTCCTGTCCAAGGACGTTTACGGCTTCCCCGGATGGGACCAGTTTCTCCGGCCGTCGCGCACCACGGACTGGACCCTGCTGAAATTCACCCGCGCTTCGCGGCGGTTCACTGAAATTCTCACGAACATCGGAAGCTACAGCCTGAGCGGAGACGGATCGAAAGCCGCGTACCTGTCGGGCTTCACGGTCGGGTCGGTCGGGACGGACGGCGAAAGCCTGCCGGGCGACGGCGCGTTCGACTGGCGCGGCACCCGGCAGAAAATCGATCCCCGCCGGGAATACGGGCAGATTCTCCGCACGGTCTGGAACCAGATACGGCTGTTCTTCTATGACCCCGACCTGCACGGCGTGAACTGGCGGGCCGTGCTGCAAAAATACGAGGCGATGATCCCCTGGGTCGCGGACCGGTCGGAACTGAACGACCTCATCGGCGGCATGATCGGCGAGCTCGGCGTTTCGCATGAATACGTGCTGGACCGTGGAGACGAGTCGCGCATTCCCAGGGACCGGACGGTCGGCGTGGGGCTTCTCGGCTGTGATTTTGAGCCCGACCCGGCCTCGGGCCGCGTCCGCATCAGCCGCATCGTCTCCGGACGCGCCTGGGACGCGGCCCTGCGGAGCCCCCTCGCATCCGCGGGCACGGATGTCCGGCCCGGGGACTTTCTACTGGCCGTCGACGGCTCTCCGGTTGCGGCCGGTGAGGACGTCTATGCGCATTTCACGGGAAAGGCCGGGAAACAGGTCGTCCTGACGGTGAACAGCCGGCCGGATACGGCCGGGTGCAGGCGTGTGAAGGTGAAGACGCTCGTTTCAGAAGCGGCCCTTCGCAGAGCCGAGAGGACGGAGGCCGATTACCGGCGGGTCGCCGAGATATCGGGCGGCAAAGCCGGATACATCCGGCTTTCGGACATGGACGAAGAGGGATTCCGGGAGTTCGAGCAGGGGTTCCGGGCCGAGCGGTACCGGGACGGTCTGATCATCGACGTCCGCGGTAACGGCGGCGGGTTCATCGCGTGGTTCGTGCTCGACAAGCTCGAACGCCGACTCGCGTTCTACAGCCGCACTCGCGATTTCGAACCCATGCGCTACCCCCATGCCGTTCACCCGGGCCCGCTGGTTTTTCTCTGCGACGGGAATACCGCCTCGGACGGGGAACTCTTCATCGAGCTGGTGAAGAAAGCGGAACTGGGCCCCGTGATCGGCGCCGACACCTGGGGCGGGCTGGTCGGCATCACCAACATGATACCGGCCGCGGACGGCGGTCTGGTGACCCAGTCCAACGTCGGCTTTCTCGATCCGGACCGCGGCGACTGGCTGGTGGAAAACCGGGGCGCGCGGCCGGACACCTTGATTGAGAACCGTCCTGAAGACATTCTCGCGGGCCGGGACCGCCAGCTCGACAAAGCGGTCGAAACGGTCCTGGATCTGCTGAAACGGAATCCCCCGGCCGGGCCGAAGTTCCCGGAATTTCCGAAACGATAACCGTGCGATAGACCCAACCGCAATCAGAAAGGCGCCCGATGAAGAAAGCGACCAAGGTCAAGAAAAAAACCGCTCCCCCAAAGAAAAAAACAGCCGCCGCCAGGCCGGTTCCGAAAAAAGCCGTCCGCAAGTCCGTCCGGCCCGCGGCAAAGGCCAAACCCGCTTCCAGGCCCGGCCGGTCCGCGAAGCCGGACAAGCCGTCCCGGAAGGCCGTGACCGTGAAGGCACAGGAACGACAGGCGAGTTCCGGAAAGCCGGCGAAGCCCGCTCAATCCTCGAAGGGCGGCAAAAAAAAGGTGCCCTGCGAATTCTGCGGAAAGCCGATCCCCTCCGAGCGGATCGAGGCCCTTCCCGAGACGACCACCTGCGTCGAATGCAGCCAGACCAAACCCTATTCAGAGGCGCAGATCATCGGTTTGAACGGCGAGGAAACGGATCAGAATCGCCTGAACGTCGAGGATTTCGAGGAAACGGACTCGGATTTTGCATCGGGGTACGGCAATGACCAGTGGTGACGGCCGTCCCTGAAATGCCGGAGTGACAGATGGACTATCAGACCGTTTATTTCGACAAGCCGGGACCCGAAAACACGGATGAGACCCTGCGCATCGCGGGGGAATGGTCGGACCGTCTCGGTCTCCGCACGATTCTGACGGCCAGCACATCCGGCGACACGGGCGTCCGGGCCGTCGGACGTTTCGCGGGCCGGGAGGTGATCGTGGTCTCGCATGTGCACGGGTTTTCGTCTCCGAATGAGACAGAAATGCTCCCGGACAACCGGCAGAAGATTGAAAGCGCGGGCGGCCGCGTCCTGACCTGCCAGCACGCCTTCGGCGGCATCGGCCGCGCGGTCCGGTTCAAGTTCGGCACCTATGAAATTGAAGAGATCATCGCCAACGCCCTGCGGACTTTCGGGCAGGGAGTGAAAGTGGCGGCTGAAACCGTCCTGATGGCCGCGGATGCGGGCTGGGTCCGCACGGACCGCGACATCATCGCGGTGGGCGGCACTGAATCCGGCGCGGACACGGCGCTCGTGGTCAGGCCCGCGAACGTCAGCCGGTTTTTCGACCTTCGGATACGGGGGATTCTGTGCAAACCGTGGGATTTTTGAACGGGGCCGCGAGGACCGGGTGCCGGGCCGCGCTTCTGCTGCTGCTCGCCGCAACGGTCCTGACCGGCTGCGACAGTCCGACTGAAGTGAAGAAAGGCGCGCTCGTTCGCACGCTCTATGAGCGCAACGGCCTGCCCGGACGCTATATCTATTTCTGGGACGGCCGCGATGACGACCATAAAACCGTGGCCGCGGGCTCCTATCAATGCTTTCTGGAGGCCGAAGGCTACAGCAACGCGATCGAGATGACCGCCCTGGACGGCACCCGCGGAAGACACGCGGACACCCTGGGCACCGATGCAACCGGCCGGCTCTATATTCCGACCGAACCCGCTCTCTATTACCTCTCCCCCTGCATTCCAGAGCCCTTCTACAACCAAGACGGCACAAACATCCTCTTTGAAATCACGGGAACCGGTTACGTGCGGGTCCGCATCCATCGGAAGCGCTGATCCGTGCCGCCGCCGACCGAAGGGGACCTGTATTTTCCCGAGCCCGTCCGGGTCACCGACACGCTCGACCTGCATGGGTTCTTCCCCGAGCAGGCTCCCGAGGTGCTCGGGGCTTTCCTGGAAAACGCCGCCTCGCTCGGTCTCCGCTCGCTCCGCATCGTGCACGGCAAGGGCCGGAGCCGGATGAAATTCGAAGTGATCCGCTTCCTCCGGACGCGCCCCGACGTGCTCCGCTTTTCTGACGCCCCTCCCGGATCCGGGGGCTGGGGCGCCACCCTCGTCGAAATGCGCTGACCTTCCTACGGCTTTTTCACGGCCCGCAACGCATCGAGCAGAATCAAGCCGATCTCGGCGCGCGTGCACTCCAGGGGCAGGGGTTTCGCCTTCTGCAGCAGCTCCTGAATCGCGGCGCCGCTGAATGACAGGCGGCCCACGCCGGTGTGCGGGCAGGTCCTCTCGGTGGCCATGCTCCCGCAGGCTTTGCAGTAGAAGGCATCGTCCACGAACATCGTCGTGATGCCGAGTTCCTTCGCCTCAAACCGCGAAATCATATCCCGCGCCTCGCTGCGCTCCTGCGCGGTGTAATCGGACCCCGCGATGAAGTGCGTGCATCCGAAATTCTTGTGCACGATGGCCTGAAAGACCGCCTCACGTCCGCCCATGGCGCGGGGACGGCCCGGCAGCGCCGCGAGAAGAACACGGTCTTTGGGGAAATATCCGTCGATCAGGGCCTCGATGCAGTTCATGCGGACATCGGGATCGATCTCTCCGGGCGCCGCCCCGCCGACGAACGGATGCATCAGCAGTCCGTCCACCGTTTCCATCACGCATTTGATCTGGTATTCCTCCCTGCGGTGCACGGTTTCGACGGACGCCAATCCGGCCGTCGTCCGCCATTTCCGGTCCTGGATGAGATCGCGGATTTCCGACGGCTCCAGGCGGTACCGGTTGAATGTCCGATGGTCACGGCGCTTCAGCACCGTCACCTCTCCGGCAAGCATCCTCGGCTCCATGGCATAGAGGGCGGACACACCGGGGTGTTTCACGTCGGTTGACTTGAACACCTTGTGCGCGTATTCCAGCGCATTGTACTCGAAAATATCGGAAACGGAAAGGATCGCGACGGGCTTGCGGGATTCGTCGAGCAGGGCGATTTCCTCGCTCGAACGGACGGAAGATGCGAATGAAACCGGAACGGTGATGTGGATCGGCACCGTCCAGGGCAGGCCCTTGGACAGGCGATGGTTGTCCAGCACGGCCTTGAAATCGCTGCGGCCCATGAATCCGGTCAACGGGCTGTATGCGCCCGAAGCGATCATTTCCAGGTCGCACAATTCCCGATCCGAAAGCTGCCACGATTTCAGGCGGCCGCAGCGTTCGGTCAGGGAGTCCGCAAGCGACGGATCGGTGTACCGGTTGATCAGGACTCCGCCATGGGGCAGCTGACTCATGACCGTTTCTCCCTTCTCGTCATTTGGATGAACGCCGGGTGACGCGGCGTCGCCCGTGATCCGGATTCCTTGCCGGGAGAGCCGGCGGAACGCCCGGTTTTGATCAATGTATTAAAAACCTAAGATGGAATCAAGCACGAGTTCGGCCGATCCGGAAGCGCGAACACCGGTGAGGTCCCTGAGGCGGATCAACGAATTCCGGCCACATTTCACAGCAGGGAAACAAACGGAAATAAACCAAAAGACGGGTTATGGTATTGTTTTAAATATACTTAATGTAATTATTTTAAAGAAATACATTATTTGGTATGACTATTGCACTTCTTATAATCTGATCAAACAACCTACTAACTCATGCAAAATGCAAATGGAAAACACTCAAAAATTCACGATTCTGCTGATCGAAGATTCCGCAACCATCCGCCTTTTCTACAAAAAGGTCCTGGAATCCGCGGGCTATGAAGTGATCGCATCTGAAACCGGAGAACAGGGCTGGACGGCCGCGCAGATTCACAACCCGAATCTCATCTGCCTGGACATGATCCTGCCGGATATACACGGCCTGGATGTGCTCAAGAAGATACGCGGGGAAGCCTCGACCAAGTCCATCCCCGTCCTGGTGCTGACCACGCTGAAGGATTTCGCGGATGTTCAGAAGGCGATCAATCTGGGGGCTAATTATTACAGCATCAAGGGCAGTGATTCGCCGGAGAAACTGCTCGGCATGATCGACAAACTCCTGAAAAGAACGCCTCCCGTCAACCCGCCGGCTTGACGCCGCAGCCCGCCGTTCGGCGGAAACGCATCACCCGCTCTCCGCCTTCCCCGCTGTCCATACAACGTCTTCGGGCCGGCCCGTCACACTCCCGGCTTCGGGAATGTAACCGTTGCCGTCAATCCCCCCGCGTTCCGGAATTCCAGCTGTCCCTCGATCTGCTGGGACAGCACATGCACGAGTTTCATGCCGAGCGAATCCGTCCGTTCCGCATCCGGTTCTCCGGGCATACCGACACCGTCGTCCACGACTTCCAGGACGTAATTGCCGCCTTTGTCCTCGGTGAACCGCACCGCGATGAACCCGCTGCGCTCGTCCGGAAACGCGTGCTTGACCGCGTTGGTGACCAGTTCGTTGAGGATCAGTCCGCACGGAATGGCCAGATCGAGGCTCAGAATCCCCACCCGGAGATCGAAACGCGGGCTGATCCGGTTGCCGCTGTGGTGCGAAACGATGAGGTCGGACACCAGCGTCACGGTATATTCGCGGAAATCGATCCGCTCGAAATCCTCCGACTGGTAGAGACGTTCGTGGATCATGGCCATGGTCCGGATCCGCTGATTGCTGTCCTCCAGCACGCGCTGGATCTCGGAATCGGACAGCCGAGCGGAGGACAGGTTGAGCAGGCTGATGATGATCTGCAGGTTGTTCTTGACCCGGTGGTGGATCTCCTTCAGGAGGATGTTCTTCTCGCTCAGGTTCCTCTGCAGGAGCGACTCCGCGGTCTTCCGGACCGTGATATTGAGAATCGACCCCTGCACCGCGGGCTTTGATTCGAAGACGATCGGCGTGGTCAGCACCTCGAGATCGATGATGCGGCCCGACAGGGTGCGGCCTCTCCGCTCGAACCGCTGGGGCAGTTCAAAATCCTCGTATATCCAGTGCGACGGCTCGGTGTCGTCATCCGACGGCATGAAGACTTCGACGGGGTGGAGCCGGGCGGTCTTTTCGTCCGCGCAGTCGAAGACGCGGGCGAATTGCTGGTTGCAGAAACGGATCTGTCCCTGCTGGGCGATGAAAATGCCGACCAGGGAATTGTCCACCAGGCTCCGGTATTTGCGCTCGGACGACTGAAACGCCTCCTTCAGCGCGGCGCTCTCCACCACATCGTTCGAAAGAATGTGGGCCATGAGCACGACGATGGCCATATAGGCGAATTCAATGATGTAGAAATTCCGGAGCAGGCCGCCGTGCACGAGGGCATCGTTCACAAGCCCGGCGCAGAAAATCAGGGCGGACAGGAAAAGGGGCAGGCTGCGCTGTCGGTCCTTCCGGGCCACGCCGGCGACCAGGCTGAATACGTACACAAACACCAGAAAGCCCATGACGCCCAGAAAATCGGTGAACAGGCCGGGCGTGACCTCGTGATAGGTCATGCGGATTCCCAGGACAGGGCCCAGTTCCTTGACCGCGGGTTCCGAAACGCGCCAGAAGAGGTCTCCCCGGACGAACAGAACGAGAAAGGCCGAAACCGTGAAGAACACGGCGGCGACGTTCCGCACAAAAGTATGCCGATGCCGGGCGTAATCGGTCGCGAACCAGGTGTATGCGGCGCCGATGAGGGAAAGGGTCGCGACCTGTGCCTTCTGCCACTGAAATCCGTCCGCAACGTTCGATGCCGCGTATGCGCCGGCGCTGAACGCGTCATAGCACGCCATGGTGAGGCAGAGAATGGCGAAGGACAGATCCTCCGGATGATGGCGGCGGCGGGTATACAGGAGAAAATGAACGAATGAGACGTAGAACGTGACCGCGGCCATGCAGATCACGGGAATCGAGGCGAATGGCAAACAGTGCTCCTTTCGGATCTGCCGCCCGGTCCCGGACGGCCCGCAGAAGTGGTCGGCTGACTGGCCCCGGCCTTCCGCCGGACGGCGGTTCAGCCTTCCGGGGACCCGCTCCGGCCGTCCGCCGCTTCTATGATCCGACCGACCGCGGCCGCGAGCCCGGCCAGGTCGTACGGCTTTGACAGACGGTCGGACCGCTCGACTGCGCGGATGCGCCGGATCGAATTGGCGTCGCTGAAGGCCGTCGTGAACAGGATGGGGCAGTCCAGGAAAGACCGGATCCGTATCGCCGCATCGATCCCGTCCGTTCCGTCCTTCAGCCTGACGTCCATCAGGATCAGCTCCGGCCTGTGCCGGCCTGCCAGATCGACCGCGTCCTCCGCAGTTTCGGCCATGCCGCAGATATCGTGACCGAAACGGGAGAGGTACCGTTTGATGTTGAGTGAAAGAATGCTCTCGTCCTCGACGACCAGTATTTTCATGGAATCACCGGCCGGGCGGCCGTTCAGGGCCGCATCCGGTCCGAACCCTCCTTGACCGTGATCACCGCTCCGGCCAGCTGGCCATGATGGTTGCGGATCGGCGCCACATACAGAGCGATGGCCGTCGACGTGCTCTTCCGCGTGGCCAGCATCAGGGATTCGAGCGGGTGGATATAGGTGCCGTCATAAAGCATCTTCCCGCCGAACACCGTGCGGGGCTCGCCCGTTTTGGCGTCGGACAGCCGGATCATTTCCTGAACGGGTCGGTCGATCAGTTCGGCATGCAGCCATCCGGTCAGCGCCGACGCGGCCGCGTTGGCGAAGCGGATGCGCCCTCGGATGTCGGTCGTAATGATGGCATCGGATATTCCGTCCAGCGTGTCCGCCAGCCACTGCTCCTTTTCCTTCATTTCCTTCTCGATCCGCGAGCGGAAAAGGGCCATTTCAATGCGCTTGCTGAGTTCCTTCATAATGACCGGCTTGACGATGAAATCGAAGGGTTCGGCCAGCTGCGACCGCAGGAACGTCTCCTTGTCCCCGTGGGCGGTGAGGAACACGATGGGAGTGCCGACCTCCTCCTTGATCCGACGCGCCGCCTCGATGCCGTCCATCTTCTTTTTCAGCATGATATCCATCAGTACCAGCACCGGATGGATCTCTTTGGCCTTCTGAATCGCCTCCTCCCCCGAAGAGACCGTCAAGGGCACCTGGTATCCGAGTTTCTTCAGCGCCTCCTGGATCTCCAGCGCCACGATCTTTTCATCTTCCACGAGCAGAATCACGTCGTTTTCCATTCAGGCCTCCTTGGCAATCCTTCAGGATTAAATCATTGCGGCCGGCCCCCGCGGGGGTCCGCCGACGCGTCCACCCGGTTCCGGGCGGACCTCCCTCCGACGATCGGCGGGCGGCTCACTTCTCCTGCGGCAGGCGGATCGTGAGCCGGGTGCCGTTGCGGCTGTCCATTTTCATCGTGCCGCCGAGCTGTTCCAGAAGTATGACGATGATCTTGAATCCGAGCGAAGATGACGACGCCGGGTTGAATCCCGGAGGCAGTCCGATGCCGTCGTCCGCCACGGACAGGCGCACGCTCCCGTCGCGGGCCCGCCTCAGCGTGATTTCGATGCGGCCTTCCTTCCGTCCGGCGAAGGCGTGTTTGACGGCATTGGTCACCGCTTCGTTCAGAATCAGTCCGCAGGGCACAGCCAGGCCGAAATTGAGAACAACGGGCTCCAGGCGGAGAGACAGACGCACCGGTGCTCCATCCGGACTGCCCGACGGCAGATCGTTGACCAGGGATCGGATGTAGTCGTCGAAACGGATTCCGGACAGATCGGGGGATCCGTACAGTTTCTCGTGCAGAACCGCCATGGAATAGACGCGCCTGCGGATCACATCGATGGTGTCGAGTATCTTCGGATCGCTGCTCTTTCCGGCCTGCAGATTCAGCAGGCTGACGATCATCTGCAGGTTATTCTTCACGCGGTGGTGGATTTCCTTCAGGAGAATTTCCTTCTCCTTCATGGAAGTCCGCATACGGTCCTCGGCCCGCTTCCGTTCCGTGACGTCGATATTGAATTCGGCCACCATCCACCGGCCATCCGGCTCGCGGTAGGGAATGGTGTGAACCTCGATCACCCGATTCTCCTCGCGGGGCAGGACTTCCTCCGACACGGTGATCCGGCGGGTTTTCAGCGCCTCCGGGATGCCGCATCCGGCGCACATCGCATCGCGGCCCATGAAGTATTCGTAGCATTTCCGCCCGGCCGACGGGCCGTAGCGTCTGACCCACTCCGGGTCGACGTACTGCAGATTGAATCGGCCGTCGATGATGTCGATGTTGGTCCGGGTGGCGCCGATGATGTATTCGAGCCGGTTCTTGGTTTCCGCCAGCTCGTTTTCCGTGCGTTTGAAGGTGATCAGGTGCCCCAGGGACGCGGCGAACAGTTCAAGGATGCGCGCGTCCTCGGCCGTGATCCGGCGTTTCGTGAACAGCTGATCGACGCTGAGCAAACCGATGACGGTTCGTCCGTCCCAGAGGCCGGCGATCGCGTGATCCGACCGGCCGACTGTTTTCCCCCACCCGTCCGTCAGGATGTCGTTCCGGAACACTTTCAGCCGGATGCGGCCTTTCCGCACTTCAGCCGCATGGGGATCAAGCACCGGGCCGGACCGTCCGCGTTCGTCCCGCAGCCGTCCCTTCCCGTCCGTGCCGTAACGGCCCAGCAGGGTTTTGCCGTCCTCGCTGAAAAAAGCGATGCCCGCGCGGTCGAAATGAAAACGCGACCGGATCAGCGTGACGGCGCTTCGGCAAAGACCATCCAGTGATCCGGATTTGGACAGCTCATTCACGGTTGACAGAAGAAGGGCGAGGCGGTCGGTATATGCGGAAGTGGAGCCGCTTTTTGAAGCGCCTTTCCGTATTACAGCTCCGGTGTGAGCCGGTTTACGGCGCCGGGATGCCGCCGCTGTCCGCTTGGGACGGCTTTCCGGCCGGCTTCATTCCGAAAGCCTTTGTTTTTCGGGGGGATGAGGGTGTTCTCAACTGCGGATGAGACATACTGAGCCCTCTTCATGCCAGCGGCGCCGGAAGCTCGGTCCGCGCCGGGTCTTCCATGAGGAAAAATAATCATGCTGTTATTATATTGTGAAAAATACAGGAAAAAAGCAAGGAAATTCTATGTTTAGGGCAGGTTCCTGCGACGGAGTTCGTCACCTCACATCATCCCGGAAAATCGGAATTGTTCTCGGTTTGTCTCACTATCTGACAGCAGCTCCGTCATCGCTTCGACAGGTTCCATCTTGATCCACGTCCTCCGGAGACGCGCCGCGGCCTCCCACTCCCCGGCCGTCATCAGCCTCTCGTCCCTTCGGGTTCCGCTGGACGCAATGTGAATCGCGGGGAAAATCCGACCGTCCGCCAGCGAACGGTCCAGGACAATTTCGCTGTTGCCGGTGCCCTTGAATTCTTCGAAAATGTAGTCGTCCATCCGGGATCCTGTTCCCACCATGGCGGTTGCGACCACGGTCACCGATCCCCCGTTTTCGACCTTCCGGGCCAAGCCGAAAAACCGTCTTGGCACTTCGAGCGCGGATGCGTCCAGACCGCCCGAGAGCGTCCGCCGCGAGCCGACCGTCACCTGATTGAAGGCGCGCGCCATGCGCGTGAGGCTGTCCACGAGAACGAAAACGTCGCGGCCGCATTCCAGTTCGGTCCGGATGTGGCCGAGCGCCATCTCGGCGAGCCGCGCATGCGATTCCACGTCCTGGTCGCTCGAGCTGGCGAGCACCTCGGCGTCCACCTGCCTGCGGAAATGCGTCACCTCCTCGGGCCGCTCGTCGATGAGCAGAACGATGAGGCGCATGTCCGGCTCCACGGCCCGGACCGCGTGGGCCATTTTCTCCAGCAGAGTCGTCTTGCCGCTTTTCGGCTGAGCCACGATCATGCCCCGCGTGCCTTTTCCGATCGGCGCCACCAGGTCGACGATGCGCATGGACGGATCGCCGGATTCTCCCAGCCGGATGCGCTGGTCCGGGCTCACGGCCGTGAGCCGGTCAAACGGGGTCCGAGAAGCGAAACGTGCCGGATCCAGACCGCATACGGAGCGGACCGTATGAAGCCGCGGACCGCGATCCCCTTCGGCCGCGTCTCCCTGCACGGCGGCGCCCTCGACCAGTCTGTAACCGCGTATCAGTTCGGGAGAAACCCAGGCGTCGCCGGGGCCCGGGGCGTAAGAGCGTTCCGGATCCCGCAGGAATCCGCCGCGCCCTTCCAGGACTTCAAGCACGCCGGTCGTTTCCCATGCGCCTTCAGGCACGGCCGCGGGATCCGGGACAGGCATGCCTGCGGGTTTCACGGAAACGCCGGATCCGGTTTCCCGGCCGCGGCCGGCGCGGCGCGGCGCCGGCGAAGGCCGTGCGCGCGTCCCTCCCGGTCCGCGGGCCTTCCTCCCCCGCCGGCCTTCGGTCCGTTGCGGTTCATAATCGGAACCTCCGGCCGCGGATCAGGGCCGCGGCACTGAGCAGAGCCGCAAGCCCGGCGGCGATAAAAACAGCGGCCGGCAGTCCGGGTTTCGCTCCGGATGCGTAAGAATGCATGCCGGACAGGTACAGATTCACTCCCAGATAGGTCATCAGCACCGAGCCGAAGGCCCACAGCGCGCCGGCATTGAACGCAGCCGGTCCCCGGAGGCCGGGAACGAGCCTGAAATGGAGAACCGCGGCATAAAACAGAATCGTGACGAGCGTCCAGGTCTCCTTCGGATCCCAGCCCCAGTACCGGCCCCAGCTTTCATTCGCCCAAACGGCGCCCAGAAAATTGCCGATCGTGAGCAGAGTGAGCCCGATGAGGAGACTGCGTTCGGTGATCGCCGTCTGCAGGAGCACGGCACGCCTGACGTTTTCCCCTTTCGACAGCGAAAGAAGCGTCAGACTGAAAAGCGCGAGCACCGCGGCCACACCGAGAAACCCGTAACTGGACGTGATGACCGAAACATGGATGATCAGCCAGACGGATTTCAGCACAGGCGCAAGCGTGGTGATTTTCGGATCCATTGCGGCCGCATGCGCGGCATTCAGGAATAATCCGGCGAGTATTCCGGACGCGGCCAAAGGGATGCGGCTTCGGAAGCCCAGAACGGTTCCGGCCAGCAGGGCCGACCAGGCGATGAACACCATGGTTTCGTACCGGTTGGTCCACGGCGCGTGCCCGGACACGAACGCTCGCAATCCGAGGGCTCCGGTCTGCGCCGCGAAGCAGGCCAGGAGCAGAACGGTCAGCGCGACCCCGGCGGTTTTCCAGGCGCGGATCGGGCGGATGGATCCGACCATCGACAACACCAGAAGCGCGAATCCCGCCCAGAAGACGACCGGCGCCAGACGGGCAAAAACGTTGAGTCTGTTGTGGAGAACCTCCATTTTCAGCCTGCCGCTTCCGGGATAAGCCCGGCCGGAATGGGAGACCTGGAAAGATTCCAGCGCGGCCAGCAGGGAGTCCGCCCGGTTCCGGTCGGAACGCAGGCCGGCTTCGCGCATGGCGCCGGCCCATTCGACCGCGAACGCGGAAGCGGGTTCGTAGCCGGCTTTCAGACGTTTCTCCGCGGCTTCCACGGTCACCCATCGGCCCGCAGGATCGCCCGGAACCGGAAAAATCCGGTAACCCGCGGCCGCGTTGAAATCCGGCGAGAATCCGGCGTGAAACACCGTGTCCGGCCGGACAAAGAGGACGAATGCGAGCCGGTCCGCGTCCCCGCGTCCGTATTTTCTGAAACCCGGTTCGGACCGCATCCATTCGAGCGTCATGGACTGAATCGGTTTGACGCGTCCCTGATTGTCCTGAACAGCCAGCCGGCCGAAGCGTTTTTCAACGGCGGATTGCGGCACGGGGCGGCCACTGAAAGCGGCCGCGTCCGCTGAAGCGTCGGCCGGCCGTGCGGCGCCCGGCGCCGTCAGCAGAAACAGCAGAATCAGTCCTGCCCCCGAAGATTGGCGGACCGCGCGGCCCAGACTGCGGAACCGTCCTTCAGGCGCGAACAAACCGGCCAGCAGGAACAAACCGAGCAGGACGTACCCGGCATAGGTCGGAAGCATGCCCGGATCGCGGGACACGGTCAGGATGGTTCCCATTTCGTCGTCGTCGTACGAGGACTGATAGAACCGGTATCCGCGATGACGCAGAATGTGGTTCATGAAAATGGAGTACGGTTTCTCCGTCCCCTTCTCCGAATCGATGACGGTCACATCGCTTGTGAAACCGGACGGCTTCATGGACCCGGGGTAGCGGTCCACCCGGAAATCCTCCAGCCGCAGGCTGAATGGAAGCCGGACCGGTTGAGACGTCTTCTCTGAAATCACGGTTTCGGACGCTTCCCCCTCGCGGATGTTCATGGATCCGGAGAATCCGAGATGGCGTGTGACAGCCGCGCCGATCAAAATGAACAGAAAAGCCAGGTGAAAGAGAAAGACCGTCCTTTTGCCTTTGCGCCACAAGCGGAGCCGGATCAGGTTCGCGGCCAGATTCAGCCCGATGAGGACGAGGAGGATTTCGAACCACGCGGCATTGTAAACCAGGGATCGGGCCGCTTCAGTCCCGCTCCGCGCTTCGATAAATGTGGCGGCCGCGATGGACACGGCGAAAATCAGGGCCATGACGAGC
This sequence comes from uncultured bacterium, assembly GCA_963736115.1. GTDB lineage: Bacteria > Zhuqueibacterota > QNDG01 > QNDG01 > DTFT01 > JAFGAX01. Next base: position 32,897 of record CAVTNR010000005.1, read on the forward strand.
GCCGCAGGGATCGAGAATAGAGTGTTCGGGATGAATCGCAGGATGCGGGCGACAACGGGGACGGGGGCCTGGGCCGGTTTCGGTTCTGGCATGTCTGTCATTCGGGATTCTCCGGGGATGGAAGGTCGGTGCGCACGGCAGTATTGCGCAATGATGCAAAGGTAATCATTTCAAGGGATTGGGTCAAGGGGCAAAACGAAGCCGGTGCCGGAGATGCCTGTGCGACGCACTTTCAAAATGCGCCGCACAAAAAAAGACGGGAACCTTCCGGAAAAAGATTCTCGTCTTTTGGATACTCCATGATCCGGTGGTCCTCTTTTATCCCAGGTATTGCTGAAGAGCCCCGCTTCTTGAATGCCGGCGGAGTTTCCGCAATCCCTTCTCCTTGATCTGTCTCACCCGCTCGCGGGTCAGATGGATTTGATTCCCGATTTCCTCCAGATTCATGCTCCGGCCGGCATCCAAACCGAAATACAGCCGGATGACCCGGGCCTCCCGTTCAGTCAGCGTGTCCAGCGCCTTCCGGATCTCATCCTGGAGCGATTCCACCGCCAGACGGGCGTCCGGAGCGGATTGATGCTCATCCTTGACGACATCCAGCAGGCACGTTTCGGAATCGTGGCTCATCGGCGCGTCGAGAGAATACTGCTTTCCGGACAGGCTCAGGTGATCGATGACGTCCTGCGGCCCCAATTCCATCTGCTCGGCGATTTCGAAAATGCTGGGATCCCGGCCGAATTCCTGTTCAAGGACGCCGCAGGCCTTGCTGATGCGGTTCAGCGTCCCGATCCGGTTCAGCGGAAGCCGGACCACTCTTGAATGCTCCGCCAGGGCCTGCTGGATCGACTGCCGGATCCACCACACCGCGTACGAGATGAACTTGAAACCCCGGGTCTCGTCGAACCGCCTTGCGGCTTTGATCAGGCCGACATTGCCCTCATTGATGAGGTCGGCGAAGGACAGCCCCCTGTTCTGGTATTGCTTGGTGACGCTCACGACGAAACGGAGATTGGCCGTGGTCAGCTTCTCAAGCGCCTGCTCGTCTCCCTGCCGGATCCGCCGGGCCAGCTGAATTTCCTCCTCGGCTGACAACAGGGCGACATTCCCGATCTCCTGGAGGTATAAATCGAGGGATGAATTGGCTCTGCTCTGTCGGCTCTTTATCATATAAAGGGACCCGCTCCTCTCGGTGGCTGTTCGTTCAGGCGCTAAACCATCACCACGGAATTTTCACATGCGCCATAGGAGGAATGCACATATTTGTCCGCCTGAAAGTCATTCTGCCATTTCTGACCGTCGATCAGGTATCGATACTGATATTCCCTGCCCGCTTTTAATTCGACGACGACCTTGAGTGATCCGTCTCTGGACTTTTTAAGAGGCGTGCTCCGTTCCTGCCAGTCGTTGAACTCACCGACCAAATGGACGCTCTTTCCGATGGGCGCTGTTTCTTTCGGGATGCTGAATGTGACACTGCAGGCATTACTGTCTTTCGCGTACTTTTTGAACAATCCCACTGGATTCTCCGTTCGGTGACTGGATGCGGGTGATCGATGAGATGGTTAGATTAAAACAGGTTCGAAGGGGAGAGACATGATTTCGGCATTTAATATACGATATTATTTTCAATAAGTCAATTAATTTTAATTATTTATTATCTCGCCCGACAGCCTCTGCGGAATGATGGGGACCCTGTACCCCCGTCACAAACAGCTCTTTTCAAATAAAAAACCCGGCCTCAATATCCGGGTTTTCTTCATCCCAAAGGGGATTGAGATCCGAAGGGCGGAGGTCCTGTCGACGGGCTTATTTCATCATCCCCTTCTCCAGTGCTTCAATGCGCTTTCCCTGCTCTTTCACCACGGCCAGGAGCAGACCGATGCAGTCGCCGGTCGCCATGCTGTTCCGGTCCTTTCCGGAAAGGATCCCCGGCGTGTCCTCCGCAATGAATCCGACATGGAAAGGCGCATCGGAATTCTCTGCCACTTCGGTCTTGAATCGATACTTGACGATCTGAACGTCTGATAGAATAGCCTGAACATCCAGATCATTGGGGGCGATGTCCTGCTTGAGCTGGCGCGACGATCCGTTATGCCACTCGTGATCGGTTGCGCTGTAAAATCCTCCGACTCCGTCCGCTTCCATATCGAGCAGGTAGTCGGGTGTCGGGTCGCCGATACCCACATTCCCTGTGCCTTCAATGGTGACCAGATCACTGAAATCCCAAATGCTAAAACTGATTCGGCCTTTCTTGTCCGTCGCAGAGGGGATGAAATACATGTTTCCCGATTCATTCCTCGAACATTACCTGCCGAAGATAATGCCCGAAGTATGGACGCCGTCGGCCGCGTTCGGGGCGATGATATCCAGCATCTCATTCCAATCGGTTGTACTTTCATTCTGAACGGTCAACAGCGCATTGGGCGTGGCCGTTCCGACGCCCACTTTACCGTTCTTGAGTACGGTCACGGCATTGGTTTTGGGAGGCCCCTCATCCGCACCGATACCGATTTCAAATATAGGATCGCTGGAAACCCAGCTATCGGCCGTACCGCCTCCAACATTACCCTGCCCGATTGCCATGGATGCCCAGGATCCGGCCGTGGTGCTTCTGCCCATTGCAGTCGAAAAAACACCGCTGGCCGTGGTGCCACACCCGATTGCTGTGGAGGAATAATGGCTGGCAACGGTATTCACACCCATGGCCGTGGACTCATCACCGCTGGCGATGGTGGAATTGCCCATGGCTGTGGAGGAACGGCCGTTGGCAGCGGTGCTCGAACCCAGGGCCGTGGAATTATCGCCGCTGGCCGAGGTGAAAGCACCCATGGCCGTGGAAGCCGCGCCGCTCGCGGTGTTGGAACTACCCATCGCCGTGGAAGACGCGCCGCTGGCGGTGTTGGAACGACCCATCGCCGTGGAGCCCTCGCCGCTTGCCGTGGTACTCTTTCCCGTGGCCGTGGAATAAGCTCCGACATTGGCTTCATTCCATTGATCTCCACCGACATATCCCGCCCTGAAAGCGGCCTTCTTCGGGTACCAGATCAGACGTGTTCCCACACTCGATGTGGTAAGCGTGGTGTCCGTTCCGAACATCCCTTTTGCGATGATACCTCCACCGTTCAGACTCAGGTTGAACTCCGGAGCGGAGGTGCCGATGCCCACCTTATCCCATGATGTTGTGGTATGGATAGATCCGCCACCGTCCGTCCACCCGCCGGCGCTTCCTGCGGTGCCCAGCGCGCTGCCGTTCCAGAACAGGGAACCGCTCACGTTGTAGAGTTTGTTGGCCGTGGCCGCGGGCGTGAAACCGGCCGGCAGGGTGATGGACCCGACCGTTCCTTCATCGTTCACCTCCATGAGAATGTTGGAGTCGCTGTCTTCGACCGTCATCTTCTGGGCAAATCCGCTCCCGTACAGGAACAGAAAAAACGCGCAAAAGAACAATCGTCTTTTCATCGCAAACCTCACGCGGCGGACGATCAGGAAAGAAAGATTACAAGGCAAAGACCCTTCCCGGAGAATCCCGCGTTCCGGTTCAGGAGAGAAAGAGGAGGAAAAAGAGGATGGAAAGGGCCCTAATATACTGGAAAAGTATGCAATCGCACGAAGGGAAACAAGCGGATAATTGTGGATGTCCATGTAATAAAAAAGCCCGGAAATGACTCCGGGCTTTTGAAGCGTCCCCATGGGGATTCGAACCCCAGTTACAAGATCGAAAATCTTGAGTCCTAGGCCTCTAGACGATGGGGACGGGTGTTTTCGAGGTTGTCAAAGACGGCTCTGAACGGGCCGGCCGTTTGGGTGAGTAACGGGACTCGAACCCGCGACCTTCAGGGCCACAACCTGACGCTCTAACCAACTGAGCTATACCCACCATGAACAAAGCCGTATAATTTAAGAAAATGACTTACGGAAATCAAGTATAAAAAACGCTCCGTCCATTTTCCTGGACGGAGCGTTTTCAAGGAAGTGAAGGAAGTGAAGGTTTCGTGATAGGGTCAGTTGACCAGCGCATGCACCCGGGTGCGGGGGTCTTTGACCGGCTGATAATGGCGCTTGGGGCTTTCCTTTTCCAGGAAATCCAGCCTGGCCTTGTAAATCCGGTTCTCGTGGATCAACTTGGCCTTGGCGCCGTACGCGAGCACGGCCATTCCGAGCATGCCGAAAAGTCCTCCCGCCAGGAACGAGACAACCAGTAAAACCGCCATAACAACCCCCGATTCAGTTTGAAAATGACTCCAGCCGATAATTTCAAAACTGTAACAATTCCCGCCTGAAATTCTACCTATGGTAGGCATATGCAAATTATGGACCGAAGTTTTCGTGCCTGAAATCGATTGTAACAACGGTAGAAAGCTGAAAATTCTTCTTTTTTACAGCAATTGCTTGGAAGAAATTGCCTGGTCAACCATGTGTCCAAATTCTAACCTCATATTCTCCCTGGAATGTTGAAAAAATCATTCCAATTCATTAAATTGGACAGACAAATGAAAAAACAGCATAAATCATTGATTTTCAACAGAAACTCGGGGAACCGCTTTTCCATCCCGGTTCTTCTCTCCTCCATTGAGAAACGAGGACTTGAAAAGTCATTTTCAGTGCGGGTTAAAGACGATCTGTGCCCTGATTCTGTGCCGGATGGAGCGATTGTCGCTTTTTCCTTCCAGACTGTGCATCTCCCTGAAGTGCGGGCGGATGTACGAAAATTCAGGCAAAAAGCCGGAATCCGGCTCATTGCCGGAGGCCCCCATGCCACGGGTGATCCGGAAAATACGTTGAAACTGGGTTTTGATACGGTTTTCCAGGGGGACGGGGAAGAAATACTTCCTGATTTTCTGGAGTCTATCGCCGGTTCAGGAAAATGGCCGGAGAAACGGATATTCCGGGCCGACCCTATGGAGGACCTGGAGCAAAGTCTCCCCTTTTCCGGTATGGATCCGTTCATCCCCCCTATCGAGATCATGCGCGGATGCGGCCAGGCCTGCCGCTTCTGTCAGACCCGGGGAAGAAAGCCTGTTTTCCGGTCCATGGATTCAGTGCGGCTGTATTTGGAAGAAATCAGGCGCAGACACATGCTGCTCCGTCTGGGTTTCATATGCCCGGACGGATTCGGTTTTAAACAGGACGGACTGGAAACAGCGGAAACGATTGAAATGCTCCTGGCCGAATCCAAATCCGCCGGAATCCGGTTCCTGGAATACGGGATATTCCCCTCAGAGGTGAGGCCGAACCACGTCACCGCCCGCCTCCTGGCCGCGGTCCGCAGGTACTGCTCGAACCGGAAAATAACGGTGGGCGCCCAGTCCGGCTCCGGGAAAATTCTGCGCCGGGTGTGCCGTGGCCATGGAAAGGAGAGCATCGAGGAAGCGTCTGCCCTGATCCGCGAAGCCGGATTCAAACCCCAGCTCGATTTCATTATCGGATTCCCGGAGGAAACGGACGAGGACAGGCTGGAAACCGTGGAGTTCATGAGGCGGATGGGCATCCGGTACGGCGCATGGAACCAGGTGCATTATTTTTTGCCGCTCTCAGGAACCCCTTATTACGGAATGAAGCCTTCGGTGATTTCAGCGTCTACGGTCCGGAAGCTGGACGGACTCGCTTCAGCGGGCCTGGCGAATGACTGGTGGAAGAAAGGGCTAGTGCTGTCCAGGAAGATTGTGGAGACGCTGGAGGAGATGGAGCAAAATGAATGATCGTTCCGGGTTCGGAGTGCCGGGTTCCGAGTCGAAACATCCCTGATCACCAACTCGGAACCCGAAACCCTGAACACGGAACCTCAAGCGGGTAGCCGCGACCTTCAGGTCGCGCCCTTTAACAAGGGAACCTTGAAAGAATAATCGCGGGCTGAAGCCCGGTTGAACGGGATCAATCTATTATTATATGCATATCGTATTGAAGGCCCGCGGCTACCGAATATTCCGATATCCGATAGCTCTACGACTTCGTCGCGGAGCATTTCGGACCTACAAAGTATATTGCCTTTGATCCGGCTCCGGAAATCCCAGTTCCGGAAACCGGCGGTGCAGGCTCTCGGCGAAGCGGAAATCCAGGTCCGCGTTGTCCTCAGGCGCGAATCCCATGACTTTCTCCCACACCGGCCGCGACTCCATGCAGAAATAAACAAACACGTCATCGGACCTGCGGCGTATCCGTTCCATGACGGACCGGTACAGGGTTGTACGCAGAGGCCGCGGATATCGCATCTTTCCATCCAACCCCCGAATCATCTCTCCGGTTCCGATGCGGCTCTTCGGGAACCGCGTCCGGATCACATCTCCGAGCGCCGGCGGATAGCGCAGACTGCCGAGGCTGATCCAGGCCACGCGGGCCGGATCAACCGCATCGAACAGACGGTCCGTCAACGCCGTGTATTCCCTATCGCAGTCCGGAAAATCGAGAACGGGATCGAAGTGGAAACCGACGAGGAATCCGGCCTCCGCGCACCGGGCCGCCGCGTCCAGGCGGCGCTCCAGAGGCGCGGCGCCGTGTTCCTCGGCCGTGACGATGGAGGGCGGATTCACGGACCAGGAGATGACCGCGCGGCGCGATTCAGCTTCGAGCGCGCCGTCCACGTGGACGGTCTTGGTCTTGAGTTCGAACAAGGCATTGGACCTGGCCGCGAAGAATTCGATGAACGTCCTGGCCGTGCCGGTCAGATCATCCAGCGCGAGGCTGTCCGCGAGTTCGCCTGTTCCGATCCGGAACAGGCGGTGCGGCTTTTCATCCAGAAGGCGGCCGGCCTGTGCGAGCATGTCGTTCGTGTTGACGAAAACGGTCTGGCACGGCGAGTCCAGATAGGTCTGGAGCACGCAGTACGCGCAGTCCATGGGGCACTGGGACTGGGCGTTCATCACAGTGTACCGGCAGCAGAGATACGGCTCCGCCGTGGCCGGACAGGGTTCGACGAGGCTGCCGCGGCCGACCGTGAGCCTGAGCACGGCCTTGCCCCGGGTCAGCGGCAGGCGGCTGATCGAACGGCTGAAGGTTTCCCCGTCGGACACGGAACGGGCTGTGCCCGGCAGGCGCTCCAGGATATGTTCGGTCAGCGGATAGGAGACCGCTTCCGGATCGATTTCTATCCGGTCGAAGCGGAAAGGGATTTCCATTCTCATCAGGGACATCGGGCCGCTCTCAGAGCAGTTCGAACATGGAGCGCAGGCCTTCGCGTGTCATGGAATCGCTGAGCGCTGATGCCAGTTCGGACGCATCCGCCTCAGTCCGGAGCAAGGCCTCGAGGCGCAGTCCAGGGGATTCCAGAGACGCATCCCAGTCCAGGACACAGAACGGCGGAAACCGCATCCCGCTTCTCGCCCGGGTCAGGGATTCATTCCATTCCGTCAGCCGCGGCCGGCGCATCCGCTTCAGGTTATCCTTGAGCAATGCGATCCGCTCGTTCCGGTTCATCCCCGGCCGCGAATCCCCCGCGGACGCCCCGGCCAGCACCGCGTCCACCGGCCGGCTGTCGCGGCGGCCGATTTCCCATGCGGTCCGTACGATCTCAGTTAATTCCACTGGACGGAGCTGGAGTTCCGACCCCAGTTCCGCGGCCGCTTTCTGGCCGGACGGATCGAGCGTCAGGAAGAAGGACGCCTGCTTGAAAGCCGCGGGGAAACGTTCCAGATGGCGCATCAGTGAAGGCTCCAGCCCGAGAAGCCCGATGAGTTCATCAGGCGACGGGGCGGATTCGGAAAGTTCCAGCGCCTCCCCGCAACGACCGGGGATTTCCGCGTCCGGCGCTCCGGCCCGTCTGAGAATCTCCACGATCCTCGCCTTTTCGAACAGATGGAGGGGTCGAGTCGCGGCATGTTCGAGAACCGCGTCCGCGAAATGCAGCCAGACCGGTGTTTCCGGGGACAGCACACGGCCGGGCGCGGTTTCAAGCCCGGCGGCTTCGGCCGCGCGGATCCTGCTGAACCCGGCCACCGGCCGCCAGCCCCCTTCCGCGGCCAGCACGGGAATCGGATTCAGGATGCCGCTGGCGGCCACTGACCGTTCCAGACCGGGCTTTTCCGCATCCGGAGCAAAAGCAAAAAAGAAATCCCGGAGGATTTCTTTCAAGGGGATCGCGATGACGTTCATGGGGTCATCCCAGTTTCTCAGCCCTCGCGCCTTCCGAGGGCCGGGTTTCATACAGTTCCGGACACAATCCTGTCCGCTTCGGGTATTCCTCGAGTATGGCCTCGGCCAGGGCTTTGCCGGCGCCGCGCCGGACGACCGCCACCGCGCATCCGCCGAAGCCGGCGCCCGTCATTCGGGCCCCCACCGTACCGGGAACGGACATGGCGATGTCGACCATCGCGTCCAATTCGGCACAGCTCACTTCATACAGGTCACGCAGGCTCGCGTGTGATTCGAGCAGAAGCCGGCCGATCGAAACCTCGTCCCGCGCCCGCAGGGCGGATACGAAATCCAGCACGCGCTGGTTCTCCTCCACCACGTGTCCGCAGCGCCGCCGCACGATTTCAGGCAGACGGCCGGCATGGCGCTCGAATTCCGCGACGGACACGTCGCGCAGGGCGCGGATGCCGGGAAGCGCGCCGGACAGAAGCCGGACGCCTTCCTCGCACTGGCTTCTTCTCTCGTTGTACTCCGAACCCGTCAGTTCACGCTTCTTCCGCGTATTCAGAATCACCACATCGTAGAGGTCGGACGGAAACGGGACGATCTCATAGCCGAGGGACCTGCAGTCGATGAACAGCGCGGCATTCACCTGTCCGAGCGCGGAAATGAACTGGTCCATGATGCCGCAGTTCATGCCGACAAAGCGGTTCTCTGCGCGCTGGCAGAGCCGGGCGAGATCCGTGTCGCCCAGGGCGAAGCCGTTCATCAGCCGGATCAGCGCGGCGAATGCCGTCTCGACCGCGGCCGAGGAGCTCAGTCCGGAGGCGATGGGAACATCTCCCTGAAAAACAACGTCCATGCCGGACGGCCGGAGCCCGGCCAGCAGAAACTCCGACATCACACCCTTGGGGTAGTCGCTCCACGCCGCGGAAGCGTCCCGGATCAGCGGTTCCTCGAGCGAAAAGGAGACCCGGCTGTCGAAATCCGCGGACACCAGGTTCACCCGTCCGTCCGTCCGGGGCGAGGCCAGGACCTTCACACTGAATTGAATCGCGACCGGAAGCACGTACCCGTCGTTGTAATCCGTGTGCTCGCCGATCAGGTTGACCCTGCCGGGCGCGACAGCGCGGAAAACGGGTTCCCTTCCGAAAGCGTCGGCGAACCGCCCGTGAAGATCCTGCATGAAACCGATCCTCTCCTATGAGTCGTTCAGGCCGGGCCGGCCTATTCCCCGGTGAGCGCCCGGAGCCTGCCGACCGTGATTTCCTCCATGGACCGGACCACCCAGTCGGCCGGGGTCAAATCCTGGCCCGTGCTGTTCGGATTGCGGAATCCCACACAGAACATGCCGGCCGACTTGGCCGCGGCCACGCCGTTCGTCGAATCCTCGATGACCACGCACTGTCCGGGATGGACCCCGAGCCTGGCGGCCGCTTCGAGGAATATGTCCGGATGCGGTTTCGATCGGGCCGCATCGTCTCCCGATACAACTGCCGTAAAACGGTCAGCGAGACCGGTCTGCGACAGAACGAGTTGCGCCAGCTCGCGGTTTGAACTGGTTCCGACCGCGATCGGAACTCCGGCCCCGGACAGGGTCCGGATCAGATTGAAAGTCCCTGGAACCGGAGGGACTCCCTCTCCGAAAAGACGGAGGAGGTTCGATTTATATGAAGCATATAAAACGTCAAAGGTAACGTTTAAGTGATAACGCTCAATAAAACGCGTCATGAGTAGGCTTGCCTCGGTTCCCATATAGGAATCGAGTTCTCCATCGGTCAATGCAATGCCGAAGGGAGCCAGGGTAACGCGTTCGGTTTTCTTATGGAGCGGTTCTGTGTCTACGATCACTCCATCCATATCGAAAATGACTGCCTGGAACAGGACTCCTCCAAAATCACCGCAAAAAAAAACAACCCACCGATCGGTGGGCCGAAACTCCAGGCGGCGTGGACGCTGTACCGGGAGCCGGAATCGAACCGGCACGCCCCTTGCGGGACAAGGGATTTTAAGTCCCTTGCGTCTACCTATTCCGCCATCCCGGCCGATTCATTGGAGGCGGCGAGCGGAGTCGAACCGCTGAATAAAGGTTTTGCAGACCTTCGCCTTAGCCACTTGGCTACGCCGCCCTGTTTGGAGCGGGAAACGGGACTTGAACCCGCGACATTCACGTTGGCAACGTGACGCTCTACCAACTGAGCTATTCCCGCTTGTGTGACTCTCGGGCTGTAATTTAATAAATTTCGGCGGTTTGTCAAGGATTAATTTAGGGGAAAACGCTATTTTTTCAACTGACCGACCGTGAAAAAGCTGTAAAGGTTGGGGCCGCATCCGTTCGGGCATTTATAGGAACGGAATAGTTCCAGACATTGTTCATAGGTCTGAACCGGTGTTTTATGAACGGTTTTGCATTTCTCGCAGACAATCACGAGTTCCTGATAGGTGACTTCCTCCATTTGTTTCCTCTCCCCCCTCAATTTCTTTATTATAAATATTTTAAGTAATAATTTTCAAAAAGTCAAGAAAAAAATGAATGTTTTTCGATTTCACGGAATAATATGAAACCCTGAGGATAAATTTCTCAGTTCTTTCCATTTGCATGCAATGCCGCCCGCCGCAGTTCCTCTTTTGCCTCTTCCAGCGTGAGCACGTCTGTCCGAATCGGAATGCCCCGGCTCTTGAATGACTCCATTGCGGCAGAAGCCGAAAGTGTGCCGAGACCGACCCGTTCCGGCTGATCGGAAAAAAAGAAGGGCCTCACGGGCCCGTCGTATCGCACGCGTCCCTTTTCAAGCAGAATCACCCTTTCCGCGAGACGGGCCACCAGATCCATGTCATGCGAGATGAACAGAACGGAACGGCCGGAACCGTGAAACCCTGACAGTATGGATTCCACGCGGATGGACGACTCCCAGTCCAGACCGGCCGTGGGTTCGTCGAGAACGATCCACTCGGGCTCCATGGCGAACACGCCGGCCAGCGCCGCCCGGCGCTTCTCCCCGCCGCTGAGGTGAAATGGCGAGCGGTTCCGGTACGCGTTGAAAGACAGACCCACACGCTCCATGGCCTCGGCCACAGCCGACTCCAGACGACTGCCGGAGAGGCCGAGGTTTTTCGGACCGAAGGCCACATCCGCGAATACAGTCTCTTCGAAAAGCTGCGTCTCCGGCAGTTGAAAGACCAGCCCGATCCTGCGCCGCACCTCGTTCAGGTCAGTCCGTCTGTCCGACAGGTTCAGGCCGTCCAGCAGGACCGCGCCGGACGACGGTCGGAGGAGGCCGTTCAGGTGCTGAATGAGCGTGGTTTTCCCGGATCCGGACGGTCCCACGAGTGCGACGGATTCGCCCGATCCGAAGACCGCGGACACATCGTCCAGCGCGTTTCGGGTTTCGATAAACGGGGATCGGTAGGAATAGGAAAGATTTTCAAGTCGGACGTTGAACAATCTCGCCGCTAGCGGCGGGGGATCACAAGGGATTCGGATGATGGACGCCGCGAGGGAATGTGAACTCGACTCGTCGAGGCCGCCAGAAGCCCCCGTTTGTGAATCATTATTTTGGGATGGATAAGGACCGGGCTTCTGGCGACCCGATTCAGAGCGAAGACCCTCCCAGAAAACCTCGAGGCTGACCGATGCGGGAACGCCGACCGCGGCTGCCCGGCACAACCCGGCGTCCCGGAATCCGGTTTCGGCCGGGCCGTCGAATACGAGCGCCCCTTCACGGAGCAGGAGGAGACGGCCGCAGAAAAGGGCCTCGTCCGGATACTGGGTGACGATGAGGAATCCCGCTTCCGGCCGCTCCGTCACGAAACGCCGGATTTCCGCGCGGCCTTCAGGGTCGAGAAGCGATGTGGGTTCGTCCAGCACGTAATACGCGGGTTCCATGACCCAGACCGAGGCCAGCGCGAGCCGCTGGCGTTCGCCGCCGGAGAGCAGATGCGGGGGATGCGTCCGGACCGGATCGAGCCGGAACCGCCGGAGCGCCTCTTCCACGCGACGGACGATGTCCTCCGTATGGATGCCGAGGTTCTCGGGGCCGAATGCGATTTCCCGCTCGACCGTGGTCGAGACGATCTGGTCGTCCGGGTTCTGGAAAACCAGGCCGATGCGCCTGCGCAGAGGCATCAGGTCCCCGGGCCGAAGCACGGAAAAACCGTCGACGCGGACGTCCCCGGCGGACGGATGGAGCAGGCCGTCGATGCACCGAACCAGGGTCGTCTTGCCGGATCCGTTCGATCCCATGAGCGCGATCCGCTCGCCCGGCGAGATCCGGAACGAAACACCCCGGAGCGCGGGTGTGGATTCGGCTCCGGGGTAGACGGCCTGCAGACCCGCAACTTCAAGCACGCGGTTTGACCCGTTCTTCCAGTCGACGCACGATGCGGTCCGTGGCGCCGACATTCTCTCGCACCAGGGCCAGCGCGGACGCGCCCGCCTTCTTGAGAATACCGGGGTCGTCGATCATGGGCCGGAGGACGCGGAGAAAGGAATCCGCGTCCCGGACGAGGAATCCGCCGCCGCGCGATTCGAGCTGACCGGCCTCGTGGGAATTCCTGCACCGGGGTCCGAAAAAAACCGGGATTCCGAAAGCCGCGGGCTCGAGCACGCTGTGCACCCCGGGCCCGAATCCGCCGCCGACAAAGGCGGCGTCCGCCAGGGCGTAGAGGCCCGCGAGAATGCCGATGCGGTCCACCAGGAGCACGTCGAAAGCGCCGCCGGACGCGGCCTGAAGACCCGAAAGCCGGACACAGCGGAGTCCCGCGCCGGCGCACTGGGATTCAACATTTTCCAGGTGCTCCGCGGTGGGCTCATGCGGCACCCACACCGACCAGACCCTGCGTTTTTCCGCGGCAAGCGCCTTGAGCACCGGCTCGATCACGGCCTCGTCCGTGGGCCAGGTGCTGCCGAACACGATTCCGAAACGCTCCTGCTTCAGCGGCCGTAGAGGTCCGGCCACGGCATCGGCATTCTCCGTCCGACGCACGACCTGGTCATAGCGCGTGTCCCCCGCCACCTCGGGCTGGACCGACGCCAGTCGGAATTTCCCGCTCACATCCGCGGTCTGTTCCGAAACCGCGAGCACATGGTCAAAGGGCCGGACGCACATGCGGAGCGTGCCCCGGGTCCAGAACCGGCGGTACGCCGCCTCGGAACGGAGCGAGAAGTTGATCAGAAACGCGGGAATGCCCCGCCGCTTGAGCTCGGCGGTGTGGTTCGGCCATATGTCGTGACGCACCACGATTCCGGCATCCGGCCTGATAATGGAGAGGAAACGGCCGGCGTTCCGCCTGGAGTCAAAGGGGATATAGGTCAGGAGATCGGCGCCGGGAAAAGACCGGACATTCTCGTACCCGGAGGGAGAGAAGAAACTGACCGCGATGAAGGCGGCCGGAAACCGGGCTCGCAGTCCGGCGATGACGGGTTTGGCCTGCTCGAACTCGCCCATGGAACTGGTGTGTATCCAGAAACGGGGGGAACGGCCGGAAAATCCGGCGGTTTCCGATTCGAGGCGGCTGAAAAGCCCCCTGCGGCCTTTCAATCCGCGTCGGATCTTGGGATTGACCAGCGCACCCAGGAACAGCGCGAACCGGAGCATCGGCAGTACTGCCGCGTTGTATACCGCGAAATAGAAGGAATCCATCAGTTCTCCGGAATCAGTACCCGTTCGGCCGCGGACAGCACCTCCGCGGGTTCGATGTCCAGCATACAGCGGAAATGCCCCTGCGGACAGCGGTCGGTGCCGTGGTAGGAGCAGGGCCTGCACGCGAGCGGCTTCTCGACCACCGCGGAGGGCGCGCGGAACGGGAAAAAGCCGAAATGACGCGTCGTCGGGCCGAAGACCGCGACGCAGGGGACCCGCAGAGCCGTGGCCATATGCATGAGCCCGGTGTCATTGGTGACCAGCAGACCGGATCGGCTGATCAGCGCGGCCGTGCCGGCCAGGGAGAAAACGCCGCTCAAATCCACCGCGGATCCGCCCGCGCTTTTCAGCGCCTCCGTGCAGGCCGTTTTGTCCGCCTCTCCCCCGATGAAAACGGCCGCGTATCCCCTGGAAATAAAGGCTGAGGCGACTGCGCCGAAACGTTCCGCGGGCCAGCGTTTGGTGGCGCGGCCCGCTCCGGGCGCCAGCGCGATGAGCGGCCTGTCGCCGGCGATCCCGGCCGATTCCAACCGGCCGGAGACGGCCGCCGTCTCTTCCGGATCCATATACAGATCAGGCCCTTTCCCGTCATCCCGGGCGCCGATCACGGAGGCCGCGGCCAGGTATTTCAACGGCACGGCCAGGATATCCCCGTACCGATCGCGGCGGCAACGCACCAGCAGGAACCGCTTCCAACGGCCGATTTTCACCGTGCCGCGGTCAGACGCGCCTGAGAGCAGACTCAGGAAACGGCTGCGCCAGCTGTTCTGCAGGTCGATCACCGCATCATACCGGCCGGCGCGGACGGCCCGCACCATATCCGCAAGACCCGCCCCGTCCCTGCCCCCGAACCCCAGCACGCGGCCGACGGACGGGTGGTTCCGAACCAGAGGAATATAATCCGACTTGGCGAGAAAATCAATCCGCCCGGCCCCGCAGGCCGCGGCCGCGGCCCGAATGACCGGTGTGGCGAGGATCACATCGCCCATCGCGCCGAACCGGATCAGAAGCACGCGCTTCGCCCGCGGGATCTCATTCGCGGCGGGCGGCATCCGGTATCCCGAGTCTGCGGCGGAACCTGTCAATTCTGTTTTTCAGTCCGAAACCCTTTTTATCCGGAGAGCCTCTTGTCCGATAGCCTCGTAAAAAGCTTGCCCCGGACTTGATCCGGGGACGCTCGGCATATCGGACCTGCAACTTTTTAACTCGGAACGCGGAACTCGGAACTAATCCATCGCGTCATACCGGTTCTTCAGCCCGGAGGAAATCTTCTGGCGCACGACGCCGTCCTCCTCGGTCATGACGATGCCCTCGACGTGCGGCAGGCTCTCGATGACCGCCAGGGCCGTGTCCGGATGGAGCGTGAACAAACCCGTGGCCAGGGCGTCGGCATCCAATGCGGCCGGAGCCACCACGGTCACGCTGATGCATCCGGACTCAGCCGGAAACCCGGTCCTCGGATCGAGGATGTGGCAGTAGCGCTTTCCATTCTCCATGAAAACCCGCTCGTAATCGCCGGATGTGGCCACCGCCTCCTCTTCGAGTTGGATCACCCCGATGAGGCGGCCTTCCGGGTCGCGCGGATTCTTGACGCCGATGCGCCAGCGCGGACGCTCCGGATGCCGGCCGAAAGCCGCGAGATCGCCAGTGGCCTCCACGATGCCGGAACGGACGCCGCTGCGGCGCAGGGACCGCACGGCCAGATCGATCAGGTATCCCTCTCCGAGACCGCCAAGGTCCATGGACGCGCCGCTGTTCTTCAGAAAAACGGTTCCGTCCCCGAGCTCGAGCTGACGCATTCCTGAGACCCGGAGCCGTCGATTCAACGCGGCTTTGCCCGGGACGGCCGGGCGGTCCGTTCCGAATCCCCAGAGGATTTTAAGCCCTCCCAGAACGGCGTCGTATCCGCCGCGGGTCAGGCGCGACGCTTCAACGGCTTTGTCGATCAAGCCGCGGGTTTCAGGCCTGACCGCCACCGGCCGTTTGCCGGCCGCGGCATTCACGCGAGCGATGTCACTGGTGTCCACATGCGCCGTGGTTCGTCCCTCGGCCGCACGCATTTCCCGGATGCATCGCTGAACAGCCGCCCGGGCGCCGGTTTCTCCGGAATCCGCTTCGTAAACCGTGATCTTAACGTGGGTGTCAACCAGAAAAGCTTCAGCGTTCACCGGAGAAGCGAGGCGGCCCCTCCGGCATCCCGGCTGGCTGGCCAGAAAGACCGATAGAATGAGAAGCACAACCTGATGCCGTTGAATCGATGCGATCATCAATGGCCTTCCCCGGCCCGCCGGAGCGCGCCGAAGCCGGTGCGTTCGGAATTCCGCTCCGGCTCCGGGAAATCCTCTTCCGGGTGGAAGGCCGTTCCGGTCCGGCCGGAAGCCGACCGGCCGCAGAGTAGAACCAGACCGGATCGGCAAACGGATTCCGGCAGTCCGGACAGCTGCCGGACCGCTTCGCCGAGCTCCGCAACCGCCCTCCTCTCGGCCGCCTCAGCGCCGCCATGACGCAGGATGAACGCGTGAATCCACGCGACGTCCGTGGCGTTCCGCCTTTCCATGCGGCGCAGGCACGCTTTCCGATCCGCGGCGCCGGATGCCCCGAGGCTGTAGACCAGGGGGAGCGTCCATCTCCCGCCGCCCGCATCCTGTCCGACCGGTTTACCGAGCAATTTCGCGTTTCCCGTGACGTCCTGAATGTCGTCCCGGATCTGATAGGCGAGGCCGAAATGACGGCCATACCGGCCCAGCGCACGGACCCGATTTTCGTCGGCGCCGGCCAGGCGGCCGCCGAGTTCGCAGGCCGTCTCCATCAGGCACGCGGTCTTGCCGAAGGCGACATCAAGCGCTTCCGCTTCGGAAGCCGCGGAAGCATTGCCGGACGCCGCCTGCTTCAGTTCCGCGGCCGTCATGGCAAGCAGGGCGCGGGACAGGGCCGGCAGGACGAAAGGCTCGGGACGGCTGATCGCCAGGGACAGCGTCTTCGCCATGAGGTAGTCGCCGGACAGGACGGAAAACCGGTTGCCTTCGGCCGCGTTCAGGCTTTTCAGCCCGCGCCGCCTGTCCGTTCCGTCCACCACATCATCATGGAGGAGGCTCGCGATATGCAGGAGTTCGATGAGGACGGCAAAGCCGGGTACCGGCGGCCGTTCCGGATCCGCGGCGCCCTGGGCAAGCAGATGGAGCAGGGGTCGGAGCCGTTTGCCGGAAAGCAGGAGCGATGCCTTCAGCGCCGGATAGCCGGCGCTTTCCGCGGCGTCGAGCGACACGATGAATTCGGTTTCAAATCGCTCCAGCGCCGAAGCGACCGGAGCCGAAGCCTTCCGGAGCACGGCCGTGTTCAAGCCGCGGTTCCGGGCTGACGCGACCGCCTGGGAATCGATGTCCGTCCTCCGGCGGATCCGGTTGTCCCGGCCGGCCGGTCCCACGCTGCCGCGGGAACCGCCCCTACGAAAACGGGCGGGTCCATTCCCCGCCCGTTGACCGCCGGAAATGCCGGAAACCGGTTTATTTCGACCCGAAGGAGGCGACCGCCTCGTCGACCGTTTCATAGGTTTCGAATAACGTGATGAGTTTGGTGATCACGAACAGATTCTTGACTTTCTCCGTGACGCCGGTGACCCGCATCTCTCCGCCCGCGTTCCGGATCGACGTGAGGCATCCCATGAGCATGCCCAGGCCCGAACTGTTGATCCAGGCCACGCCGGACAGATCAATCACCACATTCGCTTTCTTCAGGCCGACCAGCTCGCGGACCTTTTCATGAACCGCCAGCGTCTCGGGACCGCCCATCAGGTTTCCCTTGACGAGAAGTACGGCCGCAGTGCCCTGTTCTTTCACGTCCACTTTCATAAATGCCTCCGATGCACATCATCCAATTCCCGGGAAATGTAGCCTATTTAGCCGAAAATTACAAGAGGTTTCTCATTTTTCCTGAAGGACTTGCGAGGTGTAAACATAAATGTCCGCCCCCTCCTTCCAGGCATCGGGCGGCAGGCCCGCTTTCTCCGCACAACAGCTTTCCAGAAACTGCTCCCGCGTCCAACCCATATCCGTCGCCACCTCGGGCAGATAGGTGCCGCTCCGCATGCCCTGCCGGACCCAGATGCCGTGCCTGCCGACCTCGATTTCCTCGACGGAATCGATTTTCTTGAGCGGGGACAGGATGGAAATCTTGATATCGATATCCTTCATCTCGCGTTCCGTGACCGGGTTGTGGGCGAACCGGTGATCCTGGGTCGCGGCCGCAACGGCCATCTGGGATACGATTTCGAACAGGGGCAGGTCGGGCTCGAAATGCCCGATGCACCCGCGCAGGCGGCCCCGGTTCTCCAGCGTCACGAAAACGCCGCGCTTGACGAGCAGATTCGGCGAATCGATGCTGAATTCCGGGGGCCGCTGTTCGTCCAGCGCGGCAAGAATGCTCTGACGCGCCACACGGAACAGCGTTTTTTTCTCCTCCGCGGTGAATTTGAGCGATTCCGGTTCCACGTTGCCGCCTCCTTTACTGAGTGAACCCGCTGCACCGACGAAGGCGGCCGCCCCGTACCCGACCACCCGATCCGCGTCGCCGGTGACATCCCCCGAATGGGCATAGGCCAGCTGAACCGCCCGGTCCGCGCCCATGGCGCGGGCCGCCAGCATGACGGTGACCAGGGCGCCCGATCCGCACAGCGCGCAGTCCAGATTCCGGATTCCCCGGGTTCGCGATTTGGCCTCGAGCGCAAGAATCCGCTTCGTGTCGTATCGCGACACGGCCGAAAGTACCTCGCCGTCGGCGCGCCGGGCGTCCGCGGCGGACGGAAAATGCGACATGTCCGAACTGGCGACCAGCAGCACCCGCCGGCCGGCGCATGCCGCGGCGATCGCGGCCGCGATCCTGCCGGCCTGGTCATGCGGCATTTCTCCCGTGAGCATCAACACGACCGGCACGCCCGGAAGCGCGGTCTGAATGAACGGGAGCTGGACTTCGACGGAATGTTCTTCGTCGTCAACGCCCGGGACAACCGTGATCCACGGATCCGCGGCTGTGAGCGCGCGGACCAGGCCGCGATCGACGGCGATACGGCCGAGCGGCGTGGCAAGCGAATCCCAATCGGCAATGGCCGCGCCCTGTAACGCCCGGTAATGGCTGGGCCCGATCACCAGGACGGCGTCGTAGGACCGGCCCGACACCTGCCGATAGGCCGCGGCCGCGACCGGCCCGCTGTACTCGTAGCCCGCGTGCGGGGCCCAGATGCCCCGGATCTCCCCTTCCGTGACCGCGCCCCCGGCTTTGGACAGACAGAGCCGGACCTGCTCGCGGAGTTCGGTCGCGGAATAGGCGTAGAATTGTCCCGCCCGGGCCGCGGGCCTCACCTTGGCCGCAACCGTCTGCCGCTGCTGGCAGAAAAACAGGCAGAACCCGAGAACCAGCAGGGCAACGGTCCATCCGCTGCGTTTCATAACCCGACCCTCCTCCCGATCAGGCCCAGACACCGGGTATGGCGCGTCCGCAAAAACCGCACTGCCCGTTGCGAAGATGCGTCTCCTGCACGGAGAAGCCGGAGCGGCGGATGACGGCCTTGTGACATCCGGGGCAGAATGTGTTCTCCGCCTCGTGCCCCGGCAGGTTGCCGAGATAGACGAAATGCAGCCCCGCCTCGCGACTGATGGACCAGGCGCGCTCCAGCGTGGCCGCGGGCGTCGGCGGCAGGTTGTTCAGCTTGTACTGCGGATAAAAACGGGAAAAATGGACCGGCACGTCCGGCCCCATCTCCTTGAACACCCATTCCGAGAGCTTACGGAAACCGGCGTCGGAGTCGTTGAGCGTGGGGACCACTAGATAAACGATCTCGCACCAGATTTTCCTGTCGCGCAGCCGGACCAGGGTCTCGAGCACCGGCGCCATCCGGCCGCCGCATACGGACCGGTAATACGACTCGTCCATGGCCTTCAGATCGACTTTGTATCCGTCGATCACGCCGCACAGGTCCTCGAGCGGCTCCCTGCGGATGAATCCGTTCGAAATGACCACGCTCCGGAGGCCCAGGCGCCGGCCCGCTGCGGCCGTGTCGACCGCGAACTCGTTGAACACCGTGGGCTCGGAGTATGTGAAGGCGATCACCGGGCATCGGGCGCGGGTCGCCGCTTCAGCGACGGATGATGCCGAAAGCTCGGGGACCTGGGCCTCCTCCGGACGCCGCTGGGACAGGTCCCAGTTCTGACAGAACCGGCAATCGAAGTTGCAGCCCACGGTGGAGATGGAATAAGCCGGACTGCCCGGGAGCAGATGATAAAACGGCTTCTTCTCGATCGGGTCGACATGAGAAGCCGCCACCCGGCCGTACACCAGGCTGTAGAAACGTCCGGCCCGGTTTTCCCGCACGCCGCATTTGCCCCGCTTCCCCTCGTCCACCAGGCATTCCCAGGGGCACAGCCCGCATTGCACCTTGTTTCCCGCGAGCTTGCGGTAATGACGGGCCTCTTTGCCGGCCGGCCGTTCCGCGCCGCCGAGGCGGCCGGCCGGACCGGTCAAGCCGCAAGCCACAACCCCGGTTGCGGCCGCGAGGAAGCGCCTCCGGGACACGGCGGTTTTCATCCGTGCCGCCTTTTTGCCGGTTCGGCAGGGACCGCCGGGAGAATGTGAAAATGGGACGGCACCGGAACCTACCGTGACGGCAGGGTGTCGGGCCGGGCGTGATTCAGGGCGGCCCGCACCGCCTCCTTCAGACTGTTGCAGGACAGCGTGGCGCCGGTGATGCCGTCTACTTCCGCCGATCCTTTCTCCTTCATCAGGACCGGGAGGCGCCGTACGACGCGGTCGTAATACCGGGGCGTCCCCTTTGCCTTCAGAACTTCCACGCAGGCCAGACGCCCGTCTTCGATATGCACGGCCACGGCCATGCCGGTCCAGCCCGGGCTCTCGGCCTTGTATATCCCGTCCCTGAAGTTCTGGACGGAACCAGCCGAGGTTTCGTGAACGACGGTTGCTGAAGCGCTTGTGACTGAATCGCCGGCCGGGCCGGCCGCAAATCCCGCGGCCGGACTGACCAGCCACAGGACGGCGGCCGACAGCAACCGGAACAGACATGCCTGGTGTTTCAGGATTCCCATGGCCTGTTCCTGGTCATCATCCATTCCGTGAACAGACCGATGGCCGCGCCCGTCACCGGGATCCAGGCGGCCAGGGATTTTCCCCAATCCCCGCCGAACCAGGCCAGACCCGCGGCCAGGGGGAGATTGAATCCGAGCCCGAACACGAGGCCTTTCACCCACCAGGACGCGGACCATTTCTCCGCTCCGATCACCGCGCCCATAAGCGTCTGAACGAGGACGACGGCGCGCACCGCCCATGCGGTGATGTCGTTGGTGATGCTCCAGGCCACCACATAGTCGCAGATGCCCAGAAAGAGGCCCCAGCCCGCGGCCGACTTCACGCGCGGCCAGAGGCCTGTTTTGATTCGGTTTTCCATTCAGTCCTTTTTCCCCGGTTAATGATTCGGTTCCGGTGCGGCCGCGCTTCATCGTCGGGAACGGGGAGTCCGTCCGACGGCGGACAGATTCCCGCCCCTCGGATAACCGTTACTTTTTCGATTCCACCGCTTTTTCCAGGAAAGGCCTGAAAAGATCGATCGGAATCGGGAACAGGGTGGTCGAATTGTTCTCCGCCGCGATCTCCACGAGGGTCTGGAGGAAACGAAGCTGCATGGACGTCGGTTCCTTGCCGAGTATGTGAGCCGCGTCCGCCAGCTTCTGCGACGCCTGGAATTCGCCGTCCGCGTGGATGACCTTGGCACGGCGTTCGCGTTCGGCCTCGGCCTGCCGCGCGATGGCGCGCTTCATCTCATCCGGCAGATCGATGTTCTTCACCTCGACGAGGGCCACCTTGATGCCCCAGGGGCCGGTGTGCTTGTCAAGTATGTCCTGGAGCTTTTCGTTGATAGTCTCGCGTTCCGATAGGAGCTGGTCGAGCTCGAACTGTCCGAGCGTGGACCGGAGCGTTGTCTGCGCGAGCTGGGACGTGGCGTACAGGTAGTCCTGCACGTCGGTGACGGCCTTGTTGGCGTCAACCACGCGGAAATACACCACCGCATTCACCTTCACGGATATATTGTCCTTCGAAATCACGTCCTGGGGGGGGACCTCCATGGGGATGGTGCGCAGGCTGACTTTCACCATTTTGTCGAAGACCGGGATCAGAAGGATGAGCCCCGGGCCCTTGGCCTTGATCAGGCGTCCCAGGCGGAAAATAACACCCCGTTCGTATTCCCGAAGAATGCGGACGGAATTGGCCAGAAGGAACAGGACGAAAAAGATTACAACGATCCATTGAGTGGACATGACGACCTCCCATTCATGGGTGTGTGATGAAAATTCCCCTCCGCGAGCGTCGGGTTCCCCGTCCTCATAGCGGCGGGTGACGTGTGAGCGGACGGATGGACGCGGAAAATCATTTTCCCCGGCTTTCAACCGGAGTAACCTCCAGAACGAGTCCGTCGACCGACCGGACGACCACCTTTTCACCCTTTTTTACCGGTTTTTTGCTTCGGGCCGTCCAGATTTCTCCGTGCACGGAAATTTTCCCCTCCTCGCGTATGGCATCCACGACCGTTCCGATCTCGCCGACCAGGCCCTCTTCTCCGGTGGTGATTTTCAGACGGTGCGCCCGGGCCGTCAGGGCCAGTGCGAAGAGGAAAAACAGGGCCGAGCACAGGACGGCGGTGACAATGATGCTCAATGAAACCCTCATTTCCGGGGATTTGAACAGCATGAGTGATCCCAGAAACATGGCCACAATTCCTCCAATCGCCAGCAATCCATGGCTGTTGACCTTCACTTCGACGATGAAAAACAGAATGGCAAGGAGTATCAGCAGAACTCCGGATGCGTTGACCGTAAGCACCTGCAGGGCAAAAAACGCGAGGATGAGAAAAATGCCGCCGATCACGCCGGGCAGAATGGCGCCCGGGTTGGACAGCTCGAAAAACAGGCCGTAGATGCCGAGCATCATGAGAATGTAGGCGATGTTGGGATCCGAAATCTTGTCGAGGATGCGGTAGCGCCAATCCATGGCCGAATGCCGGACGCCCGCGTCCTTCGTCTGAAGGGTTTTCTCTACGCCGTTATCGAGTCGGATCGTGCGGCCGTCCACCTGGTCCAGAAGGTCGCCGAGGTCTTTGGCGATGATTTCCGCGACTTTCTTCGAGACCGCCTCGGTTTCAGTGATGGAAACGCTTTCGCGCACCGCCTGCTCGGCCCATTGGCCGTTCCGGCCCCGCTTCTCGGCCAGACCCTTGATATGGGCCACCGCATCGTTGGTGATCTTCTCCATCATGGTCTTCGAGGAGTCCTGGCCGCCCATGACGACCGGATGCGCGGATCCAAGATGGGTGGCGGGGGCCATGGCGATCAGATGCGCTGCGTAGGAGATGTAAACCCCGGCTGAGGCAGCCCTGCCTCCGCTGGGAGAGATGTACACGATGACAGGCACCAGGGAGGCGAGTATGGACTTGTCGATTTTCCAGGTGGCTTCCATGAGACCGCCCGGCGTGTCCATCTGGATGACCAGGCACTCGGCCTGGTTGTCTTCTGCCAGGCGGATGGCCTCATCAATGTATTTAGCGGTCACGGGCGTGATCGCGCCTTCGATTTTCAGGACTTCAACGGTATTCGCGGCCCCGAGCCCGGTCGCACCGAGCAGGAACAAAGCCGTCAGGAACCCTCTGAAGACCTCTGAATGCTTTAATAATCTCATAGATAGGCTCCTATTCCCCATTCTATTTGAATGTACGTAATTTTTTGAAAAAAGTATATGAAAATCGACCGGGAAAGAAGGGGAAATCCGAAACCGGAACACTGTCATCTATATTAATATCAATATTTTAAAACCCGGAGGATCCTTCCTTCGCTCGTCCGGGCCTCACCCATGGAAACGGCCGGGTCCGGTTTTGAAGCATCCCGGACTAACGCTCGACCCGTACCGGAGAAAGACGGAATCCTTCTTTTAGAAGGTACCCGGCTTCCGCCTGTTACACGCCATGCGCATCTCCCTGTGCGCTGTGCCCCATGCGTAATGCGTTATCCGCATTACCTCCTAGAACATATATGTCCGTATCGAATGCGCCGGGCTCTCGGTTCTGACCGACCTCTCCCCCAGCCGCACCGCATAGGAAACGGGTGTGTCCGTACGGTTCAGGACCACAAGCGCCAGGGAACCGTCCGGGTTCCGGAACGCCGTAGTCTCCAGTTCGTCCACGGAAGCGGCGGATGCGATGCGCACCGCGCCCGGTTTGATGAACCTGGAGAAATGGCCGATATAATAATAAGAGTTCATAAAATGCAGGCCGTCCGTTCGCGTGTCCGCATGCACGGGCGCGAAGCAGAAATTGCCCACATGATTGGGTCCGCCTGTTTCATCGAGCAGGATGTTCCAGTCCACCCAGCCGACGGTCCAGCGGTTCAGATCCGCGAGGATCGATTTGCCGTAGGCCTCGCCCATACTCCAGTCGTCCAGCTTTTTCGCGTCATACGGCCCGAGGCATCCCTCGGTGAACAGCAGTGCCTTGTCCGGGAACATTTCGTGCGCGAGCCGCACATTGTCGAAATTGTCACTGACGTACCAGTGGAATCCCATGCCCCATACATACCGGCCGGCGGCCGGATCGGACAGGATGGTGTTCGCCCATTCGGGCAGACGGTTCCGATTGTGGTCGTACCCGATCACACGGACGTTGAATCTGTCAGCGAGCGCATTCCCCGCGGCTTGCCGCGGGGCAAGCGAGCGAATATCAGATGTCTCCTCTCTACAGATAGAAGATTCCCCGCCGCTTGCGGCGGGGAGCTTCAACAGCCCAGCCCGCTCGAGCGCGGGTCCCAGATGGTCGCGGATGAAGTCGCGCTGTTCCCCCGCCGTGAACACGCAGGAATCCCATGTCTGGGTGGCCTCCGGCTCGTTCTGCGGCGTCAGTCCCCAGATCGGAATCCCTTCCTTCTCGTATTCCCGGATGTATCGGACAAAGTACTCCGCCCAGACCCCGCGGCATTCCGGCTTCAGCTTGCCGCCGTTGTTCATCTTGCCATTGGTCTTCATCCAGGCCGGCGGGCTCCAGGGCGAGGCGAAGAGCTTGAGCGGGCCGCCGGCCGCGCGGAACGCCTCGCGGATCAGGGGAATCAGCGCCTTCCGGTCCCTTTCGATGGAGAATTTCTTCAGCTCGAAATCGCCGGGCGTTTCGGCGTACGCGTAATTGCCCGTGGAAAAGTCGCAGCTGTTGATGTGCGTGCGGCAGAGTGTGTACGCATTCCCGCGGACGGGATCGAAGTAGGCCTCGAGCACGGCCGCGCGCTTCGCCGGGCTCAATTTGTAGAAGGTCACAGCCGCGGACTCGGTGAAGGCGCCGCCGAATCCCTCGATGGTCTGATAGTGCTGCGCCGGCTCAACCCAGACAGAGGTGATACGGTTGTCGAAGAACGCGTCCGCCGGAACGGATTCGAAAGAAAGCGCGGCCTTTTCCGCCAGACGGTCCGGCGTGTCTTTCGCGGTCTGAAATACACGGAGGCCGCGGGACGCGGGTGTATCCTGGCCCTGGGCCGTTGCCGCGAACCCGATGATCAGCATCATCCAACTTCTTTTCCATGCCTGCATATCCGCCTCCTTTTCAGATGCCCTGAACCGGCCGTTCCGGACCTTCCTTTTTCGCTTGACATTCACGGTAAATTTTAGGAAATTGATGACAGAAAATAGGAGTGTTCATCCCTGCTCCAGTAGCAACCACATCTATAAAGAACCTTCAAATCAGAGAGACAGGGAGCCCGACTCTGGACGCGTATTACAGGCCTCCATCGAGTGGAAGTAAAAAACGTCAGGGGGGCACCCACCGTGTGACCCACGGTTCTTTATAGCCATGCTATTGGGCAGGGATATTTTTTTGCCCGGATAGAACCGCGACTCCCTCCTCCACACTCCCCGCCATCGGAAATAAATCCCCCAGGTGCATGCGTTCGAAGAGTTCCTTCAGAATGGCCCCCAGTCCGGCCACGGCGAAACGTCCGCCATCTTTGGTCACCCGGTCGTAGGTCAGGATCACGACGCCCAGGGCCGAACTGTTCATCACGTCCACGCCGTTGAGATCGATGAGCACGGACCTGCGTCCCTGTTCGATGAGACCGAGCATTTCCGCGCGAAAGGCCGGCACAGCCTGCTGGTACAGCTTGCGGCATTTCACGGTGGCGACGGTCACCCCGTCCCGGTCTGCGATTGAAAGCATGGATTCGGACATGTCATTTTCCTTCGGGTGGATGCGCTCGCGGACAGATTCCGGGCCGGACGCACGGTCTGGCAGCCGGCCGGATGTTTGCTTTTGCCGGACGCCGGACGGCGCACGGCGGCCGGCTCAGACCATGGTCGTGAAATCCCGGTCGAGGCTCCGGTACTGGATGGCCTCGGAGAGGTGCTGTGGTTTTATGGATTCCGAGCCATCGAGGTCCGCGATGGTCCGGGACACTTTCAGGATGCGGTCGTAGGCGCGGGCCGACAGGCCCAGGCGCGTGATCGCGCGGCCCAGCAGGGCGTCGCTTTCAGGGCCGACGACTCCGTATTTCCGGATGTCCCTCGGCGTCATGTGCGCGTTGCAGTACACACCCGGCCGGCCCTTGAAACGCTCGGTCTGCATGCGCCGCGCGGCCATGACCCGGCGGCGCACGGTTTCGGAGGTCTCGCCCGTGGCGCGGCCCGCCAGCTCCCGGTAGGGAATGGCCGGCACCTCGACGTGTATGTCGATGCGGTCGAGCAGGGGTCCCGAGATGCGGGCGCGGTACCGCTGAACGTCCATGACCGTGCACGCGCAGGAATGCAGGGGGTTTCCGAAATGGCCGCAGGGACAGGGATTCATGGCCGCGACCAGCATGAATACGGCCGGATACGTGACCGTGAGCGCGGCGCGCGCGATGGTGACGCGGCCGTCCTCCATGGGCTGGCGCAGCACTTCGAGCACGTTCTTGCGGAATTCCGGGAGTTCGTCCAGGAACAGGACGCCGTGGTGGGCGAGGCTGACTTCCCCGGGCCTGGGCAGGTGGCCGCCGCCGATGAGGCCCGCGTCCGAAATGGTGTGATGCGGCGATCGGAACGGCCGCGTGGCGATCGAGCGCGGTGTCCGTCGGCAGAAGGCCCGCGACCGAATGGATCTTCGTGGTTTCGAGCGCCTCCTCGAGCGTCAGGTCCGGCAGCACGGTCGGGATGCGCTTCGCCAGCATCGTCTTTCCGGAACCCGGGGGTCCGATCATCAGCGCGTTGTGCCCGCCCGCGGCCGCGACTTCAAGACTGCGCTTGACGTGTTCCTGGCCCTTGACGTCCTGAAAATCCACGCCGTAGGAGGCGACGCGGGCGAAGACGTCCTCCATCGCGACCGTGAAGGGCGGGTCTTTTCTCACCCCGTCGAGGATTTCCACGGCCTGCCGCAGGGTCTCGACCGGGTGCACGGCCAGCCCCAGCGCCATGGCGGCCTCCTTCGCGTTCTGCTTCGGAAGCAGAATGGCCGGCACTGCCGCGTCGCGCACCGCGATCGAAATCGGAAGCCCGCCGCGTATGGCCCGGACCTGGCCGTCCAGCGCCAGTTCGCCCAACACCACCGTATCCCGCAGTTTTTCCGGGTCGATCTGTCCGCTGGCCGCAAGTATGCCGATAGCCATGGGCAGGTCGTAGGCGGACCCCTCCTTCCGGATGTCTGCGGGAGCCAGGTTCACCGTGATCCGCTTGTTCGGCAGGTAATACCCGGCGTTCCGTATCGCCGCGCACACCCGCTCCTTGGATTCCTTGACTGCGCTGTCCGGAAGCCCCACGGTCACGAAAGCGGGTAATCCGCCCTCGAAATGGGTTTCAACCTGGACGATGTAGCCCTCGATGCCCAGCACTGCCGCGCTCAATACTTTCGCAAACATGCCGGTTTTGGGAATGGTGAATGATGGATTTCAATCAATTGTATGCAATTCAGCGGACAGAATCAAGCGCTTTTTAAACGCCTTGACTTTCCCGCCCCCCAGTCGTATGTTGATTGAAAAGAAACTTTATTCCGGACCGGGAGGCCGGGCGGATGCGTCCGCCGCTCCGATCTGAAAAAAATCAACTGCCCGGCCGAACCTGACCGAGCGACATCCGTATATCCTATTATGTGAAGATCCAGGCCCTGCCGCAGAACCAGCGGTCGGCCTGTCTACCGACTGCGGACGTATGGGATCGGTACTGTCGGCTGGAACCGGCCCCTCGTTACTTCCAACTCTCCCGGAGGACTGCATGAAAAAATCGCTGATGATCACCATCTGTCTCGCGGCCGCGGGCGCCTGCTTCAGCCAGCAGATCGGTTTCTCGCTCGGACCGGCCGTGTTCAGGCCGGAAGGCGGAACGGCGCTCTCTAACGCGCCGACACCGGTGAACGCCTGCGGTCTGCTCCGCTTCAGGCTGGCCGAGGACCTGCTGCTCCAGGTGTCCGGCGGTTACGGCGTGAACAGCCGGTACTACGAGACGAATTCGCTCATGATGGGGGGACCCTACAGAACGGAAACCCGCATTTCCGGATTTCCGGCGGAAATCGAATTGTCGGCCTCCAAGCCGCTCGTCATCCTGAGCAGTCTCAGGCCCTGCATCGGGCTGGGCGCCGGTTATTACCGCTACACGTGCGCGGCATCGACCCGGACGGCCGTCGCGGAATACGAAACCGAAGCGGACATCACCGGCTTTGCGCAGTATTTCACGGCCGGATGCGATTTCCGTCTCGGGAAACGCGTGATCGTTTTCGCCCGCGCGAGGAAAATCGGATTCAGCGGCCTGAAGGTGAAGGGCGAGGATCCGTACGAGAACACGCTGGGAGAACCGGCGTACGCGAAATACGAAACATCCCTCTCCACGGACCCTGGATCAGGGGACCTGTCCCTGGCGGTCGGCGTCCTGTTCGATCTGAATCCCGGCAGGTCCTGGTCCATCTCGGGTGAACGGGACTGAGAACGAACAAACCGCCCGAAATCCAGGATCACGAGGTTCAGTATCACGGCTCCGGATCAACTCGGACCATCCGCTTCAAGATGCGGGATTTATTTCTTATCAAGAGAGGAAATCGAATGGCTGTATCAGGCAAGACCCTCAGACGCTCCAAGGACCGCTGGATAGCGGGTGTATGCGGCGGATTGGCGGAGTATTTCGCATGGCCCGCGGACCGGGTCCGGATCCTGTATGTTCTGGTTTCAGTGATCAGCGCCGCATTTCCCGGAATACTGGTCTATCTCCTGCTCTGGTTCGTCATGCCGGACGCGGACTGATCAGTCCAATTTCTTGTTTATATGTGGGTTGCCCTGTTTTTTCGGAATCCCGTCGTAATCCGCATTTTCCTTTTCCATCAAGGGAAATATCATTTGCTTTTTGCCCGACCGATGTATAAATTGATCGGATTTTGGTCTTGTGCCGGTCCCTCCCGCCACGCGACAGAATGAAAGGCCCCATGTTCAGGAAACTGCTTCCCCGCGAATACAGCTTCTTCGATTTTTTCGAAGAACACAGCCGGATCGCCATCCGGACCTGCCGTGAGCTCCTGGAACTGACTTCCGGCAAGGGCGACATGTCCGAACACATCCAACGCATCAAGGATCTGGAACACGACGCGGACAAGGTCACCAACCAGTGCATCGAGGCCCTCCAGAAGACCTTCATCACGCCCATCGAGCGAACCGACATCCACCAGCTCATCAAACAGCTCGACGACATCATCGACATCGTCAATGCCTCGGCCTACCGCTTTCAGCTCTATGAGCTCCGCGAGATGCGGCCCGAAGCGCGGGAGATGGCGCATATCCTGGTGCTGGCCTCCGGCGAAATCGAAGGCGCGCTCAAGGCGCTCCGCAACATGAAGAACGTCAAGGTGCTGAAGGAGCGCTGTCAGGCCATCTACGACCTGGAAAACCAGGGGGACGAGGTCGTCCGGTCCGCGCTGAGCCGGCTGATCCAGGAGGACCAGCCCATGGTCTTCATCAAGTGGAAGGAAATCTTCGAGCGTCTCGAGAAGGCGATCAACCGCTGCAAGCACGTCGCGGACCTGATCGAAGAAATCGTCATTGCCTCCACGTGAGGCATTTTTTTTAATCCCGTCAGGAAACCCCGCATGATCTCCACCGTCTGGATTGCCGTCATCGTCACCATCGCCATCGCGCTTCTGTTCGATGTGATCAACGGTTTTCATGACGCGGCCAATTCCATCGCCACCGTGGTGTCGACCCGCGTGCTCTCGCCCCGTGTGGCCGTACTCTGGGCGGCCTTCTTCAATTTCATCGCCATGTTCATTTTCGCGCCGCGGGTGGCCGACACGGTCTCGAAAATCGTGAAGATCGTGCCTTCGGACCGGGACTTCATTGTCGTCGTTCTGGCCGGGCTCATCGGCGCCGTGATCTGGGACCTGATCACTTGGTGGTGGGGCCTTCCCACGAGCTCCTCCCACGCCCTGATCGGGGGATTCGCCGGAGCCGGTATCACCCACGGAGGATGGTCCTCCATCCGGTGGGACAAGATGTGGGCCACGATCCAGTTCATCCCCCTGGCTCCCCTGATCGGGATGGTGCTGGGGTTCATCATCATGGTAATCGTGTACTGGGTATTCCGCAGATGGCGGCCCGCGGAAGTAGACCGCGTGTTCCGGAGGGGCCAGCTGGTCTCCGCGGCCCTATACTCGCTCGGCCACGGCGGAAACGACGCGCAGAAAACCATGGGACTGATCGTGGCCCTGCTCGTCGCGGCCGGCAAATTCGATCTCGACACCCAGCTGTCCCTGACCCACTGGAACACCGCCTGGATCGTCCTGTCCTGCCATGCGGCCATGGCCTTCGGCACGGCCATCGGCGGCTGGCGCATTGTGAAGACCATGGGACAGAAACTGACCAAGCTGAAACCGGTGCACGGATTCTGCGCCGAGACCGCGGGCGCCGTCACCATTTTCGCGGCCACCCACATGGGCATTCCCGTATCCACGACGCATACTATTTCCGGGGCCATCGTCGGAGTCGGGTCCACGCACAGCCGGTCGAGCGTCCGATGGGCCGTGGCACTGAACATCGTGGTGGCCTGGGTGATCACAATCCCCATCGCCGCTCTGATTTCAGCCGGCGCGTATGAAGCGCTGAGCCGGCTGATCCGCTGACGAAAACAGAGACCTGAAAGGTCTTCATTAAAGAAAGTTCATAGTTCATGGTTCATAGTTCTGAAAGCGTTAAAATTCAGTTCAGAGTCTGAAAAAAAAAGCCGCAAGGTTCTGCTTGCGGCTTGTTTTTTTGGGGAGGGGGGGCGGGGAACTATGAACTATGAACCATGAACAATGAACTTTTCTTACCGTGCCGGCTGCCAGGTTTGTTCCTCCGCGTCCATATCCTTCGAGGATGAGACGACCGGACCCGCGGACCGGCTGTTCAACGTCCGGTCCGTGTCGAGCGCCGCGTCGAGTATCTTCTTCCTGCTCTGACGGACGGGTTCGGCAACCAGCTCCGGCACATTGAACGTATAGAGGTGGGACTCGTACAGGCCCGGATCCTTCTGCGGAAGCACGAACGGTTTGGAAACCGCGCCGTCCGCATCCACATGCGCGAAATACGGCCTGGCCAGCACGCCGTCTCCCCGCTTGCTGCTGAATACGAACCAGCGGCTGCCGGATGACCAGGAATGATAACTGTCGGATTGGCCGCTGTTGCATTCAAGCCGCCGGAACGTTCCTGATTCCAGGTCCATCATATACAGGTCCGTTCCGGGACGGTAGATGGAAAAATTGCCGTACTCGCAGAGGCAGAACAGCAGAAAACGGCCGTCCGGCGACACGCGAGGGTGGGTCGCGCTGAGCCCGGTCCGGGCCGCGGCCAGCACCGTGACCGGCCGGCCGAATCCGCCCGTCACCGGATCATAGGACGCTTTCATCAGGTCGTATTTGATTTTCCGGTAGGTGTGGCGTTCGAAGAATCCGGTCGTGTCATAGGCCGGAGCGCTGCAGAAATACAGGGTGCGGCCGTCCGGCGCCCAGGCCGGGTAGGTTTCGAGCCGCGAGGGATCCGCGATTTCCGGCGGCGCGGCCACGGACAGCGGAATCGATCCGGCAGACGGCCAGATCCGAGGTCAGGTCGTACACGTCGCGGTTCGGTCCGGCCGTGTGGAAGAACTGTTTGACCTTCATGTTCGCGAATGCGAGGGTCCGGCCGTCCGGGTGCCAGGACGCGTACGCCGCGGGCGCCGGGACCTGCCCGGTCTGCGTCCGCATCAGCCGGGTCCGCCCGTCCACCGTGAGGAGCATGGCCGTGGACGGCGCGCCGCGCAGGTGAACGAGCCAGCGGTCCGTGCGATTCCCGGAGAATGTGTGGCAGTTGAAGCACCCGTCCTGCATGGCCCGGTTGTCCAGAATGACGCGTTCTTCGAAGCTCCCGAGGTTCCGTTCAACGACGGACAGTCGCTTCCAGAAAATGCAGACCGGCGGCATTTTCCGGTACACGAGAAAACCGTCAATGGAATCGGGAGACACACGGTTGACGATCGGGTCGAACCGGAGCCACCGGTCCAGTGAATCCCGGACCGTGACCGAAAACCGAATGTCCCGGCCCCGGTTGGCGTCGAGCAGGCGGCGCCACGGACCGGCCGGAAAAACCACATCCCGGCCCCTTCCCCGGAACCGGAATCCGGTCCCGTCCGCGCCTTTCGCTTCGACCCGGAAGTCTTCGGCCTTTTCCATCACCCGGAAATTCAGCGGCGCGAGATTCGGCGGGATTTCAATTCCGGAATAATCCGGTTCAATCACGGGCGGCCGGCCGATGGCCTGAACAGCACCCGGATCCGGCGAGCCGCATCCCGCGAGAAAACCAGCCGCCGGAAAAACGGCCAGACACAGCCGCAGTGCGCATCGGAACGGATGGTTCATCGGGAACCCCTGGTTTCGGATGGGTGCGCCGGCGCCCGGCGTCCGGCCGCCTGGCGGGTGAAAGCGTAATACCAGAATGTGCCGCTGAAAGAGGCCTGCAGATCGGCGCCTGCCGCGGCCCGATCTCCCCGGTGCCGGCCGAGAATCCGGTTGAATTCGCCGAACCGCCGAACTGTTTCAGGCGCGACGGCCCGCACCTCCGGCGGCGGCTCTTTTTGCCCGCTCAAAGCCCATCTCAGCACGAGCGCCTCCTCAACATGCCGCGGAATCCGGGGATAACCGAGCGCTTGGAAAGCCCGGATGAAATCAGGCAGATCCTTCAGCCGGCCGGCCAGGAGATCCATCGCGACGCGGTATTCAAGCGCCATCCGGTTGTCCGGATGATCGCGGAGCAGGCTGTCCATCTCGGCGGGCGGATGGCCGTTGAACGCGATAAAACCCGTCCTCCCGGGAAAGGCGCGGCCGTGCCGCACGGCGGGATCGGCCGCAGCAGCCGCGGGATCGCGGAACATGCGCCGGATCACGACCGCATCCCCGCGGAGAAACAGGCCACGGTCCATGCGGTTCAGGCAGACCGCGGCCGCCGCCGTGTCGCCGAGAACAAAATGCGCGAGACTGAGCCGTTTCAGGATCCACGGCGTCTCCCCGTCCGTGCTGAGGGCCTCCAGCGCCCAATGCCGCGACTCATCGATGGAACCCAGGTCCCAGCAGAAGTCGCTTTCCTGAAGGGGCGCGGACTCGCTGAACTTCCGCGGGAGGGTGAGGCCGGACTGCCCGAACGGCTGCGGAAGAGTGAATAGATCATCCAGCAGACGGCCCGAATGATAGAGAGCCCGATTGGCCTGAAAGGTCACGATCAGCGGGGGCCGGGTCTCTTTCGAAGTCAGATGGAGGATTCTCTCCCATTGCCTGAAACGCGCCATTCTGTCCACGGTCAGCAATAGACGGTTGTTTTTCTCTATGGGGAAAACCGCGGCCGCGGCGGTCAGAGAGGCAAGCGCGGCTGTCCGCAGAAGGAAGCGGAGTCGGGACGATCGGATGCGGAACCGTTCCGGAATAATCGAACGACCGCTCAAGGCCGGATGCGTCATCAGAACAAGGGCCGGAAAAAAAGCGGCCAGAAGAACGGAGACAGCCGCGGCCAATCCGGTTCTCTCGAAATCCAGCAGGGACAGCCGGGCCCCGGCCGGATCGAGAATGAAGAGATGCCGTGCCGCCGGCGGAATCAGAACAGCGGCTGCGGTCATGACCGCGGCCGCGGCCGGCCGTTTCGCGTGAACCATTTCAATCAGGATGCAGAGCACGGCGAAAAGCAGGAAGAAGCCGGCCGCCAGGTAATACAGAACGAGGATGAGCGAAAAATAGGCGGCCAGCCTGGGCATCCATTTTGAGGGCACCCGCGCGAATGCGGCGGACGCGGCCAGGACAGCCAGCAGACCCAGGTCCGCTGCCAGGGGAACCGTATAGCAGGCGTGAAGGCCGGTCAACAGAGCGGCTGGAATGAGATGGAGCGCTGCGGCCCGGCCGTAGGGCCTCAGCCCGCGGATCAGCGCGGCCGTGAGCCCGGAGACGGCCCAGGCCAGGGCGGTGAGCAGAGCCGCGCCTGCCGCCGGATAAAACAGCGCCTGGCTGAGCAGTCCGGAAAGCCATTCGAAAGGCCCGCCGGGACGGTTCAGAAAACCGGCCGCGAAATCAGAGGCCGGCGGAAACACCGGCGACTGCCGGTGATGGATCAGCGAGGGATCGATCCGGAGAAGCAGAATCAGGAAGAGAGCGGCGAAGAAAGCCGCATCCCGGAGGATCGGCCAGGCGGCCGGCATTTCATCTGTCGAACTCTCCGAAGCAGGACGGGTTTTCATCTGGATTTCCCCGATTACGCAAGATGAGTCAGATTTATCAAAATTGGACGATCCTGTCAAAACGGCCCTGGCTTCGCCTCAACCGTCCCCTCCGCTGTCCGGAACCGGAATCCCCCTTGCCGTTCCCCCTTCCATCGCCTCCGTGACACGCACCCGGACGATTCGGTTGACCCGATCCGGCCCGACCCGCGCTTCCACGCGGAGATACTCGGACGAGAATCCGGAGAGCAAACCGTTCCGGACGCCGGATTCGAAAAGGACATCGATCGTCCGGCCGACGGCACTGCGGCAGAAGGCATCCCGCTTCTCCTGGCCTATCCCGCGGAGGACCCGGGCCCGTTCGATACGGACGCCGGCCGGCACGGAACCGGGCATCACAGCCGCGGCCGTGTTCTTCCGCGGCGAAAACGGAAAAACATGGAGGTAGGTGAACGGCAGGGATTCGATGAACCGTACGGTTTCCAAAAAATGCGCTTCCGTCTCGCCCGGGAATCCGGTGATCACGTCCGTGCCGAGCCCGAAAAAATCCATCCGGTTTTCGATGGACCGGACGAGAGCGGCGAACGTTTCCGTATCGGACCGTCTTTGCATCAGCCGGAGCACGGCGTCCGATCCGGACTGCAGGGACACGTGGAAATGACGGCAGATCCGGACGTGCCGCGCCGCCGTATCGAGCAGAGCCTCCGTGCATTCGTCCGGATCCAGGGATGTCAGACGGATCCGTCCGATTCCCTCCACGCGGGCCAGCTGATCGAGCAGGTCCGGAAAATCCGGTTTCCCGCCCGGGAAGTCCTTTCCGTAGTCTCCGATATGCGTGCCGGTCACCACGATTTCCGTGAATCCGCGGCGCGTCAGTGCTTCGGCGTTCCGAATCACGGCGTCGGGCGGCTCGCTCCTTCCCGGACCCCTCGCCGTCGGAACGATGCAATACGCGCAGTGCCGGTCGCATCCGCTCTGGACCTTGAGGAACGCGCGGGTTCGGCCGCCCGCAACCGGTTCCGGCGCGGTTCCGGCCGCCTCTTCCGCGCAGCCGGCAACCGGGACGGCATGATCGGACACCGCGATCAGCGGGACGCGCCGTTTGGCCGTTCCTTCGATCAGATCCGGGAGCCGGAACTTGTCGGCCGTCCCGACCACGTAATCGACTCCCGGAATCGCGGCCAGTTCGGCCGCGGAAACCTGGGCGTAGCATCCGGCCGCCACGATCACCGTGCCGGGATTCAGCCGGAGCGCATGGGCCACCGCCTGGCGGCACTTGGCGTCGCTCCGGCCGGTCACGGTGCAGGTGTGGATGACCGCCACATCCGCGGCCTCCCCGGGGCCGACCACGGCCCAGCCCCGCCGCAGAAACCGGCCGGCCAGGTCATCCGTCTCCGCCTGGTTCAGCTTGCACCCCAATGTACGGAATGAGACAGTGGGCATTGCCGCCTTAAAAAACTTGGAGTTGGACCCCGGCGGATCCAACTCCATGATGCCGATGAGGAGCGCGGGTGTTGAAGATTCCCCGCGAGAAGCCGCGGGGAATCTTCTATCTGTAGTGAAGAAAATACACTATATTCGCTCGCATACCCCGCCGCAAGCGGCGGGGTATGCGCGAGCGATCAGATTCAGCCGGATCCCCGCGTTCCGCGTCCGAACTTGGACGGCGCGTCGTCCGGCGGTTTACGCGGCCGGTTCGCCCTCGGGAGCCGCCTCACCCTCGGGAGCCGGCTCACCCTCGGGAGCCGCCTCTTCGGCCGGCGCGTCGCCCGCGTCCTCTTTCTTTTTTCCGGCTTTCTTCTTCACCGGTTTGTCGGCGGACGCCAGGGAGATCTCTCCCAGCGTGGCCGGAGCGGCGTTCGTGTCGAGGTAAGCCGACACGTCAACCGATTCGGCCGTCGAGGTTTTCTGCTTCTCCACGTCGAGCAGTTTCTTCCTGGAGAGGACGACCCGCTTGTTCTCACGGTCGAACTCGATCACGATGAGCTGGATCTCGTCGCCCTCCTTGATATTCTGCTGGATCCTGGCCATGGAGTTTTCGGGCATCTGCGACAGTGGGACGAATCCCTCCAGCCCGAGGGGCAGTTCAACCACGATGCCCTTTTCCATGAACTTGGTCACCTTGACGGGGGTGATGGTGTCGACCTTATAGGTCTCCTCGAACGCGGCCCACGGGTCCTCGGTGAGCTGCTTGTAGCCGAGCGACAGGCGCCGTTCGGCCTTGTTGATCTCGAGCACCATGACTTCCACGTCCTGACCCTTCTTCAGGACTTCGCTGGGATGCTTGACTTTTTTGGTCCAGGACAGATCGGATATATGGATGAGGCCGTCGATCCCGTCCTCCATCTCCACGAACGCGCCAAAATTGGTGAGATTGCGGACGCGCCCCTTGATCTGGGTGCCGACCGGGTACTTGATCTCGATCTGGTCCCACGGGTCGGGCAGGAGCTGTTTGATGCCCAGCGAGATGCGCTTCCGGTCCTTCTCGATGGAGAGGATCTTGACGTCGATCTGGTCCCCCACGTTGAGAATCTTGGAGGGATGCACGACGTTCCGGGTCCACGACATCTCGGACACGTGGATCAGGCCCTCGACGCCCTTCTGAAGTTCAACAAAGGCGCCGTAATCCGCGATGGAGACCACCTTGCCCTTCACGATGGTACCGACCGGGAACTTCGTCTCGATGTTCTCCCACGGATGGGCCTGGAGCTGCTTCATGCCGAGCGAGATGCGGTCCTTCGCCTCGTTGAAGTCGAGAACAACGACCTTGATATGCTCGTCGAACTTGACCACCTCGGACGGATGGTTGATCCGGCCCCAGGAGAGATCGTTGATATGAAGCAGGCCGTCCACGCCGCCGAGATCCACGAACACGCCGAAATCCGTGATGTTCTTGACGGTCCCCTCGCGCACCTGACCCTTCTGGAGTTCCTCGAGAATCACCTTGCGCTTCTCGGCCATGCTCTCCTCGAGAATGGCGCGGCGGGAGACGACGATGTTCTTGCGCAGTTTGTTGACCTTCACGATCTTGAACTCGAACATCTGCCCGATGAGGGCGTCGAAGTCACGTACCGGCTTGACGTCAATCTGAGAGCCGGGCAGGAACGCGTCCACGCCCATGAGATCGACGACAATGCCGCCCTTGATCCGGCGCACGCAGCGTCCCTGAATGGTCAGCCCCTGGTCGTGGATGTCGATCACCCGGTCCCAGGTGCGCATGAAATCGGCCTTCTTTTTAGACAGAATCAGCTGACCGTCGGAGTCCTCCATGGAATCGAGGAACACGTCGACCCGGTCGCCCACCTTGACCACGGGAGGCATGCCGAACTCCTCGAGCGGAATCGTGCCTTCCGATTTGAATCCGATGTCGACCACCACCTCCTGATTGGCGATGGCGAGCACGCGGCCGGTGACGATCTGCCCCTCGTCGATGTCCTTGAGGGTGCGTCCGTACAGTTCGCTGAACTTCAGATATTCCTCTTCGGAATAGCCCAAGTCCTCCGCCGCCCTCTGCTGTTCCGCGGTGAAAGCCGGTTTCACAGGCTGGGCTGCGGGCTCGATCGGATCACCTCCTTCGCCGGACGGTGCCGGCGCCCAGTTCGGGACGCCGGTCACTTCGTCTTGGTTTGTTTTTTCAACATCCGCCATAAAAATGGTCCTCCTTTTCTATTTTTCAACCCTTTCGGGCTGTTTCCGATGTCTTCAAGGAACAGGCGCATCTCGTCGAGCTGCCAGCGGGGCGTCGAGGCGCCGCCGGAAATGCCGACATGGTGGCCGTTCTTGAACAGGGCGCGCTTCAGTTCATCCGGCGCCTCGATTAAAAATGTGTTCCGGTTTTTCGCGCGGGCGGTCTCGTACAGAAGCCGGCCGTTCGCGGAGCTCCGCCCGGCCACGAGCACAACGAAATCCAGCGGCTCGGCGAAAACGCGGATGTCGGCCTGGCGGTTCTTGAGAAAGCGGCAGGTCGTGTCCGCGATTTTCAGTCCGGGGACGCGCTTGGCCAGGGCGTGGCGGACGGCGGCGAAGAGCTCGGGATCCACCGTGGACTGGGCGAGCAGCAGGGTGCGGTTTTCCACGTCGAGCATCGCGGCCGCGCGCGCATTCGTCGCGACCGCGCCGTTTTCACCGGCCCGGGCCATCAGGCCTTTGACCTCGGGGTGGCCGGGATCGCCCGTCACCACGATCCGCCAGCCTTCCCGGACATGCTGCAGGACAAGGTCCTGCGAATGCCGGACGATCGGACAGGTGGCGTCGACGATTTTCATGCCGTATCCCCGGGCTCTGGCCACCAGCGCTTCGGATTCGCCGTGCGCGCGAAGCAGAAGCGACTGGCCGGCCAGAAGCTTCCGCATCCCGCGGTCGGAAAAATCCTCGGGACGCACGGGCCGGAGTCCGAGCCCCTCGAGCCGCTCCACCTCCCGCCGATTATGAATGAGTTCGCCCGCGGAGAACAGGGTCTCCCCCCGGCGCAGTGCGTCTTCGGCCAGCGCAATGGCCCGTTCCACGCCGGGACAGGGCCTGGCTTTCGGGTCAACTGTGACGACCATCCTGGAGTTCCTTGATTCGGGTCATGGTGTCTTCTCCGATGCGCCTGTACCATTCCTTCACCGACATCCCACGGGGAGGCGAGGCGGGAACGGCGAACGGCTCCCCGAACCGGATTTCCACGCGCCTGCAGGGGAAGTTGCGGAGAAGGTGGAACGTTCCGGACAGGTGCACCGGCAGGATCGGGCATCCGGAGCGGGCCGCCAGCATGCCGACCCCGCGCCGGCCCTGCTGCAGCCGCCCCGTCCTGGAACGGGTGCCCTCGGGAAACAATAGCAGGGGTTTTCCGGATTCGAGCGCCTCCGCGGCCGCGCGCAGCGCGCCCGTATCCGCGGAACCCCGGTGCAGGGGAATACTCCCGAGGTGCCGGAGCAGGCGGGCCAGAAGCGGATTCCGGAAAAGCTCCGCCTTCGCCAGAAACGCCAGCTGCCGGGGGCAGGCGAGACCCATGAAAACGGGATCGTAGTTCGCGCAGTGGTTCACGGCCACAATGACTCCGCCGGTTTCGGGGAGGCTCGCCTCGCCGCTCACGCGCACTCCGAAGAAGGCCCGTATCAGCGGGTAGCCGACGGTGTACAGGGCCTGATAGACCGAGTTGTCCGGGAATCTACGGGCCACCGCGTTCCCCCTGTTTCCGACGGACGGCTTCGAGAATGAGGCTGACCTGGCCGTCCAGCGTCAGCCCGGTCGTATCGATCGTGACGGCGTCCCCGGCGGGCCGGAGCGGGCTGTGCGCACGCCGGCTGTCCCGGAGGTCGCGGGCTTCAATTTCGCCGGCGATACGCTCGACCGGGACCGAAATGCCCCTGGCCTCCTGGTCGCGCTTCCGGCGCTCCGCCCGCTCTTCCAGCGAGGCGGTGAAGTAGAATTTCAGGTCCGCATCCGGAAAAACCACCGTGCCCTGGTCCCGGCCGTCGGTGATCAGGTTGCCCCGTTCGGCGAAAGCCCGCTGGCGCGGGACGAGCGCCTCGCGCACGCCCGCGATCTCGCAGACCGGACCCACGGCACGGTCCACCTCCGGCGTGCGGATGTCGGCGGTGACGTCACGGCCGTCGAGAAGAACGCGCAATCCGTTTTTTTCCGGATCAGATCGATCCGGCAGGAACGGGCCGCATCCGCGATGCGTCCGGCGTCGGTCAGGGGGATCGATTCGCGGAGCACCTTGAGGGCCACGGCCCGGTACATCGCTCCGGTGTCGAGGTAGAGCCAGCCGAGCTTTTCGGCGGCCAGGCGGGCGGTCGTGCTTTTTCCGGACGCGGCCGGTCCGTCGAGTGTGACGACGGTTCCGCGTTCCGGGCTTGGAGTGAGTGGGTTGATAATGAACCCGGTTCGGTTATGGGTGAATGAAGGGCGATGGACGACGGGCCATCGTTTCCCGACTGTTTTCACTCAAACTGTTTCTTGGTTCCTACTCGAAGGGATTGCGGTTCCGTGTTTCGAGTTCCGTGTTCCGGGTTTCGTGTTCCGGGTTCCGTGTTTCGGGTTGAATGGTTTTCTGATTCTGAAACCCTTCTTCGACCCGGAGCCCTGAATCCGAAACGGATCGCCTACTGGTTCGGGTTTCGGCGGGATCGGTTTCCCGGTGATCCGCAGGTCCTTGCTCGACTCGGAACTCGGAACCCGGAACTCGGAACCTCTTTTCGTCTTTGAACCTTGAACCTTGAACTTTGAACTCACATCTTTGGAAAGCCCCACGGCCCGGTACAGCATCCGGATCTCTTCCGGCTTCAGGTCGCGCCACTCGCCCAGCGCCAGGCCCCGGACAGTCAGACCGCCGAAACTGACGCGCGCGAGCCGCCGCACCGTGAAGCCGAGAGTCCCAAACATGCGGCGCACCTGGCGTTTCTTGCCCTCGTGAATCCGGACCTCGACCAGCGTCTCGGCGCCCACCCGCCGCACCGCGTGCGCCTCGCCTCGGGCCACGAATCCGTCCTCGATGACCACGCCCTTCCGGAAACGCTTCGCGGCGTCCTCGCCGAAAGGCCCCGGCACCCAGGCGCGGTAGAGTTTGTCGATTTCGTACCGCGGATGGGCCAGGCGGTGCGCCAGTTCCCCGTCGTTGGTCAACAGCAGAACGCCTTCCGTATCCAAATCCAGCCGACCGACCGGGAACAGGCCGTGCGGCTCCCCGACGAGATCGAGTACCGTCTTCCGGCCCTGGTCGTCCCGAACGGTGGTGACCGCGTCCGCGGGCTTGTTCAAAAGAACGTACCGGAACCGCCGCGCCGGGTGAAGGATTTTACCGTCCAGTTTCACGGCGTCCTCCTGCTCCCCCACCTGGACGCCGAGCCTTTCAATCCTGTGTCCGTTGATCGAAACACGGCCTGCGGCGATCATCTCATTGGCTTTCCGTCTCGAAGCGACGCCGCACAGGGCCAGGTATTTATTGAGCTGCATCCGTCTCCAGTTGAGACGGCACGACCGTCTCTGAATCGCCCCCAGTCTGCGCGGGCGCTCCGGATGATTCATCCGCCTGGCCGCCGGACGGCGTATCCATGGATGCATCGACGGACTCGGGAGCCGGATCTGCGTCCGCCGCTGTCCCCGAAGTGTCTCCGGACACGGCTTCGGCGTCCTGCGGTTCCCCGCCGCCGGCATCCCAGGAACCCGCCGGGATCCCGTCAACTCCCGGGGCGTCTCCCGGTTCGGGCAGGTCGGCAAGCAGGTTCTGCTGAACCCCGCTCTCCTTGAACAGCTCCTCGAGTTCCTTTGGTTTCGGCAGGTCGGAAATGTCGTTCACCCCGAAATACCGGAGAAACTCGCGCGTCGTCTTGTACAGAAGGGCGCGTCCGGGTCCGTCGTCGCGGCCGGACAGCGTGATCAGTTTCCGTTCGAGCAGGGTGCGGATGACGCCGTCGCAGTTGACGCCGCGGATCGCCTCGATATCGGGCTTGCCGACAGGTTGGCGGAACGCGATCACCGAAAGCGTCTCCATCGCGGCCTGCGACAGCTTCTGCTTCAGCCGGCCGGCGAACAGCTTGCGCACCCAGGACGTGTAGTTCTCATGCGTCACCATCTGGTAGCCGCCGGCGACGTGAACAATCTGGAAGGTGCGGTCCGTCCGCCGGTACTCCACGTTCAGCTCGTCGACGGCCCGGACCACGTTTTCCGATGTCGTCTCCTCGACAGTCGCACGGATCTGGTCGACCGGCAGGGGAATGTCGGACGCGAATATGAGAACTTCCACCACCTGTTTCAACTGATCGAGCTGCATGAAAACGGAATCCTCGTCTAATTTCAGAATACCCGTCCGGCCTCCGAAAGAAGCCTGCGGGCGCGTTTCATCGGGCCGGGCCCGTCAAGCGGACGGCCCGGCGGCTTCCCCTTCGGCCGCGGCCTCGTCGGCCGTATCGATCGCGAGCTGAACGGCCGGCTCGCGCCGCATGATGAAAATCTCGCCGAACACGTCGGACTGGCGGACGCTGATCCGCTTGGCCTTGATCAGTTCGAGAATGGCCATGAAGGTCACCACCATGATGATGCGTTCGGTGATGGGCGTCAGCAGGTCCCGGAACAGGACATGGTCCTTGTCGCCGATGCAGTTGAACACATAATCGATCTGCTCCTCGATGGTCACGCCGATGGGCTTGACCTCGTGGTAATGGACCTTGGGCATGTTCGAGAGCACGTCCCGGAAGGCGGACAGCAGGTCGAACATCGTCATGTCCTTGAGGACGACTTCCTTCTGGCGGTACGGCTTCTGCCATTCGAAATAGGAGCGATGGAACACCCGGCTCTGCCGGTCCTCGTAGCTCTGCAGGGATTCCGACACTTCCTTGTACCGGCGGTACTCGAGCAGTTGACGGACCAGGTCGGCGCGCGGATCCTCTTCCTCCGCCTCCTCCTCCGGGGCCCGGGGCAGCAGCATCTTGACCTTGATCTGGATCAGGGTCGCGGCCATGAGAATGAACTCGCCGGCCACCTCGAGATCCAGCTCCCGCATCAGATCCACGTAGACGAGGTACTGCTTCGTGATCTGGGCGATCGGAATATCGTAGATGTCGATCTCTTCCTTCTTGATCAGGAAGCAGAGGAGATCGAGCGGCCCCTCGAAATTGGGAAGCCGGACCCGGTACGCGTCGGAACGATCGGCGTCGAGGGAGAAATCTACCCCATGTGCATCGCCTCCCGGACCTGGGACATGGTGGCCTGCGCCGCCTCGCGCGCGCGCCGGTCGCCGTCCGCCAGAATGTCGTCGACGAGTCCGGGATGGGCCTCGTAACGCGCCCGTTTCTCCCGGAACGGATCCAGAAAACCGTTGAGCGCCGCGGTCATGCTTTTCTTGTGCGCCACACAGCCCAGCCGGCCGCCGCGGCATTCCGTCTCCACCGCATCCGCGTCCTCCGGGTGGAACTTGCGGTGATAGGCCATGACCACGCATCCTTCCGGGTGGCCGGGGTCGCTGACGCGGATCTTCTGCGGGTCCGTGTAGGCCTGCTTGAGCTTCGACTCGAGATCGGCCGCCGTATCGGAAAGAGTGATGCTATTGTCGAGCGACTTGCTCATCTTCTTGCCTTCCAGGCCGGGCAGGCGGGCGAACCTCGTCAGCAGGGCCTCGGGCTCGGGGAAAACGGCGCCGTACAGCGCGTTGAAGCGCCGGGCGATCTCGCGCGTGATCTCGACATGCGGCACCTGGTCCTCGCCTACGGGCACCGCGTCCGCCTTGTAGATGAGAATGTCGGCGGCCTGGAGCACGGGATAACCGAGATGGCCGAACACCATGGATTCCTCGAGGCCGAGATCGCGCGCCTGCTCCTTCACCGTCGGGTTGCGCTGGAGCCGCGGGACGGTGACGAGCATGCCGAAAATCAGGTTCAGCTCCGCATGCTCCTTCACATGCGACTGGACGAACAGGGGGCTCCGGACGGGATCGAGACCGGCGGCCAGCCAGTCCATGACGACCTGCCGGCTGTTTTCGGCGATCCGGGCCGTGTGTTCGAGGTCGGTGGTCAGCATGTGCCAGTCGGCCACCATGTGGAAGCTGTCGTATTCGTTCTGCAGGCGGATCCAGTTTTCAAGCGCCCCGACGTAATTGCCGAGGTGCAGGCGGCCTGTGGGCCTCATTCCGCTCAGGATGCGTTTTCGGGTCATGCCTTTTGGTCAGCTCATGAAGAGATAGGGTTTCCAGCGCTCGTCCGGAATATGCGCCTGCGTCTGGATGAAGAACAGGTATCCCGGCTTCCGCGGCTTGCGAAGCAGCTGCATGCCGGCTTCCTGCGGCGTCCGGTTGCGCTTGTGGCTGTTGCAGAGGGAGCAGGCGCAGACCAGGTTCTCCCAGGTGTCCTGACCGCCCCGGTCACGCGGGACGATGTGGTCCACCGTGAACGGGCTCTTTTCCGTGCCGCAGTACTGACAGCGGTGGTTGTCCCGCTTGATGATGTTGTTCCTCGACAGCAGGATGCGTTTCCGCGGCACGTGAATCAAGCGCGACAGACGGACGATGCTTGGCAGGATGTAGCATTCGCTCACCGAATGGACTGTCCGGTCCGAGCTTTCGATCACTTCCACCTTTCCCAGCACCTGGAGCACGACCGCCTTCCGTGCGCTGCAGATGGAAAGCGGCTCGTAGTT
The DNA here is from genome assembly GCA_963736115.1 of uncultured bacterium. Lineage (GTDB taxonomy): Bacteria > Zhuqueibacterota > QNDG01 > QNDG01 > DTFT01 > JAFGAX01. Next base: position 77,455 of record CAVTNR010000005.1, read on the forward strand.
CTGGTTGAGAATGAGAACCCTGCCTTCGAGCATACAGACATCCGCCGGTGACGGTCAAACGGATAGAAAACTCCTGTCTTTTTTAGGAACAAGGTCTTAAAGTTAAGAATAATTAGTAAATTTCGCAAGGTATTTTTGCCTTATACGTCGGTCGGATCCGTCTATCCGGCTTGAAAAAGTGTTAAATTTCACATTTTTTAGGAAATTATTACTTGACATTATCTATATTATCGATTATATTCATTCTTTCATTTTGGGGCGTAGCATAGCTGGCAATGCGCCTGGCTGTTAACCAGGATACCGAAGGTTCGAGTCCTTCCGCCCCAGCCAGAGGAGACATGGGAATGAAACGCAGCATATTCCATCCGCATCACTCGCATCGCCACGAAAGCCACTGCTTTCGCGAGGGGAAGGGTGCGGTTTGACCGCCGAAGGCTGATCACAGCTTCAGACGCCCTCCCGTTCCGGTGGGCGTTTTTTATTGGGTCAATTTTCATTATTCGAATATTTTTCGTATATTACATGACTAATCGGAAAGGATGAACCGGGCATGTCCAAACGTGTTCTGAAAATCGGCCTCCCCAAGGGAAGTCTGCAGGAAGCCACATTCAAGTATTTCGCGAACGCGGGATATCATTTCTCGACCAACACGCGTTCCTATTTCTCGTCCGTGGACGACGAGGAACTGCAGGGCATTCTGCTTCGCGCCCAGGAGATCGCCACTTATGTCCAGGACGGCGTATTCGATATCGGCCTGACGGGAAAAGACTGGGTGATGGAAACGGGCGCGGACGTGGTTGAAGTCGTGGATCTGCTGTACTCGCGACAGAGCCTGCGGCCCATCCGCTGGGTGCTTGCCGTTCCCAACGACTCCCCCATCCGGACCGTGCGGGATCTGGAGGGCAAGCGTATCGCCACCGAGGTCGTGCATTTGACCCGGCAGTACCTGCGGGAGAAGGGCGTGCACGCCGAAGTGGAGTTCTCCTGGGGCGCAACGGAAGTGAAAGCGCCGCTCCTCGTGGACGCCATCGTCGAGGCGACCGAGACGGGCGGCTCCCTCAGGGCCAACGGCCTGCGGATCGTGGACGAACTGGTCGTCTCCACCACGCGGCTGATCGCCAACAAGGAAAGCTGGAAGGACCCCTGGAAACGGGAGAAAACGGAAAACCTCGTCACCCTGCTCCAGGGCGCCATCGCGGCCGAACTCAAGGTCGGCCTCAAGATGAACGTGGAGACCGACCGGCTGGACGACCTGGTGAAGATGCTTCCCGCCATGAAGAATCCCACCATCTCCCACCTGTACGACCCGAAATGGGTGGCGGTTGAGATCGTCGTGGACGAAGCCACCGTGCGCGAACTGATCCCCCGGCTCCGGCGGGCAGGCGCCCGGGACATCATTGAGTATCCCCTGAACAAGGTCATTCCCTGAGCGGAGAAGCGAAATGATCGAGATCTACGAAGGCGACCGCATTGACGGGTTCCTGAAACGGCTTGAAACCCGTCGTGAAGAGACCTCCCGCGAAGTCCGGAACGCGGTGCAGGACATCATCACCGACGTCCGAAAGCACGGCGACGAGGCCCTTCTGCGGTACACGCGGGAATTCGACAAGGTGGAGATTCCGGAAAGCGCGATCCGCGTTCCCGAGCGGGATATCCGCGCGGCCATGGACGCCGCGGACCCGGCTTTCCTCGAAGTGCTCCGGCGTTCCGCGGAGAACATCCGCCGTTTCCACAGCAAGGGAGCCCGCCGGTCCTGGATCGAATGGGAATCGGACGGCGTGATGCTGGGACAGCGCGTGCGACCCCTGGACCGGGTGGGCGCGTACGTACCGGGCGGAAGGGCCGCCTATGCCTCGTCCCTGCTCATGGCCGTGGTGCCCGCCCAGGTCGCCGGCGTGCGGGAAATCGCCGTGGTGTCGCCGCCCGGTTCCGAAGGCCATCCGCATCCTTCGATCCTCGCGGCGGCCGGCGTGCTGGGCCTCACGGAATTCTATTGCATCGGCGGCGCCCAGGCCGTGGCCGCGCTCGCGGTCGGCACCGAGACCGTGCGCCGCGTGGATAAGATCGTGGGCCCGGGCAACCTCTACGTCGCCGAGGCGAAGCGCCAGGTGTTTGGAACGGTCGCGATCGACATGGTCGCCGGCCCGAGCGAAGTTGTGATTCTGGCCGACGGTACGGCTGATCCGGCTTTCATTGCCGCGGACCTTCTGGCCCAGGCGGAGCACGATCCGACCGCGTCCTCGGTGTGCGTCACGCCGGACGCCGACCTCGCCGAAGGCGTCCGGAAGGCCGTGAAGGAGCAGGCTGAACCCCTACAACGGAAACCGATCGTGACGGCCTCGCTCCGTGTCTGGGGCGGCATCCTCCGCGTGGCGTCCATGGAAAAGGCCGTGGACATGGTCAACCGGCTCGCGCCCGAACATCTGGGCATACACGCGAAGAACGCCTGGGAACTCGTGGAATCCGTCCGACACGCCGGCGCGATCTTCCTCGGAGACTGGTCCCCGGAGACCGTGGGCGACTACTGGGCGGGTCCGAACCACATCCTGCCGACCAACACGACCGCCCGGTTCTCCTCCCCCCTGGGAACCGACGACTTTCTGAAGACGAGCAGCCTGATTTCCTGGAGCCGGCGCGCGCTCCAGCGTGATGCGGAATCGATCATGAAATTCGCAGCCATGGAGGGCCTGGACGCCCATGTCAACGCCGTCCGAAAACGCATCGAATGACACGGCCGGACGGGACCTGAAGGCCGCCGACACGGAAAGTCCGCAGCCGGGATCCCCGGTCGAAACGGCGCTCGGCAACATCCGGCCCCTGGTCCGGTCGCTGAAGGGGTATCCCGCGCCGCAACAGGGCGAAATGATCGCCAAGCTCAACCAGAACGAGAATCCCTATGACGTGCCGGCCGAATGGAAGGACGAAATACTCGAGTCCATGCGCAGTCTGGAGTGGACCCGCTACCCGGCCTACGATCCCCCGGAACTGAGGGAGAAGCTGGCGGCCCGGCTCGGCGTGGAACCGGACCGCATCCTGCTGGGAAACGGATCCAACCAGATTCTTTTTCTGCTGGGAACGGCACTCCTGTCGCCCGGCGACCGGGTGGTGATTGCACCGCCGACCTTCTCGCTGTTCGAAACCGCGGCGCGGATCGCGCACGGGTCCGTGGTCCTGGTGGATCAGAATCCCGATTTCTCCGTGGACGGCACGAAAGTCCTTGCCGCCGCGGAAAGCGCCCGTCTGACTTTTCTCTGCTCGCCCGACAATCCAACCGGGCACACCGTGCCCCTGGACTTCCTGGAGTCCGTGTGCGGCGGCACATCCGGCCTGGTCGCCTGGGACGAGGCGTACGGCGAGTTCTGGGGCGAGACGGCGGTGCCGCTGATCGACCGGCATCCGAACCTCGTCATCCTCAAGACCTTCTCCAAGGCCCTGGGACTGGCGGGCCTGAGGATCGGCTATCTCATCGGCCACCCGTCCATCGTGGCCGAACTGAAGAAGGTGAACATTCCTTTCAATGTGAATCTGATGAGCAACCTGACGGCACTCAAACTCCTGGACCGGCCGGAATGGATCGCCGAGCAGGCGGGCCGCATCGTCTCGGAGCGGAACCGCCTGTCCGAGGCGCTCCGCTCCATCCCCGGAATCACGCCCTTTCCCAGCGCGGCGAATTTCATTCTGATGCGGACGCCGGAAGGAGACGCCGTATTCAACGGACTCAGGGCCGAGGGCATTCTGGTGCGGCCCACGGAGGCCCACCCCCTGCTGAAGAACTGCCTGCGCGTGACCGTTGGAAAACCGGATGAGAATGAGGCGTTCCTGGCGGCGCTGCGGAGGGTGGTAAAGAAAGTTCATAGTTCATAGTTCATGGTTCATTGGGAAAAAGTTCATGGTTCATTGTTCATAGTTCATAGTAAAAAGAAATCTCTGTCGGCTTCCTTATTCTTTTTTAACTATGAACTATGAACCATCAACTATGAACATAAGAAAGATCAGAAATTTCAGAGGGAGTAAAAAGATGCCCCGCACATCGGAAGTCTCCCGTAAAACAAAAGAGACGGACATCACCGTCCGGCTCTCGCTGGACGGAACCGGCGCATCGCGCATCACGACCGGCGTGGGTTTTTTCGACCACATGCTCGAGTCCCTGTCGCGCCACGGCGGCTTTGATCTCGAGGTCGAGGCCCGGGGCGACCTGCAGACCGGAGACCACCACACGGTGGAGGATGTCGGGCTGTGCCTCGGCGAGGCTTTCCGCAAGGCCCTCGGGGACAAGCGGGGCATCGTCCGGTTCGGCTGGGCCTACTGCCCCATGGACGAGGCGCTGGCGCGGGCCGTCGTGGACCTCTCCGGCCGGCCCCACGCGGAATGCGGGTTCGACGCGCCGTTCTCGGACATCGGTAATTTCCGCGGCGATTCGGTCATCGAATTCTGCCGCGCCCTGTCGAACGCCGGCGCCTTCACAGTCCATCTGGATCTGATCCGCGGCGGCAACATCCATCACGGCCTGGAGGCGCTGTTCAAGGCGCTCAGCCTGGCCCTGCGCCAGGCCGTCTCCGTCCGCCCCGGAGACGCGGCGGTCCCATCGACGAAAGGGACGCTGTAAATGATCGTGGTCGTGGATTACGACGCGGGCAATCTGCGCAGTGTGACCAAGGCGCTCGAGTCACTGGGCGCGGACGTCCGGGTGTCGGGAAGCCGAAAGGAAGTGGAAGCCGCGGACAAAATCGTACTGCCGGGCGTCGGCGCATTCGGAAAGGCGGTCCGCTCGCTGGAATCCAAGTCTCTGCTGGCCCCGCTGGCCGATGCCGCGTCGCAGGCCTCCGCCGACGGACGGCCGTTTCTCGGAATCTGCCTCGGCATGCAGCTGCTCTACGAAGCAAGCGAGGAGGACCCGGAAATCCGCGGCCTGGGCGTCCTGCCGGGGCGGGTGGTCCGCTTCGCGCCGGGCCGTAAAATTCCGCATCTGGGCTGGAACACCGTGTCCAGGCGCGGTGAATCACCGCTCTGGGACGGAATCCCGGACGGCGCTTTTTATTATTTCGCGCATTCCTTCTACGGCGTTCCGGAAGACAGCCGGCTGGTGTCCGGCGAAACGGAATACGGCGGTCCCTTCGCCTCCGCCGTCCGCAAGGACCGGCTTTTCGGCATCCAGTTCCATCCTGAAAAATCGCAGGCGGCCGGCCTCCGCCTCCTGTCGAATTTCGTGAGCCTGTAGGAGGGCAATGCAGATCATACCCGCCATCGACCTGCTGGGCGGCCGGGTTGTCCGCCTGACGCAGGGACGCGAGGAATCGGCCGTGGTGTATTCGGACCGGCCGGAGGAAACGGCGGTCGCCCTGGAATCCGCGGGAGCGGACTGGATCCACGTCGTGGACCTGGACGGCGCCTTCGGCCGGCCGGGCGTGAACGCCGCGGCCGTGGAGCGGATCGCCTCTTCGGTGCGGGCCTCCGTGGAGCTCGGAGGCGGCATCCGGGATCGGGATCGGATCCGGTTCTGGCTCGAACGGGGCGTCGACCGCGTGGTGCTGGGCTCCGCGGCGGTTCGCGATCCGGGCCTGGTCACGGAAGCCGTCGCGGCACACGGGCCTGACGCCGTCGTCGCAGGCATCGACGTACGGAACGGCCGGGTCTCGGTGGCCGGATGGACCGAGGACGGCGGCCGGGATGCCCTGGATTTTGCGCGAGAGATGGAATCCTCCGGCGTGAAGCTCGCCGTGGTCACGGAAATATCAGCGGACGGCATGCTGGCCGGAACCGACGCGCGTTCCGCGGCCCGCATCGCGGAGGGGACTGGCCTGTCGGTCATCGTATCCGGCGGCGTGGGACGGATGGAGGACATTGAAACCGTCGACCGCCTGCGGCTCCCCGGGATCCGGGGCGTCATCGTCGGCAAGGCCTATTACGAAGGTCGGATCGACCTGGCGGAGGCGATTCGGCGGTTCGGACCGCCGCAACCCGGACGGACGTCATGAAAAAACTGCTGGTGGTGGACGACGAAGTTCTGATCGCCGCCGAGCTCAAGGATCATCTCGAGCGGATGCATTTCAACGTGGCCGGAACCGCCCACTCCGGAGAGGAAGCCGTGGAGCTGGCCGGCCGACTCAAGCCCGACCTTGTCATTCTCGACATCATGCTCGGGGAAGGCCGCATGGACGGCATCGAGGCGGCGGAAATCATCCGGGACCGGTTCGACATTTCCGTGGTCTTCATCACGGCCTACGGGAACGAGCAGATCATCGACCGGGCAAAGACCGTCGACCCGCTCGGGTTCATCTCCAAACCGTTCTTCGAGGACGAGCTCAAGGCCTGCGTGGAGCTGGCCCTGTACAAGGTCGACCGCGACCGGACGCTGCGGGACTCGGAGGAGCGGTACCGTTCGGTCGTGGTTTCGGCGGTCGAGGCGATCATCATCGCCGACATCCGCATGCGGATCGTTTTCTGGAACCGGGCCGCGTCCGGCATGTTCGGCCACACCGCCGAGGAAATCGAGCGGAGGCCCGTCCTGGATCTGATCTCGGAGCCCCAGCGGAAAGCCCTGGCCGTTGAAATGGACCGGATGGTGCTGACCGAGGAGAAGGACACGTCCGGTCGGACGGCCGAGACCGTCGGACTCCGCAAGGACGGAAGCGAATTCCCCATGGAGTTTTCCCTCTCCTCCTGGGTGGTCCGGGACGACATTTTCTTCACGATCAACGCCCGCGACATCACCGACCGCAAGAAGGTCGAACAGATGAAGACGGACTTCGTATCGCTGGTGTCGCATCAGCTCAAAACACCGGTGGCAGGCGTGCTCGGATGCATCGACAATCTGCTGTCCGGTATCGCGGGGCCGATCACGCCGGAGCAGCGTGAATACCTGCTCATGATGCGCGATATCAGCCTCCGCAACTACCGGAACATCAACGACCTGCTCAACGTGTCTCGCATCGAGCGGGGCGTGGTCGAAGCCAATGTCAAGCGGTGGAATCTCAAACGCATTCTGGCCCAGGTGCTGCGCGACAACCGGTCCGCGTTCCGCGAGAAGGGGCTTTGCCTGAAAATCGAAGGCGGCGGCCGGCGGTACGAGGCAATGGCCGACCGCGACAAGCTGTACGAGGCGTTCAGCAATATTCTCCACAATGCCCTGAAATTCACGGAAAAGGGCGGCATCACCGTCAACCTGCGGCCGGAGAACGGCCGGTGCCGGATCGAATTCGCGGACACCGGTCCCGGCATTCCGGCCGAACTGCAGAAACGCCTCTTCAAGCGGAACATGGTCCTGCACGGCGCGCCGGATCCGAAGCGCGGCAGCGGATTGGGGCTATTCATTGCGAAGGAATTCATGACGTTGCAGGGAGGGGATCTGAGCGCGACCTCCTCGCCCGAGCGGGGCAGCTGCTTCCGGTTCACCATACCGCTCGCGGAGGACCAACGAACGGAGACAACCGATGGAAGGTAAAAGCCAGGGAACGATACTGCTCGTGGAGGATGAACCGGTTTTCCGTCTGATCTACCGGGGGGTCCTGCAGAACGCCGGTTACACGGTAATCGAGGCGCCGGACGGACAGACGGGCTGGGAAATGATCCGGGAACGCAAGCCCGACCTGGTCCTGCTGGACCTCATTCTGCCCAGGATGAGCGGGCACGAAGTGCTGCACAACATCCGCTCGGACGCCTCGACCCGGGATATCCCCGTCGTGATCTTCTCCGTCATGGGCCAGGAGAAGGACGTGGAACGCTCGTTCGCGCTCGGCGCCAACGAGCACCGGATGAAGGGCATGGAATCTCCGATGCGGATACTCAGCCTGATCCAGGAAATCCTGAACAAGAAACCGATCGCCTGACATGCTGGCCAAACGCATTATCCCCTGCCTCGATGTGAAGGACGGCCGCGTCGTGAAGGGCGTCCGTTTCCTCGACCTGACGGACGCAGGCGACCCCGTGGAGCAGGCGCGTTTTTACGACCGGGAAGGCGCGGACGAGATCGTATTCCTCGACATCACCGCCTCGGCCGAAAAGCGGGACATTCTGCTCGACGTGGTCCGCCGCACGGCCGAAGTCGTGTTTACGCCCCTCACGGTGGGCGGCGGCGTCCGGACCGAGGAGGATGCCCGGGTTCTGCTCGAGGGGGGGGCCGATAAGGTCAGCATCAACACCGCGGCCGTCCGGGACCCGGACCTGATCACCCGCTGCGCGTCCCGTTTCGGCAGTCAGGCGGTCGTGGTCGCCGTCGACGCTAAGCGCCGGGACGGCGCCTGGAAGGTTTTCGTCCGGGGCGGCCGCGACGAGACGGCCCTGGACGCCGTGGCATGGGCGGTCGAAGCCGAACGGCTGGGCGCGGGCGAAATCCTGCTGACCAGCATGGACCGGGACGGAACACGCGACGGCTACGACCTCGGGCTCACACGGGCCGTGTCGCGCGCCGTGGGCGTGCCGGTCATCGCCTCCGGCGGGTGCGGATCTCTCGAGCACATCCGCCTGGCGTTCAGCGAGGGCGAGGCGGACGCGGCCCTCGCCGCCTCGATCTTTCATTTCCGTGAAAAATCCATTCTCGAATGCAAACGCTATCTGAAGGAGAAAAACATCCATGTCCGATGCTGAACTGAAAATGGACGAAGCGCTTCTGAAAGAGGTCAAGTTCGACGGTCAGGGGCTCGTGCCGGCCATCGCCCAGCACTACCGAACCGGGGAAATCCTCATGCAGGCCTACATGAACGAGGAGAGCCTGCGCCGCACCATCGAGACCGGAAACGCCACCTACTGGAGCCGGTCCCGGTCCAAGCTGTGGATGAAGGGCGAGACCTCCGGCAATATCCAGCGGGTGATCGGCATTCTCATCGACTGCGACGCGGATTCCCTGCTCCTCCTGGTCGACCAGACCGGTCCGGCCTGCCATACCGGACAGGAATCGTGCTTCTACCGGACGCTCGCCAAACGCGACATGACGGCAGTGCCCGAAGAAGGGCATTCCTGCTCAGGCTGCGGGGGATGCTGCGGGTAAGTTTCCTTTGATCCCGGGATTTAAAAAGGTCCGAATCCTTGCGCTGGATTCGGACCTTTTTCAAGTTCATTGTTCATAGTTCATGGTTCATAGTTGAAAAAGACAACTTTGAATGAATATCGTTGTTTCTTTAACTATGAACTATGAACCATGAACTATGAACAAAAGAATATAAGCTATGAACCTTTCTTTGCTATTAAAACCCTGAACCTCGACCCCTTCGCCACCGGCCGGACGCGGATGCCGGTGAATCCCGCCTTCCGGCACAGGGCGGCCCATTCGCGGAACGACACGCAGTATTCCCCGTCGCTGAACACGTGCTTCTTGCCGTTGTCGTACATGCGCCTGAAACCGTCGGGACCCGCGTCGGCCATGGCGGCCATCCACTCCTCCCGAAGGAAATCCAGGATGCGACCGAGACGCTTCAGGTCAGCCGGATCGCCGGTGGTGTCGAGATCCACGTCGCCGATCACGAACCGGCCGCCGGGTTTCAGATGAGACCGGATGGAGCGGATCATGGGGAGCTTGTTCTTCACGTGATGGAGCGTCACCGTGGAGGCGATCACATCGAATGGGCCCAAATGCGGATCCAGGCGGGCCGCGTCCCCGTTCCGGACCTCCACCCGCTTTTCGAGGCTCTTCCCCCTGATTTTCCGCCTGAAGCACGCAAGCATTTCAGCCGATTTGTCGATGCCGACCACCGTACAGTTCGCGGCTTCGAGAAGGCGCAGGCTCAGCAGGCCGGTGCCGCACCCGATGTCCAGCACCCGGTCGCCGTCCTTGACGCCGGAACCGGCCGTCACGAGGTCCAGCATTTTCAGGTGCCGCCGCATTCTCCCCAGCGTGGCGTCGTATTCGTTGGACCAGTCCTGGAACCATTCTTTTCTTTTCCCCTGCTTTATCAAATGACTTCTTCCTTTCGGATTCACGCGCAAGCTGTTCCGTTCGAGTTCATGGTTCATAGTTCATGGTTCATAGTCAAAGAAGCAACATTCCAAATTGCACGCCAACTTTTTCAACTATGAACGATGAACCATGAACTATGAACTGTTTCAGGCCAGCAGCGTTTTCAGATCCTCGATTCTGTTCGCCGCGGGCACGCGCTTGGGGCAGGCGGCGGAGCAGGCGCCGCAGGCGCGGCACGCGGCAAGTCCCGCGCCCGGCGGGATCGCGTCGAGCGTACGGCGCGCCTGTCCGAAATTCGCGTAGCAGGAAACGTACAGGTGCGTCCGCATGAGCGCGGGCACGTCCACGCCCGCCGGACAGGCCGCGGAACAGGCGCCGCACTGCACGCATGCGCCCAGCGACAATCGGACGTTCCGGTCCTGCAGGAACTTCCGCTCCTCGGCCGTGTAATCCAGGTCACGGGCCGCGGCCAGATCCTCATCGAGCTGCTGGAACGTGGAAACGCCGGGAACCGCGGTCGCGATAAATGGATGCCGCAGCACCCATTTCAGCACGGCCCGGTGCATCATTTTGCCTTCGTAGTACTTCCGGCGGCTTTCAGGCTCCATGCCCTGGTACCAGTACTGCGCGCACTGCGTCTTCATCGCGACGAGTCCGATGCCTTTGGCGGCCGCGTTCCGGAGAACGGCGTCCAGGACGACGTCGTCGGACATCGCGTAATTATAGGACGTGAGGATCACGTCATAGAAGCCGTCCGTCGCGGCCGCGTCGATGCAGGCCGCCATGTTGGAGTGCGTGGAAAATCCCGCGAATCGGATTTTACCCTTTTCCTTCAACGAACGGAGGCCCTCCATCAGTCCGTCGTTCCGGACGTCTTCGACTGTACTGACATCATGCACATACACGATATCCACATAATGCGAGCGGAGACGGTTCAGGCTTTCCTCAACCCGGCGGATCATGGCGTCCCGGCCGGCGTTCCCGGACAGGTTGTTCCGCATGAACGGCACCAGTTCCTTGGTGGCGATGACCACCTGTTCTCTCATTTTCATGTCCGCGACAACGCGGCCGATCATGGTTTCATTCGCCCCGTTGCCGTACGCGAAAGCGGTGTCCAGGTGCCGGACGCCGCTTTCCAGCGCGCGGCGGACCAGGTCCGGATTGGAGGAGTTCATCACGCCCATGCTGAACACGGGAAGCGTGACCCCGGTTTTGCCCAGCTTGCGCGTGACCAGGCTTCCAGCGGCGTTCGCGGCCGCGGGCCCGCCTGCATTCCGGGGCACATCGGTTTGAAGCGGCGGAACGGAGAGCCCGCCTGCCGCGTTCTGCGGCCGGCCGGCGAGGCCCGCCAGACCGAGACCGGCGAGTCCGGCAGCGGCGCGGGCGAAAAATCCCCGTCTGTCCATCGGGTTCTCCTCCGCTTTCCGCTCCTCACTGCGCCGCTTCATTTGATTTTCTCGGGTTTACAGAGATGATCGGGGCTCACCGCGGTCCTGCCACAGCTGTTGCAGATGTACGTCAATTCCCGGACCTTGCCGTTGCACAGGTGGCGCTGGTCGGGAATCAGGGATCCGCACCAGTCGCAGGTCTCGTCGCTATGCGAAACCGGCACGCAAAGATGGCCATGTGCGCCAGCGGGTTTGTGACAGGTCGGGCAGAGATCGTCTTTCGCCATAATCGCCTCCTAGCAATAAGGGATGATCCGGATTCGGGAAAGCCGGCAGGCCGATGTTCCGCGCAGTCCGGGACCCTAATGTACAAAATCCGCGAGTCAAAAACCGTAAAAAAATGTTGCTTTAACGGCCGTTTTTGTATACTTTTAACCCAGCATTAGCGAAACCAACTAGGAGCGACCCATGAAAAAGTGGACTCTGTTATTCCTGGCATTCACAGTCACGGCCGCGGCCCAGCCGCAGTTCCAGGCGGGCGGCTGTTTCTCCCTGGCTTATCCGCAGAATAATTTCAAGGAGAATGTTGACAATATCGGCATCGGCGGTACAGGCCACTTCGCCTACCGCATGGGGCGATCCCCGTTTCTGGTCGGCTTCGCCGCCGGATTCTGGATCTACGGAAGCGAGACGTATGAAACGCCGCTCACTCCCGGCGTTCCGGTCTGGGTGGACGTCACGACGACCAATTCCATCATGGCCTTCGACCTCTTCCTCCGCGTCCAGCCCCAGTCGGGCCCGGTGAGACCTTACGTGGACATCCTCGGCGGCTTCAACCTGCTGAGCACGTCCACGAGCATCGAGGACCAAGGGTGGGACGATGACGACGACATTGCCAGCTCGAACAATTTCAACGACGCGGCCTGGGGATGGGGATTCGGCGGCGGACTGATGGTCCGCGTGTATGACGGGGTCTCCCGGGGCCGGCAGGACGGCCTGGACGCGGTCTATGTGGATCTCGGCATCCGCTCCCTGCGCGGAGGCGAGGCGGAATACCTGAAAGAAGGATCCATCGAGGCGCTGGAAAACGGAAAGTTCAAATACGACGTCCGCCGGTCCGAAACCGACATGGTGACCTGGCATCTCGGCGTCAATTTCGACTTCACCATACACGGATCCTCCGGCCGATGACGCCGTCCGGGAACACGGTTGTTGCAGTCACAGGCTGGTCTTCTGTTGAGCGGCGGACCCATCGCGCCCGGACACCGGATGCCCGTCACCGGGTCCCGGCCGGGTATTCGCAGGCCCTATCGCGCCGGGGGACGAAGTCTTGAATTCCCTGGACCGCATGCGCGCCGTTCTCACGGGAAAATTGCCGGACCGGACGCCCAATTTCAACATCTGTACGTCATTCGCCGCCCGTTTCATCGGCGAACCGCTTTCCGCGTATTACTCGGATTTCCGCGTGCTCTGCGAGGCCGGTCTCGCGATGCTCGACGAATTCGGAACGGACAGCGTTCAGACCGCGTCCGATCCGTTTCGGGAAGCCTTCGACTACGGGGCTGAAATCGAATTTCCCGAAGACGGTCCGCCGGTGTGCAAACGGCCGCTGATCGACGATCCTTCCGATATCCAGCATTTGCGGCGGATGTCCACAGCCTCGGGCCGGCGCGGCTCGGACCGGCTCGAAGCAATCCGGTTCTTCCGCGAATCCGTTGGAGGCGAAGTTCCAGTGACGGGATGGGTGGAAGGGGTTCTGTCGGTAGCCGGCATTTTGAGAGGAGCGGACCGGATGCTGGCCGATCTGACTGAAAGGCCGGATTGGGCCGCCGGATTTCTGGATTTCCTCGCGCGCGGACAGGCCGCTTTCGCTAGGGCCCAGGTGGAGGCCGGTGCCGATCTCGTCTGCGTCGGAGACGGCCTGTCGTCCCGGATTCCGCCTGATCTGTACCGCCGCTTCGTACTGCCGGGGGAAAGCCGCATTTTCAACGCAGTGCACGAAGCCGGCGGATTGGGCCGACTGCATGTCTGCGGAGACACCACCGCCCTATTGAAAGATCTGCGGGCTTCCGGAGCCGATATTCTCGACCTGGACGCTCCCGTGTCCCTCCGGGAAGCGCGCCGGACTCTCGGGCCGGCCGCTGTTTTATGCGGCAGCATCGACACCGGTTCCGTCATGCTCAAGGGCAAGCCCGCGGATGTGCGTCAATCCGTGGAGGAGAATCTGAAGAACGGAGGCCGGGCTTTCATCAGCGCGGCCGGACGTGAAATACCCGAAGCCACTCCGCACGCGAATCTCCGGGCACAGGCCGAAACCCTCGGGTGGAAACCGGGAGAATGATGCGCTCCCGGTTCCCGTGTCACTTACGCTCCTGGAGGTTTGGAACCTCCCGGAGCGTTTCCTTTCACGGAACCGGACTCCAGGGGTTGAAGGATGGCTAACCTTCGCATCGGCACATGCTCGTGGAAATACGATTCCTGGAAAGGACTCGTCTATTCCGGAAAGGCCGGCGGAGACGCCCTCTCCGAATACAGCCGGCTTTTCAACACCGTCGAGATCGACCAGTGGTTCTGGTCCCTGCACGACGCGGAGAGGATCACGCTGCCGGACCCGGCCGTGGTCCGATCATACGCCGATGCGGTTCCCGGCGACTTCCGCTTCACCGTCAAGGCGCCGAACAGCGTCACACTCACCCATTTCCACAAAAAATCGAAATCGGATCCCCTCGTTCCGAACTCCCGTTTTCTCTCCATCCCCCTGCTCGAAGCGTTTCTGGAGCGTCTGGATCCCATGAAAAGCCGTCTCGGCCCGATTCTCTTCCAGTTTGAATATCTCAACCGCCAGAAAATGACCGTCCCAGGCCGTGTTTCTCGAGGCCTTCGGCGCCTTCATCCGGAAATGTCCGGACGGTTACGCGTACGGCCTGGAAATCCGAAATCCGAATTACCTGAACGACAGCCTGTTTGCTTTCATGGAGAAAGAGGGGATCATCCCGGTCCTCCTGGAGGGATATTACATGCCTCCGGTCCGGCAGATCGTGGAAGCCCAATCGCCCCACATCCGAAAATCCGTGGTGTTGAGACTGCACGGTCCGGACCGGGAAGGGATGGAGGAAAGATCAGGGAAGAAATGGGACCGCATCGTTGTGCCGAGGGATGCGGAACTGAAGGAAATATCGAAGCTCGTGGATGGATTTCTGAATCGGGGCGTTTCCGTTTACGTGAATGTGAACAACCACTACGAGGGCTGCGCGCCGCTGACCATCGAAAAATTGAGACACCTTTTCAAAAGCGGATAATCCCGGGTGTCCGTCTTTCCCTGCAAAAAAAAGTAATCCCCGAAAGACGGTTCCCTTCTGCCTGCTCCTTTAAACGATGCCCCGGGGCGATCACTTTCAAGTCTGCGGGCGCACTCAGTCCACGATGAAAAGCCGCGCGCCGGATTCCGTATGGGACCGGTGGGCTTCCGCGCCGTCCGCGACCTGGTAGCTCATGCCCGGTTTCAGCACCGCTTCGGCTCCGCCCTCCAGTTCCACGGTCAGTTCACCCTCGAGGCAGAGCAGAATATGGCCCTTCGAACACCAGTGGTCGGCCTTGTATCCGGGCGAGTAGTCGACCATCCGGACCCGGATGTCTCCGAAATTCCGGGTTCGCCAGGTCGCCTGCCCCTTTTCGCCCGGATGGAGGCTTTTTTCCACTATCTCCCAGTCGGTTGTCTGGAAGGGGATATCGGTTAATCTCAAGAAGCACTCCCCGCGCCGGTCATTCACGCACCGTGGTTTTCATGAAAGTCATCATCGGTCTTGCTGCCGCCAGCAATCCGACGGCCAGGTAGCAGAACCAGGGCAGGGCCGTCAGAACAGGCCACCATTTGGCGGCAAGCAGGGTGACCGTAAAAACCGCTAACTTGGTCAACCCCAGGTCCGTTAAATCGGCTTGATACCGTTTCATTTTTTCCGCAATCATCATCTTCCGCCTCCTTGGTTCCAGTCGTTCGGATGTCGCCGAATCAAGATGAATCGGACTAATGCCCCCTCCCCATCTTCGACGCCTTCTCCCGTATGGCCGGAACCGCGTCTTCCATCATAAACCGGATATCCTCGAAACGGAAAGTGCGCTCCTCGAAGGACATGGTTTTGAGCGATTTCAGAAAACGCTCCTCGAATTCATGAAAATTGGATCCGTAGATGTGGTAGCTGTCCGCCTGATGAACATAACGGCCGAGCCGCACGTCCTGCCCCGAAATTGCCGCTATCTTTTCTCCGATAAGCGCCTGGAGGCGGATCAAGGCGAACATGTTCATGAACGCGGCCTTGTACGCGTCATTCGACCTGAACCGGACGTTCATGTTCAGGATCCAGACGCCGTCCGGGTCTTTCAGCATGCGGCACCAGACGCTCTGCAGGCACGGCGGATCATCGCAGACATCGTCCTCCCAGACCTTCCAGGTGACGGCCTGGGCGCGTCTGGAATGCGGGGTCTTCGCGAGCTTCCCGGCAATGGCCGCGATCTGGTCGATCCCGTCTTCGCGGCCCGGGACGGTATAGCGGAACAAACGCTGGTGATAAGTGTATTCCCATCGGGTGTCCTCCGGGTCTGAGGCCTGCCGTACCAGGTGATCCTTGATGCCCTCAGTCACCTCGAGCACGTATTCCTGCAGATCCTCGAGCCCGCCCGGAAAGTCCTTGTGTATCATGGGCTCGGAAAGGGGATTCCGGACCACGACGGTCATGGTGCTGTCCTTGCTCGGCGGATCGCCGGGCTTGTCGTATTCGGTCTGGACATCGCATCCCTCCGCGTGCAGGCGGACAAGGGATTTCTCCCAGGCCTCGGCCAGGCCGTCGGCTTCGACGAACAGAACGGGTATGCTTCCCTGTGTCATTCGTATTTCCTCCGCTCAGTGCTCTCGTCGGCACGACCGGTTCTACCTGTATTTCAACACAAGCGCTTCAACCCGTCGTTTTTCTTCCACGGAATTACTCACACTCTCATGCTCCCGCGTGACCGTGCCGCCGCGGTTCGTCTCTTCCGTGGTCTCCGTCCGATCGCGGGACGCATTCACCCCGGTCGTCACCTTGCCGAAGTCGAGGATCACCACCGCGTCCGCACCCTTTTCCGCGGCCTTTTTCAGGATTGCCTGCGTGAACTTATCCGTACTGTACATGAGTTCGTCCGCGTCCGCCGTCGCCTCCATCCGGCCGATGACACGGTATTCCTTTTCAACGTCGCTTTCGGAGAAGAAAAGATCGACATGCTGAGTCGGAGGAAACGTGTCTCCCAAGTAACTGATGGACGCGCATCCGGACAGGAGAATCAGAAGGACTGGCATGAAAATCGCTCTTCTCATTGAACGGTCTCCTCGGTTGGTGACAATTTTAATCGTAGTTGTTGAATGGAAGGAACACCGGTGCCCCAGTCCACAAAATACGCTTTTTGGATAAAATGTCAATCAATAAAACAGTCTCTGATGCATGCCTTCCCTGTCGTCAGCCTTCGGATTGCCTCGGCCGTTCCCAATCTTCGATTCCCCCCGGCCGCACACGGAAAAGGGGATGGGGATCCGGTTTGTGGATTTTCCTCCATTTCCCGTAATCCGCCGGACTCCTTTGCGCGAGCTTGCGGAGCAAGTGTTCCCATTCATAATCCAACTGTCCCTGTGTGACCGTCAGAGAACGCGTTTTCCGAACAGGTCCTATTTTAGACCCATCGAAAGAATATCCCCTGGACATCGACTCCGCAAGAACGGCCCGGAGATACGCGGCGATGGCGGTGTTGGGACGCGCCTGCTCCTGGAACCGTTCCAGCTGGGGATGCCTGCGGTACCCGCGGGTCTCGCCTCTCAGCACGGCCTGGGCGAGCAGGGCCTCGCGCCAGAGCGCGACAAGACCTCGGCCGTCAAGGTATTTAGGGTGCAGGGACCAGAGACGCATTCACTGCCCGCGTCCGCGTGACCGTCCGGCCAACCTCCCTCGGGTTTTTAAAACCCGCGGGAGAGTCGAATCCGTTTTCAGCCGGTGTTCCCGTTTCTGTATCTCATCCGATAGAACGTACCACCGCTGAACCGTGTTTTCGAGGAATCGATAATGCAGAAGATAAGGGACAAGCAGAATCAGGAACAGCCCGTTCAGCAGAAGGACCGGAAGTCCGGGGCGCCACCACGCCCACACGAGTAGAACCAGGTAGAAACATGCGACGGTCAGTAGAACCAGCAAATGGACGAGCCGTTCGTGCTGCATGTCCCGGATCATCCGGTCATGCAATTCCTTCAGGCCGGCCCAATCCCGGACATCCCCTTTATCCAACAACTCCCGCACGCTGGCTTCGTGTTCTCGCATGTATCTTCGGATGTTCATGGCGGAGGTCCTTTGAGATCGAGCTCTCAAGAGAGAGGTTGAACGTCGGTGATTTTCAGAGGCAGCCTGAAGCCCCGATGAACGGGATCAATTGATTGTAATCTTTCATTATTGAAGAGCTGCGGCTACCAATAGATTTAAACCCGGAACCCCAAACCCGGAACACGGAACCGGATCCGTTTCACCAGCTCCCCGACGACCCTCCACCGCCCGAGGATCCACCGCCGCCGGAAAAGCTCGATCCGCTCGAGGAGGATCCTCCCGAACTCCAGGAACTTGAAGACCGGCCGGAAGAGAGCCTGAATCCGCCGACTGTGGCGCGGCCCTTGGTGCTCAGATCCTTTGCGGCCTTTTTATACCAGTCCGTTCTGTTCAGAAACCATTTGGCTGTCGGAAATCCCGCCAGATAGATCATCAGAATCATCAGCGTTCCCTTGAAGCCGACCACCATGATCGGAAACGAGGCCCAGAACGGGATCAGAAAGAAGAAGAGAAACCATCCGACTCCCGGCGTGATGATTCCGATAAAAGTGAAGAGCCCGATGATCCCGAAGATGAAGAACCCCATCAGAATACGCGGAATCAGCGGCAAGTCGGGGCCGCTGATGCCCGATCGGCCTCCCTCGTCCCGCGCTTCATCATCCAGCCCCTCCGGATTGCCTCCCCCCGATCACCGCCATCACCGCCCGGGCGCCTTCGGTGATGCCGCTGTCATAATCGTTGTTCTTGAACCTGGGTGTCATGACGTTCCGGATGATACGGCCGGCCTTGCCGTCGTTCAGCGATCCCTCGAGCCCGTACCCGACCTCGATGCGCATGCGCCTGTCCCGCGGCACGACCAGGATGAGAATCCCGTTGTCCTTGTCCTTTTCTCCGAGTTTCCATTCATTGAAAACCGCGGTCGCGTATTCCTCGATTCCCTGCCCTTCAAGCGTCGGAATCGTCAGTACCGCGATCTGGTTGCCGGTTTTCTCTTCGTGCAGCCTGAGGCTGTCAGACAGGGCCTGGCGGGCAGCGTCGGACATGACACCCGCGTAATCGTTCACCCGTCCGGACAGGTACGGGATGTCGGGTCCCGCGAACGCGGCCGAGGCCGCGAGCAGGCCGGCCAATGCGACGCGTAGCGTTCTCATACGCCCTCCTCCTCGATGACGGAGTCGGGCAGTTCATTCCGCCCGCGCCGGACCGGCCTGCGCTTCGGCGGGGTCAGCAGGGCAGCCGTCAGGCTCTCCAATCCGGTTTTCAAGGCGCCTGAGACATTCCCGTGTTTCAGGATGGGCCTCATTTTTTCGATGATGAACCTGCTCTCATCCGCGGTCAGCCTGGAATGGAGCCCTTTGTCGGGAAGAAGGATCACCCGCCGCTCGAACAGGCTGACCAGAAGCAGAACGCCCCTTCTGCCCGCGGTCGCGGACAGTTCCCGCCTGAGGAAAAACGATTCCGCGTACTGACGGACCTCCGCCCTGGAGCGCTGTTTTCCCAGGAAAAGCCGGGCGTAAGCCGGAATCAGAAGCGTGAGAACCGCCGAGATCAGGCCGGCGCCGAGAACAACCGTCATGGCCGCGGGCGGGGTCACGGGTTCAGGCCAGCCCCGCGACAGAATCTCCTTGATCAATACCGCCAGCCCGGAAACGGAAGCGGCCAGGGCAAAGGCCTTCCATGGGATTTCCGGGTACGCGTCGCTTCTCCGGATCACGGCCAGCACGATCTGACAGCCGGTCTTTTTCTCCGCGGCTGCGACCGCCCGGTTCAAGTGGGTCTGTTCGGATTCACTGAGAATGGCCTTCATTCTTCTGTTCCCCCGATCTGTTTCATGTTCGACTCTGTACTCTCGACTTCACGCACCGGGTTTCATGCTCTGGCCGCCGCGGCAATATTCGAAACGCGCGGGTTCTCCTCCGTACGCGGAGCGTCAATACCGGTAGGTCTTCCTGAAAAGCCGGATCCCGATCGCGAAATACACGATCGACAGGACCGCCATCCAGGCCAGTTCGAACCCGATCTCCGTAAAACCCGCGTTGAAGTTCAGCACCTTGTTCATCGCCCGCGTGGCCGTGGCCGTTGGCAGAATGTCGTTGAGGAACACCGGATTCCCCGCCAGGTGGAACAGCGTCATCTTCGGCAGGGGCACGAAGCAGTCGGAGAAGAACATCAGGATGAAGAACGGAAAACAGCCGACCGTGAGGAGCCCGAACATGTTGCGGACAAAACACGCAGTGATGACCCCCATGGCTGCCACGGACAGGCACGCGAGAATGCCGATCGCAGCCAGAAGGAGCATCGATCCGTCCGACCGGTACCCGACCAGCCGGGCGGCCGCCCACGTCAGGGAGAGGCTCAGCATCCCGATCAGGACCTGGTTCAGGACCAGGGCGGCCATGAACTGCCCGGAGGACAGCCTGGACAGCGAGAGGCGGAGAATGGTCTCCTTCTCGACCTCGCGGACGACGGATGCGCCGGCCGTGAACAGCATCATGATGACCGCCATGACGAGCAGTGCGGGAACGTACAGGTCGAATTCGCTCTTCGCCTGCCGGATGCCGCCCGTCTCGTACCGGATGCCGAAACGGCATGTCGATTCCCGCCTCCCCGCCCAGTCGGGAAAACGACGTGTAGTCGAGCAGAGAAGCGGCCATAACCGTCCGGACGTTCGCCATGTCCCCGGCGCTGACCAGTTCCGGCGCGTCCCCCTTGCCCGAAGCGGCGCGCTCCCGGAAGGCCTGAGAGAAACCTTCCGGAATCGTGACGAACAGGTCGGCCTTGGCCTCCCGCAGCATGCTGCGTCCTTCATCCGCGGATTCAACGGTCCGGAGGTTCAATGCGTTTTTGCCCTCCTCCGAACGGACTTCGCGCCAGGCTTCGACAAGCCCGGCCGAAACGGACCCGCTTCCGTCCCGGTTCAGAACCGCGACCGTGTAGGTGTAGGATCCCGTGCTTCTGAAGTACAGGCTCATCAGAAACACGAAAAACGGGGCGAAGACGACGACCAGGCTCAGAATCTTCCACTCACGGAGATTCTCCCGGAACGTCTTGACGAAATTCGGAAGGATCATCATTCGCGCAGGCTCCTTCCGGTCATTCCGATGAATACATCCTCCAGGCTCTGTCTCCGCAGATGGAGGTCGCGCACGCGGATCTTGCGTTCGCGAACGACGGCCAGAAGCGCCTCGACCGCCTGAAAGGCGCCGTTCCGGAGGCGTACCGTGTCCTCCGACAGGACGCGGCACCCGGCGGACGCGGGTCCGAGAAACGGAACGAGTTCCTCCGCGACGGATCCCTCGATGCGGAGCTCGATCAAGTCCTCCCCGCCGCCCGACTTCCGGATTTCCTCGGTGGTTCCGAGCGCCAGCAGTTTTCCCCGGTCGATGATGCCGATCCGGTCGGACAGTTTCTCCGCCTCCTCCATGTCGTGCGTGGTCAGGATCACGGTGGAGCGGTTTCGCATGGATCGGATGTACTCCCGCACCAGCACCCGGCTCTGCGGGTCAAGGCCCGCCTGCGGTTCATCCAGAAACACGATTTCCGGCGAGTGGACCAGGGCCAACGCGATGTTGAGCCTCCGGCGCATGCCGCCGGAAAGGGTCCGGGCCAGCCGGTTCCGCTTCTCCGTGAGTCCGAAGGCTTCCAGGAGCTCCCCGGTCCGGCGCCGGCTGTCGGTCGCGGACAGCCCCTGCATCCGGCCCATGTACGCGAGCTGTTCGCCGCAGGTCAGGTTTTCCCAGACCACGATGTTCTGCGGACACACGCCCACGGAAGGGACGCCGTCCCTGAAACGGATGTCCACGCGGCCTCCATCCGGTTCAAGCAGCCCGGACATCATCCGGATGGACGTGGTCTTTCCCGCTCCGTTGGGGCCCAGAAAGCCGAATATCTCGCCGCGCCGTACGTCGAAGGACAGTCCGTCCACGGCGACGGTCTCGCCGAAACGTTTGACCAAAGAATCCACACGGACGAGAACGTCCATTCCTGCTGTCGTCTCCATCATCTTCCGTTCTCCCTGATCCGTCCGGCGCGTGACCGTGGAGCCGGGCGTGACGATCCCGGACGCCTGAGCCGGCTTCCCCTTCCGGCCGTACGCCACGGTCATCGGAGCAGAATCATTTTCCGCGCCGTCCGGAGGCCGCCGTCCGCGCTCAGGACGCAGAAATACACGCCGGAAGGAACCGGTCCGCCGGCCGCGTCGATGCCGGTCCACTCGGCTGTGTGCCTCCCCGCGGCGCGGATTCCATCCTCCAGCGTGCGGACGAGACGTCCGCGGCTGTCCAGAATGTCCAGCCGGACGCGGCCGCCGGACGCGAGAGTGAAGGGAATCACGGTTCCCGCGTTGAAGGGATTGGGATAATTGGCCTCGAGACTGAAGCCGGACGGCGCCGTGGACGGAACCGGTTCGGCCTCAACCGAAGAGGATCCGCCGATGACGAACCATTCGGGATTGCGCGCGCCGGTGGAGATGGACAGCATCGTCAACGCTCCTGTCCCCAGGTCCGCCACCTGAAGGGAGCCGTACCCGATGCGATCCACCACGATTTTTCCGTCGTCCGGAGAAAAGGAAGGCCGCTCCACCGTGCGGCTCGGAAAGATCAGCCGGGTCAGCCGGTTCTGTTCCGGTTCCGCGAAATTGAGAAGGTGGATGTCCGCGTTCCCCTCCTCGTCGAAATAGGAGAACGCGATCCGGTCCGGGTCGGTCGAACTGAACTGGACATTGCAGGCCCAGGTCTCGTCGGACTGTGCGGGCAGAAGGTTGAACAGCTTCAGCTCCTCATCGGAGAAATCGATTTCACCCATGCTCCACCACTCGCGCTCCTCTCCGGTCGAGAATTGGAAACTGTTGAACGCGTCAAAAACCAGTTTCGGAAGGGCGGGATTCGGCGACCAGTCGAGCACGTCCGCGTACCGGATGGTCGACGACGTGATGCCGTCCTGGTCCGTGGGCATGACCAGATCGAGGGAATACATCTGACCTTCGATGATCAGATACACGACGTTCTCGTCGTACACGGATGTCAGGGCGACGTACAGGTTGTCCGGCGACACAGCCGCGCTCCAGAGGTCGCCCGGCTCCCGGATGTAGTAGGAGGGGAATGTCCTGACCTCGTACCCCGTGGACAAATGACCGATATCCGCCCGTGCCAGAACGCCGGACTCATTGATGAAGTAAAGGAAGCGTCCGTCCTTTGTTACGCTGAGCTGGGTGGCGGCGCCCTCCACATTCTTGACGGCCAGTCCGGAAAAAACGTAATCGGTCCCTTCGGCCACGTTGTACAGTCCGATCTGCATGTCGTCCCGGACAAAGGCGATCCACTCGGTTCCGCCCGTGACGGCCGGCACTTCGTTGTCCACGTCCCCGCCGGGATTCGAGCCGCCGCCCTCGGTCACCTTGACCGCATCGAAGGCGGAGCGCACGGCGGCAAGCTCGGCCCCGTCGCCGTACAGGTCACTGGCGCTCTGTTCGAGGGCCTTGCGCGCGTCGAGGAACTGGGTTTGTCGGGTCATGTAATGCACGAGGCCCCGGTAGTAAATCCTCTCCGCCTTGTCGCGGCCGACGGCGTTGGCAGTCAGGACCGCGGCACGGCTCGGGATGCTGCAATTGGTGTGGACGCCGCCGTTGTCCTCCGACGTTCGGACGTACTGATCCATGTCGACCGGAAGCTGGTCGAACATGGCGGCATTGCCCGGATTGGCCAGGTCGCGGAGGCCGGATCCGGTGCCCGGTTTCATGATGTCCTCGCCCATCACCCAGTCGTCGCGGTCCGACCATGCAGGCGAAGAAATCGGACATGGATTCGTTGAGCGCGCCGGATTCGTCCTGGTAGACCAGATTGGCGGTGTACTCGGTGACGCCGTGCATCACCTCGTGCGCGAACACGTCGAGGGCGCCGGCCAGGGGCTTGAACACCTCGTTGCCGTTGCCGAAGAAAACAGCCTGGCCGTTCCAGTACGCGTTGTCCATCTCCTGACCGTCCTCGGTCACGTTCACGACGGAGATCATCGTGGACGCCTGGTTGTCTATGCCCCTCCGGCCGTGCGTCGTTTTCCAGTAATCGGTGATCAGGCCCATGTGATGAATGCCCGACACCGCGCTCCGGTCGGTCCATGACGTCTTCGATGCGGACGTGACCATGTAAAAGGATGAATTCTCCGTCGCATCCGTATGATTCAGATCGATCACCAGAAGGCCGCCGGCGGGGTCGCCGGGAAGCCGGCTCGCGGACCCGGACAGCTCATTCGCGTCGCTGAGCATGAAGTACGTGCCCGATTCCTCATAGGCCCGGAAGGACCGGGTGACGCCGGCCAGGTCGAGGCCGGAGGCGTCGACCGGTCCCTCGGTTTTCGTGTTCAGAATCTCGTGCAGCACATCTCCGCTCGCCGCGTCCACGAAAACAGTGAACCAGTCGAGAACATTGGCGTACAGGTCCACCTGCCAGGCGAGATGCGGTTCGCCCTCGCGGTCCATCCATATCGTCTTCACGGAGGTCGGATCAGGGAGACGCAAAACCTTTTTCCACCCGTCCGGGATGTCCCGAAGCCGGTCCATGCGGCCATGTGGGCGCGGCTCCGTTCGATGGCGCCGGCCGCGGTAACAGACGCCGCGTCCGGCCGGATGGAAGACGGCGTAGGCGCGATGCGTCCGTTGACCGCGCAGACCCGGTCCGACGCGTCAATGTGCACGACGAGTTCACTTGCCCAGACCGGGATGCCGCGGAAGGTCTGCTGCATCCGCAGGTGGCGCATGCCCAGTTCGTCCTCCGCGTACCGGCTGATCGCGAACTCCTCCGAAGCCCGCTCGATTTTCATGACGGGCGCGAAGGTCTCCAGCCATCCCCGCGCCAGGGCGAGGTCCGCACGGGCCCGGACGGATCGGCCAGCGGTCTGCACGGACGGCGCGGCAGGCGCTGTTTTGAGCCTGCCGGCCCGGCCCAGGTCGCCGCTGATAAAGGCGATGGTGCCGTTCTCCGCCATGGAAAGATCCCGGACCGTCAAACCGAATTCGGAAGCCATTGCGCGCACTTCCGCCCCGGCATTTTTACCGGCCTTCCGGAGTACGCCCTCCGTCGAACGGCCTCCCTGGAGCGGACGGGCGTTTTTCCAGACCGGATCGGCTCCGGCCAATCCCGGAATGGCGCGGGACGAGGCAGGTGGTTTCAGTGTCTTGACAACGCCTTTGTTCCGGACCGGGACCGGGCTCGCGGTGAGCGCCAGACCGGTGGAAAGCAGTATAAGGGCAATACTCATTTTTGGCAAACGCATAACTTCTCCTTTGCATGATCTCAATCCGTCCGGGTGTCTTTCAAACAGGCGTCAGAACCGCCGCTTGTCCCGGTCGAACAGCACGGATCCGTCCAAGCTGTCGATGACATATTCCCATTGATTCAGCCCGCCTCCGAGCGTGACATGCCATGCCAAGCGCATGCCGGACGGAGCCGGATAGAAAACCAGTTCGGTCCGATCGACCCGCTCCATGCGCTGGGCCGAAGCCGCATCGAGGGCCAGGCTTCCGGCTTTTTCCGCGTTGACGCTCGGTTCCGCCTGCAGGCTGAAGGACGGGTGGTAATGGCCGTCGAACCGGTACAGAACAGACTGCGCATTGACGTGAAGGATCAACTCGTCCTGTAGAACCGGGACGCCCTTGTGCACCCGTTCGTAGCGGTAATGGGTGAAGCCCAGATCATCCCCTTCCGCGCGAATCAGCCGGAGTTCCTTTCCCGGGTTTTTCAATCCGAATCGATCCGCATTCGCGCCGAAAAAACCGATCAGGGACTCGGCGCGCTTTTCTTTCTGAATACCGGACAGATCCGCCAGGTTCCCGGTGATCCGGATGGGCGTGCCGAGGTTCTCATCGACATTCATTTCGACGTCCTTCCGTCCCTCCAGCTTCAGCAGAGACGGATCGATGTGATTGGCGCAGGCCAGGCCGAGCAGGGCGGCTGTCAGGAAAATTATTTTCATGGTCTTTCCTCCTGTCGGTTCCATGCGCATTAAAAACATCGAGATACGGCCATCCTCCGTACGTCTTTTGTTGTAAGTTATCGTATTTTTCCCTATTCCGCAACGGCATTCTTGCAGGACAACTTGACTTTCGGCCGCCCCGATTCCCGACCCTGCGCTCCTTCGCGCGGTCCGACCAAGGCAGTGCCACAGGCGGAATAAAAAAACCCGCCTGTGAAGGCGGGTTTAAAACATGGAACCGGATATACCGGGACATTCGACCGCGGAACCGGATCGGATGCCTATTTCTTTTCCGGCTTGCGCTTCAGCACCATTTTCATCTCCTCCCCCTCCATGCCGGGGACCTTCATGACAATGGAATCCGCGGCTGCCGTGCACACGTGATGAATGACCATCTCGCCGAAATTGACATCGAACGTGAAACGGTCGCTTTCCACTTTCCCGTTCTCGATTTTGAACTCCCCGAAATCGGACCGGTTGAATCCCGTCAGGGTGTCCCCGTTCACGCGGAATTCGAATTCCAGCGCCATCTCGCCCTGCGGGCCTTCCATACGCGTCACCCAGATGCCGGTGGGATCCGTTGACCACGCCGGAACGGCGGCAACAGCCAGCAAAAGAACACAAATCCCCAATAAACGTTTCATCATGACCTCCACGTTTGGTTTGAATCCGGACCGGATCCCGGTCCGCTGTCTCTGCAGATGGAAACGGATATCCCCACGGGCATTGTCACTCGAAGCGGATCCAGTCCACGGCCACATTTCCGCCCTCGACCAGGGAGACGGACAGGTTGCGGATGCCGGATACCTTTTTCGGGAGGACCGCCGGGGCCAGTGTCCAGTCCCTGCTCTTCGGGATCGAGACGCGGCCGATCAGGCCGCCATCCGGTCCGCAGGAACGGATTTCCACCGTGCCGCCCGATTCGGATGCGCACCGGACCGAAACGGAGCCGAAACCGGCTGTTCCAAAATCCACGCTGTTGTACCGGATCCAGGCAGCCGGCTCGTTCAGCTCGGTTTTCCAGCCGAGAAACCGGTTCGACGTGTCGATGAAAGCGACCGCCGCCCCGCTGGTGTCCAGGGCTGTGTACCGGTCGATCTGGATCTCCCGGCCCGCGGGCGTGAGCCCCGCGCCACGCAGGGTCGGAATCACCTTGCGTATGGACCCGTCCGGCTCGAAGAAAAGGCTGTCCGCGCGTATGGACCGGTTCTTGTCGAAATTCGGGGAAAGATCGTTGTGGTGATAGAACAGAAACCATTGGCCCTTGTACTCGACGATCGAATGGTGGTTGGTCCAGCACCCGGTCGGGGATTCGTCCATGATCACACCCTTGAACTGGAACGGCCCGAGGGGGTTGTCGCCCACGGCATACTCCAGCCTTTCGATCTTGTTCTCCACATGCGGGTACGTGAAGTAGTAAATGCCGTTCCGCTCGAAAAGGAACGGGCCTTCCTTCATGCCCTTCGGCAGTTCCACGATCTCCTGACGCTCCGAAGCGAGTTCCGTCATGTTCTCCTTGAGCCGGGCGACGGACATGCCGCCCCTGCCCGACCAGTACAGATAGGCCTGGCCGTCACGGTCGATGAAAACATTGGGATCGATTCCGCCCGCGCCTGCAATGGGCTCCGGTTCGGGAACGAAAGGCCCGGACGGGGAATCGGAAACAGCCACGCCGATGCCGAACCCGGGACCCTTGGCTTTCCTGATCGTCGGGAAGTAGAAATAGTATTTCCCGTTCCGTTCAACGCAGTCCGGGGCCCACATGCTGTAGGCCGCGGAATCCGCCCACGGCACTTTCTCCTGCGATACGATCACGCCGTGATCGGTCCAATCCGTGAGGTTTTCGGATGAGAAGACGTGGTAGTCCGCCATGCAGAACCACCCGGGCCTTCCCTTGCCCGGTTCGACCGGTATGTCATGCGAGGGATACACGTACATCCTGTCGTGGAACACCCGAGCAGTCGGATCCGCGGTGAATTGGTCCATGATCAGGGGGTTCTGGGCCCGAACTCCGGCGGCGGACAACCAGATGCAGCCGAGCAGTGCCAGTCTTCTGTACAGTTGGGTCATGAGCGTTTCTCCTTATGGTCCATGAGGGTCGCATCCCGGCGGTCTTCCACCCAGATGCCGTCCTACTTTGAAATCGCCTCGATGCGATTACAGCCCTCGGCTTCGGGACCCGCGGAAGCCGGCGTCCGAACACTTGGGACGCACCGCCCGTCCCTTTATTTCAGGCCGTTCTCATGAAAACACGCCGTGTATTTCCGGTCGGCGATCAAAATATGATGGATGAGCCAATCCCTGGCGAATTCCCGTACCACCCCCGGATTGAATGTCTTTTGGCTCTGATAGACTTTCCGGAATTCCGCGATTTTTTTCTCAAACTCGCGATGCTCCCGAATGTGAATCTCCGCGGCCGGATAACGGCAACGGTCGAAGTATTTTTCTTCGGTTTGAAAATGATACGCCGCATATTCCCCCAGATCATAGAGAATGCTTTTCGGCGCCCCGGCGTCCGTCATCAAAGAGGCGTCCTGGATCGCATTGACGATCTCGAAGAAGCGGAAGTGCTGTTCATCCAGTTCCCGGACGCCGACACTGTACGTTTGCGCCCATTCGATTTTTTTCACGCCGTTTTCCCTTTCCGGACGCCGGACCTTCCGCCGGAGCACCCCTTGCGCGAAAGATGCGCCGGCGCTGTTTCCTGAGGACCATCGCGCAGCGGTACCCCCTCCCCCAGACGGTCGGCCCAGTTCTCGGGATACCCGTCGAAATACCGGCGCCACGGGCTCCTTCGCCTGCGGTGAACCATCTGTCCATACAGAAACCGGGAAACAGACGGGATTCCGACCAGGATCAGATAGAAGGGGCCGAAGATCGTCCGACTGGACGGAATGCCCGAATTCATGTTCCCGATTGTCCGGCCGGCCGTCCGCCGCCGTGTTCATCTCCGACCAGAAAATGAAACTGCCGAGGCTGACGCCGAAACCCGTTACCTGAAACAGGCATCTGCGCCGGACGATTTCACGGGAAAGAATCCGCTTCCGCACCGCAAGCCAGACCAGCAGGCCGAGCAGGTTCTGGGGCAGTTCCCAGAGGAAACGGATGAAAAACCCGGCGTTCCGAATCATTTGATTTTACGATTTCCTTCATGCAAATCCGGACTGGTTCTGTGAGTTCATAGTTCATAGTTCATGGTTCATGGTTAAAGATGTAATACGTATCATTAATCGGTAATTTTCTTTTACTATGAACTATGAACCATGAACTATGAACTTCTTCACCGCCCGTTCAGCTTCAGCGCCTCGTTCACCAGAAGGATGTATTCCGCGCAGATGTCGATCACGGCTTCGTTCTCGCCCCACAGGAAAGGCCAGTCCTCCATGTTCTCCGGCAGGTCCGGCTTGAGGATGAGAATGCCCGGCACCACGGCCCCCGCGATGAACCCGAAATCCGCCCGGTTGTTGCCGTACATGCGCTTTTTCGGCTTCATGCCCACGCCTGCCACGAAGGACACGTTCGAAACCGGATGACAGCCGTAAATGTAATCAAGCGCCCGGAACGTGTATTCCGGCCCGATGATGTCCGGAAAACTTTTATGCAGCAGGGTATTCGTAACGGCCCAGCTGATGATGCCGGAATTGCCGGCCCACCCGCGCGTTGAAATCGAGACTCCGAAGGGATTCGACTTCATCAAGCCGTCGTTTTCCGGCCTTGAACCGCTCAACGTAGGGTCTCAGCCGTTCGCGGAACGCCGCATCCATGTAAGGAACGGCGCGCGCCGCGATCTTCATGTTCCACTGAACCCCTCGGTCCAGAGCCGGCCACAGAAGGTCGCGGAAACGCCTGCTGATCGCCGAGTCTCCGGTCGCGACCGCGATCTGAAGGGCCGCCTCGATCTCTCCGGTCCCGTTGAAGAAAGGGCCCAGCCGTCTTTCTTCCCGCGGCCGTTGACGCTCATCCTCAAACGCTTTCTTCGCCGCGGTCAGGCATTCGGAGGCGAGCGCGTCATTGAAACCGCGGAGCGCGCGCG
This sequence comes from uncultured bacterium, assembly GCA_963736115.1. Lineage (GTDB taxonomy): Bacteria > Zhuqueibacterota > QNDG01 > QNDG01 > DTFT01 > JAFGAX01. Next base: position 107,065 of record CAVTNR010000005.1, read on the forward strand.
ACGCGGCCGCCAAAGCCGCGGCAGAGGCGTAATTGTTGTATGAGGATCTCGATGTGAACGCCCAACGGTCGTCTGGCGTGCCGCTGAAATCGCCCTTGATCTCGTACGGTTTCAGGGACGGGTCGAAGATCCGGTTGTCCGTCATGGCCGCGCCGTCGCCCAGGTGATGGTACTGGTGCAGGAAAGGCACGATGATGCCCGGTATCGCCCTTCCGAAGGCACGGTGCTGGGCGATCAGTGCCAAAGTGCCGTGTTCGATCTGCTGGAGAATGTCCGGACGTCCGTCCGGACGGTGAATGTCGACGTACCGCTGATCCTGGTCCACGAACGTCTCGTCCCGGAGGGGCCGGAAGCGCTCCCAGGCTTCCGCCAGCGTCAGGACCGTGGCCGCGTGCGACCCCGTGCGGATGTCGAAGTCGCCCGCGTCGTACCATCCGCCGATAGCGAGTCCAGGAATGTGTTCACCCGGCTGGTACCGCGTTTCCGTGCTGTCGCCCATGCGGTATCCGTCGAAATGCTGATGGTTCACCGGCGCCTGCCGGGCGTCGTCCAGGTGCGAGGCGCCGTGCCAGACCCGGTAGGCTTCGTTCACCGTCACGTGGGCCATCTGCACCGGGAACCAGACGTCGAGCGTCGGCTGCCAGGCATTGTCGAACACGTCCGCTCCGATGGGAAACGGCCCGGTCCGGTGGCTGCCGTACCGGAGGGCGTACAGTCCGGATTCATGGACTTCGGAGAAGTCAAACTGAAGGTACCGGTAGCGCAGAAACGGACCCCAGTCCTTGACCGCGCCGCGGAAAACCTCGACCCATTCGCCATCGCCGTTCAGCTTCAGCACCGCGGCTCGGGAGAGGGGCTTGTCGTTCGGATCCAGCTCGATGACGGCCGTCTTTTTCTGCCCGGGCAGGTACCCGACTTGGGAATGGGCGATCATGGGCGGCCGTATCCATTTCGGGATGACGTGCGGGGTCACGGTCCATTCCGCGACCACACCTGTCTTCCCTGCCGGTATCAGTGATCGGATCACGAACCAGCCGTTCTGGGCCACGTTACGGCCGTCGATCAGCATCAGGTCCGCGTCCGCGGACGCGATGCGGATGCGCCGCTCCGGATCCTCCGGCGCCAGCACCAGGGTCCGGCCCGTCGCGATCGGTTCAGGCTCGACGTATTCGGACCTGCCGCGATCGTCGAACGTGGAATGGCCCGCGAACTGGCGGATCTGGGTATCCATCGGCTTCACCGCCATGGGACCCGTCGGGTGAAGCGCGAACAGGCCGATGCGGCCGTCCATGGCGTACGTTTTCTCGAAATAGGCGGAAGGCAGGAATTCGAGGTTGAGCCCCGCCCGGCCCTCGAGCTTTTCCGGAAGCGGCCGGTCTAGCATCACCTGGATACGGAAACCCTCGCCCGCGGGACGTACGGTCAGGCGGGAATCGAAATCGTAATCCTTGTACCGGAGCAGAACCTCGACGGTTTGACCCGCCTTGTCGACCTTGCGCTCCACGACCGATGGGATCTGGTCCCATTGCTCGGGCGCGGGTTTCAGCCGCACCGCGCCTCCCGTGGCCGTGCGAACGCCGTGGTGCACCAGCAGGATGCCCGCGGTCTTCTCGTCGAAAAACATGCCGTCGTACTGGTTCTCGAACACCAGCACATTGAAACCGGCTGTCTCGAAATAATCCTTGTCGTTCAACGCCAGACCGTTTCCTTTGGCCGCGGCCAGCACACCGGCCGAGGAAAGGAACAGGACAATGACGCACGCAGCTGTATTCAGAGCGATCATCCGACGCGTGTTTTTCTTCATGGCATTCACCTGTCAGGTCATGTGAACCAGGAGGGGGATGGGACGGGAATAATTTACGGTTTTTAAACCGGATAAAAAGTAAATATTTGTAACTTCTTTCCGGGATCGAAACGCCGCCGGAGGAACACCGGAACGGACGGCCGCAGCCGGACACCGGATTGGAGCTCCCCGTCGCGCCGGGGACAGATTCCGATCCGCATCGCCGGCCGCTCCGCTCCTACGCTCACCCCGGCCTGAGCCGCAGGTTGCCCGGAGGCAGGTCCGATGACCTTATCCCTCAGGCTGAACCAGAATCACCAGATTGCCGCAGGTGTCCTCGAATGTCATCATTGTGACTGCCCCGGCCTGGATGGGCTCACTGCGGAAAGCCACGCCCTTTCCCTTCAGCCGTTCGAAGTCGGACCGGATGTCCTTCGTGGTCAGCATCAGCAGGGGAATGCCCGCATCGAAGCAGGCCTTCTGGTATTCCCGCGCATGCGGGAAAAGCCGCGGGTTCGATCGACAATTCCACGCCCTCGATGCCGTCGGGCGGCGAGACCGTCAGCCATCGGTAATCCCCCGCCGGCACGTCCGCGATCTTCCGGAATCCCAGCTTGTCCGTGTAAAATTTCAGCGCGTCAGCCTGATCGGCGACGATGAGGCTGAAGTATTTCAACTGCATGCTGTTCTCCTGTTATGGATGGTACCGAATCCCGCTCCGAAGACGGAACGCGATCCCGCCTATGAGTCCCTCCATTCGATCCGGAGAGCTGTCTCGTTTCCCTCTTCACCAATCAAAGTATTCGAGCGTGCCGGTATGCGCGTTATCCGGCATCAACGGCTGCGGATCAATCGGATCCGTTTTCGTTCATGATCATCATCCGATGGAGACCGCCGACGACATGATCGCTCCCGTCCAGTATCCAGTCAATCGTGCCGAACAGAATGCTCTGGAATCCTCGAATAGAGCGCCACGCCCCACCCGCCATCCTGGCTGTCGGTCAGTCGCTCCGTGTTCCCATTCAGGTCCACCGGTGCACATTCCACGGCGTGAGCGTCCTCCAATCCGTCGAAAAATTCTCAGTTTGAAACCAGGCTCTTTCTCTGAAACCGGGAAAAGAGACTCTATTCGCCGTTCGGACTCCAACTGGGGTCGTGGTCCGACTGCCACCCGATCGTTGTAGTCAACGGTCTGACGCCGGACCGTGCACTCGCCATGATGAAGATCTCCTCCCTTCAGTGCTGCGGGTTTCGCGAGTCGACTTGAACACAATCCGGCTTCCATCCGGAGACCACTCCGGATCATTGTCCTCCCAGGGAGAATCCGTCAGCCGCATGCCTTCGCTTCCGTCCCTGCTGTTCATGACATACAGATCCGCCGTACCGGCCGGATTTCCGCTGGAGTCCCGGAAAGAACCGTAGACGATCTTCAATCCGTCCGGCGACGAATCCGGATGCGCATCGATGACGCCGTTTTCGGTCAATTGCTTCCGCACCCGTTTCCAGGTCCCGCGTGAAAATCTCCCAGGTCAGCATGTTGTTTGCGTCTCCCCTGTTGAAAACCGCCCTTTTACCGTCGGGAGACAAAGCGGGATTGTTCTCATGCAAGCGGTTATTCGTCAAGCGCGTGACCACGCCCGTTTTATTCATCAGATACAATTCACCTTCAGAATTGTCGGCTCTGGACATAAAAAGAATCTGTTCGTTCGGCTGCCTGTCCCATGCCGTCAATGATTGATCTTCGGTTTTTTCCGTAACGCCGCAAGCCAGCCCGACGGTGAGAACTGCGAAACAAATCCATGCGAAATTGCGTCTGTTTGCGATGTTCCCGTTTTCATCCGCTGCCTTTCTGATAATGCTTCAACCGTCTCCAGAACGCCTGGATCGTTCAACCGGCTTCCTTACCGGCAGAGGATCCAGCCCGTCTTCAGAAAAAAGTGTCTGGTGATTCGACCGTTACCGTATCAGCGTGATTTTCCCGTGATGGACGCGATCCCCCGCCCGCAGACGCACCAGGTAAACCCCGCTCGGCGCGGGAGCGCCCTGCGCCGTCCGTCCGTCCCAGGCGGCTGTGTGCCGTCCGGGCTCAACCATGCCGTCCGTCAGGGTTTTCACCCGTCTCCCGGAAAGGTCGACGATGTCGATACGGACGGCCGACCGTTCCGCGACGTCGAACGGAATAACGGTTCCCGGATTGAACGGATTGGGATAATTCCGGCCCAGGCCGAAGGAAACGGGCCCTCCGGATGCGTCCGGCCGGTCCACCGCGTCCGGAACGGAGGCGAGCGTGAGGTCTCCCAGCGTGGCCGCGTTTTCGCGCAGCAACCCCTGCGGCCATTCTCCCGCGTACCCGTAATGGGTCGGATAGAAAGCGCCGGGATCGTCCACCCATATCCCGAAACCGATAATCTGCCCCGGCGACGCTTTCAGGGGACCCGCATGAAGATCGAGCGCGATTTCGGTCATCACGCCGGTTTCATTCAAAACCATGGCGCTCTCCACTGCCGCCGGGCCTGAGGATTGGCGCATCCGCTCCCAATCCGTTCGGATAGGTTCCCCAGAATCCGGTGAACCCGGTCAATGCCGGCATGATGGTGATCAGGCCATCTCCACCCGGGGATGCGGCATCCCATGAGCCGTCATTGGATGTGTCGAATAAAATGTTGACCATGTTGTTCGCATCGACCAAGGCATCCTGATAGGTAAAAAGTCCGATGTAGATAAAATCCGCATTGTTCAAGACGGACAGTGTGACCCAACCCGGGACACTTCCCGATCGTCGATAAAAATCATCTCCGCATCGTTCCATTCGCAGTGCCGGAATGCCGTCGATAGTGATCGCCGTTCCGGCCCAGGCCGATAGAAGCTCCTGTGGACCGGCCTGGGGTCTGGCGTGGACCACGTCAGAAGGCGGACCCATGACCCCGGACGCCTCGGCCGTAACCGTGTAATAGTAATCGCGTCCGTTTTCGAGCCCCGTATCGAGCCAGTCGCGGAACAGCCCGCCAAAAGCGCCACGGTCGGTCAGATTGACGGTTGTCAACAGGCTGAACGGTCCCGTCGGAGAGAGGCTCCTGGAGATGTGATACCGGTTGATCGCTGTCTGCCCATAGACGATGTCCCAGGTCAGGGGAACCATGCCGTCGAAACCGCTGGCGGCGTAAGGGTTCAGGGGCTTCCACGACTGAAGGCAGCAGCGATCCGTTCCAGGTTCCGTAGATGTCCTCATTCCCGTTCCGGTCGTCGGTCCAGACGAAAAGCGCGATGCCCCGGCCGTCAATGGCCAACTGGCCATACCGCTGAGACGCCCGCGGCGTCGTTGATCCGGACGCTGGCGCCGGACGCGTCTCCGCCCGCGGTCAGCAGTCGAACCCGGATGTCATTCGTCCCTTCGCGGTCGGTTTCCCATGCCACGCCCCATCCGCCCGCGGATTCGACGGCCGCGTGCGGATGGCTGTGGTTGTGCCCGCCTTCGGTTTCATTCACCACGAACAGGTCCTTGCGCACGGCGCCGGTCGGCGTCGAACAGGCGGCCGAAGACATTCGTGCCGCCGGCTCCTGAAATGAACTGCCAGCAGACGAGAAAATCACCGTTCTCCGCGCCCGCGACGGCCGGACGGGTCGCGGCCGTCTCCTGGCCGGGATGGGTGCTGACTTCCACATTGCTCCCGGAAGGATTGCCTTCAGCATCGTACCCGTTGCAGATAGATGTCGTCCACGCCGGCAATCCGGCTATCCCGCCAGACAACGACACTCCTGCCGTCATCGAACAGAAACACGTCCGAGCTGCCGCGCGAATAGGCCCCGCCGGAGTTGACCTGGACATTCCCCCCGACCGGCGCTCCATCGGCCGTATAACGCTGCAGATAGATGGCGGGATCATCCGAACGCATGTCCGTCCACGTCACTGTCGAAATTGCCCGTGATGTCCATGGCCACGGCAGGCGTCATCTGGTCGTTCGTGGCGACGCTCGTTCACCCGGAAGGACGGACCTTTCGGCGCGCCATTGGCGTAGAACATCCGGGCCCTGATATCAAAACCTTCTCTCGAGTCGCTCCAGACCGCGACAAAATGCCCCCGGTCGTTCACCGCGACGTCCACCTCGGTACTGATATCCGGTCCCCTCGAATGCGTCGATGGCAAAATTGCCGAGGACTGCGTTTCCCTTTTCGTTCAGGATCTGGCCGTATACCCGGACAACGTCACCCGCATCACGGCTTTCCCATACCACGACCGCGTATCCATACCGGTTCATTGCAACGGCCGGTTCGTACTGATTCGTCGTTCCCGCATCGGTGTTGATTCTTGCGTCGAGCCGCGCGGTTTTCGCCTGGACGGCCGGGATTCCGGAGAAAAGAGCCGCGATCACGCAGAGAATGTCGATGCAGGACGCTGCCGGTTCGGTGTTTTGACTTGCCATGAGAGCCTTCCTTTCCGGAATCAGGCTTTCTGCATCTCCTCCGGGCGTCCGATGGCCCGCCGTCAGTGGTTCTTCGGATCGCCCTGCACGTCCTCGCCCTGTATCCGCTTGCCCACGACATAGGTGGTGTACGCCAGTGAAAGTCCGAACAGGGTGATGACGGACGGTCCGTCGATGCTGCCCGCGAGGGTCAGAACGCAGACGACGGTCAGCGCGACAACCGGGACGGCCGTCTGGAAGACGAACGACTTGAACACCTCGGTCGTCCTGGACGACACCGTGATCGAGTCGATGATCTCGAGGATATACAGCAGAACGATGGCGGCCAGCGGGACGAACGTTTTCCAGCTTACCTGGATGTAGAAATAAAAGAACCGGACCATCCAGTACACCAGCAGGCCCAGCAGGATGATTCTGCGGATGTTGAACGGCTGAATCAGCCGGCTCCAGGCATTGAGCTCCTTCCCGCTCTCTTTCGGATTTCGAATGGCCATCGTCTTCCCTCCCTGTTTTCGATTCTGGTTGTTCCGGCCTCAAGCGGCCGATTTCTCAGGACTTTCCGTGCCGGTATGACTCTTCACGACCCAACTCGTCACACGCCGCGGATTTGATTTCATCCGTGATGAGATCGAATCCAGGCTTTCGCCTTCTCCGGATCCTGGAAAATCTGGGTATCGGACGCTTTCGTGAAATTGATGTAAATCTTGGCCAGCGTGCCCATGAAATCGTCGCGCACGAGAATGGCGCTGGCTTTACCGGTGCTGTTCTGCTGACGGCGTTCTTCAATCCGTTTCTTGTCCGTGGCCGTGGAAGTGGTCATTCGACGTACATCGGTGATGTAACCGTCGTACTCGTCAAGGCGTGAAAGCCATTTATCCGTCTCCCGTATGAATTCGCCCGCGAACAGCGGGCCGTCCACGATCATCCAGACGACCCTGTCTTCAAGTTTGGACGTGATCATGCTCCCTCCCCGATGATGTCACGGATTGAATAACCGGCAAAATCGCCGGAAACGTGTCCCGCCAGACATGGTTTCCACCTTCCATTGCCGCCCATAGGGTATGATAAAATGAGTGGAATATTGATTAAAAAGTATACACAATAAAACCAAAAATAACAAGAAAAATCATCCCTGCTGACGCGTAAGAGTCGCAGCTGTTTCTTTGATAAAAGCGAAGGCTGAGGCTCTCCACCAGGCTCAGGACTGGGTATAATCAATAAAAAAAAACAAAAATCCTTGACATCGGATGATTTCCGCCTTATATTTGTTGTATTATGAAACCATTGCAGAAACCAACAATCGATCCCCGGGTCCGGCGGTTCCGGTCGGCCCTGCGCGTATTCGAAAGCCTCCTCGACCTTACCGCACGGCGCGAGGAATACTGCTGCGGCGTCACCCTCGCCCAGTGCCACGCCCTGCTCGCCCTGTCCGAGGACAGAAACCGTCTCCCTCAAGGATCTCACCGGAAAGCTCAAGCTGGATAAAAGCACGCTGAGCCGCACCGTGGACTCCCTCGTCGAAAGCGGCCTGGCGGACCGGAAAACCGGGCCTGGGGACCGGCGGATCTGCTGCATCTCCCTCACAACACGGGGCCTCGCGACCGTCAACCGGATCAACGGCACGTGGGACCGGTTCGCGGCCGCCCTTCTGGAGCGCGTGCCGGAATCCAGACGCGACGCCGCCCTGGATGGCCTGGAAATCCTGGCCAAAGCCTTCCTCGAAACCGCCGGCGCGGTTCAGCCCTCTTCTTCCTGCTGCGTGGAGTGCAAGAAATGACGGAAAAATCATGTTGTTGTTCAGGTTCCGAAGGCCGTCGCGCCTTCCCCGAATGGCCCGCCGGAATGCCGGCGGACCGGACTGTCCGTCAGGTAACCGGCGGCCTTCCCTGGCGCGACCGGCTCGGCATCTGGGCGGCCCGCTGGGGCATCGGCCGCATGCGGTACCGTGTGGAGCCCGGACTCTACAAGCTGGGCGAAGCGGCTGCCGCCTCTCCCGTGCTCGTCACCGCCAATTACCGCATGACCTTCGCCCGCCTGCTCAAGGAGCTTCCCGGGAGAAACGCGTGGATTCTCGTTCTGGACACCAAAGGGATCAACGTCTGGTGCGCGGCAGGAAAAGGGACCTTCGGCACGGACGAGCTGACGAATCGGATCGCATTGACCGGTCTCGCATCCGTCGTGACGCACAAAACACTCGTCCTGCCCCAGCTCGGCGCCCCGGGCGTCGCGGCCCACGAGGTGCGGAAACGCACCGGGTTCAAGGTTGAGTACGGCCCGGTTCAGGCCAGGGACCTCCCCCGTTTTCTGGACAACGGCATGAACGCCACGGACGATATGCGCCGGGTCCGCTTCCCGATGCGGGACAGGCTGGCCCTGACCCCCATGGAAATCATCCCCGGCATGAAACTCGCCCCGGCTGTCGTCGCGCTGGTCATTCTGTTCCGTTGGATCGAGGGTTCGCCCTGGAACGCCGGGCTGGGACGCGAATTGATCGCTTATTTCGGGGCCATATTCACGGGCGCGTTCGCGTTCCAGGTTTTCCTGCCGTGGATCCCATTCCGCTCCTTCGCCCTGAAAGGCTGGCTTCTCGGGCTGGTCTGGGCCGGCACCATGGTGCTTTGGATTCGGCCGCCGGGTTGGGCCGCCGCTTCCCACCTTCTGATCCTTCCGGCCCTGGCGTCGTTCATCGCGCTGAACTTCACGGGTGCGACGACCTTCACGTCCCTGTCCGGGGTGGTCAAGGAGATGCGCGTCGCGGTTCCGGCCATGATCACGTCCGCCGTCCTGGGAATTCTCATTCGCGTGGTTCCGCGGTTCATCGTCTGAGAGGAGATTTCAGATGGAAATGAAATACATGAAGGGCGTGTCGACCCTGAAGCTCGACGCCTCGCGCTGCACCGGATGCGGCATGTGCATCGAAGTCTGCCCGCACGCGGTGTTCCGCATGGAAAGCCGCAAGTCCGTCATTACCGATCGGGACGCTTGCATGGAATGCGGGGCCTGCTCGAGGAATTGTCCGGCAAGCGCGATTTCCGTGAGGGCGGGAGTGGGTTGCGCCGCTGCCATCATCGTTGGCGCGATCAAAGGGACGGATCCATCGTGCGGGTGCGGCTCCGAGGGCGGCGGCGGGAAAAAAGTGAAGTGCTGTTAAACCCCGAACATGAAACTTCCGAACCCGGGGCCGCAGGTCGTACGATCAACCCCGGGTTCGGGAACTCAGAACATCCAGAAATTTCTCATACCCCCCATCCCACAAAGCCTTGTCTTCCGGTTCAACCTTTTCGATGTCGAAGGAATTCCGTACCACCCGGCGCAGTCCGGCGAGTGAATCGATCAGCCCCAGGCCGGCGGCCTGGATGAGCAGGTTCCCGATAGACGCAGCCTCAGAAGGCCCGACGAACACGGGCAGGCCCGCGGCTGAAGCCGTGTAACGGTTGAGAACCCGGTTCCTCGCGCCCCCGCCCACCACGTGAATTCTCCGTATCGACCGGCCTGTGATGCGCCCCATCCCCTCCAGAACAGCGCGGTATTTCAGCGCGAGGCTCGACAGCACCGCGGTCACAGTTTCCGGAATCGTCGACGGTTCGGCCTGACCTGTGCGCCGGCAGTATCCGGCAACCGCCTCCGCCATGTCCGGCGGATTGAAGAAAACGGGATCGTCCGGATCGATCAGAGACCGGAAATCCGGCTTGTCCGCCGCCAGACCCGCGAACCGCTCATGATCCATCCCGGACGCTCCGGAAAGCGTTTCCCGCAGGCGCTGAAGTATCCAGAGACCGGTCACGTTTTTCAGCGTGCGCACCGTTCCCATGACGCCGGCCTCGTTGGACAGATTGAACGCGAAGGCCTCGTCGGTCACCACGGGCTGCAGGCCCTCGACGCCGACCAGGGACCAGGTTCCGGAGCTGATGAACGCCCAGTCCTCCCCATCGGCCGGAACCGCGGCAACGGCCGAAGCCGTGTCGTGACAGCCGACCGCGACCACGCGGCAGTCCGCGAGTCCGGTCCTCCGGCTGAGTTCGGGCAGTAAACCGCCAAGCGCCGTGCCGGGCGTCACCAGGGGCTGGAGCAGGCGCTCCGGAATGCCGAGACTCCGGACGATTTCCGCGTCCCATTCCCGCGTGCGGCAATTCAGCATTTGTGACGTGGAGGCGATGGTCTTCTCCGAGACCCGGGATCCGGAAACCAGATAATTGAATAAATCAGGCAGGAACAGAAGCGCTTCCGCGTCTTCCAGTGCACGGCGGTCCTCCCGGACCAGCGCAGCCAGCTGGAAGAGGGTGTTCAATTCAAGAATTTGAACACCCGTCAGTTCGTACAACCGTCGTCCGGGGAACGTTTGACAGAACGCATCCGGAATCCCCTTCGTGCGCGGATCCCGGTAGGAAACGGGCAATCCGGCCAACCCGCCGTCCTTCGAGAGCAGGCCGAAATCGACGCCCCAGGCGTCGAAACCCACGCTCCGAATCTTCCCGCCGAACAGGCCGGCGCATTCCTTCATCCCGTCGATTATTTCCTCGTAGAAACGGTAGATGTTCCACCGAAGCCGGTTGAAAACAAACAAACTTCCAGTGGGAAATCGGCGGATCAGCCGCGTTTCCAGACGCTCGCTTTCCGTATCCAGGCGGCCGGCCGAAACACGGCCGCTCTCCGCGCCGAGGTCCGCGGCGATGAATGCATGCAGGGTCATTCCGAACATCCGTTTTGGAAATGAGGGATCCGGATGACGCATTTTAGGCATTCGAGGGTCGAAAGTCAACGGCTTTCTGGCCGGCGGCTGTTGTTTTCCCGTTTGACTTTGAAAGCGGTTTTCCGTAATTTCATGGCGAACCGTCTCGCATGCGCGTTCTCAACCGGGGATCCCAGATGCCGATACTTCTGACCATCGACCTGATACTGCTGTTCGCTTCCTTCATCGTTTCGGCATCGTTCAATTTCATCGTGCTCGGTGTCGCGTCCGACGAAGGCCGCTAAACCGGTCCTTCGTGGCCTTCAACACATCCATTCTCGTCTGGATTTTCTGCGCCCTCATGCTCCGATTGTCCCTCCTGATTGGTCCGCGGTTCCCTGAAATCGGCCTGCTGCAGTTACCCGGAACCTGGATCAACATTACCAGCGTCCCGCTCGGGCTGATGTGCGTTTTCTCGCTTGAACTGACAGTGCGTTTCCTGGACCGCCGGACCCGGGCCTCACGCTCGGCATATGCGGCCGGCCTTCTGCTGAACGCAGGCGTGCTGGTTCTCGCGCTGAATCAACGGCTGATCTCCTCGCCGCAGATCAACGCGACGGCCATTTCATTCGGGAACTGGGATTTTTCGGATGGTTGGGTTCAGCTGTGGGATCGCTTTACATGGCATCGTCCCTGGCGCTTTTCGGCAGGGACGCCGCCGCCACAGGAGTGGATTCTCCCGTCGCCATTGGAATCTTATGGGCGGGATTTCTGACTTCCACGCTGTTCCAGAGGCCCACGCTCAGCATGCCCCTCACCAACATGCTCAGCGTTCTGATCCTGGGTTACAGTGTACTCAACCGTCAACTCTTCAATCCCCTGAAGGAGCACAATCTCCTCCTGCAGAAGGAGATCCGGTCGCGCATCCGCACCGAAGAATCGCTCAAGACGTCCCTGCAGGAAAAGGAACTCCTGCTCAAGGAAGTCAATCACAGGGTCAAGAACAACCTGCAGGTTGTGTCGAGCCTGCTCAGTCTCCAGATCAGCCGCGTCAAGGACCCGGCCACAGCCGCGGCGCTGCATGAAAGCCAGGCCCGCATCCGGGCCATGAGCCTGGTCCACGAGATGCTCTACAAGACGCGCGACTTCAACCGGACCAATTTCGCGGAATACACGAAAGCCCTGGTTCAGGACCTGATGCGCTCCTACGGGGCGCAGGACGGACGCATCCGCTGCGAGATCGGCATCCGGAACATCGCGCTGCCCATCCACAAAGCCATTCCCTGCGGGCTCGTGGTCAACGAGCTGGTCTCGAATTCGCTGAAATACGCGTTCCCTCAATCCTTCACGGGAAAGCCGCTCATCGCGATCCGTATGCGGAGGCTCGCTTCCGGCAGAACCGTGCTGACCGTCCGGGACAACGGCATCGGTCTTCCCGGCGGATTCGACGCCCGCGGCCGGGAAGACACGCTCGGCATGCGGCTGGTGACGCTCCTGGTCGAAGATCAGCTCAAGGGAAAACTGACCGTCGAAAAGGCCAAAGGCGCCTCGTTCTGCATTATGTTCCCGCCCTGACGCGGTGACCGGCCGGAACGCACGGCGTGCGATTCCGGGTCGGACACCGATCATTAAACAAGGAGTAATCGGATGCCGGAAAACAAAGGCCGGAAAGCCTGTCGGGAAATCATCGAGGTGGGAAGGCGGATGTGGATCAAGGGATGGATCGCCTCCAACGACGGGAACATTTCAGTCCGTCTGGAGGACGGGGGATTTCTCGCCACGGCTACTGGCGTATGCAAGGGATTTCTGACTCCGGCCATGCTCGTGCGCCTGGACCGCAACGGCCGGCCGGCTCCGGGCCGTGTCCGTCATCGTCCCTCCAGCGAGATCCGGATGCACCTGGAAGTGTACCGCCGCAGGCCGGACATCGGCGCCGTGGTGCACGCGCATCCGCCATATGCCACGGCCTTCGCCGTGGCCGGAATTCCGTTGGATCAAAACATTCTCCCTGAAGCGGTTCTGACATTGGGGGCCGTGGAAGTGGCCCCGTACGGAACGCCTTCCACGGACGAGATCCCGAACGCCATCGCCCCCCTGATCGAGCGCTCGGACGTCGTGCTCCTGGCCAACCACGGCGCGCTGTCATTCGGCGCGGACCTGCTCACCGCCTACTACCGCATGGAAACGCTGGAGCACACGGCAACCATCACGCATCTGGCCATGGGCCTCGGACGCGTCAGAACCATCCCGAAGGCGCAGGTGAAGAAACTCATGGTATTAAGGGAAAAACTGGGGATTCAGGGGAGGGTGAGGATTAAGAGTTCGTAGTTCATGGTTCATGGTTCATAGTTCATAAAAAAACGGCATACTTCCATATAAAAGTGCGCCGTTTTTCATTTTTTCTATGAACCATGAACTATGAACTTTTTTCCATTATCTGCTTCCCTGCACTTTAAAAAACGTCCCCTCCGTCCAATCCGCCTCCCTCCCCGCCTCGAACCACCGCATGGCCGGAATGCGCTGCACGGGCGGCCCGTTTCCGGCGTCCGGCCCGATGGCCGGCCAGGTGTATTCAACAGGCAGAAAATCCGGTCTGTAACGGTAAAAGTACGAGACCGTCACGAGTCCGGTTTCGGCCGGATCCAACTCGGCGTCGCGTGATTCTTTATGCGGACGCGGCCGCCGCTTCGAATCACGGCCGAATGTATCCCGGAACGGCTTGCACGAATCATAGCGCACGCGCGCGCTTCTGGCCGGCGTGCTGATATTCCCGAACACAATGGATTGAGGCGCCCGGTAAAGCCTCAGCAGACCTTTCCCGCTGGATCCGTCGTATACCCAGTTCCGCAAAAACGTGTTGTAGGGCCCGTTCGCGCCATGCGAATTGTCGGCATACACGAATTCGACGACATTCTGCTCGAACAGGTTCGCGTAAGGGTACCGGCCGTGCAGGCACAAATCCGCGCCCTGGAACAGATTCGGCAGTCCGTGATAGGTCCAGGCCTGACCGCGGGAGTAATTGAAAGCGAATACGTTTCCGTTCACGCCCTCGCACACGGCCATGGCATGCCGCAGACGATCAAAGGCGTTGTTCTGGATCAGGCACCGGGATGTGCAGACCTCCAGCAGAACACCGTATCCGTATGAGTTCTCATCCCGGCTGACGGCCTCGGCAAAGGAACTCCCCTCGATGAGCAGGTGGCCGCTCCGGTTCGCGCAGACGTGGTGCCGGCAGGTGTTTCGGCTCGCCACGCCGCGGATCCAGCAGTTGACCGCGACGTCGAAAAAGAAATTGTCCCCGGAATCATAGGCGTTCTGAGAGGAAGGCTCGGTGTCCAGACGCCGGAGCGTGAACCCCTCGAAACCGACGTTTTGGACCGGGTCCATTTTCCGGATCCAGAGTCCGTGAACGGCCCGGTAGGTCTTGTTCGCCTCGGTTTCGAGCGACCCTTCGCGGCCCGAGATCTCCCGGATGCGGGTGATCTCCCCCACGTTCTCCGGATCCGCTTCCGGAAAACCGGATTCGCAGAGCCGGACCCAGTCGCCCGTACTGAAGCGGTCCGACAGTCCGGTGGCCGTGATCCGCCGCGTCCGTTTCGGCATGTCCGCTTCAAGGGACAGCTGGACGCCTGTTTCCGCGCCCCTCACATCGAAGCAGTTCCCGTCCCGGCCGATACCGAAATCGAGGAAGGTGGAATCCGCACCCGCGCCCATGAATATCACGCCGTTCCCGGCCGTTTCTCGGGTGAGAACCACGCCTTTCTCGAAACGGTAAACGCCGGAGGGAAACAGGATGACCGGAAGGCCCTTCACTTTCCGGGCCTTGGCAAGCGCGGACGAGAGCTTCTCATCCCATGTCCCGCCGGTTTCGGCCGTGATGTCAAAAACGGCTTTTGCCCGATTGGGTGTGCCGGCCAGGAGGCCGGCGCCTGTCCAGTCCGTGAGTGCCTCGGCCGGAACAGCGGCCGGGTCCGTTTCAAGATTCCCGTGCGGAGTCTGGCCGGATAAGGGTTGAATCGGATGCAGGCAAAAAAGAGAGAAACAGACGAGGACGGCTTTTACAGACAATGCCATGGCCGGCTCCTTCCCCGGAAGAAAAGTTCATGGTTCATAGTTCATAGTTCATGGTTCACATAAAAAGCGGTTTTCTCGAACTAAAAGCAATCCCATTTTTTCAACTATGAACTATGAACCATGAACGATGAACTATGCTTCTTCATCCCATAAACAGAAACTTACTCGAGAAATTCGGATCCGAAGTCAGGTTCACGCCCAGCTTCCGGAATCCGACTTCGTCGCCGGGTGTGGGAATGTGCGTCATGTGCGCCTCGCATCCCCTCAGCTCTTTCAGCTTGAGCATGGCCGCCTCGGCCGTGGGATTGGTCGCCGCGCTGATCGAAAGCGCGACCAGGGTCTCCTCCAGGTCCAGGCTGATCTTCGGGTGCTCGTACACGTCCTTCTTGAACCGGCCGATGGACTGCGTGATCGCGGGCGAGAGCAGGTGGATTTCGTCCGGAACACCGGCCAGGTGCTTGATGGCGTTCAGCACCAGGCTCGACGCCGCGTGCATCAGCGTGGAGTTTTTCCCCGTGATGAGTGTGCCGTCCTTCAGCATCACGGCCCCCCCGCAGAACACCCCCTGGTCGCCCTTGTTCTTGCGCTGGGCCTCCAGCGCCGCTTCGCGGGCCGGTAGAAGCACCGGCCGCGATTCGGGCTGCAGACCGAGCTCCTTCATGAGCAGTTCCACGCGCTGAACGGTCTCCTTGTCGGTCAACCCGGTCGCGTACTCACAGGCGTGCCTCAGGTACCGCCGGATCACCTCCTGCTTCGCGGCCTCGCAGACGACGCCGTCGTCCACGATTCCGAAGCCCGCCCGATTGACGCCCATGTCGGTCGGCGACTTGTAGGGCGATTCGCTGTCCGTGATTCTCTCCAGGATACGCCGCAGGACCGGAAAGACTTCTACGTCACGGTTGTAATTGACCGTCACCTCGCCCGTCGCCTCGAAGTGAAACGGATCGATCTGGTTGAAATCGCGGAGATCGGCGGTGGCGGCCTCATAGGCCACATTCACGGGATGCTTGAGCGGCAGGTTCCAGATCGGGAACGTCTCGAATTTCGCGTATCCGGAAGGAAATCCCCGCTGATGGTCGTGGTACAACTGAGACAAACAGGTCGCCAGTTTGCCGCTGCCCGGGCCCGGGCCGGTCACCACGACGAGCGGTTTCTCGGTCTGGATCGGCTCGTTCGCGCCGTATCCCTCGCGGCTGACGATCAGGTCGACGTCCGTGGGGTATCCCCGGGTGGCGCGGTGCGTGACCACGCGGACGCCGCGCCGCTCGAGACGGTTTTTAAACAGTGTGGCTGCGGGCTGGTTGTCGAAACGGGTGATCACCACGGCCCGGACGTCGAGCCCCCATCCCCGCAGGTCGTCGATGAGCTTCAGCGCATCGGAATCATAAGTGATGCCGAAATCGGCGCGGATCTTCCTCCGCTCGATGTCGCCCGCGTAGATGCAGAGGACGATGTCGGCCTTGTCACTGAGCTGCTGCAGCAGCCGCATTTTCACGTTGGGGTCATAGCCCGGAAGCACGCGGGCCGCATGGTAATCCCAGAGCAGTTTGCCGCCGAACTCAAGGTACAGCTTGTTGTGGAAACGCCGGACGCGTTCCAGAATCGAGGTCGTCTGTTCCGCAAGATATTTTTCGTTGTCAAAACCGATGGATTGCGCCATGATCTGCCGCCGTATTGAGGAAAGGGTGAGTGGGATGGATGAACGGGGCCCTTCCGGGCCGGCAGGTCGGGGATAACCGTCCGCGTCCGATCGGCGTTGCCGGATGAAAAACACTGCCCCTCACACTGTAAAAATTGCCACAGAAATATGTCCGTGGCAATCTCGTGCCGGGGGAGAGAATCGAACTCTCATGGACCGAAGCCCGGGGGATTTTGAGTCCCCTGCGTCTACCTATTTCACCACCCCGGCGAACCTTTCGAATATAAACAAAAAACGTCTAATGTCAAGCGGAAACTGCCTGTTATCCCTTGACATTGCACCTTGAATTTTCGATATTTATGCTGTATCCTGAACCGCGGAGGCCCTGTTCTCATGCCCCTGTACGAGTACCGTTGCGCCGAGTGCCGCGCAAAAACGACCGTGCTGGTCCGCTCGATCGCGGACACCGCGGCCCCGGCCTGCGGCAAGTGCGGTTCCCGGAATTGCGTCCGCCTTTTCTCGCGCTTTGCCTCGCCCCGGTCTGAGGAGAGCCGCCTTGAGCGCATGGCGGATCCGTCCAACTGGGGCGGCATGGACGAAAACGACCCCAAAAGCGTGTCCCGTCTCATGAAACGCATGGGCCGGGAGATGGGAGACGAATTCTCGGAAGGAATCGGCGGGAACTTCGACGAAATGGCGGACCGGGAAATGTCGGGAGAGGGAGAGGCCGGAACCGGGGACAGCGCGGCCGGACCCGGCCCGGACCCGGATTCCGGATCAGCCGGCGGGCCGGACAACGCGATCGGCGACGCCTGATGGCCGCGGTTTCCCCTGCGCTCCCGGTCAAGGCGGTCTGCGCCGTAACCTTCTCCTCCGGCATCCGGTGGGAGGACGCCGTGTCCGGCCTCGAGCGCCTGCTCGGACCCACGGACGGGGCCAGCCCGGTTTTCCCGTTTGACTTCACGGATTACTACAGCGGTGAAATGGGCCCGGGCCTGTGGAAACTGTTCGTGAGTTTCGAGCCCCTGATGGTTCCCGGCGATCTGGCCCGGGTGAAGCGCGCCTCCAACGGCCTGGAGACCGGATGGGCCCAGGACGGACGCAGGCGCGTGAACCTCGACCCCGGCTATGTAACCGGCGCGAAGGTGGTCGTGGCCTCGGCCAAGGACTTCGCGCACCGGATCTGCTTGGGCGACGGAATTTACGGGGATGTCCAGCTCCAGTATCGGCACGGCCGGTGGCGGCGGTCGGCCTGGACCTTCCCGGACTACCGGACACCCCTCGCGTTTGCGTTCTTTACCGGGGCCCGGGACCGGTACAATCAACAGGAAAGGCGGTTGCGACATGCGATACCGTGATGCGGGAGTGGATATCGACGCCGGCGACGAGGCGGTGAAGCGCATCAAACGCGACGTCCGGTCCACCTTCGGCCGGAATGTGCTCACGGACATCGGGATGTTCGGCGGATTCTACGCGTTCGACAAGTCCGGATGGCGCAGTCCGGTGCTGGTCTCGTCCATCGACGGCGTGGGCACCAAGCTGAAGGTCGCGTTCATGGCCAATCGGTACGAGTCGATCGGCGAGGACCTGGTCAACCACTGCGTGAACGACATCCTCGTCGGCGGCGCGCGGCCCCTGTTCTTTCTGGACTACATCGCCTGCGGCAAACTGGATCCGAAATGCGTCCAGCAAATCGTCTCCGGAATGGCGAAAGGATGCCGAGCCTCGGGATGCGCCCTCATCGGCGGGGAAACCGCCGAGATGCCGGGCTTTTATCAGATCGGCGACTACGACGTGGCGGGATGCATCGTCGGCGCGGTCGAGAAGAGCCGGATTCTCGTCGGCAAGCGGATCCGCAAGGGCGACACGCTGATCGGCCTTCCTTCCTCCGGCCTGCACACCAACGGCTTCTCCCTGGCCCGCAAGGTGCTCTTCGAACTCGCGGACTATGACACGGAGGATGTCATTCCCGAACTGGGGACCACTCTCGGCGACGCCCTGCTGGCCGTGCACCGTAATTATTTCCCGCTCGTCCATCCTCTGCTCGACCGTTTCGACATCCGTGGCATGTCGCACGTGACGGGCGGCGGGCTCGTCGGCAACACGAGCCGGGTTTTGCCCAAGGGTCGGTCGCTGAAAATCGACTGGAACGCATGGACGGTTCCGCCCGTATTCCGTCTCATCCAGCGGCTGGGAGACGTGCCCGAGGACGACATGCGCCGGACCTTCAACATGGGGGTCGGGTACGTGCTGATCGTCCCGCCGAAGGAAGCGGATGCGTTGATTGCCGTGCTCCGCAGAAAAAAGGAGAAAGCAGTGGTGGTGGGGGAAGTGGCTTAAAAACCAGTTCATGGTTCATAGTTCATGGTTCATGGGAAAAACAGGTCTTGATCGTCATCCGAAATTGTTGTTAACTATGAACAATGAACCATGAACTATGAACTTTCGTTGAAGCGAAGCCAGGCACTTTCATTTCGGGCTAATAAAAAATCCTCAGCGTAAAAAGGACCCCCCATGCTCTCCCTGCTTCTGATACTGCTACTCAGCTATCTCGCGGGCTCCATCCCAACCGCGATCATCGCCAGCCGCCTCGTGATGAAGGACGACATCCGCAATCACGGAAGCCGAAACGCGGGCGCCACCAATGTCTATCGGGTGATGGGCTGGAAGCCGGCCCTGGTCGTGGTGCTGATCGACATCGGCAAGGGGATTCTGGCCGCGCTGTTCATCTCAAAACTGCGGATTGACCCGCTGACCTGGCATCCCGTGCTTGTCCAGATCGCGGCCGGCACAGCCGCCATTCTCGGGCATGTCTGGACGGTGTTCGCGGGATTCCGCGGAGGCAAGGGCGTCGGCACGGCCGCGGGCGTTTTCCTGTCCATCGCGCCCCTTCCGGTGCTGGCCGCTCTGGCCGTGTGGCTCATTCTCCTGTTTTCGACACGCATCATGTCCGTCGCGTCCCTGGCCGCGGCACTGACTCTGGGCATCGCGCTCACCGTCCAGAGGACGCTGTTCCGGCCGGAGATCCCCGGTTTTCTCGTGGCCGGCACCTGGGCGGTTGTGGCCCTCATCGTGTTCACCCACCGGTCCAACATTGGACGCCTCGCGCGGGGCGAGGAACTGAAGCTCGGTTCCTCCTCCGGACGGCCGAAGGGAAAAGTTTGAGCGCGCGGGCCGGGGTCATCGGCGCGGGCGGATGGGGAACCGCGCTCGCGCTCCTGCTGCACCGGAACGGGCACGACGTCGATCTCTGGGAATTCTTTCCGGAATACGCGGAGCGCATGGCCGCGCTCCGCAGAAACCCCGACTTTCTTCCCGGCGTCGAACTCCCCGAGGGACTCCGGATCACCTCGGACCTCGGCACGGCCGTGCGGGACAAGGACGTGCTCGTGTTCGCCATGCCCTCACACGTTCTCCGTCGTGTGGCAGTGCAGGTGTCGGGCTTCGGAATCGGACGCTATCTGGTGGTCACCGCGGTCAAGGGAATCGAGAACGAAACGCTTCTCCGCATGTCCGAGGTGCTCCGGGAAGCCTGGGCCGGCCTGCTCCAGCCGGACCGCATCGTGGCCCTTTCCGGTCCCAGCCACGCGGAAGAGGTGAGCCGAGGCATACCGACCGCCGTGGTCGCGGCTTCCGCCTCCGAAGTCTCGGGCCGGACGGTTCAGGATCTCTTCCGCGGGCCCTCGTTCCGCCTGTACACGTCCGCGGACGTCACCGGCGTGGAACTGGGCGGCGCCCTGAAGAACGTCATCGCAATCGCGGCCGGTATCAGCGACGGCGTCGGCTTCGGCGACAATACCAAGGCGGCCCTCATGACGCGGGGCATCGCCGAGATCTCTCGCCTGGGCGCGGCCATGGGCGCGGCGCCGGGCACTTTTTCCGGCCTCTCCGGCACGGGGGACCTCATCGTCACCTGCTCCAGCCGGCACAGCCGCAACCGCCATGTCGGGGAGCAGATCGGTTCCGGCCGCTCCCTGGACGAGGTGCTCTCCGGCATGAAAATGGTCGCCGAAGGGGTCCGCACCGCCCGGTCGGCCATGGACCTGTCCCTCAAATATAAGGTGGAAATGCCGATCACCCGGGAGGTGGTCGAAATCCTGTTCAACGGCAAGGATCCCAGACACGCCGTGGCGGAGTTGATGACAAGGGAGCCGAAAAGAGAAAGTTCATAGTTCATAGTTCATGGTTCATGGTTAAAGAATTATCCATTGCCTTGTTCTCTTGGGAGGGAGTTGCATGGCTACCATCCGCTGTATTGAAGATATTGAGGTCTGGCAAAAGGCAAGAGTACTGGTCCAGTCCGTATATAATCTCACCCGGAAGGATTCCTTTCGCGAGGATTTTTTCCTCCGAAATCAGGTTCGTAAGACAGCTGTCTCCATCCTTTCCAATATTGCAGAAGGATTTGAAAGAAACGGGAACAAGGAATTCCTTCAATTTCTATCCATCGCGAAAGGATCCACTGGAGAGCTAAAAAGTCAATTATATATCGCATTGGATATGAATTACATCAGGCCGGACGAATTCCAGTCCACCTCCATTCAAATTCAAGAGACCGGCAGAATGATATATGGCCTGATGAAATACTTGAGAGAATCCGGGTTGAGAGGAAGCAAGTATCCGGTTCGACGGAGCGACGCCGCTTGATTTTTTCCAACTATGAACTATGAACCATGAACTATGAACTTTATACTTATAAGGAATCCCGATGAATAAAATGTACATCTCCGACGCCGGAAAATTCGAAGGTCAGGACGTCACCGTCAGGGGCTGGCTCTACAACAAACGCTCCAGCGGCAAACTGTGGTTTCTGCTGGTCCGCGACGGGACCGGACTCATCCAGGCCGTGGTCTCGAAGTCGGATGTTCCGGAGGAAACCTTCACGGCCTGCGAGCAGGCAACCCAGGAGTCCTCGCTCTCCGTCACCGGCCGGATCGCGCCGGACAAGCGGGCGCCGGGCGGGTTTGAACTGCAGGTCAAATCCGTCTCCCTCCACCAGACCGCCCTGGACTACCCCATCACGCCCAAGGAACACGGCACGCCTTTTCTCATGGACAACCGCCATCTCTGGCTGCGTTCCTCCAGGCAGACCGCGATTCTGCGGATCCGGCACGAGATCATCCGGGCGATTCGCGATTTCTTCGACTCCAACGGTTTCACCCTTGTGGACGCGCCGGTTTTCACTCCGGCCGCGTGCGAGGGCACGACCACCCTGTTCGAAACGCAGTACTTCGACGAGAAGGCCTACCTGACGCAGAGCGGCCAGCTCTACATGGAGGCCGCGGCCATGGCGCTCGGAAAAGTCTACTGCTTCGGACCGACTTTCCGCGCGGAAAAATCCAAGACCCGCAGGCACCTGACCGAATTCTGGATGGTCGAGCCCGAGGTTGCGTACGCCGACCTGGACGACGACATGGCCCTGGCCGAGAACTTCCTCAGCGCCATCGTCGGACGGGTGCTGGAGACGCGGAAAGAGGAGCTGAAAACGCTGGAGCGGAACACGGCGCCGCTCGAGAAGATTTCGCCCCCCTTCCCGAGGATTTCGTACGACGAAGCCGCGAAAATGCTGAAGGAAAAGGGCGTTGCGTTCGAGTACGGCACTGATCTCGGCGGGACGGACGAGACGGTCATTTCCGAAGCCTTCGAAAAGCCCGTCATGGTGCACCGGTACCCGGCCGAGGTCAAAGCCTTCTACATGAAAAACGATCCGGCTGATCCGTCCAAGGCGCTTTGCGTGGACGTGCTGGCGCCGGAGGGCATCGGCGAGATCATCGGCGGCGGTCAGCGCGAGGACGACCTGGACACGCTCATGGCGAAGATCAAAAAGCACAATCTGCCGGTGGAGGCATTTGACTGGTACATCGACCTGCGGAAGTACGGGTCCGTCCCCCACGCCGGTTTCGGCCTGGGCATCGAACGGACGGTCGGGTGGATATGCGGTCTTCCGCATGTGCGGGAAACCATCCCGTTCCCGAGGATGCTAAACAGGCTGAAACCGTAAAGATTGGAGTTCATAGTTCATAGTTCATAGTTTATAGTTCATAGTTGAGAAAATGAAAAGGCGGTAATCCGAAAGAAAAGGATTGCCGCCTTTTTTCTATGAACAATGAACCATGAACTATGAACTTTTCTTCACATCCCTTTATACTTCGGCCCTCCGCCGCCTTCCGGGAGTTTCCACGAGATGTTCCGGAACGGATCCTTGGTCTCGCACGTCTGGCAGTGCAGGCAGTTCGTGAAGTTGACCCGGATCCGCTTCTCCTCCTCCGACCACTCGTAGACCTGGGCCGGGCAGAAACGCGTGCACGGGCAGTCGAATTCGAGCTTGCATTTTTCCGCGCAGACATGCGGATCCAGCACCGCAATATGGCTCGGCTGATCCTCCTCATGCACGGTTCCGGACAGGAACACGTCCGACAGCTTGTCCGGCATCAATGCATCCGACGGTTGGACGAACGGCCGGGTCCGGCTGCGCCGCTTCGAAAGGGGCGTCAGGGAATCGGCGTCCTCCCGGATCCGAAGCCGGCCCGCGGGCAAGAGACCCAGCGAGACGGTGTGCAGACCGATACCCGCCATGAAGGCCAGTTGGCCGCCGTGATAGCACTGGTGGAGGTTCCGGACGCGGCGCATTTCCCTGCCCGCCCAGCCCCTGAAAAACGCCTTCGGATAAGCCTCGAGCCGCGGCCTTCCAAAGTCGCCGGATTTCCATGCCTCGAACAGCGCGTCCCCCGCATCCATGCCCGACTGGACCGCGAGATGTATGCCCTTGAGCCGGATGGAGTTGAGCAGTCCGCCCCCGTCACCGACGATCATCAGCCCGTCCGCAACAGCCGCGGAACCGCGAATATCCCGCCCTCCGGAATCGTCTTGGCGCCGTATTCGATCACTTTGCCGCCACCGATCCACTTCTTCAGGAGCGGATGTGATTTCCAGCGGACAAAGAGATCGTGCGGATCGAGAAGCGGATCCCGGTAGTCCAGGCCGGTGGCGAGGCCGACGGTCACGTTCCTCCCGGGACCGGCGTACAGGAAACCGCCGGCATAGGTGGACGCGTCATGCGGATACCCGAAGGTGTGGAGTGCCGTTCCGGCCCCCGACCGCTCCTCCGGCAGTTCGATGATCTCCTTGATCGCCAGAACAGCCGCCTGGGGCATGGACTCCCGGTCCAGTCCGAATGCCCGAACCGCGCGGCGGGTTAAAGTGCCGTGCACGCCTTCGGCCAGCACCGTCACCCGGGCCTCGATCTCGTCCCCGGCCATGGCATTGTGCCGCGGTTGTCCATGCTTGTCGATTCCCTTGTCCCCGAGCCTCAGCCCCGCCACCGCGCCGCCGGCCTCCAGCCAGTCCACGGCCGCGAACCCGGCCGCCGTCTGGGCGCCCAGTGCCTCGGCTTCAGCCGCGAGCCAGCGCGTGAAACGCGAAAGCGACGTGATGAAGCATCCCTTCGACCCCATGCCCGGGGGCGTGATCGGAACCCGGATCGCGGATCGGGATGTCAGGTAATAAAAGGGATTTTTCTCCACCCATGCGTCGACCGGCGCGCCCCGCTTTTCGAAATCCGGAAACAGCGTTTTCAGGGAAACGGGATCCACGGCGGCTCCGGACAGAACATGGCTCCCGATGTCCGCGCCCTTATCCATCACCATCACCTGCGGCGCCTCGAGTTTCTCGGCGAAGAGACGTCCTTCGATCACCGCTTCATTGTGCCGGTTCACCCTCTGCAGCAGGCGTATGGCCGTGGACAGGCCCGCAACGCCCGCTCCCGCGATGAGTACATCCGTCTGAAAACGCTCGCGTTTGAGTTCCGGTCCGGCGGCCGGCGCGGTTTCCGTCCGGACTTCAGCGGCGGATACGGATAAAACGGTTTTCTCCTCCTGCGCCCGGATTCCGTCTTCAACCCGGATCCCGGCGCACTCCTGCGAACCGATTTTAACCTCCGGCATGGGCTCGTCCTTCAACTCGGTCGTCAGTTCCAATGCGTCCGTGTCCGCGACATCGTTCGCGGCATCGGCACCGGTCTCCGGTGGTTGTGACTCCCTGGAAAAGGATTTGTCTCCGGAGTCGATGGATTCCCGGAATGCGGCTTCAGCCGCTGAACCTGCGGCGTTTCCGGTTCCATCCGCGGTTACGGCTCCGGCGTCAACCGCAATGCCGGCCGTCTGTCCGGCCCGGGTCTCCGGACCGGCTGGTTCCCGGGCTTCGCGGTTCGGCCCTTCGGATAAATGATCAACCGCCGTTTCCTGCGCCGCTTTCTGATTCGCGGGAATGACCGCTTCGTCACGCGCCGATCCGGATTGCGGAATTCCAACCGGGACCTCATCCATGGCCGCGGCCGCGGACAGTACCGCGTCCAGTATTCCGTTCACGGCAGCGATGCGGTCTTTTTGCGCGAACGTTTCACGCCGCCTGCCGGACCGGCCGGCTGAAGACGGCCGGAGAGACTCGCGGGAACGGTCATCGGAAGACGGAACGGATGGTTCAACGGCCGGCTTTTCCGCGTTTGCTGTCACGACCTCGGGCGCCTCATCCATGGCCGGGACGGAAAGGGCCTCAGAGGACGCGTCCGCCGCGGGGACGGACGGTATTTCAACGGGTTCCGCCGCGATCAGGACTCCGGGCGCCTCCTCAACCGTCTCAACGGAGACCGGTTCGGAGTACATATCCTCTGCAATGCCGGACCGTAGTCCGTTCGACTCTGACGTCATCGGAGTATCGGACACATCCTCAACCGTCTCAACGGAAACCGGTTCAGAGGAGAAGGCAGGCTCCGCCGCCCGAACGGTTTGCGTACGCCCGACAGCCGCTGGTCCGGCATTCCCCTCTCCGGTCTGAGGCCGGGAATTGAACAATTTCAACAGTAAATGGAGATCCGTAAATTCTTCCTTCTTGAATGGATTGGACTGCCGCTTTCTCAAAACCGGAATAGGTCCGACGCATCCGGTTTGCGGCTATTTTGTGTCCATGATGAGCGGGAGCCCGTCTTTGCCGGCACCGACGATAATGACCTTGGTGTTCGTCGAGTTGGCCAGCTTCTCCGTCGCCTCGATGCCCTTCCAGCGCAGCAGCGGCTCACTGATGCCGCGGGTCACGATGCTCTGGAAATCCGCGATGCCCTGGGCTTCGATTTTCTTCCGCTCCGCCTCCTGCTTCTCCTTGAGGAGAACGAACTGCATGCGCTGGCTCTCCTGTTCCGCCTGAAGCTTTTGCTCGATGGACTGGGAGAGCCCTTCGGGAAGTCCGATGCGGCGCATCGGCACGGCCTCCACGACGATGCCCCTGGCCGCGACGATCTTCTCCAGGTCCGATTTGATGAGATTCGAAACCATTTCCCTTTCGGATGTGTACAGGGCCTTGGCCTCGTAGCTCGCCGTCACGCCGCGCGCCACCGATCGGAATTGCGGCACCAGGAGGATGTCGGCATAGTCCTTTCCGACCGTTTTGTATACGTCTGACGCTTTTTCCGGGTCCAGATGGTACAGGACACTGATGTCCAGCTTGATGTTCATCCCTTCCTTGGAGGGAACGTCCATCACTTCCATGGAGTCCTGCGTCTTGATGGAGAACTTGATGACCCGGGCGAAGGGATTGACGAGATTGACGCCCGCCTTCAACGTGCGGTTGGAGACGTGGCCGAGAAAATCCACGACCCCGACATGTCCGGCCGGGACCACGGTGAAGCATGAAAAAAGGGCGAACAGGACGAGCAGGCCGATGGCCCCCAGCCTCGCCGCCTTGGGCACGCCGGTCTTCGAATACTTGTTTTCCGGG
>CAVTNR010000006.1:0-16880 GCA_963736115.1 uncultured bacterium
GGCCGGTAAGACCTTTCAGGTCTGTCAAAAAATCGACCCTGGGGTTCGCACTCTTTGATATCCACGCGTTTGCGAGTAAAGATGAAAGGCTGAAGCCTGAATTCCCGGAAGGAGTTCAGGCTTCAGCCTTTCATTTGAGCACCCCTTCGTTCAACCGGACGCGTCCGTCCTCGGCCGGATCGCCGAAGCGACGAGCGCGGCCAGCGCGTTCATAAAAACGATGGCATATCCCGTGGGCAGATCGAGCCGGTACGAAAGGGCGATCGCCGCGAGATTCACGGCTGTGCCGATGCCCCAGGCGGCGAGAAGGGGCTGCCGGAAGCTGCATTTCAGCGCGACCAGGGCGGGCGCCACCAGTAGGGCGAACACCACGAGAACACCCGCCAGACGCACCGAACTGGTGACGGTCATCGCGAATGTGACGAAAAAGATCACGTCCCGCACCGTTCCGGGCTTCTGGCGCCGGGACAGGAACAGCACCGCGCCCAGCACAGCATACAGAACGGCCGTCTTGACGATCTCCGTCGCGGGCGTGAACAGTATGTCCGCGGCCATCAGCCGGTCGAACATTTCCGTGCCGTGATACGACTTGGACAGCAGCAGGAACACACCGGACAGTCCGAACGCGTACAGGAGCCCGATGAAGGCTTCCAGGTGGATATCCCGCCGGGAGGCGAAAGCGATGATGAATCCCCCGGCGAGTGCGAATCCGAGGGATATCGGATAGATGAAATGGCCGTCCAGAAACAGGAGGGATATGGCCGCTCCCAGGGCGGCCATCTGCCCGATCGCGAGATCGGTGAAGATGATGCCGCGCCGGATGATTTCCAGCCCGAAATACGAGTGTATTCCCAGCAGGACGAGGCAGAGCACAAACGCTGAAAACAGGATGTCACTCATGGGTCAGCCTCGCGACGATTTCATCGAACAAAGTAACGATCCCTTCCGCGCCCGGAACCGCGCCCACGTCATGCGGGAGCGCCACCATCGGAATTCCGTGCTTGTGCGACAGGTGCCGGGCCGCGGCGTCGGGGTTGTAGATGTCCTGCAGGATGAAACGGATGCGCGTATTCCGGATGATCTGTTCCAGGCCTTCGATGTGACGCGAGGTCGGCGGAATGCCGGGAAGCGGTTCAATGGTACCGGCCAGCGCCAGGTGGAAACGCCGCATGAAGTAATCGAAGTTTTTGTGGTATTCGATGACCGAAGCGCCGCTCAGCGGCTTCAGTCGGCTTTCCCACTCCGACATTTTGACAGCCCAGGACTCCTGAAAAGCCTTGAGATTCGAATTGAAAACCGGAGCCAGCCCGGGATCCATCTCCCCGAGCCGGACGGCGATCGCCTCGGCCAGGGGCGGGATATTTGCCGGGTCGAGATAGTAATGCGGATTGCCCTCCGGATGAACGTCGCCCTGCGCGCGCGACACGCTGGAGGGAACGTCGATCAGAGTGACGGCCATGGACAGATCCAGCAGGCCGGACGTGCCGGCCTGGATTTTCGAATTGTTGGCCTGGTTCAGAAGCGGCGGGAGCCACCCGATTTCCAGCTGGCCGCCGTTGATGACCAGGAGGTCCGCCTTCCGGAGGTGGGCGATAAAGGAGGGCTTGGGAACGATGGTATGGGGGTTCCAGTCGCCCCGGGCAAGTGCATGGACCCGGACGTTATCCCCGCCGACTTTCCGCGCGAGTTCCGCTATGTAAGGATACGTGGTGACGACCTGGATGCGGCGAGCCGAAGCCTGGGTGACGCAGGTCAGAACGGCCAGCGCCAGAATGCATCTTTTCATTGGACTTCTCCTTGTTTTCTTAAAAGGGATGCGCGCCGTGCGCGCCGATCGAAAGGTTGCACTGCAGAACCAGCTCCCGCACGGACACCGGACGGAAAGACATGCCTTCCCTGCGGAAAAGGGAGCGGTCCTCGTTGACCTGAAGCCGGATCCGGGAGAACTCGGTCGGATTGAATTCCGTCATGACCGACACCCGGCGCAAACCGTCCGGGAAAACCTCCCGTACACCGTCTGCCCGCCAATCGTTGCCGAGAATGCGGTCGACTCGGACGCCGAGGCGGCTCCGCATGCCGTACTTGAAAACCAGCTGTCCGTATGCTCCCGACTGACGCGTGAGAAGCGACGCATCCTGAACGGCATCGAGTGCGTCCTTCCCGTAGTGCCGCCCCTCCATCCGCCGGTGCATGAATTCGGACTGAAAGGAAAGATATCGGTTCGAATCGATGAGGCGCTTGAGAGTGAGGCTCCCCCCGAGCAGGCGGGTGTCCGCCCGCAGGGCACTCCCCTCGATTCCGGAGACTTCCAGGCCGTCATCGGTCCGGGTCCCTCCGGACGCACACGATGCCCCCAGCAGAATGATCCAGTCCCCGACATCGAAGGACGTGCGCGTGAAAACAGTGAACAGATTCGGACCGTCCTTGTCGGCGACCCGGAACGTTCCGGACGGGTCCTCGAATCCGGACCGGCCGAAACTGGCTTCGTTCTCTCCGGTCAGGGCCTCCGCGCCGATCATCCAGTACACGGAAGAAGGAAGTACGCAGGTCAGCTGAACCCCCTTTTCATTCAATCCCTCTTCCCCCAGAAACGCCCGGTGAATCAGGGGCGATCCTGAAAAATCCCAGGAATGCTCATGCTGTTCATTGATGCGGGAAAAGGCGCTCAGGAATTTGCCGGCCTTGACCTGCGTTCCCATCGGCAGTTTCCGCGTCGTGAAATACCCCTCCTCTATTTCAAATCCCTCTTCCGACAGATGAAAAACACCGGCCAGGTTGAAGTACGGATCCACGACTGACGAGACCATCAATTCCCCGTAATTCAGGTTGAATCCCCGGCCCGGGAAATCCCCTTCATGGGCATGCCCCGCCTCCGATCCTCCGCCCGTCGAAAGGACCAGGCCGGGCACCGTCAGGTTTTCAAGCCGATAATCGCTCCGATTCCTCATCACTCCCGAAAAATCCAGGATAAAGGATATGTCCGGAACAAAGGATTGCTGGGAGAAGGGATTCCCGGTCCGGGAATCCGATCCCGCCTGTCCGGCCGCAAAAGCGGCCGGCATCCAGCATAACAGAAATAATATCCCACGGTTCAAGCGTTTTCGCATGTTGGACTCCGTATCGATTGAGACGGGAGAAGACACAGTCCACCGTCCTGCCCGAAGCCGAAAGGGCCGCGCTCAAACGGCGGCGGCGAGAAACTTCCGAGCGCGCGGCGAACCGTTCGAAAAGGGATAGAACGACGGCCGTCCGGTCCCGGAAATCCGTGTCCGGAAGGACAAGCCGGTTAAAAAAACAGGTCAATGGAAAGCGGGAAAAATCAGAAAGCCAATGCGGGAGGGCCTCGCAAGCATGCGGTATCGAAACAGCGGAAATTGTACGGGGATTTCGGACGGATCAAACCGGCCGGACGACTGCGGGACAGCAGAATGGGTACAGCGGCAAAGCAGACAAGAAAAACGAATATGGACCGGACGAACAGGCCCAGCAGGAGCGCTTCATCATCCGGGTGATGATGATTCGGCAGGGAACGGGATTGGGATTCGTTCCGCTCGAATGGATGGGCGTGGAATACGGTTCCGTTCCCGTTGACAACATGGCAGTGACCGAAGTAAGAAACATTGAACTGGAGCCATGCCCAGGGAATGAGAACACACGATAAACCAAGAAAGATTTTCAGCCGTTTCCGGATCATAATCTCCAATCGACAGTCAAGACGCTAAATATATTAAATGGACGTGTTTCTGTCAATCGGTTTTTCAAAAAGAAAGAAGGGCGCCTTCCCAAAGAAGGTGACTTTTATTCTCTTCAAAGAATCCGACCCCGGGGTCGGAACTTGATCTCACCCGAATTTGAA
This sequence comes from uncultured bacterium, assembly GCA_963736115.1. GTDB lineage: Bacteria > Zhuqueibacterota > QNDG01 > QNDG01 > DTFT01 > JAFGAX01. The sequence goes on from CAVTNR010000006.1 coordinate 3,857, forward strand.
CCGCATACCCGCGCGGCAGGGCCGGACGCGGCCCACGAAGGCTTCCGTCAGCGTCCGGACCGCGTTTTCACCCGTGCAATGGCAGGGCATCATCAGATCGGGCGGTTCGGTCATGAGCGCCGCCACGGTCCGGTCCAGCCTTTCCTGCGACGCTTCATGCAGGTGAAATCCGCCGATGACCGCGTGTATTTTGCGGGTGCCGCTGACCTGCCGGCAGCGGCTCAGGGTGTTGATCAGACCGGCATGCGAGCATCCCGCGCAGACTACGATTCCGTACCGCGTGATAAACCACAGGGCTATGTCGTCGTCGAGCAGGTCCGGCCTGCGGCCGTCGGGATCCAGGTAGAACGGGCCGCCGGTGTCCTCCCACGTCGTCTCCCGCGGTACTGCGCCTGTCGTACCGATGCCCGGTCCGAGGAGGGCCGGTTCCGCGGAGGCGTGCAGACGGTCCTGGGGAAGCGCTTCCAGCGATAGCCGACTGCCTTCGGGCATATGAACCGGTTTGGCTTTCCCGTTCCGGATGCTGGTGCGTCGGAGGAAGACGCCGGGGTGGCAGTACACATGAACCGCGGGACTGGCCTTAAGCGCGACCGGCACACCGCCGGTATGGTCGTAATGGCCGTGGCTCAGCACCAATTGATCCATTGCGGACAAGTCCACATCCAGCATGCGGGCGTTTTCCGCCAGCGCGCCGACCTGGCCCGTGTCGAACAGAATGCGCCGGTTCCCGGTTTCGATCCAGAGGGACAGTCCGTGTTCCGGACGAAGGCCCTGTTCAGCCGTGTCATTGACCAGCACAGTCACTCTGAAAGACGTTCCGGTCATGTTGTTTCCTTCATACTCATGAAGGAGGCCACTGCATCGGCTTTCAGGCAGCCTCCACACCTGATCTCTGCTGACATGCGGTAGACCGGCTGTTTTGCCTTTTCAAGTCGAGCGCGGATTAGACAGGATTCGCCGCACGCGACAGACGATCGGTACCTCACGTGGAGATCGCCGGTCAAACCGGCAATCCCGTGATGGAACAGACAATGTGTCATGGCAGCGTCCAGAAGGGTGGCGATCACGCCGCCGTGAAGGATCCCGCAATACCCCTGAAAGGCCGGATCCGACCGGAATTCGGCGTAGACGCTCCCGTCACTGTCCGGCCGGAAGCGAAGCCCGAGCGAACGCGGATTCTCCGCGCCGCAGACAAAGCATTGCTCATGCCGGGTGTCCTGAAGCGGCCGGACCTCGTCATCAATGGTCGCAGGCATTGTCGCCGGTCTGAAGCGTGCCCGCGAGATAATCGGCAACCAGTTTCTCCGGCGCTTCCGACGGGACGCCGACGATCACACGTATGCCCTGCTCCTCGAAAAGTGCCTTGGCGCGCTGACCCATGCCGCCTGCGAGCACGACCTTGGCACCTTTACGTGCCAGCCACGGCGGCAGAAGGCCCGGCTGATGGGGCGGCGCGTCGACGTCCTCTCGCTTGAGAATGGCGTGCGTCGCGGGATCCGTGTCCAGAAGAGCGAACTGGGCGCAATGCCCGAAATGCTGGGCCAGTCTGCCCTCCGCGATGGGAATGGCGATGATCATTTTAGAACTCCTGTCTAATTGAGGTTTATTCCGATCCCCGGCCGGACGGAATGTCGTCCAGAACCGCGATCGGACGGATGATGTCCCGCATGATCCGGGCCGTCGGACTGGAGGCGTGATGATGGATGAACACGCGGCCCTCGTCGCAGGCCCGGCCGACCGCCGGATCAAAAGGCAAGGACCCGAGGAACGGCACGCCCATGTCCTCCGCGATCCGCCGGCCGCCGCCGAAACCGAGGATGGGTGTCACTTCGCCGCATTTCGGGCACGCGAATCCGCTCATGTTCTCCACCACGCCGAGCACCGGCAGGTTGAGCCTTCGGCAGAACGTGATGGATTTCCTCACGTCCACGGCCGCGACTTTCTGGGGCGTGGTCACCACCACGGCCCCGTCGAGGGAACCGATGAGCTGGACGACGGAAAGAGGCTCGTCCCCGGTGCCTGGCGGAGAATCGATAATGAGAAAGTCGAGATCACCCCATTCCACGTCCGCGAGGAACTGCCGGATCACGCCCATTTTCAGGGGACCGCGCCAGATCACGGCTTCGTCCGGGTCCCCCAGCAGAAAGCCGGCCGATACGACTTTCAAATCGCCGACTTCCACGGGGACAATTCCGTCCGCGTCTCCGGCCAGCGTCTGTCCTTCGAGCCCCAGCAGGGTCGGCACGCTCGGGCCGTGAATATCGACGTCGAGCAGGCCCGTGCGCTTGCCTGAAAGGGAGAGCGCGGCGGCCAGGTTCACGGCCACGGTGCTCTTGCCCACTCCGCCCTTTCCGGACAGAACGATCACTTTATGTCGGATGCGGCAGAGCCGCGACAGGAGCTTTTGGCGGTCGCGGAACTCCTGTTCGCTCTCCTCTTTACCGCGCTGGGATGCGGCACAGTCGGTCTTCTTGCAGCCGCCGCAGGAGGATGCGTTCACGTCATTCCTTTCCGGTTTCGGTGATGGATCTGGAGAGAAAATCTTGGCACGCGGCCCGGAGCACGTTCGAGGCCAGCAGGGCGCAGTGTTCCATGCCTTCGGGCAGGCCGCCGAGCGCCCGCAGGATATCCGCCTGAGTGACGGCGGCCACGTCCGCAACGGACCTGCCCTGCGCCAGGCACGTGGCCATGCTGCCGCAGGCCATGGAGGATCCGCACCCGTCCGTCGTGAAGGCGATTTTTTCCGCCCGGCCGTTCCTGACGGTCAGCCAGAATTCCATGGTGTCCCCGCAGGGTCCGGTGATCCGGGCGTGTCCGTCCGCGGCCTCCATCGGACCGAGGTTGCGCGGGTTGAACGCGTGATCCAGAACGAGATGCGAAACCAGGGGTAATTCGCTCTCCGCCATGTGTTGCCTCTTTTAAAAGCCGGGTCCGGCCGGAAGACCGGCGAGTTTCAGGATATTCTTCCACAACGCGGTCATGTCCTCTCCGGCGCCGGATCCGGTTTCGACCGCCGACAGAGACCGCATCTGCGCGCCGGTCACTGCCGCGTCGTACCGCACGCGCCCCGCGATATGGGCGCCGGCTGTCCGCGCCGAATCCTCGATGCGCTGCGTCATGTCCTCATGAATATCCCACTTGTTCACGCACACGGCCGTTGGAACGCCGAAATGCCGCGCCAGGGACAGTACGCGTTCGAGATCGTGCGCTCCGCTGACCGTGGGCTCCGTCACGGCCAGAATCAGGGAAGCGCCCGTCACGGAGGCGATGACCGGGCAACCGATGCCGGGCGGTCCGTCGGCCAGGATCAGGAAACGGGACTCCGCTTCAGCGACGCGTCTGGCCTCGCGGCGCACCGTGGAGACCAGTTTGCCGGAATTGTCCGCGGCCGGAAAAAGTCTCGCATGCACCATGGGCCCGCACCGGGTGTCCGACACCATCCATTCGCCGCAGACCTTTTCGGGAAAGGCGATGGCGTTCTCCGCGCAGAAACGGACGCAGACGCCGCATCCCTCGCATGCGGCCGGATCCACGGCGTATCGGACGCCGTCCGGCCGGCCTTCGACCCTTCGGATCGCGTCGAACCGGCACATCTCCTCGCACGTGCCGCACCCGGAACAGCGATCAGGATCGATGACGGCTGAATGACCGCCGCGGAATTCGTGCTTCTCCCGGACCCGCGGCGACAGGACCAGGTGCAGGTCCGCGGCGTCGACGTCGCAGTCCGCGATCACCGGCCGGTGCGCGAGCGCGGCGAATGCGGCCGTGATGCTGGTCTTGCCGGTTCCGCCTTTCCCGCTGATGACCACGATTTCCGTCAAATCAGCCATGCAGCCATCCTTCCGGGCCGCCGGGCGGAGCGTTCAGATGATCCGCCACTGCGCGGAACACGGCTTCGACCGTCGGGCTCTCCGGCAGAACCGCCCGTATTTTTTCCAGGTAGCCTCTTTCCTTCAGGCGTTCTACCGTAACCGTAAAATGAATGTCATACACCCAGCCGACCTGAAGCAGCTTGAAATCGTTCAGGCTGCGGATGTGATCGGACCGGACGATCCGCTTTTCCATCAGGTCCCGGACCACCGCATCCGACACCCCGGGCGTGTCCGGAAGGTCCAGCTCGATGGTCGTGTCGGCCGGCCCTTCGGTGCGGCCGTAGTAGTCGGTGACGACTTTCCAGATATCGAGTTTGTCCGCGTCCCTGAGCATCAGGCAGAACATCCGTTCGCGTCCGGCCAAGTCCGGGGGCAGAAAGGCTATATTATGGCACGCCACCGCGCGCCGGACTTCGGACGCGGTCTCCCCGTCGAGGCCGGCCAGGACATTTCGCTGATCCAGAATCCGCACGCCCAGTTCGGCGTGGTTCAAGGACTTCCGGTCCGCGAACGTCCGGTGAACGGCGTACTGCTCGAACCGGCCGATGTCGTGCAGAAGCGCGATGGTCTCGGCGAAACGAATTTCCGGACCGTCCAGGTTCAGGGATTCCCCGATCCGGACGATTTCTTCGCACACCCGCAGGCTGTGGTCCCTTTTCAGGACCATCGGACCGGCATCCGGCCCGCCGGCGTCCGTGAATGTTCGGACGTACCGGTCGAACCAGTCGCGGATGGCGTCCCGTTCCGGCCGTCCGACGGCCGTCCGCCTTTCCTCCGGGCGGATCCGAGGCGCGGACGGAGTGTCTCCGCCGGAAAACCGGCTTTCCGTTTCCGTCATTCGATCAGCCCCCTGCCCCGCTCCATCCCGAATGCAGTCCCTCATTCGTATCGCTTCATGATTTCCCGGTCCTCTGCGGTCAGTTTCGCCGCCAAATCCCCGATGCCCGTTTTGTCCCAGGACTTGAGCCGGTTGTGCGTTTCCAGGTAATGCAGGGGAATGGGATGGGTGCCGACCACGACCGGTATTCCATAGCGGCTTTCGATGAATTCCTTGAAATAACGGATGCGGGGGCAGGGCGGATAACCCACGACCAGACCCGTGGCCAGATGAATCGCCCCTGCGCCGTTCCGTATCATTTCCGCGGGCACTGTTTCGACGTTGCCTCCGGGACACCCGCCGCAGGAGGAATAACCGACGATTTCCAGTCTGTCCTCCGCCGGGTAAATCGAGAACCCGCCCGCGCGTTCACGGCTGGCGCGAAAGCATTTTCCCCCGCCGCAGCCGCGATACCGGTCGCAGATGATGATGCCGATTTTATGTTCCATCGTTAACTCCCGTTCTTCGTCCGGCGTGTCCACCTCGGAGCAAGAGACCCTCTGCTGAATGGCCATGCCGATCACGTTGATCAGCCCGCCGCAGATGAGCCTCCGGTCGCCTGGCTGTTCCCGCGCTGACCATCCCCGCCGGTCCGCCTCCGATGATCAGAATATCCGTCTGAAGCTTCATGGTTTTTCCTAATGCATGGGTGTTTATTTCACCGCCCGGATGACGACAAAGGATCCTTCTCCCCAGCCCGGCCGCACCGGTTCGACGCTTCGGATTTCCTCCATGGGCGAAAAAAGCGTCTGGCCGGCTTCGGGCCGCGACCATCCGGTTTCCGCCAGAAGCTCCATAACGGCTTGAACCGGGTAAAAAACAGCGTCACGATAAAACCGGCTCCGCTGCGACGCGTCCCGGTACTGCCGCCCCAAAGGACTCTCCGCGTCCACAAAACCGACGACCAATCCTCCGCCGGACCTGACGATGCGGCGGGTCTCCCGCAATGTCTGCGCCGGGTCATCGAGAAAACAGAGAGTGGTCACCATGACCGCGAAGTCAAACGCGCGGGAACGGACAGGCAGAGCCTCGCCGGTTCCGCGGATGACCCGGATCCCCCTGGCCGCGGCGATCCGCGCCATCCGGCCGGCGGGCTCGACCCCGAACCGGATTCCAAGGCGGGACGCGAAGCGACCCGTTCCCGCACCGATTTCAATGCCCTCGCCTTGCGCGGGTATGAACCCAGCCACGGCCTGAAGCTCGGAACGGTAAACGGCGTCATGCTTTTCGAACCAGCCGTCGTACCGGTCGGCATGCGTTTCAAACGGCTCAATACGCGGCATGCGGAACGCCCCGTGACCAGGCGGCCGGCACCGCGGCCGAACGGGCCGCCTGGAGCGATATCACCGCGCGACGCGAAATCCGTAGCATTCGTAGAAATTTTTCGGCCGATTCCGGAACCGGTTCGTCGTCCCGCAGCTCGCGGGGTCATTCATCCACGATCCGCCCCGCAGGACGCGATGCGTCCCGCATGCGGGCCCTTTCGGATCAACGGCGGGCTCCGGCAAATACGGACCGTGCCAATCCGCGCACCATTCCCAGACATTCCCCGTCATATCGTATAGCCCGAGCGGGTTGGGATTGAAAGACGCGACCGGGGACGTATACCGCCAGCCGTCCGTGTATCCCTCGAAGATGAGGGTCCTCGGCTTCACGATCCGGAGCGATTCGTCCGCCACGTTTCCTCCGGCAGTACCGGACGGCGCCGCGTTCCCCCAGTCGAACCTGAGCGAGTCGCCGCGGTTCCGCGCCGCGTATTCCCATTCCGCCTCCGTCGGAAGCCTGCATCCGGCCCAGTCGCAGAATGCCCGGGCCAGGTTCCAGCTCACATTGACCACCGGATGATCCTCCTGAAACCCCCATTCAGGCGCCAGGGGCATACGCCTTCGGGTCGCCTTGCAGAATACCCGGAACTGGGCGACCGTGACTTCGGTCTTTCCCAGGTAAAAATCGGAAACCGTGACCCGGTGCACGGGCCGGCTGTCCGCGTCCCCGCGGTTGAAAATATCGCCTATGTCGAAGGTCCCGCCCTTGACGAAGACAAATTCCAGACCGGCAGGATTGTTGTCAGCGACCGGGGTCCGGCCGGACAGGGCCAGACCGCATCCGAGGCAGAGCAGAAAAGTGATCCGTTTCAATTCATTCTCCGGTTTTGTCCAAATCCGTGATGAAAACCGATGCGGCCGGGTCAACCGCCCGTCACAGTACAAGGATCAGGCCGGAGGACCCTCCGTCCCGGCCAGGACATAGAGGCACTTGCCGTCCTGCGCCACGACACGGACAATTCCGGCACGGGTCCACTCGTCCAGCTGTTTCAGCAGGACCATCTCCCGAACCGCGAGACCGGCGGCGATGTCCTCGAGCGTGCAGGGCCTCCGCGCCAGGAGTCCCCGGATTTCAGCTTCGGAGACGGTGTCCCCCTCGATCGGTCCGGCGGTTCGGTACGCGGCGATCACCTCGGCGGCGGGATCGAACCGTGCAGCCAGGGCTTCCAGCGCCTCCTGAGGAACGGCCTTGGTAAATCCGTCCGGCGCCGGACGGGTGACCGTGTTGAGCTGAATCCGTTCAGGCCTGATTTTCGCCGCGCACGCGGCGATCGAAGCCGCCTGAACGGGTTTATCCGTCACGCCCTTCATGAGAAAGACTTCCAGCCAGACGGGCTTTTTAAAGACGGCTGTGAATGCGGCCAGACCGTCGACCATACGCTCGAAGTCTACAGCCGGATGCGGCCGGTTCACGGTCAGGAAAGTGCGCTCATCCCCGGCGTCCAGGGACGGAATCACCCGGTCGGCCTCCATCAGAGCCTCCCGCACCTCCGGAATCCAGAGAAGCGATCCATTGGTCAGCACGGTGACCGGAATCCGGGTGACCGTCTTGATCCGATCGATGAGTCCGCCGATTCCGGAATGCAGGGTCGGCTCGCCGGATCCCGCCAGCGTGATGGTGTCCGGCGTACCCGCCGAGGCCAGCTTCCACTCCAGCTCGTCGATGATCTCGTCCGTATCGGCGTGGTTCCGCCGCTCCGTCGTCAGACAGGTCGTGGGTCCGAGCTGGCAATAGGCGCAGTCATAGGTGCAGGTTTTAAAAGGGACGAGATCCACGCCCAGGGACCGGCCGAGACGCCTGGAGGGAACGGGACCGTACAGGTAGCGCAGACCGCCCCTGTCCGGGTCTAACTCCCGCACGACGCGTCCCCGCAGCGTTCCTCCCGTCCGCAGCAGGTCCTGCCCGTGGAATGGAGCGCGCAGTCCCCGGCCTCCCGCCGGGTCCTGCCGCCGGCTCCGTCCTTGAGAAGGAATCCGACTCCGCCGCTGATCACCCGGTTCACTTTTCCGCCGCATTCCGGACAGGCGGTCACGGGCGGTTCGGAAATGCCCTGCTGCCTGTCGAACCGGCCGCCGCATCCCTCGCAGATGTATTCGTAAGTGGGCATGGCTTCAACCTCCTTGCGACCGTGCGGTCACGGTACGCCACAATTCCTGAAACAGGGGAACGTATTCCGGCAGGGCGTCCACGATGAGCTCTCCCCTGGAATAAGCCTCGGCGATGCGGCGGTCGTCCGGCACCTCCGCGAGAATGGGGATGGCTTCGCGTCTGCAGTATTCATGGACGCGGCCGTCTCCCACGCCCATCCGGTTGACCACGACCCCGCAGGGAATACCCAGCTGGCGGATCATGTCCACGGCCAGGGTCAGGTCATGCAGACCGAACGGCGTCGGCTCCGTGACCAGCACCGTGAAATCGGCCCCCCGCACCGCGGCCATGACGGGGCAGGAGGTCCCGGGGGGCGCGTCCACGATCGCCGGCGTCCCGGCCTCCATCCGCTTCTTCACCGCGTGAATGAGGGGCACCGACATGACCACGCCCACGTCGAGCAGGCCCTGGATCAGACGGATGTCCCCGGCGTCCATGGTTTCGATGGCGCCGATGCGCCGCGGTATCTCCCGGATGGCGCCGCGTGGGCAGACTCGACTGCACCCGCCGCAGGCATGGCAGAGTTCGGGAAACAGGATGGGCCTGTCCTTCGGCACCGCGATGGCGTGAAACGCGCAGAACCGGCCGCATTCACCGCATCCGTCGCAGAGCGATTCGTCCACCTGCGGCACGGAGAGATTGACGGTTTCCGTGCTCCAGGACCGGCCCCCGAGAAACAGATGGCCGTTCGGCTCCTCGACATCGCAGTCGAGTATCTGCACTTTCGACACGCACGCCTTTGCCAGATTCAGCGTGACCGTGGTCTTGCCCGTGCCGCCCTTTCCCGAGGCAATCGCGATGACCGGACTGCTTCGGCCTTTCGCGGGTGCGGGCGCGCCTGCCGGAATCCGTTCGGACGCCTTCATGATACCGCCGATCCCCGTTTCACCGGGACCGTTTCACCAGCACGGCAGCGGCAAGCACCGTTGTCCACAGGCCGTTCTTGTCGCCCTTGGCAGTCTGGGTGATCTCCCGGGTCGTGACGATTTCTCCGCCGAGCCGGTATTGTTCCTTGCGCTGGTCGTAGTCCTTGTCCGCGTCGAACGGCACGCCAAGGGTCGTCGCCAGCATCTGCGCCGCGAGGTCCTCCGCGTAATCGCCCGCGGTTTTCTCGGTCATTCCAGAGCAGTGATGCTCGGAGAGGTATCCGTAATGCTCCTTGTTGCGGGGAATGGCGAGGCCGATGCTCGCGGCGATCAGACGGTTCGGCTCGTTCGATTCCGAACGCGCCATGACGCAATAAACGATCTGCCCGGGCCGGAGGTGCTTCTGGCCCTCTTTATTTGAAATGAGCCTGCACCTCGGGGGAAAAATCGAACTGACGCTGACCAGGTTGTACATGGCGATGCCCGCGTCCCGCAGGGCCTCCTCAAAGGAGGACAGCTTCTCCCGGCTCCTGCCGACCCCCTTGGTCAGGAACACGCTGTCGGGGATGAAGCTCGAAGTCGATTCCATCATTTTCATGTCCCTCTCTGATTCTCCTTCACCACGGACTGTTTCAGCATCCGGATTCGCCATTGAAGGCCTTCCATCCGCATCCGGATCTGAAGCCTGTGGAGGACCGGGTCGGGGAATCCGCTCATGATAGGACGACCGGAAAGTCCCGCAAAGCCGATGAGCGACCTGCCTCCGGTTCCGGATTTTTTCAGAATGCAGTACCCGTTCACCCGGCCGGTCATCGGTCCCCGTCCGGTCGGCCCGGTTCCGTCAAATCCGGGCATGGCCGTCTCCTCCTGATTTCCGCAGGGGACTCAAGTCCAATGCCCCTCGACGTCCGCGGAAGACGCCTCTTTCAGGCCGCCGGACCGGTATCTTTCGAGGGCCTCCGCGACCGTGGCTGCGTCGGTGTTGTACACCTTGACCCCGGCCGCGGACAGAACGCGGAAAGCTTTCGGGCCGCAATGCCCGGTCACCAGGGCTCCGGCGCCCAGCCGGCTGATCTGTTCAGCCGCCTGTATGCCCGCGCCCTGGGCCGCGTTCAGGTTCTGCTGATTGTCTATGACGTCGACCGTCCCGGCATCCGGGTCGTAGATCAGAAATTTCAACGCGCGGCCGAATCGGGGATCCAGTGGGGCGTTCAAATCGTCCCCGGATGCGGTAAAAGCGATTTTCATCTCAGGTGCTCCTTTAAAGTCGGCGGGGACCCGGCAGGCGCGTTCGCAACCACCCGGCAGAGCCGGGTCCGCCGCTTCATTGTTCAGAATCGCCGCGGATGGCGGCCGTCACCCGTCGACTTTTTCTGTTTCCAGGCCGCTGAGCCGCTTCTTGATGAAATCCAGTTCCGATTGAAGGGCTTCGGCCTGGGTTTTCAGAGCCTGCTTTTCCGCCTCCGGATCCGGATTCATGAAAGCCGGCTGAACCGGAGCGGCGCCGCCGAAACGGCTCCAGCCGGGCAGGCCGGTGGCATGAAACCAGTTCCGCCAGCCTCTTCCCCCGCCGGCCCATCCGCCTCCCCGCCGCATTCCCCTGCCGCCTCCGAATCCCGGATTCGCGTATCCCGGCATTCCATAACCCGCGCAAGTGCCCGCGCCGCGGCCCGTCATCTGGCCCATTCCCGTCGGCCCGGTTCCGTCTCCTCTTGGCATGACTGGTTCCTCCTTATTTTTCGTTTGCTTCGTTTTTCGTTATGGTTAAAATACTTTTCCCGCCCCTCGGCCGGCCGGACCCGTTCCGGTCCCGCCGTCTGGTCCGCACCGGCGCCTTCCCCTTCCGCCGCAATTCGGCCCGCGGCCGGGTCGGCTGCCCATTCCGCCGCCATGCGCCCGTCTGCGACAGCCCGGCATGGCAAAACGCTCGTCGTCCAGCCGGCCTTCAAGCCAGGCTTGAAGCACTTCGGCCGCGTCTCCGGACATGAAAGGGATCACGCGCACGCCGAAAGCGGAGGCCATTTCCTGAACCGGCCTGGATATGGCGCCGCAGACCAGAATGCCGCAGCCCAGTTCCGCGATGCGCCGCGCCTTCTGAACCGGTGATTCTTCCGTCAGGTCGGCCTGGTCTTCGCGGACGATACACCCGTTCTCGGCTTCGATCAGACGGACATGCCGGGCCACATCGAACACCGGCGCGATTCGGTTTTCCCATACGGTGAAAGCGGCCTTGGTCATGCGAAACCCCATTTGGTCTGGTCAGTCACAGAGAGTCAAAGCAGGAATCGGGCCATGATTTCGACGGGCGGCTGAACGACTCCAAGTATTTGTTTAAGATAGATTTGGAAATATCGAAGCGGCTTCGGGGAATTCGAATAGAGTTGCGAAATAGCTACTCTATATTCTTATAATGGTTGCGGATTCGCTACTGTTGATGGCCCGACCGGCCGTCCTTCTCCGGCAGGGAAATGCCCAGCCGCTTCATCCGGCGAAAAAGCGTGGTCTTGTGTATGCCGAGTTTCTTCGCGGCCGCGGACCGGTTGAATCCGCTTTTCTCCAGCGCGGACCGGATGGATTGGGCGTCGAGCAGGTCATGACCGGATCGGAGCTCCGAACCGGCCCGCTGCGGGACGATCCGGAGCGTAAGGGCTTCGGGCAGATGCCCGATGCCGATCGCGCCTTCACGGCACAAAATGAAACTCCGCTCGATGACATTCTCCAGTTCCCGTATATTGCCCGGCCACGAATGGGCCATGAGCAGGGATAGCGCCTCTGCCGAAATCCCCGTGACCGCCCTGCCCTGGAGCCGGTTGAACCGTTCGATAAACTGGTCGACCAGAAGGGGAATGTCCTCCTTCCGGCTGCGGAGGGGCGGCAGTTCAACGCGGATGACGTTGACCCGGTAATACAGGTCCTCGCGGAACGCCCCTTTCCGCGTCAATTCCGCGAGGTCCCGGTTCGTGGCGACCAAAACGCGGCCGTCCGCCGGCACCGGATGCGTCGAACCGAGCGGCTCAAATACCCGCTCCTGAAGAACGCGCAGGAGCTTCACCTGCAGGGGCGGGCTGATCTCGCCGATCTCGTCGAGAAAAATCGTGCCCCCCCGGGCTATGGCGAAACGGCCCGGCTTGTCCTTGGCCGCGCCCGTGAACGCGCCGGCCTTGTATCCAAACAGTTCGGATTCCAGAAGCGTCTCGGGAAATGCACCGCAATTCACCGCGACAAAGGGCCCCCGGCTCCGCGGGCTGAGGCTGTGCAGGGTCCTCGCCATGACTTCCTTGCCGGTTCCCGTCTCTCCGAGTATCAGGACCGTGCTGGGGCTCGCCGCGATCGCGGGGAGCACCTCGAACAGCTTGCGCATCAGGGGACTGCGGCTGACCAGTTCGCCGACGCGATGCCGCCCATCGAGCTCCCGGCGGAGGGCTTCCACATCGCTCAGGTCGCGGAAGGTCTCGGCGCCGCCGATGACGCGGCCGGCCGGATCGCGGAACACGGCCGTGGAAATGCTGATGGGAATGCGGGACCCGTCGGCCCGAATGATGAATCCGGCCTTGCCGATGACCGGCTTTCCCGTCTTCAGGGTCAGGCGGAGTCCGCATTCGCTCTCGCACATGCTCGACCGGAACACTTCGGAGCATCGCCGACCCATCGCGTCCTTCCGGTCGATGCCGGTGATGACCTCAGCGGCGCGGTTAAAGGAAGTGATGTGCCACTCGCGGTCCACGGTGAACACGCCGTCCGATATGCTCTCCAGAACGGTGTCCGCCGGGAATGGGGCCGGACGTTTCCGGGAAATCCGCGGTTTTTTCGCGATCTTCGCGTTTTTCGTTTTTTTATCCAGAATAGTTTTCCTAGTCAATCCCTGTGTGGATCCATTCGAAATGTGCGTTTAATCCGTGTTCCATTGACGGTCCGGAACCGGCTGTCTGAACGTG
>CAVTNR010000007.1:0-46278 GCA_963736115.1 uncultured bacterium
TGCGGGAGGCGCACCGGCCACGCAACCTTGGGCATGAGCGGCGCGGGGTTGACGGTCGAGGGACCCCTGGCCGGAGGAAAGGGCTCCTACATGCTCAGCGGCCGGAAGAGTTTTCTTGATCTCATCATCTCGTCCACGGGCATGACGTCCGTTCCGCATTACTACAACCTGCAGGGGAAGGCGGTCCTGGATCTCGACGGAAACGACCAGATACTCGTGAACGGGATATTCGGGGACGACCGGATCCACATCCGGGACGAGGACGATTCCGCATACAACCAGGGCACGGACGACGTCGTCTCGAAGAGCCGCCAGTACGCCGCGGGCGCGACATGGCGGCACCTGTTCTCGGAACGCGGGTACTCGAGGGTGACCCTTTCGCGGACCCTCAACCACTGGGACCAGACCGCGCGGTATGATGTCTACAAACGGTTCACCAACCTCTCCTCGGAGATCGAGCACGCCCTGCGGGCCGAGGCTGTGTTTCAGCCCTCGGACGGCCTGGAACTGGGTCTCGGCGGCGCGGTGAAATCGATTCCACTGGATCTGGCCGTGACCTGGTCCGCGGACACCCTTTTTGAATGGGACAACCGACGCACGCCTCCGGCGATCATCGGCATCCATGAAACCTATCCCGCATACGACCGGGCGCGTCACGTCACCACGTCGAAAGCCGCGGCTTACGGACAGGTAAAATTCCATCCGGTCAGCCGAATGTCGGCCCACCTGGGGATACGGGCGGATTATTTCGACTACACCCGGAAACACGCCGTGGATCCGAGGCTCGGATTTTCTTACGCTTTATCGCCGGGTTTCAGCTTCAACCTGGCGTTCGGCCGACATTCCCAGTCACCGGCCTACGTCCAACTGGCCTCCCATCCGGACAACCGGAGCCTGGGGTACAAGGAAACCCGTCAGGCCGTAGCCGGGCTCGAGCGCCTGTTCCGGGACGATATCCGGGGTACGGTCGAGGTCTTCTACAAGGACTACCGAGGCGTCCCTGTGGATCCCTCCGAGATTACGGAAAATCCATACGATTCCGGCGACGGCCGTCTGGTGGCTCGAGGGAAGGGAAACGCCAGGGGAGTTGAATTCTTCCTCCAGAAAAAGATGTCCGGACCGTTTCACGCCACCGTGAGCTACTCCTACTCCGTGTCCCGCGGCGTCGACCCGCGCAATGGAGAGGAATTCGACTGGGATTTCGACTTCCGGCACGTATTCACCGCGATCGGGGGAGCGCGCTGGGACCTGAGGGAGAAGGGCTGGTACCGGGACCTGAACCGGCAATCCTGGTACAAATGGGTCGACTGGCTGTTTCCATTCGCCGACCAGGTCGAGGCGGCCGTGAAGTGGCGTTACCTCGGCGGCCGGCCGCACACCGCTCGGGCCTACAAGCCTGAATACAGAACCTGGATCGTGGAGCCCGGTACGCCCCTGAATGCCGAGCGGTACCCGGTCTATCACCGGCTCGACTTCCGGCTCGACCGGCGGTACATGTTCGACGGATGGAACCTCGTCACCTACATCGACATCATGAATAGTTACGGCCGGGACAATGTCTGGGATTACTCTTACAAAAACGACGGCACGAAACAGAAAATTCTTCAGTATGAGGTGTTCCCGGTGGGCGGCATGACCATCGAATTCTGAGCGTGCCCGCCGGAGGCGGGGAGCCTCATTCTTTAGAAACTCTTGGAAACCGTCAAAATGTTGTTAAATTTAAGGAGGTCATCATGAACAAAACAATCGCCGCGCTTCTCGTGTGTTTCGCCGGTCTGTCGGCGGACCCGGCTGGCGCGGGGTCTTTCATGAAGGAACGATCGGGAATCAGTCTGCGGGGTTCCTATTGGTCCGCGGGCGGCCATGAGACGGTCGTTCAGACAGGAACCTTTTTCTCCGGCGTGGAACGCGTTGAATTGGGCGGGGGAGGCGGATGGATCACCTTTCTGGCCGGAGTCGGAGAACGGGGCGCCATCGAGTTCTCGTGGGGCGGACTGGGCAGGGTGAAAACCGTCCGGGAGGGCCTCTTCCGGGAGGAGTCGGCCGTATCCGGCGTCATGCCGATCCTGCTGGCATATCAGTGGGCCGTGTTCCCCGACCGCTCCATTAGCGCTTTTCAGCCGTATCTTTCCGCGGGCGGCGGACCTTACTTGGCGAGCGACGTCCGCGTCGTTGAGCGCGGCTTCTGGTCGGATGAAGTGACCGTCAAGAGCCGCCTGCTCCCCGGCGTCTGCGCGGCGGTCGGCGGATATTTCTCCCTCAGCCGGTGGTTCGCCCTGCAGGGGGAGATGCGTTATCATCTGGTGAATTTCAACCCGGACCATGAATACACCGGAGTCGAGGTGGGCATGGGAGTGGCTTTTATCTGGAATCGGTAGGGGTTTCCCGAATGAAAATCGAAAAGCATTCACGGCTGAAGCGTTCAGGGTCCGGCCCGCGCCTCGGGGCGGCGGCCGCGGTCATGTTTTGCGCCGCGTTCGGCCAGGCCCTTCAGGGCCAGGGGATCGCCCGGAACACGGGTCTGGGCCTGCGCGGATCATTCTGGAAGATCGGCGACCGGGCCATGGGCGTTCGCGTGAGCGGGCTCGAACTGGGGACATCGGTGGACGTCGAGGGCGCGGGCGGGGACATTGTTTTCTTTTCGCGCCTTGCGGACCGCTGGTTTCTGGAGAGCAGCGTGGGAACGGTCAGCCGAGTCTCTGTCCGGTCCTCAGCTTTTTCCGGGGATGATGTCGATGTTTCCGCCGTGATCCCGATTCTGCTCGGGGTGCGATTTGACCTTCTGAGCGACCGCATCCACAGCGCGGTCCAACCTTATCTGGCCGCCGGCACCGGTACCTACTGGGCCAGCAGCACGAGTGTGGACGCGAAGCGGGTGGAGGTGGCCACGGAATCCGACTTTCAGCCGGGTGGCTATATGGGTCTCGGAAGCCATCTGCTGGCCTGCGACTGGTTCGCGCTTTCCGCGGATACGCGCTATCATTTTGTTGATTTCTCGGCCGGGAACAACCGCAGCGGTTATCAGTTCAGCCTGGGGTTCGCCTTCATGTGGGGCCAGAAAAAGGAACTGTTCAAGGTCCTCGCCGTGCGGGTGAACGTGGAGGATATCTATCCGGCGTATTACCGGTTCTACAACCTGGTTCCCATCGCCACGGTCTCGGTCCGGAACACCGCGGGCCATCCCATCGAGGTCAACCTGCGTTCGTGGATTGACGGCGTCACGGACGGGCCGCGTCAGAGCGGATTCGTCTCGATCCCCCGGGGAGAGACGCGGGACCTCCCGGTCCACCTGATCTTCGGACCGACTCTGCTCCGGGCGGAGACGCGGGAGCCCGCGGTGATCCGCCTGGAAATCGAGGCCCGCTCCGGCATTACCTTGACCAAATCGTTCAACGCGCAGGTGGTCGTGCACGCACGGAACGCCTGGAACGGGGATATCGACAAGCTGCCCGTTTTCGTCACACCCGAGGATCCGGAGGTGCTGGCGTTGGGCCGGTCGGTCCTGAAAGGCGATACGGCCGGACCCGGCGCTGAATCGGAGCGTCTCCGCCAGGCGCGTCTTCTGTTCGGCGCGTTGGCCGCGAAAGGCATCGTCTACCGGAGCGATCCCAACATCCCCTTCGACCGGGACGACCGCGTGCAGAACGCAATCGAAACCCTGTCGCTCGGAACCGGGGACTGCGACGATCTCGTGGTGCTCTTCGCGTCGCTGTTCGAGAGTGCGGGCATCGCCACGGCCTTCGTGGACGTGCGGGATCCCGAAGAGACGGCGGGGCATGTGTACCTGATGTTCGACACCGGCCTTGCGCCGGACCGGTGGGCCGAGATATCCGAAAACGAGAAGCGGTCCGTGGTCCGGGACGGCGGGTCCGGGCGGAGCACGCTCTGGATCCCGGTCGAGACCACGCTGATCCAGTCCGGTTTCGAGGCGGCCTGGACCGAAGCCGCCGCCCAGTATGCCGGGGAGGCTGTTCTCCGGGACGGCCTGACCGAAGGCTGGGTGAAAATCATCGACGTTCCTTGACGGAGAACTCCCATGAACAGAATCGTTTTTCTGAGTATCGCCTGTCTGTCGGTTTTTCCGTGCCGGACGGCCGGATCCGCGGTGCTCGTCGAAACCATACGCGGCGACGTGCGCGTCCGCCGCGGGCTCGAGGAAAACTGGTCCAAGGCCCGGCCGGGACTGCCGCTCGAGGCGCTCGATACCGTGCTGTCCGGAGAAGCGTCCGAGACGGTGCTGCGCCTGGAGGACGGAACCCGGTTCACGCTGGGCGGCAACGCCATTCTGGACATCGGCGACCTGCGGCGCATCACCGAGCGGCAGATGTTCCTCTTTCTGATGTCGCGCAAGGTGGAAGGCCTGGCCGCTTCGGATTCGGCGCGGCCGATCCGGATCGCCAATGTCAGCGTCGTTCGCGGCGCGAAACGGGGGGACCGGACGGGCGCGGATGCCGAAGGTTCGGCCGGAAAAGCGGAATGGGTTCGCGAGAAAAACGGGGCGGAAGCGCTGAACAACGCCGGCATGACGCCGAACGCCGTGATCCGTCTCTGCAAGATACTGGAACGCTACCCCGGACTGAAGGACGGCGGCGAGATCCACGCGATGCTCGGACGGGCGTTCGAGTCCATGAACCAGCCGGGTCGCGCCATGGATGCGTACCGGACGGCGCTGGAGCGGGTCGATTCCCTGCCTGAAGACGACCGGCCCGGGGCCGGCGAGCGCAAGGCGCGGATCGAATCCGCGATGGGCCGGCTCAAGAACGGCTCACCCTCATCCAACCACGAATAGGAGAACCACCATGATGTCATATCGAATTTTACGAACCGGTTTCACCGCGGCCTGTCTGGCCGTTCCGGCGTTGATCGGCCTGTCCTGCTGCTGCCTCACCGATCCCTGCGACGACTGCCACGGCGGGGACCGCGAGGCCCGCGCCTCCTTCAGGACCTCGGTCTCCGCGGACGGCCTCCTCTCATTTTCGCTCGAGGGCATCAATGGCCGGATGGAAATCACGGGAACATCTGACGCCGATTCCGTGGTCGTCTGGGGCGAACGGTCCGTTCGGTCCGATGACGAGCAGGACGCGGCCGAGCAGCTGGCCCTGCTGCAGGTGGAGGTCGACAGGTCCGCATCGGCCGTCGAAATCCGCACGCGCCAGCCTTCGCGGAACGACGGACGGACGTTCACGGTGGACTACCACGTGCTGATTCCGGAGAGGCTCCGGGTGTCGGTGACCGGGCTGAACGGCGGGTTTTCGTTGTCGGGGACGGCCGGTCCCGTGGCCGTGAACTGGACCAACGGAGACGTGCTCTGCGCGTCGGTCCGGGGCGGCTGCGAGGTTTCGCTGGTCAACGGACGCATCGACTGCGACGGCGCCCTTCCCGCTTCGGGCGCGTTCATCCTCGCCTCGGTGAACGGGAATATTTTTCTGTCGGTGCCGGATACGACATCGGCGTTGATCGACGCGAGGACCACGAACGGGGCAGTGACCGTCAGCGGTCTGTCCGTGCGCGACCTGAGCTCCTCGCGCACGGCCGTGTCCGGCGTCATCGGTACGGGCCGGGGCACGATACGGCTCACCACGGTGAACGGCAATGTTTCACTCGCGGGGGAGTGAGAGAACAGTTCTTGGTTTATTGTTCATGGTTCAACAGCCGATGGCCCGGGAACACTATCCCGGGCCATCGGGCGTTACGTGTTTATAAAAAAAACCCCTCATGCCAAAAGGTTCCTTTGGAATGAGGGGATTTTTTTCACAATGAACGATGGACTTGAAACCTTTTACGCCTTCATCCTCGGTATCTGGCCGTCAAGGCTTGTTCGGATGAGCTGCAGCATCTGCTCCATCATGAACGGCTTGGGAAGGAACCCCAGAAACCCGTCACGGCCGGGGGCTTCGGGATCTGACAGGCCGTAGCCGCTCGTCAGCAGGGCCTTGATGGCCGGCCGGATCTCGCGGACCCGTTTCAGCGTCTCGGAGCCGTCGATCCGCGGCATCACCTTGTCCACGATCATCAGGTCGATCCGCTCATTCGGGTCGCCCGCCATCCGCACCGCTTCCTCGCCGTTGCCCGCCATCAGCACGCGGTACCCGAACTTTTCCAGCATCCGCTTGCCCATGCGGCGGATGACCTCTTCGTCGTCCACGAACAAAACGGTTTCACGGCCGCCCGGCAGGCGCGGATCGGACGGGGGAGCCGGCGCCGGGGCCTCGTCGGCCGCATGCTTCCGGACCGGAAAAACCATTTCGAAGGTCGTGCCCGCGCCCTTGCGGCTGGACGCCGTGATGCCGCCCCGGTGCATGCGCACGGCTTCGAGCGTGATGGCGAGCCCGAGTCCGTTTCCGTTCTTGTCTCCCTTGGTCGTGAAATAGGGCTCGAATATCCGCTTCAGTGTCTGCGGGTCCATGCCGCATCCCGTGTCCGTGATCCGCAGAAGGGCGTATTCCCCGGGTTCCACGCCGAACCGGGACGCCGCCTCTCCGTCCAGAACCGCGTTTTCCGATTCGAGGGTCAGGCGGCCGCCGCTTGTCATGGCGTCGCGGGCGTTGAGGCAGATGTTCATGATTGCCTGCTGAATCCGCGTCGCGTCCCCCCGGATCTCCGAGAGGCCGGCGAACGGCGTCCAACGGATTTCGACGCGTTCGTCGAACAGGTTCCGGATGACGCGCAGGGTTTCCCCGACAATATCGTTGACGGAGGCGGTTTTCGTCGGACGGCACTCGCCGCGCGAATACGCGAGCAGGTGGCCGGCGAGATCCGAGGCCTTGACCGAGGCGGAGACGACGGCCTGCAGATCCTCGGTTAGGGGATGGTCGGGCTCCAGTTGCGACAGCATCATCGACGCGCAGCCCATGATGCCGGTGATCAGGTTGTTGAAATCGTGCGCGATGTTGTAGGTCATCTGGCCGACCGACGCCATCGCCTGGTTCCGGACGATCTGCTCCGCGGCCAGTTTCTTGGACGTGACGTCCGTGAGAATGACCTCGTGACCGAGAACCCGGCCCTCCGGGTTCCGGACCGCCTGGCTTCCCAGCACGACCGGGACCACGGTTCCGTCGGCCCGCCGCACCTGAAGCTCCATCTGGTCGATGATGTCGCCGTGCTCGATCAGGTGGCGAAGACGGGGGCCCTCCTCGGCGGGATGGATGACGCCGGTGAAGAAATTCGGCAGAACGGCTTCGTTTCCGCCGGATGACCCGATCAGGACCCGGAACGCCCGGTTGACCCGCAAAAGCGTACCGTCCGTGGCCAGCACGAAATACGGAATGTTCGCGCGGCCCAGCAGGTCTTCGATGCGGGACGAACGGCGGCCTTCACGCTCCTCGAGCGATTGGTTCTCGAGCCTCAGGCCGATCTGACCGGCCAGCAGAGTGACGATGTGCTGATCGCGCTGACTGAAGGAGGCCTTCGGAGCGCTGTTCAGCAGGAGGACGCCCAGGATGCCGTTCCGGCCGCGGAGCGGCACCAGCAGAGACGTGCCGCGGCCGGCCGTGCCCGAACCGGTCACCCCGTCCTCGCCGAGGAGCGGACGGGGCTTCTCCGCAGTCTCCCACATGTCCCGCCCGGAACCGTTCAGCCATTCCTCCCATTCCCGGACTTCACGAAGGCTCAGTCCGACGCTGGCCTGGCAGGTCACCATCTCTCCGCCCGGACCAGCCAGAAGGGCCGCGCTGGTGAATTCCACGAGCGCGTTCATTTTCTGGAGGACGCGGGACAGGGACGGGGGATTCCCCTCGCTGAAAATCGTGTTGAGCCAGTGCAGTTCAGCGGCGCTGATTACCCGGTCGCCGGCCGCATGAGCCCTGCGCATATGGGTCACCTGCTCAGCCAGCATTAAATCGGCCATCACCATGTCAGAGGGCTCCTGTCCGGTTGTTTCGATGCATTGTGTAATCCTGTTTTTCGGGTTTTTTCACGAACCATCCGGTCGTACTGGAGCGGTTCTGCGTAACTCAATGATTTCAAACGGCTTGATTCTGTTATCGTGTGCTTTGTCACACTACGCATGCTTTTCATTACGGGTCAAATCGGCAAACAACATGCCTTTTCCGGCTTTTTGTCCGTTTTGTCACAATCTCAGGCGGCGCGTTCCCCCGGGTTTTATACGGCCGGAACTTGAAATAATTATGGAACCGCGACCGATGTTCAACGTTCAAATTATGAATGAACCGGTTTTCTCATTAGTGGGAGAGTCAGCCATGACCTGGACCAAAAGGTTACTCGCGGCGACGGGGTTATTCCTGTCGATCAGCCTTACGGGATGCTACACCGTCCTTACGGTGCCGCAGGCCGAAGAACCCGGACCACGGAAGGAGCGGGCCGCCTCGGAGCCTCTGCTGGATCCTGTCAGCGAGGAGACCGGATACGATTCCGATTCGGATCTCGACACCTGGGACCGGGAAGACGAATCGGACCAGGACGTGTCCGTCAACCGCTTCTACATATACGACAGCTGGCCCGGCCACTGGTATTACGATCCGTTCTGGGACTCCCCGTTCGCCTGGAGCTATTCGACCTGGTGGTGGGGCTCCATGTACAACCCCTGGTATACTCCGTGGCCGTATTACGCCGGCTGGGGTTGGCGGAACACCTATTACCCGTTCTATCACGGGTATTCCCCGTGGCATTATCCGGGATACTACGATCCCTACTGGGTCTACGCGGATCATGACTGGAACAATCACAAAGGCGGTGATCCGAACCAGCGTCGTCCCTTCAACCGGCGTGAGTTCGTGCACACGCGCGACGCCGGCATGGTCGGTGGAATCGCCACTCCGGCTTCGACACGGTCGTCGGCAACCGGCATCGGCAAGGCGGAATCGTCCGCCATGGTTTCGGGCACGAGGCGCGTTCAGCGGTCCGGGGACACCGGGGCAGCGAAATCCTCGGCTGGAACCGCGCCCTCTTCCACATCGCGCCGGGTCAAACGGCAGGAGAGCGGATCCTCGGGCGGAAGCGGCTCGGTTCAGCGTACCGGCCGGAGCGCTCCGGCCGGAAAGTCCAAGCCGAGCGGCGGATCATCCGGTTCCGGCCGGAGAGAGCGTAAGGATTCCTCCAATTCCGGGAATGTGTCGCCTTCGAGTTCCGGATCCTCGGGTTCGAGCGGATCGAGCGGATCGAGTGGATCCGGAAGTTCGGGCGGATCGAGCCGGTCCGGAGGATCCAGCGGCTCCAGCTCTTCCGGCTCCGGTTCTTCCGGATCCGGAGGCGGACGCCCCTCGCGTCGCTGAACAGTTGCCCGGCACCCACGGCCAAACACGGAGGATTGCATGAGACCCCAACGTCTCGCACTGGTATTGATCGCTTGCATCGCCGGCCCGCTGAGCCTGGCCGGACAGGACATTCCGATGGTCTGGGGCCAGCCCTGGGGCGTCGGGGCCAGGGCCGCGGGCATGGCCGGGGCCATGACCGCGGTCGCGGACGATCCGTCCGCCCTGCACTACAATCCGGCGGGGCTCGGGCTGGCCGAACATACGGTTCTGACCGGCACCTTCTCGCATCTCATGAGGATGAATACAGCGGATCTGGAAGGGCAGAAGGTCCAGCTCGATCCCTCGTTCACGCGGCTGAACGAATTCGGGCTGAGCATGCCCATCCCCACGGCGCGGGGAAGCCTTGTTTTCGCCCTGGCCTATCAGCGGGTGCGGCAGTTCGACGATGAAATGAACATGCAGATTTCCGATCCGCTGGGCGCGGACCTGCTGTGGAACCAGGACAGGATCGAGGAGGGTTTCCTCAGCCGGACATCGGCGGGGGTCTCGGTTGAAATGGCGCCCGGCCTGTATGTCGGAGGCGGGCTCACGATCTGGGGCGGGAACAACGATTACACCTGGCGTTTCCAGGAATCCGACGTTTCTGATCAATACACGTTTCTCGATTCCACTTCGACGGAGCACATCGCCACCGATTACAGCGGCGTTCAGCTCAACGTCGGCGTACTGATCAAGGCGGGGAACGTCGCCCGGCTCGGCCTGGTACTCGAATCTCCGTTCACGCTCAAGGGCTCGGAACGCTGGGATTACCGCGACACTTTTTCATGGGACGAGGACCAGGCCCTGGAGCCCGCGGTTTACGCGGACGCGGGGACGGATGAATACCGCATCCGCGTTCCGACTGTGATGCGGGGCGGGCTCGCGGTGACCGGCGGCCCTGTCACCGTTTCGGCCGAGGGCGAGCTGATGAATTACCGTGAGTTCGAATACAACAGCGACCCTCCGGGAGGCGGAATGAGCCGCACCGAGGCCAATATGCAGATCCGGGACAATTTCCGGAACGTGCTTAACACCCGGATCGGGGCGGAATGCGCCCTGCCCCTGGCCGGGGCGCGCCTGCGCGCGGGGTACGCCTCTTTGCCGTCACATCGCAAGGATGCGTCCTCGGACGAGAACCGAAAGGTGCTGTCCTTCGGCGCCGGTTTCAGGCTGCAGGACAGACTGTCCCTCGATCTGAGCCTGGCGAGAACGGAGTGGACATCGGCCGGGTATTCGCTGTTCTACGAGAGCGACCTGGGATCGTACGGCGGGGTCATCGGAGAGAAAAAGGAAGCCTCTCAGTTCATGGTGTCTTTCGTGTACGGATTGTAAGCGAAGCGATCAGATTCATAGGAATATTCATTTTAGACGGGGCCTTTCGAGGCCCCGTTTTTATTTTTCCGTGCCTGCGTCCTCATGTCCGGAATATTGCTGAACCCCCCTTTTATCAATTACTTCAGGCGAAATATTGTCGCTCTCAGAATATTTATCGCCTGTATTTGCTTTTTAATCGATAATTCTGTATATTCAATGTCGTTTTATTGGATGAATATCGGGCTTTATCCATAGTTCCGTTTCTGTTTCGATCCGTCAATATCGGGCGGACTGAATCTGACAGCGAGCGTATTCCCCGGCTTCGCCGGACCAAGCTATCGGATTATTTCATTATTGAAGGCCCGCGGCTTGTCTTCTTCAAGTAGGCATATATTCGCTTGATCCCGCGTAGCGGGCCGCGGGGTAAGCGAGCGAATATCAGATGTCTCTTCTCTACAGATAGAAGATTCCCCGCCGCTTGCCTTCAAACAGAAGGCATATAATAGCTTGGTCCCGCGCAGCGGGCGGCGGGGAGCTTCAATATTCGTGAACCCGCGTTCCGATCCAGTCGTTGGTCCGCGGCGCTCCATTCCGAAAAGGCCTTTCAAGCAGGAGGGATTCGCACATGGGGAAGAAAAACCGGCATTACCACATCCTGAGGATCATCGAGTCCAGCCCCATCGAATCACAGCAGGACCTTCTGGACGCCCTGGGCCGGGAAGGACTGGATGTCAGCCAGTCCACGCTGTCGAAGGACCTGAAGGAACTGGGCATCATCAAGGTCCGGGGCAAGGAGGGCCGGTTCCGCTTTTTGCAGACCAAGGAACGTGAAATCTTCCACGTCGGAGTTTTACTCAAAAAGGAACTGCAGGACTTTCTTACGGCCACGGTGCCGGTCAGCAATTTCATCGTTCTGAAAACCGTTTCCGGAAACGCCGGCGGAACGGCCAAGTGCCTGGACGACATCGGATGGCCGGAGATCATCGGGACCGTCGCGGGCGACGACACA
Source organism: uncultured bacterium (assembly GCA_963736115.1). Lineage (GTDB taxonomy): Bacteria > Zhuqueibacterota > QNDG01 > QNDG01 > DTFT01 > JAFGAX01. Next base: position 11,575 of record CAVTNR010000007.1, read on the forward strand.
GTGCTGGTCATCACCCGTTCGCCGGAACAGGTGCAGATCGTGGTCGACAAGCTTCAGGAAGTGCTGGCGGCGAAGTGACCGCAGGCCCCGGACGGGTTCATTCCGGGATCCCGGCTCCACCATCCGATCCGGCGGAACGCGGCCGGGCCTCATCGCCATTCGATTCCATCATCAGGAGTCATCCATGCAGGCAGTGAAAAAGGTCGCCCTGGCCTATTCGGGCGGCCTCGACACGTCCATCATCATCCCCTGGCTCATCGAGAATTACCAGTGCGAGGTCATCGCGGTGACCGCGGACGTAGGGCAGGAGGACGAGCTCGACGGACTTGAGGAAAAAGCGCTGAAATCGGGCGCGAGCAAATTCATCCTTCAGGACCTGAAGAAGGAATTCGTCACGGACTACATCTTCCCCATGGTGAAGTCGGGCGCCGTGTATGAGGGCAAGTACCTGCTCGGATCCGCGCTGGCGAGGCCGATCATCGCCCTGCACCAGGTGAAGGCCGCGGAGGCCGAGGGCGCGGACGCGGTGTCTCACGGATGCACCGGCAAGGGGAACGACCAGGTCCGCTTCGAACTGACCTACAAGGCCGTGAACCCCAAGCTGGCCGTGATCGCGCCCTGGCGGGACCCGAAATGGAACATCCGCTCGCGCGAGGAGGCCATCGACTACGCCAAAGCGCACGGCATTCCCGTGGCGCAGACCAAAAAGAAAATATTCAGCAACGACACCAACCTCTGGCACCGCTCGAGCGAGGGCGGCATTCTCGAGGATCCCTGGCAGGCCCCGCCGGACGCGGTTTTCTCCATCACCGTTCCACCGGAAAAGGCGCCGGACCGCGCGGAAACCATCGAACTGCGATTCGAATCCGGCATTCCAGCCGCGCTCAACGGCGAAAAGCTCGATCCGGTCGCGATCATGACCCGGCTGAACCAGCTCGGATACAAACACGGCATCGGCGTGGTGGACATGGTCGAGAACCGGCTGGTGGGCATCAAGTCCAGGGGCGTCTACGAGACGCCGGGCGGCACCATCCTGTACGCCGCCCACCGCGAGATCGAAAGCCTGGTGCTCGACGCGCGCACCCTGCATTACAAGGAAATCGTCGCGCTCACCTACGGCGAGCTGATCTATTACGGACTCTGGTTCAGCCAGCTTCGCGTCGCGCTCGACGGATTCATCGAAAAGACGCAGGAGCGCTGCACGGGCACGGTGAAACTGAAGCTGTACAAGGGAAACGTGATCGTCGACGGCCGGCAGTCGCCCTATTCGCTGTACCGCGAGGATTTCGCGACGTTCGGCAAGGACGACGTGTACGACCAGAAGGACGCCGGAGGATTCATCAACTGCTTCGGCCTGCCGCTCAAGGTGCAGGCCATGCTCAAGATCGACGGCATCGGGACGCACAAGTACCAGGAGACGGATTACTCGAAGTTCAAGCGGGATTGAAAAGAAGGTTCCGGGTTTCGAGTTCCGGGTTCCGGGTTGAAAACTGCCGGTAGCCGCAGCCTTCAGAGACTGTGTGAAAATGCCAATATGGCAGCGGATTCCCCAGCTAAGTTGAGAATTTAACCAGCATATTTCCTATTATCACACAGTCTCTTCAGGCTGCGCATGAAGATAAGTAAAACGCCTGATCCATTCCAGTGCCCGGCCGCAAGCCGGGCACGCGCGTTATAGGAAGCCGGCCGGGGAACCGACCGGGTTACGGAACGCCGGTTTACAGGAGCGCATCACGCATGTCCTTCCCATTCCGGATCATTCTGTACGCCGTAGCCGGGTACGCCGTGATATGCGCGGTCGTCTTTTTGATGCAGAGGCGGCTGCTGTATCACCCCGACCCGACTGTTCCGTCCGAGGCATTCCTCAAACAGGCAGGACTGACCGCCTGGCCGGGTCCGGGGCAGGCGTTCCGGGGATATCTGGCCCGGACCGAAGGCCGGGTCGCGAACGGATTCGTCATGGTCTTTCACGGAAACGCGGGGACCGCCGCGGACCGGGGTTATTACGGCCGTATGCTTGGGGGCATGGGAGTTCGCGTCATTCTGGCGGAGTATCCGGGCTACGGCGGCCGCACCGGTGGGCTGACCGAGCGGAACCTGGTCAAGGATGCGCATGACTCCATTCTCGAGGCGGTCCGCCTATACGGATCGCCCGTCGTTCTCGTCGGGGAATCCATGGGCTGCGGCGTGGCCGCGGGGGCGGCCGCGGATCCGGAACTCCCGGCGGACGGGATCGTTCTGATCACGCCGTGGGATTCTCTGCCGAGTCTCGGCCAGGAGATGTACCGGTTCCTTCCGGTGCGCCTGCTGGCGCTGGACCGTTACGACAACATCCGGAATCTGGCGTCGTTCCGCGGCCGGGCGGCGGTCGCAATCGCGGAAAAGGACGAAATCATACCCGCCGGCCACGGCATGCGGCTGTTTTCGTCCCTGAAGTGCGGTAAAAGGCTTTGGGTGTGGCGGGAGGCGGGACACAACTCCTGGCCGGATGCGGTCGGCTCGGACTGGTGGCGGGAAGTGATGGATTTCATCCGGAACGGAGAATAAGTTAAAAGTGTCCGGCACCTCTGAAAAATAAGTTGCAGGTCCGAAATGCCGAGTCCCGCGAAGCCCTTCAATAGCGGGAATCTGTCGATTGGTCCCGCGAAGCGGGAAGGCGGCGCTTTCGGGCCTTTTACATTGGTCTTTCAGCCTCCCCCCGGATCAGCGCCTCCTTGCCGGCGCGCGTCATTCGCTTGATCGCCCATTCCCGCTTCTGCGCCTCGGACATACTTTCGAACGGCTCGGAATAAACCAGCCTCACAGGCAGGCGGCCCGCCGTGTACCGGGCGCCGCGGCCTGAACCATGCTTGTTCAGTCTCTGATTCAGATCCTTTGCGGATCCGGTGTAATACGTACCGTCTCCGCATTCCAGAATATAGACATGGGGCATCGCATTCTCTCCGGTTGTTCGTCTTCTCAGGCACAATATAAAACATCCGGGAAAGATATTCAAATCCGGTCTCGAGGACGCGGGGGGGTCTGATCCCGCGGGTACCCGGCGGCACGGAGGGACAGGAGTTGAACCGGCGGAAAAACAAGTTGATTTAAATTGCGGAATTTGTTAATTTTATAAAATGTCAGAGTAACTGGAGGCGCGACCGGAAATGCTTTCTCCCGATCTTCACATCCATACCCGGCACTGCAGGCATGCGACCGGCACCATGGAAGAGACCGTGCTCCGGGCCGTTTCCCTGGGGCTTCCGGAAATTGGATTCTCGGATCATTTCCCCTATCCGGCGGGTTTTTCCGAGCCCGCGCCCGATTGCGTGATTCCCTCGCTTGAGGAGTTCCGGATTTACGCCGGTGAAGTGCGGCGCCTGCAGGAGGCTTATTCCGGCCGCATCATCATCCGTTTCGCGGCTGAAGTGGATTATCTCGAAGAGTGGGGCGAACGCCAGGCCGCCATTCTCGAACCCTTCGCGTTCGACTACAAGATCGGATCCGTCCACATCGTGAAACAGGCGGCCGTCGACTACCGTGAGGATGTCCTGCTCTCGGCCGCGCATGGATGGGGCGGTGTGGAAGCGGCCTGGGACCTGTACTGGGAGGCGATGGATGCGATGATCCGCGGGGGCGGATTCAACATCGTCGGCCATTTCGACCTCTTGAAGAAGTATCCCGGCGGCGTCTCCGTCCGGGACCACGCGGAGCGGGTCCGGTCCCTATTCACGGCCATGAAATCCGCGGGCCTCGTGCTCGAGCTGAATACCGGAGGCGTGGAACGGTCCAGCGACCATACGCCGTATCCGTCCCTGCCGCTGCTCCGGCTGGCCGCGGAATGCGGCGTGGAGGTCACGCTGGGCAGTGATGCGCACGCGCCCGGGGACGTGGGGCGCCATTTCGCGGACGCGGCCCGGCTCCTGCGGTCTCTGGGCTGGACGGCCACCGTGGGTTTCGAGAACGGGGAAAAACAATATCATCCGATACCCGAATAAGGAGGGCCTGATGCGGTTCTTGACAGGCACTTGGATCAGGGCGGCCCTGCCCGCCGTTCTGGCGTTCGCGGCCTTCGCCTTCGCGGCGTCCGCGGCCGCCGACATCTACTCGTGGACCGATAAAAACGGCGTCAAGCATTGTTCAAGCGACCCGCCGCCCAGGGGCGAACCGGTGACCGAACTCCGGGTCATGAAAACAACATACGAGCCCGATGAGCCGGAGGCCGTGGATCCGGTGAAAGCGGCCGAGGACACGACTTCGCTCGAAGCGCCGAAAAACCAGCCCAAAGTGGACATCTACGTCGACGGCCAGTCCGATCACTGCCGGACGGCGCTGGCCTTTTTCGACAGCCACAAGATTGTCTACACCCGGCACGATATGGACACGGATCCGCAGGCGCGCCAGCGTTACGCGTCCCTTGAAGGACAGGGCCTCCCCCTCGTTTTCATCGGCGACCTTCGGATGGACGGGTGGGACGAGAATGCGGTCCGGACCCGTCTGGGCATCAAATAGGATGGGCAGGATCCGATTGTCCCGGAAAGCCCGGAAAGCGGTCCGGACGGGTCTGCTGATCTGCGGAGGGCTTGCGCTGGCTTTCATTCTGCTCTGCGCGGCGCTGTGGGCCTCGGTTCCGGACGTCGGAATTCTGGCCGCCCGGAATCCCGTGACCACGGCCATGATGCGGCACCGGCAGGGACAGGCGCTGCGGAAAACCGGGCGGAAATCCGGCGTGCGGCAGGTCTGGGTGAAGCTGGGGCGGATTTCACCGAAGCTGATCCAGGCCGTTCTGATCGCCGAAGACGACAAGTTCTACGGGCACGGTGGATTCGACTTCGAGGGGATGAAGGATGCCTTTGAGAAGAACATCGAGAGCGGCCGCATCGTGGGCGGCGGTTCGACAATCACCCAGCAGCTCGCGAAGAATCTCTACCTCAGGCCGGACCGGAACCCGGTCCGCAAGCTCCGGGAGGCGGTGATCGCCTTCGAACTGGACCGCCGGCTCAAAAAAAGGCGCATCCTCGAACTGTATCTCAACGTGATCGAATGGGGGCCGGGCATTTACGGCGCGGAGGCCGCGGCGGCTCATTACTACGGCAAGTCCGCGTCCGGTCTGACCGCCGAGGAGGCCGTGCGGCTGGCGTCCATTCTGCCTAATCCCGTCCGGTTCCAGCCTGAAAACGACACGAGCCGCAGGATGCGGAAGAAGAGGCGGATTGTTTCGGAACTCCTGGTCAAGCGGGGCCTCATGTCGGCCGCGGAAAAGGCGGCTCTGGACGCGGATCTCGAACACCCCGGCCGGACCCGCTCCGAATCTCCAGCCGTTTCGCCGGACACCGCTGTGACGGCCGCGGTCGCAGTCACGGACACGGTCCTTCCGGCCGCGGCTGCGGATACGACCATTTAAAAAAGTTCATATGGTTCATGGTTCATTGTTCATAGTTGAAAAAAATGGGCACTCGGCTCTTTTAACAATGAACTATGAACCATGAACTATGAACTCGAATAAAAGGAGGTTTCGGTTATGAAGAAGATGTTTCAGGAATTCCGTGAGTTTGCCATGCGCGGGAACGTCATGGACATGGCCGTGGGCATCATCATCGGCGCCGCGTTCGGGAAAATCGTGTCTTCTTTCGTGGCCAATGTGCTCATGCCGCCCATCGCGCTCCTGCTCGGCCACGTCAACTTCTCCGAACTGGCCGTCGTGCTCAGGCGCGCCGCGGACGGAACGCCTGAAATCTCGATGCAGTACGGGCTCTTCATACAGGCCCTCGTGGACTTTGTCCTCGTCGCGTCCGCCGTTTTCCTGGTGATCAAGGGTATGAATTCCTTCCGCAAGAAACAGGAAGCGGCGCCCGCGCCTCCGCCGCCTCCGGCGCCCAGCGCGCAGGAAACCCTGCTGACCGAGATCCGGGATCTGCTGAAGCACAAATAAGGGGAGGACCCATCCGTGAAACCGCTTGCTGTCATCCTTCTTCTCACGGCCCTTCCGCGGCGGCTCAGACGGCCGATGCCGACACATCGTGGAAGAAAACCGCGGTTCTGAACGTGAACTTCACCCAGGCGCAGTTCGACAACTGGGCGCCGGGCGGAGAGGACGCCTGGTCCTGGCAGTCCGACTTTCTCCCGAAAATCGTCTTTGAGAACGCTTCCCGTCAGTGGGTCAGCACAGGCAAACTGTCCTTCGGCCAGGCCAAGGTGGGGGACATGGGGTCACGCAAATCCGCGGACGAAATCCGGCTCGAAAGTGTCCTGACCTGGAAAATCGGAAAATGGGTGAACCCCTACGCCGCGGTCACCGGCCTCACCCAATTCGCCCCGGGATACGCCTACGACGGGGATTCGAAGACCGAAGTGTCCGGTTTTCTGGATCCCGGGTATTTCACCCAGAGCGCGGGCCTGGGCATACAGACGGGCCCGCATCTGCGCACCCGCATCGGCGCGGCGCTGAAGGAATCCGTAACCCGCAATCATCCGGCGCCCTATGCGGACGATCCGAAGACTGCCAAGGTCGAAAAGATCAAGATCGAGCCGGGCGCGGAGTGGGTGACAGACGCGGACTGGAAGCTCCACGACAACATCCTGTTCACGTCCAAGCTGGAGACATTCGCCAATTTCAAGGGGCTAAACGCGGTGGACGTGAACTGGGACAACATGTTCTCGTCCAAGATCACGAAACTGATCAGCGTGTCCTTCAACGTGCGGCTGACCTATGACCGCGACGTGTCCGCGAAGCGCCAGATCAAGCAGGTGCTCGGAGCGGGGCTGTCGTACACGATTCTGTAGGATTCGGTTTCGCGTTTTTTTTTGTCAATCACGGAGAAAAATAATGAGATTGCGGATGAAGAGACTTTCTGTACGTATGCGGATTCCCGTGCTGTCGGTCGGTTTGACGCTTCTGGCCGCTTCCCGCATCGCGGGCCAGGAAACGAATGACTGCGTGTTCATTCACCACTCCTGCGGCCGAAGCCTGGTTGTCGAACAGTCTGAACGACGCGCTTATCGCCAAGGATTACATCGACGAACGGAACGACATCTATTACGGCACGTCGGTGGCTCAACGACCCGGACCGTCCGGCATCGCTGGCGAACGAGCCAGGATACAACACCAACATGAACCACTGGGTGCGCTGGTTCAACGATTACCTCGCCGGCGTCCGGATGCTGGATGCGCCAGCGGCTACAACCGCATCGTGATGTTCAAAAGCTGTTACCCGATCAGCGACGTATCCGATGCCGGTACGGAGCCTGGTGACCCGTTTGTTGACTGGGATCAGACGATAGCTAACTATAAGGCGGTCTACCGTCATTTCGGTGGGCCTGGAAGCACGTATCCCTACGGCGGTTCCACTTACCTGCCGCTGGAGGACATATTCGCGGCCAATCCGGACATTCTGTTCATTCCGGTCACTGCGCCGTCGCTCATCCCCGGTGAAACAAATGACGACAACGCGCACCGCGCCAGGCAGTTCAACAACTGGTTGAAAAACGAATGGCTGCCGTCGTATCACGCGGCGAATCCGGGGCTCGACAATGTGGCCGTACTCGACTGGTTCAACTTTCTCGCCTATCCGGACGATCATCCGACCGATCCCAGCCAGACGAAATCGGAATACCGGACCGGTGATTCCCACCCGAACGCAACGGCCAACTCCGCCAGTACGGTCGAGTTCATTACCAAGCCGGGCAATTTCCTCGACTCTGCCTGGACCGCCTTTTCGACGAATTCGGTGCGCGTCGAGACGTCCTTTTTCCTGCAGTCCGGATACGATCCGGACACGGGCAAGCTGTCCACAACGCTCCGCGACGCCGGACTCGTGCCCCTGCAGTCCCCGTATCCGGAAGATCCGCGGACGGTGGCGCCGTGCCCGCCGGTGTCGTGGACTGGGTTCTGGCAGAGATCCGTTCCACGGCGGATGGCCCGGCGGTGGACCAGGTCAGCGTGTTTCTGAACGACGACGGGGAACTTGTCTCGGACCTCGGCACGACTCCGAAATTCGCGGTTGACGCGCCGGACGGGGATTATTACCTGGTGATCCGCCACCGCAATCACCTAGCCGTGATGAGCCGGGATAAAATCAGCCTGGTCAGGGGCAATTCGATCCTCTATCCCTTTGCGGACGATTCCACCCGTTACGTGGGAAAAGACGCGGCCACAGAGCTCGAAACCGGAATGTGGGGCCTCTGGGCCGGCGACATCAATCAGGACGGCCAGATCACAACCACGGACTACACCGCCTGGTACAATTCCGCGCGGCTGGGCGAAAACGGATACCTGGACACGGACCTGGATCAGGACGGCCAGGTGACGACCACGGATTACACGCTGTGGTACAACAACGCGAGACTGGGCGCGGCGTCCAGGGTGCCGTGAGTCTCGCCAATCCCCGCGGACCCCGGGGTTGACCCCGGGATCGGCGTTTCAGCAAGGAATACGCATGGCATTTCGCATGGGACGGCTGATCGTTTTCACGGCCGTCCTGTTTTTCATCTCCAGGTGCGCGCCCGGGCCTGAACTCGGCCGTCCGCCTGCTGAACGTTCGGCCCCTGAACCCGAACAGGACGCGTTCGCCTTTGTCGACCCGGGTTCGCAGAACGTCCGCCTGGTTTCAGCGGCGCTTCAGGATTCCATGTGCCGCAATTCGGACCGGGTCTGGAAGGCCGTGTGGAAAAGCGGGCGCAGGCCCGTTCCCAGCGCCGAGGCGGAATGGGGATTCCGGCATTTCGGAAAGCCGGGTTGGTACGGCGAGAATCGCCTGGCCAGGCCCGAAGGGTGGCTGACCGCGCTGGAGGCAAAAGCCGGGCTCGCGGCCTGGCCGAACCGGAATGATTTCGCTGTCGCCGTGCGGCGCACGGACCTGCGTCTTCTGCCCACGGACAAGCCGGCATTCGAGGACTTCCGGTCCGCGGGCGGCGGATACCCGTTCGACATGATACAGCAGACCGCGATTCCGCCCGGAACGCCTCTACGCATACTCCATTCTTCCGTGGACGGGGACTGGCTCTACGCCGAATCCCCGGTGGCCGCGGGCTGGCTCCGGCCGTCCGATGTCGCGACGGTCGACCCGGTTTTCATCTGGCAGTGGAACACCGGACGCACGGCCGCGGTTCTGGCCGAAGACATCCCCGTGCGGACTGGAGACGGCCGCCACCGTTTCCGCGCGCCTTTCGGAACCGTGCTTCCCCTGCTCAGGCGGAGCGGACAGGGCCTTCATGTGCTCGTCCCGGTCGCGGACGGAAACGGCATCGCGGCCGCGGGCGAGGCTTTACTGTCCTCGGAAACCGCGGCGGAGCGGCCCGTGCCGCTCACCGCGGGCCGGCTGGCCGCGGCAGTCAACGCGATGATGGGTCAGGCGTACGGATGGGGAGGGCTCTACGGCAACCGCGACTGTTCCGCGGCGCTTCAGGACCTGTTCGCGCCTTTCGGCATTCTTCTGCCGAGGCATTCATCCGCACAGGCCGCGGCCGGCGACTCCATTCTGGACCTGAGCCGCATGACGCCGGAGGAGAAGGAACGGGTCATTCTGCGGCATGGAATTCCCTTTCTGACGCTGGTTCACCTGAAGGGTCACATCATGCTCTACGTCGGGTCATCCCACGGCAGGGCCTGCGTGTTCCACAACCTGTGGGCCGTGCGCACGCGCGACGAGCATGGGGCGGAAGGGCGGCACATCGTGGGCCGCGCCGTGATCACGACCCTGTCACCGGGCCTGCGGGTCCGGAATGCCGACCCGGCCGCGGACCTGCTGAAACGGGCGGACCGGATGACGTTTCTGGTGCGCCCGGACTCCGTTGCCGGCTCAGACAGGCGGTTCATTCCGGAAAAACAATGGAACATGGAATGATGGGATGATCGAAACGATCGGGACAGAGAAGTGGAGGGAGCTGAGGGTCTGGTTCGACAAATACGTTGAGTCGTTTGCGGAACCAGGGAAACGAGATCCGGGGCCGATCAATCTCAAAAAGCGCCACACAATGCGGGTTTGCGGAGAAATCGCGGGCATCGGCCGTTCTATCGGCCTGAACCGGGAGGAACTCCGTTTCGCGGAAACCGTCGCTCTTCTGCATGATATCGGCCGGTTCGAGCAATACGCCGTCTTCGGGACTTTCGCGGACCGGAAGTCCGTGAATCACGCCGAACTGGGCGTTCAGGTGATCCGGAAGAGCGGCATCCTGAACGGCCTGGCCGGCGCAACCGTGTCCGCGGTTGAAACCGCGGTGAACTGCCACAACATGGCGTTTCTGCCTGTGGACCTGAACGGCCGCGTCCGCGCCTTTTCGCTCATGCTTCGCGACGCGGACAAGCTGGACATCTGGAAAGTCGTCACCGACTATTACGGACAGCGGGGCGGGCCGCGTGACACGACGATCGAACTCGATCTGCCGGACACGCCGGGCGTATCGCAAGACGTACTGCTGGATCTGCGGGAAAAACGCATCGTCCGGTCGCAGCATGTCCGGAACCTGAACGATTTCAAGCTGCTGCAGGTCGGGTGGGTCTTCGACATCCATTTTGAATATACGGTGAAACGCCTGAAGGAAAGACGCTACCTGGAAATGATACGCGCGGCATTGCCCGAGGATGAATCGGTCGAGAGCGTATTCCGGGGGGTGACGGATCATTTGGAGACCTGGTCCGCCGGATCCGCGTGACGGACGGCTTCCGGATCTTAAGGAGAGACCTGAAAGGTCTGACCGGCCTTTCAGGTCTCTCTTTGTTTCCCCCTCGCCAGAGACGCGAAAATGCCCGCGAAACACAGGCCCGCGCACACGACGAACGCAGTCCGTTGCGCGGAGAGAAAATCCGGCACCGACTCAGGCGACAGGGAACGGCTTCCCACGAACAGCGCGATGAGCAGAACCGCGAAGCCCATGGACCCCATCTGTCCGGTCAGCCGCATGGTGCCGAGTATGGCCGAAGCCACGCCCATGCGGCGCGGCTCCACGGAACCCATCACCGCATTGGTGTTGGGCGAAGAGAAGAAGGCGAAGCCCAAACCCAGAACCAGCAGGCAGGAGACGATGAATCCGACCGGCGTGTCCCTGCCGGCCGTGGAGAGACCGATCAGCCCGAGCGTGCTGACGGCCATGCCGAGGGACGCCAGGGTTCTTGGCGCGATGCGGTCCGACAAGAGGCCGGTGACAGGCGAGAGCACGGCCATGACCAGGGGCTGGGCCGCGAGCACCAGTCCGGCTCCGGCCGGATTCATGCCTTTCACGGTCTGCAGGTACAGGCTGAGCAGAAAGGACACGGCCGCGGTGGCGGCGTAATGCATGAGCGCGGCCAGGTTGGAGAAGGCGAAAATCCGGTTTCTCCGGAAGAGGTTCATGTCGAGCAGGGGGTGCGGCGTGCGGGTTTCAAGTAAAACGAAACCCGCGATTCCGGCCAGGCCGCAAAGAACCAGGGCAACGCCCGCGGCTGAGGGCAGTTTCGAGAAACCGATCATCAGCGCGGTCAGGGAGGCCATGCTGAGGAATGCCCCGGCCCTGTCGAAAGGGCCGTCCTGGTCATGCTTCCACTCCGACCGGACGCCGGACGCCAGAGCCAGCCAGGCGGCCGCGGAGAGGCCGGCGTTCACCAGAAAAAGACTGCGCCAGCCGTAGCGTGCGGTCAGCAGGCCTCCGATCACCGGACCCAGAGTCAGGCCGGTGTACACGGCCGCTACGTTCCACCCCAGCACCCGGCCCCTTTCGCCCGCGGGAAATGCGGACACGAGAATGGCCGCGGACGTGCCGAACAGCATTGCGCCGCCGAAACCCTGGACGACCCGGAGGCCGAGCAGGACCCCGATCGAGCCCGCGGCGCAGACGCCGGCCGAAGCCGCGGCGTAGAGGGCGAGCCCGATCGAAAACAGGCGCCTGCGGCCGTGACGGTCCGCCAGGCCGCCGGCCGGAAGAAGAAAGGCGGCCGCGGCCAGCATATAGGACATGGCGAACCAGCTCAACGTCACGGCGCCGAGCGAGAATTCCGCCGCGATGCGGGGGAGCGCCACGTTCACCGCGGAACCCATGAAAGGCGCCAGAAAAGCGCCCAAAGTGGTGATCGCGAGAACCGCTTTTTTTTCGGATGGTCCGGTCATGCGCGGAGGATCCTCATATCCCGAGCCACAGACCGAGCGGCATGAGGGGCATGGCCCTGCCGGGACGGTCCAGAATCAGACGCAGGGTTTCCGCGGCCGGATCCGTCTGACGGTCCCGTGCCGGCGTCCCGATCACGCTGGACATGAACATCCCCGGATCGAACCATTCCGGTCCGGGCAGTTCCACCACCCGTATTCCCCGATCCGACCGCAGTCCGGCCTTCTCGGCCGCGATTTCCACGGCCCGCTCCATTCCGCCGATCTCGTCCACCAGGCCCTTTTCCTTCGCGTCCGCGCCGGACCAGATGCGGCCCTGGCCGACGGAATCCACGGCCGACGGCCTCATGCCGCGGCCCTCCGCGACCTTGGCGACGAATCCGGCGTACAGGCCGCGTATCACCGACTCATAGCGGGCCCTCTCTTCCGCGTCGAGGGCGCGGTCCGGAAGCACGGCGTCGAAGAAGGGCAGAAGAATGCCGCGGGTGAGGTCCGCGTGTTTGCCCGCCTGCACGATGTCTGACCGCAGGCCGATCTTGTCGCCCAGCCCCGCGTTCCAGATCCACATCGAGATCACGCCCACGGATCCGGTGATGGTCAGCGGGGAGGAGACGATGGTGTCGCCGTACATGGAAATCCAGTACCCGCCCGAGCCCGCCACGGCGCCCTGCGACACGATGACCGGCTTCTCCTTGCGGCATTCCTTCATGGCTTCGGCGACGAGGTCCGAGGCCAGGGCCGATCCGCCGGGCGAATCGGCGCGGAGCACCACGGCTTTCACGGACCGGTCCTTCGCCAGGCCGCGGATGATTTTCTCGAGTTTTCGTCCCTGTATGCCCGTCTCGACGTCACAGGGCCCGAGCGCGTACACCACCGCGATTTTCGGCAAAGCGCCCCAGCGGTCGTCGGGAAGCACGTTCTCCGCCAGGCCGGACGGCCGCACGAACCGTTTCGGTCCGCCTTCCGATTTTTCCACGATTTTTTCGGCGTCCGACCACCGGGCCAAAGTGTCCACCAGGCCCGCCTGTTCCGCGTCCCGCGGCGTGAAGATCACGACCCGGTCGACGAGCGAATCGAAAACAGCCTCGCTGAAGCCCCGTGACGCGGACACGTCGCGGCGCGCCAGGCTGTAGCAGTCCTCCAGGTAGGCCTGGAGCTGTTCGCGGTCCGCTTCGGACATCTCCTTCCGGGCCATGGTCTCGGCCGCGGACTTGTAGGTGAAGAAACGCAGTTCCTCGACGCCCACGCCAAGCTTGTCGAGCAGTCCCCGCATGTAGGTCTTGCCGACCGCGAATCCCTCGATCTGAAGGATGCCCTCGGGATCGAGGACCACGCGGTCCGCGGCGCTGGCGATGTAATAGGCGTTCATGTCCGCTTCGTCCAGAAAAGCGACGACGCGTTTCCCGGTTTTCCGGAAACCGAGAAGGGCTTCGCGGATCTCCCAGCCGAGTTCGCTCAATCCGGCGCGGCCCGCGTATTCTCCGGCGAATCCGGCGCCCGACAGGTTGACGGCTGCGCCGGCCACGGCCGGATCGTCCGCGGCCTTGCGGAGCGCGTCCAGTATGCCGGACAGGGTGGAGGTTTTCGTGTCGAAGAAACGGTATTTACGGTACGCGATGCGGCCGCTCAGGTCGAGCGACAGGAATGATTTTCCCTTCCGCCAGGTCCGATCCCCGATGTTCCGCTCAGGAGCCCCGGCTCGGATGAAGGTGTGCGAGGCCGGGCTTCCGTCCCGACCCTTCCAGGCGCCGGCTGATCCCGCGGTCAGCGCGCCGAGGCTGAAGGAGCCGCCCAGCATGAACCTTTTTCCGTCGCCGTATTTCGCGGCCACCCGGACGCCGGGCAGGGGTTCCAGGCATGCGCCCGCGGACCATGCGGCTTGGTCCGGCGAATCGGGGCCGGACAGGGACGCGTCCGCGAAAAGGGTCAGGCCGGATGTGCCGAAAGGCCGTATCGACAGATCCGCCAAAGCCTCCCGGTTCCGTTTCGAGCCTGAAGGGACGCCGGTCAGTCCCACGGACAGGAAACGGGATGGACGGACGATGACGCCTGCTGAGAAAAAGCCGTCCGGTTTCAGGGCCGCGGGACCGCCGGACCATCCGTATCCCATTCCCAGGCAAAGGCCCTGGATCCGGTTCCGATCGAAAACCGATAGTCCCGGATCGTTTCATTCTTCAGGCCGCCTGCCGTTGGGACCGGAACCTGCCGCGAAGTCATGCTGAATCCGTACGGGTTCAGGCCCGTGTAAAGGCCCCAGCTGGAGGGTAAATCTCCGGGGAAACTGGATTGTATATAGATGAGTTCCGGATCATGGGTGAACCGTATGGCAGCCGGGTTGATCGAAGCGGACAGGCTGTTGTCCCATGACCCGGCCGCGAACGGGGTGAGCCAGCGGGTGTCGTCGAATGACAGGCGGGGGATTTTTGAATCCGCAAGAGCGGGCCGCGTGAGGATGCATGCGGCAATGCAGAGGAGGGAAACAGCGCGTTTCATGAGAATCTCCGGTATGGGTCAGGAAAAAGGTTCATTGTTCATGGTTCATAGTTCATAGTTAAAAAGGTGAAATTGTCATCAATTCATTTCCTGCCTTCTCCATGAACTATGAACTATGAACCATGAACTGTATTAAAAGTACCCATTCCCCCGCGTTTTGTCAAGCTTTCCGGGCCCCATCCGCCCGAAAATTATTGTACTTTGCTATTGCTTTTTCATGCCGAAATGTTTAAATTAATATGTGCCTTTTTTCACAATAATTTTGATCCACAGGAGATCTCTTTCATGGGAAGAAGCAAAAGCAAACAGAAACGCTTGAAGATCCAGATCCGGCGCAAACGGCACAGCCGAGAGAAAAGACTGCGCGACCGGCTCCGCACCCGTACCCCCGGGGCCTCCTCCGAATCCAAATCCTCCGCAAAGAGTCCGAGATCTCCCAGGGCCGCCAAGGCGTCCAAGCCTCCCAAAGAGTCACAAGAATCCAAAGCGTCCTGAACGGTTTTCCGTCGTCCATTTTCTCCGATTCCCCTTCGCGACGAAGGGTCGGGAGCGATTTATGAACAAGGCCATTTCTCCGGTTTTACGCATCGGCGCCGCGGTTTGCGGCCTCGCCGTCTGGTTCGGCGCCGGATGCGGCGGGCCTGACACCCAGCCCAAGCTGGCCAACCCGGCCTATCAGGCGAAGCCGGTCTTCACCGACTCGTTCGACCGGGGGCTTGCGGAGTGGTTCGTCACGGGCGAGGGCCTCGCGGTCGTGAACGCCGACACCGCGCTCGAACTGACCTGCGGATCGGACACCTCGTTCGTGTCCGTCTGGTCCAGGCGGGACTTCCCGGAAAATGTCCAGCTGGAATACCGCGTCTTTCTGCCGGATACGCCGGGCACGCACATCGTGTATCTGTGCGCTTCCGATTCGGCCGGACGGATGCTGACGCCGGAATCGTTCGGCTCGGCCGGCGAAACCAACCATTTTCAGCGGAGCGTCCTGTACAGCTACCAGGTCTTCTGCCACGCCTTCGACCGGTCCGGCCGGTCCCTGGGCGGCACGCGCCTGCGCAAGAATCCGTCGAATCTTCTGCTTTCAGGCAATCCGGTCGACCCCTGCCGGGAGAACCGGTCGTACTGGATCGACGTGTTCAAAGTCGGCAGCCGTATCCAGTTTTTCGTGGACGGGACGGCGGTGCACGACGTGGTCGACCGGGGCGGCTTCGGCCCCGTGTACATGAAGGGCCAGTTCGGGTTTGCCGTTCACGGCAAAGCCGGGGGTTTCCGCGCGATCATCGACGACGTGACCGTATATAAGCTCATTCCGAGGTGACCCGGCGCGAGCCGTGCCGGACGTGATTCTGTGAGGGATACCCAATGGCGGTGGTAAGACCGTTCCGGGCGCTGCGCCCGGTTCCCGCGCTGGCGGCGGAAGTCGCCGCTCCCCCGTATGACGTGCTCGACTCGGAGGAGGCGAGGGCCATGGTGCGGGAAAATCCGCGCTCCTTCCTCCGCGTCTCCAAAGCCGAAGTCGATCTCGAACCCGCCATAGACCTCCACGATCCGCGTGTGACCGCCAGGGCGGCCGAAAACCTCGAAGCCTTCATCCGCGACGGCATTCTCGTGCAGGATCCCCGGCCCTGCCTGTACCTGTACCGGCTGAAAATGGGCGATCACGTGCAGACCGGGCTGTACGCCTGCGTGTCCGTGGCCGATTACGAGAACGACACGATTCGGAAGCACGAGCACACGCGGCACGACAAGGAAGAGGACCGCCTGGCCCAAATCCAGGCGCTCAACGCCCAAACCGGGCCGGTGTTCCTCATGGTCCGCGGCCGCGACGAACTGAAGGCGCTCTTCGACCGGGCCGCGGCGGAAAAGCCGGAATACCGGTTCGTCCACCAGTACGGCGTGGAGCACACTTTCTGGGTGGTGAAGGACGAAGCCTGGATCGACTCCGTGCGGGCGGCTTTCGACGCCGCGGGCTGCCTGTACATCGCCGACGGCCATCACCGGGCGGCCGCGGCCGTCCGGGCCGGCCGTGAAAGACGCGAAAAGAATCCCGGCCACACCGGCCAGGAAGAGTATAATTTTTTCCCCGCGGTGATCTTCCCGGACTCCGAGATGCGGATATTGAACTACAACCGGGTCGTGCAGGACCTGAACGGGCTTTCGGCCGACGCCTTCCTGAAGCGGATCAGCCGGGATTTCAAGGTCGATCCCGCGCCCGACGGCAGGGCGTTCATGCCCGCCGAGCGGGGGACATTCGGCATGCGGCTCGGGGACCGCTGGTTCGTCCTCCGGGCGCCCGAAGCCCGGCTTCATTCCTCCGATCCGGTCTCGCGTCTCGACGTTTCCATCCTGCAGGACCTTCTGCTCGGACCGGTGCTCGGCATCCAGGATCCGCGCACCGACAGGCGCATCCAATTCGTCGGCGGCATCCGCGGCCTCGGGGAGCTGGAACGCCTGGTCTCCGCCGGCGCGGCCGTCGCTTTCTCTCTCTTTCCGACGGGCATCGACCAGCTCATGACCGTGGCCGACAGCGGCCGGGTCATGCCGCCCAAATCCACCTGGTTCGAACCCAAACTCCGAAGCGGTCTCGCGACGCATTTTCTGGACTGATCCCGGAACTCCGCGGTGATGGCGGGGTCACCGGAAGGAAACGAAATGAACGTTATTATCCATAGAAACAAGCACCAAGGCTTCGAAAGAGGCCGGGAACAAGCGAAAAGGAGGATCTCCGCCGCTTTCGGCGGGACGTCCGTCCGGCCGGTTCCGTCCGCAAAACGAAACAAAACAAAACCCATCTGAGCGCCGACCGCCGCGCCGTAAAGGCCGCGTGCGGGAGGCCGGGCGCGGGAAAACCCTTACTCAAGCCAGGAGGCATTGCATGAAGATTCTGATCGCCGACGCGTTCGACGCCGGTCTTCCGGACCGGTTGAAAAAATTCGGTGACGTGACCACCGACGCGTCCGAACTCGCGTCCGCAGACGTCGTGCTGATCCGTTCCAAGACCAAGGCCACCAAGGAATACATCGACCAGGCGCCGAAGCTGAAGCTGATCATCCGCGGCGGCGTCGGCACGGACAACATCGACAAGGTGGCGGCCAAGGCGCGCGGCGTCGAGGTGAAGAACACGCCCAAGGCCTCGAGCCCGGCCGTCGCCGAGCTCGCGTTCGCCCTGCTCATCGCGATACCCAACCGCCTGATCGAGGCGCACAACTCGACGAAGGAAGGCAAGTTCCTGAAGAGCGAGATCAAGCGGACGGAACTGCTGGGCAAAACGCTCGGCCTGATCGGCGTGGGCCGAATCGGCACCGAGATGGCGAAGCGGGCGAAGGCCTTCGGGATGAAGGTCATCGGCACGGACAAGGTCGTGCAGCAGTCCGACGTCGTGGAAATGAAGTCCCTGGACGAGGTGCTGTCCCAGTCGGATTACCTGTCCCTGCACACGCCGCTCACGGACGAAACCAAGGGCATGATCAACAAGTCCTCCATCGCGAAGATGAAGGACGGCGTCGCGATCGTGAACACGGGCCGCGGCAAGTGCGTCGTGGAGGAGGACCTGGTCGAGGCGCTCAACTCCGGCAAGGTGAAGGCCTATGCCACCGACGTGTGGTATTCCGACCCGCCCGATCCGTCGTGCCCCATTCTCAAGGCACCGAACGTGATCATGGCCCCGCACCTGGGCGCGTCCACGAAGGAAAACCTGAAACGGATCAGCGACGAAGTCGTCGAACTGCTCGAAGCTTATCAGAAGAACTAAGGAGACCGTCATGCCTGAAAAGCGCATTTGGAACTTCAACCCCGGGCCGTCGACGCTTCCGGCCGCGGTGCTCGAGAGGGCCCAGAAGGAAATGCTCAACTACGCCCAGACCGGCATGTCCGTGATGGAACTGTCCCACCGGTCCAAGGCGTACGAGGCGATCCATAACGAAGCCGCGGTCCTTCTGTCCGAACTGCTCGGCATTCCGGCGAACTACAAGATCCTGTTCCTACAGGGCGGCGCGAGCCTCCAGTTCGCCATGATTCCGATGAATTTCCTGGCCTCCGGAAAGTCGGCCGACTACGTGCTCTCGGGTTACTGGGCACAGAAAGCCTTCAAGGAAGCCAAGGCCTACGGCACGGTCCGCGTCGCGGGCACCACGGAATCCGTCAACTTCAACCGGGTCCCGACGGACGCCGAGCTTCAGTTCGACGCCGGCGCCGCGTACTGCCACATGACCTCCAACAACACGATTTTCGGCACACAGTGGAAAACCTTCCCGAAACCGGGGAACGTCCCGCTTGTCGCCGACATGTCGAGCGACATCCTCTCGCGCAAAATCGATGCCAGCCGGTTTGCCATGATCTACGCGGGCGCGCAGAAGAACCTGGGCCCCTCAGGAGTGACCGTGGTCGCGATCCGCGAGGATTTCCTCGCGACCGGAAAACCCGAAGTGTCCCCCATCCTGAAGTACGCCACCCATGTCGAGAACAATTCCCTCTACAACACGCCGCCGTGCTTCTCCATTTACATCGTGAAGCTCGTGCTGGAATGGGCGAAGGGGCTCGGCGGCATGGCGGCCGTCGAGAAGCGGAACGAGGAGAAGGGAAATCTCCTCTACGGCACCATCGACGGCAATTCCGGTTTCTTCAAGGGCACGGCGGATCCGGGAAGCCGGTCCCTGATGAACGTGACGTTCCGCCTGCCGTCCGAGGAGCTCGAGGCCAAGTTCATCTCCGAGGCCCAGGCGGCCGGATTCAGCGGCCTCAAGGGTCACCGATCGGTCGGCGGTATCCGGGTGTCCATGTACAACGCGCTGGAACCCGATGGCATCAAGGCCCTGACGGACTTCATGAAGGAGTTCGCGAAGAAGAACGGGTGAGTTTGATCCGTCAATATACGAAAAGCCCCGGGCGGTTGCGTCCGGGGCTTTTTATTATACGAATGGAACACGGATTATCACGGATCTGCGGTGGATGACCACGGATAAAGATGGAGGAATACGGTTACTCATTGATTGATTGATATCTGGTGCGTTTCCCCGCAGGCCTTCAATAAAAATTAGTCTGATAGCTTGGTCCCGCCCCGCGATGCGGGATCAAACAATAGATGCCGGCAACTGAAGACTTCGCGGAAGGCTCCTGCCCCTGCGGTGCGGAAAACTTCCGGTTGTGCGTCAGGCGCAGAGGCGGGAGCCTCTGGCCGGAGAAACGACTCCCTGAATCCGGAAATTCCACCCGATTCGAGAAACCTTTTCCTGTAAACTTACGTATATTATAGATGGATCTGTGGAAAACGAATAATGCATCGAATATTCAGCAGGTCCGCAGATCCGGCCCAATCCCAATAAAATCAAAAACATAGATATTCTCGTCCCCAATCCTTTCAAGGAGGTTTTATGGCACTCAAGAGGCATGCGTTCATCGTTTTGCTTCTCCTCACGGCGAGCCTGGCATTCGCCGCGAACAAGTCGGCGCCGTCCGTGGACATCGACATTCCCTACACGAAATTCACGCTCGACAACGGACTGACTCTGCTGGTACACGAGGACCACAAGGCGCCCATCGTGGCCGTCAATGTCTGGTATCACGTGGGGTCGAAGAACGAAAAGCCCGGAAAAACCGGATTCGCCCACCTGTTCGAACACCTGATGTTCAACGGGAGCGAAAATTTCGACAATGACTATTTTCAGGCCATGGAGGCCATCGGCGCCACGGACTTGAACGGCACCACGAGCGAGGACCGCACGAATTATTTCCAGAACGTACCCACTTCGGCCCTCGACCTGGCGTTGTGGATGGAATCGGACCGGATGGGGCACCTGCTCGGCGCGGTCGGCCAGCCCAAGCTCGACGAACAGCGCGGTGTCGTGCAGAACGAGAAGCGGCAGTACGACAACGAGCCCTATTCAATCAGCGAAGAGCTCATCACCAAAGCCTGCTTCATGCCCGGGCATCCTTATTCCTGGACCGTTATCGGGGCCATGGAAGACCTGGATGCGGCGAAGCTCACGGATGTGCATGAGTGGTTCAAGGCCTATTACGGACCCTCCAACGCGGTGCTGGTCGTTGCGGGCGACGTCACGCCCCAGACCGCTTTCGAAAAGGTGAAGCGCTATTTCGGCGACATCCCGCCGGGCCCGCCCGTGGCCAGCCATTCGACCTGGATCGCGAAGCGTTCGGGCGAACACCGGCAGGTTGCGGAGGACCGGGTGCCCCAGGCGCGGCTGTACAAGGTCTGGAACATCCCGGAATGGGGTTCGAAGGACGGCACTTACCTCGATCTCGTGAGCGACGTACTGGCCTTGGGCAAGACCTCCCGGCTGTACAAGCGTCTGGTGTACGAGGACCAGATCGCCACCTCCATCTCCGCATTCATCGACATCCGTGAAATCGCGGGGCTGTTTCAGATCGTCGCCACGGTCAAGCCGGGTGTGGAAATCGCCGCGGTCGAGAAGGCCGTGAATGAGGAACTGGCGAGACTGCTGGAAAAAGGACCGACGGAAGCCGAGGTCAGGCGCGTAAAGACCCAGCATGTGGCGGGATTCGTGCGCGGCATCGAGCGGATCGGCGGTTTCGGCGGCAAGTCGGACATTCTGGCGCAGAACTTCGTGTACGCCGGTGACCCGGCCCATTACAGAACCAGCTTGAAAACCGTGCAGAACGCCACGGCCCGGGACCTCCACGGCGCGGCCAAGCAGTGGCTGTCGGATGGTGCCTACACGCTCGAGATCCGGCCGTTCCCGGAGCTCGCGGCCGCGGAGAAGAGCGACGTGGACCGCACGAAGCTTCCCGTTCCGTCGGAACAGCCGGATGCCTCATTCCCGGCCATAGAGAAAGGCCGGCTCTCCAACGGCCTGAACATCATGCTGGCCCGCAGGACCGCCATTCCGGTCGTCAATCTTCAACTCATCGTCAATGCCGGATACGCCTCGGATCAGTCGGGGCTTCCGGGCACGGCGCGGCTGGCCATGGACATGCTGGACGAGGGCACGAAGAAGCGGACCGCGCTCCAGATCAGCGAGGAGCTGTCGGGTCTGGGGTCCAGCCTCGGAACGGGCTCCGACCTCGACATGTCGGTGGTGCGGCTGAACACGCTCAAGCCGAATCTGGACGCCTCCCTGGACATCTTCGCGGACGTCGTGCTCAATCCCGTTTTCCCGGAGGCGGATTTCAAGCGCCTGCAGGCCCAGACCCTGGCGGGGATTCAGCGAGAGAAGGTGACGCCGATTCAGATGGCGCTCCGCGTTTTCCCCGGACTGCTGTACGGCAAGGAGCACGCGTACGGCAATCCCCTGACCGGGTCCGGTAACGAAGCCTCGGTGGCGAAGATGACCGCGGCCGATCTCGTCCGTTTCCACCAGACCTGGTTCAAGCCGGGCAATGCCACGCTGGTCGCCGTGGGCGACATCACGCTGGCGGAACTTCAGCCCAGGCTGGAGAAACTGTTCGCGGCCTGGCCGTCCGGCGCCGTGCCCGAAAAAAACATCGCAGCCGTGGATCACAAGTCCGGACCGGAAATCTATCTGATCGACCGGCCGGGGTCCCAGCAGTCCATCGTGTTCTGCGGGCATGTCGCGCCGCCCAATGCCAATCCGGACGAACTGGCCATGCAGGTGCTTAACAGCCTGCTGGGCGGAGACTTCACCTCCCGCATCAACATGAACCTGCGCGAGGACAAGCACTGGACCTACGGCGCTGGAAGCTTTCTGGTGGACGCGCGGGGCCAGCGGCCGTTCATCGTGTACTCCTCGGTTCAGAGCGACAAGACCGCCGATTCCATGCGCGAAATCGTGAAGGAGCTCTCTCAGGTGATTTCGGACCGGCCGGTGGAATCCGCCGAGTTCGAGAAGGCCAGGAACAACCAGGTGCTTCAGCTCGCCGGCCAGTGGGAGACGGGGAGTTCGGTGTCCGGTTCCATCGGCGACATCGTGCGCTACGGATACCCGGAGAATCATTTCAACACCTATGCCGAGCGGCTCCGGAAGCTGACGACGGAAGACGCGAACCGGGCGGGGAAAACCCTCCTGCATCCGGACCGGCTGGTCTGGGTGGTGGTGGGCGACCGCTCCAAGATCGAGGCCGACCTCGGCGGCCTGGGATGGACGAAGATTCAGCTCATGAACGCGGACGGGAATCCGGTGCAGTAAGATCCCGGTCCGATTTTAAAATTCAAAGGCCCCGGGCGGTTACGTCCGGGGCCTTTTTTTTTGAACGAATGGAACACGGACGCCTGCGGCACGCGGATGAGTCAGTTGTAGGTCCGAAATGGCCCGCATTTTTTCTGCGGGCCTTTCGGACATCTTTTACTTCGAACCTGATGTCCGATAGCCCGGCTGAAATACGCCGGGCATATCGGACCTACAACTTCATGTGCGGATCAGGAGGGCACGACTCAGGGCGACCATGAACTCGGAATTCGGAACTCGGAACCCGGAACGGTTTCCATCTCCGCGTTTCCCCTTGACAATCCAATAATTTTTTAGAACATTAGTGCGCCTTTCATTCAGCGGACACGCGGCCGAAATACAGTCGGGCCGTCGCGCCGGCTCCAGTCACCCTTGGGGAGGGAAGGACGGGAAAAGGTCCATGACCACGCTCTTCTGGATCGATTTCGCGGCAGCCGGACTTTTTACGGTCATATCCGCGGCCCTGATGCTCATCGCCCTGAGCGCCGGCCTGAAAAACCCCGTCAACCGGACTTTCTCGGCTTTCGCCGCCATCCAGACGGCCAAGGGAATCTGTTCCGTCTATCTCCGCATCTGCCTCTGGCTGGGCCGGGGCAATCCGCAGCACTGGGCCGAATGGGAAGGCCTTTTTTTCTATTTATCGGCCGTATCTCTGCTCTTTTTCACCGTCGCCTACCTCGGCTTGTCAGCGCGCAAGCATCGGTTCGTCGTCACCCTGACCGGCGTGGCGATTCTGATGACCATCGGCCCCATACTCGGCGGACAGGTCATTACCCGGGCCCGCCTGGATCCGGCCGGGACAACTCTGGTGACCCTGACGCCTCTGGGATTCCTCATCAGCGCGGTTCCGGTGTTGTATTTCTGCTGGGCGCTGGCCCTTTTCCATCGGACTCGCCGCGAGCACCACGAACCCTTCATGTCGGCCAGCCTGTTGATCATGCTCGCGGGTTTCATCGCGGGCGCGGTCATCAATGTCCCGTTCCCGATCCTGTCATTCACGGAACTGTTCAGCATGGCCGTGCTGGGATACGGCGTGCTGAGCCGTCAACTTTTAAACCCCCTCCGTCAGACCACGGAGAATCTTCGGCGCGAAGTCGCCGAGCGGACGCAGGCCGAGAAGGCGCTCCAGCATTCGCTCGCGGAAAAGGAAGTCCTGCTCCGGGAGGTCCACCACCGGGTGAAAAACAACCTGCAGGTGGTCTCGAGCCTCCTGCACCTGCAGACGCAGGACGTGAAGGACAAGCGGGTGCTGGGCCTTTTCGAGGAAAGCCGGAACCGCATCCACAGCATGGCTCTCATCCATGAGCAGTTGTACGGCACGGCCAGTTTCACGGACGTGCATTTCAGCGACTACGCCGGCCATCTCATCGGCAACCTGCTCCGTTCCTACGGCCGGCCGGGCAAACCCATCGACGTGCGGACCCGAATCGCCGTGCACCACCTGAACATAGGACAGGCCATTCCGTGCGGACTGGTCCTTAATGAAATCGTTTCCAATTCCATGAAATACGCGTTTCCCGCCTCGTTCCGGGGCCGGCCGCGGCTATTCATACGCATGTCCGCGGGCCGGCGAGGTGTCATCGCGCTGTCCGTTTCGGACAACGGTATCGGCATGCCGAAGGGCAGGGATCTGAGCACTGTCTCGTCGATGGGCATGCGGCTGATCCGCATTCTGGTCGAGGATCAGCTCAAGGGTTCGGTTCGGTTGGAGTCGGGTCGGAACAGGGGAACGGCGTATCGCATCGTGTTCAAACCTGAAGCGGAAAGCGAATCATCGTCCCGTTTGCCGTGACGACTCGCACCGGCGTTCGCCACGGGGAACCGTAAATCAAAAAACCTCCCGCGGGCCGAAGATCCGTGGGAGGTTTTCAGGGTAAATGAGAAAGCCCCGTCCCCCTGAAAGGGAAGGGGCTTTCGTATATCTGCGGTTTCCACTCAGGGGGCGGGCGCCGGCGCCGGAGGATACGGCACAACCTTCATCCGGTCGCCCGTGTCCCTGGCCACGGCCCTGTACCACTCGGCCGGGTATTCCGGGTGCAGGGGTTTTCCGAATTCGTTCTTCACGTTCCCGTCCAGGTACTTCCACAGCAGGAATTCGCCGAGCTTCTTCCAGCGGACGAACGCCTTCTCTCCGGCCGCCACGGAATAGGACGTCAGGTATTCCCGCGCCAGCCGGGGCGACTGCTTGTACAGGGCCATGGCCGCGGTCTCCACGCTCGTCTGGTCCGCGAAATACCCGCCCTCCAGCTCGCGCTGGGCTATCTGGATGTCCACGATCATGTCGCAGTAGCGAGAATACGCGAAGTTCGAGACGAAGTTGAACATCCAGAAGGCCGAATCCCAGGAGAAGCGGTCAAAGGATCCGGAGCCGGGCGCGAACGGCGCAGCCACCCGGTCGATGCCGCAGTAGAACGGCACGTAAACCGTGCTGTACGTGTCGTCCACGCCGAACCAGAACACGCCGCCGACGGGGTCCGGCATCCACGAACGCATCTGCGCGACGAACGAGAACCCCGTCTGCTGGGTGGAGATGGCGCGCTCGAACAGGTAATCCTGGCCGTCAGACTTCCAGGTCATGGGCCGCCACCGATAGGGGCATTTGAACGGACCCGCGCCGAGGTCCTTCGTCATGTCGAATTCCGAGTTCTCAAAATGGTCGCGCATCAGGCCCATCACGTCGCGGACGGTCAGCTTTTTGTCCGGCCTGACCCAAAGGGGAAGCGGCTTCGCGTCCGGCGCGGGCCGAACCGCGTCCGCGGAAAGGTTCAGCGACGGCGCGGCGTTGCGGAAAACGCTCCACACGCGGGCCTCGCAGAAGCGCAGTGCGCCGAAATCCGCCGGGCCGTAGGCGTCGGCGAAGCTGAATTCCGCGTCCGTTCCCTTGAAATATCCCCTTTCCCGCGCGAACGAAACGACGTCCGGGGAGTGCAGGCAGTTCCCCTTGTCGTTCATCGGGACCTGGCGGATGCGCGGGTGATTGGCGTGGGCGCAGATCATGCCGTCCGGAACGAGCCGGGCCGCCCAGACCGCGCCGCGACTCCCCCGGCCCTTTCCGATCATGTCCATGATCCAGACCTCGTTCGGGTCCGCGATCGAGAAAGATTCGCCCGAACTGTAATACCCGTATTCCCGCACGAGATCGGTCATCACCAGAATGGCTTCGCGCGCGGTCCGGCTTCTCTGCAGGGCCGTGAACATGAGCGTCCCATAATCCAGAACGCCCGTGGAGTCGTCCGTCAGCTCCTCGCGGCCGCCCCAGGTGGTCTCCCCGATGGAAACCTGGTGCTCGTTCATGTTGCCGACCACGGAGTATGTTTTTTCCGCCTGCCGGATCTTACCCAGATATTTGCCGGTATCCCATTCGTAAACGTCCACCCAGGTGCCGGCCGCGTATTCCGCGGCCGGGATGAGGACGCATTCGCCGTACAGCGTGTGCGAGTCCGCCGCGTAGGTGATCATGGTCGATCCGTCCGCGGACGCGCCTTTCGTCACCAGGATGTTGGTGCAGGGGAGAACGCTTCCGGAGAACAGAAAAACAAGTGTCACTGCGAAAAGCCGCCCGATGCGTGTCATTGTTTGATCCGCCTCTGTTGGTTTGTGGATGCGGACAGTATACGGATTGAGGGTGAAATATTCAAGGGGATTTTCGATATTCGGTTCCAGGATGGATGGAACACGGATTGAGCGGATGGAACGGATTATCACGGATTAAGATAGTTGATAAGTATGGAAACTGCTTTCAATCCACGCAAAAAGTGCTTAAATTAATCACGAAACCGATTTCGTAATATTCTCAATCAAGTGGCGGTTGCAGCTCCGATATGCCCGGCGTTTAGGAAAAGTTCATAGTTCATGGGAAAAACGATAGATAGTTATTGTTCGTTTATTCTTTTAACAATGAACCATGAACTATGAACTATGAACTTGACGCTAGCGGACCGTCACTGATCCCTCAGTTTTTGATTCAACCAAGAGGCAACCCCTTCCATGTCCGAATTCGACGTCAAAGCCGCGACATGGGACGACGATCCGAAGCGGATCGAGCGGGCGAAAATTGTCGCGGACGCGATACGCGCCGCTGTTCCGCTGACCGCGGAAACCCGCGTTTTCGAGTATGGATGCGGCACCGGATTGCTGGGATTCAGCCTGAAGCCGCACGCCGGATCCGTCACAATGGCGGACAACTCGGCCGGCATGCTCGAAGTGCTGGATCGGAAGATCCGGGCGTCCGGCATGACCGGCCTGCATCCCCTGCGGCTCGACCTCGCAACGGATCCTCTTCCGCCGGAACGATATGACATCATCGTCTCTCTCCTCGTCCTGCACCATGTGCCGGATACAGCCGGACTTCTTTCCTCTTTTTATGCGCTGTTGAAAGAAGGCGGCCGGTTGGCGGTCGCGGACCTGGAGTCTGAAGACGGCTTCTTTCACGGCCCCGGGTTCGAAGGCCATCACGGATTCGATCGGGAAGCGCTGGGCATCCTGGCGCGACAGAAGGGATTCGCGGATGTCCGGTTCCAAACGGTTTTACGGATGGAAAAGCAAACGGCGGTAGGCCCGAGAGAATTCCCGCTCTTTCTGATGACCGCGGTCCGATCATCGGATGTCGCGTATCACTGACAATATGAACTTTTTCCCGGAGTCCGGATGAAAAACATCTTCCTGGTTGCGGCCGCATGGACGCTGACCGCCTCCATCGCCCTGACTGCGTCCGTGCTGATCCCCGCGGACGACCCGAACATCCTATACACGGGCCGGTGGGACTTCTCCGATCCCAAGGCGCCTTCCCATTCCTGGCCCGGAGTCAGCGTCACGGTCCGGTTCGAAGGCACGTCCATCGGTGTCCGGCTGACGGACAATTTCACCTATTTCAACGTGTTCGTCGACGGCGAGCTGAAAGGCGTGTTCAAGGGAACATCCACGGCGGCCGCTTCCTATACACTGGCCGAGGGCCTGACCGACGGGCCGCACACGCTGGTGCTCTTCAAGCGCAACGAGACCACATGGATCCGGTTCGCGTTCAACGGGTTCATCCTGGACGACGGAAAGACGCTGCTGCCGCCGCCCGAACGTCCGGCCCGCCGAATCGAATTCATCGGCGACTCCTTCACCAGCGCGGAATGGAACGAGCTCACCGGAACGCCGGATTCGGACGCGCCCGTGACCAACATCTACGAGGGCTTCGGCCCGATCGTCGGCCGCCATTACGGAGCGGAAGTTCACATGACCAGCATCTCCGGATGGGGACTGGTGGTGGAATGGCAGGGCGACTACACCAAGAACCTGCCCGATCAGTTCGACCAGGCTCACGCGTTCGGCCGGAACCAGACCTGGGACTTCGAGCAGTGGGTTCCCAACCTGGTGGTGATCGGGCTGGGCCTGAACGATTACAACGCGTTCGGCGGGTACAGCGGACCGGTCGCGAAGGAGAACCGGGACCTGTATATCGGCCGGTACCATGAATTCATCGCGACGATCCGCGACGTGTATCCGGGCGTCCGGATTCTGGCCGTTGCGGCCAACGGGCTCGAATGGCTGAAAACCGCGATCGGGCAGGTCGTGGAGGAGGAAAATGCCGCAGGCCACGGGGACGTCTTTTACACGGATTATCCCTATTACAACGGCGGGTACGCCAATTACCATCCCACGGTCGCCACGCATCACCAGATCGCGGACCGGCTGATCACGGCCATCGACGGCTTGAGCCCCTGGGAGCCATACGATGACACGAAACCGCCCGCATTCACGCGCCTGCCCGCGTCGCCATTCATCGCGTACGCGGAATCCATCCCCCTCGAGGCGGAAACGGACACGTACGCGACCGTGCGATGGAGCGATTCGGATGAACCCTTTTCTGAGATGCAAAACACCTTCGACGAAACGGGAAGCCGGAAGCATGCGACCTCCGTGTCCTGCGGCCACGGGCAGACCCGGACGCTGTACCTGAGGGCCGCGGACGCGGCCGGGAACGCAATGGACACGTCCGCTGTGGTGCAAATGACCGTGGACACGACCAAGGCAGACCTGGACTGGACGCAGCCCGGGTACGACGATTCCGCCTGGGCTTCCGGCATCGCGCCTGCGGGCAACCGGCCGTCCGGGAGTTTTACGACAACCGTGGCCGGGGTCCGTACCGTGTATTTCAGGAAAGCCCTGGACATCCCGGCATCCGCGTCCGTCAGCCGGCTGACCCTCATGATACGCGGGGGCGACGGGCTCGTGGCCTATTTCAACGGAATCGAGGCAGGCCGCTATAACTTCCCGGAGGACGAAGTTCCCTTTTACGGCGCTTTCGCGACCCGGGTGCAGACCTCGGGTTACACGACTTTCCGCATCGACGCGCCAAACGACCTTTCACTCATCCGCGACACGGGAAACGTCGTGGCGGTCGAGGTGCACGCGGCCAGCGGAGCGGACGCGGGAGTCTCTTTCGACTGCCAGATCCGGACCGATAGCGGGCTCTTCCCGTTCGTCTGGGAGTCGGAATGGCGGTATTACGACAGGGGGGACGGTCCGGAGAACCAGGTCAAGGACAAGCCGGCGTCTGCGGACAATACCCGGCCTGCCGCGCTCAGCCCGGCGGGATTCACACTGAACGCGGTTTATCCCAATCCCTTCAACGCATCCACCCGCATCCGCTTCCATCTCGGAGCCCGGTCCGCGGTCCGGATCGCAGTCAAGGACTTGCAGGGCCGCCTGGCCGCTGTGTTTGAACAAGGCGTACGAGAGGCCGGGCCGCACGACCTGCTCTGGGAAGCCGGAGGATTGGCTTCGGGCGTGTACGTCATTACGGTCCGCGCGGGAGGGACTGTGCGTTCCGTAAAAGCGGCGCTGGTCCGATGAGTTCATGCGGCAATAAAAGAAGACCCCGGGGTCTCGATACGATCGTCATTGGATGTCCGGTTTTCTCGATCCATGAATCCATCGGACCCCGGGGTCTTCTGCGTGTTTCCGATGCGGCTGTCTGGAAAGCGGCAGTTGTAGGTCCGATATGCCCGGCGTTTTATCAGCCGGGCTATCGGACAGCGGGAACCGTTATGCGCGACACCTTCGCGGGAACCCTTGCGCAGAAAGAATGAGAGGTATAAAATGAATCGAACCATTGTTTTTGGAATCACCGCAACCACGGCAGCGCTTCTGCTCGCAGGCTGCGCAAGCCGGCAAAAGACGCTTTTCCGCGAAACAGCGGCCAGAACACACAGGTCCGTGACTCCGGCGCCGTCCACTTTCGACTGGGCAGTTTCGTGGTGGCAGCCGAGACACGAGGCGGTCCACAACCGGCTGAAACGGGGCGGCGCGGATCTGCTCCTTATCGGAGACTCCATCACGCACGGATTCGACAACACCGGCCGGAAGTACTGGGACCTGTATTACGCGCCGCGGAACGCGGTGAACATGGGCTTCGGCGGCGACTGGACGCATCATGTGCTGTGGCGGCTCGACCATTGCGATTTCTCCGCGGTCAAGCCGAAACTGGCGGTCGTGCTGATCGGCACGAACAATTCCAACCGGGACGACTGCACGCCGCAGGAGATCGCGGACGGAATCATCGCCGTGTGCGGCCGGCTGAGGACTTATCTGCCGGGCACGAAAATTCTTCTGCTCGCCATTCTCCCGCGCGACCTGAACCCCACGCCCCAGCGCATGAAAATTACGGAAACGAACCGCCTGGCCAGCCGCATCGCGGACGGGGAAACCATCTTTTTCGAGGACTATTCGGGTCTGTTCCTGAAACCGGACGGGACGCTGAAAGAGGAGCTGATGCCCGACTACCTCCATCCCAACGCGGAGGGGTACAAGGTCTGGACCGAAGCCATGGAACCGGCGGTCGCCAGGCTGATGGCGGAGAAGAAGTAAGCGTGCCCCGAAGAAGACCGGTCAGCCGGTCCTGAAACCGGTCATTTAATCCATTCGATTGACTTTGTGCGGTTTGTTTTTTATATTCTATGATATAGGACATTTTGGTTCTTAGACCCGGACGGCTCCCAGGAGGTCACATGGACAGACGCAAATTTTTCGCATCCGGACTCGCCGGCCTCGGCGCGGCCGCCCTGGCCGGAAACGCCGGAGCGATGAAGTTCTACGCCACGCCGTCGGAACAAAAAGTGGGCCGTGCTGTACGCCACCTGGTGCGGCTCCACGCGCGATGCCGCGGCCTGGATATCCGAAGGAATGGGCGGCATCGCGCATGTGTTTGATGTGCGCGAGAAACCGGACCTTTCCGGATTCGAGCACGTGGTGATCGGCGGCGCCATACGCATGGCCGTGGTCTCCCCGGAACTGCAGGATTACCTGAAGGCGAACCGGGATACTCTGAGCGGGAAGGTGGCGGGCCTGTTCGCCGTATGCGGCAACATGGGCCGGCCGGTGGCGCCGGAGCAGGAGGAGATACTCATCGCAAACCATCTCGCGAAACTGACCGGCGCCGCGCTGGTCCCGTCGCATGTGTTTCTCGGCCGGGTCACGAAGTCCCTGATGGACCCTGAAACCGCGAAGATGATGGCCGCGTTCGAGGATTACGACAACCTGAAACGGCCGGAATGCATGGCCTTCGGGGCTGAGATTCTCGCAGGCCTGAAGCAGTGATCCCGCCCCTGCGGAGAACCATCGCCCTTCCCGGGTGGGTGAAGCGGGAGGTCGATTTCGGAACGGTCCGCAGGTCGGATGAAGGGAAAATGCGGCTGGCGATCGCGCTCGCCGCGGCCAATGTCCGGCACGGCACGGGCGGGCCCTTCGGCGCGGCCGTGTTCGACGGCCGCAATCACAGCCTTCTTGCCGTGGGCGTGAACACCGTGGTCCCGGGCCGCTGTTCGGTGAATCACGCGGAAATTCTCGCCCTGATCCTGGCGGAGGAGAAGCTGAAGCATCACAGGCTCGACCTGGGCGCGGGAAAACCCGGACGGTTCGTTCTCGCCTCCAGCGCCCAGCCCTGTGTCATGTGCTTCGGAGCCGTCATCTGGGCGGGCGTGGACAAGCTGATTTACGGATCGACACGGACGGATGTGGAGAAAATAGCGGGTTTTGACGAGGGCCCCCTGCCGGCTGACTGGAAGCGGGAATGCCGCAGGCGCGGCGTCCAGGTCGGTCCGCCTCTGCTTCGGAAGGAAGCGGCCGAAGTGCTCAAGGCCTATGCCGCGGCCAGCGGCGTCGTCTACTGATTATCAGAAAAATCCGTACGTCCATCAACCGGACGGCTAACTCATGTAAAGCATCCACCGACTCACTCTCACAACCCGGGAGGGAAAAATGGCCGACTGCGAACTGCTCAAGGGATGCCTCTTCTTCAACGACCAGATGGCCAAAATGCCCGCGGTCGCGGACATGATGAAGAACGCATACTGCCTGGGCGACAATTCCAAGTGCGCCCGGTTCATGATTTTTCAGAAACTGGGCCGGCCCGCGGTTCCGCCTGATCTTCCCCCGAATGACGTGGGCCGGGCGGTCAAGATCATTTCCGGCGAATCCGCGCAGTAAAAGCGCGGCACCGGTTTCAGCCGCGGCTGGGTCCGCTTACCGGGTGGAACCGCGACATAAGTCCTGCGGGGAGGGGAAGTACGCGCTTCGGCTGGAAGAAAGCGCCCGCAGTCCAATATCATCCGGGAGCCGCAATATGAAGCGAATCAGCTCTCTGGTTCTGACCCTGGCCGTGGCCGCCGGTCTGCACGGCCGGATGTGGAATCCGGACCTGGGGAACGGCCGGTATCAAAATCCCGTGCTGTTCGCCGATTATTCGGACCCGGACGTCATCCGCGTCGGCGAGGACTTCTACCTGGTTGCCTCGAGCTTCAATTGCATGCCGGGCATCCCGGTCCTGCACTCGCGGGATCTTGTCAACTGGACCCTGCTCGGACACGTGTACGAACGCCTGCCGTTCGAGAAGTTCGACAAACCGGCGCACGGCCAGGGATCCTGGGCGCCTTCCATCCGTTTTCATGACGGTCATTTTTTCGTCTATTTCTGCACACCGCACGAGGGCCTGTTCATGGCCAGGGCCGAAGACCCCGCCGGCCCTTATACCCTGCGTCACGTCACAGCGGTCGAGATGTGGGAGGATCCCTGCCCCTTCTGGGACGACGATGGAAGCGCCTGGCTCATCCGGAGCAAACTGCACGCGGATGTGCTGATCCTGCACCGGATGAGCGCCGACGGGGAGCGACTGCTCGACAACGGAACGGTCATCTACTGCGACACGCTCCATCAGCCCACCATCGAAGGTCCCAAATTTCTCAAGAAGGACGGCTGGTATTATATACTCGCTCCGGCCGGCGGCGTGACCGGCGGCTGGCAGACCGCGCTGCGTTCGAAGAAGATCCTCGGCCCCTATGAGGCGCGGACCGTCATGCATCAGGGCGGTACCGCAATCAACGGCCCGCATCAGGGCGGTCTTGTGGAACTGGAATCGGGCGAATGGTGGTTCATGCATTTTCAGGACCGCGGACCCTACGGCCGCGTCGTGCACCTCCAGCCCGCGGCATGGACGGACGGATGGCCCGTGATCGGCGCGGACCCGGACGGGGATGGTATCGGAGAGCCGGTGACGCAATTCCGAAAGCCCCGCATCGCCGGCAAGGTCAAACCCATGCAGCCGCGGACTTCGGACGATTTCAGCGGGCCGGCCCTGAACCCGCAATGGCAGTGGCACGCCAATCCCTCGGACGACTGGTGGTCCCTTTCCGCGAACCCGGGAAGCCTGAGGCTGTCCGCGGTGCGGTCCCCGTCGCAGAACGGCAATTTCTGGTTCGTGCCCAACCTGCTTCTTCAGAAAATTCCGGCCCCGTCCTTTACGGCGGCGACTGCGGTGTTATTCCATCCGGAGTCGGACGGCGAAAAGGCGGGACTCACTGTCATGGGAACGGAATGGGCGGCGCTTGGCCTGACCCGCGAACAACGGAGAAATCCGCCTCGTTCTGGGAACGGGGCCGGTGCAAGACGCGCCGAGCTACCACGCCGCGCCCGCAGGTCCGTTCCCGTGCCCACAGGCGCCTACAGTCTCCGCGTCCGCGTGGATGAAAATGCGGTCTGCGTTTTCGTGGAGCGCGGATGGGAAGTCGTGGAGCCGATCGGCTCGCCGTTCCGCGCGCAGAAGGGCATGTGGATAGGCGCGAAGTCGGCCTGTTCTGCGTGAATCCGAACGTGGCCGCGGGCGGTGGATTCGCGGACTTCGATTTCATGAACTTCGAATGAACCGGCCTCCGTTCAGGCCACCGTCTCCGTCAAGTCATCCGTCACCGTACTGCGAACGATTCCGTTCCGTGAATCTATCAGCGAGCGCATTCCCCCGCTTCGCGGACCAAGCAGCACGATTTTTAATCCTATCGAAGGCCCGCCGCTTGCCTTCAATACTCTAGAAATATAATAAATTGGTCCCGCAAGCGGGGTCTTCAACAAGTAGGCAAATAATAGCTGGATCCCGCGCAGCGGGCGGCGGGGGATGTGAGCGAATATAATATGGTTTCTTCACAACAGATTCAAAGGACCGACATGCGTTTTCCCTGCCGCAGACTCATCCCGTTCCTGGTTCTGATCCTTTTCAGCCCGGGTGAAGCAGTACCTTCGCAAACCTGGACGTCCGGGCCTTTCACCGTCGGCATCGGGCACGTTACCCTGGACATTCTCAAGGACGGCGGAATCCCGGTCGAAGGACTGACGTTCGCCTTCAACTTTGTCCGTCCGGGCATCCATGTTCGTGAAGGAATCGTCCCTGGACACGATGGTCCTGGGTTTGCGTTCGCGGAAGGCGGCGCACGGTTTCCACCGGGATTTTCCGGTTTTCCTGGATCTGACCGTTTCCCGGAACGGGGACGGCCTGCATTTTCAAGCCGCCCACCTCCTTCGAGCATATCACCGTTCGGATAAAGGACCGGGGCGAACATTATTACGGCCTCATCGAAAAGCTGGTCCCGGACAATGCGCTCAATCCGGACCTGCGGGGCCGGGTCGTGGACGTGGACGTGTACGGCGAGGGCAGCCGCGATTTTGCGGAGAATTACGCATCGGCA
>CAVTNR010000008.1:0-265110 GCA_963736115.1 uncultured bacterium
GCTTTCGAGCGCGGCCTCGAGCTCAGCGATGAGGCGTTCCCGTTCGCGCTCTTCCGCGATGCGCTCCCGGCCGTCCCGCAGTGAGACGAGAATGCCGCACCCCTCCTTCCAGGGCAGGATGGTCAGGGTTAGATCGAGGCTCGCGGTTCCGCCGTCCTTGCGGAGAAACTCCACCGTGAACACACCGTCCAGGACATCGGGCGGTCCGGACGGCGGCGGAAGGTCGGGGAAAAGGGACGAGAAGGCGCGGCCGTTCAGTTCCTGTATGTCGTATCCCAGAAGCTTGGCGGCGGATGCATTGACCTTCAGGATGACGCCCGTGTCGCAGTCCGCGATCAGCAGGCCGTCCATGCTGTGATCGAAAACGGAGCGGTAGTGATCGGAGTTCATGGATGGATCCCTTCGTTTTCAAGGGTCTGAGAGACCGTTCAGGTCTGGCCGATATCCACTCTTGCGCGGCCTGAAGTCCGCGGCCACCAGGTCTTGTTTTGCTCCCCTCTCCCTGGATCCCCGATAAAAGAATTCGGGGGTGACACCCCCCTTTACCCGAAACCCGAAACGTCACCTTCCTATAACGATTTTCCTCGCCGAGCATTGCCCGTCCGCTTCGAGCCGGAGTATGTACACCCCGCTTGCCGTGGGGAGACCGGAATCGTCCCGGCCGTCCCAGGAGGCCGCATGCAGGCCGGCCTGCATTTTTGAGGATACCAATATGCGGACAAGCCTGCCCCTGATGTCGAAAACCTGAACGGAAACGTGGCCGGCCGCTTCCGTCCGAAAACTGAAACGCGTTTCCGGATTGAAGGGGTTCGGAAAATTCGGGCCCAGGCCGAATCCCGAAGGGCCTCCGGTTTCCGGGGAATGCACGGCCGCGGCCGTGGTGTCGTCGCTTTCGGAGAAGAGACCCGCTCGCTTCAGCTGGCTGATGAAAACCGCGGTCCGCTCCGGGAAATACCGGTTCTTCAGGAACGACCGTTCAGCCTGCCAGTGTTCGGGCGTGTAGAGCTCGAAGGGGCCCGCGGTCCAGCGGTGCTTGTCGCGGCGGTAGTCGCCCCAGCGGGCGGACTCGCAGAGCACGGCTTTTTCGACTTCCGCGGAGCGGGCGTTCCAGCGTGCCGCCGCCGATTCGGGCGTCAGAGCGCCGCCGTTGAAGCAGTGCAGCCGGATCCGGTCCGCGAGGAGCCGCAGGAATTTCGGGTTCCGCTTCAACCGCTGGAACAGACGGCTGGGCCGTCCCGCGTTGTTCTCACTCAGAATGTCCGCTTCGATGTCCTCGATGACATGCTCCGCGTCCCACGAGAAAAACCTGAAACCGTTTCCGGGATGGACGCGGTTGCGCACCGCGATCCAGTTGTGGTGGTCCCAGTCCCAGTTCGAGCCGTAGAAATTGATCAGCATGTAGTCGATCAGGCTGACCGCGTCCAGAGAGGTTTCGGCCGAGGGATCAATCGTGCCGTCCGGCTTCAGGCCCTGAATGCGCATCCAGGCCGCGTCGTCCATGGTCCCGGCGTCGGCCAGAGACAGGAGCCGGTTCCAGGCAGTCGCGGTTCCGTCCACCGCCTCGCCATAGTCCTTGACCACGTCGTAGTCTTCCGCGTTCCCCCCGAGGCTGGCCGCGGCGAAATCGGCGTCGATCCGCTCCGTGGGATTGTACACGCCCCAGTAGAGGCCGTTGATATACAGGTGCACGAAAAAGCCGCGGCCCGAGGCATGGCCCATGGCGATCTGCGTGTCCTTGGCCCACAGGTCGTGGATGAGCTGACACTTGACGCGTTCGCTCTGGTTCATGTGCAGCCAGGTGTTGCCGTATGTGGCGCGGAGAATGACGGTGTTCAGAGCAACGGTGACGCCCGGGATGAAGGGGGCCTCGAGGCGCGTCGGGCCGTACTCGCCCCGGAACAGGAGCCGGAACGAATGCTTGGGGGTTTTCTCGGGCCTGCGGCTGTGTCCGCCGTGCAGGCGCAGGCCGCAGTCGGCCTGAAAGCCGGTGGATCCGTCCGGCTGGATGAGTTCAACGGACGCGCGCCGCGTCCACCCGTCCCCGAGCAGGGGGACATCGCCGTCCCCGGGCGGGCCTGTATAGACGTAGATGCCGCCCTTTTGCGGGTCCTTGTCCTTCGAGAAAAGGCCGTCCCGGTCCGTGACAATGGAAAGCGCCGGGAGGGAGAGCAGAGACTCGCGCATGGCGCCGGCATATGCCGGGTCCTGGGTGATTTCCGGGTCCATGCCGTAATCCGCGGGCGCATTGCCGGGGATCGCGGTGAACGGTCCCCATTCTTGCGGGTAACCGGAGGGTTCGCCGGATTGCCGGATGATGTCCTCTGGAAACAGGAAGGTTGCGGTCGCGACGCGGCTCGAAATCGAATCCTGCAGAAAGGCCCTTGCCCTGAGCACGGTGGTGGTTTCGATGCGGATCACGCCGCTGACCGGAGTCACGGAATCCGGTCCGGGCTCGCTCCCGTCCGTGGTCACCCGGATGACCGCGCTTTCCGGGGAGGACGTGATCAGAAGATCGAAGGCGGCATCATAATAACCGGTTTGCCTGCTGAAAACCGGGAGCGGCAGGATCGCCGCTGATCCAAAGAGGTTCTGCGCTCCGGGCGTGGGCCTGTTAGTGGGGAGATACGCGCCGTCGAGGAAAGCATAGGAGACATCGGCCGACTGTTCCGGATAAGCCGGGCTGAATTCAGATGCGGCCCGGCCCAGGGGTTCGAACAGCGCCAGGTATTCCCCGGATCCGTCGAGCTTGAAATTCGCGTGCAAATCGAACACCGGATCCGTCCGGTTCTTTCCGGACGCGAACACGGTGAGAAATCCGCCGGACGGGATCTGGACATTCGGGAAAACCCACTTGTCCGGATCTTCCGCGTTGTCGGACAGGGACCAGCCCGCCAGGTCCGCGGCCTCCGGACCGGAATTGTGCAGTTCGATCCAGTCGGACCTGTCTCCGTCCTCGTCCGCGAGCCCGTTGGAGTTGATTGCCAGGAATTCATTGATGCGGACCGAAGGCCCGTCCGCGGCCTGAAGCGCGCTGTATATATAGAGAACAAGAAACGCGGGAATCCATGAAGGGAAGCGTCCGGCTTTCAGCGAAATCATCCGTTCTCCGATCTTTTTGATTATAACGATCTTAAGGATTATGCGGAAGAATGTCAAGGAATTTTGGGGCGCGGGTGTCCGAAAGGCCCGCTGAGAAACGCGGGCCATTTCGGACCTACAACTCCGAACCCGGAACTCGGAACCCGGAACTCGGAACTAAAGAACTTACCCCTACTGGCTGGCCGATTTCCGGCCATAATGCGGTAAAACCAATATATAGCGGCTCCGGATGCAAGCGGGCCCCATCCCATGGAACACCGGACAAACAGCAGACCCGACAGGAACCCGGTCTATAATCCAGGAGAAAAATCCCGGCCTGCCATTAGTGAGACCTGTCGTATAACACTTGATAATCTCCTTATTTTAATTATATTAGTGATTACTATCCGTGGTTCGTCAGGCGATGGGGCCGCTTCGGAAGCGGTCTTTTGCATGATAAAAATCCGGAATGGACGTCCGGTCACATGCATGGACGCGGTCCTGAAACGCGGAGAGCCTGCATGGTACGCTTGTTGCTTATAGACGGTTGTCGATCTTCGCCGAAGGACGGGATGCCTGCGTTCGGCCGGTCCGCGTCAGGGGCGAGAGGATCGGACAGATTCACTCAAAGGCTTTAGGGGAAAACTTATGGGATCCGTCCCATCCAGACGGGGGAGAAGCCTTCTCCCCTTCCGGCTCATTCCGCATGTCTTCGCATACGCCCTGATCGGCATTTTTGCCGCTGTCGCTCCGGCCGCGGGCCAGACCGGGGGCCTCAAGGTCCGAATCGACCGCATCACCATTGACACACTCACGACCCTGGGCGGCAAACGGGCCGACTTTCCGTCGCCCGTGATGTCCATCCTCACCGTGAAGGACAGGCAGAACCGCTATGTGCACGGTCTCGCGGACACCGTGCGCTGGCTCGGGGCCGGAGACGTCAACCAGCTCGGCCAGCCCGTATCGCAGGCGTGGCCGACGATACTCGAAACCCACGTCGATGACCCGTCCAAACCGCGCAATCCCGACGTCACCACCACTTCGCCCGGCTTCGAGGTGCGCGAAATGCGCCTCGACATGGGTCTGTCCGTGGCCATCGTGATGGACTACAGCGGCAGCATGATCGGCCGGTTCGACAGCATTAAGACCGCGGCAAAGGTATTCATCCGCCAGATGCAGTCGAAGGACCGCGTGGCGGTGTGGAAGTTCTCGAAGAAGAGCTTTCTCATGCAGGACTTCACCAGCGACACCACGGCTCTGATGCGGGCCATCGACTCGGACACGTCCGACTGGGCCGGCACGTATTTCTACGACGCCCTCTGGACCGCGCTGAAGGCCACCGAATTGCAGCCCGAGCGCCGCGTCGTCATCGCCTACACGGACGGCCGCGACCACAACATGGGGCACACCATCGACGAGGTGCTCGACCTCGCGCGCGCCGATTCCATCCCCATTTACCCGATCGGGCTCTCGAACAACAACCCGGCCGGCGGGGGACCCCAGATCGACAAGCTGCAGCAGATCGCCTATGTCACGGGCGGCATGTCGTACTTCGCGCCGTCCATCGACTCCCTCGGCCCGATTTACCGCGAAATCTACGGACACATCAGCGGCTATTACGTGCTCGCGCACACGAGCCCCGATCCCTTCACCAACGGCAGGAAGCGCGCGCTCGATTTGACGATGCGGTACGACCAGGTCATGGGCAGCACCACCACCGTGTACACCGGGCGCGACACCGCGCATTACCAGGTGCCCTTCATTCCCCCCAATGTGACGCCGCGGCTCACGGTGTCCACGCCGAACGCGGCGCCGCCGGGCGGGACGCCCTTCGCGGTGGCCGGCGACACGGTGACGTACCGGATGACGGTGCGGAACACCGGCCGCGGTCCAGCGGCCGAGACCGTGGTCGCGCTCAGCCTGCACGATTCCCTGTCCTATGTCTCGGCCTCGCTGCCGCCTGATTCAGTGCGCGGCGGCACGGCCTTCTGGTCCTATTATTACATCGGCCGGCGCGACTCGACGGTGCTCTCCTGCCGGGCGGTTCTGCCGCCCCGCATGCCCGCGGGTGACACGCGCGTGACCAGCGCGGTGTCCGTAACCTGCCTGGACGATTCCATACTGACGGACAATGCCGCATCCGCGGATTTCCTGGCGGCCGCGAGACCGAACTTCTCCGTCCGCATCCGGCCCGTGATTGGAACAGTCACACCCGCGTATCCCTGGCCCGTGGAGGCCGTGGTTCGCAATGACGGCAACGCGGACCGCACCTCGCCCTTCAGCGTGATGCTCGACGGCGTGCCCTCCTGGGCCGCCCCGCTGACAAACGTGATTTCCTCACTGGCCATGGGTGATTCGGCTGTCACTGTGTTCATGCCCTCCTTCAGACCCGCGGGAAGTCATATGATCGCCGCGGTCGCGGATCCGCTGGGCACGGTGGCCGAGCTGGATGAAACGGACAATGCCGACACGTCGATCGTGGCCGTCGGAGTAACGGCCCTGGCCGCGAGACTCACCGATTTCACCACATCCGAAACCCTGCGCGGATGGAACGCCTGGTTCCCGGGACGGGTCATCGCGTCCGTAAGCCTCATGGACCAGAACGGCCATCCGGTGACAGGACTGGCGGATTCGGACGATTGGGCCGGCCTGGAGGATCCGAATGAACTCGGAACTTCAGTCGGGTCGGTCTGGGCGGCTTTATCCGAGGTGCATGAGGAAAATCCCGCTTTCCCGACTGTCACGGACGTGCGGCCAGGCCTCTCGGTCACGGAAGTCGCATCTTCGGCCGTATCCGCGGCCGTGGTGTTCGACCGGTCCGTCGGAAGCTTTGACGTGCGCTCCGACTTGTCCGCATTTTTCGGCCGGTTCTCCCGATCGGACCGCGGCGCGCTGATCGTATTCAACAACGGTGTTCAGACCCTTCAACCGCTGACCTCCGACGCGGCCGCGCTCCAGGCGGCGGTGAACGGGGCCTCAGCCTCCGGGTCGGGCCGCAGGTTCACGGATGCCGTGGCCTCCGCCATCGAAGCAGTCCGCGGGGTCGCCGGCAGGAACGGCGTGATCGCCGTGACGTCCGGAAACGACTCCGAAAGCGTCCGGAGCGCGGCTGAAGTCGCCCGGTTGTCCCGCGAGAGCGGTGTGCCCGTTCATATCATTGTCTGCGGCGAACACCCGGCTTACCCTGAAATCGATTCCCTGACCGCGGGTTCGGGCGGGTGGACGATTAACGCGCTTTCCGGCGGCGAGAGCCGGTCCTTCTCCGAGGCCCTTCTTTCCGCGGAGGAAGCATTGCGGAATTTTTACGGCTTGGCCTTCGCTTCGTCCGACACGACACAGGACAGAACCTGGCGCCGTGTCAGCCTGCGGGTCGAGGCCTACGGCCTGGCGGCCCCGGACACGGGGCTGTACCGCACCCCGCAGGGCGCGGCGAATGTGGCCTTGCGCTGTTTCAGCAGGGGGACCTCGTTCACCGTGTCCGGCGGCGACACCACCTGGTTCGTGCGCACGGGCGAGAAAGTCCGCGTGTCCGTGGCCCTGCTCAACATCGGGCACCAGGACCTGACCGGCATCCGTTTGACGGACAGCCTGCCGCATTCCCTCGTGCCGGATTCGGTTGCGTTCAGCCACCAGTCCGCCGGAGACTCCCTCTCGTGGATCTGCGACAGCCTGCCCATACGCGGCATCCGGAATTATGTCTACACCCTGCGGGCCGACACCCTGTTCGCCCTGCAGAACACCGCGCTCTCGCATACGGTGCGCGCCTGGTGCGGCCCGGACACGTCTCTGCGAGACAACATTGCATCCAACACCGTTGTCTACATTCCGCTCCTGCCGCCGGACTTCGAGGTGGCCGTGGAAGGCCGGGGCGATTCCCTCGCCGTGGCCGGAACCGATTCGGTCTGGTATACGCATGCCGGCGGTCAGGTGAGGGTCACAGTCACGGTGACGAACCATGGCGAACTGGCCTGCCCGGCGATCTCCATGGTCGACATTCTGCCGCCCGAACTCACCCTGACCTCCTTCACGGGATCAGCTTACGCCCAGAGGGGCGACTCCCTGTTCTGGTTCATCGACGAATTGCGAAGCCGCGGCGGCAGCCGGGCCGTGACCTTTACCTGCGATGTGGACACGTTTCTTCCGCCCTGGGAAGTGCTCCTGGTCAACCGCGCCTGGGGGCATTCGGACAGTGAAACGCTCACCGGAAACAATGCGGACGCGGACACGGTCATCGTGGCCGCGCTCATTCCGCCGGACCCGTCCGTGGAGGCGCATCCGTCCACGGTTGAGCCGGGCGACACCGTTTCCGTGCGCGTCGTGA
This sequence comes from uncultured bacterium, assembly GCA_963736115.1. Classification (GTDB taxonomy): domain Bacteria; phylum Zhuqueibacterota; class QNDG01; order QNDG01; family DTFT01; genus JAFGAX01. Next base: position 7,400 of record CAVTNR010000008.1, read on the forward strand.
CGCCCGTGACCGTGGCCGCCTGGGACCTGGAGGTTTTTTACGAAACGGGAGAGTCCTATCCGGACTACGCGGACGCCTTTATCGCGGCGAATCCCGATCTCCCGCAGGGCGCCTGGACGCTCGTCGCGCCGCCTGTTTCGGACACGCGCATGCGCACGACCCGGGAAAATGAGCGGGTCGGCGTCGTGTTCTTCACCGTGGATCTTTGGAATGTGACGCGATCCGACACGGCTTTTTTCACCATCCGCAGCAGCGATGCTTTCGTGCTCGGCGGCAATGTCTTTCAGCCCGCGTCGGACGGCCGCCTTGAGTTCCGGTTTAAGCTGAGCTCGAATCGAAGGGCCGACCTGTCGGTGTACGACGCCTCGGGCGCGTTCATCCGCAATGTGGCCTCCGGCGCATTCCCGGCGGGATGGAACACCGCCTGGTGGGACGGCATGGATGAAAACGGCCGTCGTGCCGGCAGCGGCGTGTACGTCGCGGTCGCGAACTCGGGCGGCCTGCACAAGGCCCTGAAATTTATTCTGGTGCGCTGAGGATGAACGCCATGAGACGCCTGATCGCGACAACCGCCTCCATCGCCCTTCTCCTGCTCGTCCCCGCCGGCCGGTCGGCCGGTCAGGACGACGTCGGCGTGCCTTCCCTGAAAATCGACCCCGCCGCGCGGCAGGCCGGAATGGCCGGCACGGCCGCGGGCGTCGGAGACGACGCTTCCTCGGTGTTCTGGAATCCCGGCGCCCTGGGCCACCTGCGCGCCTGGCAGTGGTCCGCGCAGTACAACAAGTGGTTCGCCGGCCTGTACCAGGCCTCGTTCACGGCCGTCCGCCAGTTCCGCGTGCTCGGCAGCCGCAGGACTTCGCTCGGCGCGGCCTTCAACGTCGTCGGCGCGCCCTCCTGGGACGCCACGGGCGGCGTCCTGCCCTCGGTTTCCGCCAATGACTTCACGGCCGGTGTGCTCTTCGGACAGCGTCTCGACTGGATCCATAAATCCGTATCCGTCGGAGGCCACGTCAAATACCTGCAGAGCCGCCTGGACGGCTGGTCCGCGTCCGGCGTTTCCGCGGACGCGGGACTGCTCGTCCGTCCCGGCCGGTTCCGCCTCGGCCGCATGGGCCTCGGCGTGTTCGATTTCGGCATTCTCTCCTTCGGCGCCTCGCTCGCCCACGCGGGCGGGGGCCTGACCTATGACGTCGAGGAAACCCTCCTGCCCATGACGTGGCGGGCCGGCGCCAGCCTGCGGCTCGGCCGCTACGGCGGCTGGTCGTGGCTCCTGGCCTCGGACGCGGTCGGCGTGCGCGGCCGTGAAACGGCCTCGCACGCGGGCACCGAGGTCTGGTGGAACGACCTGATCTGCGGCCGGTTCGGGTTCCGGTCGAACGGACGCGACCTGGGCGACCTGAGCTTCGGGCTCGGCTTCCGCTGGGACGACGCGTTCAGCCGCCTGCTCGGTTTGCCGAGCCGGTTCGGAGACGCGATCGAGGCGGACCTGGCCGACATGGGTTTCGGCGACGCTCTGCACCAGACCTACCGCGGCGGCGTCAGCCATTTCCCGTCGGCCCCGGAGGCGTTCACGCTGTACGATCCCCGCGAGACGCGGGCCGACGACGACGGCGTCTCGGCCGTCGTGCACCTCGACTGGGAGGCCACCGAGGACCCCGACCCCTTCGACGAGCTCGAGTACATCGTCATCGTGGACCGGACGAAGCCGAAGGTGGAGGAGGCGGTGCGCCGCCTCGAGGCCGACTTCGAGGGATTCTGGGAGGGGTCGTCCCGCTACGCGTCTTTCCGCGATTCGCTGATGTTCTGCAAGTCCGTTTCGGATACCGCGTGCCTGCTCCCCGTGGCGCAGGGCGGCAGTTACTACTGGGCCGTGGCCGCGGTCGACAAGGATCAACATGTGCGCATGGCCCGGCGCGGAAGCCGGAAGGTTCTGCACTTCCTCGTGGCCGTTCCGGATCTGACCGTCGATTCCATCGCGTTCCAGCCGAGCCCGTACATCACGACCACGCCCGAACAGGGGCGGCTGTCCGTATCGTTCGGCAACCGCGGGAGCGCGTCCTCCGATTCTTTCCGTGTGGTCATCGAGGACATCGTCGAGACGCCCGCCGGGCGTCACCGGGCCATTCTCTTCTCCGGCAAACAGGCCACTGCGCCCGTCGACGGCCGGTCCTCCATGACCCTGCCCTGGTGGACATCCATGCCGGGCCGTCACATGATCCGCGTCATCGCGGACGCGGACTCGCTCGTGCTCGAATCACAGGAAAACAATAACACTCGGGAAGAGGCCTTCGTCACCATTCCCAAGGGCCGCATCGCGGTGCCGGACACCGTGGAGGTCATGATGACGGGGTACAGTTCCATCGAGGTGCCCCTGGTGCCCGAAGTCTATTTCGACGCGAACTCGTCCGAGACGCCCGAGACTTACTCGTCCGACGGCGGAGTCTTCCCTTCGCTCCTCCCGACGCTCGCCCGCCGGCTCAACGAGAACCCGGATGTCACGCTCCAGGTGTTCGGGTCCATCGACGCCCTGTCGGGTGAGACCGACCCGGCGCTGGCCGAGGGCCGGGCCGAGGACGTCAAAGCCGGGCTCGTGCGTCTGGGCGCGCCAATCGGCCGCATCGAGGTCGTCACCGAACATCGCGACAGGATCCTCGGCCGGCGGCCCATGCCCAAGGACGCCCAGGACGCGGAGTGGATCATGCAGCAGAACCGCGTGGTCGGCTTCAGCGTGGACGTGAAGGACCAGGAAAAGATTTTCCAGCCCTACCAGTTCGCCGTGGACAGCACCATGCGCGACAGTGTGAACTTCGATGCCGCGATCCATTCGCCCGCGGGCATACGCTCGTGGGAGCTTGCCGGTCAGACGGGCGGCCTCGATCTGGACAGCCGCCGCGCGGCGGACGGCGACAGCCTGTGGGGCGACCTGGTGTGGAAGGGCACGGACCGGAACAAGGTGGTGGTGGCGCGGAACCGGTGGTTCAAGTTTTCGCTTCTGCTGACCGACGAAGCGGGCCGCACCTTCCGCACCGTGTCCGATTCGGTTTACCTGCAGGAGAAGCGGACCATTCAGCGCCAGGAGATTTTCGGCGCGGCCAAGTTCGCCAAGGTGGAGCCGGTGTACGCGTTCTACTGGGACCGCGTGATGTCCGTGGCGGGCGAGATGGTGGCCGATCCGTCCATGCGCCTGCGCTTCGAGGGGCACGCCTGCGCCGTGGGGCCGGACCCCGTGAACGAGCGGCTTTCCCTGCGGCGGGCCGAGGATTTCACGGCGAAATTTCTCGAACGGCTCAAGGCGCGCTACCCGGCCCAGTATGAGGAATTGCGCAGGCGCATCTCCCAGCCCGTGGGCCTGGGCGAGCGCGAGCCCCTGGTCATCCAGCTGAGGGACGTGGGCGAGGTCCTGCTCGGCGACAATCGCACGCCGACGGGCCGCTACATGAACCGCAGAATCGCGGTCCTGCTGTACAGGGAGAACTGACGGAAACGGTCCCCCCCGGGCCGAGTATCTGGCATAATTTGTGCAATTTTATCTGGCGTCCCGTTCGATCCATCTCCGGGACGCCATGATTTTTATGATAAGTTGAGGAAAAACATAGATGAAGAAGTTGTGCGCCGCCCTTGCGGTTCTCCTCATGGGTGTGCAATTTGCCGCCGCGGATGTGATTAAAACCAAAAACGGCAGGACCTACAACGGCACCATCGTCAAGACCGTGGACGGCAAGGTCGTGATACGCACGGACGAGGGCAATATGATCGGCATTCCCCGCACCAGTCTGGCGAGCGTGCGGCGGGGCAAGGAAGTGTTTGATTTCGAAACCGGAGAGCGGTATTACTATGAGGTGCGCAGGCCCTTTCTGCCGTTCACAGTGCTCAGCGTGGCCTGCGGCGCGTATTCAGTGATCCAGTTTCAGGAGTACAAAAAGGAAAAGGACAGGATCGAAAAGCTGGAACGCGAGAATGAGGCGACGTCCCTGAGCGACAAGAGCGGCCAGCACATGACAGCCGGAATCGTGCTGGCGGTGTGCAGCGCGGGGTCCTTCATCATGGCCATCAAACCCATGGAGGTGAAGGTGCCGGTTGGTAAAATCAAGGTCGGGATGAGCCCGACAGGCGTGCGTCTGGCGCTGAGTTTTTAAGCGACGGTAAATGACGGACCCCGGGGTCGAAGCGGTTCGCTTCGTCCGGGTTCAGCGAGGGCAGGATCCCGGTTCTGCCCATTAAAGGATCCTCTATCACCCCCCATCGGGCTCCGTCCTCGGTTTGACGGAGCCTCTTCTTTTCAATTTCTGTTGTCACCGAACCGTTCATGTTAAGAGTTCATAGTTTATAGTTCATTGTTCATGGTTAGAAAAAAAGAGCTATCGAGAAAGAAGGGCCGTCTCACCGGCAGATTTCTGTTTTTCTATGAACTATGAACTATGAACCATGAACTATGAACTTGATAAATACCGATTGAAATAGACCTTAGCAAATCTTAACTTATACGGAACCGTTCCACGACGAAAGACGTACAATTTCAGGTAACAGAAGTACGGAAAGGAGAGACAACCCATGTTTTTCGATTCCACCATGCTGCTCCTTATTCCCGTGATGATTTTCGCATTCTGGGCCCAGTCGCGGGTGAAGAGCACGTTCTCCAAATTCAGCAAGGTTCAGGCCTCGAGCGGCATGACCGGCGAGGATCTGGCCGTGCGCCTGCTCCGAGACGGCGGGCTCGGCGATGTCAAGGTCGAGCACGTGGCCGGAGAACTATCCGACCACTATGACCCGCGCAGCCGCGTGCTGCGGCTTTCGGACTCGACCTACAGCAGCCGGTCCGTGGCCGCGCTCGGCGTGACCGCGCATGAGGTGGGGCACGCGCTCCAGCACAAGGAGGCGTTCGCGAGCTTCCAGCTCCGGCAGTCCATCGTGCCCGTGGCCAATATCGGCTCCACGCTGGCCTTCCCGCTTTTTCTCATCGGAATGTTCATGGGGCACGGAGGCAAATTCCTCATGGATCTCGGAATTCTCATGTACGTCGGAGCCGTGGCGTTCACCGTGGTCACGCTCCCGGTCGAGTTCAACGCCAGCTCGCGCGCGCTCGCCCTGTTGAGCAACCGCGGTTACCTGGTTCAGTCCGAAACCGACCAGGCCCGCCAGGTGCTCCGTGCCGCGGCCATGACTTATGTCGCGGCGACGGCCATGGCCGCGGTTCAGCTGCTCCGGCTTATCGTTCTGCGCGGGCAGAGGGACTAGGCATTGCCCCGTTCCGGAAATTTTCAGGAGGTTAAACCCATGTGGTCCAATCAACAGAAACTCTGGTCCGTCGCCGGCTTCATACTTATCGGCGTTCTGGTGGGCGTGGTGCTCACCGCCAATCTCGGATGGACGCCCCGCGGCTTCGCCGCCAAGAGCGGCCCGCCCGTGCTCGGGTCACAGGACGCGCCCTCGGATGCCCTGCTCCAGCTTCAGAACACTTCCAAGGCCTTCACCGTCGTGTCCAAAGAGGTTCTGCCCACCGTGGTCAGCGTGTACACGACCAAGGTCGTCAAGGCGAGCCGGAACCGCGAAGAACTGCCTCCCATGTTCAGGGAATTCTTCGGCCGCAATTTCGAAATGCCCCGCCAGGAGGACCAGGCCATGCAGGGCCTCGGATCCGGCGTGATCGTGAGCGCGGACGGCTTCATTCTCACCAATAACCACGTGATCCGCGACGCGGATGAGATCAAGGTGAGGCTCAATGACAGGCGCACGTTCGAGGCCAAGGTCATCGGCGCGGACCCGCTGACCGACGTGGCCGTCATCAAGGTCGACGGAAAGAACCTGCCGGTCGCGCGTCTGGGCGACGCGGACAAGCTGGAAATCGGCGAATGGGTCCTGGCCGTGGGGAATCCCCTCAATCTGAATTCCACGGTCACCGCGGGCATCATCAGCGCCATGGGGCGGCAGATCAACATCCTGCGCGACCAGGACGAGGAAGCCTCGAACCGGGGCAGTTACGCCATTGAAAACTTCATCCAGACCGACGCGGCCATCAATCCCGGCAATTCGGGCGGCGCGCTGGTGAATCTCCGCGCCGAGGTGGTGGGCATCAACACGGCCATCGCCACCCAGACCGGGACGTACATGGGCTACGGGTTCGCGATTCCCATCGGCCTGGCGCGCAAGGTGATGGCCGACCTGATCGAGAACGGGTACGTCACGAGGGCCTGGCTGGGAATCGCCATGCGGAACGTGGATGACGCCGCGGCGGAGCGGTTCGGCATGAAGGCGCCCACCGGCGTCATCGTCGAGGAAATCATGGACGACAGCCCGGCCCGGAAAGCGGGGGTCCGGCCGCTGGACGTGATCCTGAAAATCGACGGAAAGGAGATCAGCTCCTCCAATGAAGTACAGGGGCTCATCGCCCTGAAAAAACCGGGTGAGACTGTGAATCTCGCGGTCCTGCGCGACGGCCGGACGATCACCGTGCCGGTCAAGCTGGGTCAGCGCGAAACCGGCAAGTCGGCCGGCAGGACGGCCGAGGCCGAAGAGGACATGCCCAAACTCGGGCTGACCGTACAGACGCTCGGGCCTGAAGTGAAGCAACAGTACGCCGAGTACAAGTCGGACGAGGGCGTGATCGTCACCGACGTGGAGGCGGCCGGATCCGCGTTTGACGCGGGCATTCGCCGCGGGGATCTGATCACGACCATCGAGGACAAGCCGGTTCCGACTCTGGCCGAGTATAAAAAAGTTGTCCGGTCCTTTGAAAACGGTAAAGTGGTCATATTCAAGGTGAAGAGCAAGGACCGGTCGTTCCATGCTTTCGTGAAACTGCCGAAGTAGATTTTATAAATGAAACGCTCCGGGAGGTTATCAACCTCCCGGAGCGTTCAGGTTTTCCGACCCCGGGGCCGCAGGTTGCACGACCTTCGGCCCCGGGGTCGGTTTTTTATATACATGCCGTTAAGGCATCGGTGAGAACAGATTGACATGTCAAGCTGGCAAACAAAGATGCGTATTTGGCAGTACACCGAAAACAAACATGATTATTCAAGCTATTGAATTTATGTACATTATAAACAATTTTTCGTACTGGCCCATCGATTGCATTGCATATGGTGTAACCATTGTTTTCATTAATCGATAATCAGGGAGTTTATGCGAATACCCATAGAAATTCTGGGACCGGACGGCAGGCCCTTGGTTGACAGGATCGCGGAACCGTCCGTATCCGGTCGGAACACGGAAGAAGCCCGGGCCGCGTCTCAGGAACCTTCTGAACCGGCTGAGACGGACGCGGAATCCCTGTACCTCGACCAGCTGAGGCGGATGAAGGCCGAATTCGACAATTACAGAAAACGCGTCGAAAAGGAGAAATCCGAATTCTTCGGCATGGCCAGGGGCAGGGTAATCTCGGGTCTGCTTCCTGTTCTGGATGACCTGGAGCGCATGGCCGGTTTCGCCAAGTCTTCGGAGGGCGAGTTCGCGTCCGGGGTGGAACTTATCTTCCAGAAAATGAAGGCGGCCTTGTCGTCCGAGGGACTCGAGGAAATCGGGTCCGCGGGCCGTCCCTTTGATCCGGAATTCCACGAGGCCATCGAGATGGTGCCGTCCGTTCCTGAGCAGGACGGCATGGTGGTCGAGGAGCTTCAACGCGGTTATACACTGCAGGGCCGCCTGCTCAGACCGAGCCGCGTGCGCGTCGGAAAAAGCGGGTAAGACCGCGATTCGGCCTGACCGCGAGGGGACCTTAAAGAAATGAATCCGAAGGATTACTATCACATACTGGGCGTCCCAGAATCGGCTCCGGCCGAGCAAATCAAGAAGGCTTTCCGAAGAATCGCCAAGGAATGCCATCCGGACACGCACCCGGGGGATACAAAAGCCGAGGAGAGGTTCAAGGAACTCTCCGAAGCCTATGATGCGCTCTCCGATCCGAAGAAGCGCGGGCAGTACGACACCATGCGCAAGTACGGAGCCGGCGGCCCGGGTTTCGACGGATGGACAAGGGGAACCGGGTCCCGCAGGCCCGGGCAGGGCCGGGGCGACACGTTCACGTTCGAGGGATTCGATCTGTTCGGGGGGCTCGATGGCCTGTTCGGGCAATTCTTCAGCCGGAACGGAGGCGGACCCGATTTTTCCTCCGCGGGACGCGGCCGCAAACGGGGCCCGGACGCCGAGATCCGAATTCCCTTCGAACTCGCGGCTTCGGGCGGCACCCAGCCGATCCGGCTGGAAGGCCGGGAATCCGGGCCGGTCACACTGTCTGTCCGCATTCCCGCGGGTATCGAAGACGGGGAGTCGATACGGCTCAGGGGCGCGGCCGGCGGCGGACCGGGATCCGGCGACCTGGTCATCCGTGTCCTCGTGGAGCCGCACCGCTTTTTCCGACGCAGGGGCAATGACGTGCTCTGCGAGGTTCCGCTGACCGGTCGCCAGGCCTCGGATGGCGCCACCCTCCGCGTCCGGACCGTGGACGGCCGTCGGGTCAATCTGAAAATTCCGGCCGGTTCGTCTTCCGGCGACATGTTCCGCATCCCCGGAATGGGCCTGCACGCGGCCGGCCGCCGGGGAGACCAGCTCGTGACGGTACGCGTGGCCGGAGCCGAGAGCCGTGACGGAAGCCGGACCCGACCATCCGGGACGAAAACGCACACCCATTCCTGAAAGGAAGTTTTGAATGCCGACGTACGATTACATCTGCACCCAGTGCGGGGACCGGTTCGAGGCGTTTCAGTCGATCAAGGCGGCGCCGAAGGCGGAATGTCCGAAATGCGGAAGCCCGGGCAAGCGGCAGATCGGAACCGGCATCGGCGTGATCTTCAAGGGCACGGGATTCTACCAGACCGATTACAAGCGCAAGGAGGGGAGCGGCGGCGCGGCGAAGACAAAACCCAAGGCTTCCGAATCCAAACCCGCTGAGTCCAAAACTTCTGAGTCCAAGGCTTCTGAATCCAAATCTTCTGAATCCAAATCTTCCGAATCCAAGGCCTCTGAATCCAAATCTTCGGATGCCAAGGACTGATTCGGACAACTGAGCATAAAAACGGAACCTGACGATCCCCGGGTCCGGACCGCCGGAGGCGGGGGATAAGAAAAAGAAAGAGAGGCGTTCGATATGGGAAAAATCATCGGCATTGACCTGGGCACCACGAACTCGTGCGTGGCCGTTCTCGAGGGCGGCGAGCCCATCGTCATCCAGAATTCCGAGGGCGCGCGGACGACGCCGTCCGTGGTGGCGTTCACCAAGACGGGCGAGCGGCTGGTCGGCGCGCCGGCCAAGCGGCAGGCGGTCACCAACCCGAGAAACACGGTGTACTCGATCAAGCGTTTCATGGGCCGCATGCACGACGAGGTGCACCGCGAAATAGAAGAGGTTCCGTACAAGGTCGTCAAGGGCGCGGCCGGTGTGGCCCACGTCCAGATTGACGACAAGGAATACTCGCCGCAGGAAATTTCGGCAATGATCCTGCAGAAGATGAGGCAGACCGCCGAGGATTTCCTGGGCCAGAAGATCACCGAGGCGGTCATCACGGTGCCCGCCTACTTCAACGACAGCCAGCGTCAGGCCACCAAGGAGGCGGGCGTGATCGCCGGCCTGGACGTGAAGCGCATCATCAATGAGCCCACAGCCGCGGCCCTGGCTTACGGCCTCGACAAGAAGGGGAAGAACTGAAGGTCGCGGTGTACGACCTCGGCGGCGGCACCTTCGACATCTCCGTGCTCGAGCTGGGCGACGGCGTCTTCGAGGTGAAGTCCACGAACGGCGACACGCACCTGGGCGGCGACGACTTCGACAAACGCATCATCGACTGGCTCGTCGAGGAGTTCCAGAAGGCCGAAGGCGTGGATCTTTCGCAAGGATCCCATGGCCCTGCAGCGGCTCAAGGAAGCGGCCGAAAAGGCCAAGATCGAGCTGTCGAGCGCCGCGCAGACCGAGATCAACCTGCCCTTCATCACGGCCACGGACACGGGGCCCAAGCACCTGAACGTTTCGCTCACCCGGGCCAAGTTCGAACAGCTCTGCGACGACCTGTTCGTCCGGACCATCAAGCCCTGCGAGATCGCGATGAAGGATTCGGGCCTGTCGCTGAAGGACATCGATGAGGTCGTGCTGGTCGGCGGCATGACGCGGATGCCCAAGGTGCAGGAAATGGTGAAGCAGTATTTTCGGCAAGGAGCCCCACCGGGGCGTGAATCCCGATGAGGTGGTCGCCGTCGGCGCCGCGATTCAGGGCGGCGTGCTCGGCGGCGAAGTCAAGGATGTGCTCCTGCTCGACGTGACGCCGCTGTCACTGGGCATCGAGACACTCGGCGGCGTGTTCACCCGGCTCATCGAGAAGAACACGACCATCCCCACCCGGAAGAGCGAGATCTTCTCGACCGCCACCGACAACCAGCCGACCGTGGAGATCCACGTGCTCCAGGGCGAGCGCGACGATGGCCGTCGACAACCAGACCATCGGCCGCTTTCACCTCGACGGCATTCCGCCTGGCGCCGCGCGGCATGCCGCAGATCGAGGTCACGTTCGACATCGACGCCAACGGCATCCTGAACGTGTCGGCCAAGGACAAGGCCACCAGCAAGGAGCAGTCGATCCGCATCGAGGCCTCGAGCGGGCTTTCCAAGCAGGAGATCGAGCGTATGGTGAACGACGCCGCCTCGCACACCGCGGAGGACAAGAAGCGCAAGGAGGAGGTGGAGACGCGGAACCAGGCGGACCAGCTCACCTACCAGACCGAGAAGAACCTCAAGGACTACGGGGAAAAGATAGAGGCGGACGCGAAGGCTAAAATCGAGGCGGCCGTGGCCCGGGTGCGCGAGGCGCTCAAGGGAAGCGCGATCGCGGAGATCAAGTCCGCGGCGGACGCGCTCAACCAGGTCTGGCAGGAGGCGGCATCGAAGATGTACGCGAACGCCTCGGCCGGCCAGCCCGGCGGCGCTTCGGCGGGCGGCCCGTCTGACGGCCCCTCCGGCGGTGCGGGCCAGCCCGGTCCGGAAGGCCCCGGCGGCGACGGCAAGGTCCGCGACGCGGATTACGAGGTCGTGGATGAGGACAAAAAATAAGTTCATAGTTCAGGGTTCATAGTTCATAGTTGCCCTGCCCCGCCTGTGCGGAGATTTGTAGGTCCGAAAGGGCCCGCGTTTTTCAGCGGGCCTTTCGGACACCTTAAGAAAGAAGTTCATGGTTCAGAGTTCATAGTTAAAAGAGATACATTGAAACCGATTCGATTCCTCTTTTTCTATGAACTATGAACAATGAACTATGAATTCATCGAATATGCTTTCCGCCGGAGACAATCATGGCTACTTCCATACGCGAAGATTACCTGCTCCGCATGATCGAGCAGACAGCCAAGGCAGTGGCGCAGTTGATCGGCCTCCGGAAATCCGGAGATTTCACGGCCGCGCACACGGTACTGGACGCGGCCTACCGGTCCCTGCTCGGCCCGGACGCCCTTCTCTTCAGCCGGATGGACCCGGAGACCGGGGCCAAACTCCTGGCGGAGCCGGAGAAGATGGCGGTCATGGCCGACCTGATCCATGAAGACGCGGAACTGCGGAGAACGGCGGCCGAAGGCGACGGGGCCGACCTGGACCGCAAGGCGCTGGCTTACGCGCGGCTTGCTTCCGCCGCCAGACCTGATGATGCGGATTTTCAACAGCTGGTTGTCAAGATGGCTGGTTTGATTAAAAGTTCATAGTTCATGGTTCATGGTTCATAGTTCATAGTTAAAAAGAGAGTGGACCATATTCATGATCTCTCCGTTAACTATGAACCATGAACTATAAACTTTGAACTGAGGTGTTGTAATGATCCCCTTCGATAAAATGACGTTGAAAATGCAGGAAGCCCTGGCCGGAAGCCAGAGGATGGCGTCCGAGCACGGAAACCCCGAACTGGCGGCCGAGCACCTGCTCGCGGCCCTGCTCGAAGACCGCGACGGTCTGGCGGCCGTTCTGTTGAAAAAGCTGGGCGTTGATCCGCGCTTGGTCGCGGACCGGGCGGCCGGCCTGGTCGCGAAGCTGGCGAAGCAGACCGGCGGCGTGGGCCAGCCCGCGCTTTCCCGGGAGCTCGACCGGGTGCTTCAAGCGGCGCTCGCGGGCGCCGAATCCATGAAGGATGAGTACATCGGCGTGGAGCACGGCCTCACCGCTTTGGCCGAGTCCAAAACACGGGCCGGCGAACTCCTCCGCGAAACCGGAGCGGATCGCGATTCCATCCTGAACGCGCTGAAGGACGTCCGGGGCGGACAGCGCATCACGGACCCGAATCCCGAGGACAAGTACCAGGCCCTGAAGCGGTACGGCCGGGACCTCAACGACCTCGCGCGCCAGGACAAGCTCGACCCGGTCATCGGCCGGGACGAGGAGATCCGCCGCGTGCTCCAGGTCCTCTCCCGGCGGACGAAGAACAACCCCGTGCTCATCGGAGAGCCCGGTGTGGGCAAGACCGCGATCGCCGAGGGCATCGCCCGCCGCATCGTGGACGGCGACGTCCCCGAAAACATGAAGACGCGGCGGATCATCGCCCTCGACATGGGCGCTCTGGTCGCGGGCGCGAAGTTCCGCGGCGAGTTCGAGGAGCGGCTGAAGGCCGTCCTGCGCGAGGTCCAGGAATCGGACGGCGAGATCATCCTCTTCATCGACGAACTGCACACGTTGGTCGGCGCGGGCGCGGCCGAGGGCGCCATGGACGCCTCGAACATGCTCAAGCCCGCGCTTGCGCGGGGCGACCTGCGCTGTATCGGCGCGACGACGCTCGACGAGTATCGCAAACGTATCGAGAAGGACGCGGCGCTCGAGCGCCGCTTCCAGCCCGTGCTCGTCTCCGAGCCCACGGTCGAGGACACGATTTCCATACTCCGGGGGCTGAAGGAGCGCTACGAGATACACCACGGCGTCCGAATTCAGGACGGCGCGATCGTGAACGCCGCGGTCCTGTCACAGCGCTACATTGCCGACCGCTTCCTGCCGGACAAGGCCATCGACCTGATCGACGAAGCGGCCTCGAAGCTCCGGATCGAGATCGACTCCATGCCCGAAGAACTGGACGAAGTCGAGCGCCGCATCCGCCAGCTCACCATCGAGCGGGAGGCCGTCCGTCGGGAAAAGGACGAAGCCTCGCGGAAGCGTCTCGGTCCGCTCGAGGAGGAGCTCGCCGGGCTCAATGAAGAGGCCCAGAAACTCCGCCTGCACTGGAAGCTGGAAAAGGAAACCATCGGCCGCCTCCGGACATTGAAGGAGCAGACCGAGTCCGTCAAGTCGGATGCGGCGCGGGCCGAACGCGAGGGCAACCTTTCCCGCGCGGCCGAGCTCAAGTACGGCCGACTGCCCGAGCTTCAGAAGGCGCTCGAAGGCGGAGAATCGGGCGCTGATGGACCTCCAGAAGGACCGGAAGATGCTGAAGGAGGAGGTCGACGCGGAGGACGTGGCCGAGGTCGTGGCCCGGTGGACGGGCATACCGGTCAGCCAGATGATGGAGGGCGAGCGGGAGAAACTCGTCCACATGGAGGAGCGGATCAAACTGCGGGTCGTCGGCCAGGACGAGGCCGTGACCGCGGTGTCGAACGCCATCCGGCGGGCGCGGGCCGGCCTGCAGGAGGAGAACCGTCCCATCGGCTCGTTCATCTTTCTCGGGTCCACCGGCGTGGGCAAGACCGAGCTGGCGCGCGCGCTGGCGGAGTTTCTGTTCGACGATGAAAAGGCCATGATCCGGATCGACATGTCGGAGTACATGGAGAAGCACTCCGTGTCCCGGCTCATCGGCGCGCCCCCGGGTTACGTCGGGTACGAGGAGGGCGGTCAGCTCACCGAGGCGGTGCGGCGCAGGCCCTATTCGGTGGTCCTGCTCGACGAGATCGAAAAGGCCCACCCCGACGTGTTCAACGTCCTGCTCCAGGTGCTCGACGAGGGCCGGCTCACCGACAACCAGGGCCGGACCGTCAGCTTCCGGAACGCGATACTGGTCATGACCTCCAACCTCGGAGCGCCGTTCATCGCGGAACGGTCCGCGTCGGTGACGGAGCGGAACCGGGAGCGGATTCAGGAGGAAATCCGGGGGGAGGTTGAAAGGCTCCTCCGCCAGGTACTGCGGCCCGAATTTCTCAACCGGATCGACGAGGTGATCGTCTTCCGCTCCCTGACGCGGAAGGAGATCGCGGCCATCGTGGACATCCAGTTCGACCGGATCCGGGCGCGGGCGGAGAAGCAGGGCATCCGCCTGGCGCTCGACGCGTCCGCCCGGGACTGGCTCGCGGAAAAGGGCGTCGACCCCGTTTTCGGCGCCCGGCCCCTCAAGCGTCTGCTCCAGCGGGAGATCGCCGACCGGCTCGCGTCCGGCCTTCTTTCGGGCAAATGGGGAAAAGACGAAGCGATCCGCATCACCGCCGGGCAGAATTCCCTTGATTTTGAGACCAAAACACGATAGATTGAAATCCAATCATTGATCCCATCGCAGGAAACAGGAGGAATCGCGTCATGAAAAGGACGGTCGCCGCGTTACTGGTCGCCGGTTTGGGAGCCCTGATGGTCGCCGGATGCGCCGTGTCGGATCGCAAGCTCATGGACAAGGGCGAACAACTCGAACGGCAGGAAAAATTCGTGGACGCCATCAAGGCGTACGAGAAACTGGCACAGAAGCACCCCCAAAGCCCCCTGGCCATCGAGTCTCTGCACCGTGTGGCCAACATCTACACCAGCGGCCTGCAGGATTACGGCCGGGCCGTGGAAGCCTACGGCCGTATCGTGTCCGCCTACCCGGACTCGGCCCGGCGGGCGGCTCAGGCCCAGTTCATGATCGGTTTCGTTTACAACAACTACATGCAGGACACGGCCAAGGCCAGAATCGCATATGAGGCCTTCCTCTCCGCATACCCGGAGCATGATCTCGCGGATGATGTCGCATGGGAGCTGAAGTACCTGGGCAAGGACATCAACGAGATTCCGGAACTGCAGAAAGCCACAGGCGCGAAACCGGCCAAATCGAAGAAGTAACGGGCCGTTTCCCGCCTCACCAGAACCGTTCTGACGCCCCGGCCGGCATTCAAACCGCGCCGGGGCGCTTTCCCGACCCCCCATTTCGAACCGCCCGAGCCCCCTCCGGGGGACGGCCGGGTTGCGGAAAAGTGTGTTTTTATCCGGAACTTTGGCGGGTTTGAAAGGTAAAAATAAGGTGTTTTCATTTATCGGAGCCCGATCGATGCAAGGCTTCTCCCGTCGTCTCATCCTCGCGGCCTGCGCGCTGGTCGCGACCGGCCTCTCCGCCCAGACCGATCCCGGATCCGCGGTCACGCTCGGCGCCTTCCTCGATTCAACGGCCGTGCCCCTGAACCGGACCGTGACCCTCACTGTCCGGCTGTCCTGGGAAGGTCCGCTCGATTCCGTCCTCATCGGCGAAGTGCGCGACCCGGTTCTGTCCAACCTTGAAATCACCGGAACATCCGCCTCCAACCGCACCGTCGGCACGGCGGACGGCGCCGCCTCCGTCAAGGAAATCACCTACACACTCAAACCGAACAGCCTTGGCATGGGTTACATCGACTCCCTGACCGTGACGGTGCGCGATCTGAAGGCGGGCACGGACCGCCGCATGACCGCGCCCCGACTGTCGGTCACAGCCGTCGCGCCCATTCCCGTGAAATCCGGAAGGCCGGGCCTTTTGACCTGGCTGATGATCGGCGCGCTTTTCGCCGCGGGAGCGGCGGCCGGCGTCCGTGTGTGGAAGCGGGCCGGTCGACGGGCGCCTGAGACCCGGGAAACGGCTGAGCCGCCCCTGGAGGAGCGGTACCTGAACACCCTGAAGGAAACGGTGCGCCTGCATGGGGATCAGCGGGAGGACGCATTCGCTTCCCTGTCCAGGCTTTTCCGGCAGTACCTTTCCGAAAAGTACAAAGTGCCGGCGCTGGAAGCCACGACTCGGGAGCTGATCACATCCCTGCAAACAGCCGGCGCGGACGAGGCCCTGGCGCGCAAATGCGAGTCGTTTTTCGGGCGCGCGGACGAGGTCAAATTCTCGGGCCGGAAGGCGTCTCAGGACGAACTGGATGAATCGTACACCATCGTGGAATCGCTGTTCGAATCGAAACTGGTCGAGACACAACTGCGGATGCAGAAGGAACAGGAAGCGCCGCGGAAACAGGACACCCGGACCGGGGGTCCGTTCCGGCGGCTGATCAGGAGGATTTTTTAAATGGACAAATCGATTGAAGCGTTGAACGAAAAGATCCGGAAGGAGAGCGCGTTCGTCGACGCCCTGCGGACGGAAGTCGGTAAGGTCATCGTCGGCCAGAAGTACCTGGTCGAGCGGCTGCTCATGGGCCTGCTGTCGAACGGCCACGTTCTGATCGAAGGCGTGCCCGGCCTGGCCAAGACGCTGACGGTGAAGACCCTGGCCGCCATTCAGACGCATTTCACCGGATCCAGTTCACGCCGGACCTGCTTCCCGGCCGACCTGATCGGCACGCTTGATCTACAATCCGCAGAAGGCGGAGTTCACGATCCAAGAAAGGTCCGATTTTCGCCAACCTCGATGCTGGCCGACGAAATCAACCGCGCCCCGGCCAAGGTGCAGTCGGCCCTGCTCGAGGCGATGCAGGAGCAGGCAGGTGACGATCGGCGACACGACCTATCACGCTGGACGAACCGTTTCTCGTGCTCGCCACGCAGAACCCGATCGAACAGGAAGGCACCTATCCGCTGCCGGAGGCCCAGGTCGACCGCTTCATGCTCAAGCTGAAGATCGGCTATCCGACTAAGGAGGAGGAGCTCGAGATCATGCGATCGCAGACACCGGCGCAGCGCATCCGAGCCCGGTGCCAGTCGTGACTCCGACGGACATCATCAGGCCCGCGCCGGTGTCTGCGGAGGTTACATGGACGACAAGATTGAGAAGAATATATCGTGACATCGTGACTTTGCCACGCGCCAGCCGGAAAACGTACGGGCTGGCCGAGATTGAGGACCTGATCGCGCTACGGCGCCTCGCCGCGCGCGACGATCTATCCTGTCCAAGGCGGCCAAGGCGCACGCCTTCTGAACGCGGCCGCGGCTACGTCACGCCCGAGGACGTCAAGGCCATCGGTCTGGACGTGCTGCGTCACCGGGTGATCGTCACCTACGAGGCCGAGGCCGAGGAAGATCACGTCGGAGGACATCGTGCGAAGATGCTCAATAAAATCGAAGTCCCGTCAAGAGGTGCGGTAATCCGCTGTTCCATGATCCCGAAAGAGATACTGCAAGAAGTCCGGCGCATCGAGATCACGCACCCGGCGGCTGGTGAACGATGTCTTCTCCGGCGAATACCACTCGGTCTTCAAGGGCCGGGGCATGGAGTTCGACGAGGTGCGCGAGTACCAGTCGGCGACGATATCCGCACCATCGACTGGAACGTGACCGCCCGCACCGGCCTGCCCGTACGTCAAGAGTCTTCGACGAGGAGCGCGAGCTGACGGTGATGCTTCTGGTCGACGCCGCGTCTCGGGCGAGTTCGGCACGCGCGGACGGATGAAGAGCGAGATGGCGGCCGAGCTGTGCGCCCTGCTCGCCTTTTCGGCGATCAAGAACAACGACAAGGTCGGCTTGATCATCTTCACCGACCGGATCGAGAAGTTCGTCCCGCCCAAGAAAGGCCGGATCGCACGTGCTCCGGCTGATCCGCGGAAGCTTCTGTACTTCAAGCCGAAGGCGCGGACACCGATATCGGCCTCGCGCTCGAATATCTCAGCCGGGTCATCCGGCGTCGCAGCACGGTGTTCCTGGTGTCCGACTTCCTGTCCGGCGATTTCAGCCGCGCGTTGCGCATCGCCAACCGGCGCCATGACATCGTGGGCCTGCACATCGTTGACCCGCGCGAGCTGGAAATGCCAGATGTCGGGTTCCTCGAACTGGAGGACGCCGAGACCGGGGAGACGATGCTGGTGAACACCTTCGACGCGAAGGTGCGGAGCCTGTTCGGCAAAAAATCCAACGAAGCCATGGCGGCACAGGAACGGCTGTTCCGGTCGATGAACGTCGACCGAGTGGTGATCCGCACGGACGAGAGCTATTTCGAACCGTTGATCCGCTTCTTCCGCGTTCGGGCGAGACGGTTTCGTTAAACCAACGAATGGAGCGCGGACCTTCGGCACAGATCCGCGTTCCATCTTTTTTCATGGAGCCGTGCATGAACTCCAAATTTTCAATCGTTCTCATAGTCACCGCCCTCGCCGCGGCGGGATGCGGCCGCAGGGGAGAGGACCCGGCCCGCATCCGTGAATACGCCGGCGCTCTGGCCTCGAACGAACTCTACCCCCAGGCGATCTCGGAATACGGGAAATACCTCGACACCGCGCGCCTGAGCGACGCGGAAAAAGCCAATGTCACGGTTGTCATGGCCGGTCTCTATTTCGAGCGCGTGCACGACTATGAAAATGCGCTGGCCGCCTACCTGCGGATCAAGCACCTGACTCCTGAAAAGACACTCATGCCCGAAGTGGACCGCCGCATCGTGGCTTGCCTCGAGCGGCTCAACCGTTCGGGCGAGGCGAAGCAGGTGCTCGACGAGGCCACGGCCCTGCCCGGGTCCGGCAGGACGTCCGGAGGAACCCCAGGCCAGGATCCATCCGCCGTGGTCGCGCAGATCGGGGACCGGACGGTCACGGCCGCCGACCTGAAACATGAGATTTCCAGGCTTCCCGTCTCGGTGCGAAGCCAATTTGAGACAAAGGCCGGCCGGATGGAGTTCCTCCGCCAGTACGTCGTCGCCGAATTGTTCTATGGCGCGGCCCAGCGCAAGGGCCTGGAACGCGACACGGATGTGCAGGATGCCGCGTTTCAGGCGAAGCGGAGCGTCATGGCGCAGAAATACCTGGAACAGGAGGTCGGCCCCCAGGTCAGGCTGTCGGCGGGGGACGTCCAATTATACTATAAAGCAAACCTCGACCGGTACGCCGAGAAGGACGCGAACGGCAAGGTGAAGCGCCAGCGGCCCTTCGAGGAGGTGCGGGAGCAGGCGCGGGCGGACGCGGCGGCCGAAAAACAGCAGGAAGCGGTGCAGGCCCTGATCAACCGCATGATGACGGCCGAGGGCGTCCGCGTCTATGACGACAGGGTGGATTGATGTCCCGGCAGACCGCATTTCTGTTCACATGGCTTTTGGCCGGTCTGGCAGTCGGTTCCGGCGCCGCGGCCCCGAAACCTTCGGTGACCGCGGCTTCGGCCGTGGACAAGTCACGTATCACCATCGGCGATCTCATCCGGTACACGGTCACCGTGTCCCATCCGAAGGACATCGCCGTGGCCACACCGGGCACGGGCGCCAATCTCGGCGGATTCGAGGTGCGCGCGTACGACGTGGTCGAGCCGAAGGAAAAAGACGGGATCGTCGTTTCGGAATTCCGGTACACGATCTCCACCTTCCTGACCGGTGAATTCGTCATCCCGCCCCTGCCGGTGGCGTACCGGCCGGCCGCGGACACAACGTCGGCGCCGCGCATCATCGCCACGCCGGGCATACGCATCGTGGTGGAAAGCATGAAGCCGAGCGAGGCGGGCGATATCCGGGACGTGAAGCCGCCCCTTGAAATACCGCTCGACTGGAAGCGGCTCGCGCTCCGCATCGCCGCGGGGCTGGCTTTTCTCGCGGCCCTGATCGCCGGGGTCATCCTGGTCCGCCGCTGGAAAGCCGGCAAAAGCATTCTGCCCGTGCGGGCCGAACCGCCGCGGCCGTCGCACGAAATCGCGCTCGAGGCGCTCGACCGCCTGATCGCGTCGGACCTGAGGGCACGG
Organism: uncultured bacterium; assembly: GCA_963736115.1. Lineage (GTDB taxonomy): Bacteria > Zhuqueibacterota > QNDG01 > QNDG01 > DTFT01 > JAFGAX01. The sequence continues at coordinate 27,132 of CAVTNR010000008.1, forward strand.
GGCGAAACCATGGCCTTTGTTGTCGAGCTCACCGAGATCGTCCGCCGGTACATCGGAGGCCGTTATTTCGTGGTGGCCATGGAAATGACCACGACCGAGGTGCTCGACGGACTGTCCCGGGCGGGGCTGGACGAGGATGTCTTCGGACTGTTCGAGACTTTTTTCCGCGGCTGTGACCTTGTGAAATTCGCCAAGCACGTCCCCTCGGACGCCGAGCTGGACGGTACCGTGAATACCGCGTACGAACTCGTGAACCGGACGAAAATCGTGCTCGCGCCCGCGGACGCTGAAGCCGTTCCGGGGACGGAACCGTCCGCAGTCCCCGGATCCGCAACTGAGGGCCCGGCGGCGGACAACGACGGTACGGCCGCCGTTGAACCCGGTCCTGAGCCGGCCCGGTCCGGTCGAACGGAATCCTGAGCCATGCAACTGCGCTTCGTCGATCCCTGGTTTCTCCTGCTGCTCCTGCCCGTGGCCCTGCTCGGCTGGTGGCATTTCCGGAAGCGGCGCGCCTGGACCGGCGCCCTCCGGTTCTCGCACATCGGCACACTGAAGGCCATTCCGCAGGGCCGCGCGCCCATGGCCCGGCAGGCCCTGTTTGTCATGCGCCTGCTCGGCATGGCGCTTCTCGTGATCGCGTTCAGCCGGCCCCAGTCCGGAGTGAAGGGCGAGGAGGTGATCACCGAGGGCGTTGACATCGTGCTCACCCTGGACGTGTCGAGCACCATGCTGGCCGAGGACATCCGGCCGAACCGGGTGGACGCGGCCAAGGCCGTGGCAAAGGCGTTCATTCAGGGCCGGAAGCACGACCGCATCGGGCTGGTGATTTTCGCGGGCGAGGCATACACCCAGTGCCCGCTGACCACGGATTACGGCATTCTGCTCGAGTTTCTCGACCGCGTCGCGGTCGGGATGATCGAGGACGGGACCGCGGTCGGCATGGGCCTGGCGACGTCGGTGAACCGGCTCCGTTCCAGCGAGGCGAAATCAAAGGTCATCGTCCTGCTCACGGACGGTCAGAACAACCGGGGCCAGATCGACCCCCTGACCGCCGCGCAGATGGCCCAGGCCTTCGACATCCGGGCGTACACGGTCGGCGCGGGCACGCGGGGCGTGGCCATGTTCCCGGTTGACGACCCCTTTTTCGGCCGGCGCTACCAGCCCATGCAGGTCAATGTCGACGAGGAGTCGCTCCGGAAGATCGCGGACCTGACCGGCGGCCGGTATTTCCGCGCCACGGACCGGAACAGCCTCGAGTCCATCTACCGCGAGATCGACAAGCTCGAGAAGACCGAAATCAAGGTGAAGGAATACACCCGGTATTCGGAATGGTTCGGATTTTTCGCCGCGGCCGGCCTGCTGATCCTGCTGGCCGAGATCGTCCTGGGCCACACGCGGTTCCGGAAAATCCCCTGATCGGGAGACGGCAGTGTTTCGATTTTTTCATGAACATCTTCTGTGGCTTCTCGTCCTCGTTCCCGGACTGGCCGTTTTCTTCTGGGCCGCGTTCCGGCGCAAGCGGCGCGACCTGGAGCGCTTCGGAAACCCGTCGCTCGTCGCATTGCTGACCGCGTCGGTCAGCCGCAACCGGCAGATATGGAAAACCGTTCTCGCGGCCGCGGCCGTTTTCTTCCTCGTCCTGTCCCTGGCCCGGCCGCAGTTCGGGACGAAGCTGAGAACGGTGAAGCGGGTGGGCCAGGATATTGTCGTGGCCATGGACGTCTCGCAGTCGATGATGGCCGAGGACATCAAGCCCAACCGGCTCGAAAAGGCCAAGCACGAAATCGCCTCGATGATCGACAAGTTCGAGGGCGACCGGGTCGCGCTGGTGGCCTTCGCCGGAAAGGCTTTCGTGCAGTGCCCGCTGACCCTCGACTACGGCGCCGCGAAGATGTTCCTCGACGCCATGATCCCGGACCTCATCCCGGTGCCGGGAACGGCCGTGAAGGCCGCGATCGAGGAGTCGATCGCGTGTTTCTCGGGCCAGGAGCGCAAGCACAAGGTGCTCGTGCTCATCACCGACGGCGAGGACCATGCCGGAGACCCGGTGGAGGCCGCGAAGGAGGCCGCGAAGCAGGGCGTGGTCATCTACACGGTGGGGCTCGGATCGCCCGACGGCGTGCCCATTCCGACCGGAGAGGGGCCGGCCGGATTCAAGAAGGACAGAGGCGGGCAGGTGGTGATGACCCGGCTCGACGAGGTGACACTCGAGAAAATCGCGCTCGAAACGGGCGGCAAGTACTACCGCGCCACTCCGGCCGAGGTGGAGCTGGACCGGATCTACGAGGAAGTCCGGAAAATGGAAAAGAAATCCCTGTCGTCCATGCAGTACACCCAGTTCGAGGAAAGGTTCCAGATTCCGCTGGCGATCGCGATTTTTCTCCTTATCCTGGAGGCCGTGATTCCGGAGCGGAGGCGGGTGAAGAAGGAATGGAAGGGACGTTTTGAATAGGCGGTTGCGGGTATGATTCACGATTTGACATACAGGGGATTGTCCGGCTTGCGACCCCCGGCTGAAGCCCGGAGGTTCCATAAAAGTCTGCGCTCAGAGGCGCTGGGATTCATGCTGGCAGTTCTGCTCCTCGGTCTGATGATCCCTGCACCGGCCCAGTCCCAGCCCGGACGGGGCAAGGTGAAGCAGGGCAACGGGCTGTACCAGGAGAAAAAATACGACGCTGCGCGGAACCGGTATCAGGACGCCCTGCTCGACGCGCCCGGGTCTCCCGTGATCCAGTTCAATCTCGGGGACGCGGCCTATCAGATGAAGAGTTACGACAAGGCGCTCGAGTCGTTTCAAAAGACCCTGTCCGTGAAGGACGCCAAGATCCAGTCCCAGGCCTATTACAACATCGGCAATGCGCTTTACCGGACGAACAAATGGCCGGAAGCCATCGCCGCCTATCAGGAGGCGTTGAAGCTCAACCCGGATGACCAGGACGCGAAATACAACCTGGAATACGTCCGCAACAAGCTCAAGGATAACGCCCAGCCGCAGGATCAGCAGCAGCAACAACAACAGCAGAAGCAGAACGAGCAACAACAGAAGCAGGACCAGAAACAGGATCAGCAGCAGGAACAGCAGCAGGATCAGCAGCAACAACAGCAGGAACAACAACAGCAGTCAGCGGAACAGCAGAAAAAAGAGATGTCCAAGGAACAGGCCGAGCAGATACTCAAGGCGATGAACGAGGACCAGAAGGATAAACAGAAGAAGACCGTGCGGGCCTCGGGGGCCGGGGTCGACAAGGACTGGTGACGGCATGACGACTGTAAAACGGATCGCGGCGCTGGCGCTTGCCGGAACACTGGCCGCGGGCGGCCTCGCGGGCCAGGACTTCACGGTCCGGACTTCCGTGGACCGCAATGCCGTGGCCCTGAACGAGCGTTTCACGCTCTCCATCGAGATCTCCGGAAAGGGCGCGAATTCAGCCCCGGACCCGGAACTGCCCGCGATCGGCGCATTCGCCTCGTTTCTCGGAAGCGGGTCCTCCCAGAACATTTCCTTCGTGAACGGACGGATGTCCGTGTCCAAGGTTTTTCAGTGCCATTACGTCGCGACCGCGGCCGGCAAATTCCAGATTCCGCCCGTGAGCGTGACGGCCGGGGGACAGGCGGTTTCGTCCGCGGCCATTGACTTCGAAGTCACGGCCGCGGGCACGCAGGGACAGACGCAGGCCCGGAGCGCGGCGCCCGGACAGGCCGCTCCCGCCCAGGCGGTTCCGCAGGGCGAGGGTCCCGCGGAAGGAGACCTCTTTCTGCGGGCTTTCGTGGACCGGAGGAAAGTGTATCCGAACGAGCCCGTGATCGTCACCTACAAGCTCTACACGCGCGTGAATGTGGCCAACCTGTCCGTTTCCAAAATGCCGGCCACGGCCGGATTCTGGGCCGAGGATTTCGACATGCCGCAGCAGCTCCAGACTTCGCATGAAGTGCTCGACGGCAAGCAGTACACGGTGGCCACGGTCCGCAGGACCGCGCTGTTCCCGATGGGATCGGGCACGCGCACGGTCGATCCGCTGGTGCTGGATTGCGACGTGCACGTGCGTTCCCGGTCGCGCGACCCGTTCGCCGATTTCTTCGACGATTCGTTCTTCTTCGGCGGAAAAACGGTGCGCCGTCAGATTCGCTCCAAGGCGATTTCCATTGAAGTGACGCCGTTTCCGGAAACCGGAAAGCCGGCCGGATTCAGCGGCCTCACGGGCCGGTTTCGGATCAGCGCGACTGCGGACAAACGGGAGGTGAAAACCAATGAGGCAATCACCTACAAGGTGACCGTCGAGGGCGACGGCAACATCCGTCAGATTCCGGCCCCGGAAATCGTGTTCCCGTCCGATTTCGAGGTGTATCCGCCCAAGACATCCGAAACCGTCACCCGTTCGGGCGCGGGCATATCGGGCCGCAGGACATTCGAATACGTACTCATCCCCAGGGCCCCCGGCGACGAGACGCTCCAGCCCGTCCGGCTGATCACCTTCGACGCGTCCGCGGCTGCCTACCGCACCCTTGCCACGGACGCGGTCATGCTTCGCGTGGAGCAGGGAGCGGGCGGCTACGCCGGCACGGCCGTGACCGGCCTGTCCAAGGAAGAGGTCCGGCTCATCGGACAGGACATCCGGTTCATCAAGACCGCGGAGGTCCCGTTTCGCAGAGCCGGATCCGCGGCCGTTCCTCCTGCGGCGCTCTGGATCGGGTTCGGGCTCCCGCTGGCCGGACTTGCGGCCGCATTGGCCAGGCGCAGGAGGCTCGACCGGCTCGCCGTCGACGTCGCGTACGCCCGGGGTTCGCGCGCGTCACGCGCCGTCCGGAAGCGGCTGGCCGCGGCCGCGGGCCTGATGAAGCCGGAAACCCAGAAGGCATTTTACGCCGAAGCGGCGAAGGGCATACAGGGATTTCTCGGGGACAAGCTGAATATCGCGGAGGCGGGCATGCTGTCCGAGGACGTTGCCGGGCGACTGTCCGAAAGAGGCGTCCGGCCGGAGACCATACAGGCGGTTTTCGCATGCCTTGACACCTGCGACATGAAGCGGTTTTCGCCCGAAACCGCCGCAGTGGACGAAATGAAGGCGTTTTACAGCGAAGCGGAAAAAGCGGTGTCGAAACTGGAAAGGGAGCTGAAATGAGAACCGTTTTCCGGACTCGGGCCGGCGGGCGGCTCCATGCTTTCCGGAGCGTCCGGTCCGCTGTGATTTCCGTCGCGGTTGCGGCTGTTGCGGTCACGGTATTCGGAGCGTCCGCGGTTCAAGCGAGGGCCGACATCGCACAGGACGCTTCCCTCGGGGGAGCGTTCCGTCAGGGGAATGCGCTTTACCAGGCCGGACAGTTCGACTCCGCGCTCGCCGCGTACGGGCAGGTCCTGGGTCAGGGTTTCGAGAACGGGCCGTTGTATTTCAATATGGGCAATTGCGCCTACAAGCTCGGCCGCACCGGCACTGCGGTGCTGTACTATGAAAAGGCCCGACGTTTCATGCCCTCCGACGAGGACTTGAAGGCCAATCTGCTGATGGCCAATCTCCGCGTGGTGGACAAGGTGGAGGCGCGGTCCGAATTTCTGCCCCTCCGGCTGTTCCGGATCGTGGTCCGCGGTCTTCCGGCTCCGGTCTGGGCGCTGATGACCATCGGCTTTTTCGGCCTGGCGATCGCCGGTGCCGTCCTTTTTCTCCTGTCCCGGAGGCGGTTTCTGGCCGTGAACGGATATCGCGGCGCTGTGATGTTCGGCATTTTGTTCGTTGTTGCCGGACTGCTCTGGCTGGGCCGCGTCCTTTCCGACCGGTCCACGGTCGAAGCCGTGATTCTCGCGGCCAAAGTGGACGTCATGAGCGCGCCGGGCGGGCAGGACAGCGTGGAGTCTTTCTCCCTGCACGAGGGCACCAAGGTGAGGCTGGACCGCGAATCCGGGGATTGGGTTGAAATCGTGCTTCCGGACGGCAAGGTGGGGTGGGTGATGAAAAGCAGTCTGGAAAAAATCTGAGTTTAAAGTTCAAGGTATAAAGCGGTAGCCGCGGGCTTAATCCCGCGTTTTTTTTGCTTCTGCGAGGAGGCCTCCCGTCTCTGCGGGAAATGAGTAATCTGTTTCTACTATGTCATCCGCCCATTCCGGATGGCCTGCCGATGATCAATCCAGGATTCCTCTCGTTGATCGTAATAATATTTATATAAAATTATTTAATCCGCTTGATCCTCTTCTTTGTCTTTCCCTCGGATTCGGTCTTCATTTTAAATCGGTTTTTGCCTGCTGCGGTTTTTGATGTCTTTCGTCCGGTCATCTTGCGGGTTTTCATCTTTTTCGATTTTAAGGCGGTCTGTTTTTTCGGGGCGGGATGTTTCGGTTTATCGTCGGCCGGTCGCTTTGATTTCACGGAAGGTTTCATCTTCCCTGATGCGGGACGGTTTATGATCTTCCCCGCCGCTTCCAGCAGTTTCTCCGCCTGATACTCCGACCGGTTCATGGCCGCATCCAGGCCTCGTACGATCCGAAACGCCCCGGAGAGGCGGGCCAGGGCCGCGGCTGTTCCGACAGACACGGCTTCCACGGCTTCCAATGTCAGCAGCCAGTCCGCCGTCTCCTCGAACGCTTCTTTGTTGAACCAGTCGATGTCATGGAACCGGTTGATTCTCAGGAAATCCCGAACTGCGCCGTCTTCCAGCAGTGCGGACAGAAGGACGGATACGGATGCGCCGTATGTCCGGCCCGCCCAGTCCGAGAAGCGGACCAGCATTCTCAGTTCGGTGACGGACTTCCACGCGTCTTCTTCCGGTTCGCCCAGATCCCTGAGCATGCGTACCGCCACGTCTCCGAAACGCCAATCGTCCAGACCGGCCCGGCTCTTCTCCGGCCAGCGGGTCATATCCGTTATCTTTCCGAGCCTATGCAGCACAGCCCAGGCGAAAAGCATGGCCGGCCGCCTGGGGTCCGCGTCCAAAAATGACTGAACGCGCCGCCGGACCGCGGCAGTTACAGCCGTCCCCATTCCCGATCCCGGTCTTCTGAAGGACAGGCGGTTCCCCGCGGTGATCAGCGAGATCACGGTTTCCATCCGTAGTTCCGTTTCAGCCGAAACAGAGCCGGCGTCTCCGGCCGCGCCTGTTTTTCCCTTCCATCCGGAGAGAAACGCGCCGATTTTCGGCCGGAGTGAGGCGATCCAGGCCGGATCGGGCCGCGATCCCCTGCAGGCTAGAACCCGCTTCAAAACTCCGGCGTTCAGCAGCGCTTCGAGCGCCTCGATGACGGGCCGGATGAAGAGAAAGCGCATTTCCGACTCGATGTCGGCCACGCCCCGGCCGTCCAGCAGGGCGGCCAGTTCCGCGTACGGCGAACCGCCGCCGTCCGAGACCTCCCGGAAATCCATGAACACGCGGCGTTCGTACGCGTGCAGGTCCACGCGCCACCCGTGCCGGTGGACGTCGGCGCAGCTGCGGATGTATTCCAGTCCTCCGACCGAATCCCGGTAAATACAGAAGCGGTCCGCATGGTCCGCAAGGCCCAGCCCCTCGGCCAGGGTCCTGCGCACGAGCCGTTTTCCATCCGCGGACGCGACGGAAACCGGGCAGGACTCCCGTATCCATCCGGATGCGTGCTCGTATTTGTTGTGGACCAGAACCAGCGCCCGGTCGGGCCCGGACCGGTTGGTGTAGGCGAACACGTTTTCCGCTGCGCGGCCGTCCGGCCCGACGCAGTCGTAGAGCAGAAAATGCTCCACGCCCGCGAACAGGCGCCGCCTGTGCAGAAGCGGGAATATCTCGCGCCTGTGCCGGCTGACCAGAGTTTCGTCCGGGGTCTCGTCCCAGTACGCCTTCCGGTACTCCATTCCGTACTTTTCGGAAAATCCCTCGATCTGGCCATGGCCGAACATGGGGAGCCCGGGTAAAGTGCACATCAGCGTGCAGATGCTGAAATACTTGTCGCCGTTTCCGAACTGATCGACGGCCGTGCGCTCGTCCGGGTTGTTCATAAAGTTCACGTATCGCTTCAGGATCTCCGGGTCGAACTCCAGCGTGCTCCGGATCGCGGCCCGGTACTTGGCGTTTTCCTCGTCCCGGAGCATGTTCATGAACGCGCTGTTGTACACCCGGTGCATGCCGAGCGTGCGCACGAAATACCCCTCCATCAGCCAGAACGCTTCGGCCAGCAGGAGCGTATCGGGCGCCTCCGCAGCCACGCGGTCAACCACCTGGCGCCAGAACTCTTCGGGCATGGCCGCGTCGAACTGCGCCTTCGGCATGCCGAAATCGGACCGGGACGGGATGGCCCCGCCCGTTCCGGGTTCCGGGAACCACAGGCGGTGGAAATGCTTCTTCGCGAGCGTCATGGCCGCGTCGAAACGGATGATGGGGAACATCCGGGCGACGTGCAGTATGGCGCCGATCATCGCCTCGCGCACGTCCGGCCGCAGATAATCGAGCTGGGCGGTGTCGTTCCACGGCATGCTGGTGCCGTCGTTCCCGTGGTACACATAGCGGACCGATCCGGTCGCGCGGTCCACGCGCTTGAACACCACGGCCGCGTCGCTGCGGCTGTAGTAGTGGTCCTCCAGGTAGATGCCCGTGCGGCCGTCCTCGGAGAGATCCGGCCCGTCGAAGGAATAAGCGGGAAAGGGACTGTAGTCGAGGGAAACGAAACGTTCCGGGTGTTCCGTCATCCAGATCGAATCGATGCTCATGTGATTGGGCACCAGGTCGCTGGCCATGCGGATGCCGCGCATCATCGCGCGGTTCCGCAGGTCCCAGAAGGCGGATTCGCCTCCCAAGTCGTCGGCGATCCGGTAATCGAACAGCGAGTAGGCCGAGGCCAGGGCCTCCGGATTGCCGCAGAGCTGTTTGATCCGGCGCGAAGCCCGGCTGCGTTCCCACAGGCCGATGAGCCAGAGGCCGGTGAAACCCGCGGCCGCCAGGCGGTCGAGCTCCGAATCCGGAATCTGGTCGAGCCGGGTGAGAGTGGTCCCGGCCGCCCTGGAGATCTGGTCGAGCCAGACATAGGCGTTTTTCGCGATCAGCACGAGGCGCGGCATCCAGTCCCGGTCCGGGCTGTAATGCTCAACCTCCGGATTGAGCCCCGAGAAATCCGGGACCGACGAGGGCCCTGGACCGGGGCCTCCGCCCAGGCCGAAAATGGCCGCCTTTTCCTCCTCCTGAAGAAAATCCAGGCCGCCCAGCAGGCGGACGAGGTATTCACCGAGCAGGCTTCCCCAGTGCAGGCGGATGTATTCCAGCTGTCCGGCCAGGCTGTGGGGAACGGCGATCGCCGGACTCGCCAGGAGGTCCACCAGGTTCTGGTTGTAAGGGCCGAAGGGCGGGCGAGTCCCGAAATATCCGTTCAGGCCCGAGATGATTTCCGCATAGGCCGTCCGTTCCTGCAGACCGGCGTCGTCGAACAGTTCGGAGTACGGGGAAAAAGCGGGGTTGACGTTGGCGAGCCACAGGAGGAGCATTTCCTCCAGCACGATCAGACGGTTTTCCGTATTCCCGGTTCGGCCGGCGAGCCATGCGTCCTGGGTCAGGCGGCCCCGGTACACGGACACGGTCGGGAACCGGTCCGCGAAAATCGCGAGCGCCTGGTCCACGGCTTCCCGGCCGAGCCTGGCGTCCAGCCAATCCGACGCTCCGGACAGGGCCGCGGCGTCCACGCGCTCCCGGTACAACTGAACCATGAAATGCAGGATCTCGTCGATCAGGCCCATGGCATTGATCTGGCCGGCCCGGACCGACCGTTCCGGATGCCGGACGAGGTCGCGTCGGCTGTTCATCTTTTCAGCGAATACGCGCGCCGCGTGGAAATTGGCGAATATCGCATTGCCGTTGAATGCGAACAGGGCGTCGTCAAACCCGTACTTGTCCCTGGATTCGCGGGAAATGTGGAATTCATATGGGAATTGAGAGCCGTGGAGTTGCATGCGTTCACCCGGATGGTTGGAGGTTGCCCTTTGCCGTAAAATACGTTTTTTATCCATGACCCGCAAGGGGTCTTTGATCCGCAAGCGGTCATTCGTCCGTCGGGAGCGGACGGCAGGGGGCATAGCGCAAAGGGCATAGCAAGGGTGCATGTCCGCACTTGACAATGCGGAAAAAAACAGTTATACTTCAAAAATTTCTCCAATTTACGGCGAGAGCAAAGTCGCCTCCAACTTCAAGAGGGACTCCCGTATGAAAACCTATGCCGTTCACGTAGGTAATTGCTCCCAGTACGATCCGGACCGCATCGAAGAGGCCCTTCTCAGGGGCCTTGAAAACGTCCGGCTCGAACGTCCCCTGACCGGCCGCATCGTCATCAAACCGAACATCGTCATGGCCCACCCCGTGATCGCGACCGAAGGCTATACGCGGCCCGAAGTCGTGGAAGCCGTTTTGCGTCTGATCGGACGCAGGGGCCGATCCGTCCGGTCCATCGACATCGTCGAGAAATCAGGCCTGGGCGTGACCACGGCCTCGATGTTCCGGTGGGCGGGGTACCGCAGCCTGACCCGGCGGTATCCGGTGAGGCTCCACGCCATGGAAGAGGGGAAAAAATCCGTCGTGGTTCTGAACCGGGGCCGGATCCACCGCCACGTGACCGTGGCCAGGCCGATGGCGGAACGGGATTTTCTGATCTCCGTTCCCAAGCTCAAGACCAATGTGCTGTCGCATGGCTATTCGGGCGCGCTGAAGCTGAACATCGGCGTGGTGGACGGCCAGGAGCGCATCGCCCACCACCACCGCGACCTTCCGGTGAAGATCGTCGACCTCCTCGAAGCCGCGAATCCCGACCTCATCGTCACGGACGGCATTCGGATGGCGTTCGGCGGAAATCAGATGACGCAGGCCGGGGGAGACGTCGGCGTAATCGTCGTGTCCACGAACGCCGTGGCGCACGACATGGTGTGCAGCCGTCTGCTCAATGGCGACCCCTTCCGAGTCCCGCACATCCGAGAGGCCATGGACAGGGGATACGGCCCGACCTCCTTCGAACAGATCCGGATCACAGGCGACGCCCCGGTCCGGAAAGTGCGGGCCGTCACGCGGAAATACCACTCCGGATTCATGCCCGTGGAAAAATTTCCGTGCCCCTTCCGGATTGTTTCCGGGGAGCCGCTGTGCATCGGCGGATGCCAGGGCATATTCCTGGACTGGCTGCACATGGTCAAGGACCGCCAGCCCGGACTGCTCAGGCGATTTCCACGGCTCACAGTCGTCATCGGAAAGACGGACCGGCGCATCGAGGCTGGACGGGTACTGCTGGTGGGGTCCTGCGCGGCTGCGTCTCCCGACATCCGGTCCGGGAAAATCGTGCGCATCAAGGGGTGCCCGCCGACCCACAAGCGCATTGTGTGGGACATGATGGTCCGGTACTTCCTCCTGGCTCCCCTTGTCCGGCCCTCGCTGATCATCGACGGGTTTGTGCTGTATCCGTTGAAGAAGCTCAAGGGGTGGCTGGTGAATCTTTAACAAGTTCATAGTTCATGGTTCATAGTTCATAGTCCTGGTAAAAAGCGGATTTCATAGTGGACAAACTCCATCTTTTGCTATGAACCATGAACTATGAACTATGAACTTCCAACTCCCGACCATGCAAGTCTAACTCGGACCTTCCCATGATCCCCTCTCGCCCTATGCTCCAGTCCATCAACCCCGCCACGCTCGAAACCGTCGGGCAGGTGCAGGTCACGCCTCCGGAAGCGGTTGCGGAGGTCGTTGCCTCCGCGCAGGCCGCGTTCCCGGCCTGGCGGGACGCGGGCCTCAAAACCCGTATCGCGGTTCTGGAGAGGGCACGGCAGCTCATGCTCGAGCGTTCCGAGCGTTTCGCCCGGCTGATCACCGAGGAAATGGGCAGGCCTTTCGTGGAATCCATGGTCATGGAAATGGAGGCCAGCGTCGATCTGCTGGGGTATTACAGCCGCAAGGCTCCGGATTTCCTCAGGGACAGGCGCGTTCCCCTGCATAACATTTTTTTCAAGAGGCGTAAAAGTTATATCCATTTTTCTCCGCTGGGAGTGCTCGGCGTGATCGCGCCCTGGAACTGGCCCGTTCTCATCCCGCTTGGTTTCATCGCGCCGGGCCTGCTCGCGGGGAATGCCGTCATCCTCAAGCATTCCGACCTGACGCCGCTGGTCGCGGAGGAGCTTCGGCGGTTGTTCCTGGACGCCGGGGTCCCGGAGGCGGTTTTCCGGACCGTGCATGGGGGCGGCGATGTCGGCGCCGCGCTTGTGGACGCGAAAACCGAGCGTATCTTCTTCACGGGCAGTACCGAAGTCGGCCAGAAGGTGATGGCGCACGCCGCGCGTTCCCTCAAGAAGGCGGTTTTGGAACTGGGTGGAAGCGATCCCGCCATCGTGTGCGACGACGCGGACATCGAAAACGCGTCCAGCGGCATTGTCTGGGGCGCTTTCACCAACTGCGGACAGAACTGCAACAGCGTCGAACGCGTCATTGTGGACGCCTCCGTGGCCGGCCGCTTCATCGAGGCCGTGGTGGAGAAAACGAAGCGGCTGAGGCTGGGCAACGGCATGGACCCGGGAACGGACGTCGGGCCCCTGGCTTCTGAGGCGCAGTTGAGGAAGACGGAGGACATTGTGCGCGCCGCGGAGAGCAGCGGCGGACGCGTGCTCTGCGGCGGCCGGCGGCCGGCGGGAACGACCGGGCACTTTTACGAGCCGACCGTGATTCAATGGAGCCGGACCGATCCGGCGCCGTCGGACGAGGAGCTGTTCGCGCCCGTCCTGTTCATCACCCCATCCATCGGCGACGGGGACGCCATCCATCTGGCCAATGCCTCGTGCTTCGGTCTGGCCGCATCGGTCTGGACGACGGACCGCGGACGGGGCGAGCGGATCGGCCGGGAGATCGAATCGGGCACGGTCATGATCAACGACGTTATCGTCTCGTTCGGCATCGCGGAGGCCGGGTGGACGGGCGTCAAGAAGAGCGGGGTCGGCTGGGTGCATGGTGAAAAAGGGCTGGACGAAATGGTGAACATCCAGTACGTGCACAGTGATCCGCAGCTGCGCATGCAGAAGTTCTGGTGGTTCCCCTATTCCGGACGCATGGTCCGGGGCATGAAGGCGGGCATGACGTTCCTGTTCGACCGGAACATGTTCCGTAAACTGGCCGCACTTCCCGCGGTTCTGATCCATTTTACGGCGTACCTGGTCCGGAACAGCAGGCGGGAGGATAAACTATAATAATGTTCATCGTTCTTGGTTCTTCGTAGCCCACGGCTTCAGCCGTGGGTTAAAAAATGTAGGTCCGAAATGGTCCCGCTTTGCGGGACCAAGGTATTGTATATTTTTTAATATATTGAAGGCCCGCTTCCTTTCGCGGGCCTTTCGGACAAATGATCGAAAACAGATGTCCGATAGCCTCGTCCCGCGGATGGGGGGCTCGGCATATCAGACCTACTGAAAGATGGAGCTTCCGATATGAATTCTTCTTTGGAAGACATCAACCGCCGGCGCAAAAAGGCGCACTCCCGGCTTCTGGAGCTCGACTCCAAGGTTTACAAGGCCTTTCTCGACATGGAAAAGGCCGCGTACACCGACGGGGCACTGGCAAAGAAACACAAGGAACTGGTTGCCGTGGGCATATCCGTTGTCATGGATTGCGAGTCGTGCATGCAGTGGCACATTGAACAGGCGGCTGCCGCCGGAGCCGTGATGCGCGAAGTGCTCGAGGCAGTGGAAGTCGGCATTGAGATGGGAGGAGGCCGGGCGACCGTGTCCGCCCGCTTCGCGCTGGAGGTGATGGAGGAGGTCTTCAAAGGGGAATTGCCATCGTAGATCCGGAATGGCCCCACCATTTTATTACCTGCAAGGCGGTGTCATTCCGGAAATTTCTGCCGGAATGTCATCCCCTCAGTTTTCAGGCGGGATGTCATCCCCGAGTTCTTCTGTCGGGATGTCATCCCCGAGTTCTTCTGTCGGGGATCTGAGTGCTGTATTTCACAATCGGGAGGGATTGGAATGCGGCAATACTGCGTTTACATTCTGGCCAGCAGGAAAGATGGGGTTCTTTACATTGGAGTGACGAATGATCTGATCAGGAGGGTTTTTGAGCATAAAAACAATCAGGTCGAAGGTTTTACTAAACGATACAATGTTCACAGGCTTGTGTATTTCGAGATGACCAGTGATGTGAATGCAGCCATTGGGAGAGAGAGGGCGCTGAAGAAATGGAACCGTGCCTGGAAAATTCGGTTGATCGAAAAAGTGAATCCGGAATGGAAGGATCTGTATCCTGAATTAATCCAATGATGGATAAACTTTTATGAAGACCCCCGCCTGAAGAATGCGGGGGTGACAGGTGTCGTTAAAGGGGGTGACAGAAGCATCAATGGGTGTGTCATCCCCTCAGTTTTCAGGCGGGATGTCATCCCCTCAGTTTTCAGGCGGGATGTCATCCCCGCAGTTTTAAGGCGGGAAGTCATCCCCTCAGTTTTCAGGCGGGAAGTCATCCCCTCAGTTTTCAGGCGGGAAGTCATCCCCTCAGTTTTCAGGCGGGATGTCATCCCCGGATTCTTCAGGCAGGATGTCATCCCCGGATTCTTCAGGCAGGATGTCATCCCCGCAGTTTTAAGGCGGGATGTCATCCCCTCAGTTTTCAGGCAGGATGTCATCCCCGAGTTCTTCTGTCGGGGATCCGGGCCGGTCCGATGTATCAGGAAGGTCACGAAGAAATTCCGTTCATCCTCTCCAAGACCTTGTACAGCGCCTGTGTGCCGAGCCGGTCGTATCCCATTTCCATGGCCGCGCTGTAAAGCTGGTTCGCGAGCACGAGCCCCGGAAGAGCCAGGTTCATCCTGCGCGCCTCCTCGAGCGCAATGCCCATGTCCTTCACGAAGTGCCGGATGAAGAATCCGGGATCGAAATTTCCGGCCGTGATGCGGCGGCCGAGGTTGTTCAGGGACCAGGACGCGGCCGCGCCTTTGCCGATCACGTCGATCACCGCGTCCGGCCCGAGGCCCGCTTTCACGGCGTACAGCAGGGACTCAACCGTGCCGACCATGGTGGAGGCGATGAGAATCTGATTGGACATTTTGGTGTGCTGGCCCTTGCCCGGTCCGCCCATGAGGCTGATTGTCTCGCCCATGATCTGAAAGAGAGGCAGTACGGATTCAAACGCCTCCCTGTCCCCGCCGGCCATGATCGCGAGCTTTCCGGTTCTCGCGCCGACATCGCCGCCGGACACGGGCGCGTCGAGCGCTGCGACGCCCCTGGTCGCGGCTTCCTGGTGAATGCGTTCCGCGAGGGACGGCTTGGACGTGGTCATGTCCACCACGACACTGCCCTTTTTCGCGCCCGCCAGGAGTCCCCTTTCCCCGAGAAAAACCTTCTCCACGTCCGCGGGATACCCGACGATGGCGAAGGAAATGTCCGAGGCTTCCGAAACCGTTTGGGGGTCGTCGCACCAGACCGCGCCTTTTTCAACGAGCGGATCGGCTTTGGACCGGGTTCGGTTGTGGACCCGCACCGGGTATCCCTTCTCCAGTATCCGTCCCGCCATGGAAAGACCCATGACGCCGGTGCCCACCCAGCCGACGGTTTTCATTTTTCGCGGACTCCCTTCTTTTCGCGGGCCATGAGGATGAAATAAACCGGAAGGCCCAGGCAGACGATGCACAATCCCATGAGCGAATCCCTCGGATCCGAGATGAGTGTGTTCACCACGAAAGCGGCCGCAACCAGAATGAAAGCGGCGGGGACGACCGGATAGCCCCAGGTCCGCACGGGCCGGGCCGCGTCCGGACGCTTCCGCCTCAGGACGAACACCGCCGATGCGGTCAGGCCGTAGAAAATCCAGGCGGCGAATATCACGTAGGTGAACAGCTGGTCAAACCGTCCGGACAGGGTCAGGACGGCAGGCCCAGACCGCCTGCACGAGTATGGACACATGCGGCGTGCGGAAACGCGGGTGCACGTCCGCCAGGCGGCTGAAGAAGACGCCGTCCTTTGCCATGGCATAGGTGACACGCGGGCCCGAGAGCACCATGCCGTTCACGGTTCCGAATGTCGAGACCAGAACGGCCGCGGATACGATGCCGCCGCCCGCGGGGCCCATGAATGACGGACGCCGCGTCCGCGGCGACCAGGCGGGACGCGGCGATGTCCCGGAGCGGAAGCGCGTACGCATAGGCCGCGTTGGCCGCGAGATAGAGCGCCAGAACGATGACGCTTCCCGCGGCCAGGGCCAGGGGCACGTTCTTTTTCGGATCGATCACCTCTCCGGCCATGTAGGTGGTGTTGTTCCAACCGTCGTAGGACCAGAGCGCGGCCACCATGGCGAGACCGAAGGCCTTGAACAGGTCCGCGCCTCCGACTTCGGGCCACAGAGGACGGAACACGCCTTGCGGGGGTTCGGCAAAAGCGAAAATGGCGATGATGAGACCGACGAGGGCGCCGACCTTCAGGAAGGTGAACACGTTCTGCACCCAGCCTCCGGCCTTGACTCCGACCGCGTTCACTGCCGAGAGCAGAAGAATGCAGGCGATGGCAACGAGCTTGACGCCGATCTCAGGGATCGTCACACCCAGGGGATGAACGGACGCGTGATACGCGGTCTGCAGGCCTGAGGGGACGAAATAACCGACGTACATGGCGAATGCCACGGCCACGGCCGCGATGGATCCGGCCTTCACGACCAGGAACTCCGTCCACCCGAACAGGAAAGCCGGAAACCGGCCGAAGGCTTCGCGCAGGTAGGCGTACTGTCCGCCCGCGTCCGGAATCATGCCCCCGAGTTCGGCATAGGACAGGGCGCCGGCCCAGGACAGCAGGCCCGCGACGGTCCACACGAGAACAATGGCGAGAAAGCCGGGCAATTGACCGGCAATGGTGTTGGGAACGAGGAATATGCCGGACCCCACCACGGAGCCCACGAACACGGCCACCGTGGCCACGGGGCCCAGGGCGCGGAGTAGGGTGGGGGGAGGCGGATCGGGCCTACGACCGGGAGGGTTCATGGCGTATAATATAGGAACTCCGCGGGCATTTTACAAGAGCGGACCTCCAGAAGGTCCCCAACCCTTCGGGAGGTCCGTCAGTGTAAATGTTATTGTTTGAACCGCAGATAGATTCCGAGCCGCGCGGGCGCGGATCTTTCGTCCATGCACGAGTAACCGGATTCCAGGACCGCCCCGCCGGCCAAAGATCTGGCGAACCCCAATCCGAAAGTCGGCACTCTTTCTTCGCGCAGGAAGGCGGCACGGAGTCCGCCTCTGAATTGGATGTGATAGCTTCTTGAAATAGGCGCCCTGTACTCGAATCCCACGTTGACCGCGGACGTGCGAAGGTAATTCCAGGAGTAATAATCATCCCAGGAGTTGTAATCAAAATCGAACACAACCGCTTCCACCGCAAGCGTGAACCGCCGGACATCGGAGACGGCAGGGATGAGGGATGCTCCGATCCGGAACGCCGTGGGCGCATCCAGAAACGTGCCGTAATGCCGGCCGGAACCGGGGATATTACGAATCGGAACAGCCTCCTTGTTGGTCAGGGAAGCGCCGAGAATGAGGCCTTTCCCGGGACGAGTTGTTTTGGAAAGGTCCTTTTTCATGAGGAGAAGCCCGGCATCCCAGAAATACCCGTGAATCGGTGTCCCGAAATATTCAGAGGATACGGCTTTCAGGGTGACGCCAAGTGCCATCCAGGATCCGAAATTCCGGCCGACAGTCACGGAAAAAGTCCAGTCGTTATACATGGGATGATTGAACCAATTATCCCAATTCTTCAGATTCATCCTGAAGTAATGAACGCCGGCGGCAACGAATCCCAGTTTTGGAATTGGATGCCCGGTTTGGAACGAAAAACGGGTGAGCGGATCCGATGTGATCCGGCCCGACACGGATGTTTCGAAGCGAGCCATCAGTCCCGCATGAGCCGGATTACCGCTCAACGACAACAGGCCGTTCGGGAGCGCGGATTGGGCGTCTCCCATGGCGTCTGACGGGCCGGAAGGGCCATAGATCAGGTACGGGGCCAACAGAACAAAGGAGGGTCCGGGCTCCGAGACTGAATCCCCCAGCAGGGGTGGCGAGACGGTCATCAGACTCACAGCAACCGGGAGAGTCCGGATGAAAAACAGGCGGCGGTTTCGCGACATGGGACCTCCTCTTCCCGGGATGAAACAGGATCGTCCGGTTTTCCATATTCGTGGCGATCATTCTTTACCGATTGCAGCGCCAGAAAAAGCCTGGAAACCGGGGATTAGCCGGATCGCAGACAAATTATCGCATGAACCGGAGGTACAGTCCGACCAGTCTGGAATAGGTTGTCTCATCTGCTATGGAACAACCCGCTTCAAATCGGTTGGCAAGGGAAAAAGCCAGGCCCAGGCTCAGATCGTTCCTTGAGGGGTTGTGCCGGATCCCGGCGCGGATAATGAGGTGTCTGGTGGATCGGATGCGCACCCTGTCCTCCAATCCGTAATGGACGGACTTCCCGGCTTGCTCGGGCCGGACGATATCACAGGCAAAGGTCAACCGGTTGGTCTCCGTGACACGGGGATAAAAGAAAACCCGGTTCGGAGGACGGATGGAATACGATATCGCTGGGTCTCATAATCGTATTCGAATTCTATTTGCTTGATCATGAGATTCGCTTTGCTGATTCCGATTTTCAGGCCGTCTTCCGGATTGCCCGTAGACGACCCGATACCGGGCATGAAAAGCAGACCCGCGTCACAGACTGTGCCCTGACCGTCGTCGAAATAATCGTCGATCCAGATCCACTTGACCGCCGCGCCGACAGCAACCCACGGCCCGAACCGGCGGGCGAAAGTTGCCGAAAGAATGCGATTGTCCATTGAATATGCAGAACACTCATACGAGTCATCTTCATACCAGTCGCCTCCAATATGAGTGAATCCAAGGGATAGAGCGCCGATCCGGGAGTTGTTGACTCCGGTCAGAATCGATAATACACCAAAGTCGTACCTCAGCATGACTTACACGGCAAGGAAAATTCAAACCTGACGAATCATGGCCGCATGGGCGGGGTTTGATGTCAATGACATCAAACCATTCGGAACTGCGGTTTGAGCGTCTCCCATGGCGTTGGCGGGACCGACGATATCTATTTGTGAAGTGACGGGATAAGGGAGTGTCTCAGTCATTCCGGCGGAGTCTTTCGCGTGCAGCCGGGATTCCGGGAACCCGGAGTGAAAGGTATGGAATAATAACAGGAAAACAGTCATCCGGAACGGGTATCTATTTTGAATTGTCATGTCCGTTATCCTTTCATGGATGGATATTTTCGATGGGAACCGGAGCCGTGGAGCCCCGGGCCACGGCGCTCACCGGTAGAGCCGCAGGTAAAGGCCGTGCCGGTCCGGCGTTAAGGATTCCTCCATCCATGAATACCCCGCTTCGCAACGGGTACTTTTACGCCTGGAGGACCAGAACAGTCCCAGGCCGGCGGTCATCTCGTTCCCGTATGACCGGGTCCGCACGCCGGTACGGACCGCGATTCCCGTCGATCCGCGGACACGTATTCTGTCTTCGGCTCCGAAATTATAGGACTCGTAATCATCTTTGGGATGCACGGCGTCAAAGGCGAGGGTCAGGCGGTTGGACGTCCGTTGCGACCGGTACGACGGAGAGGCCGACGCGGAGGACCGAGGGGAAATCAATGGAAGGGTAATAATCCCACAACTCATTGATCATATAATCCAACTCATTGTGCACACGACCCAAGCCTCCGATTGGCCAGACTGGCGCCTATTTTGAGGCCGTCTTCCCGTTTCCGTTTTCCCGTGCGGGACAGGATATTCGGAAGCATGAGGACTCCGGCGTCCCATGCCGCGCCACGTGTGTCTGCTCCGGGATCGTCGATCCAAATTCCTTTCAATGAAATTCCTGCGGCGATGCACCTTCCGAACATGCGGCCGTACGTGAGGGACGCTGACCAATCATTGTAATATTGATGCAGGTCTCCGGACACTGTAAGGCCCAGGGCCAGACCGCCCAGACGGGGAACCCCATATCCGGTTCTCAGCATCAGCGTTCGATCCAGGTCGTTCACCAACTGGCCGGCTGTACAAGCCTCGAGTCCACCGATCAAGGCCGCATGCGCCGGATTGCCGTCCAAGGTCATCAGACCGTAAGGGACCGCGGCTTGCGCGTCGGCCATGGCTTCGGTCGGGCCTCCGATTCCCTCGGTCAGAAAATGGCCGATTGTCCAGCCGGTCTTGAATATTTTTGGCACATATTCCGACTCCGTTCCGAAGAGCCGCCGGAAAGGCAGTGCTGTCAGGCAGAGGATGGCAGAGGAAAAGCAGTTGTTTACGGGGATGAAACGGGGTTCGAGCATGGCGCCCTCCTCTGGTGATGGATGGTTCCGGACACCGCAGTCCGTCCTCCGATCTGTCGGGGACGAACGGCGTAAACCTGAAGCGTGAAAGTCAGAACGCATCGGGTCCGTTACCAAAGGGCGCGGCAATCCTCCCCGCCTGGCGGCGTTATCGGATCGGAGAATACGGATTTGAAAGAAGGGCACAAAAAAGCCCAATCCTTCAAAGGATCGGGTCCGGCGGGATTTCGTTCACGATTCGGCGCATCCCTTCCCTGAAGGGGCGGATGCGGATGACAGTGTCACCGGACCGTTAACGAAAAAGTATGAGGAACTCCTGATTGAGAAAGACGATGCAGTAATATAATATCGATATGCATACTTGTCAAGGAATAAAGACGGACCTCCCGAAGGCCCCACCTCCGGAAGGTCCGCTCTGCCCGACCTAAAGCCTGATTTTTATCTATATCAAGCCCCGGAAAAAAATTCCCTGTAAAATCAAAATTTTTCTAAAAACACTTGCTTTTTATTTTTAAACTATATATATTAATACCAACAAACACAACTGTACACCGTTGTTTTGCATGAGCGTCTGTAAGATCGGTTGAGCGGTCATCAATTTGCACCGTATTACATCGTCAACAGAGTCAGCCCCATCGCAACACGGAAAGATCAGTGTCGCGATTTTTCATTTATAGGGGTCAGCGGGCAACCGGTTACAGGATCGCCTCTGCCGAATGCAGAGAAAAGAACAAGTTGAAAGGAACAGGTCCATGGAAAAGGGAACCGTTAAGTGGTTCAACCGGACCAAAGGCTATGGTTTCATCAAGCGCGCCGAGGGCGAGGACGTTTTCGTCCATTTTAAAGCCATCGTGGGCGACGGATTCAAGGAGCTCCATGAAGGAGACACCGTTGAATTCGACGTTGAAAAAGGCCCCAAGGGTCTCCAGGCCGCCAACGTGCGCGTAGTGTAACGACTGCCCGCAAACTCCATCCCGGTTCCGCGCAAGCGGGACCGGGATTTTTTTTGCCCATACAAAAATTCGACCCCGGGATCGGATTCCATGAAAAAAAACGGTAACCTTCTCTGAGAAGGTTACCGTTTTTTATAAGGTCGTCATTGCGAGGAGCCCTGCCCAGGAACAAGTCCGGGGCAGGGCGACGCGGCAATCTCCCATTAAGCCGGATCAATATGGGATTGCTTCGCCCCGCCTTTTGGGCTTGACCCGGGCCTGATCAGTGGCGGGGCTCGCAAAGACAGAGTCACAACCCACTCGTAAACCGAGCTCCTGTACTTATTCCTTCGATATCTCCTCCGCAAACCGCGAGATAGCGGCCTCATCGATATTCGACACCGACTTGTCCGTCTTGGCGATTTTCTTGACGATCGCTTTTGTGACAAAATTCATCTTCTCGAAATTGAACCCGCCGCCGAACAACCCGACAGCCGAGGCCTTTTGACGGACGTCTTCCGGGAACACGGCGTCGAATTCCTTCCGCGCGTTTTCCCGGTTTCCATGCAGCTGATGAAAAGGCCGAACTTTTTCCCGAGCAGGACGTCCCGGTTGGCGTCGATGAACCTGCGGACCGTGCCCTGGATGCGGCCTGCGTGTATCGATCCGCCGATCACGATACGGTCATAGGAGGCGAGGTCCATGCGGGGCTTGTCCTTCAGGTTGAACCGGTGGACTTCGCCGTTCAGTTTTGCCGCGAGTTTTCCGGCGCATGTTTCGGCGCAACCGTGCGTGGACGCGAAGACGATGGCGGTTTTCATCTTTCTGTCTCCTTCCCGGCAGACGAATCGGCCTGGGACCGCGATTGGACAAGGGCCGCTTCAACCGCGTTCATGATGACATTGCTGGTGTTCGTGGCGCCGGATACCGCGTCCACTGAAGTCGATTGCTTCTCCACGATCCGGGCCGGAATGACCGCGTCCGCCTTGTGGCCTTTCCATGCATCGCTTTCAAGGAGCTTGACCTGGGTGATATTCTGATCGCGGATGGTCACTTCAACAACGGCCTTGTTCGGCCCGGCTTTGGATTCGCCGCGGAAAACGCCGTCCGCCAGACGCGATCCGTCCACCGGGCCTCCGGTCACAACAGCGCTCTTGCATCCAAGCATGAGAGTGGATAGGACGGACAGAACACACGCTGAAACGAGTATTTTACGGCCCATTTATGTGACTCCCTGTTTTTATTGAGTTTTATCAAGTCTCCTAAGATAATACGAAATCAGGTTTTAAAGGTTACGCTGGAAGTATCAAAAAAAGAACTTGACTCCAGGCAACTTTTTTACTTAATTACGGTAAACAAGTTTGTAATGCAAACCAAAAATGATTGTCCGATACCAGTCAAGGAGAATGGCATGAACACGCAACCGGACCTGAAAACCATCCGGCGCAGGGCCTATCTGGCCAACCATGAGGATGGCCTCATCGAGATCGGGCTGGGAACGGTCTTTCTTCTGTTCGGTCTGATCCAATGGCTGGGCAGGCCACAACTGGGCGGTGTCTGCTGGATGCCGGCCCTGCTCATCGCGCCCATGAAGCGGATGATCACAGCGCCCAGAATCGGCACGGTCCGGTTCGGCGCCAGAGGGGAGCTTTTCACGGTCAAGCTGGCCCTCATCCTGTTCGTTCTGGCCGTGGTCGGTTTCATCATCGCGGTCTCTCTCCTGCATTCCGAAACACTCGATGCATGGACGCGCAGGTACTTCGCGATCTGCCTTCGGCTTTTCACTTGCCCTGGTTCCGCTCGCCGGTGCGATCGGGCTCGGTGTCCGGCGATACTACGGATACGCGGTCCTCATGGTCGCGTGCTTTTCTCTGCTCAGCGTGTGGCGGGAGGGACTGGCCGCGGTTTTTCTCGTGATCGGAAGCGTTGTCACGTTCACGGGAATTTTTGTGCTGATCCGATTTCTGCGGAACAACCCGGTCCGCGAAACGGAGGAACCTCATGGCTGAACCCGTGAAGAAGGAAAGGCCGGTGAAAGGCGCGGAACTGGACCGTCTCATTCATGAACCGAGCCGGTATCACATCATGGCCGTGCTGACCGTCGCGGCGAGCGCGGACTTTCTCTTCCTCGAGCGCCAGACGGGATTGACACGGGGAAACCTCTCGTCGCACCTGAGCAAGCTGGAAGCGGCTGGCTATATCCAGATCGACAAGGAATTCGCGGACAAAAAGCCGCATACCATGCTGGCATTGACCAAAGAGGGGACGAAGGCCTTCGAGGAGTACCGTAAGCGGATGAAGGAGATGCTGGATGTGTGAGGATGCGGATCCCGGCCGTCACGGTATGCCGGGATCTGAAAGGATTTTGAGCCGCAGGCAGGCGGAACGTCTTTTCAATCGCGCGGCACCGGTTTTATCCGGGCTGGAACAGGATGCCGGTATATTGACGATACGGCTGGTTTTCGGGAATGGGCAGGTGCTGTGTCTCCATTACGACACCCGGACCCATCGGAAGAAATACGAGTGGACGAAGAGATCGTCCTGTTGCGTAACGTCAGGATAACGAAAGAAGGGAACTTCTTAAAAGGTCCCTTCTTTTAACGTTAATGCAGTGTCACTCCGAGATTCACGATCGGGGTGAACCCCAGCATGGGAATGTCGCGTGGAACGGCCGGAACGACCTGGCCTTGCTGTGCGGCCCACCAATCGAATGAATAGTCACGATAGAGGACATTTTTCCGGTCGAAAATGTTCAACAGTGACATGCCGAATTCCCAGTTCAGCATGAGAAAATTATTGAACCGTCTGGTGATCTGAAAATCAACCCTTTGATACGATGGGAGCCGGGAACTGTTGATCAGACCCCTTTCAACGATAGAATGGTACTCGCCATACCATGCTGAGTATTCGGGTGTATAGGGTTTGCCGGACGCAAAGCAACCGCTAATCGAGAATCGGATCGATGCGAGTTCGAATGCCGCGACTCCCTTGAGTTCGTGCGTCCGGTCTTCATCTGCAGGCATGGGACCGCCCGAGTACCCGTCAAAAGAACTTAGGCGGGAATCCAGCGTGTATTCAGAACGGTTCAGACGGTAGGATATCCAGCCGGTGATAACTCCGTCCTTTTTTTGCGCTGTCCAGGAAAAACCCTTTGCCACGCCGGATCCTGGATAACCCCCAATCCGGTCTTGAGGCCAGAACTGCGGGTAGGACTTGCGATACCCTTCCATTGACAGGCCCCATACTTCCGTTTCGTATCGAATATCCAGGATCACATGCCTGTGAGCGTTCAACATATAGTACTCATCCATTGTTTCGAACCGCATCCAGTAGGCGAGATTCGGTCGCAGATACAGGGACAGGTAATCTTCATTCCTTATAAACTGATGATATTCCCCGAAGGAGATGCCTGTTTTTAGCCGACTGTGGATGATGCCGTTGATCGATAGGCGCGGTTCGAGAAAGAAGTGACGCTCACTTCCCCAGCTTACCGGTTGGTACGAGGTGATGGAGTCCGTGCGGTATCCGGGGCCTCCGCGGTATCTAAATTCGGAGAATATCCCCCTTAAACCCAAATTTACGGAAAATAAGGGAGTGGGTGTCCAGCGGTTCTGAATGTAGGCGATTTTATTGATGACGCCATCGAGCGACTTTTGTTTCTCCTCGACTAACTGATCCAGAATATTATAATTATATTCGCGCCACAGGACGTCGTTTTGCGTGAAGTTCAGTCCGTATTCGATATTGATTTTGTCGAAATGAAGTCGATTGCCGAGCTTGAATGTCCATTCTTTCAGACGGTAGCGAGTCGCATGATTGCGCCACAGATACGAAATGGAATCCCCGTTCCGGGTGCCCCTCTCCTCAATCCAATTGGGATGGAAGTCCGAATATGTCGCGGAGAAAGCTGATGTGTGCGAGAGATTCCACTCATGATGCCATTTTGCGGAAATGCCCCAATTCTTCAGTCGTTCCCAGCCACCGTTGAAATGATGGCCCGCTGAATCGTCGTAAACAGCAACGGTTCTGTCTTTCTCCTGCTTATAGTAAAAGGTGGATGAAAACCGGTCGAATGTGGAGCCTGAATAGGATATTCTAGCCGCGAAATCCGAGAATGAATACCTGCGCTTCGCAGGTGTGTCCACAGGGCGGTCGTTGATCCACATGCTGTAATTTGAGCGGTGGAGTCCCTTGACCATCAGAAAATCATCGATATCACCATAATATTTTCCGGTGATTATATTGTCATGCGATTTTCTTGCCCCAGTGAACAAGCGGAGTTTTTTCGTCAAGGGCCATTCCACAAAGGCGTTTGCGTGGAACGGGTCAGCGCCAATGCCGGCGTTGAATCGGCACTCCGGAACCGTATTGCCGGTAAGTTCGATGATGCCGCCGGCCTGCTCCCCGTATGGGGCCGGATATCCGCCTTTCCAGACGGTCACTTTCTCGATCATGCGTGGATGCAGAGGTCCCAGCCATCCGTAGTACGTGCCCGTCTTGCGGATAGGGATGTCATCCAGGAGAAGGATGTTCTCATTATCCGTGCCGCCGTAGAAGCCGATTCTCGACGCATGGTCGTAAGCAGCGCTGACTCCGGGTAGAAGCTGAAGCGAGCGGCCGAATGCGCCTGCCTCCGGAGAGGGGATGTAATCCAATTTCCGGGGAGAAAAGACGATTGCCTCTGTTCTGATGGAAAGTCCGGATTCCGCGAAACGTTCCGCTTCAACAAAAACGGATTCCGTTTCTATCGGTGTTTCGCGCATGGAAATACGGAGTGAATCCCTGTCTGATAAGGATCGAAGCCGGATCTGCTCCGGGTGATACCCGATGTAGCTGACACGTATGGTGCAGGAGTCCGGATGGCTGTTCCGGAGAACGAAAGACCCGTCCGTGTCCGATGTCGTACCGGTGGCAGTCCCCTCCTGCACGATATTGGCGAAAGGCAGGCCGTTGCCGCTGGAAGCATCCACCACCCAGCCCCGTATCAGGCGTTCCGCGGTTCTGGCGTCATATAAAACGACGGGACCGGAGCGAATCCGCTTGAACGAGATTGAGAGGGGGGAAAGAATGCGTTCCAGCGCCTGATCCAATGATAGGCACTCCAAGGAACAGGTGACGGTGCGGCCCTCGACCAGGTCGTCCTGGAATACGAACCCCATTCCGCTTTGGTCCGAAACGGCCTTCAACACATTCCGGAGCGGTTCCCGCTCGTAGTGTAGTGTCAGATTTCCGGGTTGCGGACTGGCGGGAAGTAGACTCCACGCAGGATTATGCGCAAACAGCACCAGACTGATCACGAGCAGGCGGAAAAACCGGTTCACGAATGCCCTCCAAATTCATCTGTTGTTTTTTATCTTCCTGTCGAACTGAACGCGGAGCCGAATGCGACCTCACCGGAGCGAAACCCCGACGCTCGCCATGGGCGTGAAGCCGAGCGACGGGATATCGATGATTGTAGGAGTCATCAGAACGCCGTCCTGCCAATTCGAGCTATCAAATTGATCGTCCCGGCAATAGACGTTTTCCCAGTCAAAAACATTCAGAATCGAGAGCCCTAGCAGCCAGTCCAAATGTAACCGGTTTTCAAATTTTTTCGTGATCCGTACATCCAGACGACGGTAGGCTGGAAGGCGAAGGGCGTTCAGAGGGCCGCTAATCTCATTGATGAACCAAGCCTTCTCCTCCCCAATCCACATATACTCTGGTGCTAATTCCGGAGTCATCGACTCCCGGACGGTATAGGGGATACCCGACGCAAGGACGCCGGTGACGGAAAGAAGGCATGAACCCAGGTGATGTTCCGAAACGGCCTTTATTTCATGCGGCCTGTCCAGGTAAGCCGGCACGATACGGCCTTCCGGTGAATCGTCCCGGAATACGGAACGGTTCATCCGATAGGAAATCCATCCGGTCCATGCGCCCGCTGTCTTCCGCGCGGTCCAATCAACACCCCGGGTCGATCCGCCCCGCCGAAGGGAAGGGCCGATTCCCGGGTAAGTCGTGTAACGGCCATCCAACCGGAGTTCGTATTGATCGGTCCGGTAGTGCAAATCCAGAACGAACGGCCGCGAGGCGATGAACATGCCGGGATCATTCATGGCGGACCATTGATCCGCCAGGGATGGGTAGGTGGATGGTTCATGTACAGGATATCTGCGGATGTATTGGTGGCAGGCGGCATAAGCCAGGCCGACGCTTAAATTTCCAGTAAATGAAATCCGGGCCGACAAACGGGGATCGATGCGGGTTCGAAAAGTCATTTCTTTTTGCGGGCCATCCTGTATTTGCCAGTCAACCATTGTCGACTCGATAACATAGCCAGTCAAACCGCTGCTAGACGCTCGAAATTGCGGTACAACTGCTCTTAATCCAAGGATCAGATCCACCCCCCGGATCGGAGAGAAACGATCCTGAATAAAGGCGATATGGTTTCTAATCCGGGATCGATGGGAATAGGCGAATACGGGTTCGCCGTCGGGTGCAAGAAGAACAAGAGAGGGATCAAATGTTTTCACGGTTTCATGGAATTCGTGGACACGCAATTCATATCCGAAGTCCAGGGAAAATGAATCCGAATCATATCGGTTGTTCAGTTGAATGCTCCGGTATTGTAAATTCTGGCCGTCCTGAGCACGAATGTCCTCGTAAGCGTTAGAGCTCCCGATTCGGAGTCCATACTCGACTCGAGAAACCGGGAAATAATCCAAGTAGGCCGCGGTCCATTTCGTCCGGAAGCGCGGATTCCACTTCTGTTCCCAGTTTCCTGACAGTCCCGCGTTTTCGAGCTTTTCCCGGTATTTTCCAAAGTCCTGGTCGGCCGGGTCGTTTGTCCGGCAGTTATATCGATATTCCTCCTTTTTCAGGAAAAAGGTCAGACCCGCCCGGAGAGCTCCACCGGATGCGTAAGTGAATTTGCCTGCCACATCCTGGAAGTCATATTTTCGAACAGCATTGCCGTTCTCTTCATTTACGACCCATGAGTAGGGGTTTGCGTTGTGAATCAGAAGGCGGTTGAAGATAGGCCGGTAATACGCGCCGGAGATGATGTCCGGGTGTGAACGACGTGCACCGACAAATCCTTTGAGCCCTTTCGCGATCGGACATTCGATGAAGGCATTCGAACTGAACATGTCGATGCCCGCGCCTGCGTTGAACCGGTTCCCCGGGACAGTGTTGCCCGTCAGTTCAACGATGCCGCCTGTCTGGTCCCCGTAAGGCGCCGGATACGCCGTTTTCCAGACAGTCGCCTTTTCGAACATCCTCGGGTGAAGGGGGCTTAAAAACCCGTAATAGGCGCCAGGCTGGTAAAGAGGTATACCGTCCAGGGAAACGAGCGTTTCCAGGTCCATACTTCCATCCAGATTCAACACGGCTGCCTGATCCTGGGCCGCGTCGGCTCCAGGAAGCATCTGGAGCATCCGGCCGAACCCGCCGTCCGCGGAGGGGATGTAATCGAGCCGGCCTGGGAGAAAATCAATCCGGCCGGGATCAGTTGAAAACCGCAGGTCGGGAATCCGCTCCCCCTCCACTTCCACGGAAAGGGCCTCGATGGGTTGTTCCTGCATGGCGATCCGCAGGGAATCCGGCCAAACTCCGTCCTTCAGCCGGATCTGCTCCGGGTGATACCCGATGTAGCTGACGCGTATGGTGCACGAGTCCGGATGGCTGTTCCGGAGAACGAAGGACCCGTCCGTGTCCGATGTCGTACCGGTGGCAGTCCCTTCCTGCACGATGTTGGCGAAAGGCAATCCGTTGCCATTGGAAGCATCCACGACCCAGCCTCGTATTAGGCGGTCCGCCGTTCTGGAGTCATATAGAACAACGGGTCCGGAGGGAATCCGTTTGAAAGAGATAGAAAGGGGAGAAAGAATGCGTTCCAGCGCATGATCCAAGGATAGATCATCAAAGGAACCAGTGACGGTCCGGCCCTCCACCAGGTCGTCCTGGAACACGAACCCCGCGCCGCTTTGGTCCGAAACGGTCTTCAAGACATTCCTGAGCGGTTCATCCTCGCAGCGCAGGGTGAGGACTTCACTTGCATCGGCTGAGAAGACGGGGGATGCTGCAGTGAAAGATATCCATGACAGGAGGTGGGCAAGAGACAGAAGGATCCGTTTTATCATGTTCATCTCCTGTTGATCGAACAATCCGGTTTATTCAGTGGGATCAATAATACACCGGGTGGCTGATAAAATTTCCGCCCCAGACCACCCACAGAGAATCAGCATCGGATCGGGCAATGGATGGGGAAAGCGCGAAAGCCTGACGTCCCCTGCAGCCCCAGCAGAACCGTGTCGGATCTCTCTCTGAGTTTGTGAAGGTCACATGCCACTCCCAATCCTCTTCAAGCGGCAGAGTCACTACCCCCGAGGCTGCCATTTCACCAGTCGAGTCGGCGATGAAGAACGACACTTCTATCTCTCCCGATGTACCGGTCGGGACGGTTGTGCTGTGCGGCACCACAAGAGCGGAGTCGGGCCTGAAATTCGCTCCGAAAAGGATAATCTGGCGGTGCAATTCTCTGAACGTGACAGTGAGCATGGACGCGCTCAACGGGGAAGAAAGCCTCGAAACCGCCATGATTCGGGATCGGGCGATGTCCGAAGGGGCCAGGGCCGCCTTTTTTCTCTCGCAGTATGGAAAAAGTGAAACGATACCGACCATGATCGTGATGCGCGCGATACGATTCATCCAGAATGAGTGATACATCGGATCAGTCCTTTTGTATGACATACCGTCCATTCGTTTTAGTGAATGACGCGCCCAGACTCAGACACAGCGAAGACAGCACGGTTTCAGCGGCCGGCTTGTCGAATTCGGCGGTCACGGTCCTGGAGGCCAGGTCCGCATCCTCGAGAATCACGGTCACGTCCAATGTCCTTTTCAATTCGGCCAGGACCTCGGACACGGGCGCGCGGTCGAAAACCATCCGGCCTTCGAGCCAGCCGAGCATGCGGTCCGCGTCCACCGATTCCGGCTCGGACACGCTGCCGTCCGGACAGGACCGGCTCATCCGGTTCCGCGTGAGAATCACGGTCCCGTTCCCGCTTCCGGAAGAAAAAGCCACCCGGCCCTGCTGGACGACGAGCCGGGTGGCTCCCTCCCTGGCCCACACGTCAAAGCGCGTTCCCAGGACCGTGGTCTTCGCATCAGCCGTGGCCACGACGAACGGTTTGGAACCATGCGCCACATCGAAGAAGGCCTGGCCTGAAAGCGTCACTTTTCTTTCTTTACCCGTGAAACGGGCGGGGTACGAGAGCCGCGAGCCGCTGTTCAGGCGGATCCGCGAACCGTCCGACAGAACGACCTCGAGTCTCTGGCGGTTTGCGGATTCCAGAATCCGGACTGGGTCGCTGAAGGTCCTGGTTCGCAGGGCCCAAAAAGAAAACAGCGCCAGAACGGACAGTCCGAGGCATGCCCATGCGGCCCGGGTTCGGGGCGCCTGAAGGAAGGACAGCCAGGCCGGCCGGATCCCGACCGTCCGGGAGCGGACTGTGGCGGGAGCAGAGGCCAGGCCGAGTGATTGCTCCAGAACCCGCCATCCGGATTCAGCGTCCGGCGTCACCGGGAGTGAACCGGGCTCCGACAGCCGCCAGGCGGCCGTTATTTCCTCCATCCGCTTCCGGTTGTCCGGGGAGAGGGACAGCCATTCATCCAGAGCGGCGTTCTCCTCCGCTGATATCTCGCCGGACAACCGTTTCGCGCAGAGCGAAAAATAATCCCAATGTTTCATTCAATGGTTCCTTCCATAGGGGTTCTCATAATAGCATACGCCCGAAACGGGAAAAACCCTATCCGGCGGGAGAAGAAATTTATGGGGAAGGGGGAATCAGAGGGAAAGCATACGGCGTAGATGTTCCAGCGCACGGCTGACGCGGCTTTCGACCGTCTTGACGGACACGCCCAGGACCTCCGCGATTTCAGCGTATTTCAGGCCCTGGTGCCGGTTCAGGAGGAAGGTTTCACGAATTTCGTCGGGCAGGGAATCGATCGCGGACCGGATGTCCATACGCAGGTTCGCGTCGCCTTCAGGATTGTCACGTAGATGGTGAAGCGAATCCGGATTCGCGTGTAAAACACTTTCCCTGTCCGACTTTCGGTAGAGGTCGATGATCAGGCGGTGAACGATGCGGTATAGGTAGGCCTTGACGGATTTGTCCGGATCCAGAGTCCGTCGGTTCCGCCACAGACGCGTGAAAGCGTCCTGCAGGATATCCTTCACGGATTCCGCTGAATTCGTCCTGTACCAGGCGTAACGGAACAGGGGATCGTGATATCGGAAATAGAGAACGCGGAACGCGTCCGCGTCGGAGTTTCGTACGGCGCGGACCAGGTCGGCATCCGAGTCAGTTGAGGAGGGATTCCCCCTCCCTGGGGTCCCTGCGGGCATAGGAAACAAATTTAGGAATTATCGAAACGGATTACAAGTAAAAAAAACTGCGACGCACCTGAGAGGTGGGTCGCAGTTTTTAAAAGACATGAGACCACCCCGGGGCCGAAGGTCGTGCAAACTGCAGCCTTGGAGTCGGTCAAATTAAAATGCTACCGTTTCTCCAGTTTCCCCAGAAGCCTCAGCAAACCGTCCAGAATCGTGATCGGGTGCGGGGGACATCCGGGCACGTACAGGTCCACAGGTACGAGGGGATCCGCGCCGCCGCAGACTTCCGGATGCCCCGCGTACAGCCCGCCGGAGATCGCGCATGCGCCCACCGCAATGACGAGCTTCGGGTCAGGCACGGCTTCGTAGGTGCTCAGCAGGGCAGTCGCGCATGCCGCGGCTCACGGGCCCGGTGATGAGCAGGCCGTCCGCGTGGCGGGGCGAGGCGACGATCTGTATGCCGAAACGGCCCAGGTCGAACACCACCGTGGTCAGCACGTTGATGTCCGCTTCGCACGCGTTGCATCCGCCAGCGCTGACCTGCCTGAGCTTGAGCGAGCGGCCGAACAGTTTCCGGATGCGTCCGCCGACCGCGTCCGCCAGCCGGAGCGGGTCGCCGCTGAACATCAGGTCGGCCCTCGACCGGACTGCGAGCCGGTAATCGTTCGTGAAGCGGATCGCGCCGGACGGGCATGCGGCAACGCAGTCGCCGCAGAAAATGCACCGGCCCAGGTCGATGCGGATGCGGCCTTCGGGCGGTCCGTCTTTCCGGACCGATATGGCAGACGCCGGGCATGCAGCCGCGCAGGCTTGCGACCGGGCCGCGCATTTCCCGCCGCAGGCCGAGGGATCGACGGCCGGCAGGCCGCGGAGACGGTCCGGCAGTTCCGGGGGTTGCGCCGGGAAGAGAATGGTCCGGTGTTTCTGGCGCAGACGTGTTTTCAGTATATCCAGCATGTCCTTTTTCCTAGAGGTCGTGACCGCAATAGGACAGGTTGAAGCTCTTGTTGCAGAGGGGAAAATCCGATACCGCCTGCCCACGCATGGCCATGGCCAGTCCGAACCAGTTGTGGAACGAGGGATCCACGATCTTGTGAAAAACCACGGCGCCCCGCCGGCCGGTCATGACGACATGCGCGATCTCGCCCCGCCATCCCTCGACGAGAGACACGGCGAAGCGGCCCGCGGCCGGAGCCGCGGTTTCCACCGCGACCGGACCCTCGGGCAGGGCGTCCATCTGGCCGCGGATGAATTCGACGGATCGTTCGCATTCGATTCTGCGCACCAGGGCCCTTCCGAAGACGTCCCCGGTTTCGGAGGTCGCGACCGGGATGTGGGCGAAACCGGTATATGCCGACCGGAAAATCGGACCGCGCGTCGAGCCCCAGGCCGGAGGCCCGGGCCGCGGGCCCCACCATGCCCAGATCCGCGGCCGCGCGCCTCGAAAGGACACCCGTGTTCTCGAAGCGGCTGAGCACGGACGTGTTGCGGAACATCAGTTCCACGGCGCCGGTCAGGTCCGCGGCGATGCGATCGAGCCGGGTCAGAAAAGTCCGGATTCGGACCTCGTCCGCATCGAAACGCACGCCTCCGACTTCCACCAGGGTCCGGCCGAACCGGCTGCCGCACAGCAGGGCCGTCAGGTTGAGAAAGTCGCCGCGGATGCGGCCGCAATAGGAGGCTGTGGGAAGGAACCCGACGTCGCCCGCGAGCGCGCCGAGGTCTCCGGTGTGATTGGCCAGACGCTCGAGCTCCAGAGCGCGACGCCCCGCAGGGCGAGGCCGCGCGGCGGCGCCTGTGCGCCTGCGAGGGCCTCGTGGCAGATCGCCGCGGCCAGCGCGTGTCCGATCGTGGTGTCCCCGGCCGCGGTCTCGATCATGCGGAGCGCGGCGGATCGGGATTTCCGAGGAAGCGCGGCTTCCACGCCGCGGTGCTGATACCCCAGGCTGATCTCCAGGTGGTACACGTGCTCGCCGTGGCACTGGAAACGGAAATGACCGGGCTCGATGACGCCCGCGTGCACGGGGCCGACCGCGACCTCGTGAATCTCTCCGCCGCCGAGGCGGTAGAAATCCATGGCGCCCCGGGCCCCGCGGCCGCGCCGGATTTCGGATCCGGCGCGGAACGGACCGGCTTCAGCCAGGGGTGGCCGGCCGGCTTGACGCCGGTCTGCTCGAAGATCTCGCGCTCGAACAGATGGGCCTGGGGGCATTCGGGCGTGAGCGAGGGGAAGGAGGCGCCGGCATCCGTCGCGAACGCGGACAGCCAGCCGGATTCGTCGAAAGCCAGAACCGCGAACAGCCTGGCGCGGACGCGGGAAGCGCTGCCGCCTGAGGATGTCTTCAGGCGGTCCGTCGGAACGCCGAAAAAAGCGCAGATGCGTCCGCCGCGGCCGATTCCGCCGATCATCGCGTTCCGGAACGCGGCCGGGCTCAGGACCGGAATGTCCTTCGCCGCGACTGCCAGCCCGTTCCGGAGCGGGAGCCCGGAAAGCGGTCTCATGGCGTCGGCCCCCCGGTCCACGCGGACCACGCGTCCGTTCCGGACGGAGCGCCTGTCACGATCGCGGCCGCGGCGGACAGGCCCTGCCTGAGGGGGCCGGGCATCCACAGGCCCAGGCCGGTGAGCAGGATCAGCATCACGGCGACGAGTATGGTTTCAACCGCCGCGGGCCGGGACGATCCGTGTTCTGAAACGGACCGCGGGCTCGCCTCCCCCCAGGCCATGCCGATGGCGTGATGCAGGGCGCCAATGAACACCACGGCGAGGCCGGACAGGAAGAGGACAACGATCCAGGCCGGGGCCGCGGCCATGGCCGCTTTGAGAATCTGGAACTCGCTCATGAACAGCGCGAAGGGCACCGCGCCCGCGAGGCCCAGAACGGCCAGCAGGAGGCCCGATCCCCAGAGCGGCCCGCGTTTCAGGGAGCCGCCGAGCGCTTTCATCTCGTAACTGCCGGCATCCTGTCCGAGGCGGCCCGCGGAGAAGAAGGCCAGCGATTTGGCGATGGAATGGCCGAGCGTGTGGAACAGCGCGGCCGCGGCCCCGGCGCCGCCGATTCCGACTCCGAAGGCGACGACGCCCATGTGCTCGAGGCTCGAGTAGGCGAGGAAGCGCTTGACGTTTTTCTGGAACGGGATGAAGGCGGCCGCGACGCAGAATCGAGAGAAGGCCGAATCCCGCGAGCAGGTGCGCCGCCCAGCCGACGCGGCCGGTGGCGGCCTCGACGAGCGGCAGAATCCGCATCAGGCAGTACATGGCCGCGCTGAGCATGAATCCCGGAGAACAGCGCGGAAACCGGCGCCGGCGCCTGGCTGTGCGCGTCCGGCAGCCAGTTGTGCATGGGCGCGAGCCCGGCCTTGGTGCCGTAGCCGACGAGCAGAAAGAGAAAGCCCGCCTTGACCGGGCAGCGCGTCCATGGCCGAGGCGTTTTCGGACAGCTTCGTCCAGAGGAGCATCTCCATCGGCTCCAGGCCCAGGCGCTTGGCCGAGGAGGCCACCAGCAGGGTGCCCATGAACGCGAACGCCACGCCCACGGAGCAGACCATGAGATACTTCCACATGGCCTCGAGGGATTCGGGCGTCACGTGCACGCAGATCAGAAAGGCCGTGAGCAGAGTGGTGGCCTCGATGCCGACCCACATGACGCCGATGTTGTTCGAGAGCAGGACCAGGCTGAGCGCGGCGAGCGCGCCGCACCACAGGCCGCCGAATTGCCGGGCCCTGCCCCGGTCGAAGCCGTGCAGGGATTCCTCGACCTGAAATAGGACCGGCTGTAGACCGACGCGAACAGCGCCACGGCCGACATGACGGCGAGGTGAAAGGCGGACAGGGCGTCGAGGAACAGCCATCCGGACGCGGCGAACAGCCGGCCGCCGGAGGCCGTGCCCCACACGAGGACGGCGGCGATCGCAGCATCCGCGACCGCCACGGCGAGCACCGTGCGGAAAATCCACTTTCCCGAGGGCATCAGGCGGCAGGCCAGACCCGCGGCCGCGGGAAGGAGAATCGGGAACCAGAGCAGGAGCGCGAAGGGCTGCACGTTCATCCTTTCAGCGCGTTGAGCCGATCCGCGTCCAGGTGATCGAACTCGCGGTTGATGTGGTACATGGCGATGCCCATGACGAACACGGCCACGAATGCGTCGAGCAGGATGCCCAGCTCCACGAGCGCCGGAATCTCGCCCACGGACGCGACGCCGAACGCGAATATCCCGTTCTCGAACACGATGTAGCCGAGCGTCTGGGTGAGCGCCTTCTTGCGGGCGGCCACCAGGAAGAGCCCGGTCAGCAAAGTCATCAGGGAGGCGGACACAATGAGCCGGCTCCCGGCTTCGGCCGCGCCGGTCAGCGGAAGCCGGCCGCCGATCCAGACCGACGCGCCGAACAGGGCGATTCCGACCAGCACCGACGGGATGGGCCCGACATAGGGCTCGATCTCGCGCTGGACGCCCGCGTCGCTCACCGCCCGGCGCAGGAGCAGGGGATACACCACGCCCTTGAGCAGGCCGCTCACAGCCGCGAGAATCCACACGCGGGGCGTGAGGCCGCCCCAGTTCACGGCCACGGAAAAGAGCCCCAACAGGACGCCCTGGAAGGCGACGATCCGTATGCAGGTCGACAGCAGACCGATGCCGAGCAGGGCCATGTCGGAGAGCACCAGGGCCATCAGGCCCAGTTCAATCGCTTCTTTCACGCGTCACCCCAGTGAAAAGATCAGAGCCAGAGCGGACAGAGCCGCGGCCGCGGCCAGCAGCTGCGGCACCCGGACGAGCCGGAGCCGCGCGGTCACGGATTCGACGATGCCGACGGCAACGGCCAGGACGGCCATGGCGGCCAGGCCCGCGGCCGTGTTCGCGGTCCAGGCCCAGTCCGGCCGCACCGGCAGGAACAGGTTGACGATCAGCGAGCCCAGGCACCAGAATTTCACGGCCGCACCGGCCTGGATGAGGGCGAAGTCCGGGCCGCCGTGGTCGAGCACCATGACCTCGTGAATCATGGTCAGTTCGAGGTGGGTGTTCGGATCGTCGAACGGAATCCGCGAGTTTTCGCAGAGAAAGGCGATGAACAGGGCCACGGCCACGAGCGCGGTTTCCGGACGCTCCAGAGAGGCCGCGTTCAGAATGCCCGACAGGGAGAGCGCGCCGCTCTCGCGCGCGAGCGCGAGAAAGCCGAGCATCATCACCGGTTCGGTCAGGGCGGAGAAGAAAACTTCGCGGCTCGCGCCCATGCCCTCGAAGCTCGACCCGGTGTCGAGCGCGGCGAGCACGGTCAGGCCGCGCATGAGGCCGAACAGGCCGAGAAAGAGAATCGGGTCGCCGGGGAACGAGACCGCCGCGGGCCTGCCGCCGAAAGGCGCCAGGGTCAGAGCGGTCACCGCGGCCGCGGCCCCGATCACGGGTCCGGCGCGGAAAATCCAGGTGGTGGTCCGGGAGATAAACGGCGCCCTTGGCCAGGCCCTTGGCGATGTCGTAATAGACCTGGAGCAGGGGCTGGCCCCTGCGGCCCGCGAAGAACGCCTTGGTCCGGTTGACGATGCCCGCCAGCAGGGGGGACAGGACGAGGCCGATTGCGAATTGAATCCAGGGAACGCCAGTTCTGCATGGCCGTCACCTCAGCATCCAGAGGAGAAGGGCCAGCAGTGTCAGCACCATGTAGGCGACGTACACCTGCAGGCGGCCTTCCTGTATGGACCGTATCCGGGAGAACAGACGGGACACACCCGCGAGCAGGGGCCGGTACAGTCTCTCGCGGCTCATGTCCGGCGTCTCGGTTTCGAACCTGCGGCCCGCGGGAAAATAGCCCTCGGGCGGACGCACGTTCTTGCGCGTGCCGAGGAGAAAGCCGAACAGCTCGGTCGCGGGCTGGACGAACGAGGAGCCGGTGTACTGCATGCGGGCCGTGGCGGGTTCGTATCCGCAGCCCCAGGTGACGGATTTCCGGGCCGCAGGCCGGCCGCGGCGCAGGCGCAGAAGCGCGATGCCGCCGGCCGCGAGAACCAGAAAGCCGGAAACCGCCGCGATTTTCCATAGCCATTCTGAAATATCCGCTGTTTCCGTCAGAGGCACGGGGCCGAAGACCGCAGCCGCGGCCGGAATCACGGTACTGAACAGGGCGGCCCAGGCCAGGCCGCCCAGGACGCAGAATGCGGCCGGAATCGCCATGGGAACCGTCATCGAAGCCGGGGATTCAGTAGCGTCCGCGCCCGCGTCCGAGCGCGGCGAGCCGAGAAAGGAGACGCCGAAGGCTTTAATATAAACAATCAGGGAGAGCCCGAAGACGAGCGCGAGAACCGAGGCCGCGCCTGCCATGGAAACGGCCGTGGACGGGTCCGCTTCGGTCACACCCCGCCACAGTCCGGACAGCAGGAGGAATTCCCCGAAGAACCCGTTGAAAGGAGGCAGTCCGGAGGCGGCGAGGGATCCGGCGAGAAAGAACGCGGCCGTGAGCGGCATGCGGCGCGACAGGCCGCCGAGCCGATCCATCTCGCGCGTGGCCGCGGCCTTGACCGCGGATCCGGCCGCGAGAAACAGCGTTCCCTTGAATGCCGCGTGATTGACCGTGTGCACGAGCGCGGCCGCGAAACCGAGAAACGCCACGGACTGGAGGCCGGCGGCCCGGCCCACGGTCGCGACGCCGAGCGCCAGGCAGACGATGCCGACGTTCTCGATGCTGGAATAGGCGAGCAGGCGCTTGAGGTCGCGCTGGGCCAGGGCGAAGAGCACGCCGGTCAGCGCGGACACGGCGCCGACCGCGATCAGCGTCCATCCCCACCAGGCGTCCGGAACGCCGAGAAAACCGAGGGTCCGGATCAGCCCGTACAGCCCGGTCTTGATCATCACGCCGGACATCAGCGCGGAAACGTGGCTCGGCGCGGCAGGATGCGCGTCGGGCAGCCAGACGTGCAGGGGGACGAATCCCGCCTTGGCGCCGAAACCGATCAAGGCCAGGACAAAGGCGGCGGACGCGGCCGGACCCGCCAGACTGCCGCTGAACGCGGCGAAATCCGCCGTGCCCGCGGCGTTCGCGAAGGACAGGAACATCGGGATGAGAAAGGCGGTTCCGACGTGCGCGGCGACGAGATAGATGAACGCGGCCCTGCGCACGCCTTCCTCCCGTGGTCGAAGGCGACCAGAAAGAAGGACGACAGCGCCATGGTCTCCCAGGCCAGCAGGAAGAAGAGGGCGTTGTCCGCGAGACAGACGCCGATCATGCCGCAGACCAGGGCGTTGAAGGGGAGCCAGGAGCGGCCCGCGCTGGCCGGGGTCATGGCCGCCGAGATAGTCCGGGCCGTACCAGGCGGACAATGCGCTGAGGACGACGATCGGGACGAGGAAAAACGCGGCGAGCGGATCCAGGTGAAAGGCGAAAGAACCGAACGGCATCGGCCACGGCCAGGCCTTCCGGATCGGCGCCAGACCGGCGAGCACGCGGCAGGCCGGAATCAGCACCAGGACGGCCGCGATCACGACGCCCGCGGGACCGACGCGGCGGCCGAAGCCGCTGTCAGCGCGGAACAGCCGGGGCGCGATTCCGGAGGCCAGGAGAACGGCGAATGCGGCCAGAACGGGAATCATGCCGGTCCCCGAAACGTCCATCCGTTCACGCGGCATCCTCCCCGTCCAGGGACGCGGGAAAGGCCTTTTCGAGTTTTTCCACTTCGGCCAGAATCGCGGCCTCGGACGGCCTTTCGCGGAGCATTTTTTTCATCTCCGGCTGATGCAGCAGAAAGGCGAGACGCGACAGGAGCCGGATGTGCTTCCGCACGGTCGGGCTGAGCAGAATGAAGATGACGCTCACGGGCTTCTGGTCGATCGCGCTGAAATCGACCGGCTTTTTCAGAAAGACCAGGGCGATTTCGGGCCTGTCCACGGGCAGAACGATGGGCGTCCGCGGGTGGGGGATGGCGACGCCGTTCCCCATGGCCGTGGACCCGAGCGTCTCGCGCGCCAGCAGCATGCGGAACAGAAAATCCCGGTCCACGCCCTCCGGAAGCCGGATGCGCCGGACAGCCTCGGCCATGGCCGTTTCCATCGAATTGCCCGGCACGTCGTAGAAAATGCCGCCTGTCCGCAGGGCGCTGGCGACGGTCAGCCGGTCCCCGCCGGACGCGTTCCGGTCCGCGGCGAATTCCGGGGACACCGGCACGCCCGCGGCCGTGGCCCATTCCAGCAGTTCAGTCCGGTTGAAGCGCAGGCGGCCCTGGACGCGCATCGCCGGCAGTCCGCTCCCCTCAATCCATTTGCGGATTTTGGACTCCGTGACATTCAGCAGACGCGAGGCGTCTTTCAGATTCAGTTCCATTCACGCATTCCATTGTTGACTGTTTTTTTTGTCCGCATGTACGGACGCTCCGATGCCATGCAGTCGCCGCCGCTCATAGAACGGCGGGATCCGGCCGGTTTCATCAGAAGATGCCGTTCCGAGGGATGGGTCGGGATGGCCCATACAGAGGGCCGCGGCTGCCGGTCGATAAAATAAGGAGGGGGCGTTCAGCGTCCCCTGAAGGGACGCCGCTGCATGCGTTGAAACACTCCATCGAGGTTCAAGCTCAAGAATAATGCCCCCGGAGACCGAACCGGGGGCGCCATCCGTCTTCTCTATATGCACATTCCTCCGGTTCGTCGGGACCGACGATCCGACGGTCCGGGGAATCATCCGCAAAATGGGACCTTCAAAAGCCCGCGGTTAAAGGCCGGTCGCCGGGCCGCCTTCCGGCCAGTCTTCCTTGAGTCCGTTCATGCGGTCCGTCAGGTCCGCAAGCTCGTCGCGCAGGCTCTGAATTTCCCGGTCCGCGTCCTCCCGGTTCATGTACCCCGCGGATTCGCGCCGTAAAGCCTCCACTTCGACGTGCATCTGATCGACATTGGCCGTGTTGTTCTCGAGCTGATCGGCCAGCGCGTCGATTTTCCTTTCCGTCGAATCGATGCGTTTCTCGATCATGTCGATGCGGCGGTCCAATTGCATCCACTCGTCTTTCCCGATCCCCCCGGCCGCGTCCCGGGCGGGCATCAATCCCGCCAGTTCCTCCCGGGTCACGTAATTGGTAAGTGTTTTTTTTGGAACCCGCTGAAGGACTTTCTCTTTCGTGGCGTATTCCACCTTGGCTGTCTTCGGCTTTGCGGCTTTTTTCACCTGCTTTTTCGCCTTGGGCCGGACAGCCGGTTTCTTCTTTGCGGCTTTAGCCATGAGTCGATCCCCCCGAAAATGGGTTGTTGGGTTGGAGAGGTTATTTCAAAAATAATGGAATTTTCGGAAAAAGTCAACAAGCTTTTTTCTAATCCTGCAATTTTCATATGGTTTCAGCCGGGCGGGATGGAGCAGGTTACACGCCGGCGGGACTGCACGACGAGAAACGAGCGTATTATAACTGAAAATACTGAAATTGCATATAACGATAAGACCTGAAAGGTCTTTCAGACCATTCAGGTCTTTTCGAAAATTTCAAGTCTTTTGGACACACCCGGGGTCAAATTTGGAAATCGACATTACTTCATTAAAATCATTTTCTTGGATAATGTTCTGCCTTTCGAATGAAGGCGGCATACGTAGACTCCGGACTGTAGTTCTTCCCCTGCATCACTTAATCCGTTCCATGTCCTGGCATGAAACCCTGCCGGCAGATCTACTGCGGACCAAAGTCCTCACCCGGCGTCCAAACGCGTTGAAAACCGTGACTTCGACAGGTCCGGCAGAAGCCAGGCTGAATCGGACGACGGTTGAGGAATTAAAGGGATTCGGGTAATTGGCGTATAATCCGAAGGATTCCGGCTCAAGTCCGGGAATGCCTGAATCCGGAAGAGAAGGATGCGATCTCCTCATCCATCCATTCGAACCGGGCCGCCAGCCAGTACTTCAGGTAATTCACTTCGTCGCTGTATGTGTGGAAGGATTCAAAAATTCTTGGAACCGGCCAGAATCCCTCTCCGCGCTCTCCGGGCCCGGGCCACATCCCGAAATTCCGGGCCTGGGCTTCGGTCAGCGTGTCCGCCATGGCGTCGACCAGCGCGAGCACGTTTTCCGTGGAGAGAACGGTTTTTCTCAGGGACTGCCAGCGGACGCGGATGCGGCTCCGAAAAGCCGGGTCCTCCAGCAGTTTTTTCCAGAAGAAGGGCGGCGGGCTGCCGTCCGCCATGGCCTGCGGATGAGAAGTCAGATTGTCTATCTGCCAGTCCCCGGGGCCTTCCGCTCCGTAATAATCCGCGTTGCCGATGCCCAGATCCGCGTCCCACACCGGGCCCGCGGCCAGCCTGCCGCCGCGGCTGTCCCTCTCCTTGGAAAAGAACGCGCTGAGCCTGTAGCCGTCCACGTTCTTGCCGATTTCGTTGAGAATGAAGTGGTCGGTGAATGCGTCCGCGTCGATGAAGCGGCCGTAACCGTTCACCGGGTCGGCCGCGTCCGGGCCGTTCATCATCGTTTCGAAATCGCGGATGAAGCCGCTGATGTAGGTTTTCTGCTCCGGACGGATGGCGTCGTCCGCGGGGTCGTGGTACTGATAGGAAATGCGCTGGAAGGCGCCCGGCCACGGCGGAACCGCGGACATGAAAAAATCATTTCCGGTTTTGTCGATCTTCACGATGTATCCGCCGGTGAGCGCGTCTCCTGAAATATCGTCCGCGTTCAATTCAGCGACTGCCACGCGGTTCCGGTCCCGCTTGATTTTTTCCATCAGCACGTACACGCCCCGGGGCCGGCCGTTCAGAACCAGCTCGCAGAACCGCGTGCGGCTGGCGTACCGGCCCATGCGGATGGAAAGCCGATACAGGAGCGCGTTCCGCATCAGGGAGCGGTCCACGTACGGGCCGTAGAGAACCCAGTCGTTCTCCCGTGGGAATCCGAGCAGGGGCACGTTCCGGCTCGTTCCGTCCGTGTTCCGGATCTCGAGATTGTAGGATTTTTTCGGATACCCGGCCGAGCTCTGGCCGCGGATCTCCATGCCCGCGGGCCCGGAATACGCGTTCGGCGGATCCGTGGACATGTTCCGTTCTCCCGGGCCGTGGTCGATGACGGACAGATCCACGGTCGTGCGCTGTTCCGGGCTCAGCACGCGGCCGCGGGTCCGGACGCAGACCAGGGGCAGGTTCGAGGACACCGGGGGAGGAAGCGTCGTGTCCAGTTCAAGGGAAACCCAGAGCAGGAAGTCCGGATCGCCCGGCGCCGCGTTGAAGCCCTGCAGGGCCAGGAGGTTCGTTCCGACGGCCAGATCCGGGACCACTGAGGTGATGTCGAATACGCGCGGTTCCGCGCTGGCCTCGTGGCCGGCCGTCGCCCTGGAGTTGAACCGGGCGTTCGGCGGCGCGTTCGCGTCCGCGATTCTCCGTCCGTTGATGAAGGCAATGAAACCGTCGTCGTAACGGATCTTGAGCGTCAGCGACTGCGACGCGGCGACCATGGCCTCAGTGACGGTAAAGAGGGCGCGCATCATCGCAGTCCGGTCCGCGCCGAGCGCATCCGTTTTCATCGCGGCCCCGAGGTCCAGCCCGATCCACGGTCCATAGAGGCCGGAGTCGTCGTAACCCGCGCCCCCCAAAGCGGCCGTCCACGCGGCGTCGTCGAAAGCCGCATTCTGGCGCCACGCGGAATTCACGGTCGTGAGCGGCACGAGAATCCGTTTCGGGCCGTCTCCGGGGACGAGCGGAACGATTTGCGACCGTCCCGCGGAACCGAACAGGAGAAAGAGAGAGACGGTTCCGATAAGAATCCGCATGCACACTCCAGGGCTTGAGATCCGCCGCCGGCGCATCGGGGCGGGAACGCGGTCGAAGCTTCGTCCTCCGGCCGCTGGGGCGGTCAGTCGATCGGGCTGTCAGAAGCCCGCTTACCGTCTAAAATAGAATACCTGCAATTTGGTGAATGCGGGCTTCTGACAGCTCCGACGGGTCTGTTCCCCCGGCTTCGCCGGACCAAGCAATGAGATTTGTTCATTATTGAAGGCCCGCCTTTTATCTTCAATAATTCAAAAATATAATCGCTTGATCCCGCGAAGCGGGGCGGTGCCCTTCATCCCATTTTCCTTTAATCCCCAGCTTCTTACGGCAGAGTCATCTAGTCCGAACGATTTTTCGGGTCCGGACCGAACGGTCCGTTTTCAGGACGAGCAGGTACACGCCGGCCGGGAGGTCTCCGGCCGTGAACGAAACACTGCGGCCGCCTTCGGCCGCGGATCCGGAACGGAGCGTGCGGACCCTGCGACCCAGACAGTCGTACAGGATCAGCGAGACGGTGCCCGCTTCCGGGAGCGTCCAGGCGACCGATGCGGAGCCGGAACGGGATTTGGGTGGATGTCCATTCCCGGTTCCGCCGTCGATCCGGTCCCGCGGTGCGCGGACGGACGAGGCCGTGTCAGGCGCCGGCCAGGTTCTTCCCGTCCAGGTCCCAGGCTCCGTTCGGCGCGGGAGTCCCATGTGGCAGTAGCGCGATGACGGCCAGGTCCGCGGTCTTAGCGGCCTCGGATGCGTCGAAATCAAGCGTGCCGCACCGTGTCGTTCACGGCGATCCAGGCAGCGCCGGACCCGGAGAGGGCGCCGTCCGCGGCATGCGGCCCTGAATCCCGCGCCACGGTCCCGGATCCGTCGTTCATGCGCCAGGCCGCGGCCAGGGCAGCGGAGAAGGGATGGGCGTCATCATCCGGCCCAAGTTACCTCCGGTTTCCACCGGCCGATACATCCACTCCCGCAGAACCGAATCCGGCAGGGCCGCGGACCAGACCCTCACCTCGCTGACTGTCGACGGCCGCGAAATCCGGACGGCCGGCCGCGGCGTCCTGTCCGATCGCGATTCCGGCTGTTCCGTCCACGCTTCCCACCGCGGACCAGTCCGCGGCCGCGGTGCGGATTCCGTCCTGCATCAGGACGAGGCGGCCGCCCCGGTCGAAAACCGCGGCGATGTGGTGCCAGCGTCCGTCCGCGATCACGGGCCCGGAGACATTCGTCCGGACGGAGCCGTCCGCCGCGTTCACCCGCCATTTGCCCTCGTCGATGAGGTCGATGGAGAATCCCCGGTTGCGGTCGGACGATCCGTCCTTGTTGGAAATCAGAACCGGCCGGCCCGACCACCCGTTCGTGCGCACGCAGCATTCGATCGTGAAACCGGCGTCCGCGCCGAAACGGAACGCGGGCCGGTCCGGCGCGGAGACAAAGCCGCTCCGGCCGTCCAGCCG
Organism: uncultured bacterium; assembly: GCA_963736115.1. Classification (GTDB taxonomy): domain Bacteria; phylum Zhuqueibacterota; class QNDG01; order QNDG01; family DTFT01; genus JAFGAX01. Next base: position 71,870 of record CAVTNR010000008.1, read on the forward strand.
TATCGCATATTCCGGAACTCGCAGGCTGTCCGTCTCCCAGCGGTGCGGGTTCTCCCGCGGCCGTGTGCCGCCGCCGGAGACGATGAAGAAGGTCCGCATCTCCTCGAGCGTGGACCCGCCGTGATGCGTGCCGAGCCCCCCGTGGTCCGTGAGCGCGATGACCATCCAGTCCTCATCCGCGTATCCCGGCCTGGAACGCATCGCGGCCAGCACTTCGCCGACACGGCCGTCCGCGGTTTCGATGGCGTTCCGGTAAGCCATGTTGTCCGGATCGAATCCGGACGCGTGGCCTTCGGCGTCGATGGCGCCGAGTTGGACGAAGAGAGCGGCGGGATCCCCGTGGACCAGCAGGTCCACCGCGCGGTCGACCGTTCGTTCATCGGACCAGTCCCCGGCAGAGACATCCGCGCCGTGGGGCATGGCGGTGTTCAGGTCCGGCCAGTAGACGAACCATCCGGACGAAAAATCCGGATGCGCGTCCTTCAGCCTCCGGAACAGCATGGGAAAGAGATCGAACCGGCTGTTTGAGAAGGTGTTGTCCGTGACCCCGTGTTTGCCGTTCCAGACTCCGGTGAACACGGAGGACCAGCAGGGGCCGCTTTTTGTCGGCGGCCGGGAGAGGGCCCACCAGGAGAAGGCGCTCCCTTCGGCCAGGCCGGACAGATGAGGCGTAGAGCATAACAGCAGGGCGTCGGGTCTGCACCCGTCCACGCCGAGGATGAGCAGGCGGGACGCGGCCGCGGGCGCCGGCGACAGTGCGGCGGCAAGCAGAACGACCGCCACGCCGCGAATGCAGGCGGATCCGATTTTTCTGAACCGGTTCATGCGTACAAGATACGAACGGGACGGAACCGAATCAAGGAGGATCTGGCGAGCCGAAATGATTTTTCGCTTGTTTCGGTGCATAGAGTCACTTATTTTATACAAGTTCCGAGGGCATTCCGCGGTTCACCCAGGATGAGGCTTCCATCCGGCCATGAACGGCCACGCGTACACCGACATCGACCTGTGCTCCGTCATTCCGGCCCTTTGCGAGGGGTCGGTATCGGAGCGTGACACCGCGGCTTTCGCGAGGGTCTGCGTGCGGCTTTCCATCGCGACCCTGATGTTCCTGCAGTCGAGGGGTTACCGGATCATGGATGAGGCGGGAGGCGGCCCGTCGGTTGAGGATACGGCCGCGGATGCGGTGGCGGATCTCTTCGAGCGGGACGCCGCAGGGGAATACGTCCGGTTCCGCCGTTATTTCAGCCCGCACCTTGAAAAGACCGCATCGAACGCCGAATGGCTCGTGCTGCTTCGGCGGCTGGTGACGCGGCGCGTTCAGCAGGCCCTGTCGCGCGTGTTCCGGGAACGCGATCCCGAGGGTGCCCGGATCCGCCGCGGCCTGAAAATCGCCGCGCTGAAACACGGCCGGTGGAAACTCGAAACCGCATTCGGCAGGCAGTGGATCAGGCTCGATCACGGCATTGTCCGCCCGGGAACCGGCGGCCTTTCCCTGCTGCAGGACGGACACCTCTCCGCTTTGGCCTGCGGCCGTTTCAATCCCCGCGACACTCTGCCCGTGATCCTCGACAAGCTTTCCGATTTCCTGATCGAGCATCCTGAACTGACGGCCCGAATCGAACTGAACGACGCGGTGCGGCTCGTGCGCGGTTACCGGAAGGGCGCGGAACGGGCCGATGTGCCGCCGCCCTCCGAATCGCCTCTGTCTCCGGACCTGATCCAGGCGATCGAGTCCGGACGCGACAGCCTGTTCCTGAAAATCCAAAGGGATTACAGGGCCAAAGGGAAACTCGATGAGAAAGAAGCTGAGGCTTTCCGGCTGGCCCTTTCGGACATGGTGGAGGATGTGCTCGCGGGCGACCCGCTGGGGCCTTATTTCGAGTATCTCCGCGTCCGTTTAAAGGGTTTGGATGAAGAACGCTACCGGACCCAACTCCGTACAAAATTTGAATATATGGCCAAATTGCTGAAGCGGAAAATTGAAAGAGCGGTTTCTATTTTCTGAGGATTCGGGGAATGGGGGTATTAATAAGATAGGAGTTCATAGAAAAAAATTTGTTGGAAAGCCGAATACATGGAGTTCACCCTTTAGGGTTTCATTGATAAAAGTGCCGATATAAACATGTCCGAAAGCCTCGCCTTCCCGCTTCGCGGGACCAATCGACAGATTCCCGCTATTGAAGGGCTTCGCGGGCTCGGCATTTCGGACCTACAAGTACTCAATTGTTATAATTCAGAATCCGGAACCTGGAACCCAGAACCTGGAACCCAGAACCCGAACGATCTCGACCATGAACTATGAACCATGAACTATGAACTATGAACTTGCAGGAAATGTTAAACTGCCCAGATAAAAACCGTATCGAGCTCTTCCTGCTCGGCGGCGTGACCGACGCTGCCGAGGCCGCACGGATTCGCTCGCACCTTTCCGCGTGCCCGGCCTGCAGGCTGGCCGCGGAAGAGGCCGAAGCCTTTCACCGGGTGGCCGGATCCATTCCCTCCGAACAGATCGACCGGATGGTCCGCCGGGTGCTGTCCGGAGCCGCGGTCGGGCCGGCCGTCGCAGGACGCGTTCTCGAGCTCAAACCGATGGCCCTGCCGGGGCATTCTCCACGCCGCACGCTCCTCGCCGCGGATCACGGCCCGACTGGCCGTTTCGAGCCGGTACAGACCTATGCCAATGTCGAGGCTGACCTCGTCGCCAGGCTCCTCAGGGACAATGCGTCCCGGGAACTGTCGCTCTATCTGGTCGAATCCGGGGGAGAGCCGGCCGCGAACCGCGTTCTCGAGATCGAGGGCCAGGAGGAACAATACGCCGCGGACGAGACCGGCCGCGTGGAGCTTCAGGGTTTGTCCGAAGATGAACTGAAGGGGCGGACCCTCCGCATCCGCTCCTCCATCGCGTTTTTCGATCTGGCGCCGGTGCAGGATCTCCGCGAGCGCATCCGTTTTGAAGGTCATTACGCGCTGCGGAACGCGGAATTCGACGAAATCCGCATTGAGACCGAGGAGGCGGAGGGCCGCACACTCACGCGCATCCGGATTGAAAAGATACGCGGAGCCGGGGCGACGGCTGTCGTGGGCGTGAGTGTTTCGAGGCGCGGCGACTCTCCGCTGACCTCGCCCGTGGTGCGGGGCGCGGCTGTGTTCGAAGAGCTGGACCCGGAGCGGATCCTGAAGATCCGGATTTACTGAACGGTTCCGGCCGACCGGCATCCGGAACCGGGGCCCGGGGAAACCATGAACGCATGAAAACCATCGAACTCGAACAGGCGCGCTGCCGCCTGGCGGAACGCCTGGCCGGACCCGCTTCCGGCCATGAAAAACTGACGTTCATCGTCCGCTTTTTCAGGGCCGCCTCCCCGCAATTCAGCGTGGACGCCCTCCGATCGTACCATCTGGAGTTCTCCTCCCCCTTTTTGAAAACAGCTTCGGCCGCGGCGCTCGCCAACCGGCCTCCCGGATTTCTGCTGAACACGCTCGAATTGGTCCGCGTGTACCGCGAGCGGTTCGCGGACGACACCGCGGCCGACGATCTCGATCGCGCGGAGCGCGCCTGCCGGCTGGCTTTGCTGGAGACAGCCGTCGTGCTCGGCGAATGGGGGCCGGCCCGCGAATCGCTCGAAGCCCTGTCCGGCGAACGCCTGCCTGCGGAACCCGCGGACACGGAGGGTTCAGCGTCGCATTATCCCCTTGAAGCCTGCGGGAAACTGGCCGCGAGTCTGATCGGGCCCTGTCCCGCTGCGGCCGGCATTGTGCAATCCGTCGCGGACCGCTGGTCTTCGGAATTCGGGGGACAGACCGGGGACCGGCTGTGGCTTCTGTTCGCGCAGAAGGCGGATGAGAACGGGCCGGCGCATTCGGAGCCGGACTGCGGCTTCCTGATCGCGGCCGGACTCCGGACACGGGTCCGGCTCCACCCCGACGCAGCGGACGATACGATACGGCTGAACAACGACTGGGTGTCCCGATCGGAGCCGTTCCACAGGCTCATCCGGGACGCTTTGACCTCCATGCGGCCCATACTGGCGAAAACCGGGTATGCGGCGCCTTCGGATCAGCACGGCCACTTTCTGTTCGCCCTGTCCGAAAGGGAGGCGGCGTTTTACGGCAGGTCCCTGGAAGCGCCCCTGGCCCTTCTGGCCGCGGGCGGGCTGGTGAACGGTTACTACGGCCGGCCGCTCGTCCTGTTCCCAAATAGTACGGCCGTGACCGGCGGCGTGGACGGAGAAGGCCGCATTCTGCCCGTGGACAAGGACGGGTTGAAGGCCAAGCTTCATGCGGCTTTTTTCTCGCCCCTCAGACGCGTCGTGGTGCCGTGGCCGAATCTCCAGGAAGCCGTTTCCGTCATCGAGAAGCTCCGGATTTCCCATCCGAACCGCAGACTCGATCTGCAGAGCGCGGATACGCTCGAAGCGCTCTGGAACGACCGCAATGTCGCTGAGGCCGGACGAGTCACGACAGCGGTCAGGCTGACCGCGGGCCTGAGGCGGAACCGGAATCGGATCGCCTGGTCCGCGGCCTGGGCCGGCATTCTGCTCACCAGCGCCCTTCTGCTTCTGCCCCTGCTATGGCGGGACAGGAATCCCGCCTCGATCGACGTTTCCGGATCGGTGCTCGTGGCGAGGAGCGCGGGAGGCCGGGAATTATGGAAGTACGATTTCGGTGTCCCGCTGACGCGAAACCGTTATGCGGATCCTTCTCTCCGGGTTCGCGTTACGGATGCGGACGGCGACGGCAGGCGGGAGGTGCTGTTCGGAGTCTATGAATCGACCGATCTGGGCGCGCTGAATGGATCGATTTTCCTTTTCAGCGCGGATGGGGATGTCCGTCTCCGCCTGAAAACGGGGCGGGCCATGAAATTCGGCGGTGCGCTCTACGAGGACCATTACCGCGTGGCGTTCGCGGACGCGGTCGATCTGGACGGGGACGGAGTGAAGGAGATTGTGTCGATTTCCTTCCATTATCCCGATTATCCCTGCTGCGTGAACGTCTGGAGCCTGTCCGGGGAGAAGCTGGGCGAGTACTGGCATTCCGGACAGCTGGAAAAGGCTGAGTACATTGACGCGGACGGGGACGGGGTCCGGGAACTGTTCCTGGCCGGTCAGAACAATGAATACCGCTGTGCCGTACTGGCCGTTCTCAAACCGCCCCGTCTGACCGGGGCCTCGCCCCAGACCCCGGCCGGCCATTACCGGGCGGAAGGGCTCGAAACAGGCGGGGAGATGCAGTATGTCCGTTTTCCGAAGAGCGTCCTAAGTGAACTGGCCTTGAACCGGGACACGGCTCTACATGCGGAGGAAAACAACGGACGAATCCGCGTGGGTCTGGCGAATCCGGCCGCATCGGCCGGCGGCACGCAATCTCATTTTATCTATTACGTTTTCGATCCGCGGTTCCGCCTTCTCGACGTGGACGTCGGGGACTGTTATTTCAGCAGGGTGTTTGAACTCAGGGGAAGGCCCCTGACCGATTCGGAACTGTCCAGGCCCGTCCTCCGTTTTGACGGGAAAGGATGGTCGCAAATTGAACAGGTTCGGGCCGGGTTGGAATAACCGGTTCCCATCCGGACTGCGGCACGGACCCGGGGCCCTTGAGGGCCTTTTTTTATTGGATTTTCTGCGGCAAGCCGGGATGTTGCTATGTAAAGGTATCGGCGGGAGCAATCATACGGTCAATCAGGTTGACAAAGCCGAATGTCCATTTACCGGAATTTGAATTTTCACCCCCCCGGGCCCCCTCCCTTGCACCAGGGAGGGGGCGGGCCGGGGGATGCGGAATCGAAAAGCAGATCCGGCCATCCGGCCAGGAAAGGGGACAGGGAGCCGGCTGAGCCGGTCGGAGGCCGCCCCGGATCCCGGATGATGCATTTCGAGATGGAACTGCCGGGTGTGCTCAACTGGAAATTCAGCACACTCGATGAGGCCGTGAGCCGGACCCTTCGGCTGATGATCCGGTCGGTGCCGGTCGCGAGGATTTACAACCTGAATGAGGACGGTGAAAGGGAGGGAATTTCCCTGTGGCTGGAAAAATGCGGTGTCGCGTGCCCGTCCTGCCTCGAGGATGAAGCCGTGGTCTTGATGTCCGGCATACCGGAGCAGTACGATGAACTGGCGGTGTGCCGGAAATGCCAGTGCTCGTTTAAATTATAGGATCCGTGTAACCTGCCAAGCCTCCTTGTCCTCTGTCAAAGGCGGGTTCCTTCGGGGACCCGCCTTTTTTATGATCGCAATCGGAATCACTGATCGCCCGGGATTTTTATCCCGGGCATAGTCGAAAGAAAAAACTCCCGCGGGTTTTTCATGCCCGCGGGAGTTTTTCGCGATAACGCAAAAAGGGGTCAGCCCTTGACGCTTCCGAGCGTCAGCCCGGAAATGAGCCAGCGGCTGAGAAAGAGGAAAAGCAGAACCACGGGGATGGACACCACGACCGCGCCGGCCGAATACAGGCCCCAGGCCACCTCCATGTTCGACTGGAACATCTTGAGGCCCAGGGGAAGGGTGAACAGCTTCTGGTCCTGAATGATGACCGCGGCCACGAGATATTCCGACCAGGCCGCCATGAACGAGAATAGGGCGTTGATGACCAGGGCCGGCGCGGCGAGGGGAAGGACGATTCTCCAGAACACGCCCACGCGGGAGCATCCGTCGATGATGGCGGCCTCTTCCAGGCTGACGGGAATGGTGTCATAGAAGCCCTTCATCTGCCAGATGGTGAACGGCAGGGCCGTGGCGGAGTAGGCGATGATCAAACCCAGGTAATTGTCGTAGGCGCGGACTTTGATCAGCAGAATGAAGAGGGGGAGGAGAAGCATGGTCGCCGGGAACATCTGCGTGGTGAGAATGGCGATCATGGAGCCGTTGCGGCCCCTGAACCGGAACCGGGAGAACGCGTACCCCGCTGTGGCGGCCAGGCCCGCGCCGATCACGGTGACCACCGCCGAGACCTGCACGCTGTTCCACAGCCAGCGCAGGAAGGGCTCCTGCGTGAACAGCCGGACATAGGTGTCGAGCGTCGCGCCGTCCGGAATGATGGCGAGCGACTTGGAAAGCAGGCGGTCGCCCGGACGGAGGGATACGGAGATCACCTGGAGAACCGGCCAGACGGCGAACGCCGTGATGAGCAGCAGGTAGAAGTGGCTTAGAATCTGACCGGTCCGGGAAAGGTCTCGGGGTTTTTTCATCTTGTTGCTCGTTTGATATTCATGAACCACTTTTCTAAATACGGCAATCCGAAACCGCTTTCTTGAGTTCATAGTTCATGGTTCATCGTTCATAGTCGAAGGAAGCTTGGATTTTTTTCTATGGACCATGAACTATGAACTATGAACTTAATACACAGACTCCGCCGCTTTCGTCCGGGTGATGAACTTCCAGCTGAACGCCAGCAGAATGACGAAAATCACCATGGAGAACGCGGCCGCGTACCCGATGCGGAAATACGTGAACGCGCTCTTGTACACCCACGACACCAGGATGTGGGTCTTGTCCGACGGCTCGCCGCCGTTCGACACGAGCCACACCACGTTGAAATTGTTGAAGGTCCAGATGACGCCCAGCGTGATGGCCGGGACCATGACGGGCTTGAGCAGGGGGATGGTGATGTTGCGCAGGCGGCTCCACCACGAGGCGCCGTCCATGTCCGCCGCCTCGTACAGCTCGTCGGGAATGCTCTGCAGGGCGCCGAGCGCCACGATCATCATGAACGGGAAACCGAGCCAGATGTTGGTGACCAGGCAGGCGGCGAATGCCCCCCATTCCGACGTCAGCCAGGGCACTGAAATCCCGAACAGCCGCGTCAGCGTCAGGTTCACGGCGCCGTACTCGGCGTTGAACATGCCGCGCCAGGTCAGGGCCGTGATGTACTGGGGCACGGCCCAGGGCAGGATGAGGAGGGTCCGGTACACCGACTTGCCCTTGATGTTCTTGTTCAGAACGAGAGCCAGAGACACGCCGATGAGAACGTGAAAGAAGACGTTGATCACGGTCCAGAGCACGTTTTTGAAGAGGATATAGCCGAAGGTCCGGTCGGACAGCACCTGAAGGTAGTTCTGCGGGCCGATGAGGCGCCAGTCCCTGAAGTGCGTGAGGCTCATGTTGGAGAAGGAGACCACGACATTGAAGACGAACGGGTACACGACCATCAGGGACATGACGAAGAAGGATGGAAGGATGAAGGCTGCGGCGAGGCCGTTCGACTGACCCGGTGCGTTGCGGCTCATGCGTCACTCCCGGTTTTCACGGATGAGCTTCTCGGCCAGGGCCTGCATGTCGGCTGCGGCGCGCTCGGGGCTGAGGGCGCCCCGAAAAATGGCCTGATAGCCCGGCCGCATCGCGTCCCAGATCCACCGCATCTCCGTGACCGGCGGCATCAGCCGGCCGACCCGCATCTGGTCCAGCGACGCCGCGGCGAGCGGATCGCCGCTGACGACGGGGCTGTCGAAACCGTCCCTGCGCGACGGCAGGGAGACGGAGAGCCGGGTGAAATCGAGTTGAACGGCCGTGGAAGTGAGGTACCGCATCAACGACAGCGCGATCTCGCGCTTCTCGCCCTTCGCGTTGACGTTCAACGAATACCCGAGGGGCGAGACCATGGGCGCGGGCCACAGGCCCGTCTCGTCGATTTTCGGGATGCGGGCGATGCCGATGTCGATGCCGTTCTCGATATAGGTGCCCCACGACCAGGACCCGTTGATGATCATGGCCGCAAGACCGTCCTTGAACAGGGCGTTGGCGATCTCATAGTCGCATTCCGCGGGGATGATTTTATGCGTGTGCCCGAGCTCCCAGATGAACCGGCAGGCCCTGACCATGGCGGGGGTGTCGAGGGTGGGGCGGTTGCCGTCGTCGATGATCCAGCCGCCGAACCCGCCGATGAACGGGATCGCGAAGAACGGCTCGGTGTAATTCCAGACCAGCGCGTACCGGTCCGGTTTGCCGTCTCCGTCAAGATCTTTTGTCAGTTTTTTGCCGACCCGGATGAGCTCCGACATGGTTTCGGGCGGTCTGGAGATGAGCTTTTTATTGTACACGAGGCAGAGGTGGTTGCCGACGCGGTCCGCGATCTGATAGAGATGCCCGTCCATTCGGGTATTGGCGGTAAAAGGCTCGGTCAGGAAACTGTCCAGAAAAGAGGTCTGAAAGAAGGGCTCGAGCGGCTGGATGACCTTCATTTCATGGAAAGGACCGATGTTGTCGCTCGCGCCCCAGAACAGCTCCGGGCCGGATCCGCCCAGGGCCGAGATGATGAAATTCGTGCGCGCCGTCTCGTTCTGGTAGTACAGCTCCCCGAATTCCCAGCCGGGGTGCCGCTTCCCGAATTCGGCCAGGTGCCTGCGGAGGAGGTCCGCCTCGACCGGCCGCATGGAATGCCAGACGAGGATGCGATGAGGATCACGCCCGGCGCAGCCGGGCAGGAGAAAGGCCGTCAGCGTCAGAACCGCGCACGCGGTTATCCCGAAGATCAGGAGCGGGCGTCGGAGGATGTACCGGTCAGCCGTCGTCATGGCGGAAGTCCGTCAGATGTTCTTTCCCGTAGAGGTCATCACCAGCTTGCCGTGCTTGACGCCCTTGGCGCTGAGCAGGGAGTCGGCGATTTTTTTAAGCGTAGCGGCCCGGCCCCGCACGGCCAGGACTTCGAGGCAGTGGTGTTCGTCGAGGTGAATGTGCATGGCCGAGAGGATCTGGCCGTGCCAGCGGTGCTGGAGCGAGGTGAGTTTTTCGGTGAGTTCGTGCTGGTGGTGGTCGAAAACAAGCGTTATGGTGCCGACTGTTTCCTCCCGCTCGTCCTTCCATTCCTCCTGCACGAGCCGGTCGCGCACCAGGTCCCGGACCGCCTCGGAGCGGTTCGCGTACCCGTGGGTTTCCAAAAAGCCGTCGAACCGTTCCAGAAGCCTGGTATCCATGGAGATGCCGAAACGGATGAGTTCCGCCATGCGTCTGCCCCGCTGATCAAAGGTTTCCGGACAGTGACCCGGTTCTTTCCAATATAAAAGAAAAGCCGAAAAAATCAAGCGGTCCTCTGTTTCTTCTTGACATCGGGGAGGCGGATTCTTATATTGTCAGTAGCACGATAACTTGAAACGTAACACGACAAGTGTCAAAAATTAAAAAACGTATCCTGCTTAAGGAGTGCCCATGCGTCCGATCCCCTTTTTTCTGGTCATGCTGGTCCCGGCCCTCGCCGCCGCCTCGGAGAGCCCGTCCGACTCCGCCTCCATCCGTTACCGGATGGATCCCGTGGTGGTCACGGCGACGAAAATGCCAACGGTTTCCCGGGATCTCGCCTCCAGCGTGAGCGTGATTTCGGCCGCGGACCTGGAGGCCCTGCCGACGTCCGCGGTTTTCGACGCGGTGCAGACCCGTATCCCGGGCCTGTACACGACGGAATGGGGGGTGATGGGTTTCGGCGCGGCCGGGAGCGCGGCCGGCAAGATCTCCATGCGGGGCGTCGGCGGCGGCGCCAATTCATGCGTCCTGATTCTCAGGGACGGCAGGCCCGATTTCATGGGTTTGATGGGATGCACGATCGCGGATGAGTTCTCCACGGACGGCGTGGAGCGGCTCGAAGTGGTCCGGGGCCCCGGGTCCTTCCTATACGGCACCAATGCCATCGGCGGCGTGATCAATATCATTCCGTGGCGGATGAAAAAAGGCGGCTTTGACACGAAACTGACCGCAGGCGCCGGCTCGTTCGACTCCCGTACAGCGTCTCTCCGGCATGGCGGAAAGATCGGTTCCTTTGATTACGCCGTGACTGCCGCCAATCGGGGAACCGGCGGGCATCGGGAGGACGCAGACTCGGATTACCGCGCCGGTCATTACACGGTCCATCTGGGCTGGCAGGCCGGAGCCCGGACGGACCTGGAGTTCAACGGCAACATCGCAGACATCCGGGTCATGGATCCCGGCACGGTCGCGAACCCGACTCCCGACCACTGGTATGACATACTCCGGAGCGGCGGAAACGTCAATCTGATTCACCGGAGCCGGTTCGGAGAAACGAACGTCAAACTTCACGCCAACTTCGGCAACCATGTTTTTTACGACGGATGGAAGTCCGATGACCGGACCTCGGGAATCATGGTCTATCAGAACCTCAATCCCTGGAAGGGGAACACCGCCACCGTGGGCTTCGACTGGAAGGAATACGGCGGAGACGCCGAAGATGCCACGTCTGACTATGGGAAAATATTCATCACTGAATACGCGCCGTACGTGCATATCCAGCAGATGCTGCTGTCGCGTTTCATCGTCTCCGGCGGCGTGCGGCTGGAAAATCATGAATTGTACGGCTCGGAAATCCTGCCCAAGGCCGGCCTGGTGTTTCATCCCTTCGAACGTACGGCTCTTCGCCTGTCCGCCTCCAAGGGATTCCGCAGTCCCTCCATCCGCGAGCTCTATTTCTGGATGCCGGCCAATGCCGAGCTCACCCCGGACCGGTTATGGAGCACTGAAGCCGGCCTGTCCCAGCGGATCGGGTCCGCGATGACGGTGGACGCGACCGTGTACCGTGCCGAGGGCTCCAATCTCATCCAGCAGCAGTCCCCGCCGCCCAGGTGGGTGAATACGGGCGAATACACGCACCAGGGTGTCGAGTTGGCGTGGAACTGGACGCCGGTTCCGGCACTGGAAACCGGCGCCACGTGGTCCGAGAACGACCTGAGCGAAAAAGCGTTCAATTCCCCGGGCCGGAAAATCACCGCTTTCGTGCGGGCCTCGGTCGGACCGGTCGCCCTGTCCGCGGACCTGCTGTCCGTGGCGGACTGGAAGGGCCTGACCACGGTGAACCGGAAGGACGTGTACCCGGACATGAAGGATTACACCGTTCTCAACCTGTCCGCCGGAACGGCCGCCTGGAAGGGAATCGCCCTGAAACTGCAGGTCCGGAACGCGCTGGATGAGTCTTTCGAGGCCATGTACGGATACCCGATGCCCGGACGGAACTGGATGGCTGAAGTTGAATATTCCCTTTAGGACGCGGTCCTCATGAACGTCCGCACCCGGACAATCACCCTCAGCGCGATGTTCATCGCGCTGGGGGTTCTGTTTCCGCTTCTGTTTCACGTGACCGGACTGGGCGCCGTGTTCCTGCCCATGTTCTGGCCCGTGGCCGCGGCCGGATTTTTCCTGCCCCCGTTTTTATGTGTCCTGGTTGGGGTTGTCACGCCGGGGCTGTCCTTTCTGCTGACCGGCATGCCCCCGCCGCCCGTTCTGCAGATCATGGCGCTTGAACTCGCGGTGCTGGCCGTGACGATCAGCCTGGCGCACAGCAAGGCCGGAATGCCGGTTTTCGGCGCCCTACTGCTGGGTCTCGTGACCTCGCGTATCGTTCTGTTCGCGGCCGCGGGATCGCTGGGGTCTTTTCTCGGCATACCCCCGAGGTTCGCTTCCTTCGCCTATGTCGCCAAGGGACTGCCGGGGATCATCGCCATGCTCGTACTCGTGCCCCTTCTGGTCGGCCGGTTGAAGCGGGAGCCCGTTTTCATATGGAGAAAGAAACATGCCTGAATCCATCCGTGAATATTTCAACCGCATTGCCCCCGAATGGGACGGTATGGCGCCGAAAGAGCCCAGGCTGAAGGAATACCTGCTCCGGTTCGGCATCTCTGAAGGAGACCGGGTGCTCGACGCGGGAGCTGGAACCGGGGTCAGCACGGCATTGGTCCGTGAGTGCGCGGGCCGATCCGGTTTCGTCGTGGCCCAGGATATGGCCGAGGCCATGCTTCACGGATCGAAAACACGTCTGTCCGGGGAAGGCGCCGCCTGCGTCGGTTCTGACGCTCAGGATCTGCCTTTCCGGAACGGGGTCTTTGATAAAATTTTGTGCTTTTCCGCTTTTCCGCATTTCGCGGATCAGAAGAAGGCGCTGGCCGAAATGAGGCGTGTCCTGAAAAGGGGGGGGAAGGCGCTCGTCCTGCACACTTCTTCGCACCGCGGTCTGAACGCCTTTCACGCTGCGCTCGACGCGCCGGTGCGTCACGACGTGCTTCCATCCCCTGAGGATCTTCGCGCCCTGTTCGAGGAGACGGGCTTTGACGTACTTCGCGCGGATGAGTCGGATTCATTGTACTGGGTGGAGGCGATCAAAACACATCAATAATATCATTGAAGCTCCTCGAATCTTGAAATCAGAATTATAAAATTACAAAAAGACAATAAATAACGCAAGTCATTGTAATTTCTTAAGATAAATTATTCCCCCGATATTCCCCCCTTTTCCCTTGATTTTAAATGGTTTTAATGTTATCATACAGATAGACAAATGGATGATTTTTCCCTATTTGGAGGCTTTGGAATGTCCCAGGCCAAATCGTCCAAAAGCCGGGGATTGGACCTGCTCGGCCCTATCGAGGAGGAGCTGGACTTCTTCTTTTCGCGGTTTTTCGGCTCTCCGTATCCCACCATTTACCGCAAGGAACTTTCCTGGCGGCCGCTTACGGATTTCTACGAAACGGATCTGGAATACGTGCTCCTGATGGAGCTGGCCCAGGTCAAGCCGGAGGACGTTTCCATCCAGCTTCAGGAGGGGATTCTGGCCGTGCGCGGAATGCGCAAAACATCGCCCCCGCGCGAAAGAAGACGATACCACAAGATGGAAATCAATTACGGCCCCTTCGAGCAGAAAGTGGCGGTTCCGGAGCCGGTCGACATGGATAAACTGTCCGCCTCATACCATGACGGATTTCTCGAAATCCGCATACCCAAAAAACGGCCGGACACCGGTCCGCGCATCGACATACAGGTGGAATAGAAAACCGATGAACGATCCGAATCCAGGCATTCCCCATCATCCGGGCGAGTTCGGGGAAATGCCCGAAATCCCGCAGGAACTCCCCATTCTCCCGATGACCAATGTTCTCGTTTTTCCCTACGTGGTCGCGCCCCTCGTCATCTCGGACGAGCGCCGCATCGCCGTGGTCAACGAGGCGTTGTCCGACCGCAAGATGGTCGGCCTGTTCGCCGTCCGGACGAAGACGGACGGCGACGCCGAACCGGACAGCCTGAAATTGTACGACGTCGGCACCGCGGTGTTCATCCTGAAAATGTTCCGTTATCCGGACGGCACCATGGGGCTCATGGTGCAGGGCCTCTCGCGCATCCGGCTGGAGAGCATCACCAAGGCGGAGCCCTTTCTCAAGGGCCGGATCCGGCCCATCCCCGAGGCCGCCGCGGATACGGTCAAGATCAAGGCCCTGACGCGCGAGGTCACCGAAATTTTCCAGCAGATCGTCTCCCTGTCCGCCTTTCTGCCTGACGAGCTCGGCCAGGCGATCACCAACGTGGACAACCCGGGCCGCCTGGCGGACCTGGTCGTTTCGAACCTCAAGCTGGACATCGCTGAACGCCAGGCCATACTCGAAACCCTGGCCGTGGAAAACCGCCTGATCCGCCTGCTGACCCTGCTCAACCGCGAGCTGGAGCTCCTGAAGCTCGGGAACAAGATCCAGTCCGAGGTTAAAAACAAGATCGAGGACAGTCAGAAGGAATACTACCTCCGCGAGCAGATGAAGGCGATCCAGAAGGAGCTCGGGGACAAGGACGAGCGGACCGCCGAGATCGAGGAGCTGAAGAGCCGCATCGAAAAGGCCGCGATGCCCAAAGAGGCGCGCGAGGCGGCGGAGAAGGAGCTGGACCGGCTCTCCAAGATGCCGCCCCAGGCCGCGGAGTACACCGTCTCTCGCACCTATCTCGACTGGCTGATCACCCTGCCCTGGAGCGCCGGCACCGAGGACAACATAGACATCGTCAAGGCCAAGGCCATCCTCGATGACGACCATTACGATCTGACGGACGTGAAGGACCGCATCCTCGAGTTTCTCTCCGTGCGCAAGCTGAAGAGCACGTCCAAGGGACCCATCCTCTGCTTCGTCGGCCCGCCGGGCGTGGGCAAGACGTCGCTCGGGCGGTCCATCGCAGCGGCCATGGGGCGCAAATTCGTCCGCTACTCTCTCGGCGGCATGCACGACGAGGCGGAGATCCGGGGTCACCGGAGAACCTACATCGGGTCCCTGCCGGGCCGGATCGTTCAGGGCGTCCGCAAGGCGGGTTCGAACAACCCCGTTTTCATGCTCGACGAGATCGACAAGGTCGGCACCGACTTCCGGGGCGACCCCGCCTCGGCCCTGCTCGAGGTGCTCGACCCGGAGCAGAACAACACGTTCTCGGACCACTATCTCGAAGTGCCCTTCGACCTGTCGAAGGTGATGTTCATTACCACGGCGAACGTGCTCGACACCATCCCGCGGCCCCTGCTGGACCGCATGGAAGTGCTGCGCCTGCCGGGTTACATTCTCGACGAGAAGATCCAGATCGCGAAGAAATACCTCATCCCCCGCCAGATCGAGGAGAACGGGCTGAAGCGGGGCCAGATCCGATTCGACGACGCAGCGGTGCGGCGCATCATCGAGCACTACACGCGCGAGGCCGGCCTCCGCAACCTCGAGCGCGAGATCGGCACCTGCTGCCGCAAAGTGGCCCGTCTCGTCGCGGAGGGGAAGGAGAAGCGCGTCCGGATCACGCCGGAGAAGGCGGCCGAATTCCTCGGCCCGCGCAAGTTCTTCTCCGAGGCCGCCCAGCGCACGGACGAGGTCGGCGTGGCCACGGGTCTGGCCTGGACGGCAGTCGGGGGCGAGATCCTCTTCGTCGAGGCCACGGCCATGACCGGCGGAAAAGGCCTGGTGCTCACCGGACAGCTCGGTGACGTGATGAAGGAGTCCGCCCAGGCCGCGCTGTCGTACATCCGGTCGAACACCGCCCGGTACGGCATTCCGGACGACTTTTTCGCGGCCCGGGACATCCACATCCACATTCCAGAAGGCGCCACGCCCAAGGACGGGCCGTCCGCGGGCGTCACGCTGGCCACGGCGCTGGTGTCCCTGCTGGTGAACAAGCCGGTGAAGCACGACGTGGCCATGACGGGCGAGATCACGCTCCGCGGGAAGGTGCTGGCCGTGGGCGGCATCAAGGAAAAGGTGCTCGCGGCCCAGCGGTCCGGCATTACCCATGTGATCCTGCCGAAGCTCAATGAAAAGGACCTTGTGGAGATACCGGAGCACATCCGGAAGCGAATGACGTTTCATTTCGCGGAGTGGCTGGACGACGTGCTGGCGTTGACCCTTGTGGATAAAAAGAAGAAAAAGAAATAGAACGCGGATTGAGCGGGCCTCCGGCGCGGATACAGATTAGTGAATAGGGTAATGCCTTCATTTTAACCAATGTCATCCCCGCGTTTTTTTAGCGGGGATCCAGAGGAAGCGCGGAGAGGCCGGAGCCGCCAGGCATCGCTCAGTCGCAATAGGATCCCTGAAAACGGACAACCCCATGAAAGACTTCCTCCAGTCTCTCGGCATCGGCTCCCTGAACAGCGGGGGCTATGACGGGGAATGGATTCAGAACCCGGGCGGTCCTGCGCTCGACTCCGTGTCTCCGGTCGACGGGAATTCCATCGCGGTCGTGACCACCGTATCCGGAGAGCGCTGTGACGCGCTCATCGGCAGATCCCGCGAAGCCTTTTTGAAATGGCGGGACTGGCCGGCTCCGAAACGGGGCGACGTCGTCCGTCAGATCGGCAACGCGTTCCGGCAGCACAAGAAAGAACTGGGCGCGCTCGTTTCGTGGGAGATGGGGAAGATCCTCCCCGAGGGCGAGGGCGAGATACAGGAAGTCATCGACATCGCCGATTTCGCGTGCGGGCTGTCGAGGCAGTTCCACGGCCGCGTGATGCCCAGCGAGCGTCCGGACCACAAGATGATCGAATCCTGGCACCCGTTCGGCCCCGTCGGCGTGATCACCGCCTTCAACTTCCCGGCAGCGGTGTGGGGGTGGAACGCCATGATCGCGCTGGTCTGCGGGGACACAGTGGTCTGGAAGCCTTCCAGTCAGACGCCGCTCACCGCAATTGCCTCCATGCGCATCGCCCACCGGGTGCTCCGGGAGAACGGATGCCCGTCCGGTGTGCTGTGCCTCGCCGTCGGCGGGGGCGAGGCTGTCGGAAGCCGCATCGCGTGCGATTCACGACTACCGCTCGTCAGCTTCACCGGCAGTACGGCCCAGGGCCGCACGGTCGCGGAAACCGTCGCGAAACGTCTCGGCCGAACCCTTCTCGAACTCGGCGGCAACAACGCCGTGATCGTCTCGGAGCATGCCGACCTGGAAATGTCCGTGCGCACCGTCCTCTTCGGAGCCGTCGGTACCGCGGGGCAGAGGTGCACCACCACGCGGCGCCTGATCGTCCACAAGTCCGTCTACGACGAAACGGTCCGGCGTGTCGTCCGGGCGTACGGAAAGATCCGGATCGGTAATCCGCTTGACCCAGGCGTGCTCATGGGCCCGCTGATCAACAGCGCGGCAGTGGACGAGATGACGGCCGCGTTGGAGCAGGTCCGGGCCGCGGGTGGAAGCGTCCTCTGCGGCGGGGAAAGGCTCAGGGACATGCCGTCGGACCTGTACGTGACGCCGGCCGTGGTTGAGGCCCGGAACGAATGGCCGATCGTCCAGGCCGAGACCTTCGCCCCGATACTCTATGTCCTGAAGGCCGGGAGCATCGAAGAGGCGATCGCGCTCCAGAACGCCGTGCCCCAGGGCCTGTCTTCCTCGCTCTTCACCTCGGACCTGGCCGAGGCTGAGCTTTTCCTCTCCGGCCGGGGGAGCGACTGCGGCATCGCGAACGTGAACGCGGGCACGTCCGGCGCCGAAATCGGCGGCGCGTTCGGAGGGGAGAAGGAGACGGGCGGCGGCAGGGAATCCGGGTCCGACGCGTGGAAGCAGTACATGCGGCGGCAGACCTCGGTGGTCAACTGGTCGAAGGACCTGCCCCTCGCGCAGGGAATCAAGTTCGGGGACTGAGGCATCTGCCGGGATGGTACACGGACCTTCGGCGGATTTGACGGGATTTGCACGGATTAAAAACTGGAAATAAAAATGGTCATGGATTCTTAGTTTGAACTCCGCGCGGAGGATCCCGCCTCCGCGCCTGCGGGGATAAAATAAGCCGTACGTCAATATGAACCTTTGCTCGAAAAATCAAATCCGCCTTTCCAGCCGTCATTGCGGCCGTCTCGTCCGCAGACTGCTTTTCACGCGATGGGTCCGCGGGTTCAAGTGAGAGCCGTCCTCCGTTCCAGCCGCCGGGCCCGGATCGTCCGGGCCGGCTTCCGCTGCTTGACTTCAATCCGGAGGACGTCATGACCAAGAAACGCATCCTCATCCTGGGCGCCGCAGGGAGGGATTTCCACAATTTCAACGTCGTCTTTCGCGACGACGCGTCCGTCGAAGTCGTTGCCTTCACGGCAACCCAGATCCCCCGTATCGACGGCCGGGTGTACCCGCAAGAACTCGCGGGGCCCCTGTATCCGAAGGGCATCCCCATCCGGTCGGAAAACGATCTGGTGCCGCTGATCCGCGAACTTGCCGTGGACGAGGCGGTTTTCGCGTACAGCGACGTGTCGCATGAAACCGTCATGCACAAGGCGAGTGTCGTGGTGGGCGCGGGAGCGGCTTTCACTCTGCTCGGCGGCAACCGCACCATGCTCCGCTCGAAAAAACCGGTGGTCGCGGTGTGCGCGGTGCGCACGGGATCCGGCAAGAGCCAGACCACGCGCCGGGTCAGCGAAATCCTCAAGGCCAGGGGCCGGCGCGTCGTGGTTATCCGGCACCCCATGCCGTACGGTGATTTGGTGAAACAACGGGTCCAGCGTTTCGCCGAGGTCGCCGACCTGGACCGGCACGACTGCACCATCGAGGAGCGGGAGGAGTACGAGCCGCACATCGACATGGGCAATGTGGTGTACGCGGGCGTTGATTACGGGGACATTCTCCGCGAAGCCGAGAAAGAGGCCGACGTCATCCTCTGGGACGGCGGCAACAACGACACGTCGTTCTATAAACCCGATCTGCTCATCACGGTCGTCGATCCGCACCGGGCCGGGCATGAAGTTTCCTACCATCCGGGCGAGATCAACCTGCGCACCGCGGACGTGGTCGTCATCAACAAGATGGACACGGCACCGGCCGAGGGGGTCGAGACGGTGCGCCGGAACATACGGTCCGCCAATCCCGGGCGCGACGGTCATCGAGGCCGCCTCGCCTCTCACCGTGGAGCGGCCCGAGGCGATCAAGGGCAAGCGCGTGCTCGTGATCGAGGACGGCCCCACGCTGACCCACGGCGAAATGCCGTACGGCGCGGGCGTGATCGCGGCGAAGCAGTTCGGCGCGGCTGAAATCGTCGACCCCCGCCCCTGGGCCGCGGGCCTCATCCGGGAAGTGTACGAGAAGTATCCCAAAATAGGGATCCTGCTTCCGGCCATGGGTTACGGGGAGGAGCAGATCCGCGACCTGGAGGCCACGGTGGCCGCGGCGCAGTGCGACTCGGTCGTGATCGGCACGCCGATCGATCTGACGCGCGTTATGCGTATCGACAAGCCGTCGGCGCGAGTGCGCTACCGGCTTCAGGAGATCGGGACGCCGACGCTCGATCAGGTGCTGGTGAAGTTTTAACATATAGGAACGGGCCGCTGAAGCAACCTGTCCGTTCATTTAGTCCGGTTATTGAATTTTATAAGGGGTGGTGTCATCCCCGATTTCTTTTATCGGGGATCCAGGGGGGATATTTTCCTTAAATCCTGCGACGGGCATGATGGTTTTGCGGGTGTGTCATCGTACCCTCTATGAGATACCGGTGATTTTCCGGATTCCCGCCAGAAGAATGCGGGAATGACATTGGTTATACTTCGAGGTTAATCCGGGACTCGCATGGCTGAACAGACCCTCGTGAACATCAAGCCGGACGCGGTCGGCAGACGGCTGACGGGCGAGATCATCCGCCGCATCGAGGCCGCCGGATACCGGATCACGGCCATGCGCATGCTCCGCCTCTCGGCGGAGCATGCGGCCGCGTTCTACGAGGAGCACCGCGGCCGGCCCTATTTCGAGCGCCTGATCGGACTCATGACATCCGGCGCCTGCGTCCCGATGGTTGTGGAAGGGGAGGGCGTCATCCGCGGCATGCGCAGGCTCATCGGCGACACGGACCCCGAAAAAGCCGAAGAAGGGACCATACGCCGGGATTTCGCAACCAGCGTGACTGTGAACTGCGTGCACGCCTCGGACGGGCCCGATTCCGCATCGCGGGAGATCGCATTTTTTTTCAACCATGAGATGGAAGAAGCCGGGCCGGAGTGATTGACCGCCGGGAAACGAAACGGACCGCGTCCGCATCCATTTGAACGAACCACAGGAGACCCCCATCCATGTCCCTTGAAGCGGACGCCCTGAAGTACCACGCCGAGCCGAAGCCCGGCAAGCTGGAAGTCGTATCGACCAAGCCCTGCGAGACCCAGGCCGACCTGTCCCTCGCGTACACGCCGGGCGTGGCCGTTCCGTGCCTGGAAATCGAGAAGAACCCGGCCGACGCGTTCCGGTACACCAACCGGGGCAATCTCGTGGCCGTGATTTCCAACGGCACGGCCGTGCTCGGACTCGGCGACATCGGCGCGCTCGCGGGAAAGCCGGTCATGGAGGGCAAAGCCGTCCTGTTCAAGCGTTTCGCGGGCATCGACGTTTTTGACCTGGAGATCGACACGCGCGACCCGGAACTGGTCATCCAAACCGTGAAACTGCTCGAGCCGACTTTCGGCGGCATCAATCTCGAGGACATCAAGGCCCCGGAATGCTTCGTCATCGAGGAGCGGCTCAAGGCCGAGATGAAGATACCGGTTTTCCACGACGACCAGCACGGCACCGCGATCATCGCCGGCGCGGCGCTTCTGAATGCGCTGGAAATCGCAGGAAAGTCCCCGGCCGACGCGGCCGTGACGTTCAGCGGCTCGGGCGCGTCCGGCATCGCGGTGGCCAACATGTTCATCCGGCTGGGCGTGAAGCGGGAGCGCATCCTGTTCACGGACAGCAAGGGCGTGGTGTTCAAGGGCCGGACCGAGGGAATGAACAAATACAAGGCCGCCTTCAGCCGGGACACGCGGAAGCGCACGCTCGCGGAGGCCATGGAGGGCGCGGATGTGTTTGTGGGCGTTTCCGCGGCCGGTCTGGTGACGCCGGACATGGTCCGCTCCATGAATCGCAATCCCGTGGTCTTCGCCCTGGCCAACCCGGACCCGGAAATCCGGTATACGGAAGCCAAAGCGGCCAGGCCGGACGTGATCGTGGCCACGGGACGGTCCGACACTCCCAACCAGGTGAACAACGTACTCGGATTCCCGTTCATCTTCAGGGGCGCGCTGGACGTCCGGGCCACGGCCATCAACGAGGAAATGAAGGTCGCGGCGGTCCGCGCACTCGCGGCTTTGGCGAGGGAGCCCGTCCCTGAGTTGGTCTCCAAGGCTTACGGGGGGAGTCGGTTCTCGTTCGGACCCGACTACCTGATCCCGAAACCGTTCGATCCGCGCGTGCTTGTATGGGAGGCGTCCGCGGTCGCGGAAGCGGCCATGCGTTCCGGCGTGGCGCAGATCCCGGTGGACATGCAGGAATACCGAAAACGGCTGGGGAAGATGATCGGGGAGTAAGCGCATAGCGCATAGCGCAGAGGGCACAGCGCAAAGGGCAAAGCGGAGTGTCGCCGTGAGTGGGCTTTGCCGGGGCGATCGCCCCTGAAGGGCCTTCGTGCGGTCATTCTGCGAGCCCGGAACCAAGAATCCGGAACTCGTAACCCGGAGCCCGGAGCGAATCGCGCGGCTATGATCGATACGCTTGATTCCCATCCCGCCCTGGATTCCCGCTGAAAGATCGCGGGAATGACACCACCCCGGGACCCGGGATGCGAAACTTCTGTTTGCATGAACCACGAACCCAGAGCGGCAATGATCTTCGAATATCTATACAACAATAACACGCTTTCCGTGAAGGTGGACGACTGCCGCGTGGCGGGCGTGCTGTCTCCGGCCTCGGTGTCCGCGGGAGACGCCCGGTCGATACTCCGCGAGGCGCTGAAGCATCCCGCAGGCGCCCCCGCGCTGACCGATTTCCTGTCCGGTTCGCTGAACCCGCTGTGCATCGTCAATGACGCGTCCAGGCCCTCGCCCGTCCCGGCCGTGCTGGGCGCCGCGCCGGAGATTGCCGGGCATCCGAATATGCGGTTTCTCGTCGCGACCGGAACGCATCCGGCGCCGGATGAAGCCGGGCTGGCCGCGATTTTCGGCCCCCACCTGGACGAAGTCCGCGGCCGCATACGGATTCACGACTGCCGGAAGGACGATGAACTGATCCATATCGGCCGAACTCCGGCCGGCACGGAGGTCCGGATCAACCGCGCTGTCGCGGAAGCGGACCGCCTGATCGTGATCGGCGCGGTTGAGCCGCATTATTTCGCGGGTTTCACGGGCGGCCGCAAATCCTTTCTGCCGGGATGCGCGGCCTATTCCACGGTCGAGCAGAACCACAGGTTCGCTTTGGATCCGGGTTCGGCCGTACTGGCGCTGGAGGGGAATCCGGTGCACGAGGACATGGAGGCCGCGGCCGCCCTGATTCCCGGGGAGCGCGTTTTCTCCATACAGGCCGTTTTTGACGGCGAGGACCGCATCTGCGCGGCTGAGGCCGGAAGCCTGAGTGCGTCTTTCCGACGCGCCGTCCGAACCGCCGAAACCGTATACGGCGTGCCGGTCCCAGGCCATGCCCCTGCGGGCATCGTGGTCGCAGTCGTTTCCCCGCCTCTGGACGCGGATCTCTACCAGGCGCACAAGGCGCTCGAAAACGCGAAAGCCGCGCTCCGGCCGGGCGGCGTCTTCATCCTGGTCGCTTCCTGCAAGAACGGCCTCGGAAACGACGCCTTCGTCCGCCTGCTCCGGTCAGGGAAAGATCCTGAGTCCGTGATCGAAGCGGTCCGGAAGGAATACAGGCTCGGACATCACAAGTCCGCCAAAATCGCCGAATTCGCGGGCCATTCGCGGCTCTGGGCCGTGACGCGCCTCGATCCCGGCGTTCTCGAATCGATTTTCATCCGCCCCTTCGGTGATCTGCAGGCCGCGCTCGACGCGGCGTTCCGCGGAGAACCCGAGACTCGGGCGCTGTTCGTCCGATCGGCGGGGACGGTGGTTCCGGTCTTACGGAACGCCGATCCCGGCGGCCGCCGGGCCGAATATTAATCCGGGGAAGTTCATGAAAATTCTCATCAACAACTGCGGCAGTTCGTCCGTGAAATTCCAGCTTCTGGACATGTCGAACGAGACGCTGCTCGCCAAGGGACTGATCGAGCGCATCGGATCGAGCGATGCCATCATCCATTACCAGGGCGGAGACGCCCCGAAACTCCGTGAAGTCCGCGAGGTGCTCGACCACGAGGACGCCATGGAGATCGTGCTTCACCTGCTGATGCACCCCCAGAACGGCGTGATCCGCAGGCGCGAGGAGATCGTCGGCATCGGGCACCGGGTGGTCCACGGCGGGGAGGCTTTCGTCGATTCGGTCCGCATCGACGAACCCGTCAGGGCGGCCATCGAGAAGTGCATCCAGTTCGCGCCCCTGCACAATCCGGCCAATCTCAAGGGTATTCAGGCCTGCGAACGCCTGCTGGCCGGCGTGCCCCAGGTCGCGGTGTTCGACACGGCTTTCCACCACAGCATCCCGCCGCAAGCCTATATTTATGGTCTCCCCTACGCCCTTTACAAGAAGCACGGCATCCGTCGCTACGGCTTTCATGGCACGTCGCACCGGTACGTGGCGTCCCAGGCCGCCGAGATTCTGGGAAAACCCTCAGAGGCCGTGAACGTGATCACCTGCCACCTCGGGAACGGAGCCAGCATCACAGCGGTCCAGGGCGGAAAATCCGTGGATACATCCATGGGCTTCACGCCCCTGGAGGGTCTGATCATGGGCACCCGGTGCGGAGACATCGATCCCGCGATCATTCCCTACCTGATGGAGCGGGAGAATCTCACGCCCAAGCAGATCGACACCCTGCTCAACAAGAATTCGGGCATGCTCGGCCTGACGGGAACGTCGAACGACATGCGTGAAATCCTCGCGGATGCGGCGGCCGGCAGCGAACAGCACAAGCTGGCCATCGATGTGTACTGTTACCGGGTCCGGAAGTATGTGGGCGCCTACCTGGCGGTGCTGGGGCGCATTGATGCCGTCGTGTTCACCGGCGGTGTAGGAGAGAACGCGGCGCCGATTCGTGCGCAATCGCTCCACGGGCTCGAACACCTGGGGATCGGTGTGGATCCGGAAAAGAACCGGTCGCATCAGACCCGCATCGAATCCGGCCGCGTTGCCGTGCTGGTCATCCCGACGAACGAGGAACTTGCCATCGGCCGCGACACGGCCCGCCTTCTCTCCGGGGAGGGAAAGCCGGCCGGAGCCGCGGCCGCGGGACGGAAGCCGGCGGCGAAGGCGAAAAAGCATCCGAAGACCGGGAAGGGCTGACGACTCTCCGGCACCCAACGAAAAGGATTGACCATGATCAGAATCAACCGGGAAGAGGGGGGCTGGCTCATCGCCGTGAGCTGGCTTTCCGCCATCGAGGAAACGGCGCGCGACTTTCACGGCACCCGGCCCAAGGATTTCTGCGAACGGGTCTACGAGCATTCCGTCGCGCATTACCTGGGCCGGCTGGGCGACGAATACGGACTGCCGATCCCGCGGACGCATTCCATCCGGGAGACCGTGGAGCAGTACATCCGCATCGGCATCGCGGGCGGCCTGTTCCGGTCCGAAAGTGAATTCGAACTCTCGGACACGCATGCGAACCGGCTGGACATCACCGTCCACAACTGCGAATATCTGAAGAGCTGCCAGACCCTGATCGACGAGGGATTCACGATCAAGGACCTCACCTGCGCCCGCATCGGCTGTTTCCGGGCCGCGGTGAAGGCGTTGGCCCACATCGACTGCGACTATCAGGTCCGGTCGTTCAACCTGGACGGCGACTGCCAGGGCACGATTGAACGCGTTTAATCGGGCGGCCAGAAGCCCAAGCTTCCGGGTGGTGTTATTTAGAATGATCGGAGTGCGGGCTTCTGGCCGCTCCGACGAGTCAAATTCGCCGTCGCTTCCCTTCAATAATTCAATAGGGATATTGATTGGTCCCGTGAAGCCTTCAATAAAATTAATCCGTTGATTGGTCCCGCAACGCGGGACGGGGCGGCGGCGATAATCCAAATTTCTTGTGAACCCCCACCGTCCGGCAAAGCCGGACCAAGCAGCCAGATGCGATTGTATTGAAGGCTTGCGGTGGGGTCACCTAACGCCGGAGAACGGTCGTGAACACCCAACTCAAGAAACTGCTCCGGCAGGCCCGCGAGGACGCGGAGCCCACGGCCCGTCGCGAGGCCATTCTCGCGATCGGGCGCGAACGGGATCCCGCGGCCTTTCGCGCGCTGTCGGAATTCCTGAAGGACCCCTCGCCGGACATCCAGCGCGCGGCCGTGACCGGTCTCGGCCGGCAGGGAAATGCCGCGGCCGTCCCGCTGCTGGCCGGCCCGCGCATCATGCGTTCGGCCTCGACGGACGTGCGCTGGGCGGCTGTGTCCGCCCTGGGCCGCATCGGCGGACTGGACGCCGTGGAGCCCCTGGTACGAGCCGGCCGGGACGAGGAGTGGGTCGTCCGGAACCAGGCTGTCAACGACCTTCGCCGCATCCTCGCGGAAGCGGCCGCGGTCCCGGACACCCGGACCCTGAGCCTGCTCACCGTCCTGCTGGACGCCGACCGGCCCGAGATCGCCGAAATCGTTCTGGACGCGGTCGAAGCCGCGGGCGGCCGGATGCTGGATCCCATTCTCCGCGCGCTTCCGCATCACCGGTCCTCGCCGGTCTGGCGCGCCAACGCGGCGGCCGCGCTCGGTCGCATCGGAAATCCCGTCGCGGTGCCGTTTCTCGTCCGCCTGCTCGGGGACACGGACGGCCGCGTTCGGCGGAACGCGGTCGAGGCGCTCGGGCGGACCGGGGACGGCCGCGCGGCGGGCGCCGTGCTGGCGGCCCTGGAGGACATTCAGAGCGAGGTGCAGCGCGAGGCCGTCTGGGCCCTGACCCGCTTCGGCAGCCGCGGCACCGATCCCATTCATCATGCGCTCCGGCACAGTCGCAACAAGTACGTCCTGCGCGCCATGATCGCGACGCTCGGCGAAATCGGGGACGTCCGGTCCATTCCGGAAATCGTACCCTGCCTCGGCAGCACGTATTTCGTCGTGCGCGCCGCGGCCGTCAAGGCGCTGGTGAAATTCGGGGAGAAGGCCATACCGGGCCTCGTGTCCGTGCTCTCGTTCAACGGTTCGGACGTCAGACCGCTGTTGGCCGACGCCGCGAAGGCGCTGAACCGAAGGTCCGGACGGTGCCTCCCGCCGGAATGCCGCAGGGCGGTACGCGCCCTGGCCGCGCTCGAGGACCACCGCGCGGTCGCACTGATGAAGCGGATCGCGGCGGAGTGCGGTCCGGAGATCGCGGAAGAGGCTGAACAGGCACTGTTCCGGATCGGCACGGCCGCCTGGCAGAGGTGCTCGGCGCTCGTCTGCCTCAGGGAAATCGGGCCCCCGGCGGCGCTGAAACACGTCATCCGTTCGCTCGAAGACCCCTCCGCCAACGTCCGTCTCGAAGCGGTCCGCGCCCTGGGCCGCCTGCCGGGCGCCGGACGCGCCGTCAGGCTGTTGGCCGTTGCCGTGGCCGATCCGGATCCCTATCTCCGCGCCGAGGCGCTCGAGGTGCTGCGGCAGACCGGAGAAACCGGGCCGGACATGGCCGCATCCGCCATCCGCTGTCTCGGGGACACGGATCCGGACGTGCGCGCCGAAGCCGCGGGACTCCTGGGGAATCTCCGCGACAAGCGGGCCATTTTTCCGCTGCTCCGCCTGACAGGAGACCGGCATTGGAACGTTCAGGAGAGCGCTGAGAACGCGCTCCATAATTTCGGGAGGGAAGGGCTTCCGGCGCTTCGCCGGGGTCTGAATGACCGTTCGGCCCGGGTCCGTTTCCGTTCCTGCCGGCTGGCGGGCGAAGTCGCGGACAGGCGGTTTCTGCCCCTTCTCGACCGCATGGCGAAGCGGAAGGACGGGGACGCGGGGGCCGCGAAAGCCGCGGCCGGGGCAGCCGCCCGGATACGCGAACGCGCGGCGTCCGCAAAATGAGAGCCATCGATTCGAATGCATGCGTTTTCGATTATCATTTAAAGTGAAGGAGAAGAAGATGAACCGAATCATGAGAACCCTGCTGTTGTGCGGCCTGGTTGCGACGGTGTTCGTGGTCCAGGGATGCGGACAAAAGGCAAAGCCGGGCGTGGTGCAATCGGCATTCGGCGTGATGCCCGACGGCCGGGCCGTGGATCTGTTCACGCTGACGAACGGGAGCGGCATGGAGGCGAAGATCACGAATTACGGCTGCATCGTCACCCATCTGACCGTACCGGACCGGAACGGAAAGCCCGGGGACGTGGTTCTGGGTTACGACAGCCTGTCCTCCTACCTGGCGGTGAATCCGTATTTCGGATGCGTCGCCGGGCGCTACGCCAACCGCATCGCGAAGGCGCAATTCAAACTCGACGGCAGGACGGTCCGGGTCACGCGCAATGACGGGCCCAACCACCTGCACGGCGGAAAGACCGGGTTCGACAAGGTGCTCTGGACCGCGGAACCCTCCGATTCGTCCGCGGCGCTGAAGCTGACGGTCACGGCCGCCGACGGGGAGGAAGGGTATCCCGGGAACCTGACCGCGGTTGTGACCTACACCCTGACCGACGACAACGCGCTCCGCATCGATTACGAGGCCGTGACGGATAAACCGACCGTGGTCAACCTGACCCAGCATTCCTATTTCAATCTGTCCGCCGATCCTTCGACGGACGCGCTGGATCACACGCTTCTCATACTGGCGGACCGGTTCACGCCCGTGGACCGGACCCTCATTCCGACCGGCGAACTCAAGTCCGTGGACGGCACGCCCTTTGATTTCCGCACACCGGTCGCGGTCGGGGCACGCATCGGCGCGGAAGACGAACAGCTCAGGCGGGGCCTGGGATACGACCACAACTGGGTGCTGAACGGCTGGGACGGGTCGCTTCAGACCGTCGCTGAACTCGCCGATTCGGTTTCCGGACGGACGATGGAAGTGCTGACCACGGAGCCCGGAATCCAGTTTTATTCCGGCAATTTCCTGGACGGGACGATTACGGGCAAGGGCGGTGTCGTGTACAACCGCAGGTCCGGGCTCTGCCTGGAAACCCAGCATTATCCGGATTCGCCGAACAAGCCGAAATTCCCTTCCACGGTGCTCCGGCCCGGGGAAACGTACAAGTCGACCACGGTGTATCGGTTTTCGGCGAAATAGGATAAACAGCTGAGGGTTTCAATCGGGGTTCGGTAAAGCCGGATACGGAATTCACCCTTCAGGGTTTCATCCTGGAAAACCTCCCGCGGTGGATTGAGAAACCGCGGGAGGTTCCATCGGGCGGCCAGAAGCCTGTTCATTCTGGTTCCAATTTTACTGGATGATCGGAGATTGGGCTTCTGGCCGCTCCGACGGGTCTGATTCTCCGGCCCCGCGATGCGGGATCAAGCTACAGATGCCGGCTATTGAAGACTTCGCCGGACCAAGCAATGAGATTGATTCATTAATGAAGGCCCGCCGCTTGCCTTCAATATGATAAAAAATTATAATAGCTTGGTCCCGCGCAACGGGACGGCGTCCATCATCCAAGTTTCTTGTGATACCCCGCTGCTTGCGGCGGGGTCTTTCATTGTGAAAAGCCGGAGAAACAGAAGGCATCCCCGTCAGGCCGGGGCAAGGGGGGATGCGTTTCGAGAATGAAACCGCGTTTGCTCCGGACAGCCGGAATGCGCCGGTTCAGCAGAAAGTGTCATTACCTATCCGAAGGGAGTCCGTCATGAACCGTGACCCGAAGACGGGTTTTCAGCGGGTCAGAGGGTTGTTTTCATGGGCCAGGCAGTCCGTTTTCCGCCTCATCCCCCGGCCGGTCAAGAACATCCTGAAGGGCTTTTTGCTCCGGCTGGCCGATGCAGGCCAGCGGCGGCGGCGGCGCGTTCTATTCGGTGAAAAGGCCCGTTTCGTCGCGCCTCTCTGGATCATCAACGACGGCCCGCGCGATTACGGTATATTCCGGCGGAATGGGGATGAGTTTTTCAATATTTTCACCGGGCAATGCGGGTTGAAAAATACGGACCGGATATTCGACATCGGATGCGGCGCTGGCCGGAAAACCATCCCCCTTCTTGATTTCGTGGATCCAGGCTCCGGCGGGTACGACGGACTCGACGTATACCAGCCCCATGTCGACTGGTGCAGGAAAACCATGCAGGCCGAGTATCCCCATTTCCGTTTTCATTTCAAGGATATCTGGAGCAAGCTGTACAATCCAACCGGCAGGCTGAAAGCGGCAGAGGTCCGGTTCCCCTTTTCGGACGCGTCGTTCGATTTTATCATCATGGGATCGGTGTTCACCCACCTGTTCATGGACGACACCGCCCATTACATTTCCGAGATCGGACGGGTCACGCGGCGCGGGGCCAGGGGGATGGTTTCATTTTTTCTGCTGAATCCCGAATCCGAGAAACTGATCGGGGAAGGGCGGTCCGAGGTGAACCTGGTCCATGATGACGGATCCGGATGCAAAGCGGACAATGCCGAGCGGTATGAGAGCGCGGTCGGGCACGACGAACGGAAGATCCGGACACTGTTCGCCGCCCAGGGGTTTGACGCGCGCCCGTTTTACGGGTCCTGGTGCGGCCGGAAGGATTTTCTCAGTTATCAGGACGTGGTCCGGATTGAAAAGGTCCGGTGACATGAAAGGCGACGACTTCATCTTGAAATTCGTCCCTCTGCCGTTCGGCCGCTTCGGAGCCGCCGGGCTGAAGAATGGAACCATTCCATGCCGCATCAGGAGGATCTCATGAAGAAAACTGTGATCATGACCGCTGCGGCCGTGCTGGCCGCATTCGCATGCGGGTGCGGCCGGAAGGCCCCTGTCCGGATCGATCTCGTGGACGGGTGGAAATTCAGCGCCGGCGACAGTCTACTCTGGGCTTCTCCCGAATTCGACGATTCCGGGTGGAAGCCGATCCGGCCGGACCGGCTTTGGGAGGAGCAGGGCTGGACGGGCTATGACGGGTTCGGCTGGTACCGCGTGCGGTTCTTCCTGCCCGGTTCCCTGAAGGCATCGGCGTTTTTCCGGGACAGCGTGGAGGTCGTCCTGGGCCGGATCGACGATACGGACCAGGCCTTCTTGAACGGCCGCCTCATCGGGCAGAACGCGGCGCTGATGCCGGACGTGCCGCCCGGGCCGTTCACAGGCAGCCGGCAATCCTATGCCTGGGTCCGCCGGTACGCCCTGGCCGCGGAAGATCCGCGCCTGTTCTGGGACCGGACCAACACGCTGGCCGTCCGCGTCCACGACCACGGCGGGGGAGGGGGATTGTATTCCGGGATTCCCGCCGTTCGGGTAAGAGCGCTTACCGATTTCGTTCTGATAGACGACAGCGGGTCGCCTTTTGAACCGACGGAGAAGGGCGGTTTACGGAAGACGGTTTTCCTCAGCAATCTCTCGCCGGACCTGCGGTTCGCCGGGACGATCGATATCCGGGTCGAGCAGTCCGAACCGCGAAAGGTCCTGTTCCACGGCACGAAGCAGGCGGTTCTCGATCCCCTTGCCGGTTTCTCGCAGAGCTTCGTCTTCGACGCTCCTTCCGGGACGCCCGCAGCCGTGACCGTGGCTTTCCGGGATGACGCCTCCGGCCAGTCCGTGATCCGCCGGTCCGAAGTGCCGTACATCCTCACGCCGCTGCCGCCGGATGAACCCCGCATCAACGGCGCGGGGATTTACGGGCAGCGACCCGGACGGCCCTTCCTTTACCGCATCGCGGCGACCGGCCTCAGGCCCATGACCTTCGACGCGGACGGGCTCCCGGAAGGATTAACAATAGCCCGGGATTCCGGAATCATCCGCGGCCGGGTTTCGGCTGAAGGCACTCATGTCGTCCGGTTGCGCGCGAGGAATGCCCTGGGCGAGGCTTCCCGGCCCATCAAAATCGTCATCGGCGACCGCATCCAGCTGACTCCGCCCATGGGATGGAATTCCTGGAACTGCTGGGGCCTTGCAGTGGATGATGAGAAGGTCCGCGCAGCGGCCGACCGGTTCATTGACACCGGACTGGCCGACCATGGATGGACTTATGTGAACATCGACGACGGCTGGGAAAGGGAGGCGCGCCTGCCGGACGGCGGCATCACGGCCAACCGAAAATTCCCCGGCATGAAAAAGACGGCGGATTACGTCCATGACCAGGGGCTGAAAATCGGCATTTATTCCTCGCCCGGACCGTTGACCTGCGGCGGCTATCTCGGAAGCTGGGGGCACGAGGAACAGGACGCCCGGACCTGGGCGGCATGGGGGATCGATTACCTGAAATACGACTGGTGCTCCTACGGCACGCTGGCGAAGGACGACGGCCGCGAGGAGCTCATGAAGCCGTACCGGGTGATGCGCCGCGCCTTGGACCGCCTCGATCGGGACATTGTGTTCAGCCTCTGCCAGTACGGCATGGGAAACGTCTGGGAGTGGGGTGACGAAGTCGGGGGCAATCTCTGGCGCACGACCGGGGACATCACAGACACGTGGAAGAGTATGTCCGGGATCGGGTTCAGCCAGACCGTTCAGGGGCCGTTCGCCGGATCCGGCAGATGGAACGATCCGGACATGCTGGTGGTGGGCTGGGTCGGCTGGGGACCTGCCGTCCGCCCGACGGGGCTGACCGCGAGCGAGCAGTACACGCACATCAGCCTGTGGTGCCTGCTGTCCGCTCCCCTCCTGCTGGGATGCGACCTGACCCGGCTCGACGCGTTCACTCTGAACCTGCTCACCAACGACGAAGTGCTGGCGGTGAATCAGGATCCCCTGGGCCGCCAGGCCGGCCGTATTTCGGATTCGGATTCCATCCAGGTTTGGGCCAAGCCGTTGGAGGACGGATCCTTCGCGGTCGGCTTGTTCAATCTCAGCCTTCGGGATCGCAAGGGTTCGGTTTCGTGGGACCAGTTGTCTGTTCGAGGAACCCAGCGGGTCCGGGATCTCTGGAGACAGAAGGACCTCGGGTTGCATGCCAAAGGATTCAAGACGGGAATACCCGGACACGGCGTCGTCCTGATCCGGATTGCGGGCGCGTGAAAATTCCTTGCAATATTAAAAGAATGCGGACTTTGAGGCGCGGTAGGCATGTGTTATAATTTCAAGGTCTTACGTGCCGGGACAAGTGTATTGCCGTTGACTGAGGCATGCCATTTGCACGGATTACAATACACTAAAATTAAGAAATAATCAGAAGGATGCATTTGAACACGGACCATAAAAAAACTCCCTTTAAAACATGCCCCGTCTGTAAGGCTGTTTGGGATAGTCGGGATGATTTCATCTCCGACCCCGACATCAAAGTCGGCGGGTATCAGGTAAATTTCGATAACTGCCGGCTCGGCTTTTTCCTCTTCAATCACATGACGTGCAGGAATACGCTGGGCGTGAAAGCCTCCGATTTCCTGGACCTGCACGACGGTCCGGTTTACGAGAAACAGCTCGTCGGTACCGGGGAGTGCCCGGGCTACTGCCTGCATCAGAGCGAACTACGGCCCTGCCCGGCCAAATGCGAATGCGCTTTCGTGCGCGACGTTCTGGACCGGCTGACGCGTTGGCCGAAATCGGTGCGTCCGTCCTCTCCGACTTAATGAAAAAGGCCCGCTCTAGCCGGGCCTTTTTCATTTTAGTTCAACGCAAGGGCTCCTGCCACTGCGAAATCTGAAATCCGCCGGTTCCGAATCCCTGCGCAGAGGCGGGAACTTCTGTGCGGAAAAAAACTATTTGGAGTCCGCCCGCCGCATATCCGAATCGATTTTCTCCCGGACCCTGTCCGCGCCGCCCGTTACTCCCGGCTTCGCCGTCGACCCGGCGTTGAATTCCGCGACATCCCACCAATCGCCCGTCGTCTCGAATCGGTGCGGCCCGTAAAAGACGGGCGGCCGCCCCTCGATCTGCACCTGGACCGTCGCGTCCGAGGTGACGTCCCGGTCCAGGCTGTAGCATTTGACCTTCACCGTGTACCGGCCCGAAGTGGCGGTCGTGGACGTGAAGGTCTCCGGCCCGAAACCCTCCTGGTCGTCGATATCCAGATATCCGTCGGAAATCGATTTGTTGCTGAAATAGGATTCCTCGCCCGCCGGATTCCAGACGTGCAGGTCCAGGTCCGAAGTCGGCGTGTTCCAGGTCAGGGTGATCTCGATGTCGGGCGCCGCGAAATCGCCGAACACGACGAGTTCCGCGCTTTCACCCGTATTGCCGGCCGCGCTGTTGGCGCGCAGGCGGATCCGGTTCGGCCCGGACGTGATCGAGAGCGTTTCGCTGAAGGATCCGGACGACACCGTGATCTCCCGTTCAACCCCGTTGAGGGTCAGCACGGCCTTGTCGCCTGTGAAAGGCGACCGGCTGCCTGCGGCTTCCGCGAGTTCAATCATGCCCGCCAGCTGAATCACGTTGTCCGTGAAACGCGCGCTGTCCGCGGGCTGGGAGAAGGTGAATACCGGCAGGGGCCATGATGGACTGCTCAGGTCGGCGTCGATCGTGTCCGATTCGCCCGCCGCCAGATCAAATTCGACCGAGAATTCATTGTATCCGGGCAGGTACAATCTCACCGCATGGTGGCCGATGGGGACGGGGCTCACCACGGCGGGCGTGACCGCGTTCATGTTCGTGCCGTCCAGGTAGATCGAGGCGCCCGCGGGGTTCGACCGGACAGTCACGGATCCGGGGGCCATCCCGGCTTCCCAAAGGTTGATCGGTATGGTCACCTCGTGAACGTGTTCCTCGCCGCCCATGGCGCCGGTTTCTCCCGCGTACCGGATCGTGTCGCGGCTGATGAACGCCACCACAATCAGGTTCAGGCCGATCACGCCGGAAACGGTTCCCTCCGCCCGGTCGCCGCGTATCTCGAGATTCCGGTCGGTGACCAGGGGCAGGATGGACGAATAAAAGCGTTTCCATTCAGCCCAGGAAACGGTCTGTTCGAAATCGTTCCGCTGACGGAGCTCGGTGTACCGCTGGCCCTTGGGAGAGCCCGCGAATTCGTTCCACGACCCGTAATTCGAGATGTCGAGAACCATTACGCGTACCTGTTCGATCGCGGAGGCGCGGGCTTTTTTCGCCGCGGATCCGTCCTGCCCGAGCCAGACGAAAACAGGCCGGATCCGGAAAGCGGCGGCTCCGTCCGGAGCATTCGGAGCGCGGCGTCCGCAGGCGAGGCAGGCCACGGCCGCGATCGTCAGCATCCAGAAACGTCCACGGTTCTTCATCGTGACGACTCCTTCGGCCTTCGTCCCCTGCCGGTCATCGTGATTTCCGCGGTTCCGCCGATCGAAAGTCCGGTCGCGCCGACATGTTCGTCTCCGGCGTGCAGTGTGCCCTTCTCCCAGCGGGCCTCGAAGTCCAGAACCGCCCGACGGGAGACCGGCGTGCGGATGCCCCCTCCGATTCCGACTAGACTGGCGCCTCCGGTCCCGTCGTCGTTGTCCGAAAAACGGCGGATGGAGGCGACGGCGCGCCACGCGAACGACGGGCTCACGGTCCGTCCGGCGGTGCCGGTGATCTCGAACTGGTTGACGTTCCGGTTTTTCCGCTCCAGGTCGTAGGATTCGCCGGCCCCGGATTTGTTTTTCCCCTTCACCCGGTCCCGGACGCACAGTCTCACGTCGTACGGGCCGGCCCGGAAATCCGACCGGATCTGCAGCAGAAGACGTGTTCCCGGCCGGAAAACCCTCTCCCCTCCCCAGGTGTCGTCGCCGTACAGGGAAAGCATCGCGTCGCCGGTGAGGCGCATCTCTTTTCCCAGTACGATCGCCTCCTTTTCCGCTCCGGCCGAGACCGACACTTCCCCGCCCGGGTCGTAGGATTCGTCCACGTCCTTGAACGGCTTGTATCCGCCCTTCATCAGGCCGCACACGCCTACGCCGATAATCCACCCGTTCCATTCGGCGGCTCCGGCGGCTCCGATCTGAACGTCCGCCCCCTGGCCCAGGGTGGGGTATCGGAAGTTGAAGGCGGGCATGGCCAGAACCGACGTGACGGCGTACTCCTCGGTATTCAGGCCGCTTTTACCGGAGGGAAGGTTGACGCCGAACGTCAGGAGAATGCGATCTCTCCAGGTGAGCCAGTGACCGCCCAGTTTCATGTCCGACATTCCGGTGAGGCCGTAGTCCGCGACTGCTTTGAGAGCCCCGGATACGATCGGGGAAGACGCGGCATAAAGTCCGGCCTTCGGCCCGAGAGGGTAAAGGAAGGTCACCGGAAACGAAATTTCGGATGCGCGGTTGTCCCCCGCGCGCCACGCCTGGTAGGAGAACCCCCCTGCGGCGAGCCGTTCCGTTTGGAGCCTGTCAATCGTTGTCTGACCGAAAGCCGCGGCCGCCCATATCAGCACCGCGCACCCGGTGACACGTGCCCGTCGTTTCATGGCGGATCCCTCCCTCATTCCGGCGGCAGCGGGATGCTGAGTTCGAAACTGGCGCTGTTGCCGAAGGCCGGCTGCTCCTGCTCCTGGGTCGGCTTGCGCTGGTCCACGCCCGGCAGGAATCCCCGGTCGAGGAGATCCGCCGTGTCGAACATCCGGTCCACCCACGGCGCGGCCGGTGGAAGAGTCGGAGCGGACGGCCCCGGCCCGTTGCCGGACCCGGTTCCATTCCCTGCAGTCCGGGCCGCCGGAGGCGAGGATTTCGTTTCCTTCGCGGTTTTCTCCGTTGTTTCCAGCTCCGTTCCAGCCCCGGCGGTTCGGGTTTCGGCCTCGGGGCCGGTTTCGTCCCCTGGCGACCGGAAACTTCTCTCCAGATCCGCGACCGGAGTCATGGAAACGGTCAGACGGTCGGCCCGGTCGATTCCCTCCGACGCAGGTCCGTAGCCCGGATCGAGTTCCGCCGCTTTCCGGAATTCCTTTCCGGCGTCCAAATACATCCCGCGGTCCTCAAAATCGAGGCCGCGGCAATAGGCGAGGAAAGCGAGAAAGTTTTCCGTGGCCACGGGCGCGATGGCGTCGCGTTCCGCCTGGGTCGGCTGTATGCCCAGCCGGTCCAGGACGGAGAAAACCAGGTCCTTCTCGAGATTGAAGAACGCCTTCCATTTCCCCTGCACCCGGCTGGACACGGCGGCCCTGTCCTTTTCGACGGTCACGCATCCGGCGTCCAGTCGGACCGTCTCTTTCGCGAGATCCAGGAAAGATCCCTGGATCAGCCGGGAGGCGCCCAGCAGGCGTCCCACCCTGGGCGCTGACCCCTCCGCCACCATGCCTGAAGCGCCCAGACCCAGCTCCTCGAGCATTTTCTGCATGCGGATCCGTTCGACCACGGTCAGGGCCTTCACCTTCGACAGGTCGGTGATCATCATGTCGGCAAGCCCCTTGCGGACGGGATCCAGATCGCGCCTTTTGCCGAGGTTCCTGAAGTACAGCACGGCGACGCCGCTGTCGGACAGCGCGGCGGCTTCGATCGACGATTCCGAGGCCAGGGCGGCTTTCGCCTCCTCCTGCATCCGAATTCGGATCAGGCGCGTCAGCCTCGCCTCGAGAAGCCCGGACATCCGTCCGCCCCGGTCCATTTCCGTGTAGCGGCGGTAGATGTCTATCGCGTGGGGATAGTCTTTCAGGGTTTCGTACAGCGTGCCGAGGTAGAAGAGGGTGCGGCCGTCCGTGGAATCCGAGACGAAGGATTCGAGCAGAAACCTGCGGGCGTTCTGGAAGTCGGGTTTACGGTAATACGCGATGCCCAGGTCCCGGCAGACTTCGGCGTTTCCGGGGTCCTCCGCACGCGCGGTTTCGAGCCATCGAACGGCTTCTTCGAACCGGTCCTGTTTCAGGAAATCCGCACCCCGGCGGTGGGCGTTGGAAGCGGCGCAGTTTGCGAGCAGTAGCGCGATGCCGGTGACGGTAAGGATCAGGACGGAAAGGCGGATTCCATTTCGAGCGGTCATGCCTCCTCCCTTTGAACGCAGGTAATCCGTCAATATACGAAAACGGAGGTTCAAACCAAAGCCGGAAAAATGCGGCGGCCGATGGCGTTCATTCGACCGACCCTTTTTTCACATTGCCCATGCGGCTGAAAATCGTTATATTTTCATTATTCCTTTCGTCCATTCCCACAAAACCGGAGGTTCTCCCATGCGCCCGCAAATCCGAATCGGAATTCTGATCGCCTGTATCGCGGCCCTGCACTGCGGGCCCCGGTCCGGGGACGGCGCGGGCCCGGTCCGTCCGGAATCCCTGAAACAGAGAAATGAACGCATGGCCTGGTGGCGGGAGGCGCGCTTCGGCCTCTTCATCCACTGGGGCGTGTATTCCGTCCC
The DNA here is from genome assembly GCA_963736115.1 of uncultured bacterium. Classification (GTDB taxonomy): domain Bacteria; phylum Zhuqueibacterota; class QNDG01; order QNDG01; family DTFT01; genus JAFGAX01. The sequence goes on from CAVTNR010000008.1 coordinate 109,181, forward strand.
CGCGGGCATATACCGGGGCCGGCCCGTGGACGGCATCGGCGAATGGATCATGAACAACGCCCATATTCCATGCGCCGAATACCGGCAGTACGCGAAACAGTTCAATCCGGTCCGGTACGACCCGGACGCCTGGGTCCGGCTGGCGAAAGAGGCGGGGATGAAATACATCATCATCACCTCCAAGCACCACGACGGATTCGCCCTGTTCGATTCGAAGGTGACCGAATGGGATGTGGTCGATGCCACGCCCTACGGAAAGGACCTTCTGAAACCGCTGGCTGAAGCCTGCCAAAGGCACGGCCTGCGGCTCGGGTTCTATTATTCGCAGGCTCAGGACTGGAACCATGCCGGCGGATCCGCCATCGGCGGGCATTGGGACAAGGCGCAGGACGGCGACATGGACGCGTATATCCGGAACATCGCGGCCCCGCAGGTGCGGGAGATACTTTCCAATTACGGCCCGGTGTCCGTGCTCTGGTGGGACACGCCTGAGGGCATGACCAAGGAAAGGGCGGATACGCTCCTGCCCCTGCTCGATCTCCAGCCCGGCATCATCTGGAACAACCGGCTGGGCGGCGGATACGAGGGGGATTCGGAAACACCCGAGCAGTTCATCCCAGCGACAGGATTTCCCGGCCGTGACTGGGAAACCTGCATGACCATGAATGACACCTGGGGATTCAAGAGCACGGATCGCAACTGGAAGAGCGGCCGGACACTGGTCCGGAACCTGGTCGATGCCGCGTCCAAAGGCGGCAACTATCTGCTGAATGTCGGTCCGACATCCGAGGGTTTGATACCCGAACCTTCCGTCGAGAGATTAAAAGCCATCGGCAAGTGGATGCGGGTCAACAGCGAGTCCATTTACGGCACGCAGGCGAGCCCCTTCCTGTTTCTTTCGTGGGGACGGTGCACGCAGAAATCGGTACCCGGCGGAACCCGCCTCTACCTGCACGTGTTCGACTGGCCCGCGGACGGAAAACTGACCGTGCCGGGCATCGCCAACCGGCCGAAGCAGGCGTACCTACTGTCCGATTCCGTCAGGACGGCCCTGCCTGTCGAACGGGAGGAGGACGGGCTCGTTGTGACTCTCCCGTCCGCCGCGCCGGAACCGGACGTTTCCGTCGTGGTTCTGGATGTTCATGGGAAGCCCGAAGTGGTCTATCCGCCGGGCCTCGTTTCGGAATTCGGATCCTTCACAGATTCCATGGACGTGTCGATCGCGCCTATCGGCCGGCGTCTCGATGTCCGATATACACTGGACGGGAGCGCGCCCTCCGCTTCCTCAGCGAAAGTGAAAGGCCCGATACGGTTACGGGAAACCACGACGGTTTCGGCGCGCGTCTTCAAGGCCGGCCGGCCGGCGAGCGGCGTGACCCGAAGTACCTTCGAAAAAGTCGCGCCAGTGCCGGCCGTGCAGCGGACCGGCGAGGCGCCGGGTCTGGCTGTTACCTGTTATGAGGGCGACTGGTCCGTACTGCCGGATTTCCGAAAAATCAAACCGGTTCGGCGCGGCACCAGCGCGGATTTCGACATCACCGGCAGGAAGACAGACGATAAATTCGGATTCGTGTTCGAGGGACTCGTCCGAGCGCCGAAAACCGGGCTGTACGCGTTTTTCACGGAATCGGACGACGGCAGCCGCCTGCTGATCGGCGGCAGGCCCGTTGTCGAGAACGACGGCCTGCACGGCATGGAGGAGAGACGGGGGGAGATCCCCCTGGAGGCCGGACTGCATCCGATACGCGTGGAGTTTTTCGAGAAAACGGGCGGCGAGGGCCTGGTCGTGTCCTGGCTTGGGCCGGGCGTGCCAAAGCAGAAGATTCCGGCGGAGGCGCTGTTTCGGGGGCGGTGAAAGGAGGAATGGAACGCGGACCTTCGGCGGATGAGACGGATTTGAACGGATCAGAAATGTGGAATAGGATAATTGTTTCAATCAAATGAATGTCATCTTCGCATTATCACAAATGTCATCCCCAGCAAAGCTGGACCAAGCTATTAGATTGATACATCGTTGAAGGCCCGCATTCTTTTAACGGGGATCCAGGGGACGGGTGCGGGATGGGAAGGAACACGGATCGCGCGGAGGGGCGGATTGGCGCGGATCGAGAATGATCAATCGGGTAATGCATTCATTATAATCAATGTCATCCCCGCATTCTTTTAGCGGGGATCCAGGGGAGAGGTGTGGGATGGGAAGGAACGCGGATTGCGCGGATGGGACGGATTTCTCCGGATCAAGAATGAAGAATAGAGTGATTCATTGATTTGGTTTCCCGCTGATGACGGGCAATAGCTAACGGGAGGCGACGGAGATGCCGTCCGAGTGGATCATCGAAGAAGTCGAGGGGCTCTACAGCATCATCCGGCTCAAGGTTCTGCGAAAAACCGAGGGCGTGGATTTCGACATTGTCCCGATTCTCCAGATGAAAACGATCGCCGCCGTGGACCGGGTCATACACCGGTCCGGCGCGCTATCGCCCGGAAGCACGGCCGGCGTGGCGCGTCCCTGGTACATGCACCAGAACCAGGAGGATCACCTGCTGGTCCTGCACGGCGCCAGGACCGTGGAACTCTGGTCCGCCGGGCATCCGGCGCCGGCCCGGTTCCATGTCACAGCGGAAGGCGTCCGGCGGGAAGGCGGCTCCGCCACGGACGGGCCGGCCATGCTCGCATGGCCGACCGCCGTGTTCCACCGCATTGAGAGCGACCCGGTGACCGGATCCGCTTCGCTCAATTTCGCGGTCCGTCATTCCGGTTACAGCGTGCTCACCAATTTCAACATATACGATCTGGATCCGGCGAACGGCTCCCATCGGGTGATCCGCGAAGGCCGCCTGGATCAGCCGGAGGACGTCAACCGGAACAGCTGAATCTGTCAGCGAGCGCATTCCCCCGCGATCCCGTTCCGGCCGGCCTGCGGTAGTAATCGTCCTCACTGTATATTCCGTCCGGAACACGCTCTCGTTCGCGCTCCCGGTCCGGCCGCGGTCTTCCTGACGGCTGAGCCGCGTTTCCCTCTTCTTTCTCTCGTTTCTCAAAACGTACCCAAAAATTCCAAATGTAAAAAATCGTGAAACATCGTCACAGCGGTCCCGTATATGCCTCTGTACCAGGAGGCTGATATGGCGACTGTCATCCGACAAATACTGAGAAACGACACCGAACACCGCTGGTTTATCATCACGCTGATGTCCGATCCGGCCAGCCGGTTCCAACCGTCCGGCGATTCCGCCGATCGCTCGCCGTCCGACCCTCCACAGATCAAATCCCATTGCGAACCATTTCAGGATCATCCCGTTCCATCGGGGAACGAAACCATTCACCCGGATAGGAGGAAACCATGAAAACCGGAAAAATCACGCTGATTCTGGCTGCCGTTCTGCTGGCTGTCGGAGCCGCCTGGGCGGACACGCCCGCCACAGCGGTCGCCTCTCAGGAAAAGGGCATCGGCAAGGTCGAAGGGCTGATCGTCGACGCCCAGACCGGACAGGCGGTCCAGGATGTGTACGTGGCCATAGACGGCTGTCTCAATGCCGCCATGACCAACGAGCGGGGCCAGTTCTTCATTCAGGAGGCTCCGGCCGGAACCTGCATGATGAAAATCGCGAAGCGGGGATACAAGCCCGTGGATATGCAGGTGCAGGTGGAAAAGAAGAAAAAGAACGTATACACCGTGCGCATCAAGGAAGCTCCGAAAGCGGCTCCGGTCGAGGAACAGTCCTGAGCGGAACTGGCGACTAAAGTGCCGGGTCCCTGCAAGGTGCCCGGCACTTCCAGGCGTTTTCAGGTCTACACTGTGCGCCGCACTTTAAAGGGATATCCGTCACCCCGGCTTCGGCCGGGGTTTTTTATGGCCGGATCGAAAGAATGTGCCCGGCACTTCCAAACACATCCGGACGCTTGATTTGAGGGACGGGCCGCAGTATATTAAGACGGAAGCAACAGCAGCATTTCATGAAGGCAATTGAAGGAAGGAGGCATGATGGGTTACGCGGGAGCGGGAGCCAGTACTGCGGCGGCTCAGGCCGCCATCGCCCAGGCCGTACGGGCATCGGGCGCGATCGTCCGGGTCAAGCCGGAGGCGTTTCTGAAGATCCTGTCGCGTTCCGAAGAGCCGCTAATCGTCACTGCGCCCGGAGGCGTCTTCAAAAAGCACTTCCAGTACATGACCGGATACAAGGGATTGATATTTCACACCCAGTCCCCTGAGCCGCTGTCTCTACCCATGCGCGCCGAAACCGTGGCCGCTGAAAAGATCTGGATTCCCGCGTAAGGAAAAGTGCCGGGCATCTTCAAGGTGCCCGGCACTTTTCGATGCGGTCCCGGAAATCCCGCAGAAAACCCCGCATCCGTTCCATGGACGCGGCCGGCAGATCGAACGGCCGGTAATTCTCCAGGTAGTGGGGGATGGGGAGGATCACGAAGCGGTTCGACCAGACTCCGGCCTGCGCGGCGCCCTCGAGAGCCGGGGACCAGCGGTCGAACACCCAGACGGGTACGGCATCCATGTGTTCCAGGGACCGCACGCATTCACCGGATTCCAGCCACTGCCGTTTCAGCGTGAAGCTGAAGATCATGCCGCCGTCCCGGTTCGGTGTACGCTGATTGGATATGAAGTTCCCGAGCGAATACACGACCAGCCGGTCGGCCGTCCGGCCCCGCCTGTCCGTGCGCCTCATTTTTTCCCACCTCTGTAGCACGTGCGGATGCCCTCCGAGTACCACATCCGCTCCCTCATCGAATAGGAAACGGGTCCACCGGATCTGGCTGGAATCAGGCTCCGTCCGATATTCCGCGCCGACATGCAGAATGGCCAGGATGAAATCAGGATCCGCGGCTGCAGCGAAACGCATGTCCGATGCGATCGTTGCCGAATCCAGGACGGACACGACGCACCCGGCCGGTATCTTGCCGTTGGTGCCATAGGTGTAGGAGACAAAGGCGAGCCTGATGCCGCGGCATTCGACGAACTGCACGCTGTTCCGGACGTAATCGGAGGAGTCTCGATATGTGCCGACATGCCTGAGGCCGAGGCTGTCCAGCACATCCAGAGTGCGGATCATGGCGTCACGGCCCTTGTCCGGGCTGTGGTTGTTCGCCGAGTTGAGCAGATCGAAACCGGCTTCCTTCAGGCCGCGGGCCAGATCGTCAGGCGCGCCGAAGGCGGGGTAGCCGGAGTACCGGTCCTTCCGCCCGGGGAGAGTGGTTTCGAAATTGCCCACCGCGATGTCCGCGGCGGATACCAGATCCTGCACGTAACGGAACACGGGTCCGAAATCGTATACCCCGCGGGTTTCGTCCCAGGCTGCCTGAAGCTGGCTGTCGTGCGCCATGATGTCGCCAACCGCGGCCACGGTGACACTATCCGCGTTTCCGCCTTCCCGGAACCATTTTTGGCCGGCCAGCGGGGCTGCGGCCAGGAGCGCGGCGTATGCTGTCAGTAGAAAGAGTCGCATTTCAGTTAATTTAAGATATCCGATCGACCGAATCAAGAGCGGAACTCCCGTTAGCCGAAGGACCCGCCTTCGGGAGGTCCGTCTTTTCCCTCGCATCGGTCCAGGTTCCATTCGGTTTGCTTTCAATCCGGCAATTCATTATATTACTTCATGCGGTATGTCCTGCCATTGACCGTATTCCTGTTTCTCGCCGTCTGCCCACTGGTTGGACAGGAGCCCGGAGTCCGCGTCATCCGGGTCCTGGCAACGGACCGGCTGGTTCTGGAAACCGGAGATACCGTTCGCACGGCCTTCGCTGAGGAGCCCTTTCAGAACGATCCGGATACGGTGCGCGGACAGTTTGCGGAATTCTTAAAAGCGTGGATGATCGTTCTGGCATCCAGCCGGATCTGGCGGGTGGAACACCTCGCATGCCCGGATTCCGCGGCTGGTGACAGCCCCGCGATTTTGAGCTCCTCCCGCTCCGTTCCGGTCATCCGCCTCAATGAGTATCTGCTCGAACAGGGTTATGCGGTTTTCCGCGAGGAATGCGACACGACCGGAAGGGCGGCCTGCTTCGCCGCCTCCAGGGCCGCCCGGAAATCCCGGCGGGGCGCGTACCAAAGCCGGAAATCGATGATGCCGGAACGAACGGTGATCGCGGCGGATTGGTACTTTCCATACCGGATGGCTTCGATTCAGGCCATCGGAAACCGGACGCATTTTATCGCCGAGTTCGGACGCTATTATATAATCACCGGACCCGGTCAGGATAATTACGACCTAACCTGGGCAACGGACGACCCCGGACGGAAGCCGGCCTGGTACACCTGGACCCGTGTGGAAATCCAAGGTCGCAGATGGGGATGGATGGTTGGCGTACTTTACGCATCCGATTGGGCGACGGTTCCCGGGCTGCCCATTCCGCTCTGGGGCGTGAGGTGGGGCGACATGGAACGCTGTTATTGGGCCCTGGACTTCGCTCTCTTTGTTCCCGTTTCCATGCGTTTCAATTACTGGCTGCGCCATCCGGTTTCCAAATGCTGGATAGGAATCAGCCCGGGCGTGTTCATGAACAGTGATAATGAAGGGATCGCCTGGCAGATCGGAGCGGATCTGCCGCTTTTTCCCCATATTCTTCTGAAACCTCAGGCCATTTTCCCGAAAGAGTTACGCGGGGGATTCTTCCGGATGGGAGTCGGGTGTGCGCTTTGATCGATTGAGTGCGGGAATTCGAAGGATTTTCCCGGCGATCGCTGTATTGATTTTTCTCGGGACGGGCTCGGGGTCCGCTTCGGAAAAAGTGGTTGTGGCTGAGGTCCCGGACACCGGTGTCTTTCGAACGACAGACGGACGAATTTTCCGGCTGGCTTGCGTGACCGCGCCCTCGGTCCGCGATCCGGATCCGGTCATGGCCGTTTTCGGCCGTCGGGTGCGGCGCGAGGTTTCCGTGTGGATGCGACATGGCCGTTTCCGCATTGAGCCGGAACCAGCCGCATGTGCAGTCAGCGACACGCCGGCAGTGCACGTCTGGAGAAGCCAGGACCCTGTCACCAGGACGATCAACCGCCTTTTTCTTCAGAACGGATTCGGATTTTTCTCGTGTGACACCTGCAGAATCGGTGCGTCTGCACAAACGGACGGCATGCCGGAATCCGGGGGCGAGGGCGGGGAATTTAGGATGCAGCGGATAAAAGAATACCGTGATGCCGCGGAAAAGGCGTTCCGAAAAAGAAAAGGACTCTGGAACAGTGATCTGTACGGCAAGCTCAGGTAACGCGCCTCCCGGGAGAGGCCGGCCGACTCCGGGGGAAGCGGCATGAACGCGCAGGCCGGCATGATTTTTTCTAATATCCGTCTGCTGACCGCAGCGGACCTCCCGTCCGTTCTGGACGCGCAGCGGGAGTCCTACGGCGCGGCTCTGATCGAGGATGAGGCGGTTTTCCGGGAGCGGATGAGGATTTTTCCGGCCGGGATGCTCGGTGCGATCTCCGGTGAAACGCTTGCCGGATACGCGGTCTGCCATCCCTGGATTTTCGGCAGAACCGTGCCCTTGAACTCGGTGGTCCTGGAGATCCCGGAGGGTCCCGACTGCCTGTACATCCACGCTGTGGCCGTACGCCCGGCTTTCCGCGGCGCTCATATCGGCGGGTGGCTCGTGGCGGCGGTGATGGAAGTGGGGATCATCGCCGGACTCCGGCGTTTCACCCTGACCGCGGTTCAATCGTCGGAGAAATTCTGGGAGCGGTTCGGTTTCCGTCCGGCGGATCGGATCGAGACCGTGGAGGGGGTCACGGCCTCTGTGATGACGATGGACAGAACGGCCGGGTGATAAGTAATGAAAAACGCTCCGGGAGGTTCCAAACCTACCGGAGCGTGGGACCAATTTATCACATTCTCGGAATGTTGAAGGCCCGGAGCGTTCACGCGAAGAACCTCCCGCGGGTTTGCACGAACCCGCGGGAGATACTCCGTCCCGATGGAACCGGCGGTCATCAAACGCCCGGATTCCGGATTTAACCGCCTTCAGTGAGCGATACGCCCGCATGACCGCAATTCTGCTGATAGGTTTTCTCGCCCCGGTTCTGATCGCCGTCGGCCTTCTGGGTTTTAAAAACGTCCAATTGACCTTCCTGTTGTACCAGGGCCTCTATTGCATCGGGATCCCGGTCGCGGACCTTGTCTTCTTCCGCCGGCTGTCCGCCGCTCAGATCGGGGAAAAACTCGGTGTCCGTTTCGGCCGGAAGCCGGTTCTTCAGGGGGTCCTGATCGGGATCGCGGTCATGATCCTGATGACGGCTTTTTTCGTCCTTCTCCGGAATGTCCTCATCGACCCGGATGCGATCAGCACCCTGCTCCGGGATTGGCGGATCGGCCGGAGCCAACTGCTGGTTTTTCTAATTGTCATGTCTTTCGCAAATCCGGTCGTCGAGGAACTGTATTGGAGGGGGTATTTCTTCGACCGCCTGAAAAACCGGATGTCCGCCGGCCGTTCGGCAGTGCTTTCCTCGTTTTTCTACGCTTCCTACCATTTCGTCACAACGGCCAGCCTGTTCAATCTGAACATCGGGCTTTTATTCACGACGGTCATTTTCGGGGCGGGTGTATTCTGGGGGATCTTGAGGGAAAAGTCGGATTCCGTGATTGGTCCGGTCATCATTCACATGGCGGCTGATTGGGCGGTGATGATCGCCTATTTTCTCTACATACACGACCGGCTGGGCTGAGCTGTCCGTATAGAAAAACGATTACCTTCTTTCAAATAAAGGTAATCGTTTATTTTCGTAGGGGCGACGCGCCGCGTCGCCCCTGCGATGGCTTGAAGCGTCCGACGGCTTCGGAATACGCAAACAATCAGGCGCTTTTCCGTCTCAGTTTCCCCATCGCGCTGACGTAGCATCCCTCGGGATCGGCCACGGCCTTCAGGCAGTACAGGCTCCGGTATTTCCGCTCCTCGGGCTCGGAGCGGTCCGAGACGTCGGCCAGCGCGCCCCACGGGCAGGCCAGGCACTGCTCGGGCTGGCGGTCCAGAAGCGAGGCCATGCGCACCGAGACGAGCGCCTTCTCGTCCGTCCACCGCCATCCCCATCCGCGGCCCTGTGTTTCCACCTGCTTCGGATGCGAGACCACGATGCGGCCCCTGTCCTCACGGATTTCACCGGTCATTTCCACTTTCATTTTCGCGGTAAAACCGAACGACGCCATCAGGCCGGGGGACACGCGGACGTAAACCGGCCCGTCCACGGGCTCGACGCCGATGAACCCGTTCCGCAGGACCAGCAGATACCCCCTCAGCCGGAGCCGCGACCGGTCCGGGAGAACGGTTTTTTCGAACCAGGGCTTGACCGTGGCAATGCGGCCCGCGACCTGCGGCCTGCCCCGGACCGCTTTTTCGATCCACGCCTCGTACGCCTCCAGATCGTCGAGAAAGGCGTCGTACGCCTCTCCTTCGATGAGGCGTTCGGGCTGAAAGTGGAGCTTGTCCTCCGCGTAATGGGTGCAGCCTTTGCATTGCGGCCCGGCATGTTGAAACCCTGCGGACAGCGGCCGCCTTTTTCCAGCTTCACGCAGTGCCAGACGAAATAGAGACAGCCCGATGGCCAGCATTTCTTTTCGCGCAGAACGTGATAGGCCGACACGGCGCCGCTGAACCGGCGGTGCGCCTCCTGCCGGCACCGGAACACGTCGGTGCGTTTCAGGGGATTGATCACACATTCTCCCTGCCGGAAAAATCGAGCTCGCTTTCGGAAGCGCCGTGTTCCAGTTCGTACAGCGATTTCCGTCTCGATTCCAGATCCAGGATTTCCTCTCCCCGGTATTCCGCGGCCGTCTGGAGCACTCCGGCCTGCTCCATCGCCGCCTGGAACAGGGGCTCGGCTTTGCGCCGCCACTCCGGGTCCCGGAGGGGATGGTGGTCGTACAGGATGCGCCGGCTTCCGGATTCGGAAATCAGGCGGCGCATCCGGCGGATCAGCTGAGACGTGGCGGGCCGCCGGACACCGCGCTCGGCCGGATTCGAGTCCGGGCCGTCGAGGTACAGCACCGACGGCTTCGCGGACGCGAGAAACAGCGCGGTCGGTTCCGGATAGACGCCCTTCGCGGCCGAGGAAAATGCGAACGATTCATCGTCTTCGGTGACGACCAGCGGGATGGCGGCCTCGCGGGGGTCGGCCGGTCCGGCCGGGACGAAGTCGCCGAAGGCGATGCGGCAGGCGCCGGCGGAGAAGGCGGTTCCGTCCGCGAATACGATTTCCTCGCACAGGTTCCGCGCGGTTTTCAGGAAAGCGAAGGCGCGGGTGCGGCTTTCAGGGGAGAGACAGAGATTGGGATTCTTCACCAGGAGCCGCTTGCCCTTCATCCATTCGGGCGACTCGAACCGGACATGCTCCGGATCCCAGCGGGTGACGGCGATGATGCGGGCGGTCTTGGCGAACAGCGAGATGCGGCTGAGCGCCTTGTCCAGGCGGTCGGTTTCAAGGGGGTGGGGCGGAAGGCCGCGGCGGCGTTCCGCCAGGACGGCGCCGGGATCGATCAGGATTCCGGCGCCGCGGCCTTCCACGAAAGTGGCCATCGAACGGACGCCCATGGAGTCCGCGGCGAGCGGGATGATCTGCATGTCGAGCGTCGCTCCCGTAAATGAAAAGGGTTTTGGCGGCCGCGGCCGCCAAAACCCGGACTTCCGCGTTCCGGAGGGTTTACGTCCCGATCTTCCAGGACGAGAGGTATTCCTTCTGCTCCTCGGTGAGCTCGTCGATGCGCACGCCCATCGATTCAAGCTTCAGCCGGGACACCCAGTCCTCGATCTCGGCCGGGACGTCGTAGACCCGCGTCTCCAGCTTGCCCGCATTTTGGACGACCCATTCGGAGCACATCGCCTGGGTCGAGAAGCTCATGTCCATCACGCTGGCGGGATGCCCCTCGGCCGCCGCGAGGTTGATGAGCCGGCCCTCGGCCAGCACGCGCAGGCACCGGCCGTTCGGCAGAACGAATTCATCGACGTTCCGGCGCACCCCGGTGCGCGTTTCTTTTGCCATCTTTTTCAGCGCGTCCAGGTCGATTTCAACGTTGAAGTGGCCTGAATTCGCGAGAATCGCCCGGTCCTTCATGACCTCGAAATGCTCCTTGCGGATCACGTGGATGTCGCCGGTCAGGGTGCAGAAGAGGTCCCCGATCTTCGCGGCCTCGTCCATGGGCATGACCGGGAATCCGTCCATCGCGGCCTCGATGGCCTTGATCGGGTCGACTTCGGTCACGATCACGTGCGAACCCATGCCCTTGCAGCGCGCGGCGAAGCCGCGGCCGCACCAGCCGTACCCCGCCACGACGACCGTCTTGCCCGCGAGCAGGATGTCCGTCGCCCGGATGATGCCGTCCACCGTGGACTGCCCGGTGCCGTAGCGGTTGTCGAACAGGTTCTTGGTCTTGGCGTCGTTCACCGCAACGACGGGGATTTTCAGCGAATGGTCGGCGGCCATGGCGCGCAGGCGGATCACGCCCGTGGTCGTCTCCTCCATGCTACCGAGGATTTCCTTCGTCTGGTCCGGGTAGTCGAAATGAATGGTGGACACGAGGTCGGCGCCGTCGTCCATGGTCACATGGGGCCGGACCTCGATGGCCGTTCGGATGTGGCGGTAGTACATGTCCTTGTCCTCGCCGCGCACCGCGTGCACGGCGATGCCGTATTCCTTCACCAGCGCGGCGGCCACGTCATCCTGGGTGGAGAGCGGATTGGAGGCCACCAGGCAAACGTCGGCTCCGCCGGCCTTGAGGGTCCGGACGAGGTTGGCGGTTTCGGCGGTCACGTGCAGGCACGCGGACAGGCGCTTGCCCGCGAACGGTTTTTCCTTCTCGAAGCGCCTGCGGAGCAGATTGAGAACGGGCATGTCCTGGTCGGCCCATTCGATGCGGCGCTTCCCTTCCGCGGCGAGCCCGGGGTCCTTGATTTCAAAATTCATTATTATTTCCTTGTTTTAAGATGATGCCCGTGCCGCATCCGGCGGGAAATGCCGTTCCTGCGGCCGGATCGGCGGACCTGCAAGGCCGGACCCGGCCGGCTCCGGTCCGGCCGGGACGGGTCAGACTAGGCCTTGATCAGCTCTTCCGTGCGGTCCGTCTTTTCCCAGGTGAATTCAGGCTCGGTCCGTCCGAAATGGCCGTAAGAGGCCGTCTTGCGGTAAATCGGGCGGCGCAGGTTCAGACGCTCGATGATGCCCTTCGGCCTGAGGTCGAACACCTTCTTGACCTTGCGTTCGAGCTCGGCGTCCGACACCTTGCCCGTTCCCTGGCTTCGGACAAGCACGGATACCGGCTCGGCCACGCCGATGGCATAGGCGAGCTGCACCGAGCACCGGTCCGCCAGACCCGCGGCCACCACGTTCTTGGCGACCCAGCGGGCGGCGTAGCATGCCGAGCGGTCCACCTTGGTCGGATCCTTGCCCGAGAAGGCGCCGCCGCCGTGGCTCTCGTATCCGCCGTAGGTGTCGACGATGATCTTTCGGCCGGTCAGCCCCGTGTCGCCGTGGGGCCCGCCGATGACGAAGCGGCCGGTCGGGTTGATGTGGGTTTTCAGCTTCTTCGGGTCCGTGAGCTCCGCGGGCAGAACCGGCAGGATCACCCTCTCGAGCACGTCCTTCCGCAACTGCTCGATCGACGGGTCCGGATCGTGCTGGGTGGAGATGACGACGGTGTCCACGGCCACCGGCTTGTGTCCCTCGTACAGGATGGTCACCTGGCTCTTGCCGTCCGGCCGCAGGTAGGGAAGAATTTTCTCCTTGCGCACATCGGCCAGCCGGCGCGTCAGCTTGTGGGCCAGCATGATCGGAAGGGGCATGAGTTCCGGCGTTTCATTGGCCGCGAAGCCGAACATCATGCCCTGGTCGCCCGCGCCCTCGCGGTCGACGCCCATCGAAATGTCGCCGGATTGCCGCTGAATCGTGTTCAGCACGGCGCAGGTCTCGTAATCAAAGCCGTAGTGCGCGTTGGTGTACCCGATGTCCATGACGACCTTGCGTACCAATTCGGGAATGTCCACGTAAGTTTCCGTCGTGATCTCTCCGCCCACCAGGACCATGCCGGTCGTCACGTAGGTTTCGCACGCCACGCGGCCCTTGGGGTCGTCGGCCATCACGGCGTCGAGAACCGCGTCCGAGATCTGGTCCGCGACTTTGTCCGGATGCCCCTCGGTCACCGATTCGGAAGTGAAGGGATGCAGTTCCATTGAAAACTCCTGTTCAGGGGGTGAGGCCGTCACTGGCCGAGTTTTTTCTTGAGAAAATTGATGTTCTCGATCTCCGTCGGGTCCGCGCCGTTCAGCACCGCCAGGTACAGGCTGACCACGTCGCCGAGATGCACGAGGTAGAGCAGGCGTTCGAAGGCCGTCGCGCCTTTGGCCTGCGCCTCGAACGCCTTGCCCCGGTTCTTCTCCACCAGGCCGCGGATGACGTTCATTCTCAGCTTGACGCGCGGGTGCTCGTCCGGCGAGCGCAGCAGCACCGCGGCCAGCGCGCCGTAATACGGTTTCGTGGCGGCCAGCCGCTTCCATCCCACGATCTCGTTATGGCACATCTCGGGGACGGCCAGGACGGCCGCGTGGATCTTGCTGTTCTCGTTAAACTGACATTTCCATCGGAAGCCGACGGATTCGAGCGACCCTTCGGCCGCGGAGATCAGCGGGAACCGGCCCTTGAGTTTTTTCGCCAACTGGGCCGCCGCGTTGCTTTTATTCTTCAGATCCGCCAGTTTCGCGCTTTCACGGGTCATGAACGCGGCCGCGCGGTTAAAGGCCTCTTTTGATACGGGGCTCACTCCGAACCCGTCGAAAATTTGGAGCAGGACTCCCAGGCTGAAGCCCAGGGCCGAACGCGGTGGGTATCCGGCCGGTATGAGAACCCGGTCGAGATGTTTCGATTCCGCGATTTCCGCGATGCGGCCGCCGGAGGTGACGCACAGCACCCGGCAGCCCCGCCCGACGGCCTGCTCCGTCGCGGAGAGGGTCTCCTCTGTGTTGCCGGAATAGCTCGACGCGATGAACAGGGTTCCGCTGTCCGCGAAAGCGGGCAGGTCATAGCCCCGGTTCACGGTCATCGGCACCCGCAGGCCCGCGCCCAGGACGGACTTGAGGATGTCGCCGGCAATGGCCGACCCGCCCATTCCGCTGAACACGATGTTCCGGATCGAGCCGAAATCGATGGAAACGGGCGACGCCTCGGCGATGGCCCAGCCTTTTTTCAGCTGATCCGGGAATTCAAGGATCTTGGGAAACATGGAGGACCGATCGGCGGTCCGGATGGATTTGATGTTGAGGGTGGCCATTCATTCCTCGTGAAATTTGTCGTTCAGGAGTTTCTCGATGGCGTCCAGGACCTCGGTCTCCTGGGGCCCCTTGGCGCGAAACGTGAGACTGCTGCCCTGTTCCGCGGCCAGCATCAGGACGCCCATGATGCTCTTGGCGTTGATCGAATTGCCGTTCTTGATGACCTGCACCTCGGCGTCGAACCGGGAGGCGGTTTCCACCAGAAGGGCCGCCGGCCGCGCGTGCAGGCCGAGTTTGTTCTGTATCTTTAGTGTGCGTTCCATGTGGTCTTTCAAATTAATAAAACTTTCTATTTTAGCAAATCTTTTGAATAAAATCAAGAACAATGTTGACATTGAATGAATTTGTCAGTATATTTATCGTCTAAATTTGTGTTTTCGGGCATACCCTAAGTCATTGGTATACCTGAAAATAGAATCCATCCCTTTCCACAAGGAGGTTTAATCCACCTATGCTGCAAGGTCTGACCCCGTTTGAACAGGTGGCGATTCTGTGCGTTCTCGGCATCGCCATCCTGGGTCTGCTCTACGCGCTGATGCTGCGCAGGCAGATTCTCAAGGAAGACCGCGGATCGGCTAAAATGATCGAAGTCTGGACCGCGATCCGCGACGGCGCCGACACCTATCTGAAGCGCCAGCTCAAGTCCATTCTGCCGCTGATCGGGATCCTGGTCGTGGCCCTCTTCCTCTCCGTGTACATCGTGCCCCCCTCCGCCGAGGCGATGGAACGCTTCGCCGGCCTGCCCGAGGAGACGGTCCGGCTGATCATCGGTTTCGCGCGGGCCGTGGCCTTCGTCATGGGCGCCGGCTTCTCCCTGATGGTCGGTCAGCTCGGCATGCGCATGGCCGTGCAGGCCAATGTGCGCGTGGCCGCCGCGCGCCCGCAAGTCGTTCGGCGACGCGCTGCGCATCGCCTACCGCGCCGGCACCGATCACCGGCATGCTGACCGACGGCCTGGGGCTGTTCGGCGGCACCATCGATCTTCATCGTACTCGGCATCGCCGCTCCCGACGCCCTGCTCGGCTTCGGCTTCGGCGGCACGCTGCTGGCGCTGTTCATGCGCGTGGGCGGCGGCATCTACACCAAGGCCGCCGACGTGGGCGCCGACCTGGTCGGCAAGGTCGAAGCGGGCATCCCGGAGGACGACCCGCGCAATCCGGCCGTCGTCGCCGACCTGGTCGGCGACAACGTCGGCGACTGCGCCGGCATGGCGGCCGACATCTTCGAATCCTACGAAGTGACCATCGTCTCCGGCCTGATCCTCGGCCTGGCGCTGTTCCACTGACCGGCCACATGGAATGGATCATCTTCCCGCTGCTCGTGCGCGGCATCGGCGTGCTCTCTCGATCATCGGCACGTACGTGGTGACGGGCGGACCGGGAAAGAGCGGCGACGCCATGACAGGCCATCTTCCGCGGCTTCTTCACGTCGGCCGCCATCTCGATCGCGCTGTTCGGCGCGCTGGCTTACTTCTACATGTCCGGCATGCCCGGCGGCTGGTGGCGGCCCTTCGCGGCCGTCGCGATCGGCGTGATGCTGGCCATCGCTCATCGACCGGCTGACCGAGTACTTCACCGGCACCCACAACGCGACCGGTCAACGAGATCCGGGATGCCACGAACACGGGTCCGGCCACGCTCATTCTGCACCGGCCTCGCCGTGGGTTTTGAATCGACCGTCTGGTCGGTCCTCGTCATCGCCGCTCACCATCTTCGGCTCCATCCTGATCTTCGGAACCATGGATGGCTTCGTTCACCGAGACGGTCACGTACATCCTGTACGGCGTGGCCATGACCGGCATCGGCATGCTGACCCTGACCGGCAACAACGTGGCCATGGACTCGTTCGGTCCCATCGCGGACAACGCGAACGGCATCGGCGAGATGGCCTGGTCCGGCAAGAAGGACAAGTCGACCGTCGAGGCCCGCCAGATCATGGCCGACCTGGACGCGGTCGGCAACACAACCAAGGCCATCACCAAGGGCGTGGCCATCGGCTCCGCGGTCATCGCGGCCGTTTCTCTGTTCGGATCGTTCATGACCGACGTCTCGCAAGATCGGATCCCATGGCGCTCGCGATCGGCATCCGCGTGTCAGAGCCCATCGTGTTCGTGGGCATGCTCATCGGCGGGGCCCTGCCGTGGCTGTTCTCGTCGTTCTGCATTCAGGCGGTCAGCCGCGCGGCTTCGCTGATCGTCGAGGAAGTGCGGCGCCAGTTCAAGGCCGGCGTGCTGGAGGGCAAGGTGAAGCCCGATTACCGGGCCAGGCGGTCAAGATTTCCACCACCGCGGCGCAGAAGGAGCTCGTCAGTCTGGCCCTTCTCGGCGTCGTGACCCCGGTGGTCGTCGGCCTGGTGTTCAAGGTCGAGGCGCTGGGCGGGTTCCTCGCGGGCATCATCGTCTCCGGTCAGCTGCTGGCCGTGTTCATGTCGAACGCCGGCGGCGCCTGGGACAATGCCAAGAAAATGATCGAGGACGAACCCCGCGACCCGAAGAAGAACACCGGCAAGGGTTCCGAGCGCCACAAGGCGAGCGTGGTCGGCGACACGGTCGGCGATCCCCTGAAGGATACGGCCGGACCGGCGCTGAACCCGATGATCAAGGTCGTGAACCTGGTGTCGCTGATCATCGCGCCCATCGTGGTCCAGTACCAGGAACTCGGCTGGGCCGGATGGGTCGTCGTCGGCGTGCTGCTGGCCGGCCTGGTCTGGGCGATCGGAAACAGCAAGAAACCCGTGCCGTCTCTCGTGAAGAAGTAAAAAAGCGGCATCCGGTTTTTCAGGACGTTTTCGAGGGCGGCCCCGTTTCTGGGGCCGCCCTTTGTTTTTCAGCGGGATTTTTCTATCGGGCGGCCAGAAGCCTGGTCATTCTGGTTCCAGTTTTTCTGTATGATCGGAGATTGGGCTTCTGGCCGCTCCGACGGGTCTGATTCCCCGGCTTCGCCGGACCAAGCAATGAGATTTGCTCATTATTGAAGGCCCGCCGCTTGCGGCGTCCATCATCCAAGTTTCTTGCGATACCCCGCTGCTTGTCTTCAATAATTCGTAAATAGAATAGCTTGATCCCGCGAAGCGGGCGGCGGAGTCCTTCATTATTTCCCCTGTTCACCGCGCGGCATTATTTAAAAGGCCGGAGGATGACATGAAATCCCACACCGAGTATCTCTGGTTCCAGACGAAATCGAAGCGCGAGCTCGTTCGCATCACGGACGAGGTCGAGACCGCGGTGCTGAAATCCGGCGTCCGCGAGGGCATGGCGCTCGTGTCCGCGATGCACATCACGGCCGGCGTGATCGTGAACGACGACGAGCCAGGAATCCAGACGGATTTTGACGCGTGGATCGAAGGGTCTCGCGCCGTTCCGGGAGGATTACCGGCACCACCGCACCGGGGAGACGAACGGGGACGCGCACCTGAAAAGCATTCTCGCGCATCACCAGGTCATTGTCCCGATCACGGCCGGCAAGCTCGACCTCGGCCCCTGGCAGCAGATCTTTTACGCGGAGTTCGACGGGAGGAGGAAAAAGCGGTTGGTCATCAAAATCATGGGGGAATAGAAACAGTTCATGGGGAAAAAGTTTATAGTTCATGGTTCATAGTTCATAGTTGAAAAGAACAAAGACTTATCATTATCCTCCGTCTTTTTCTATGAACTATGAACTATGGACTGTTTAAGCGATCAACTTCAAGCTCCAAACAAAAAAGCCTCCCGGCACCAGCCGGGAGGCTTTTTAAAAAAAATCCAAAATCAGAAACGGGCTACTTGCCCTCTTTCCTCAGGGCTTCCGCGGTCTTGAAGGCCGCGTCGCTCTTTGCCTTCATCTTCATGTTCCCGTACGCGGCGGCCAGGTTGGTCCAGGCCTGCGAATTGTCGGGCTTGACCTGGGTCGCCTTCTCCAGAAACGGGATGGCTTCGGTGTACTTCTTCAGCTGGAGATTGGCCGTCCCGACCATCATGTTCGCCTCGAAATCGTCGGGATTGGTGGCGATCACACGGGTGAAATACCCGAGCGCCTTCTCGTAATTGCTCTGCAGGATGTACAACCGGCCCATGTTGTAGAGCAGGTCGGTGTCGTTCGGGGACTGGTCCAGGGCCTTCTGGTAGGTGTCGATGGCCCTGTCATTCTTGCCCAGCAGGTCCCAGGAGAAAGCCGTGTAGGTCAGCGCGTCCTTGTATTCCTTGGAGGTCGGGAGCGCCTTGGCGAGCACGCGTTCCATGGCGGAGACGCATTTCTCGTACTGCTTGCCTCGGTAATACAGCAGGCCCAGCGAAGTCTGAATGTCCAGCTCGGTCGAATCGACCGTAAGGGCCTTCCGGTAGGTCTCGATCGCGAGGGAGTCCTTTTCCATCTGCATGTAGGTGTAGGCCAGGTTCTTGTAGGCGTCGGTCCGTTTCGGCAGGAGCTCAGAGGCCAGCTGGAACTGGGCCGCTGCATCGGGCAGTTTCCCTTCCTTGATACGGCCGACTCCGAGGTTGAAGATATCCGCGTAGTATTTGCCCCGGTAGCCCTCGATGTCCACGGCGTGCGCGGGATTGACGGCCAGGCTTTTGGTGAAGGCGTCATTCATTTCGCGGTACATGCCCTTGGCGCCGTATGCCTGTCCCATGACGAAATAGGCCTCGTAATTGTCCGGGAACTGGGCGACTGCGAGCTGGCACTGCTCAATGGCCTTGTCGTAGTTGCTCTGCTGCATGTACACCTTTGCCGATGTGGTGTAAGTGTCCTGACAGCCCGTCCAGACGGCGATCAGCCCGAGCAGAGAAAGCGCGGCCGCGATCCGGAAAAACGGTTTGTTCATGAACCGACCTCCTGGGAGAGTGATTTTTGGGACAATTGAAAAGACATTTAATTTACGTTGATGGATATGAGTTGTCAAGAATATTTTTGAAAAACGTGTTTTTTTTGCAGACAATCCACTTGATAATCCTGGAAAGATTTCATATATTCGACCCATCCTGTTCAATAACCGGTTCCGAGGCTTGATTACTAGTCACGTAACTCCCCAAAAAACAGCATCCAAGCGCATCGGATGCCTGCTCATTCATGGTTTTACTGGTACTCCGTGGGTTTTTCAGGAATTAAAGTCCTATCTTGAGGAAAAACAAGTAATTGTTTCGGATCCACTTCTGCCCGGTCATGGTACGACTCCGGAAGACCTGAACCGGATCCGATGGGAACAGTGGGCCGCATGCGCAGCCGAAAACCTGGAAGGTCTTCGATCCAGGTGCGATTCCCTGTTCATTGCCGGCCTTTCAATGGGAGGGGTAATCGCTCTGCGCACGGCTCAGAACCGGCCTTGCGACGGTGTCATCACGATGTCCGCGCCTTTCCGCTTCAGCCGTTCCATGACCGCTTTTATCCCGATTCTCAGGCTGTTCAAGCGGAGCTGGAGAAAATCCGGCCCGAAGGAGCACCAGAAGGAGGAAGTGGGTTATGACCGGTATCCGCTTAATGCACTGAACCAGATGATGCGGATGATGAGGATTGTGCGGAAGGACATGACGCGGTTACGGGTTCCCCTGCTGGTTCTGCATTCAAAGGGAGACCGCCGCGTTCCGGTTTCGGACAGCCGGGAACTGTTCGATGCCGCCGCATCGGAGCGCAAGCGGATCCGCCTGCTGGACCATCCCTGCCATGTCATCACCAAGGGCTTGGATCAGGAACTGGTTCTGAAAAGTGCGTGGGAGTTTATCCGGGAAAACGCATAGCGCGGCTGCGCAGAAAAGAACGGTCGTGCCGTGTTGCCGATTCAGTTACGAAAGAATGTTTAAGCTGATGATTTACAGGATATTGAGAGGGATGACTCTGCGGGTTTCAACGAAACATGGCTTTAATGCTTCCCCAGGTGTGCTTGATTCCGGACTGGCCTTCAGCGGATGCGATGACATCGAAAACCTGGGAATTTCCGGAACGGTCGACGAGGATCAGGCGGTAATAGAGGGTGTTGACTCCGGTCTTGAAAATCGTGTTGTCCCGGTACGAGTAGGTGCGTCTCTGCCAGGAATCGCCGGAAGCTGCTGTTTTTCCTATATGAATCCAGCGGGTCCGGTCGCTGCTTCTCTCGATTTCGAAGCGGGCCAGGTTGGATTCCTCCTCGGTCGACCAGACCAGAACGACTGCGCTCTGGTCCCGTGTCGCGTAGAATTCGGAGACGCGTGTGGCTGCCCGGCCGGCCGCCAGTGCCAGTAAAATCAGTAAGAAAACCGGTATGCGGATTTGAATGTGGGGACGCATGATAAAAATCAATTTATCGCAAGAGCATGATAAAGTCAAGGACTTTTTGGAACGGTTGATCCCGGGAACCGTATAACCAGTGGTTCAGACGGGGGCGTTCCGAAACAAAACGCCGCGAAGGAACCCATGTCGAGAAGAATGAAAAACAGAGCCAATCAATCACTGGACCGCTATCTGCAGGAGATCGGCGAAGTCCCTCTCCTCAGCCCCGAGCAGGAGATCGACCTCGCCCGGCGGATCAAGAAGAACGACCAGGATGCGCTGGAGAAACTGACCAAGGCCAACCTCCGTTTCGTGGTCTCCGTGGCCAAGCAGTACCAGAACCAGGGCCTTTCGCTCGGCGACCTGATCAACGAAGGGAACCTCGGCCTGATCAAGGCCGCCAAGCGTTTCGACGAAACGCGCGGCTTCAAGTTCATCTCCTATGCGGTGTGGTGGATCCGCCAGTCCATTCTTCAGGCGCTGGCCGAGCAGAGCCGGATCGTGCGCCTCCCGCTGAACCGGGTCGGCGCCCTGAATAAGATCGGCAAAGCGTTCAGCAACCTCGAGCAGGAATTTGAGCGGGAACCGAGCGCGAGCGAGATCGCGGAAGAGCTCGAAATGACGGCGTATGAAGTCTCGGACACGCTGAAGATTTCCGGACGGCACCTGTCGATGGATGCGCCGTTCAACCAGGGCGACGACAACCGCCTGCTCGACGTGATCGAGGACGACCAGCAGCAGCCGCCGGATGACCTCCTGCTCAACGAATCCCTGCGCATGGAGGTTCAGCGCGCCCTGACCACGCTCTCGGACCGCGAGGCCGAAGTGATCAAGCTCTACTTCGGGCTGGAGCGTGAGCACCCGCTTACGCTCGAGGAGATCGGCGAGAGGTTCAACCTGACCCGCGAACGCGTGCGCCAGATCAAGGAAAAAGCCATCCGACGGCTGAGGCACACGTCCCGCAGCCGCATGCTGAGAAGTTATCTGGGGTAGAAAGCAGGCCAGCGGCTTTTTGAATCTGATCGCTCGCGCATTCCCCGTCGCTTGCGGCGGGGTAAGCGAGCGAATATATAATATATTTTCTTCACTACAGATAGAAGATTCCCCGCGGCTTGCCGCGGGGAATCTTCAAAAGAACCTCCCTCGGGTTTTAACGACCCGCTGGAGGTTTTTTTGTCATGAAACCCTGAAAGGTGAACTCTCTGGTTTCGGCTTGTTTCGGCTTTACACGTAAATAAAGAATTTTTATCACCTGATAACAGGCCTATTTGCTTGAATTATATAAATTAAGGTCGTTTCCCGGTATGGAATGCCTCCTTCTTTGTCCTTGACAATACCATGTAAAATACTTAAATTTGCTAAAATTTGTTTCTATAGAAAACAACCCTGTCCTCCATCATTCTGAACCGGATCGCGCGGGAGACGGCATGCTGAACGAGAAAATCCGTTTGCTGTATTTTTCCAGAGGGACAGGTCTCAGGCAGTTCAGTCTCAACCCCAAGCAGTTCTACACCTATTCCGCGGCAGGCGGTTTCGCCCTCCTTCTTGTTCTGAGCATCGGCATTCATCTCATTACCGGGCTTTTCCACGACATCCGCATTGATTCGCTGAAGCAGAACCGGGACGAACTGCAGAAAGAGCTGATCGCGATGAAGGAGAAAATCGCGGTCCTCAACGGGTATGTGTCCGAGGTCGAGAATACGGGGGACATGCTCCGGAACGTGGCCGGGTTGCCGGCCATCGACCAGGACGTCCGGCAGGTCGGCGTCGGCGGACCCTACTCCGCCAATATCCCGGAATACCAGTATCTCAATGACGAGGTCAGCCGCACGGCCGCGGAGGCCAGGAATGATCTGAACAAGATCGAGCGCGAGATCCGGCTCGAACGGGCAAGCCTTCAGGAAATCAACCTGCTGCTCGGCGAACAGAAGACGCGCGCGGAACAGCTCCCCAGCATACGCCCGATTCTCGGCGCGAAGGTCATTGAGAATTTCGGTCTGAGGATGGATCCTTTCCTCGACAAGATCGCGTCACATGAGGGAGTCGACGTTCCCATGCCCCTCGGAACCAAGGTGCTCGCCACGGCCGCTGGAACGGTCAAGGTCGCGAAGACCATATACACGCCGTACAAGAGTTACGGCATGGAAGTCGTGATCGACCACGGGTATGGATTCGAAACACGGTACGCCCACCTTTCCAAGATTCTCGTTTCACCCGGACAGCGCGTCAAGAGATGGCAGGCCATCGGCGAGGTCGGAGAAACAGGGAGGGCTACCGGTCCCCACCTCCATTACGAGGTTATGAGCTCGGGAAGACCCATCAATCCCTCATTCTTCATGTTCAACTGAACTCCCGGCCTTTCCCGGAATGGTCAGCCGCTGAGATTTTTCTTGGCGGCTTTTTTTTGTAACTTTTTGTCATCCGGCACGTATGCACAAATGAGGCAAACCGTGCAGATTCCGCTGACAACCAGGATAAAGCCATGAGAATCAAAAACTTAATTATAATTCTGCTATTGGCGGGTATTACGGCCGCTTCGGGCGGTGATAAATCCGAGGCAGTCACGCTTCCGAACGGAATGACCGTGATTCTGCATCCTTTTCCGCACACGAACGTGACCTGCGTGGCCCTGTTCGCGAAGGCCGGTTCCATTTGCGAGACGGATTCCACGGCCGGCATCACGCGTTTCATGGAAAAATCGCTTTTCCGGATGACCCAAAACAGAAGCGATGTGCGCGCCGATATCGATTCATACGGAGGCGATTTCCAGTCGGGCGTCAACCAGGATTTCGCGGTATTCGCGGTCACGGCCAGCGGCGCGTTCCTGTTTCCCATTCTCGATCTGTTCGATGATGTCATCCGGGACGCGCGGTTCAGCGACTCGCTCGCCGCGGATGTCCGGTTGGAGCTGACCCGGCGTCTGGAGGAGGAACGGAAGAATCCGGACGTCCGGATTCTCTCCCGGTTCCTGTCCCTGGCTTTCCGCGAACATCCCTATCGGTTCATGCCGCACGGGTCCGCTGAAGGATTCCGCGCCCTGGAGGCCGCGGACATCCGCCGTCACTACGAACAGTCGTTCGTGCCGCGGAATCTCGTGCTGGTGGTCACCGGGCAGTTCGAACGCAAGGAACTGATCGGGCGGCTGAAGAACCGAATCGGCCGCTTCGAACGGAAGTCCCCGGCCCTTCCCGCATGGCGGCCAGAACCCTCCCATACCGCGGCCGTGGACGTGCGTGAGCGGCACGGATTCGGTCCGAACGTGGCTTTCGTGGCGGTCGGCTGGCCCGCGCCGGCCGTGTCCGATCCGGCCACGTATGCGATGGACGTGCTTGTCACCGCTCTCGGAAACGGGCAGAGTTCCAGGCTCAACCGGCAGGTCCGTGTTTCCGCGCCGTCCCTGTATGCCGTCTGGTCGGATTACCGGACGCCCCGCGATCCGGGCTTCATCCGCATCATGGCGGCCTGCCCGCCGGCGGACGCGGATTCGGTGCGCAGCGCCATTCTCCGCGAGGTCCGGATTCTGCGGGACGATCCGATGCCGGAGCCGGAGATGGCGAGGGCCAAACGCATGCTCACGGCAACGGAATCGTTCAGCCGCGAAGGCGCGACGGATTACGCCAATTACATCGGTTACTGGGCGACCATGGCCGATCTCGATCTGGCGCGGCAGTACCTCAAGAGGATCCGAGCCGTCCGCCAGGAGGACGTGCGCAACACGGTCCGGACTTTCATGACTGACGAACAGCGTATTTCCATCATCCTGATGCCTGAATGAACAGGGCCGGAGAAAGCCGATGAAGATCCGATGGATTGTGCTGATGACGGCGGCCGGCGTTCTGATCGCGGCCGGATGCGCGAGGCGGTCCGGCGTCAAAACCGTCGTTCTGGAGAACGGCCTGCGCGTCGTGATCACGGGCATTCCGTCGCCCGTGGCGGCGGCCGTGGTCTGGCTGGACTACGGCGAGCGGGACGGCGCGCCCGGAACGGCCCGGGCCGTCAACCGCATGCTGCTGGGCGGCACGGAGATCCGGACCCGGAACCAGATTTTCCGGGAGATCGAAAGCGCGGGCGGCTGGATCGGCGTGGAAACGGGCCTCACCGGTTCGATCATGGTGCTTCAGGCGCCGGCCGAGGAGTTCACGTCCTGTTTTGCCATTCTTGCCGAATGCCTTTCGAGGTCGACTTTCGACAGCACGGAGCTCGCGGCCGAGGGCGGATTTGAAGAGGGCGGCATCGGATTCGCCAAGATCCTGAGGAAGAAGCAGAGGAAGGATTCGGCCATTCGTTCCGTCCTGTTTCCCGATTCGCCCGCGGGCGCGCCGGGCAAAAAGAAAACGAGGTCCGTGACGGCTGATTCCGTATCCGCTTTCGCGGCCTCGCATGTGCGTCCCGAACGGATGATCATCTCCATCGCGGGCGAATGCGACTGTAAAACCGTTCTGAAATCCCTGAAATCGGCCTGGAGCGCCAGACAGGCAGCCGTGCCGTTTCCTGCTTTCGAACCAGGAGCCGCGGCCCCCGGGCCGGTTCCTGGAACGGTGCGGACCTCGCGATCCGCGGGCCCGGGCCGCGGGGACAGCCTGTTCGTGGCCCTGAGAACCTCCATCCCGTACGGTTCGGATTTTCTGATGGAATACCTGGTCGGCCTGGCCCTATCGGCAAAACAGGACGGACTGCTGGCGCGGGCCGCGTCCGGAGGGGCCGCTTCGGCCGCGGGTCTCGAGCTGGATTTTTATTTCCAGAACGAAGCCGACTATGGATACTGGGTCGCTTCCGCCGTTCCATCCGAGGGAAAGGCACCCGGAGCGATAAGACGCCTGGAGGATCTCATCGCGGAAGCGGAACGGAACGGGATTTCCGAACCTGTTTTCAGCACCGCGCGGCGGCGGCTCGAATCCGCTTTCGCCATCCGTTCCCAGTACACGCTGAACCACGCGTATTTCGGCGCACTGGCCGAAAGGCTCGACCTTCCTTACCGATCCATATCCGATCTGCAGAAAGCCGCGGCTTCAATGACGCATGCACAGCTGAACGGACGGCTCAAGGACATTTTGCCGAGGCTGAGAATTCTGGTTTCGGGAGGATAAGGGCGGCGGGCCGAAAGCCGACGCTGTTTACCGGCATTTCTCCAAAAAAAAGGAACCTTCTTCAGGAAGGTTCCTTTTTTTTTACAGGTCATAGGACCCCGGGGTTGACCCGGGGTCGGTTCATGCGGCTTCCGTCAGCGCGAGACGAATGATTTCAGAAAGCGGAAAAGCTCGGAAACGCGTTCATCGGCCGGCGCCGCGGATGGTCCGGTGAACAAAAGGTTGTAATAGCGGTCCGCGCACGGTTTATTGAAGCCGATGCACAGCGGATAGCCCAGTTTTCTCGCGAGGTAAATTGCGGTCAAAGAAAAATCCGGATCCAGGTCGAGCAGGGTGTCGAAGGCCCCGAGGTTCAATCCGGCCAGCACCTGGGAGCTTCGAATCTGGTTGATCGTGTTCTTCTTCAGGTGGAGGTAGAGCACGGGCCTGCCGAGATCCGGCCCGCCGGATCCGTCGGGCGCGCCGGGACTGATGAAGGTGAAGCGGCCCGCGGGAAACACGGCGTCCAGCTGGCGCATGGTCCTGGCCGTGAGCTTGTGACCGGCCGCGGCGGGAAGCACCACGAGCAGGCGGGCCGACTTTTTCAGCGTTTTCTTGAATTCAAGCGGAAGGGTGCGCGCGAAGGGCCGCGTGAAGGAACGGACGATTCTTTCCTGTATCTGATCTCGCAGGTTCATGAAAAACAATATAAGAAATTCATCCGCGTTTATCAACAGGCACTTGCCGGAATCGGCGCAGGAGGGCGTCCCAGAGAACCGCGAAGGCCATGGCCGCAAGACAGGACATAAGCCCCCGGCTGTAACCGTCCGGTTCCACGGGCAGGGAACCGGACGCATCCGCGATCCAGGCTGAGCCTGCTCGTACTGCCTCATCCGCGAACCGCAGTGCCGCAATTGCCGCCTGTTTGAGCCGCTCCGGCATCCAGACCGCATACACGGCCGTAGCGGCCGCGGCAGCGCCGG
Organism: uncultured bacterium; assembly: GCA_963736115.1. GTDB lineage: Bacteria > Zhuqueibacterota > QNDG01 > QNDG01 > DTFT01 > JAFGAX01. The sequence continues at coordinate 135,695 of CAVTNR010000008.1, forward strand.
ACAGGGCCAGGACGGACGCCCACGGCATGGGATCGCGTTCAGGCCGGAGGGTTTCCGTTTGCGCGATAACCGATCTGAAAAAGGAACCGTCCAGGCCGAAGCAGGGTTCAGCTGTTTCCAGAACGTCGAAAAGCCTGCGGTAACGGGCGGCCGTCTCGCGGCACGCAGGGCATACGGCCAAGTGACGATTCTGAGAGCGGGTTTCAGCCCGGCCCAGATCCGCCGAGGACTGCAGTTCCGCGTCGCTCAGGTGTTCATTGCGCACAGTTCCTCCTTGGGAACAACGGCCAGCAGCCGGTTTTTCAGCAGTCGTCTCGCCCGGAACAGCCGGTTCTTCACGGTGCCTTCTGGCATGTCCATGGCCCTGGCGATTTCCGCGATCTGCATGCCGTCCAGATGAAACAGGGTCAGGATGAGGCGGTAACGGACCGGCAGGCGGCCGATTTCGCGGTGCAGGCTCGAAACCAGGCCCGGATCCGGGCCTTCATTTTCCTCATCCCCGGCCGGTTCCGCGGGCCCGCCGTCCGGCAGTCGTGCGTCGGTCCACGACACTGGTTTTTTCTTCTCGAGATAATGGATGCAGGTGTTCACCGCGATTTTCGCGATCCAGGTGGAAAACCGGCTGTCGCCGCGGAAACCGTCGAGCCCCGCGTACACCTTCAGAAAAATGTCCTGGCAGAGATCCTTCCGGTCCTCGTGATCGTCCACGGACCGGGCCACGATGTGCATGACCAGCCGCACATGTCCGGCCATCAGGTCCGAAAAAGCGTCCTTTTCCCCTTGCCGGATGCGGGCAATCAGGCTGTCCGTGTCGTTTCGGTTCTCGGGCTTCACATTTTATTAGACCGGTTTCGGGTTGAAAGGTTGCATGTTATTTTTTTGCGCGGGAAATGCAACCTTCCGGCTTTTCGCCGGTCTATTCATACAGAGACGCAGAGATCGAAAGTAATCGTTCATTCAAAACAAGGAGACCGACATGGATCATTTTGAACTCACTCCCGTTCTCGTGATGGGCGTCATTTTCTGGGGGATCATCGCCATACTCCGCGAAGTGTCCCAGAACAAACTGCGGCACCGCATCGTGGACAAGGGCATGGACCCGGCTGAAGCCAGCGCCCTGTTCCGCAGTGCCTCGGTCGCGCCCCGGTGGACCAGTCTGAAATGGGGAATGGTGTTGACCGGCATCGGACTCGTGCTCCTGATCGGCCAGCTGATCCCCGCGGATGTTTCGGAGGAGGCGACGATCGGCGCCATGATGGTGGCTGCCGGCCTGGCCCTGCTGGCGTTTCATTTCGTGATGAGCAAGGCTGTCGCCGCTTCGGACAGCATCGAACCGGCCGGCAAGGCGGAAAGCCGGAAACGGTAGGATGATCAGCTTCGACGCACCTGAAAGGTGCGTCGAAGATTCTTTTTGCGCAAACCCGCAGAAAAAAAGCGGAGAGGATGAGATCCTCTCCGCTTTTTGCTGTATCTCAGATCTTGTCAGGACTTCTGTTTCTTCGGATTGAACTGAATCGTGTAGAAGACGCCCATGATCAGCAGAAGAACACCCCACCAGATGCCCGCATGCAGTTCGTTCAGGACCACCGGATTTTCGGGGGGATTGAAGTATCCGTAAATGCCGGCGCCCAGGATCATGACTCCGTACACGTCCAGGAGCAGTCCGATCGCGAACCAGATCGAAAACAGTTGTTGTTTCGCCATGTCTCACCCCTACCAGAAAATGATGTTCAGGATCACGAAGATCACGGCCACGACGCCCGCCCAGAAGATGGAACGCTTGTAGAACGGGAAATGGCCTTCCGACGGAATCACGGTCTGGCCGTAGACCAGGCCGGTCAGTTCCTTGTCCGGTTTGGGTTTGGTCAGCAGGCTGACCACGACGGTGACGACCACGCAGATCACCCAGCACCAGAGCGCGCGGTACATGTTTTCGGCCATGTCCGAAATGGGCATTGTCGGTATGACCGTTCCGGCCGGAGCCGAAGCCTTCAGGGCCATCCAATCCTGCATTTTGCCGTGCGCGGACGGAGAGAAGGCCATGTACGCCAGAAACGAGGCGTCCACGAACTTCACCCAGGCCCACATCCCGATCGACGACAGCGTGCCCGCGAGCAGTCCCCAGAATCCGCCGGCCGGGGTGGCCCGCTTCCAGAGCATGCCGAGGATCACCGTGCCGAACAGGGGCGCGATGAAGAAGCTGAAAAGCGCCTGCACGTAGTCCATGATGCTCTGGAACTGCATGACGAGATAGGCGGTGCCGATGCTGACCAGCACGCCGAGCAATAGTGCACCAACGGCCGACCTTCACGTAGTGCTGATCGCGATTTCTGCTTGGCCAGCGGACGGTAGATGTCGTAGGTCCACACGGTCGCGAACGCGCTTACGTTGCCGGCCATGCCCGACATGAAGCCCGCGATCAGCGCGGTGATGCCGAGGCCCAGCAGTCCGGGCCCGCAGTACCGCGCGAGCATGAGCGGGAGCACCTCGTTGTAGCTGTGGCCGCCGGTCGCGATCGCCTCCGCTTCCCCGACCAGCTTGAAGGGCAGAACACCGAGGCCCAGGAGTCCCGGAAGAATGACGATGAACGGGACGCACATCTTGAACGCCGCGCCGATGATCGGCGCCAGCTTGGCGGATCGCAGGTCCTTCGCGGTCATCACGCGCTGGACGACCAGGAAGTCGGTCGTCCAGTAACCCATCGAGATGATGGCGCCGAGGCCGAATACGATGCCGATCCAGTGGATGCCCATGGGATTGTCCGAGAAGGATCCCATGGTGCGCCAGAGATGGGTGTAGTCGCCGCCCGGGAAATTCTGGTGGATGCGGGCCACGAGTCCGTTCCAGCCGCCGGTCTCCACGAGGCCGACGATGGGGATCAGCAGGGCGCCGAGCCAGATGAGGAAGAACTGGAGCACCTCGTTGAAGATCGCGGAGAGCAGTCCGCCGAGCATGACGTAGGCGGCCACGGTGAGCGAAGACACCCAGATGCTGAAATGGATGTCCCAGCCGAGCACCACTTTCATCACGAGGGCCATGGAGTACATGTTGACGCCGCTCATGAAGACGGTCATGAGACCGAACGAGACGGCCGACAGCCGAGCGTGCCCCATTGCCGTACCGGAGCTGAAGATAGCCGGGAACGGAATGGGTCTTCGAGATGTAGTAGAACGGCATCATCACCACGGCGAGGAACAGCATCGCCGGAATGGCGCCGATCCAGTACCAGTGGGTGGCCAGGATGCCGTACTGGTAGGAGGCGGCCGCCCATCCCATCAGTTCGAGGGAGCCGAGGTTCGCGGCAACGAAGCTCAGGCCCGCGACCCAGGCGGTCATCTCCCGTCCGGCCATGAAGAAATCCTCGCCGGTTTTCGTGTGCTTCTTGAGCATGACGCCGATTCCGATGACCAGCAGAAAGTAGACGACGATGATGAGTACGTCGATGGTACTCATCTTCAGCAGCGACCCGGATGTTCCCAGGTTCGCCGCGGCGCAGAGTGCCAGGTGACCGATCATACGCGGTTTCGCCTTCTTTTATGAGAGTGGGGGTGATGGGAAGCGAACTCCGGACAATTTATAACGGTTCGGAGAGAATGTCAAGTGGGAAATCGATTAAGGTAACGATGAAGGACACTGCCGCCCGCGCCGGGTATCGCAAGTAACTTGAACGATGGACGCCGCCCGATTAAAAAGCGGTTGATTTCGAGTAAAACTTTAATAAATTGCGTCATATTATGGAGTTGCCCTTTCAGCGTTTCATTCCCGGATTTTCAGTTCGAGGTCAGATATGAAGCGTACGCTTCGCGCAGTCGCGGGAATCCTATTCGCGGTCGCTGTGTTATTATCCTGCGGCCGTGGCACGCCCGACTCGTCCCTGGCGCTCCGGCCGGATCGGCTCCGGTGCGAATCTTTGCGGAATCCCGAGGGTATTTCGGAACCCGCGCCCAGGCTGTCCTGGTCCCTGGCCAGCGCGGCCCGCGGACGTTATCAGACCGCTTTTCGCATTCTTGCGGCCGCTTCCATGGAAGCGCTCCGGCAGGACCGGGGCGATGTCTGGGACTCGGGGCAGGTCCCGGCCGTCCGAACGGCTTCCGCGGTCTACGCGGGCCGTCCGCTTCAGAGCGGCGAACCCGTGTACTGGAAGGTCAAGGTCTGGGACAGGGACGGAAGTGAATCGGACTGGAGCGATCCGGCCTTCTGGATGACCGGGCCGCTGGGATCCTTCCGGTGGAAAGCGGACTGGATCGGCATGGAAAAGCCCCTGGCCGGGGACAACCCGGCAGGGCCGCGGCCGCGCTGCTCCGCGAGGATGCTCCGAAAGGAATTCGACGTCCCGGCCGGCCTGAAACGGGCCGTCGTGTTCTACAGCGGACTCGGGCTGAGCGTGCTCAGCCTGAACGGCCGGCGGGTCGGGGACGAGGTGCTGTCGCCGCCGCTTTCGGATTATTCGAAACGCGTGACCACGGTCACGCACGACGTCACGCCCCACTGCATCCCCGGCCGCAACGCGATCGGCGTCATGCTCGGCAACGGCCGCTATTTTCCGCCCAGACCAGACGGAGGCGGAGGTCCTCCGCCGTATCCCAAACTCATTCTGCACCTCCGGCTTGAATTGGAGGACGGTTCGATCCGTGAAATCGTCAGCGACACGACCTGGACCCTCACCGCGTCCGGACCGATCACGGCAAACAATGAATTCGACGGGGAATTCCACGACAGCCGCAGGGAAATACAGGGATGGGACAGCCCCGGATTCGACGATTCCGGCTGGATGTCCGCCCGCCGGGTGACCGGCCCGTCCGGCCGCCTGACCGGCAGGCCCATCGCGCCGATGCGGGTGATCCGGACCCTGAAGCCGGTTCGGCAGACGGCCGGCCCGAAGGGCGCTTTTATCTGCGATATGGGCGAAAACGTCGCGGGATGGGCGCGAATCACCCTGCGTAAGCCGGCGTCCGGCGCCGCGGTTCGGCTCCGTTTCGCCGAGACCCTGAGGCCGGACGGGGAGCTTGACACCCGGAACCTGCGCACCGCGCTTGCCGAGGACATGTACATCTCCCGGGGAGACAGCGTCGAGACTTGGGAGCCGAAATTCACCATACACGGATTCCGGTATGTGGAGGTCTCCGCGGCCCGGGGCTGTGAGCTGGACTCTTCGAGCATCGAGGGCCGCGTCGTGCACGACGACGTCGAGCTCGTCGGCTCTTTCACATGCTCGAGCCCGGTGGTGAACCGCACCTTCCGCAATGCCGTGCGCGGCATTCTCGGCAATTACCGGAGCATGCCCACGGACTGCCCCCAGCGCGACGAGCGTCAGGGCTGGCTCGGCGACCGGCTTGCGTCCTCGCTCGGGGAAAGCTATGTCGCGGACGTGCACGCCCTGTACACGAAATGGATGGACGACATCCGCGACAGCCAAACGGAAACGGGATCCATTCCCGACGTCGCCCCGCCTTTCTGGAAAGTGTACACAGACAATGTTTCCTGGCCCGGCGCCTATATCTTTTTCGGCGACATGCTCCGGGTCCAGTACGGCGATTCGCTGATCGTGCGGCGCCATTATCCCGCCATGGCGGCCTGGATGCGGCACATGAAGCGATATCTGTCCGGCGGCCTGATGCTCAAGGACACCTACGGCGACTGGTGCGCGCCGCCGGAATCGCCCGGTCTCATCCACACGGCCGATCCGGCGCGCATCACCCCGCCCGGCCTCATCGGCACTGCGCTGTACTGCGGGGAGGCGGAACTCATGCGGTCGTTCGCGCACCTGACGGACGCTCCGGACGACGCCCGGGAGTGGGCCGAACTCGCGAAGGACCTGCGGGAGGCACTGAACAGCCGGGTGTGGGACGCGGCCGGGCGCACATACGGAAACGGTTCGGTCACCTCCAACCTGCTCCCGCTGGGTCTCGGGCTGGCGCCGGAACAGGCGGCCAAAGAGGCGATGGCGCGCATTCTGGAGCGCATCCTGGGCGATTATGACGGCCACACGGCCGTCGGCCTGGTCGGCAGCCAGTGGCTGATGCGCACCCTGAGCCGGAACGGCAGGCCGGACGTCGCGCTCCTTCTCGCGGAAAACACGACCTACCCGAGCTGGGGGTACATGGCCGAGAAGGGCGCGACCACGATATGGGAACTGTGGAACGGGGACACCGCCGATCCCTCCATGAATTCCGGCAACCACGTCATGCTGCTCGGAGACTTCATCCCCTGGCTTTTCGAGGACGCGGCCGGCATTCGGCCCGACCCGCTCCTGCCCGGGTTCAGGCACATTCTCATGCGGCCCATGCCCGCGGCCGGACTGACTTCGGCCCGCGCCTCGCTCGAGTCGCCGAACGGCCTGATTGTCAGCGACTGGCGAATGGCGGACGGACGCTTCGAATGGTCCGTCGAAGTGCCGCCGAACGCGGAAGCCGAGGTTTTCGTGCCCGCGGCATCCGAAAAGGACGTGCGTGAGGGGGGGAGGCCGGCCGGGAAGTCAGAGGGCGTCCGGTTCGTCCGGATGGAAAACGGCCGCGCGGTGTTCGCGGTCGGTTCCGGCAAATACCGCTTCACGTCCGCAAGCGCGGCGCCGGCCGGTCCGGCCAAGACTGCGGTCTCGACGCCCGCGATCCATCCCTCCGACACTTCCATCGCCGTGCCGGGAACCGCACAAATCCGAATGGAATGCCGCACACCGGGCGCGGAGATCCGGTACACGCTTGACGGTTCCGACCCCGACAGCCGGTCTCCCCTGTACGCCGAGCCCTTCGAGACCGACAGTCCGGTTCTCGTGTCAGCGGCCGCTTTCAAACCGGGAATGGAGCGGAGCTATATCCGGCGATCCCGCATCGACGTGTACCGCCCCGAATCCCACGGCTTGTCCTGTTCCCTGTACGAGGGATTCTGGAACGCGCTTCCGGATTTCAGCCGGCTCCGGCCGCGCCGGACCGTGTCGCCCGCGGGGATCAGCCTGAACGCGGTTCCGCGTCCTGCGGACGGTTTCGGCCTGGTGTTCACGGGATTTCTGAACGCGACCGCTGAGGGGGATTACCGCTTTCGCCTCCTTTCGGACGACGGCAGCCGGCTTGATGTGGACGGCAGGACCGTGGTTTCGAATGATTCGGTGCACGATGTCTCCGAGGCCTCGGGTTCGGTGCGGCTGTCCAAAGGCCGGCACAGCGTGCGGCTGGAGTACTTCGATGCTCGGGGCGGCGAGTCTCTGCGTCTCGACTGGGAAGGGCCCGGCATCCCGGCGGGCCGGGTGCCCCGGTCCGTCCTGTCCCCGAAGTAAGCGTGTTTGATAAGGACGGCCGTCATGCGGAGACTTCACATTCCGAAAATCGTCCGGCTCGCGACAGCCGTTCTGCTGGTGCCGGTCTTCCTCTACACCGCGTTTCAGCTCATCCAGCGGGGACGGGAGGAGGACCTCATCCGGAGTATTTACGAGCGCCAGCTCGAAAGCCTGCTGTTCTCCGTGAACCAGCACTGCTGGGACTCTGTCCGCGCCATGGAATCGGAACTCGCCGCCGGCCTCGAAGCCCCGGAGGGCCGCAACTCCCTGGACCGTTTTTTCTTCCGGCACCCGGTCGCGGTCGGCGCGTTCGCCGCCGGATCCGGCGGCGCCGGCATCCGGATCTGGTGGAACGGCGGGCCGGAGGACGCTTCCGGAACGCCGCGGCCGGATGCGGGCCGATGCATCCTCGAAGCCCTGCGGCCGGAGCAGGCCGAACTGGATAAGCGCACGGACCGGGCGAGGGAGGGATACACCAAGCCCCTGACGATCCCTTGGCCGGGCGATGACGGCCGTCCGCTCAGCCTGCTCTTCTTTCCGTCCGTTTCGGACCGGCGCACGGGCTTTCACGGCTTCATTCTGGACGACGGCCAGTTCGCGGTCGAAGTGGTCGGACGCAAGTTCACGGAAATGGACGAGGCCGATCTGGTGTTCGGCGTGCGGCGGAGGGAAAGCGGCGCGCTCCTCACCCGGACCCAGGACGCGGGCGCGGTGTCGTTCGAAAAGAACGAGCCGCTCTGGGTTCTGCCCCATCTCGACCTGGTCACGGCCATCCGCGGGAAAACAATCGCCGAAATTTCCCGCGTCCGGACGCGGGTGAATCTCGCCTTTCTGGCGCTTGTGAACGTCATCCTGATTCTCGGGTCGGCCGCGCTGATCCGGAACATGACGCGTGAAATCCGGCTGGCGCAGATGAAAACCGATTTTGTGGCCAGCGTGTCGCACGACCTGCGCACGCCCCTCTCGCTCATCCGGATGTACGCCGAAACACTGGAGCTGGGCCGGGTGCGGGGCGAGGACCGGAAACGGGAATACCACCGCACCATCGTGGCGGAAGCCTCGCGGCTCACGCGCCTCATCAACAACATCCTCGACTTTTCCCGCATGGAGTCGAAGCGCAAGGAGTTCCGGCCGGTCCGCACCCGTCTTCAGCCGGTCGCGGCCGAGGTGGCCGGGATGTACGAATTCCACATGAAACAGATGAACGCGACGCTGAACCTGGACGTGGACCCGGACGTGCCGGAAATCGACGCGGACCCGGAAATGGTCACGCAGGCTCTGGTCAACCTCATCGACAACGCCGTGAAATTCAGCCCGGAGCCGAAGTGGATCCGGGTGGCCCTGTCACACGACGCGTCGGGCGCCCTGCTGTCCGTCGAGGACCGCGGCCCGGGCATCCCCGAGGCGGAACAGAAGCGCGTGTTCGACAAGTTCTACCGCGTCGGGCGGGCCGGATCCGGCGCGCCGCACGGCAGCGGGCTCGGGCTCAGCCTGGTGAAGCACGTCATGAACCTCCACCGCGGACAGGTCCGGCTCCGGAGCCGGACGGGGGAGGGAAGCCTGTTCACGCTGGTTTTTCCGTTTCCAGCCAAGACCCACGGAGGCGTATGAGCCGAATACTCATCGTCGAGGACGAGAAGAAAATGGCCGAGGGAATCCGGGACAACCTGGAATTCGAGGGTCATTCGGTGCGCATTGTCGACACCGGAGAGAAATGTCTGGAAGCCGTCCAGTCCGATCCGCCGGACCTCATCCTGCTCGACGTCATGCTTCCGAAAATGTCCGGATTCGACGTCTGCAAGGCCCTGCGGCAGAAAAAGATACGCACGCCCGTCATCATGCTGACGGCCAAGGGCCAGGAGATCGACAAGGTGCTGGGGCTCGAGCTCGGCGCGGATGACTACATCACCAAGCCATTCAGCCTGCGAGAGCTGATCTCGCGCATCAAAGCCGTGCTCCGCAGGAGCAGTCCGGACCGCGAAGCGCCGGGTGTGTGCAAAATCGGCCTGCTCGAGGTGGACTTCGGCCGGTACACGGCCACGGACGCGAAGGGGCCGGTGGATCTGTCGCACAAGGAATTCGAACTGCTCCGGTATTTTCTCGAGCACGCCGGACAGATCGTCAACCGGGACCAGCTGCTCGACCGCGTCTGGGGGTACGACATTTACCCGAATTCCAGGACCGTGGACAACTTCATCGTCCGCCTGCGCAAGAAAATCGAGTCCAATCCCTCCCAGCCGAGACACCTGCTGACCGTGCACGGGTTCGGGTACAAGCTTGTCTTGTAGGTCGACTGGGATCAAAAAAGTTCATGGTTCATGGTTCATAGTTCATAGTTTAATGAAAATGGGAGCGGGTCCGATATGCCCGCATCTTTTTGCGGGCCATCGGACAAATCCATGAAGATGTCCGAAAGCCTCGTCCGCTTCACGGTTTCGGCCGCTTCACGGTTTCGGCCGCTTCGCGGCCTCAACATTTCGGACCTACAACTATGAACCATGAACTATGAACTATGAACTATGAACTGTGAACTCTTGACCGCCTGCGACGGGCAAGCTGTTACATTATTATACACAACCGTGACACGCGTGATACGGAAACCGCTTACTTTTAAGGGCTTTCGCGCGTACCGGTCCGAAGGCGGAAAAAGAGGGGCCTGCGCCGGTCCGCTGTTGAGAACCTGACACCGGAAAATCCGAAATGCTTTTTCACCGACATCTTCCATTCCGTTCCTCCGCGACCCTGTCCGGGATTCTCCTGCTGTCCGCGGTGTCGGCGCTGCGCGGCCAGGATTTCAGATGTGAACTGGATTTCAGCGGACCGTGGAAATTCGAGATCCGGGACGACCCGCGGTTCGCGGATCCTTCGTACGACGATTCCGGCTGGGAGACGGTCAAGGTGCCCGACCTCTGGGAAAACCACGGTTTTCCGGGTTACGACGGTTACGCCTGGTACAGGCTTGAGTTCGAGGTTTCCACTTCCCTGAAAAACCGTCCCCTGTTCCTGAAGCTGGGCGCCATCGACGACATCGACCGGACCTACCTGAACGGCGTGCTGGTCGGCGGCCAGGGCGAATTTCCGCCGCAGGTCAAGACAGCCTGGAACGTCAAGCGCATGTACCGCGTTCCGCCCGAATGCGTCCGGTACGGCGGCCGGAACGTGCTGGCCGTGCGGGTGTACGACCTGTGGATGGGCGGCGGCATCGTGGAAGGCGAGGTTGGTCTGTTTTCCAAGATCAAGAACCCCGAGCTCGACCATCCGCTGCACAGGGGCTGGAAATTCGCGACCGGCGACGGCCCGGCCAGGGCCGCGGTCGAATTCGACGACTCGAAATGGGAGACCGTGGACCTGCCCGCCTACTGGGAGTCATGCGGCCACCCGGACTACAACGGATTCGCGTGGTACCGGAAAACGTTCGAGATTCCCGCGGAACTGGCCGCGGAGAAACTCATTCTACTGCTCGGCCGCATCGACGACGCGGACCAGACCTATCTCAACGGCGTGATGATCGGCCAGACCGGCCGCATCAAACTCGAAGAGGAAGCCTGGTGGGGCTCCTACATGGCCGAGCGCGCCTATTACCTGCCCGATGACCTGCTGAGGCGCGGCAAACCGAATGTCATCGCGGTCCGCGTTCTCGACACGGGCGCGGGGGGCGGCGTCTATCAGGGCCCGGTCGGCATCATGACGCGCCAAAAATACCTGCGTTACCAGAACCGCGGCAGATAAATCCACCCTCCCCATGATCCGGCTCAGGATCCTCTCCCCCAGACGCTCCACGGACCGGCATTTCCGGTTCAGGCGGCCCGGTCTTTTCCGCTTCCGCGTATCGGAAGAGGAATGGACGGATGCCGTCCGCGGGCGCGTCATTCCGGTTCGTCTCTACCGACCGGTTTCCGCTCCGGGCCCGAGGCCGGCCGTGTTCTTCTCGCACGGGCTGGGCGGCTCCGCGGATTCATACGATTATCTCGGACGGCACTGGGCCGGTCACGGATTCCTGTCCGTTCATCCCGTGCACGCGGGCACGGATAACCGCATTTTTACCGGCCCCCTGGATGCGGCCGAAGCCATGCGGCGTGCCGCGGCCGATCCCGGACAATGGCTGTCGCGGCCGGAGGACATCCGGTTCTGCGCGGACCGGATGTTGCGGATGTCCGCCGATCCTTCCTCCCCCTGGCGCGGGAGCGTCGATCCGGAACGGCTCGCGGCAGCGGGCCATTCAATGGGCGCCACCACGGCGCAGGCCTGCGCGGGCCGTCTGCTTCGCGACGGGGCAGGGAACCCGCGGGGTTTCAGGGATGAGAGAATGCGCGTCTGCCTCGCCCTGAGCCCCTCTTCAGGGGGGCCTGAGCTTGCGGCCGGGGAGTACGGAGATTTCCGTGTTCCCTGCATTCACATGACCGGAACGCGGGACGCCAGCCCGATCGGCGGCACGCGGCTGGAACACAGGCGGGTGCCCTATGACGCCATCCGAAGCGGCGACCAGTTTCTGGTGACCTTCCGGGATCTGGATCACATGGCCTTCACGGAGCGCAGGCGTTCGGCTGACCGCGTCCGGCCGAGACGTCCTCTCTTTCGGAATTATTTTGCCGGAAAGAGGGATGGGCGGACCGTTCAAATCCAGGCGTTTCACGAAGGCATCCGGGCCGCGGCCACCGCTTTTCTGTGCGCGTTCCTGGCAGGCGAAGTTGATACGGCCGAGTGGCTTCGGTCCGGCGGGCTGGCGGAGCTTCTCGGAGACGCGGCTGCGGTGGAGATGAAGTGACGGACTCCGGATAAAAAAAATGGAAGACGGATTGAACGGATGCCGTCGCAATGCGGGACCCATCGATGAAACTTTTATGAGCACTGAAGGCTGGCGGCGCGGAATGACACGGATAAAGAATGGGGATGGGGTTATTCGATGATTCGGTTCCGTTCAAACTCCGCCTGGTATGAACGAATGGAGCAAGGACGGACTTTCAGAGCCGCGAAGTCAGGGTAGCCGCACCCTTCAGGGTGCGTGTTAAAAAAACGAATCTCATTGCTTTGCTCCCGCGTTGCGTGGAATAAGTGAGCGATCAGATTCATAGGATGAATGTTTTAAACCAGAGGTCGGAGTATGAATCGTAACAACAACGCTTTTTTTCCCGCACCCGGCGAGGCGGACAACATTCATTTTCTGAATGTGAATGAGGATGACTGCATGCGGTGCGGCAAATGTGAAGGCGTCTGCCCGACGGGCGCCATCGCGCGAACCCTGCCGGAGACTCCCTGGTGCGTTCACCACATCCCCAATCCGGCGGCCTGCATCGCCTGCGGTCAGTGCCTGAAGGGGTGTCCCGAATCCGCGATTCAGGAGACCGTCTCTTTCATGGATGAAATCCGGCGGAAACTCGCGGATCCGGACGTGGTCACCGTGGCCATGCCCGCGCCGTCGATCCGCTACACGCTGGGGGAGGCGTTCGGGGACGACGCGCCGCGGTACGAGGCGGGCCGGATGTTCGCCGCGCTCCGGAGGCTCGGATTCGACAAGGTCTGGGACGTTGAATTCGGCGCGGATCTGACGATTCTGGAGGAAAGCGCCGAACTTCTGGGCCGGATTCGGGGCGAGCTGGACCGGCCGCTGCCTCTCCTGACCTCGTGCTGTCCCGGATGGGTCCGTTTCGTGGAAACGTACCATCCCACGCTCATCCCCAACCTCTCAACCGCGCGTTCCCCGGCCCAGATGCTCGGCGTGATCGCCAAAACCAGGGGCGCGTCGCAGATCGGAGTGAGCGCGGACAATCTCTACACGGTCCAGATCATGCCCTGCATCGCCAAGAAATTCGAGGAATTGAGGATCGAAAACGCGAAGTCCGGATTTCGGGATATTGACGCCACGATCAATACGCGCGAGCTCATCCAGTGGCTCAAGGACTCGGCCGTGGATTTCGACGTCCTGCCGGAAGAGCAGGCGGATGATCCTTTCCGCGCATCCACCGGCGCGGCGACCATCTTCGGGGCGACCGGCGGCGTCATGGAAGCCGCGCTCCGCCGCGTGACGGAAGAACTGGACGGAAGACCGCTGGAAAACGTGGAATTCCGATCCGTCCGGGGTACCGAAGGGGTTCGTGAGGCGGAAATCACGGCGGGCGGACAGACGTTCAAGGTCGCGGTCGTGAGCGGCGCGATCAACGCCGGTCCGGTCTGCGCGGCCATCAAGGCGGGAACGTCCCCCTACGCGGCGGTCGAAGTGATGGCTTGTCCGGGCGGCTGTCTCAACGGCGGCGGTCAACCCATTGAAAAAGAATATACAACTTGATGCGAGGTCTCTGATGAGTGAAGCCATCAATGAAAAACGGACGGTCACCCGCCGCGATTTTCTCAAGATATCAGGCGTCATTTCCGCGCTGATCGTGACGGGCATCAAGTCCGCCGCGCACGCGGCGCAGAAGGCGGTTGAAAACTTTCTGGCGCGGATAGAGGCCGCGTACGCGCAGGATGCCGCAATGCCCCTCCGCAAGTCGCAGGACAATCCGCAGCTGCAGAGCCTGTACGCGGACTTCCTCGGCCGGCCGCTCGGCGGGATGTCCGAAAGCCTTCTGCATACCAGCTACACGGACCGTTCCTCGGCCGTCTCCGTGGCACGGCCGGGGGCCGTCCGTTCCCTGCCCGAGTCTCCGGTGATCGAGTCGGTCTATCCGAATCCGTTCAACGCATCGGCTGAAATCGAATTCCGCATATCCGCGCCGGGAATGGTATGGCTCGCGGTTTTCAACGCCGCGGGACAGCGGGTGCGCTCGCTCGCGGAAGAGCGCATGCCGGCGGGAGACCACCGGATCCGGTGGGACGGAAAGGACTCCTACGGCAGGAGCGCCCCGTCCGGGATATACATCGCCCGGCTTGTATCGGGATCGCGGACGGCCGCGATCCGCATGACGCTGATGAAATGATGCCGAATGATGAATCTGACAGCGAGCGCATTTCCCGGCTTCGCCGGACCAAGCAACCGGATTCTTTCTCATTGAAGGCCCGCGGCTTGTCTTCAACAAGCAGGCATATAATAGCTTGATCCCGCGCAGCGGGCCGCGGGGTAAGCGAGCGAATATCAGATGTCTCTTCTCTACAGATAGAAGATTCCCCGCCGCTTGCCTTCAAACAGAAGGCATATAATAGCTTGGTCCCGCGAAGCGGGCGGCGGGGAGCTTCAATGGCGGAAGGCGGAAGAAAGCCGGATGATCCTCGCCCGTATGCTTTGAACCTTGAACTTTGAACTATTACTGGAGGGAGGGCTTCCATGGACTTCGACTCTTTTATGTCCCGTTATTTCTGGATCGTCCTTCCCGTTTTCTGGGTTCTCATGTGCCGGCTGGTCGCCCGGATAAGCGGATGGAATGCCCTGGCCGAATCCTACGCGGCCCAGTCCGACGCCACTGGAACGATTCTCCGGTTCCAGAGCGGTTCCTTCCGCTGGAGCGCCAATTACAGCGGGCTGCTGAATGTCGGAGCGGACAGCAGCGGACTGCACCTGTCCGTGATCATGTTTTTCAAGCCCGGGCATGCGCCGCTGTCCATCCCGTGGAGCGACATTCGGGCCGAACCGCATGGCGTGTTCACGCCGGCGGTGCGCCTGACCTTCAGCCGCAATCCGAAATGTCCGCTTTTCATTTCCGGAAATCTGGCGCAGAGGATCGCAACGATGAGCGGGGGAGGGTTTACGGTGCCGGCGCAAAAGAGTTCATAGTTGATAGTTCATGGTTCATAGTTAGAAAAACGTGAAATGTAGCTCTGTTTTTCACTATGAACCATGAACTATCAACTATGAACTGTTTTTTTGTTAACCATGAACTATGAACTTTTTTTGATATAAAAAAGCCCCGCCGGTACCGAAACAGGCGGGGCTTTCATCCCAGAGAAGGAGGAGGGAACGTTCAATGCCGGAGATTTCGCAATCCATCCGAAATCACCATTAAGATACGAATGACGCCCCTCCGCGGTGTTGTTTTTCTGTCATTTTTTGTATTCAATCGTCACGCAGCCTACAGGCTGATTTTCAGTTGTCCGCCGGCCTGCGGTTTTCTCCGTTTCGCCTTTTCCAGCCGTCCGACGAAGGTGTCCTCGTCCATGATCGGGATGCCGAGGTCGAGCGCCTTCCGGTATTTGGATCCGGGCTCCGCGCCCGCGAGCACGAAGTCGGTGTTCCGGCTGACCGATCCCGTGACCACGCCGCCTTCCGCCTCGATGCGCCGCGCCGCTTCCTCTCGCGTGAAGCCCTGGAGCGTTCCGGTCAGCACGAAAATACGGCCTTGAAAAACGCCGCCTTCGGACGGCTTTTTCCGTTCCTGCTCCGTCCGGACGCCCGCGGTTTTCAGCTTTTCCAGAACCTTCCGGTTGCCCTTCCGTGAAAAGAACTGCGCGACGCTGTCCGCGATGACCGGGCCGACGCCCTCCACAGCGGCCAGTTCCTCGGGCGACGCGGCCGCGATCGCGTCGATGGAGCCGAAACGGTCCGCGAGCAGGGACGCGACGTTTTCACCCACGTGCCGGATGCCCAGGCTGAACAGCACCCGGTCGAGCGGCCGCTGTTTTGATTTTTCGACCGCGGCCGTGAGGTTGGCCGCGCTTTTCTCGCCCATGCGGTCGAGCGACGCGAGCTTTTCACGCTTCATCGCATAGAGGTCGCCGAAATCCGAGACCAGACGGTTTTCGAGGAGCAGGCGGACCACCGCGTCTCCGAGCCCGTCGATGTCCATGGCGCCGCGCGAGGCAAAATGCGTGATCCGGCGGAGCACCTGGGCGGGGCAGGCGACGTTTTCGCACCGCACCGCGACCTCGTCCTCGGTCCGTGAAACCGGCGAGCCGCAGACCGGGCAGTCCGCCGGCATTTCGAAGGGCCGAGAGTCTTTGTGCCTTTTCGCGAGCACGACGGACGCGATCTTGGGGATAACGTCGCCGCCCTTTTCGATCAGAACGGTGTCGCCTTCGCGTATGTCCTTGCGCCGGATTTCCTCCTCGTTGTGCAGTGTGGCGCGGCTGATCGTGGACCCCGCGAGGAAAACGGGAGCGAGTTCGGCCACGGGCGTGATCGCGCCGGTCCGGCCGACCTGAAAGTAGATTTTTTTCAGCACGGTCGCGGCCTGGCGCGCCTTGAACTTGTAGGCGACGGCCCAGCGCGGGCTTTTGGCCGTCACGCCCAGCCGCTCCTGCTGGCCGATGGCGTTGACCTTGACGACCACGCCGTCGATCTCGAAGGGGAGGCTGTCGCGCCGCTCCTCCCAGCCGCCGCAGAACTCGACCACTTCCCACATGGATTTGCACAGGGCCGAGTGGCGGCTGACCGGAATCCCCAGCTCGCGCAGAATGTGCAGGCGGTCCAGCTGGGTGCCGGCCGGGACGTCCGCGATCAGCGCGTACGCGGTGAACTGGAGCGGCCGCCGGGCCACCGCCTTCGGATCCTGCAGTTTCAGCGTGCCGCCCGCGGCGTTGCGGGGATTGGCGAAAAGCTTCTCGTCCAGTTTCTCCTGGTCCCGGTTCATTTTCTCGAATCCGGCCTTGGGGATGTACACCTCGCCCCGCGCCTCGACGTCCGCCGGCAGTCCGGGATCCGCGAACAACCGGAGCGGGATGGAGCGCACGGTCTTCAGGTTTTCCGTGATGTCGTCTCCGCGTTCGCCGTCCCCCCGGGTCGCGCCGCGGACGAACCGGCCGGCCTCGTAGACCAGGCTGACCGCGATGCCGTCGAATTTGAGCTCGGCCACGTACTCGACGGGCTCGTCCGGAAGCGCGTTCCGGATCCGCTTTTCGAACTCCATCAGCTCGTCGGTGGAATACGTGTTCGAGAGGCTCAGCATCGGCGCCGCGTGCGTCACCGCAGGGAATTCCTTCGTCGGCGCGCCCCCGACACGGCGGGTGGGCGAGTCCGGGGTGACGAGGTCCGGCCGGGCCGCCTCCAGGTCCGAGAGCCGGGCCAGGAGCCGGTCGTATTCCCGGTCCTGAATCTCCGGATCGTTCAGCACGTAATAGCGGTGATCGTGCCTGCGGATCTCCTCGCGGAGGGATTCGATCTCTTTTTCCATGTCGGAAGGCATGGGGGCTCCTGCATGCGGGGTGGGCGGTGACCCCATAAACTATCACAAAATTTATTCTTAGTCAACAAAATATTTCTTGTTTTCGCGCGTTTTAAGTAGTATCTTACTGCCCGCGTTTTTGGGCGACGGACCCAAAAGCGGTTTTTTATGCCTTGTGCCAAACAGGAAAGGTGAATAAAAACAACCCACTATGTTTACCGACCTCCAGAAACTGCGAAACATCGGGATCAGCGCGCACATCGATTCGGGCAAAACCACGCTCACTGAGCGCATCCTGTTCTACACCAAGAAAATCCACGCCATCCACGAGGTCCACGACAAGGAGTCCGGCGCCACCATGGATTCCATGGACCTGGAACGCGAGCGCGGCATCACCATATCCTCCGCCTCCACGAACGTGGAATGGAAGAAATACTCGATCAACATCATCGACACGCCCGGCCACGTGGACTTCACCATCGAGGTCGAGCGGTCGCTCCGCGTCCTCGACGGCGCCATTCTCGTTCTGTGCGCCATCGGCGGGGTGCAGTCGCAGTCCCTGACCGTGGACCGCCAGATGAAGCGCTACAAGGTGCCGCGCATCGCTTTCATCAACAAGTGCGACCGCATGGGCGCTGACCCCGACCGCGTCGTCAACCAAATGAAGGACAAGCTGGGCGACAACGCGGTGCTGATGCAGATTCCCATCGGCCTCGAGTCGGCCTTTGAGGGCGTCATCGACCTGATCCGCATGAAAGCGCACTATTTCGACGGGGCGAACGGCGAAATAGTGAGGGAGGAGGAAATCCCCGCCGCCCTGGTGGAGAAGGCGAAAGCCAAGCGCGACGTGATGCTCGACACAGTGTCGCTGTTCAGCGACCGCCTCATGGAGGCGTACCTCGAGGACCGGGTCGAAGAGGACATGATCCACGAGGCCGTCCGGAAGGGGACGCTCTCGCTCGGCCTCACCCCGGTGTATGTCGGGTCCGCGTTCAAGAACAAGGGCGTTCAGCTCCTGCTCGACGCGGTGCTGGCCTATCTGCCCGGCCCCGCGGACGTGAAGAACACGGCCCTGGACCTGGACCACGAAGAGGCGCCGGTCGAGCTGAAGTCCGATGTCGAGGCGCCGCTGGTCATGATCGCGTTCAAGCTCGACGACACCCGGTACGGCCAGCTCACCTACGTCCGGATCTATCAGGGGCACGTCCAGAAGGGCGACGAGATCACGAATTCCAGGACGGGTAAAAGCGTCCGCGTCGGCCGCCTCATCCGGATGCACGCAGACGAGATGGAGGATATCACGGAGGCGGGCGTCGGGGACATCGTGGCCCTGTTCGGCGTGGATTGCGCGTCGGGCGATACGTTCACCGGCGGCGGCGTCCGGTACGCCATGACCTCGATGTTCGTGCCGAACCCCGTCATTTCGCTTTCGCTCAAGCCGAAGGACAACAAGTCGCTCGAGGGCATGGCGAAGGCGCTCAACCGGTTCACGAAGGAGGACCCGACCTTCCAGACCTACGTGGACCCGGAGAGCAACGACACGATCATCCGCGGGATGGGGGAGCTCCACCTCGACATCTACATCGAGCGGATGCGGCGCGAGTACAAGGTCGAACTCGAGACCGGCGCGCCCCAGGTGGCCTACCGCGAGAGCATCTCGCGGAGCGCCGATTTCGACTACACGCACAAGAAGCAGACGGGCGGCTCCGGACAGTTCGGCCGGGTCTGCGGCCGCATGGATCCCTTCCACGAGGGAGAATTCGAATTCGCGGACGAGATCAAGGGCGGCTCGATTCCCCTGGAATTCATCCCCTCCTGCCGGAAGGGATTCGAGGCCTGCCTCGCCAAGGGGTCGATCATCGGGTTCCCCATCGTGGGCGTGAAAGTCACCCTCAACGACGGGAATTCGCATGCGGTCGATTCGTCCGACGTAGCGTTCCAGCAGGCGGCCATCGGCGCCTTCCGCCAGGCCTACGGCAAGTGCAAGCCCGTCATCCTCGAGCCGATCATGAAGGTCGTCGTGGAGTGCCCCTCCGAGTACCAGGGCACGGCCCTCGGCACCATCAACCAGCGGCGGGGCATCATCCACAGCGCGACGGAGGACAAGAACTTTACCGTCATCGAGTCCGAAGTGCCGCTGGCCGAGATGTTCGGCTATTCCACCGTCCTGCGGTCCGCGACCCAGGGCAAGGCCGAATTCACGATGGAATTCTCCCAGTACAAGAAAGTGCCGGAATCCATATCCGAGGAACTGATCAAGAAATACGCTGACAAGGCCAAAGGCCGCTAACCCCGGTCCACGGACCGTCATCCGAAAGGCTTTACGAATGGTAAAAAAAGAACTGAACCAGAGAAGCCCCATCCGTGTCCTCGAGAAGTCGATTCACGGGGGACTGGGTCGGGGCAACCTCGGAGTATTTGCATCCAAGAAGGGTGTGGGGAAGACCGCCTGCCTGGCGCATGTCGCGCTCGACTGCCTGCTCCGCGGGGAAAAGGTCCTGCACGTGTCCTTTTCGGACAACCCCAGTCACATCGAGAGCTGGTACGAGCACGTCTTCCAGGAGATGGCGGCGACCTTCCGGCTCGAGGACGTGAGGGACGTGCACGACGAAATCGTTTCCAACCGGCTGATCGTTCATTTCCGGCAGGCCGACCGCACGTTGCAGCAGGTCCGCTCGCACATGGACACGGTCACCGCGGGCTCCGGCTTCACGCCCGCCGTCATCATCGTTGACGGATTTTCGTTCACGGCCGCGAACGACGCGGACTGGGCGATATGGAAGGAAATCGCGGCCGAACGTAAAGTCGAGATCTGGTTTTCCGCCTCCCTGCCCCCGGGCGAAATCGTCACGGACGATTCCGGCATTCCGGCGCCGGTGGCCGCGGGCAAGCGCTTTTTTTCGGTGATCATTCAGCTCCAACCGATGCAGGACCACATCGATCTGAAACTGCTCAAGGACCGCGACAGCGTCGATCTCGAGAAACTCCGCCTCAAGCTCGATCCGAGGACACTCCTGATCGCGAATCACCGCGCGTAACCGGCCGTAAAAGCCGCCGGCGCGTGACCGGCCGCCCAGTGTCCGTTGTTCCCCGGCCCTGAGCCGTGCCGCCTGCCCGGCTGTTCCCGGAATAAAAAAAGCCGCCCCCTGGTTGGGGCGGCTTTCGTTTTTTCAGATGACGGCCGGAGCTTCGGGTCCTTGGAACTTCGGGTGCCTGGAATACGGGAACCCGTGAACGCGGGATCGGCGGATTTTTCCCGAGCGGCGGCCGAATCTGTCAGCGAGCGTATACCCCGGAGCTTGCCTTAGCAGGCATCTGTAGATTGGTCCCGCGCAGCGGGACGGGCTCCGGGGTATGCGAGCGAATATAAATTGTCTTTTCTCTACAGATAGAAGATTCCCCGCCGCTTGCGGCGGGGAGCTTCAATCAGCCCTTTGCCGCGGCTTTCGCGTCTCCTTCGATCACTTCGCGTATCACCCGGAGCAGTTCGGTCAGCGTGTAGGGTTTCTGGAGAAAACGCCAGCCCTGCTCCTGGATGCGGGGCCACTGGGACTTGTGGTCCGTGTACCCGCTCGAGAGCAGGATGCGCAGGTCCGGCTTCTCCTTTCTCAGCGTCTCGACCAGGTCAATGCCGTTCATGCCCGGCAGGACCACGTCGCTGAACAGCATGTCGAATTTGCCGGATTCGGCCCGGAACAGCTCGATCGCCTGCTCCGCGCAGTCGGCGACGCCGAGCCGGTAGCCGCACTGTTTCAGCGCCTTGCTGACGAATTCCCTCACGTTTTTCTCGTCTTCCACGAGCAGAATGCGCTCGTTCATGCCCTGCACCGCGGTTACAGCCGGCTCCTTCTCGTCCCGGCGCACCTCCTCGCGTTCGTTGTGGCCGGGCAGGTAGACCTTGAAAGTGGTGCCCTGCCCCGGCTCGCTGTACACGTTGATCCAGCCGCCGTGCTGCTGAACGATGCCGTAGACCACCGATAGTCCCAGGCCGGTTCCCTTGCCCGGGCCCTTGGTGCTGAAGAAAGGCTCGAAAATCCGCTGGACGGTCTCGGCGTCCATGCCCATGCCCGTGTCGGTGACGGAGAGGCGGACGAACCGGCCTGGCCGCGCGTCCGGCACGGACTGGCAGTAGGCCTCGTCGAGGGTCACGTTTTCCGTCCGGATCGAGATCTTGCCCCCGTTCGGCATGGCGTCCCGCGCGTTGATGGAGAGGTTGAGAATCACCTGCTCCAGGGTGACCCGGTCGGCCCGGACGCCCCAGAGCTGAGCGTCGAGCGACGTGCTGATGCCGACGTCCTCGCCGATCAGGCGGTGGAGCATTTTCAGGAGGCTCTCGAGGATGCGGTTCAGCGAGAGGCTCGTGAATTCCATCGGCTGGTTGCGCGAGAACATGAGGAGCTGGCGGATCAGGTCCGAGGCCCGCTCGGCCGAGATCTGGATCTCACGGAGGTCCTGTACGATCGGGTCGTCGGGCTTGATGGTCAGCATGGCGATGTCGACGGACCCCCGGATGGCGGTGAGCAGGTTGTTGAAGTCGTGGGCCACGCCGCCGGCCAGGGTGCCGACGGCCTCCATTTTCTGGGCCTGCCGAAGCTGCTTCTCGAGCTTCTTCTTTTCGGCGATGTCGCGGAAGACCAGTACGGCGCCGGTGATGCGGTTCTTTTCGTCCTTGATCGGGGCCGCGCTGTCGTCGACCGGGATCTCGCGGCCGTTCCGGGAGATCAGAATCGTGCCCTCGGCGAGCCCGGCCACGACGTCGTCCTGGAGGGCGGACGCCACCGGGTTGACCACGGGCGTGCGCCCCTTCTCGCTCACGACCCGGAAAACGGCTTCGATCGACTTGCCCGCCGCGTCCGCGGATGTCCATTCGGTGAGGCGTTCCGCCACGGGGTTCATGAACGTCACGATGCGCTGGGTGTCGGTGGTGATGACGGCGTCCCCGATGCTCTTCAGGGTAGTGGAGAACCACCGCTCGCTCGCCCGCAGGCGCTGTTCCATCTGGTGCCGGTACAGGGCGATCTCGATCGTGGTGTGCAGTTCCCGCTCGTCGAACGGCTTCAGGATGTACCCGAAGGGTTCGCTGATCTTCGCGCGCTCCAGGGTCGTGCTGTCGGAATAGGCGGTGAGGAAGATCACCGGCACGTCGTGCGCCTCGCGGATGCGTTCGGCCGTCTCGACCCCGTCCATGGGTCCTTCGAGCATAATATCCATCAGCACCAGGTCCGGATGCGTCTCCGTCATCTTCCGGATCGCCTCTTCGCCGGAGGGGGCGACGCCCGTGACCGTATAGCCCAGCTTGCCGAGCCGGTCCCGGATTTCCATGGCGATGATGACCTCGTCCTCCACGACGAGGATTCGGGTCTCCTTCATGAAGACGCCTCCCTTTTCCTTATGCGTTGAACGTGATCGTGAAACGCGCCCCGCGCGCTCCGCCCGCCCCGACCGGTCCGCCGCAGCCGTGGTTCACGTCGATCGTGCCCTTCAACTGCTGGGTGAGGCTGCGTATCAGCTGCATGCCGAGTGTCTCGCTGCGGTGCAGATCGAACGAATCGCCGAGCCCCACCCCGTCGTCCATGACGGTCAGGGCGACCGTGTTGTCGGCGCCCTTCGCGCAGTCGATGCGGATCGTTCCCTTCCGGTCGTCGGGAAAGGCGTATTTCAGCGCGTTGGTGACCAGTTCGTTGACGATGAGGGCGCAGGGAATGCCCTTGTCGATGCTCAGCATGACGTTCTCGAATCGCGTGTCGATGCGCACCTTCTGGAGCTGGGTGCCGTACGAGTTGGCCAGGTGGCCGATGAGGTTGCGCGTGTATTCCGAGAAGTCCACGTGGACCATGTCCTCCGACTGGTACAGCTTTTCGTGGATCAGCGCCATCGAACGGATGCGGTTCTGGCTCTCCACGAACATGTCCAGGGCGCCGGTGTCCTTGATCTTCCGCGACTGCAGGTACAGCAGGCTCGAGATGACCTGGAGGTTGTTCTTGACCCGGTGGTGAATCTCCTTCAGCAGAACCTCCTTCTCCTGCAGGGACTCCCTCAGCTTGTTCTCAACCCGGATCCGCTCGAAAATCTCCTGCATGAGCTCCTGGGTGCGCTCCTGCACCCGCTTTTCCAGGTTCTCCTGCGCCCGGGTGAGGGCGTGGTCGCGCTCCTGAATCTGCGAGAGCATCTCGTTGAACCCGTCGATGAGCTGGCCGACCTCGTCGCGGCTTTTCTTCTCCACCCGGATCGAATAGTCGTTCTTCAGGGACACCGTGAAGGCCACCTCGGCGAGGTTCTGAATCGGCTTGGCGATCATCTGCTGCAGCCGCGACGCGACCGAGAAGGAGATCATGGCCGAAACCAGGATCATGATCAGCGCGATGAGGCCGTAGCGGGTGAATCGCGCGTGCATCTCCTGAAGGTCGTACTTGATGTACACCGTGCCGATCCGGTCCTCCTCCAGCAGGACGGGCCGGGTCAGAATCAGGTGGTCCCCGGTGAAGACCTCCTGATCGACGGCCGAGGCCGGCGGAAATTCGGGCTTGGCGTTCTCGCGCAGATAGGTCGCGAACACCTGGCCGTCCGGCTTGTAGATGCAGGCCGACACGATGTGCTTCTGCGCGAGCAGGGCCGAGAGAATCTCCTCAGCGGTGCGGCCGTCGTCGAAGGCGAGCGCGGCGGTGCTGTTCCGGCCGATGATCTCGGCCGTGACGGTCAGCTCGCGGAGCACCGTGCGGCGGAAGGAGATCCGCTCGTACACGATGAACGCGGAGCAGGCCACGCAGAGCGCGATGGTCGTCGTCAGCAGGTCGATCAGCGTCAGCTTACGCTTGATCGACAGGTGCCTAACGGACCGGAACAGGTCCGGCATATGTTCAAGTGCGCTTTTTTTCATGAGATGGTCTTATCCGGGTCTATTTTTGCAAATTACATGCCATAAATAAATGCTTTGCTTTATTTTAGGGGTGTTCTTAATTTGTGGAATACAGGCATTTCGTCCGTGTGGAGGCCATACGGATAAGGACAGTTTAAACATGAAGATAATTGAAAATGCGCATTTTTGAATATCAGGCCAAATTTCTTCTCATGCGGTCCGGAATCCCAATACCTGCCGGATTCACGGCAAGCCATTCCAAAACCGTACAGGCCGCCTCAAAATGCATTCAACAGCCCTTCATGGTCAAGGCCCAGGTCCCGGCCGGATCCAGGAAAGCGGCGGGCGGGGTCCGGTCGGCGTCCGACCGGCTTGAGGCCGAACGCGCCGCATCCGGGCTTCTGGGGTCGGTTTTAAACCCGGCCGGAAGCGGGCCTTATACGGTTCGTCTGGTTCTCGTCGAGCGGATGGATGACGTGGTTTCTGAAATGTACGCGGCCGTCGCCCTGGACCGGGATTCGGCCTGCGTGTCCCTGCTGTTGTCCGGAAAAGGGGGAACGGGCGTGGAGGCGGGTGATCCTGTCCGGATTCCACTGACCGCGTCGGATCCGGAGCACGGATTCTCCGCGGTTCTGTCCATGCAAGCCGCGGCCGCAATGGGGCTGTCGGGAAAAACGGCGTTGGAAACGGCCCGGGTTCTTTCCGGACTCGTACGTTTGTTTTATCAGCATGAATGCACTTTGGCCGAGATCAATCCGCTCGCTCTCACCCGGGACGGACGCATCGTCTGCCTGGACGCGAAAATGGACTTCGACGATTACGGCCTTTTCCGGCATCCGGAAATCGGGGCCCTGTCCGATCCTTCGGTTGCCTTTTCCTGTTTGGACGGCCCGGCGTCCGGCGGTTCCGGAAGCTTTTCGTATGATTTCACGGAATCGGACGCGCATGGGATCGCGGAAGCGCTCAGGCTTTCCGCTTTGGAGGAGAACGCCTCGATTTGCGGGGGCCGCATCCCTTTCGTGCGCATGAACGGGGATGTCGGGCTGATCGCGAACGGCGCGGGACTCGCCATGGCCACGGCCGATGCGCTGGCAGCGGCAGGCGCTTCGGCCTCCGCTTTCTGCGACATCGGGGGAGCGGCCTCTGCCGCGGATGTGGAGGAAGCGGTCGCGGCCGTGCTGGCCGTTCCGGCTACGCGGCGGCTTCTCGTGCATGTGTACGGCGGAATCGTCCGGTGCGACGTTGTTGCCGAAGGCCTCGTGTCCGCTTTGAAGAGCAGAGCCTCGCGGCCTGAAGTCACTGTTCGCTTTGAGGGCAACCGAAAGCAGGAGGGTCTGGCCCTGCTGGCCGCGTCCGGTCTCCCGTTCCGCATCGCGGGATCGTTCGGGGAGGCGGTAGGGAAGGGGTAGGAGTTAACCCTTCAGGTCTTTCGGCAAGGGAGGAATGAGATGAAGATAAAATTAGTTGCGATTCTATTGGCATTCTTCTCGATTCAGTCGGGCTCAGCCGCCGGGACTCGTATTCAGTCCGGCTGGAATTTATCTTCTTTTCAGGATAACGACGGTGAAGGCAGATGGAATTTCATAATCGGGATCGAAAAAGATTGGACAATCCATAAAAGTCTATCCTTCTTCAGCGGTTTGAATTACATCAGGCATGAGTCCTATTTAAACAACAAGACAGTTAAACGGTATTCGTTTGATTCAGACGTATTTATTTATAACGTGAACGCGAATGTCCAGTATATTGACGTGCCTCTTGGATTTCTTTTCAGGCACCCGATTTACAGAAAATTCGGTTTGATTTTGAATATATCCCGGTCATTTTATATTGCAGTGGATGATTTTTCAACAACGGATATTGTCGATCAATATTTATCAGCGGAATCAGTTTATGATTTGTCATTTACCGAGCGCACAAATTTTCTGTTTGATAATTCCGGTTCCTCCTGGAATTATGGCGTTGGTATTTATCTGAACAGGGTGACATTTGAGTATGGTTACGTGAAAAACTTGAATGAATTAAGCTTTGTAAATGGTCTGAATATCGGGAAACGATTTCAGGCTCACTTGATTAAAATGGGTTATCGGTTTTAAAGCCCGCCCAAATGCCAGGCACCTCATAGGAGCCCGGCACTTTTTTAAGGTGCCATTTTCAGCACGCTCCCGCCGGACCTTTCGATTTTTTCCTTGTCCCACAAGTCCGGCCTGAAATTGTCCCCTGTGAACAAATTCATCTGATCCCTGTAATGGAGGTCCATGACCTGACCGGATTGGCCGGTCGATAGGCAGGATACGGAACGGTCGAAGTCCGAAAGGTCGATGATGAGTCTGGCCGATGGCCCTGAAACGATATGGAACTGCGGGCCTCCGGAGGCATGCGCCCAGCCTTCGATGCTCGACATGGATTTACCCATCGGGAACGGATGCGTTTTAAAGAAGTCCCGGAAGGGCCAGCGTCCCCCGAGCGGATGGTCGAATTGAAGTTCGTGCACGCCTCCCCAGTTCCATGCTTCAGGCTTGTCCCCTTGTTTTTCCTTCATCGCTGAAACCGCATCGGCAAAGCTTTTCTCAATGACAGCGACATGCGATTTTACGGCCCATGGCCTGGTCAGGCTGTCCTGAAGCATATCGAGGCGCAGGGACGGGATGCGCATCGCGAGCCCTGCCGCAACAGGAGGGGATCCGACCTGAATGAGGTTCGAACTGAGCCGGTCGAGAAAGGTTTCGGCCAGAGCCGCGGCCGGACTGCCGGACCGCATGTCGCCGTCCCATGCGGAAAGCAGGCGCAGGCCGGCGGTTTCGACGGAATCGGTGCGCTGAGCGCGGGTCAATGCGGGAAGAGCGAGACGGACGAGAAAGGAAGAACGGACGGAGACCGCATCCGCCAGAAGTCTGCGGCTGTCCGAAAGGGAGACCGGCTGGGAATCGGGCCAGACAGCGGAAAGCCTGCTGAAGCGGGGGAGGGACCGCGAGTCCGGCGGTACGGGCCGGTCGAGGTTTCCGTTGCAGAGAAACCCCGGGGATGTGATCCATACGGTCCGGGAGTCCGGCTTGTACCGGACCGGACAGCGCCGGAAATGCCGACGCCGCCCTGCGTATCCGCCGCTATCCAGGAGAATCCGGGAAGCCGGAGGCCAGCGCTTTTCGACAGGAATTCATCCGCGGTGGCAGCCTTATTCATGTTCAGCAGAACCGCGGTCTCGTCGGCAGGCTCCAGGCCGGCCCATTCCAGAACCACGCCTGACATTTTACGGCCGGGTCCGGGTGATGGGGGTGCGCGGCAGACCAGGGGGCCTGAGGGCAGGCGACCAATCTCGATTGGAATATCCGGCGCGTTCAGAACGGCCAGCGTGTCCCTTTTAAGAACCGGCTGTGCAGATTCGTCCCAGGACACTGCGCGCCAGGGTGTCCGCTTTTTCTCCTGAAGGCGAGAAAGCCCAGGCCGTGGAACCGTTGTGGCCCGCGAGCACGAGCGGATAACCGGGAACCATGAAGCCGGAGGCCTCGAAATCCGGGCATCGGAGAACGGCCTGATACCAGGGCGAGGGAATCTGCACGGCCGAGTTCGCGACAAAAATCAGCAAAGGTCTGCCTGAATAGGTCCGGGGCCCGGAAACGGCAAGACCAAAAGTGCCCATCAAAGGATCCGGAGTGAGTCCTTCAGGTTCCGGCTTCCGGACAGCCGCGTCCAGCATGGCGAGAAGGCGGTCAGACGGGTCCGCGGGGATTTGCCTGTCTTTGTCCGGCTTCGGGACTGCGGACAGAGCCTGACGCACGGGTTGCGTGAGCCACCGCGAGTCCGCCTGCCAGGCGAACAGGCGGAGAACCGATATGCAGTCGGCCGCGGTCCAGGGCTCGAAAGCGGCATTGAGAAACCTGAATTCGACGGGAATACGCGAACCGGACGGGCCGGCGGACGCGTTCACCCCTGCCGCGTACGCGTCCATGATTTCAGCGGATTCCGGGGAAAGGGACATGGCCGCTTGACGGGCCGCGTCCGCCAAACCGATTTTCCGCATCAGGCTGTCCACAGCCGCGGCCTCAGGACCCAGCCATTCGGACAGCCTGCCGGCCGCGGTGCGGCGGGACAGTTCCATCTGGAAAAGCCTGTCCTGGCCAGTCACGTATCCCAGGCTGAAAAAGAGGTCGCGCCTGGACGAGGCGGCGATCGCGGGCACGCTGTAGCTGTCGCGCGTCACGCGTACTTCAGCGGACAGGCCGGACAGCCGGATTTTCCCCGTGCGGTCCGGCAGGGACGAAACGACCGTGCGGTAGCCGTTTATGCACAGCAGAAATACACCGGCTCCGGCGATGAGGGCGGTCAGGCATCCGAAGCGGATGCGGATTTTGGGTCTGGGCAAGGGCGGGTTCCTTTTTTACGGTTGATTGGGCCTGCGTCTACCGCGGGGCTGAGTTCCGGCTGAGCTGCGCCCCGGGGCGATCACGGATGATTCCTTCTTTCATGATTGCCGCTCTTACACTCCACGAAGCCCTTCGGGGGAGAAGCAGGGAAGCAGAGCTCAGGGCGACGGCGGAGAGAAAGGAGTACTCGTCCAATTTCGTGTTTTATCTTCGCCGGTTTAGGGAATTGTAAGAATTCACCTGCTCAATGTCAAGACCAAACGAAAACGCACGGCTCTGGAAAGCCGTGCGTCGTAAAAGTGGTGGAGACGGTGGGAATTGAACCCACGTCCGAAAACAGAACACCCCGGAATACTACGTGCGTAGCCCTATCATTTGATCTTGCCCGGGGCACCCAAAGGGCTGGGATCCCAAGGCCAAGTCCGCTGTTGTCTCGCCGGACTTCCGCGGACATGAAGCCGGCCAGCCCGTCTTAAGCGACGCCCCTATACGGCCCCGACAGGCGCGGGCCGCGAGGGACGGGTTGCCTATTTAACTAGGCAGCCATGGCATACGAGTAGTTGTTGCCATTTAATCTGTTCCCGGATTATTTACCAGGGTCCAGGAACCTGGACACGCATTCCGAGACCTTACTGAATCCGTCGAATCCAGTTCGTCCCCAAATTGTCAATGAACCATCGGTAAGTTACACAAATTATACGGTTCTGTCAATGGAAAGGTTCCGGGAGATTCATTCCTCCCCGCCCCTGGATCCCCGCTTGCGCGGGGATGACATTAAAGAAAAATGATATTTTAATGCCTTCTCAATATGGAACTGTCATTCCTTGTCCGTCTGGTTTTCCCCGAACTGAGTCTCGTAAAGGTTCGCGTACAGCCCAGCCTTCTCGATCAGATCCCCGTGCGTCCCGGACTCGGCCACGCGGCCCCGGTCCAGCACCAGGATCATGTCCGCGGCCAGGATGGTGCTGAGCCTGTGCGCGATGACGATGTTCGTGCGTCCGGCCATGAGCCGCTTCAGCGCCTCCTGGATGAGCGCCTCGGATTCGCTGTCGAGACTGCTCGTGGCCTCGTCGAGCACCAGGATGCGCGGGTCCTTCAGGATGACGCGGGCCAGTGCGAGCCTCTGCTTTTCCCCGCCGCTGAGGCGGTAGCCCCTTTCGCCGACCACGGTGTCGTACCGGTCCGGGAGGCCGGCGATGAAATCGTGTATGTTGGCCGCCTTCGCGGCCTCCTCGAGATCGGTCTGGCGAGCGTCGGGCCTGGCGTAGAGCAGGTTGGTCCGTATGGTGTCGTGGAACAGGTGCGTCTCCTGCGTCACCATGCCGATCTGTGCCGTCAGCGAGGCCAGAGTCGCTTCGCGGATGTCGACGCCGTCGAGGGTCACGCGACCCTCGGTCGGGTCGTACAGCCTGGGAATGAGATAGGTCACCGTGGTCTTGCCCGCGCCGCTGGGCCCGACCAAAGCGGCGAGCTGTCCGGGTTTGACCCTGAAACTGATGTGTTCGAGCGCCAGACTCCGCGCCTGCGAAGCCGGCGTGGTTCCCGGTCCGCTCTTCGCGCCGGAGAATCCGGCCGCCTGTTTTGCTGCAGGCAGGGCCGGCTCATCGCCCGACAGGGCCGCGGCCGGGCCATCGGACCGTCCGTAACGCTGAACCTCGGTCAGCAGGCCCTCGGGCCTGACCTCGTATCGGAAGGACACATCCTCGAAAGCGAGTTCGCCGGCGATTTTTTTCAGCTCGACCGCGCCCGGTTTTTCCCGGATGTCCGGCCGCATGTCGAGCACCTCGAACACGCGCTCGAAACTGACCACGGAGGTCGCGAATTCGACCGGGTTGTTGGCCAGGCCCTGCAGGGACGCGTACAGCAGGGCGAGATAGGACCCGAAGGCCACGATGGTGCCGACCGTCAGGGACCCGGCCATGACCATGGCCCCGCCGAGCCCGTACACCAGGGCCGTTCCCACGGCGCTGACCAGGCCGATGAAAACCATGAACGAGGCGCCCAGCACCGCGCGTTTCACGTCCAGGTCGGCCAGGGCCGAGGCCCTGCGGCTGAAGCGCTCCGTCTCCTCCGCGGCGCGGCCGAAGAGCTTCACCAGCAGGGCGCCGCCGATGTTCAGGGTCTCCGACATGGCCGCGTTCATGGACGCGTTGGCCTCCATCTGGCGGCGCGAGAGGTCCCGGAGCAGGCGCGCCAGCCGGCGGGAAACCGCGATGAGGAGCGGCAGGATCACGACGCTGACCGCGGTCAGCCGCCATTCCAGCGAGGCCATCACGGCGAGCACGGCCGCGCACTGAATCAGGTTCGTGGCAAATCCGGTGATGGTGTAGCTGATCGCGTTCTGCGCGCCCATCACGTCATTGTTCAGCCGGCTGATCAGTTCGCCGGAGCGGGTGTGCGTGTAGAACCGCAGGGACATTTTCTGCAGGTGGCCGTACAGGGCCGTGCGCAGGTCATAGGTCACGCCCTCGCCGATGGCCGCGTTGATGCGTCTCTGCCACACCCGGAGCAGTCCGGCGGCGGCGGGCACGGCCAGCAGGGCGGCCGACAGGCCGACCAGCCGGCGGAGGTCGCCGGACGGGATGACGCGGTCGATCAGCTGACGCATGATCAGCGGCGTGACGATGCCGAGGCCGGAAGCCGCCAGGATCAGGAGGAAGAGGATGAGGATGCGGCCCCGGTAGGGCCTGGCGTAACCCAGGACCCGTTTCAGCAGGTTCCGGGTGATTTTCGGTTTTTCGCCCGAAGCATGCATGTATTCGCGCCAGCCCGTGCCGCGCATACCCATTCCGAGGCCCATGATCTATCCCATGCAAAATTTTCGGATTAGGGAATCATATTCGTCAATAACCAGTTCATAGTTCATGATTCATAGTTCATAGTTGAAAACAGAAAAGATTCTATCGGGATGAACCGTAAGCTTCTTTTCCATGAACTATGAACTATGAACCAGGAACTATTTCTCGATCTTCACCACGGCCTTGCGGATCAGGCCCTCGCCGCCCATGGGCGCGTGGCCGTCGGCCGGGAAGAACAGGGCGAAGGACCCGGCCTCTACCGTCTTCCAGGTCTGCGCGTCGTCCCGGAAGAAGACAATGTCCCTTTCCGCGTCGAAATCCGATTCCGGGGACAGGCAGCGGTCCAGGGGCTTCCACCCCATGACGTCGGCGCCGGACAGGACGAACTGGAGATCGATGTACCTGCGGTGGGCCTCGAGTCTGGCGCTCTGCCGGCCCTTGCCCTGGCCCGTGCTGATCAGGCAGAACATCCGGTCAGCGTCGATGTCGATGCGGCCGTCCGCGGCGTCATCCCGCAGTTCCGTGCGCAGGAATGCGAAGGCGCGTTCCAAGAGCGGGTGGAGGGAGAAGTACGCTTCGGCGTTGTCGATCTGGTCGGTTATGAATTGAGCCATGTATCGTTCCCCGTCTTTCTTGAGTTCATAGTTCATGGTTCATAGTTCATAGTTGAAAAGCGGATGGAGGCGGTACTATCTATTCTCTTTTAAGTTGAGTTCATAGTTCATAGTTGAAAAAACCAAAAGGGGAAATAGTTCATGGAAAAAACGAGAGCGGACTGTTTTCATGATCTCTATTTTAACTATGAACCATGAACTATGAACCATGAACTGTTTTTCAGTACTTCCCCGGCGCGAAGCCGAGGTAGGGGCTGGAATGATCGGTTTCCCTTCCTGCGCGGTATTTCAGGTACAGCATGGCCGAGTGGTGGTAGGTGACCGGGTAGTCCCGTATCAGGTAGGCCAGGGACCGGTAATCCTTCTTTTCCAGATCCGGTTCAGCCGTGAGAAGGGCTTCGAATGCCAGGCCTCCCAGTATCCCGTCCGGAATCACGATGAGACTGCGTCCACGGATCCAAGGCTCGACGGGCCTGATCAGCGTTTTGTAGCACCAGAACGCGTCCTCCGCGTAACGGCCGTAGTCCATTTTCACGATGCCCTCCCGCACGCCGTGGACGCGGCGCTCCAGGATAGTATCCCTGGGCAGGCGCACGGTTTCGAACAGGCCGGCCGTGATGACGAATATCGTGACGAAGCGGTCTCCGATGAAATATTCCACGAGCGCGTCTTCGGGTTTCAAGAGCCTTTTCCGCAGGTCCTCCACGGTGACGGTATACGTGCCGTACCGCAGGCTGAGAAATTCCGGGTATTCCCTGTCGAACCGGCCGATGATTTCGTCCCATTCGCGTTTAATCTTGAACCGGCGCGCTTCCAGGGACTTCAGGCGGCTGTCGTCCGCCGCCGTCCCGTTCCCCATCTCGTCCCGGATGACCTTTTTGCAGTCCCCGAATTCGATCCGAAGCCGGTTCTCCTTCTCAATCAGGTCGGCAGGGACTCTGCCAAGGCGCATGGCCTGCTTGTCCATGACCGACCGCATCTGGATAAAGACCTTGCTCTTTTCGGAAAAGAAGAAAGCTTTTTCCTTGAACCCCTCATTCCCGGTCAGCCGGTGGAGCTCGAGCGCCGTTTCGACCCCATGTTCGAATATAAAACGGTAATCCGAGGCCAGATCGAGCCTCGGCTCGATGGACAGCATGCCTCCGCCGATACGGTCCATCAGCCGCATGGCCAGCTCCCAGTTCGTCAGGGCCGCCTCCAGGTCGGCCGGGGACCGGCTGACGCGGGTGTAGCGTTCCCCGAAGGTTTCCGCCTTCAGACGTAAAAGGGGGAGCATTTGGAAGTCCACGTCCGGCCCGTCGATCTGCGGATTCGACGCAGGATCGAACCCGCTGAAGCCGGGAACCGCGGCGAGAACCGCGTCCTGCAGGGACCGGAGCGCGGCCGCATAATTCCCTTTTTTTCGATGCACGTTGGCAATGGCCTTGTGCGACTCCGAGGTCCAGTTGGAATACCGGCCCAGCTTTTCCAGCCGGAGATCGAGCGATTTACCGTAAAAAGCCAGAGCTTCGTCCAGTTCGCCGCGCCGGACCTTGACATGCCCGATCCGGAAAACCGCCTGCGCCGCCTGAAGCAAGGTCGATTCCCTGTTTTTGGCGCAGACAGCCAGGCATTGTCGGTAACAGCGCAGGGCCTCTTCCGTTTTTTTCTGCCGCCAGAAGATGTAGCCCATGTGGTTGTACACGCCCGCGACCGAAGGATGGTCCGGCCCCAGGGTCGTGACGTAGGCCGAGAGGGCCTTTTGCTGGAATGCCATTGCCTTCGGGAAGTCGTCTTCGAGCAGGGCCAGGGACCCGAGGTTCTCGTACGCACGGCCGGTTTCCGGATGCGCGTCGCCGAAATGCAGCTTGTTGATGTCGAGCGCCCGGCCGTAGAAAAGTCCGGCGTTTTCCCAGTCGTGCCGGCTCTTGTAGACATTCCCCATCTGCAGGTAGACCTGCGCGAGGTCCGGATGGTTTTCGTCGCGGCATTTCCGCAGTATGGCCAGTGCCGTGTCGAGGTAGGCCAGTGCGGTCGGATATCGGGTCCTGGCGATGTAGACTTTTCCGATGCGACGGTACGCCATGCCGAGAAGCGGGCCGTCCGCGGCCGCGAGGGGCAGGGCGCGGAAATAGCAGCTCAGCGCGCTGTCGAAATCGTTCCGTTCGAAACGGAGCTGTCCCAGTCCTGCCCAGGAGGCCGCGGTTTCCGGCCGGCCGGGGCCGAGCCGGGTATCGGCGATCTGCATGGCGCTGTCGAAGGCCGCATGCGCCGCGTCGAATTCCATGCTCTGAATCCGGTTCTCACCTATGCCGTTGAGGCATCGGACTACGCTGGACCAGTCCCTTTGCGCGGCGGCCAGCGTCATGGCCCTGCGGAAACTCAGTATGGACGGACCGTGCCGGCTGTCGAGAAGCTCCTGCTCGGCCGTGACCATGAGGGAATGAATCCGATCCGAACCGGAACCATGCGCGGAGGGATCCGTTCCCGAGCCGCCGTGACGCGGAACGGGATTCGCGATCCAGAGCGCGACGAGGAGAAGGATGACCGCGAGAATCCAGGCCCTGGTATTGAAGGCCAAACAGACCTTTTTGAAACCGGCCGTGAACCGGCGGCCGGCCCCGCGGCCCGGGGCCCGTTTCATTCCGCGTGTTTTCACGGACGCAATTTCCGTTTCGCCGGCCGATGGCCGCGCTTCATCCGCGTCCATGCGAGGCCCGCGGCCAGGGCGGCGGCCGCGAGACACCCGGCCGCGGCGAGGCTTTTCCGGGTGCGGGACGATGACGGCTTCAAGCGCAGGGGTTCCACGCTCCCGGACTGGACCATGCCGGCCCAGAAAATCGGATTGGCGCTCCTGGCGTCCGCGTTTTCCAGCCAGGCCAGTTTCGCGTCCCGGAGTGCCACATGCTTTCTGCGTCCGGCCGCGAGCCCATCGTAGTACGCGGCCACCAGGGTTGACGATGACCTGTCGTCCACGGGCCAGAGGCTCATCAGAGCGCTGTTGCATCCGGTGAGCATGAAACAGCGTCCCAGGCTGAGGTATCCGTCTCCCTCGGCCAGCACGCCCGAGCCCGTGTTGCAGGCGCTGAGCACGGCCAGGTCCGCGGAGAATCGCATTTCGTAAATTTCGTGCATGTAGAGGACGCCGTCCTGGCCTGACCCGGCATCGGGCGAGAGGATGAGGCCGGTATCCGCGTTGTTTTTCTCGTCTACGACACAATGTGTGGCGATGTGGAGGATGCCGGCTTTCGGGGCTTCCCGCTTGAAGCGGCTTTCCGTGGCCCGGCCGCCGCAATAGGCCTTACCGTGCGCGCGGCCCGCGACCGCGGTGACTTCCCGTTCCGCCCAGCTCAGGCGTATCATGGCCGGCCTTGCGGAATCCGCGGGGGCCTTGCTTTTAATCGAACGGGAAACGGGACCGGAACCGCCGCAGGACCACAGCAGCAGGACCGCGGCTGAACCGATGAGGACAAGGGGGATTCGGATGACCGTTCTCCTTGAAGGGCGGGCCCCCGCTCGCCGCGGGAGTGCGGGGGAAAAGTTCCGGCTACGGACCGGGCGCGTTCCGCCGCAGGCGTCCGGCCAGTTCGGCGGATTCCCGGCTGAACGGTCCTCCCACGAGGCGGAGGGTGTCGAGCAGGGCCAAAGCGTCTTCGGTTTCACCCTGCCGGACGTGGCAGAGCGCCGCGTACCAGGCGGCCTGCAGTTCCCAGTCGCTTCCGCGGCTGAGCGCCGCTTCCCTGAGATGGGACAGGGCCGAGCGGGTGTCGTTCATGGCCAGGCTGGAGATTCCCGCGTAGAAATGCGCGGTCGCGTTCTCCGGTTCGCGGGCCAGAAGGGTTTCGAGCATGATACGGGAGCCCTGGTAATCGCCGGCATCGTATTCGGCCATCGCGTTTTCCAGCCATCCGGCCGGTTCCTGACTGCGGAACAGAGGGACGGTGTTCGGATACGGCTTGAAATAGGAGTCGAACAGGCTGTTCGTTTCCGGTCCGCGGGAAAGGACGGTCAGGAGCACAACGGCCGTAACCGGAATCAGCGCGGCCAAACCCAGAACCCAGACTCTGCCGCGCCTGCGTTCCGGAGTCCGGGACAGGCGCGACGCCCTCGCGCGAAGCTTGAGTTCCGAGACGGTTTTACCGGCAGTTACCGGATCCCCGGCCGCTTCCATGCCGTCCATGGCCTCGGAACAGAACAGGCAAGCCGCCAGGTGCTCCTCGATTTCGCGATGATCCGCGGCCGTGCCGCGGCCGGACGCGTAAGCCGCGAACTGGTCGAAGCTCAGGCATTGCGTCTGCCGGAATATGCCGCACACGGGCAGGGCCGGCTTCCGGACGTTTTTCTTCATTTTTCCCCTCCCGCGAAACGGGTTGCCGCAATCTTCAGGTTTCTTCTTCCGTTCTGGATACTGCTTTTCACCTGCCTGACCGGGACGCCCATGATTTCCGCGATTTCCCGGTAGGACTTCCGTTTCAGGTAAAAGAGCTCGACGCACGTTCTCTGCTCCCCGTCCAGTCCGGCGAGCAGGGTCTCGCAGTCCGGAAGATCCCTGCCTGTAAGATTCAAAAAGTCCCCGTTTTCCACAACCGCGGCGTCCTTTTCCATCAGCGGCCTGAAAATCATTTTCAGGCGCGAGGCCTTGCGGAGCCGCATCAGGCAGTGGTTTTTCGTGACCGCGTGCAGCCAGGCCGGCACATTGGAGACCCGGTGTTTCCCGGCCTCGGACAGGAGTTTGTGGAAGATGTCCATGACCGCGTCCCTGCATTCCTCCTCGTCTTTCAGGTATTTCCGGCACACGAGGAAAATTGTGTGGCTGTAGCGCAGGAACCAGGATTCCACGGTAGCGGCGTCGGGTACGGTGAGCTCTTGGGAAGGTGAGGAAGATTCGGATTTACCGAATGGAATTCGCATGAAGTCCTGACAGTCGTTCTGGACGGGGAGAATACCTAAATTTATATTCCAAATGAACTTAAATGTAAAACTGTTTTTTGAAAAATGCAACAGGAAAAATAATATTTATGGAATCCGGGGATTTCCCGCATCTATCATTTATGGACAGGACGCATTCGGATATCCGTTCCAGGTCCATGCAGAAGCAATAGAGGATGGATTTCCGGACTTCTTCGGCGGGAGAGGATCGTTCCGGAAAACCATACGTTGATACAACCCCCGGGAGGGGGGTCATAGGGAGAGAGAAAAACCACCCGTCTGAGAGGGAGCAGGCGGGTGGCTTTTTTTTAATATCGGGTCAAATTTGTAATCTTGTCATAGATAGTTCATGGTTCATAGTTCATAGTTCAGCTGAAGGTCCGAAATGCCGAGTCCCGCCCCCGGATCCAGTCCGTGGCAAGCCATGCGGGACGAGGCTTTCGGACATCCGTTAAGAAAAGTCCGATAGCCTCGCTGAGGATATGCTCGGCATATCGGACCTACAATGCTTTTTTTACTATGAACCATGAACTATGAACTATGAACTATGAACAATGAACCATGAACTTTTTTTAAAGAGTAAACCAGTAACTCGCCTTCACCAGGAAAACGTTCTCCGCGGCGGCGGACGAGAGGGCGTCGAGGTTTTCGGACACCGATTGCTCCCACAAGTCCGTCCAGCTCGTCCGGCCCTGCGACCACACCGCGTACAGCACCGATCCCGGCCTGTATTCCCATCTCAGCACAAGGTTCGAGCGGAATTCGCGGAAGCTGAAGGACGGGTCGTAGAATCTGTATTCCGGCCCGCCGGATTCGGTCACCCAAAGCGTCTGGTCCGCCTCAAGCCGGACGATTTCATCCTTTCCGACCTCCCTGAAGCGTTCCTTCCCGGAAATTGCCAGAGGCGAGAGCACCCGCTTGTAATCCGAGTACCGTCCCGTGGAAATGAACGGGCTCCCGTAGAATTGCACCGAAAAGTCCGGAGTCGCGTACCAATTGAGCCGAAAGGTCGCGGACAGGGTTTTCTGGTCGATGCGGCCGAGCACGTACAGGGTTTCGCCCGGGGACCCTTCCACGGTCGTGGCGTACTGCAGGTTCTGGATGTTCCGCGAATGGCTGAAGTCGGCGGACAAAGAAACGCGGTCCGCCGCGCGCCACGAGAATCCCGCGGACGGTTCGTGCAGTTCCGATACGCCGCCGCCGAAAAAGTGCGCGTGGTCCGAGATCCGGGCGCTGAAGGGTTTGCCGCCGTCGCTCGACACGCTCGCGGAGACGCAGATCAGGCCGGGCATGCGGAAGGCCGGGCCGCCCCTGAGCATGCGCGTGTCCGCGTACGGCCGCAGGTGGTTGAATCCCGCGTTGAAACCCCAGCGGTTGTGAAAGGCGCCGCCGAACGAAAGGCCGGTTCCGTCGCTGGTCGAAAGCCCGCCGAAGTCCCAGTTGTTCCACTGGCTGAAATAAACGGACCAGGAGCGCAGGATTTTGCCCGGGTCGGTCTGGCTGTATTCCACGGACGCGCTGTTCGCCAGCACGTCGGCCTGCTGCAGCCAGCCGATGTCGTTGAGGTCGAGTCCCGGCGAGTACCAGTGGAACGCGTTTTTCCACCGGAGCTTGCTGTTTCCGGCCCGGCCGAAAGACAGGAATCCGCCGTGGCCGGAAAGCGACTCCGCGAGGGAATCCACTGTGACGTGACCCGCGTCCGGCCGCTGAAAGAAGTGCACGGCTCCGGTCTGGGCCCGGAGCATGGCTTCCGCGTCCCCCGACAGCCGGCTGGCGAACACGCGCGCCTCGGCCAGGTAGTTCCGGTTCGCGAGATAATGGCTGAATTCGAGGCCGCCGGTCTGTGCAGATCGGGGCATGAAGCGGAGGTGCCGGTCGTCGATGATCCGGTTAACGGATGTCGCGATGCCGCCCAGGCTCGTGGTGCCCTTGTCCCAGTCCTTTTTCAGCCTGGCCATGACATAATTCGTGACCGGCTCGACCGCGGTTTTCTCCTCCCCGGAACCCGGGCCGCCGGGAGAGATGCGGGCCGTTTCCCTCTGCGTCACGCTCTGCAGAACGCCGAGCGAGAGCCCGTCCACGGTCTTGCCCGTGACCTTCACGGCGTTCAGAATGGTGGTGTTCTCCGGCATTTTAACGTAGCCGTCCGGCACGAAGGGCGTGTATGACGGCGCGTGGCCGACACGGCGCGAGTAGAACAGATCGGCGCCGTCCCCTCCCGCGTCGAAGGTCATGAGGTTTCGGCCCTCCAGAAAGAAGGGCCGCTTCTCGGAGTAGAATGTCTCGAAGGCCGACAGGTTCATCACCGACGGGTCCGCCTCCACCTGGCCGAAGTCCGGGTTGAACGCGGCGTACGAGCGTGATGTCCGTGGTGAGCCCGATCTTCGCGTCCAGGCCCAGCATGCCCGACACGTCCGACCCGTCATGGAACGGGTCGCCCGGCGCCGCCGGTTTCGCGTCGATACGGCCCAGGCCGTAGGGCAGAATCTCGACGCGGCGCGAGCGTTTCAGCCCCTTGATGCCGCGCAGTTCGCCGATGTGGTAGAACCGGCCGTTGTTGTTGCGCGGAATGAGGTTCCACTGGTCCTCCTCCTGGTTCCGGTCCAGCCAGCGCCAGGCGTGCATGCCCCAGACCTGTTCCTCCTGGGGGCCGTAGCGGAGCTGGCTCAGGGGAATGCGGAACTCGGAGGTCCAGGCGGAGTCTTCCGTTCCGACTTTTCCCTCCCAGACCGCGTCCCAGTTCATGTCCCACTGGCAGTCGCGCTCCGCGTTCATCAGCAGAAGGTCGATCTTGCCGCCCCCGGCCGTGAGGTCGAATTCGAAGCCCTGGCGTTTCGACCCGTAGCTGTCGAAGCAGATGCCCACGACGTCGCCCGTCATTTCGTCGCGCCGCGACACGAACCGGTGCATCAGGGACGGATCGTCGAAGGCGCGGATGGCGAAATAGACGTTGTCGTCGTCGTACAGGATGTTCATCTCGGTTTTCGCCGTGGGCGGCGCGTTCTCGGTAGGAATCTGCATGAGAAAATCACCATGCCATTCGCCCTCGGCCCAGCAGGCGTCGTCGAGTTTTCCGTCGATCACGGGCGGAGGCGACTGAAATCGCCGGGTCTCGTACACGCGCACCGGGTACACGCGGCCGAAGCGGTTCCCGGGAGCCGGGTTCAGGCTGTCCGGCGCCTGCCCGGAAAGCGGAAAAGCGGCCGTGAAAAGGCCCGCGGCCGTCAGCAGGGCTGCGGGAACGGACAGGATGGGTCGGGTCGAACGCATCGGATCTCCTGGTCTGTTGGGATGAACAGTGTCCCTTCCGTGACAGGGGATAATATAAGCAACACGCTCATATCCGGCAAGTAAAAGGATGTAATAAACTTCGGGTCCGCGGAATGGGAGAAAGGGCTTGATTTTATCGGAAGCGGGGGCTAATTTGACTTCGGGCGGCCGCATCCGCGGCGCCCGGTTTTCACAAGGAGGGTTGATATGAACAGTTACCGCATGCTTCCGGTCCTGGTTCTCAGCCTGGCCGTCACTGTCCCGGTCCTCGGACAGACGGCCGATTCCGCGGCTGTTCCGGCCGTGGTCCCGGACATCGTTTCCGAATCCGCTCCGGATTCGGTGCCGCCGAAAACCCCGATGCGTTCTCTCACCATAGAGAACAACACGGACGTTTTCACCTCGGTCCGCATCCGCATCCTGCCCGCGGATACGACAGCCGCCTCGCTGGAGATACCGGCCGGCGGGAAAGAGACGGCGCGCCTTCCGAACGGGAAATACGTGGAACTGATCCGTTTCGGGTCCGATTCCACCGAGTACCGGTACGGCAAAGGCGAGGGATTCGAGCTGGCCGCCCCCGGGCCGAACCAGTGGATCGAGGCGACTCTGACGCTCGACGGCCTGGAGGAGGGCAATTACCGCCAGGACGACACGACTGCCGAGGAGTTTGAGGCTAAATGACATCCGACCCCGGGGTCGATTTTACGAATAAGGAGAAACAACCATGCGCTGGATAGGTCGAAGGCAGAGCGAGAACGTCGAGGACAGAAGGGGCATGTCGCCCAAGACCATGGTCGGCGGCGGCCTCGGAACCCTCGTCATCCTGATCATCGTGTTTCTGCTCGGCGGCAATCCCCTCGAACTCCTGCAGAACATGCCGGATGCGGAAACGGGCATGGTTGATCAGACCACGAGCCAGGAGGACAACGAGCTGGCCCAGTTCGCCAAGGTCGTGATGGCCGATACCGAGGACATCTGGGGCAAGCTGTTCCAGCAGGCGGGCAGCCAGTACCAGCCGCCCGTGCTCGTGCTGTACACCGACATGGTGCAGTCCGCGTGCGGATACGGCAGCGCGGCCACGGGCCCGTTCTACTGCCCGGGAGACAACCGGGTGTACATCGACCTTTCCTTCTACCGCGACCTGCAGACGCGCTTTCAGGCGCCTGGCGATTTCGCCATGGCCTATGTCATCGCGCACGAGGTCGGCCACCACATCCAGAACCTGCTGGGCGTCAATGACAAGGTCATGGCGGTGCGCGAGCGCGTCGACGAGCGCACGTACAACCGGTACAGCGTGGCCATGGAGCTCCAGGCCGATTTCTTCTCCGGCATCTGGGCGCATTACGACCAGAAGCTGAACAACGTGCTCGAGGAGGGCGACCTGGAGGAGGCCCTGAACGCGGCTTCTGCTGTCGGCGACGACCGCATTCAGAAGCGCACGCGTGGCACGGTCGTGCCCGACGCGTTCACGCACGGCACGTCGGAGCAGAGGCGCATGTGGTTCGAAAAGGGATTCAAGACCGGCGACCTGAGCCAGGGCGACACCTTCGCGGCGTACGGGTTAGAGTTGTAAATAAGTTCATAGTTCATGGTTCATAGTTCATAAAAAAATCATAAGGGGGGTGTCATTCCCGCATTCTTTAAGCGGGAATCCAGGGGTGGGGTGGAAAGTAGGCCGAGTCGCGGCGCGCGGTTTTTTGCGCGGCTATCGGACAACTCCGTGTCCGGTTGAAGGTATGGTAGCCGCAACCCTTCAATATTCTCAAGATATAATGGTTTGGTCCCGTTCATCGGGGCTTTAGGTTGCGCTGGTCAGCTTTTATAGATCCGAAATGCCGGGTCCCGCCCCCGGATCAAGTCCGGGGCAAGCTTTGCGGGACGAGGCTTTCGGACATTTCCTTCTAATACTTCAAGGATCGGACACTGCCATGAGAACATTTCATCGGATCGCAGCCGCAGCACTGTTGACCGCCCTGTTCTACATTTTGCCGGCAGCCATTCAGGCCTCAGACCGCATCGAATCCCTCCTGGGCCGCATGACCCTCGGGCAGAAAATCGACTTCATCGGCGGTTACGAGGGTTACTGCATCCGTCCGATGCCCGAACTGGGCATACCGCAGATTCTCATGGCGGACGGTCCGCTCGGCGTGCGGGGCAAGACGCCGTCCACGGCCTTTCCGGCCTCCATCGGTCTGGCCGCTTCATTTGACACGTCCCTGGCGCGGCGCTACGGCGCGGCCATCGGTATGGAGTCGCGGGCGAAAAACGTGCACATCCTGCTCGGCCCTGCCATGAACATTCACCGCGCTCCCATGTGCGGCCGCAATTTCGAGTACCTCGGCGAAGACCCCCTGCTCGCGGGCCGCATCGCGGTGCCGTACATCCACGGCCTTCAGGCGCAGGGCGTCATGGCCACGGCCAAGCATTTCGCGGCCAACAACCAGGAATGCGACCGGAACAACGTGTCGTCCGACATGGACGAACGCACGCTCCGCGAAATCTACCTGCCCGCGTTCAAAGCCTCCGCTGTGGAGGGCAATGTCGCGGCCTTCATGACGTCGTACAATCTCCTCAACGGCGTGCACGCGTCCCAGCACGACCAGCTGATCAACCGGATACTGAAAGAGGAGTGGGGTTACGACGGTATCGTGATGTCCGACTGGACCTCGGTGTACGACGGTGTGGCCGCCGCGGCAGGCGGCCTCGACCTCGAGATGCCGTCCGGAAAGATGATGTGCCGCGACACGCTTCTGCC
The DNA here is from genome assembly GCA_963736115.1 of uncultured bacterium. Lineage (GTDB taxonomy): Bacteria > Zhuqueibacterota > QNDG01 > QNDG01 > DTFT01 > JAFGAX01. Next base: position 178,558 of record CAVTNR010000008.1, read on the forward strand.
CGCCTTCCGGTCCGGCAGACTCGCGGAATCCGTGATCGACGACAAGGTCCGCCGTATTCTGCGTCAGTATGAGCGCTTCGGGCTTCTGGACAACGCTGAACTGGCCAAAGGATACAGCCTCGACTCATCCTTCGTCCGTTCCGTGGCTTTAGACGCGGCCAGGGGCGGCATCGTGCTTCTGAAGAACGATTCCGGGCTCCTGCCGCTCAATTCCAGAACGATCCGCCGCGTCGCGATCATCGGCCCGAACGGCCACCCTGCGGTCACGGGCGGAGGCGGCAGTTCACAGGTCACTTCAGCCGTTTCCCTGTCCCTTGTCGAAGCGGTGAGGAAAATCGCGGGCCGGGATGCGGTCGTGTCGCATGAAAGCGGGCTGATTCCGTCCGGACCAGAGGAGGCGTCTTTCTACGAATCGTCCCGGTTCATGACCGAATCGGAAGGCAGGCCGGTGTCCGGGTTGAAAGCCGAGTTTTTCTCCTCCCGCAGGCCCGAGGGAAAGCCGGAGGCGGAAATGGTGATGCCCTTCCTGAACAAGACATTCACGGACAGCATTCAGGGCATCAAAAAAGGCCGCCTGTTCGTCCGCTTCTCCGCGACACTAAAGCCTGAAAAGTCCGGGCCGCACCGTTTCGTGGTGTCGAGCGACGGCGGTTTCCGCCTGACCCTGGACGGCAAGCCGGTCGCGGGCATGTGGTGGGGAAGGGGAGAGAACAGCCGCGACGCGATCGTGAACCTGGAGGCCGGGCGATCCTACCCGATCGAACTCGGATACATGCAGAGGGGAGAGACGGGGACCATACGCATGGGATACGAAGGCCCGGACGCGGTGGAGGCGAAAATGGCGGCCGCAGCCGATCGGGTCCGCAAGCTCGCGGCCGAAAGCGACTGCGTGATTCTGTCCCTCGGGTTCAACCCCGAAACCGAGACCGAGGGCTCGGACCGTTCTTTCGGTCTTCCGCCCGAGCAGGAGAAGCTGGCGCTCGAAATCATACGAACAGGCGCGAACGTGATCGCGGTTCTGAACGCGGGCGGCAACGCGGACATCGCGGCCTGGGCCGGAGGGGCGAAGGCCCTGGTACACGCCTGGTATCCGGGACAGGAGGGTAATCTCGCTGTCGCTGAAATCCTGTTCGGCCTGACGAATCCTTCCGGAAAACTCCCGATCAGCATCGAGAAGCGCTGGGAGGACAACGCGACCTTCAACAGCTACCTCGACCCGGACGGGGACAAGAAGGTGTTCTACTCCGAGGGCGTGTTCCTCGGGTACAGGCATTTCGACACACGCGGCGTCGAGCCCCTGTATCCCTTCGGATTCGGGATGTCGTACACGACTTTCGAGTTCGGCAAGCTGAAAGCGGACAGAAAAAAAATCAAGGACGGGGAGAGCGTGACCGTTTCCCTTGAAATAAAAAACACGGGCAAGCGGGAAGGCGCCGAGGTGGTGCAGATCTACGTGGCCGATCCTGTTTCGTCCGTTCCCAGGCCCCCGAAAGAACTCAAGGCTTTCGCGAAGGTGCACCTGTGGCCGGGGGAGAAGAAGCTTGTGACGCTCACGCTCGGCCCGGACGCGTTTCAGTTCTTCCATCCGGAGTTGAAGGCCTGGACCGCCGAACCCGGCGAGTTCTTGCTCATGGCAGGGCCGTCGTCGAGGGATATACGAGCGACGGAGAAGATCAGGCTGATCGGGGAATAATCTACAGTTGCAGGTCCGATATGCCGCGCGTTTTTCTCCGCGCGGCTATCGGACATCTCCGGATTCCGGGTTACAGGGGGGGTGTCAACCCCATAAAATGGACCAAGCTATTATATTTGTAAATTATTGAAGGCCCGAAATCTGTTATCGGGGATCCAGGACTGGGCGGACAATGAAAGGAAGAATGTGACCTTCTGACAGAAGGTTGCCTTTTTCCTGGTTCCGTAGCGATGACGCGGTGCGTCGCCCGTATTTGGGATTCAGGTTCCGCTGCGAGGAACCAAGCTATTCGTTATTTTTAGTCATTGAAGGCCTCAGCCTTTCATCCTCCGGAAAAAACATGACCGTTCCGAACGATTCGAATCCAGCGCCTGCCTTTCCGTCGCCGGTTTCCAAGCGCGCGGCTGAGGAATTCCGCGCCTCTCTTCCTTCGCTACTCGCCCAGGCTTCAGCCTGCCTTGAAACGTCCGGTTTTACCGCGGTCGGCAAACCCGGGCCCGCGGAGCGCGGCTTCATGCTGGACCTTCAGGGCTATTTCGGCGAAACGCTCGCCGCTGTCTGGGAAATGGACCTGGCTGCGGCTTTGCCGGAGGAAATGGAATGGCTCTCGGACGCGCTTGCCGGACGCGGTCTGGGCCCGCGCAGTCTTCAGGTCTTGTGCAGGGCCTGGATCGCCGCCATGCACGGAGCGCTGGGCATCGCCGCACTGAAGGAGACGGTACCCTGGCTCGAGTGGATTTCCGCGTCCGCGGACCGTTTCCGCCTGTCTTCCGCTTCCGCTGCACCAGCCTCCCCGGATCCTGAAACAGAGGCTTTCCTGAAAAGCCTGATCGCGAACCGCACGGAAGAGGCGGTCGAAGCGGCGGTCCGCCACAGCCGGAAACACGGCGTCGAATCCTGCCTGGAGAAACTCTTTCTGTCCGGCCTGCGGGAGATCGGCCGGGCCTGGGCCGGCAACCGGTTCACGGTCGCGGATGAGCATCTCGCCACGGTCAATCTCATCCGGGCCGCATTCCGTTTTTTTTCAAGCCTGAAGCCGGAGACAGGCCGCGGAAGGAGCGTGGCTGTTTCCTCTGCGCCGGGCGACGCGCATTCCGTCTCCGGGGAGCTCCTGTCACTCTACCTCGAACACAGGGGATGGACGGTGCTGTTCTTCGGAAACAGTATGCCCGAATCCGACCTGGTCCGGGCAATTGTCGAAGCCGACCCGTCCGCCGCCGTGATCACCGCCTCCATGCTGGCCCGACTGCCGGCACTGCGCCGCGTCGCGGCCGCGCTCCGCAAACAGAAGCCCGGCCTGCGCGTTCTCGCGACCGCGCCCCGCAAGGCCGCCCGTCCGGCGGTTCAGGCCTTTTGCGACGGGGTGTTCGGCTCCTTTGAAGAATGCCACGCGCTCCTCAGCGGAAAGGGTGGCGGCCATGCGGCGTGAGTCCGCGGCGTTCAAGATGCTGTTTCACGACCGGGCCTCTGCCCTCGGGTCCATCGCCGGAGTCGTGGCCATTGTCTTTCTCGTGGGCCAGCAGCTGACCATTTTTTTCGGGCTCCTGAGCTATATGTCCGGCCTGGCCGACCGGAGCGGAGCGGACATCTGGGTGCTTGCCGGGAAGGCCGACAACGTGAACTCATCCGCCTCGATTCCCATGGCCTACCGGGACCGCGCGGCAGGCGTCAGCGGCGTGGCCTCGGTGTCGGCTCTGGTTCTCGCGGCCGGTTCCCTGAAAAGAACGGACGGTAATTCGCAGGCCGTGCAGGTGGTCGGCCTGGAAAGGCCGGCCATGACGGGCGGGCCGAACCGGTTCGACGTCGGGTCGGTGAACGACCTTCTCGACGGCGAGGCCGTCAGCGTGGACAGGCTCGACCTGCCCCTGCTGGGAAACCCTGAAATCGGTACCGTTCTGACCATCAACGGAAAGCGCGTCCGGGTCGCGGCCATTACCATGGGACAGCAGGGTTTCGCCGGCACTTTGGTGTATGCCAATTCGGAGAAAGCGCGGGAAATCGCCGGCCTTCCGCAGGACCGGTGCACCGGCCTGCTGGTGAACGCCCGCCCCGGCCTGTCCGCCGCCTCCCTGGTTCCGGCCCTGCGGCAGTCTCTGCCCCGCACCGAGGTGTTCCTCACCCGCGAGTTGTCGCTCATGAGCCGGCTGTACTACCTGCGCAACACGGGCATCGGCACGAGCTTTCTGTTCTCGACCCTCATCGGCGCCCTGGTCGGGCTGGTCATCATCACGCTCACCATGTACACAAACGTCCTGAACAAGAGCCGCGATTACGCCATGCTGAGGGCGCTGGGCGGACGCCGCAGGGACGTGCTGTATATCGTCTTCATTCAGTCGCTGTACATCGCGGCCATCGGCATTCTGGCCGGGTTCACGCTCCTGGCCCTGTTCCTGACCGGCACCGCGGACACGGCCCTGCCCTCGAAACTGCCCTGGCAGGCGCCGGCGGTTCACGCGGCCGCCACTCTGGCCTTATGCATGCTGGGGTCCCTGATCGCCATGCGCCGCGCTGTAGCCATCGATCCGGCCAGCGCTTTCCGGTGAGGCGGCCGATGGCGAACCAGAAAAGCGGCCGGACCCCGGCCCCGGTGATCCGGCTCGAAGCCGCGGCCCGCGATTTTTTCGACGGCCGGCAGACCCGCCGCGTCCTGCACCCGACCGACATCGCGTTCCGGACGGGATCTCTCGCCGTCCTCTCCGGACCGTCCGGAAGCGGCAAGACGACCCTGCTGACGATCATGGCCCTGATTCTCGCGCCCTCGGCCGGCAGGGTCTTCGTGAGGGACCGGGACGTCACGCAGGCGACCGAGGACGGACGCGCCACGCTCCGCATGCGGCATTTCGGGTTCGTGTTCCAGAACGCGGCGCTCATCCCGGCGCTCTCCGTGACCGAGAACGTGCTCATCGCGTCAACCATTCAGGGCGGCCGCGCTCCCGCCGCCGCGGTCCGGCGGGCGGAAACGTCGATTGAACGGCTGGGGCTCGCCGAATTCTCGCACATGAAGGTCGAGAAGCTTTCGGGCGGGCAGAAACAGCGCGTCGCCATCGCGCGGGCGCTCGTCAACGACCCAGAGGTCATTCTGTGCGACGAGCCGACTTCGGCGCTCGACGTCGAAAGCAGCGCCGTCGTGCTGAAGACGCTCCAGGACCTCAGCCGCGAGAACCGTTCCGTGGTGCTGGTCACGCACGATCCCCGGGTGTTCCCGTACGCGGACCGGCTGATTCAGATGGAAGACGGCCGCGTGATCACCGACACCGACCCCTGAACCGAAGGCGGAGAGAAACTTAAATGAAGCCGAAAATCAGAAACGCGGCGGTCGCCGCGGCCGTCATCCTGCTCGTCATTTTCATCGTGACCAGCCTGCGGCGCGCGTCCAGCCGGCCGGCTCCCGCGCCTCCGGCCGGATTGGACAGCGCAGCGGCCGCGTTTTACGGCAGGGTGGAGCCCGAGGGCAAGGCCGCGGCCGTGAGCCCGGCCGTTCCGGGGCGCGTGAAGTCCGTTCTCGTCAAAGAGGGCGGCCGCGTCCGGCCCGGACAGACGCTGGTCCTGCTTGAAGCCGCGGAGCAGGAGGCCGAATGGAAAGCCGCGCTCGGTCGGGCGGCCGCGGCCCGCAAGTCCGCCGAACTCAGCCGCGACCAGCGCGTCCGCGCCGAGGCCCTGAGCCGCGGCGGAGGCATCTCGGAGGCCGAGGTCGTGCGACTGCGCCTCGCCAGCGAACTGGACGAGGAAGTTGTGACCGTGGCCGTCCGGGAGGCCGAGTTGGCCCGAGAGCGGCTGGAGAACCGCACGGTCCGCGCCCCCTTGGCCGGAATCGTTTACAAGGCCGATCTGAGGCCGGGGGAGTATTTCGGGAGCGGCGGGGGAGAGATTCTGATCGGATCGGAGCGTCTCGAGTTGAGATGCGACGTGGAAGTGTTCTGGATCGGCAGACTCGATCCGGCGACAGAGTACCGTGTGTTCAATGCGGAATCGGGCGAGCCGGTCGGCAGGGCCAGGCTCGTGTCCGTGTCGCGCTACCTGCGGCCCAAGGAGACGCGCACCGAGGATACGGGCGAGCGGCTCTCGGCCGATTATCAGGAGGCGGTTCTATCCTTCGAACCGGATCGTCCGGGCATTCCCATTGGTCTGCCTGTGCTGGTGAAGCCTTAGATCGAAGCGAAGGGTTTCTCCCTTTCAGAGTGATGATTCCGCAGGGGCGCCGCGCCGCGTCGCCCGTGTTCTTTGGAGTGCGGTGACTGTTTCGCTGCTTTTAAATAGAATATTTGACATTCCCCCTCCAAATCATTAAATTGCATATATTAGTGTGATTGGGGAGGGCTTATTTTTTATAGGGTTAGTTAACGTTTAAGTCACCAATGACTTAAAATCCAAGTACAAATTAAGGTAAAAAATGCGAAAATCATCCAACATCACGCAGGCGCAGATCGCCAAAATGCTGAACATCTCCACGGTCACGGTTTCCAAGGCCCTGCGCAACCATCCCGACATTTCATCCGAAACCATACACCGCGTCAAGAAGCTGGCCGACGAGATCGGATACACGCCCGATCTCATCGCTCGCGCCCTCTCCTCGCGCCGCTCGAACATCATCGGCGTGGTCGTCCCCGAAATCGACCATACCTTCTTCTCGGCCGTGACCAAGGGCATTTACTCCGCGACCAAGGACCAGCAGTTCCAGGTTCTGCTCACGGTCTCGCACGAGGACGAGCAGCGGGAGGTCGAGAACCTGCACACGCTGGTCGCGATGCGCGTCGACGGCATTCTCATTTCCATCTCCGAGACAACGCAGAATCACAACGTGTTCAAGATGATCCGGCGCAAGGGCGTTCCGCTGGTGTTCTTCGACCGCTACATCCACGATCCGGACTTCACGCGCGTGATCGTCGACGACCGCAAGGGCGCGTCCGACGCGGTGGCGCATCTCGTGTCAAAGGGCCGCCGGACGATCGCGCATCTCGGCGGCACGCCGCAGGTGTCGGTGTCCATCGAGAGGCTCGCGGGGTACAGGGAAGGCCTCGAGGCCGCGGGCATTGCGTTCGACGAGAAGTGGGTCGTACCGTGCGGGTTTTCGGAGGAGGAAGGATACAAGGGATTCATGGAGCTGTATAAAAACGCGGGAAGGCCGGACGCGGTGTTCGCGGTGAACGACCCGGTGGCGATCGGCGTGTACGACGCCGCGCGCGAACTCGGTCTTCGCATCCCGCAGGATCTCGGTGTGGTCGGATTCTCGGACCTCACCATGGCGCGGTTCATGTCGCCGCCGCTGACCACGGTTCATCAGCCCGCGCTCGACCTCGGCAAGGAAGCCGTCCGCGCTCTGCTGGAGGCAATTCAGAAACCCGACTCCTACGTCCCCCGCGAAATCGTAATGCCCACGAGGCTGGTGGTGAGGGAGTCGGGGTGAGGGGGGAAGTCAATATCCCAAAAAAATATAAATCAATCGAAGATTTTAATTATCGAACACAATGATGGTACCTATACTTTTTGAATAATTTCATATTCCAAGAAAGATAAATTAATATTATATTAATATACTACATAATAATTAAAAATCTCTTGACAATGAAAATTTAATTTCATAAGATAAAGCACAATTAAGAGAAACTAGAATTTTCCCTCTTTTTTGTCCCGCTCATCTCGCACCCTCATCCTGGTTTACATTTCAGTATAGTGAATTTAGGTAATTATTATGGCTTTTATTGTTGGGATACCACCATAAATAAGTAGTGATTACTTATTTATTTTTTAAAAAATAATTAACTAGAAGATCTTTAAAATACCATGTTTTGGGAGGGACAAATGAAAAGCAATATCGTCATATTAATAACCTCTTTTTTCATCTTTCTGAGCTGTTCGAAATACGGGGAAAATAATATTACAAAATGGACTGATGTTAGTGCAAAATCACAAGAGATTTATGAATTAGAAATGATAAGAGATTTTGTCTATAATAGGATTTCAGATTATAATATAAGCAGGAAGGATTTTCTTAAGGCAATATTGTTAAATGATGTAAGTAATACGGCAAATTTATTGCGGTGTTCTATTGCAGAAATAGAAGATTTAAACAATAAATTATCTGAAACAGTTAATGTTCTAAAAGATGATTGTTATTCGAGATTCAATATAAAAAGTAACAATAATTTAGAATTTTTTATTGGCAATTATGACAACATTCAGCCAAAGCTAAAACAATTCTCTGGAGTTATCAATAAAAGTCAACAACGCGTAGGATGTAAGTATGGTCAATATACAACATGTTTAATGCTTGCTGGTTATGGGGCGGCTGCCACAGGAGGGGCGGCATTACTCGTATATGCTGGAGGATCATATTTATGCTTGTGTAGTTATTGTAGCGGTGGGTGGGTCAACTGGGCTTGTTTTTAAATATACGAGTTTAAAATATGAATACAATTAACAATTATATCCCGATAATATTAATATTTGTTGTGTATTTATTTATACGTTTTATAAAAAATCGGCTTTTAAATTGGATTATAATAAATATTGTCGCTATCACCTATATTATATTGGGAATTAGCGACAGAAGTAGTTCGTTAAATATCTATAAAATAGATCTTTTTATATACTTAATGATGATATTCATGGCTATTAGATTGAAAAATCGCCACAGTAAAATCAACTAATATGTATCATTCGATCGAATCCGGTATATGTATTATATTGCCGGATTCGATCGAACCATTATAATTAAATCCCGCGAACTTTTATTTATTTCCCAGCACTTCCCCCAGCTTCTCCGCGACGAAGTCGAGATCTTCCGTCGGGATGGTAAGTGGCGGGAGGAGGCGGATCACAGTCATGCCAGAGGGGAGCGTCAGCACGCCCTTTTCCGTCAGTGCCTGGATGAACGGTTTCGCCTTTTCCTTCAGTTCGATGCCGATCATCAGCCCGAGGCCGCGGACCTCCCGGATCAGACCGGAACGGATGGCATTCAGCTTCTCCATCATATAGGCGCCCTTGGACGCGGCCTGCTCGTCGAGCCGCTCGCGCTTCATGAAGTCGATGGCCGCGTTCGCGGCCGCGCAGGCAAGCGGGTTGGCGCCGAATGTGGTGCCGTGCCGTCCCACGGGCGACTGAATCTTCTCAGAGCACAGCACCGCGCCCATGGGCACACCCCCGGCAATGGCCTTGGCGACGACCATCATATCGGGCAGCACGCCGAAATGCCCGCAGGCGAACCACTTGCCCGTGCGGCAGAATCCCGACTGAATCTCGTCCATGATCAGCAGGATGCCGCGCTCGTCGCAGAGGGCCCGGATCCGTTCAAAATATTCCTTTTTCCCGATATGGATGCCGCCTTCGCCCTGCACCGGCTCGAGCAGGACCGCGGCGGTTTTTTCGTTCACCTGGGCCAGGAGCGCCTCGAAATCATTGTACGGCACGTGGCGGAACCCGGGAACCAGGGGCTCGAAATCCTCCTTGTATTTCGGGTTGTGCGTCGCGGAGAGCGCCCCGAACGTGCGGCCGTGGAAGCTCCGCATGGCGCAGATGAACTCCGTTTTCTTTGTCGTGAAACGCGCGAACTTGAGCGCCGCCTCGACGGCTTCAGCGCCGGAATTGCAGAGAAAGGAGCGGTTCAGCCCAGAGGGCGCGACGGACGCGAGCTTCTCGAAGAGCCGGGCGCGCTGGTCGTTGTAGAAAATGCCCGAGCAGGTGATCAGCGTCTTCGCCTGGCTGGCCAGGGCAGCGGCCACGTCCGGGTTCGCGTGCCCCACGCTGGCCACGCCGTGGCCCGCGATGCAGTCCACATAGACGTTCCCCTGGTCGTCCCACAGACGGGCGTTCTCCCCGCGGACGATGCAGACGTCCCGCTTGGTGAACACGTCGAATTCATAGCGCCGTTCCAGATCGATCGATTCGCTCATCTGATCAGAGTCCCTTTCCCTTCAAGCGCGTCCGACACCGGGTTTTCCGCCCGGCCGTCCGCGATATGCACGCACGCCGCCCCGGCATCGAACAGGTTCCGCAGGGCGAGCATTTTACGTTTCATCCGTCCCTCCACCTGGGCCTCGCGGCCGGCCAGATCGGCTTTCTCGATCACCGGGACGAGGGAGGCGGGGTCGTTTTTATCCTCGAGGAATCCAGGCGCCTCGATGAACTGGAATATCCGTTCCGGCCGGAAGGCGCCTGCGAGAACGGTGAGGATGTCGTCGTTCTCGGAATTGATCGCGAAGCCGTTCTCGTCCGCGATGGGAACGCAGAGCACGGGCGTGTACCCGTGGTCGAGGAGGAGGCGGAGAAGGCCCTCGTTGACGGACTGCGGCTTGCCCGAGAGATCCCGGCGCATCAGGGTTTTGCCGCCTTCGCGCACGCGGATGCCCGCGTTCCGCTTTCCCTGCACGGTGCGGCCGTCCAGTCCGGAAAGGCCCACGGCGTTGAGCCCGTACCGCTGGGCCGTCTCGACGATGCGTTTGTTCCGCAGGCCCGCGTAGGCCATCATCTGCAGATCGATGACGCGTTCATCCGAGAAGACGCTCGAATAACCCGACACCGACGTGACGGTTTCCTTCTCAATGCCCAGGGAGGCGGCCAGGCGGTCACGGGCGGCGTTCGCGCCGTGCAGAAGAATCACAGGCTCCTTCCGTCCTGCCAGATCCCGGATAATTCCCTCGGCGTTGATGCCGCCGCCGCCGCCGATCTTCACGATCCACATTCAGACTTCCCCTATGAAACGGTTGTCCACGGATTCCCATCCCGGTTCGCCCGGAAAAGGTTCGGAGCAGAGCAGACGGACCCCGTCCGCCGTTTTCCTGCGCAGGGTGAAATAATCCGGGTTCTCGGAGAAGAGGGACGAGGCCCAGGCGCGCTCCCCGTCCAGCCAGACGATGTTCATGGCCCGGATGGTGCGGGAGCGTTTCTCGATGACGCCCACCGCGCGGCGAAGGGCCTCGAGCCGGTCGCCATGGTCGAAGCCCCGGATCAGGTTGTAGATTTTCTCGGCGCCGATGCGGCCCTCGGCGCGGAGCCGCACGCCGTGCAGTTCGCCGTTGAAGGCGAACACACTGCGGCCGTCCGAGAACGGCATGTTGTTCTCCACGGCGATGCCCTCGTCCCGGAAAGCCGAGCGCGCGTGGCCGAGCAGGCGCGTCGTCGGCGCGAATCGGGAAAGGTCATCCTCCCAGACCGGCCGGATGTTCCGGTACAGGGCCCAGCCCGATCCGTCCCACGAGGCACAGCCCCATCCGTGGCCCTGGTATTCACGGCTGTTCCGCGAGACTTCAGCGAAGGACCGGAGATACGGCGCCGGGTCAAAAGGCCGGGCGGAAGTGACGAGCAGAAGTCGGCACATGTTTTTGTCCTGGGATGAAGGGAAACGCGGCCGGCCGCGGCGTCAGAATCGGTTCGGGGCCTGCGGTTTTGTCCGGAAAATCGCGGCCCGGTACAGGCCGAGCCTGTGCAGCAGGTATTTTCCCATGACGCCGACGGTCTGGATGCCGTATTTCAGGGAGCGGCGGAAATTGATGGAGGAAGCATCGTCCGCGTAACGCGTGGGAATGGGGATGTCGCCGATCCGGAATCCCAGGACCACGGCCTGGGCCAGCAGTTCGGTGTCGAATATGAAATCGTCGGAATTGCCCTGATAGGGAACCGCCTCCAGCACGCGGCGGTGATACACCCGGAAACCCGAATGGAAATCCCCGAGGTTCTGGCCGAGCACCACGTTCTCGAATATGGTGAGGATTCGGTTCGAGAGGTACTTGTACACCGGCATTCCGCCTTCCAGCGTCTCGCGGCGGGTGCGGACGCGCGATCCGATCACGATGTCGCAGATGCCGGTTTCGATGAATCCGACGGCGAAGGGAATGACCCTCGGATCGTACTGGTAGTCCGGGTGCACCATGACCACGATGTCGGCCCGGTCCGCGAGCGCGGCGTCATAGCAGGTTTTCTGGTTTCCGCCGTATCCCTTGTTCTTTTCGTGCCGGATCACCCGTATGCCGAGCCGTTCGGCCGTGGCCACGGTGCTGTCGCGGCTCGCGTCGTCCACGAGAAGCACGCTGTCCACGCTTCCGGGAGGGATGTCGCGGAAAGTCTTTTCCACGGTCCGCTCGGCGTTGTACGCCGGCATGACGACCATGACCCTGGATTTGCGGTTGTATTCGTTCTGCATAAGCCTATTCCATTTCGGAGAAAAGTGATAAAATATAAGGTCTGGGAGGCCGATATGCAAGGAAAGTTTGTAAAAATCGGCATTTAGGCGGTGAAGCAGGGAGGACGGGGCGCGTTCAACGGAACCGCGTTCAGCGTATATGCAGAACCTGCCGCATGGTCGGGAGGATGAGAACCGCGGCCGCTCCGCCTGCGATCGCGGTGAACAGCTGGGGCAAGGCGAGGGCCGCTGCGGCCTGGGCCGGAACAGCCCGTCCCAGTATGAGCGGCATCCACCACGCGACCGCGGCCGCCAGCCAGGCGAATTTCACTCCAGCGGCCGGTAAAATCGCGAATGCGTCGGTCAAGCGGCTGACCGGTTTCTTTGGTGCGAGCCGCAATCTCCGGAAAGCGTGAAAGACCAGGACCAGGAGAATATTGCCGACAGCGATGACCGGCAGGAAAGGCCACAGCGGGGGCGGGAGCTGGCCCAGCAGGAGGGCCGGAAAAGGCGTCAGGCATCCGACTACGGCCGCGGTCCAGGGTCCGAAAAGGGCGGCGGACAGGAACAGGACGCAGTTGACAAATGTCCCGGTGACCGGCTGGGGCAGACCCAGGGCCTGGAAGGCCAGGGTCAGGCCCAGCATTACGCCGATACGGGTGATGAAAAGGGTTCCGTGTTCCGTGTTCCGGGTTCCGGGTTGAGAAGATGGTTTCATTCAAGACGACTCGTGTCTGTGACTGGTTTGAAAAACAGGGTTCCGGGTCGGGAATGAGGATTCATGACAATCCGTCCGCGGTTGAGTTTCTAAAAGTACGATGCCGAAAGTATGTCCGAAAGGCCCGCGAAAAGAAGCGGGCCATTTCGGACCTACAACTTGGAATACGGAACACGGAACTCGGAACCGCTGGTTTCACCACTCCGTCCTCACCCCGACTGCGACATCCCTTCCCGGCCCGTCCCACCAGGTCACGCCCGAAAGCGGGTCCCGGACGCTCCGGTCAGGAGCCTGATGCGATCTCCCCGGCCGCAGCTCCCCATGTCGGAAAAAATACGGAATCCGTCGTCGCCGGGGCGTCCTCCGTCAGGCTTCCCCCGTATCGTTCGCGGCAAGTATGCAATATTTCCGAAAAACGGCCTTTTCCGAAGGGAGACGGAATCCGCCGGCTCTCCTGGGCGAAGGAAATGAGGATGCCGAGCCGGATGGGCCCTTTTTCCGCATATTCGAGGGCCATCCAGCGGTTTTGAGCGTCGCAGCGCGTCCGGCAGAACCGGCTTCCAAGCAGCCGCCGCGAGCGGATCCGAATCAGGTCTCTGTACAAAATCCACAGACGGGAACCCGGACTTCCTTCCGGAAAATCCCAGCGTAATTTTGAGTCCAGGAAAGTCTTTTCCGCAGCGGGGTCCGGAATCTCGGTCCAGCCGAAATGCGCGAACTCCCGTTTTCTCCCTTCCCGGACGGCTCGGACCAGATCCGGATCGGAGTGGTCGATGAAATAATGAAAGGGCGTACGCTCGCCGTATTCCTGGCCCATAAATAAAAGCGGCGTGGCCGGGGATAACAGAAGAAGAAGGGCCGCGAGTTTCTGCTGTTCAAAATCGACCAGGGTGGAGAGCCGATCGCCCGAGGCCCGGTTGCCGACCTGGTCGTGATTCTGGACGCAGACGACGAGTTTCTCCCTGTCCAGGTCCCGGACCGGATTTCCGTGCCGTCTTCCGCGAAAGGTCGAATAGATGCCGTCATACACAAAGCCGTCCTCGACGGCTTTGGCGATATCCCCGATTTTCCCGAAATCCTCGTAATACCCCTGCCGTTCGCCGGTGAGAACCGAATGCACCGCATGATGAAAGTCGTCGCTCCATTGCGCCGACAATCCGTGCCCCCCCTGCGGTTCGGGGCGGATGATGCGGGAGTCGTTCAGGTCGCTTTCCGCGATCACGTGGACGGCGCGCCCCGAATCATCCGCCAGCGCCTGAACGGCTTCGTTCAGTTCCCGCAGGATGTGCGTTGCGCTGAAATCGAAGATTCCATGAACCGCGTCCAGCCGCAAGGCGTCGACGTGGTATTCACGGATCCAGAAGAGCGCGTTCTCGATCACGAAACGACGAACGGGATCACTCAGCCGGTCGTCGTAATTGATCGCGTCGCCCCATGGCGTGTGGTACTTGGGCGTGAAGTACGGGCCGAAATCGTGCAGATAATTCCCCTCGGGCCCCAGATGGTTGTAAACCACGTCCAGGCAGACGGCGATCCCCCCGAGATGGCAGGCGTCGATCAGCTTTTTCAATGCATCCGGTCCCCCGTAGCTGTTCTGTACGGCGTACAGGCCGACGCCGTCATACCCCCAGTTTTTCCCGCCCGGAAACTGCGCCACCGGCATGATTTCCAGGCAGGTGATCCCCAGTCGCTGCAGATAGGGGATCTTGTCGATAATGGCCTGAAAAGTTCCCTCCGGCGAAAAAGTGCCCACGTGAACCTCGTAAAAAATCATGTCCCGAAGCGCCAGGCCTTTCCATTCATGGTCTTTCCATGAATGCGCGCCGGGATCGACGACGGCGGAAGGGCCGTGAACGCCTTCGGGCTGAAAACGCGATGCGGGATCCGGCCGTTCCTTGACGCCGTCCAGGACATAGACGTATTTCGCGCCCGAGAGATCCCCCGGGACCTCCACGTAAAAATATCCCTCCTGGTCCTTGGACATGGCGTGCCGGCTCCATTTTCCAGAAACGCACAGCTTGAGATCAACGGTGGAGCAAAAAGGAGCCCAGACGCGGAAGGCATACTGATGATGATCGTATCTGGCCGCACCCAGACGGCCGGCCCCGTCCGTTGCCGGTCTCATGTTTCATCCGTGATGTTTGTCAGGAGTGCGGCTCCGTTCCAGTGAAACAGGTCGGCGGCCCTGATCACGGCGGTTTTTCCGCGCGCGATGACATCCACGGATCCGGAGGTCATGATGTCCTTGAGTTTGCCCGGCAATTCGACGTCCTCCGGCCAGACGAGCTCCGTGCCGGTCAGAAAGTCGGCCCCGTTTTCCGCGGACGGAACAGCCGGCCACCGCGTGAAAAACCTTCCCGCAGCGGCCAACGCAAGGTGCCGGCCGCGTCTGCGGATGAAAGCGACGATACAATTTTCCCGGGGTCCCGTCACTTCCACCGGCACGTATTCCCCCCCGATGAACAGGTCCCTGTGAGCCTGACGGAACCGCAATCCGTTCAGGGTGAAGAACAGTTTGCCGGTTTTCAGGCCCTCCTCGGTCCACCGGGAAACCGTTCGCCCCCCGGGGTTTGCCCCGGACCTCTCCCCGGCGACCGAACGCAACGCCTGTTTCCGGGATTCGAAATCAACCGGCCGGCGGTTGTCCGGGTCCACCAGGGAATAATTCCATGTTTCGTTGCCCTGATACAAGTCGACCACCCCGGGGGATGCGACCTTGAGGACGGTCGCCGAAAGCCCGTTGAGCTTCGCGTAAAACGAGATTTTCCTCTGGAACGGCAGAAAGCTTCTGTAAAAGGCGCTTTCTTTCCCCTGCAACAGGACGGAAAAGATGAACCGCTTTACGGCTTCCTCGTACCCGGCGTCGGGCTGCACCCAATTCGTGTAGATTTTGGCTTCCCGTACGGATTTGAGCACATACTGCCAGATCCGTTCGATAAGCGGGTCGTTCCGGGATGCCTCGGCCTGTTCATCCGGCCAGATCCCGATCAGTGTCTGGTAGAAGAAGTATTCCGTGTTTTTCCTGGGCTCGGGATGCCCCTCGACCTCGGTTTTGAATCGGCAGTGATAACCCGCCCACTCGTGAATCCTCGCATCCCATTCGGCGGGGATTTCGCTCAGGACGTTGATCCGCATCCGGACGTCCTCGCTGCGTTTCGTGTCGTGAGTCGAGGTGGTCATCATGCTGTTCGGCCACCTCCGGTTGCGTTCGCGGTTGTGGGAATGGAAGTCGCTCCTGGAGTGGCCGAAAAAGAACGGATCCCCGCCGACTTCATTCAGAGAAACCAGACGGTTGTACACGTAGAACGAAGTGTCCTCGACTCCCTTGGCCATGATGGGTCCGGTCAGCTGCTGGAAGCGCAGTAAAAAGTCGCGATACAGTTTTTCCTCTTCGCTTCCGGGCTCGACGTTCAGGCGCAGGAGAAGCGCGTCGCGAAGAAAATCGAAAACCGCCGAGCTCAGGGCGGGCGTTTTCTTTCTGGCCTTGGCCACGGCCTCACGGATGTATCTTTCGTCTCTTTCGGACACGCTCGTGCTGGCCGGGGTGACATACGTGCGGTAGACGGGAAAACCCGCGATGACTTCCCGTATGGCGACCGTCAGGTCGTTTCGGGTATAGTCCCGGTATTTCCGGTTGGTTTCGGAAATCCGGTCCAGGCGATCGCCCAGGGCGTTGATTTCGCTGGCCATTGGAACGAGGCCGAAGAATTTTTTCTTGTTGTAAACCAGTTCGTCAAAATCGATCCGGTGTCCGATGAAGTTCCTGTAAAGCCCCGCGAAGGCCTCTTCGTGGGTCGAATCCACAAAAAGACCGTTGAGCACGTTCAGAAAATCATATCCGACAGTGCCGTGGACGTTCCAGTTCTCCGGCAACGGCTCTTTGCGGTCCAGAATCTTTTCCGCCACCACGTAAAAGGCCGTCATGGATGAAAATTCGTTGGAGAGGAGCCTGTCGATTTTATCCCGAAGGTCCTCGAGATCAAGCTCGACGGTTTCCCCGCCTTCCTCCCGGGAACGCTCCGTTTCGCCCTTCAGGATCATCTGCAGGAGATATTCCCGCTGAAGCCGCTGGAAATAGACGGGCGGGTCGTACAGCCCGTCCGGGTGATCGATCCGGAAGCCCTGAATTCTGCCTTCCTTGACCAATTGAAACAGGAATTCGTGATAATGCCTGAACACCTTCTCGTCTTCGATCCGGATCGCGGCAAGCTCGTTGATGTCAAAAAACCGGCGGTAGTTGATTTCCTGCGAAGCCACGTTCCAGAAGGCCAGTCGATACGACTGGGCATTCAAGAGCCGATCCAGGTCGTCGAAACTCCGGGGATCCTTGATATCCCCGTTGAAATGAAGAATGCGGCTTTCGATGAAAAGCCGTACGGACTCGCAGCGATCCGCCAGAAGCCGCAGACGCTGTTTGGCGATTTCTTTTTCACGACTCCTTTCGAGAGTCCTTTCGGCTTCCGATTCGCTGGAGGCGGGCAGGTTTTTTAGCGCGGTCAGGACGCTCAAATACTCAAGATAATCCGGATTTTCCGGGCGCATTTTTGTCCCCAGTGCGCCGTATGCGTCCGCCAGGATGAGCGCATACGTTTTAGGGTCCACCGGAAAACGGTGGTCGAAGTAGAGGAGGAAGAATTCGCCTGCCCGGTACGCGAGCCGTATTTCCTGATTCTCCAGGACGCGGCCGTAAAAATTGCCCAAAACCGGCAGCAGCACCTTTCCCCTGAGCTCCTGTTTGACGGGCGACCAATCGATGTCGAAATAGCGCGCGAACGGCGAACTGGGTCCGTTCTCCAGGACATCGTTCCACCAGGGATTGTTGTTTCCGGTCACGCCCATGTGGTTGGGCACGACGTCGACGATCTGGCCCAGGCTGTTCTCCGTCAGCGCGGCGCAGAAGGCATCGAACGCCTCGATGGGGCCGATTTCGGGATTGAGGCGGCCGGGATCGGTTATATTATAACCGTGCATGCTTCCGGGGGACGCCTGGAAATAGGGGGAGCAATAAACCGCCGCGACGCCCAGTTCGCTGAAATACGGCGTCTGTTCCGTTGCGTCGCGGAACGTGAACGCCTGATTGAGCTGGATGCGGTAAACCGAAGCGGGAACGTAGGCTGCGTTGAGTCTCCGGTAGATCCACGACCGGATTTTTTCATCGCTCAGAGTTTTTCGGATCGGTTCCCTGTCAGGAGAGACGTTTTCGGCGTTTAGATGATTGTTGCGCATGGTGACTCCGCACGGATGAATGATAGCGTGCAATGAAAGGAACCGCCGGCGAAGATCCGGACGTCCGGTCCGTCAGGGACTTCAGGAATCCGCGAGTGTCCAGATGGCAAGCGAACGGTTCATCAGGCTGGTTGCCCGCCCCCCGGGGAGCGAAACGCGGCCCTGATTGGGGTCGGATGTGTCCATGACAAGCTCCCACACCCATTTCGGCCCGAAGGCGGGAAGAACGAAGGGGACATCATCGGCCGAGGCATTCATCATCAGCAGAATCGTGCTTCCCGCGATCCGGTCACCGTATTCGTCGACTTCAGTCATGGCGTCCCCGGACATCACAACCCCTATGCATCGAACCAGTGCGGTGTTCCAGATATCGTCGGTCATTTCCCGGCCGTCGGTGTTGAGCCAGGTGATGTCCTTCACGTCCGCTCCCCGGATGAGACGTCCCTGGAAGAACTTTCGTCTGCGAAAGACCGCTTCCTGCTTCCTGAGACGGATGAGCCGACGGGTCACGTCGAGCATCTTCTCCTTTTGCGGCGTCAAGCGCCAATCCACCCAGCTCAGTTCGTTGTCCTGGCAATAGGTGTTGTTGTTTCCGCCTTGTGTGCGCCCGATCTCGTCGCCGGCCAGGATCATCGGAACACCCTGGGAGAGCAGAATCGTCGCCATCATATTCCTTTTCTGCCTTTCCCGAAGCGTCAGGATCGTCCTGTCTCCGGTGGGGCCTTCAACCCCGCAATTCCAGCTGTTGTTGTCGTCCGACCCGTCCGCGTTGTTTTCGCCGTTGGCCTCATTGTGCTTCTGGTTGTAACTGACAAGATCCTCGAGCGGAAAACCGTCGTGACAGGTGATAAAATTGATGCTCGCGTAAGGGCGCCGCCCGCTCTGTTCGTAGAGATCGCTGCTGCCGCTGAATCGCGTCGCGAATTCACCGACCTTCCCCCAGTCCCCTTTCCAGAAGCGGCGCATCAGATCCCGGTATTTGCCGTTCCATTCGGTCCATCCCACCGGGAAATTGCCGACCTGATAGCCGCCCTGTCCCAGATCCCAGGGTTCGGCGATCAACTTGACCTGAGAGAGCACCGGATCCTGCCGGATGACATCGAAAAACGCGCTCAGCTTGTCGACATCATACAGTTCCCGGGCCAGGGCGCTGGCCAGATCAAAACGGAAGCCGTCGACGTGCATCTCGAGCACCCAATAACGCAGGCTATCCATGATCAGTTGGATGACGCGCGGCTGCTGCATGTTGAGGGTGTTGCCGCATCCGGTGAAATCCTGATAATGACGGGCGTTTTCCCGCGAAAGGCGATAGTAGACGGCGTTGTCCACACCCCGGAAGGAAAGCGTCGGGCCCAGCTGGTTGCCTTCTCCTGTATGATTGTATACGACGTCCAGGATGATCTCGATGCCCGCCTGGTGAAGGGCGCGGACCATTTGCTTGAATTCAGAAAGGCATTCCTGCGGAACCGCCGATGCGGCATACCGCGTGTCCGGCGCAAAAAAGGACAAGGTGTTGTAGCCCCAGTAATTGTTCAATCCTCTGGCGGTCAATTGCCGGTCATCGATGTGATGATGGACCGGCATGAGTTCGACGGCCGTGATCCCCAGTTCCTTCAGGTATCGGATCACCGGTTCGGATGCCAGACCGGCATACGTTCCTCGCTGGGCGGCCGGCACGCGCGGATGCAGTTGCGTGAATCCCTTCACATGCAGCTCAAAGAGGATGGTCCGGTTCCATGGAATTCCGGGGGGGGAATCGTCCTTCCAGTCGAACGCCGGATCGACGACCACGGCCAGGGGAGCGAAAGCCGCATTGTCCCGTCCGTCGAAGGACAGGTCTCCGTTCGGATCTCCGATGGTGTAGCCGAACATTTCATCGCTCCACCTCACGCGGCGGCCGATCGCTTTGGCGTAGGGATCCAGAATGATCTTATGCGGATTGAACCGGTGCCCGTTTTCGGGCTGATACGGGCCGTGCACGCGGTATCCGTAGAGCTGTCCCGGCCGTGCATCCGGAAGGTAGCAGTGCCAGACCTGGTCTGTATTCTCCGTCATCGGAATCGTCCGGGATTCCCGATCGTCGCTTTCCGTATCAAACAGACACAATTCGATTTTCGTCGCGTTTTCGGAATAGATGGTGAAATTGACCCCGTGACCGTCCCATGAGGCGCCCAGGGGAGCCGGGCGGCCGGGCCATACGCGTATTGCTTTCGAAGAATTATTCATGTGTCGTCTCTCGTTGGCAGGACGGGGTGGTATCCGGGCGGGGATGGCCCCGTGTGGGACGTTCAGGGTTCCCGGAAGCGCTTCAAGCTTGCGGCTGCATTTTTGCGAAAGGGAATTATTCCCGCCTGCGGACGCGCTTCTCCAGGCCGTTTCAGTCGGTATCGGGGCGCGGCAGGACAGGATGGATCACGCCGTGCGGGTCCCTCCCGGGTGAACCCCTACTCCGGTTTCCCCTCAGTCGCAGCCGGGACCTCCCCGTCCTGCGCCAGGATATGCAGGATGCCGCGGGCCGCGATGATAATCCGGTCGGCGTGCGAATCGATTGCATGCCCGAAGGCATGGAGGGCCCGGTCCAGCATGTATATCCGGAGGAGCATGTCCAGCTCGTCCGGATCTTTCGGCAGAATGTCCTCCTTGCCGACGGATTCGATATAGGACTTCAGGAATGTTTCGCCGGTCCGCCTTCGCCAGTTCCGTGCGGCGGTTTCCAGAACGGCGATATCGACATCCCGCAGGGAAGCGTCATGAAAAAGCGTGAAGTAAGCCGCACAGTGAAAGGACCACATCATGCCGGCGATGTCGCGAAGGACGGAACGCTTGATCCGCCGTTCGCTGATCGGTCGGGTCGGATCGCCCTCGAAATCGGTGATGACAAAGTCCTTCCCCGTGAAAAGAACCTGGCCCAGATGATAATCCCCGTGAATGCGGATTCTTTTTGCCGTGAAATTTTTCCGCAAAATCAGCTGAAACCGTTCACGGATTGCCCTTTCCGATTCGAGGATCGGCGAGATTTCGCGTTGAATCTCCGGCGGGAACCGGCCCATCCTTCGGCGCAGGACGGCCAGCAGCAGCCGCGCCTGGCTTCCCATGGACTGATAAATCGAGCGTTGATAGAGAAACGTAAAGGGTTCGGGCGTCCAATCGGCCTGATTGGGCGCCGAAGCCAGCAGCAGGTGCATTTCGGCGGTTCTCCGTCCCAGGCGTTCAATCATTTCGACGAACAAAGGGTCAATCGCCGACTGGGCCGCCGCGGACGCGGTTGTGCCGGAACCGGCCGGCGCGTGCGGCGCCGCACCGCCCTTGGCCGCGGCCAGTGCGCGATCCAAATAACTTCGGACCTGATCGGTCGCGTAATCCCAGGCGTCCGACTGGGCCTGGACATGCCCCTGCAGGACGGCCATCGTCATCGGTTCCGTTCCGGCTCGGTGGAATTCGATGGAACCCGCATAGGCGGGCGCAGACCCGAATTTTTTCTGTTCGCTCAGAAAGCGGGACAACTCCGTTTCCGGATGGACTCCCTCGTCCAGTTTTCGGAAGACTTTCATGAAGAAACCGTTATCCAGGACGATCGACGTGTTGCTCCGGTCGTGCTTGAGGACTTTCGATGAATAATTCCGGGACGGATGATCGCCGATCAGGGATTTCAGCCGTTTCCCGGGGAATCCGGCGATCACGGAACCGTTTCTTGAGATTCTCTTTTTTTGGGTGATGAGCTCGAAGAGCGTTCTGTGAAATGCGCGATCATAGAGGCCGTCGTAAAGATAGCCTTCGGCTCCGCCCGCCGACAGCCGGCAGATGATGCTCTGCGGAAAATCCCTGACGACATTCGGGTCTTCCTTCGAGCCGACGAAGGACAGGGGGAGCAGATAGGTTTCCGAGGGCCCCGTCGCGACCTGAACGATCAAGATGGCGATTCTCGTTCCCTGCGCATCCGATGGTACAACCTCGGAGACATGGACGGACCGGATCCGTTTGCCTCCGCCGTCGAACCATCGGCACCGTTTCAGATACGCCGGCAGGATGTCCGAGTCAAGACGATGAACGATGTCCGGAAGGAATATTTCCGGCCACGGGTTCTCCGCCCGCAAGAGGCCCTGTTCGATATGCGAAAAATCCGTCATATCGGATTTTTTCAGGATGAACCAGAAATGGCTGTATGGCCCGAGCGTCATCGGATAGGGATCCGCCGTAATGCGGGGAAAGGCGTTCTGGCTGAAAATTTCCTCGGGGACGTAATCCCGGTATCCCTTCAGATCCAGTTCCACGGATTGGGCGTACCGGGAAAGGTTGACGACGACCAGAATAATTTCGCTCCCGAGGATCCGGAGAAAACCGAGCACCTTGGAGTCGTCCGGCATGAGAAAAACCGTCGTCCCCCTGCTGAAAGCCCGGAGTTTCCGGCGCATGGCGATCACGCGCCGCATCCACCACAGCGGGGAGGACAGATTGTTCTCCTGCGTTTCCACGTTGATCGTCTCGTAATGGTACTCCGAATCGATGACGACCGGCAGATACAGCTCCTGCGGGTTGACCCGGGAAAAGCCGGCATTCCGGTCCGGGCTCCATTGCATCGGAGTCCGGACCCCGTCCCGGTCGCCCAGGAATCGGTTGTCACCCATGCCGATTTCGTCGCCGTAATAGAGGACGGGCGTCCCCGGAAGAGAGAACAGAAGGATGTTGGCCAGCTCGATCTTGCGTCTGTTGTTCCCCAGTAGCGGCGCGAGCCTGCGGCGTATGCCCGAATTGATTTTAGACCGGGAATCCTTCGCGTAGGCCCGGTACATGTAGTCTCTTTCCTCGTCGGTCACCATCTCCAGGGTCAGCTCGTCGTGATTGCGAAGGAAAACGGCCCACTGGCAATTGGAGGGGATGTCCGGCGTCTGATCCAGGATGTCCACGATGGGGAAACGATCCTCCATCTGCAGGCTCATGAAAACGCGCGGCATGATCGGAAAATGGAAGGCCATCTGACATTCGTCTCCGCAGCCGAAATAAGCGGCGGCGTCCTCCGGCCACTGATTGGCTTCGGCCAGGAGCATTCGGTCCGGAAATCCGGAATCGATGTGTCGACGCAGTTTCTTCAGGAATTCATGCGTCTCGGGCAGATTCTCGCAATTGGTCCCTTCCCGCTCGAACAGATACGGAACCGCATCCAGCCGCAGGCCGTCCACGCCCAGATCCAGCCAGAAATCCGCGATTCTGAGTATCTCCTCCTGAACGTCGGGATTCTCGAAATTCAGATCCGGCTGGTGGGAATAAAAACGGTGCCAGAAATAGGCCTTGGCCCGCTCATCCCAGGTCCAGTTCGATTGCTCGAAGTCCCCGAAAATGACGCGGGCGTCGGGATAGCGTTCGGGAGTGTCGCTCCATACGTAGTAATCGCGGTGATTGGAATGCGGCTGCGCCCGGCGTGCCCTCTGAAACCAGGGATGCTGATCGGACGTATGGTTGATGACCAGTTCCGTAATGACGCGGAGTCCGCGATGATGGGCTTCCCTCAGGAATTCCCTGAAATCCTTCAGTGTTCCGTACTTGGGATGAACGTCGTAATAGTCCGATATATCATAACCGTCATCCTTTAGAGGGGAGGGATAAAAGGGAAGCAGCCAGATCGCCGATACGCCCAGGTTTTTCAGGTAATCCAGTTTTCGGGTCAGACCCCTGAAATCGCCGATTCCGTCGCCCGAACTGTCAAGAAAGGTTTTAATATGCAGCTGGTAAATGACGGCGTCTTTATACCAGAGCGGGTCGTGTTCAGGAGGTGTATTCATTGAATACATCGCATATTTCCCCGGTTGTCACAATCGAAGTTCTGCTCGGGTGATGACACCGGACGTCGTTCCGAACGAATCCGGCGCTTCCGGTTTTACCCGGATCCGGATGAACCGGATGTGACTGGCCATTCATGCATCCGTTCCGGCCTGATTTTCCGCTGACCCGGCTTGTCCGCAGGCAGGCACGACGAACGCGTCCGTGTGAAACGGGAGGCCGGACCGGGGCGGGTCCTGTTTCGCTGATCCGCTATGGCCGTGAGCCGGAACGGGCGTTTCCCGCTGCCCGCCAGGCGAAAGCGGGTATTCCGGGCCGGTTGGCATATGGAGAGCGGCGGCCCATTCTGTCCGTCCCGGGCCAGACACCGCCCGGGTGTCCTTCCCATTGCGGCTCCGCGAAGGATCCCGAAATTTCCAGCATTGGGATCGCTCCGCTTAAAACAATACGACATCCAGGTTATAAAATCAAGCGGGAAATGAAACTACCGGCTGGGCGGCCGTCCCCGGAGAGGGCGCGCCCGTATCGTCCGCCGTTGAACGACGGGGACCCATCCACGCGTACTTGAACGCGTCCCGGTTCAGCCGCAACCCGCCGGAACGCCGTGCTTTCAAAGGTTCGGCCGCGTTCCTCACCACTCCGTCCTCACCCCGACCACCACGTCCCTCCCAGGCCCGTCCCACCACGTCACGCCGGACAGCGGGTCGCGCACGCTCCGGTCCATGACATTCCGCACGCTGAGAGACACGCGAAGCGGCATGCCTGCCGTGAACCTGCCCCGGAAAACGGATCCGAAATACAGGTCCAGCAATACGGCGCCCCCGGTTTGGAGCTCATTCTCGGCCGCGTCCTTCCGGTCCGCGGACAGGCGGAGATCCGCGCCCGCGGTCCATTCGAACGGCGCGCCGTTCAGACGGACGGAAAGCGTCCCCCTGAGAGGCGGAACGCCGGGAAGGGGCGCATCTTCCGTTTCGTCCCGGCCTTCCACCGCGGATACGATCAGGCCGAAGCGGGCATGACCGGACGCGGCCCAGGATGCGCCGGCTTCCCCGCCGGTCAGGAGCGCGCGGCCCACGTTCGCGTAAGCGAATGTGTCCCTGGCCGCGGTGAGCGTCCGCAGAACAATGAGCCGGTCAATGCGGTTCCGGAAGAGAGAAAATTCTCCTTCAACGCGGTCCGACTTCCATTTTACGCCCGCGTCCAGATTCAGGCTCGTTTCGGAGCGGAGTTCCGGATTGCCGATCACGAATCCGGCCTGGCCCGATCCGCGGAAATACCGCTCCTGCGGATCCGGTGAACGGAACGCGCGGCCGACATTGGCGAACAGGCGGAGAGGTCCGGCCGGCCTGCAGAGAACACCGGCATTTCCGGACCAGTTCGACTCCGATTCCCTGCGGTCCGATTCGACGAAGGTGCCGGCCGTTCCCCCGGCCCGGCTCAGGAAAAGGTCGGTCCGGCCGCCGGCTTGCACTGATATAAAGCGTGAGGCTGCGAGCTCGGCGTTGACGAAAACCCCCGCTCCGGACTGCGTGAGACGGGGCAGGGGAGGCGTCCGGTCAGGGGGAGGATCCTTCAGCACGGCGCCGGACGCGTTGCGGAGCAGGAGATCCGCGATCCGTTCGGAGACGACCCGGTGCGTGAATGCCTCCCCTCCGGCGATCACGTAATGCGGGCCCAGCACCCAGTCGGACTGGCCGCTGAAGCCCGCGGCCCTCAGGCGCCGTTCCGCGTTCTGGGTTTGTTCAACGAACGCCGGGCCCTTCGGTTTTCCGGAAATCAAAGCCTCAAAACTCCGGTATTCCTTCTGACCGTAGGTCCGGACGCGGACGCCTTTCCACGCGCCCTTCGGCCGACGTATTTCGAATTCCGCGGTGAGTCGGTCGCGGTCATAGGCGTTGAAACCGGCCCGGGCCGCGTACCGGTCCGCGGGCACGCCGACCTTGTCCATCCGGTCCGTTTGGCCGCGGAACGTCAGGCGCACGCCCCGGCCCGGTTTCAGGACCGCTTCGGCCTGAAACGCGTTGCCCCGGAAAGCCGTATTGGCCAGCCTGCCCATGGGCGTCCGGAGATCCTCGGCTGTGCGGCGGGCCGCATTCACGGATAGAGAAGCTCTGCGGCCGTCCGCGGCCAGGGATGCCGTACCGTTCCACTGGCTGTTCGCGGACAGGTATTGGACGCCGGACCGGCCTGACACACCTGAGGGCCGCGGCCCGGGCGTCGGCGCCGGTCCTGTGATGAGGTTCACGACCCCGGCCACCGCGTCCGATCCGTACAGGACCGAGGCCGGACCCCGGATCACCTCGATCCGGACGATCTGGTCCGCGTCCACGAGAAAGGGGTGCTCGCCGTACCCGCGCAGGATGTCGAGGCGGAGCCCGTCCACGAGCAGGAGCACGCGCGAACCGGAAAGGCCGCGTATCGACCACCGGCCCGTCCATGGGCCGACGGACTGCGTTGCGGCGCCGGGAAGGATCGCGGCCGCGTCCGACGCGGTCGCGACACCGTCCGACCACAGGCGGTCCGCGGGTATGGCGGACAGGGGCCGGTTCGTTTCCATGGCGTCCGACTCGCGCCGGTTCGCTGTGACAAAGACTTCCGGCATCCGGTAACGCACGGAATCGGGGGGAGGCACGGATGCGGTCTGGCCGGACAGGGACACAGCCGCGGTCAGGAAGAGAATGAGGGAATGCGTTCGGGCGGACATGGTTTGGTATTCTCAGTAGCCCACGGTTTTAACCGTGGGCGGCTTCAGCCGGGGGAGGTTTTAACCGTAGGTCGTCCGTATCGGTTCACTCCGTCGGAATCGGGCGCAGCACAACGGTGAACGTGCTTCCCCGGTCCGGTTCGCTTTCGACGGAGACGTCCCCGCCGTACATCAGCGCGAGTTTCTTCACGATGGCGAGGCCGAGGCCGGAGCCCAGGATGCTCCGGGTTTTCTCGTTCTTGATGCGGACGAACTCCCGGAACAGCATGGCGGTCTCCTCCGGGGTCAACCCGATGCCGGTGTCCCGGACCGTCAGCCGGGCGGTTCCGTTCTCGTCCGAGAGAAGGATGTCCACGCGGCCGCCGTCGCGGTTGTATTTCACAGCGTTGGTGATCAGGTTGTTGAGGATCATCTCGATCTCGCCCGCGTCGCAGCGGAACCGGAATGCCGCGGGCGCTTCCACGGCGATCGTGACGCCTTTTTCCCCGGCCTGCGGCAAAACGGTTTCGACGGCGGTTCTCAGGACGGACGTCAGGTCCTGTTCGGCGGCCTCGCGGCGCTTCGCCCCCGATTCGATGCGGGTCAGATCGAGCAGGTCGTGGATGATCTTGCGCATGCCCGTGAGGCGGAGGAGGCTGCGGTTCAGGGGCTCGTCGTAGTCGGACAGCGAGTCGCCCAGGGTCCGGTCGCGGATCATGTGGAGATACCCTTCCACCGCGTTCAGGGGCGCCTTCAGTTCGTGCCCGAGCACGGAGATGAACTGGAACCGCACCTTGCGCTGTTCCCGGGCGAGCTTTTTCACCTGCCGCGCGAGGAGGAGGTTCTGCGCGGCCTTGGTCAGCGTTTTGCGGAGTTCGTCCGGCGTGAAGGGCTTGGCGAGAAAATCGAAGGCGCCGCCCTTGATCGCGCTCACCGCGGTTTCGAGCGACGCGTAGGCGGTGATCATCAGCGTGACCGATTCGGACAGTTCCGGCCGGAACCGTTCCAGTATCTCCAGCCCGGTGGTATCCGGCAGTTTGTAGTCGAGCAGGAGGACGTCGGGCGCCGCGGACCGTATCTTTTCCCCGGCCTCGGCGCCGCTCTCCGCGGTTTCCACTTCGAAACCGAACGTCTCGTCCATGTCGGGGATGCGGAACTCGAACCGGTCCAGCGCGCGGCGAATGCCCTCGCGCATGCCGAGTTCATCATCGACGACCAGCGTGCGGAGCCGCTCCACGGTCACTTCCCCCCGAGCAGGCGGCGCATCTCGCGCTCCAGCTGTTCGAAGCGGACGGGTTTCGAGAGCAGGGCGTCGGCCTTGACCCATGACCGTTCCTCGTCCGTGGCCGCGTCGAATTCCATGCCCGTTTCGGCCGTCACGGCCGTCACGAGGATGACCGGAATCGAGGGGTCGGTCTTCTTGATGTGGTACGAAAGCGCGAACCCGCCGTCCGTGTGCTCCATCATGAGGTCCACGACGGCGAGGTCGGGTTTCAGTTCGCGGAGCTTCTCCTCGGCCTCCCGCTGGCCGCCCGCGGTGACCACCCGGTACCCGGCCCGCTTCAGCATGGTTTCCATCTGAAACAGAAAGTCGGGATCGTCGTCCACCACGAGAATGGTCTGATTTTCAGTCATGCGGTTCCCTTCGTTATTCATGTCTTGCGCGGCCGGATCGGGCCGTGCCGATCACGCGGCCGGGATGTTTTCGTCCGGCCGGGCCGCGATGGTGCGGTCCACGGATTCGGCCTCCGGGGCCCGCGCGGGCAGGTCGATCGTGAAGCTCGATCCCGTCGGCCCCTGCGACGGATCGGCGTTGGACTCCACCCGGATGTCGCCCCGGTGCATCTTCACGATGCCGTAGGCGATGGCGAGCCCGAGCCCCGTGCCGCGTCCGATCTGGCGCGTCGTAAAGAACGGCTCGAAGATTTTCTTGAGGTTCTCCCGGGGAATGCCCACGCCGGTGTCGGACACCCGGAACCGGACGCGCTCGCCCGACCGCTCCGTCCCCACGGTCAGCACGCCGCCGGCGGGCATGGCGGCGGCCGCGTTGTGGACCAGATTGTTGAGCACCTGGAGAATCTGGTCCCGGTCCAGATCGGCGACGGGGTCGTCGCCCCGGTGCGCGATCTCCGCCCGCACGTTCTCGGGCAGACGCAGGGGTTTCAGGCATTCTTCGGCGAGCGTCCGGACGTCGACCGGTTTGAGAAAAACCTTGTTCTGGCGCGCGAAATGGAGCAGGCCGGACACGATTTTCTTGGCCCGGTCCGCGTGGTCCACGATCATCTTCAGGTCGTCGGTCATCTGCGAGGGCCGGTCGGCCGCGTCCTTGAGCAGGTGCGCGTACATCAGCACCACGCCGAGCGGGTTGTTGACCTCGTGCGCGATGCCCGCGGCCAGCTGGCCCATGCTGGCCATTTTCTCCGACTGGATGAGCGCCTCGCGGGTCTCGTCGAGCCGCCGGTTGGAGACATTCAGCTCGCGGATGGTGCTGTGCAGCTGCTCGATGGAGTAGGGCAGGCACATTTCCTCCTCGGCGTGGCCGCGGATGATGGCGGCGGCGTGCTCGCGGCAGGTGTCGTACCCGCAGGCGCCGCAGTTCAGCTCGTCCTCCCTGCGGAACTTCCCGATCGACGCGAGCACCTCGCGGATTTTCTCCTCGGGAGGCGGGGACACGCGCTGGTCGAAGGGGATGAAGCGGCGGCCCAGGTGGATGTCCGCGAACCGTTCCATGGCGTCCTGCCAGGCGGCTTTATCGCGGCGGCCGATGATGTCGCGCGCGTAGCGGCCGATCCGGCTGCGGCGCCGGAACGGGGGCGCCTCGGTCGTCATGCCCGGCCCCATGATGCAGCCGTCGCAGCAGAGCACGTCGAGAAACCGGGCCTCCACGTCACCGGCCGAGAATTCCATCACCGCGTCGATGAAGATGGCCTTTCCGTTGGCGGAGACGACCTTGCCGTCGATCAAATCCTCCTCGATGCCGGCGGCCTCGAGGAGCCCGCGGCCGACCGGAAAGAGCGACCCCTTGCCCGCGTGGGGCGGGTTGAAATCGCGCGGCGTGACCCCGCCTGGGGTGACGCCGTGTCGCTCGAACATGCCCCGGAGCTCCGAGAAGGTCAGCACTTCGTCCACTTCGCCGTCGACTTCCTCGCTCTCGGCCTCGATTTTCTTCGAAATGCAGGGGCCGATGAAGATGATGCGGATATCCGGCCCGTGCATCTCGTGCAGTACCCGGGCCGTGGCGATCATGGGGGAGACCACGGGCGCCAGGTCGTCGAGGAGCTCGGGGTGGTACCGCTTGACGTAGCCGAACACGGCCGGGCAGGCGGTGGAGATGTACCGCTCCACGCCGGGCGCGTCCAGGAGCTCGCGCATGCGGCGCGCCACCAGGTCCGCCCCGAACCCGACCTCGTGGACGAAGGAGAACCCGAGGGCCCGGATCATGCCGACGAGCCGTGTGTGGGCCATGTCCGGGAACTCCGCCGCGAAGCTGGGCGCGACGATGGCCGCGACGAGGTCGTCCGATTCGAGCAGGCGTTCGATCTCGGGAATGTTGTTCCGGACCCGCTTGGCGTTCTGGCTGCAGACGCGCACGCAGTTGCCGCACCCGATACAGCTGTCGGGTATGACCTGGGCCTGCCCTCCGGCGATCCGGATCGCCTTGGCGGGGCATTCCCGCACGCAGGTGTAGCAGACCCGGCACCGGTCGTAGATCGTGCTGACGAGAGGTTCTGTCTTTCTCAGCGGCAAATCCGTTCACCCTTTCCCCGGGCCGGCCGGATCCGGACGAGCGGCCGGCGGCGGGTCATTGCAGGACGTCCCGATCGTGGTAATGCGTGTGCAGCAGGCGGTGGCTCTTCTCGCCGAGGGGCTCGCCCAGGAATTCCTTGTACAGCCGGACGACGGAGGGGTTCCCGTGCGAGGTCCGGACGCGGGACGTTTCGTCGATCTCGTACAGGGCCTTCATCCGGGCCCGGACGGCCGCCAGGTTGGCGCTCAGCGGCTGGCCGCCGCCCGCGATGCATCCCCCGGGGCAGGTCATGACCTCGATGAAGTGCAGGTCGTTCCGGCCGGTTTTGATCTCCTCGAGAAGGCGCCGCGCGTTGCCGAGGCCGGAGACCACGGCGAACCCCATGCGGATGCCGCCGACCTCGAGGTGGACCTGCTTGATCCCGTCCAGCCCGCGGAGCTCCTGGATTTTCGGCCGGTCGAGTTCCTTCCCGGTCAGGAGGAAATGGGCCGTCCGGATGGCGGCCTCCATCACGCCGCCCGACACGCCGAAGAGCTTGCCCGCGCTGCTGCGTTCGCCGAAGGGCGAGTCGTCGGGCTCGGGCTCCAGGGCCTTCAGGTCGAGGCCGCGCATGCGGATCACGCGCGACAGTTCGCGCGTGGTCAGCACGGCGTCGACGTCTGCGACCTCGCCGCCGGTCATTTCGGAGCGCTCGCACTCGAATTTCTTGGCGGTGCAGGGCATGACGGACACGCTGAAGATGTCTTCGGGCGACGCGCCTTCGCGTTCGGCGAAAGCGCTCTTGATCAGCGCGCCCATCATCTGCTGGGGGCTCTTGCACGAGGAGAGGTTCTCCAGGAACTCCGGATAGAACTGCTCCACGAACTTGATCCATCCGGGCGAACAGCTGGTGAACATGGGCAGGCGGCCGCCCGTCTGGACGCGCCGGATGAATTCCGCGGCCTCCTCCATGATGGTCAGGTCGGCCGAGAACGAGGTGTCGAAAACGCGGTCGAACCCGAGCCGGCGGAACGCGGCGGCCATGATGCCCATCACGTCCGCGCCGGGCTTGAGGCCGAATTCCTCGCCGAGGGTGACCGATACGGCCGGCGCGTGCTGGACCACCACGAGCTTCTTCGGGTTCTGGATGGCGCTGATGACGCGCTTCAGGGCGCTCTGCTCCCGGAGGGCCCCGGTCGGGCAGACGACGACGCACTGACCGCAGTTGACGCAGCTCGAGACGTTCATGCCCTCGTCGAACGCCGTGCCCCACGACCGTTTTGCTGCCCCGGCCGATGAAGTCGATGGCCGACACGCCCTGCACCTCCTCGCAGACGCGGACGCACTTGCCGCAGAGGATGCACTTGTCCGGGTCGCGCTCGATGGCCGGGCTCGAGATGTCCATCTTGTGCTGGGACTTGGCGCCCTGAAACCGGCGCTGTCGCACGCCCAGCTCCTGGGCCAGGTCCTGCAGGTCGCAGTTCCCCGTTGCGCACGCAGTAGAGGCAGTCGTCCGGATGGTTGGCGAGCAGCAGTTCGATGATGGTCTTGCGCGAGCGGACCGCCTTGGGCGAATGGGTCCGGATCTTCTGGCCCGCCTGAACGGGGTACGCGCAGGAGGGGACCAGCCCCGGGACGCCGTCGATTTCGACGACGCACATGCGGCAGGCGCCGCTGGGGAAGAGCCCCTCCAGGTGGCAGAGCGTGGGCACCTTGATGCCTTCGCGCTTGAGCGCCGTGAGGAGGGTCTCGCCTTCGTTGGCCTGGATCGGCCGGTTGTTGACTTCGATCTGTATCACGCGTTGGCTCCGTGTTCTGAGTTTTTCATTGCGCCGAGACCGCCCCGAACCTGCAGACCGTGACGCAGTTGCCGCATCCCACGC
Source organism: uncultured bacterium (assembly GCA_963736115.1). Lineage (GTDB taxonomy): Bacteria > Zhuqueibacterota > QNDG01 > QNDG01 > DTFT01 > JAFGAX01. The sequence goes on from CAVTNR010000008.1 coordinate 210,377, forward strand.
ACTTGTCGGGGATGATGTAATGGGGCGTCTTGGGATTGCCCAGGATGGCCTCGGCCGGGCAGTTCTTCGCGCACAGCGTGCATCCCGTGCATTTTTCCTTCTCGATCGTGTAGCTGCAGCAGCTCCGTGCACGCGCCCGCCGGACAGCGGCGCTCGTAGATGTGGGCCTCGTATTCGTCCTTGAACCAGCGCAGGGTCGAGAGCACCGGGTTCGGCGCCGACCGGCCGAGCCCGCACAGGCTCGTGTCGCGGATGACGCCGGCGAGCCGGTTCAGGTACATGACGCCCTGGAACCGCTCGAGCGCGTCGTTCTCCGTCTCGTTCGCCCGGCTCCGGGTGATCCGCTGGAGAATTTCCAGCATCCGGCGCGTGCCCTCGCGGCAGGGGATGCATTTGCCGCAGCTCTCCCGCTGGATGAAATCCATGAAGAACTTGGCCAGGTCGACCATGCAGGTGTCCTCGTCCATGACCACGAGGCCGCCCGATCCCATCATGGCGCCGACCCGGATCAGCGATTCGTAGTCGATGGCGATGTCCAGGTTCTGCTCGGAGATGCACCCGCCCGACGGACCGCCGATCTGCACGGCCTTGAATTTCTTGCCGTTCGGAATGCCGCCCCCGATGTCCTCGACGATGCTGCGGAGCGTGACCCCCATGGCGACCTCGACGAGTCCGGTCCGCGCAATCTTGCCGGAAAGGGCGAAGACCTTGGTCCCCTTGCTGGTTTCCGTGCCCACCGAGGCGAACGCCTCGGCGCCGAGGGTGATGACGTCGGGCACGTTGGCGAGGGTTTCGACGTTGTTGATCACCGTGGGCTTGCCGAACAAACCGCTGGTCGTCGGGAAAGGGCGGCCGGGGCCGCGGCATTCCGCGCTTGCCCTCGATGGAGTGGATGAGGGCCGTCTCCTCGCCGCACACGAAGGCGCCGGCGCCCTTCTTGATGAGCACCTCGATCTTGAACCCGCTGTCCAGCACGTTGCCGCCGAGCAGGCCGTAGCGGCGCGCCTCGGAGATGGCGTGCTCCAGACGGCGGATCGCCAGGGGGTATTCGGCGCGGATGTAGACATAGGCCTTGGTGGCGCCGATGGCGTAGGACGCGATCGCCAGTCCCTCCAGGAGCCGGTACGGGTCGCCCTCGATCACGGCCCGGTCCATGAAGGCGCCCGGATCGCCCTCGTCCGCGTTGCAGATGAAGTACTTCTGGTCCGCGGCCTGGTCCAGCGCCAGTTTCCATTTCATGCCCGTGGAGAATCCGCCCCCGCCCCGGCCGCGGAGCCCGCTGTGATGGACGATCTCGCACACCTCGCGGGGCGTCCGGTCGTGGAGGATCGACGCCAGGGCGCGGTATCCGCCCGCGGCGATGTACGCCTCGAGGCTCGAGGGATCGAGCACGCCGCAGTTGGCCAGCACGCGGCGCGTCTGGGGCGCGAAAAAGGGGTGTTCGTCGAGAAAGGCAACGCCTTCCCACGGCTGAAGAGAAGCATGCCGGTGCTGGCCGATGCGGCCCCCGGCCGGCGCCGTTCCACCGAACACCGCGGACAGGATGGATTCGACTTTATCCTCAGTGGCTTTTCCGAAGGATAGCCGGCAGCGGCCGGGCATCTGGATGTCGACGATGGGCTCTTCGACGCACAGGCCGATGCAGCCCACCTCCACCACGTCGGCCTTTTGGCCTGCGGCCTCAATCCACGCGCGGATGCGGGCGAGCGTCTTGCCGGCGCCCGCGCCGAGTCCGCAGGTTCCGGTGCCGACAAAGATCATGGGAATGTCCAGGGCGTTCCGGGAGGCGGCGGCCCCGCGGCCGCGGCGGAATTCCACGCAGGCCGGGTCTTCGTGGCAGGCCTTGTCGTCCTGCAGGCAGGCGATGAGGTCGGGGCACGGCTTCACGGCCTCGTGGGTGCAGCGGTCGCAGCATTTCCAGGGATCAGTTTGCGGCATCGTTCTTCTCTTCCTCTCGGCGGATCGACCGCAGCAGTTTCCGGGTCCCGTCCGGCGTCATGTTCGCGTGAAACTCCCCGTTGATCGAGATGACCGGCGCCAGGCCGCATGCGCCGATGCAGGCGACGACTTCCAGGCTGAAGAGCCCGTCCTTGGTGGCGGCGCCGGGTTCGATTTTAAGATCGCGCTTCAGCGCGTCCAGCACCTTGGCGGATCCCTTCACGTGGCAGGCCGTGCCCCGGCAGACCTGGATGTGGTGCTTTCCGTTCGACTGAAAGCGGAACTGGTTGTAGAAGGTGGCGACGCCGTAGATCTTGCTCGCGGGAAGCCGCAGATGACGGCCGATGCGGGCCACGGCCTCGCGGGACAGGAAACCCTCGCTCTCCTGGATTTCCTGGAGCAGGGGGATCAGCTGGTCCCGCCTCGCGTTTTTGTATTTTTCGAGTATGGTCTCGACCGCTGGGCTCATCCCGTTTCCTTTCGCTGTCCGGTTTTCGGACCGGAGAAGTAAACCACTTTTTCGACGGCCATGATCATGTCCCGGTTCTCGACATACACGTCCGGCGGAACGATCAGACGGGTGGGGGCATAGTTCAGAATGCCGCGGACGCCGCCTTCGACGAAGGCGTCCGTCACGGTCTGGGCCGCTCCCGCGGGCACGCAGAGGATGCCGGTGCGGATGCTCCGGCCGCGGATGATTTCGGAGAGCCGGTCAATGGGATAGCAACGGCATCCGTGTATCACGCGTTCCGTCTTTTCCGGGTCCGTATCGAATGCGGCCGTGATCTCCAGGAGAGTCGATCGTCCCTGAAAGTAGGCGAGTATGGCGCGGCCGATGGAGCCGATGCCCGCGAGAGCCACTTCCCGTTTTTCCCGCGGATCCACGAGCGCGCTGATGCTTTGAATCAGCTTGGCTTTGTCGTAACCGCGCGCCGGAGAGCCGGTATAACCGACCTGCATCAGGTCTCGGCGGACCTGGGCGGGCGTGAAACCGGCCATGCGGCCGAGCTGGTGGGAATAGATACCTGTTTCGTTTTCAGCGGTTGCCTGTAAAAGCAATCCTCTGTACAGAATCAGGCGTTCAATTGTTTTTTCTGAAATTACGCTCATTAGATTCGCTTGGTTGCTGTTACTGCAATAACATTGTGAAAAATTTCACAGTCAATATAAATAAAAGGTCTAGGAAAAGCAAGTGAATTTTCATTCATATTGTAATAAATAATTCAATTCCGGTCTTGCGACGGACTTGATCCTGTTCTCGGGACTGCAGGGATATATAATGTATAAATTCTTCATTCCTGTGTGAGCCATGTTGCCACGCCCGGTGCTCAATCCAATTTTTTTATTCCTCTACATCCGTCTGACCCGATCCGGCATCCATTTGGTTTCCGCTTCGTCGGACCGATCATACGTTTCCCGTTCCGATTGAAGACGAATTATGGTTGGGCAATAAATTGGATTCCTCCGTCCGATCGGGCCGAATGTTCGGTCTTCCGCACTTTCCGTAACGGGTGAAGGTCGAGGTCATTTTTTAATTTTAGATTCGACTGATCAGGAAGGCCCGATTATCTTCTTCCGATTGCCGGGAAAGCGATGGTAACGATTGGATTCGGAGCCGGCCGGATGACAGAATAACCGGCGGCGTCACGCGGTCCGGGTGCGTTCAACCGGGCGTCCGGAAGCCTGGAATACTGGTTCCGGTTTTTCCGGATGATCGGTGATCAGGCTTCCGGCCGCTCCGTGAGTCTGATTTTCCGGTCGCGCGAAGTCTTCAATAATTGGCATCTGTTGGTTGATCCCGCATAGCGGGACGGGGCTACGGCGTCCTTCATTTTACTGGACTTTCTTTTTTTAATAACGTAAATTGATTGAGTGACGTTGATTGCAATCCCAAAGGTTCCGGAGGACCCACATGCCCAAACGCATTCTGCTGATCGATGACGACCAGGATTTTGTGAGTATGAACCGGATGGCCCTGGAAAAGGCCGGATATCAGGTCCTGACCGCGTATGACGGAAAGGAAGGCCTCGAGAAAGCGGTCCGCGAAATGCCCGACTGCATCGTGCTGGACGTGATGATGACCGAGGAGACCGAGGGTTTCCACACCGCCAAGGCGATACGGGAACATGAAGCACTCAGCCGGACGCCGATTCTCATGCTGACCTCGATCCGAGAAGCCATGGATCTGCCTTTCAAGTACGAGCCGGACGAACAGTTTCTTCCGGTTACGGAATTCGTCGAGAAGCCCCTGCCGCCCGCCGAGCTGGTAGCCAAGGTAGCGAAGCTGACGGAAAAGTAGGTGACCGACCAAACGAGTGGAGGAGATGAAAGATGAGAACCGGACGTTTTGTTCTGATCCTCGCCCTGGCGCCGGCTTTCCTCTTCGGCCAGGCCGCGAAGGAAAAAGGGAAAGTCTTCACTGTCAAATTGGGGCCGACTCATCAGTCCTCCCAGTTCGGACTTGCGGGGAAACGGCTTCAGCCGTATGCCGGTCTGGACTATGCTTCGGCCTCGTTCACGGCGGATATGGGCCTGCTCATGTGGGCCGAGAATCCATCGACCCTTGAACTCGTGAAGGCCATGAAAATCGGCGCGGTCGTGGAGGGCTCGGTTTCATTCTGGATGCCCCATGCCGGAGTCAAGTACTATCTGGCGGACGGCGAATCGCGGCCGTACGTGTTCGGAGGCGTGTATAAGAACTTTTCCTCGATCGACGCCGCGCTCGACCTGAAACTCCAGGGGTACGACGAGAACGGGGAGGACGCAGGCGACCCGATTTCGTCCGATACGGACCTGCTGGAGGACGATCTGAAGGAATTCGTCGAGAGTCTGCTCAACCACTGGGGCGTGCAGGCCGGGTTCGGGGTCGAGTGGCGCGTCAACAAGCATTTCGGCATCGGCGGGGAATACGGGGTGAAACTGAATTTCAATTCGGCCGAACAGAAGTTCAATGACACCAGCGCGCTCGCCGTGCTGGGGCTTCTCCTCGGCGATATGGGGACGAACCCGGAAGCGGGCACGGGCAGCCTGCTCGGGGCTGAACGGACCGATCTCGTCCTCGATCTTTCCGGCAAGTACATCACGAGCCAGGCGTCGGTGGTGTTCAACTTCTACTTTTAATTTCTCCTGACATTTCGGTTTTTTTGTTCGGCCGGCTCCAGTGGGGGCCGGCTTTTTTTTCAGTTCATAATTCATGGTTCATAGTTCATAGTTAACAAAACAGATATACAGCTTTTAAGTCACTTCCTTAACTATGAATCATGAACTATGAACCATGAACTTTTAATGATGAAATTCGGATTTTGTGATGAAATAGTAATAAAAATTTCCTTGACATTCCCGAAAAATCAGTTTACTTTATCCAGCCTGACGTTAACGTTAACGCAAATTCCGCTCCCGGGGGGCCCCGCTGTCGCATGGTCACCATCCGTGAAATCGCCCAGAAGGCCGGCGTCTCCATCGGCACCGTGGACCGGGCCCTGCACAACCGGGGCCGCGTGTCCAAGGCGACGCAGGAGCGGATCTCCCGGATCATCGCCGAGTGCCGGTACAAGCCCAATGTGTTCGCGAGCCATCTCTCCCTGGCCAAAAAGTACACGTTCGCGGTCCTGACCCCGGAGCCCGAGCAGGACGGCCGCTACTGGGAGCTCCCGATGCGGGGCATCCGCAAAGCCGCGGACGAACTGAAACCCTACCCGATCCGCATCTGGCCCGTCCATTACGACAAATACTCGGAATCATCCTTTTTCAAGGCGGGGGAGAAGATCCTGAAATCCAAGTCGGAAGTGGACGGCCTCGTCGTCGCGCCCGTGCTCTCCGCCGCCTCCGAAACCTTTGTCCGCAGAATCCCCCCGGCCCTGCCGTACGTGTTCATCGACTCATACGTGCCGGACACGTCCTGCCTGTCCCGCATCGCCCAGAACCCCTACCGGAGCGGCGCGCTCGGCGCCCGGCTCATGGATCTTCTCATCGGCGGAAAGGGCACGGTCGCGGTGTGCCGCATCGTCCCGCGCGATTACCACATTGACGACCGGGTCAACGGCTTCACCGAGGCCCTCCGGTTCCGGAAGGACGTGGAAATCGTATCCTTCGAGGCCGACCGGAGGACGGATGAGGCTGTTTTCTACCATCTGGCGGAGCGCATTCTGGCCGAACGGCCATCCTGCAACGGCATTTTCGTGCCCAATTCGCTGGGCCACCAGGTGGCGCAGCTGCTCAAGGAGCGGGTGCCGCCGGGCCGCATCCATCTCATCGGATATGACCTGGTCGAGCCGAACCTCCCGTTCCTGAAGGAGGGCTGGATCCGTTTCCTGATCAGCCAGAGGCCGGATGTGCAGGGGTACCAGGGCATTCAGCTTCTGGTTCAGCATCTCCTGCTGAAGAATCCCGTTCCGGCGGAGATGAATCTTCCCATCGACATCGTCACGGCCGAAAACCTGGACGAGCACGCCGGAACCGACCCGCAGGAACACCGTGGCCCGTCCGCTGAGACGCGTGAAACGCGCCAGGCCGGCCGAAAGGCTTATAAAAAATAACCTCACCGCGGCGTACGCCGCTTTCACCCCATCATGGGAGGCCGTATGGCTTATCAGTTGAAGGACCTGCAGTACCAGAAGGCTGCGATCAGCCCCGAAAAGATGCTTGAGAACCTGAAGAAGGACCTGAAAATCCGGACATCAGTGGGGATCTGGTATTTCACGCCTGGCGGCGGCCGTTTCCATGACCGTTTCGTCAAGGAAGCTTCCGTTACGGAACGCCTGAAAATGGCCGAGGACCTGGCCAAATTCGGGGTCACCGGCATCGAGGCGCATTATCCGGACGAGGTGAACGAGGACAATCTGCACCTCTTTCAGCAGCTCGAGAAGAACGCGGGCATCAAACTCATCGGCGTCCCTTTCTCCCATTTCTACCACACGCGGTTCGAGTTCGGCAGTCTGTCGAGCCCGGATGCGGCCGTGCGCAAGGCGGCGAAGGACATCGCGGTGAAGGGGCTCCAGCTGGTCCAGGCCGCGGGCGCCGGGGCGGCGATTTCCTGGCCGGGCATGGACGGATACCGCTACATTCACGGCAAGCCCTACATGCAGATGTGGGACTGGTTCGAATCCTCCATGGCCGAGGCCCTGGACGAGGTTCCGGGCGTGCGCGTGGCCATCGAACCCAAGGGGTATGAGCCCGCGCCGAACAACATCTACCGCACGACCGCGGAGGGCGTGCTCGCCTGCCAGCGCATCGAGGCGAAGCTGAAGAACCCGAAGAACGTCGAGCTGATCAAGAAGGGCGTGACCCTCATGGGTCTGAATCCCGAAATCGGCCACGTGAAAATGAGCTTCGAGATGCTGCCCGCGGCCTACGCCATGTGCATGATGGAAGGCCGGCTGGCGCACACCCACTGGAACAGCCAGCCCGACGGCAATTACGATCAGGACAACAACGTGGGCGTGGTCAATTTCCCGGAAACCGAGGCCCTGCTGTACACGCTCTGGGCGCACGGGTATGACGAGTACTTCGGCATCGATATCAACCCCGAGAATATGCCCTTCCAGAAGGCGGTTGAGATCAACGTCATGGCGATCAAGCGTCTCAAGGAGCGCGTCGCGCGCCTGCCGCACGAGAAGCTGATGGCCTGCCATCTCGATCCCGCCAATCACCGCGGCGAGCTCGAGGAAATTCTCATCAAAAACTGGTAGGAGCGGGCCATGTCCGAATCGCTGTTCGCGGGCCTGGACGTCTCCACCCAGGGCACCAAGCTTGTAGTGATCGACCCCGCCGCCGCCGACGTCGTATTCGTCGCCGGGGTGAACTACGACGTCGACCTGCCGCAGTACGGCACGAAGGACGGCGTCATGCGCAACCGGGGGGAGGGCGCTTCCGAGTCCGATCCCCGCATGTGGATCGAGGCCGTTCGCTGCGTGTTCGCGGCCGCGAAATCCGCGGGTGTCGACTTCGGCCGGATCCGCTGCGTGTCCGTAAGCGGACAGCAGCACGGTCTCGTGTCGCTCGACGCCGCGGGCGAATTGACCCGCCCGGCCAGCAAGCTGTGGAACGACTTCTCCACGTCGGAGGAGTGCCGCATTCTGACGGAAAAACTGGGCGGCCTGAAGGCGGTGATCCGCGAGACCGGCAACAGCCAGCGGACCGGATACACGGCGGCCAAGATCTTCCACATGAAGCGGCATGAACCGCAGGCGTTCCGGAAAACCGCCACTTTCTTTCTGGTGCACAATTACATCAACTGGGTGCTGACCGGGGGCAAGGAAGGCGGCGTGCGAGTCATGGAGCCCGGCGACACTTCGGGCATGGCGCTCTGGAACCCGAAAACCGGGCGCTGGTCCAAAAAGGCGCTCGCCGCGATCGATCCCTCACTGTCGAAGAAGATCCCGCCGGTGAAACCTTCGGACGCGAGCATCGGCCGCATCGGCGCCGCGTTCGTCCGCGAATTCGGATTCCCGGCGGACTGCAGGATCGACGCGGGATGCGGCGACAACATGTACGGCGCGGTCGGCACCGGCAATGTCATGCCGGGCATCGTGACCGTCAGCCTCGGGACCAGCGGCACGGCGTACACGTTCATGAAAACGCCGTATGTGGACCCGACCGGCGAAATCGCCGCGTTCTGCGACAGCACGGGGCATTACCTGCCCCTGCTCTGCGTGTCCAACCTGGCGAACGGGTACAACGAGATCCTCCGCCTGCACGGCATCTCTCACGAGGCCTTCAACACGCTTGTGAAGAAAACGAAGCCGGGCAACGGCGGCCGTCTGCTCCTGCCCTGGTACATGGGCGAACGCACGCCGGACCTGCCCTGGGCCACGCCGCTGTATTTCGGATTCGGGCTCGACGACTTCACGCCCGAAATTCTCAGCCGCGCCGTGCTGGAGGGCCACGTCCTGAATCTGTTCGAAGGGTTCTGCCGCATGCCGGTGAAGCCGAAAGAAATCCGGCTCACGGGCGGCATGTCCAAGTCCGAGGCCTGGTGCCAGACCATCGCCGACGTGTTTGAGGCGGAGACGGTGCCGGTCGAGGGCGAGGGCGCGGCGCTCGGCGCCGCTTTGCACGCGGCATGGGTGTGGAAGAAGGAGTGCGGAAAGGGCGGCAAGTCCGCCAAGCTTGCCGATGTGGTGAAGCCTTTCGTGAAGCTCGACGAGTCGCGCCGGAAGAAGCCGGTGGCCGAGAACGTCGCGGTGTATCGCGCGATGAAGCAGGCCTACTTCGCGCTTTCCGGACGCGTCCGCGGCAAGGGCGGTGAGGATCCGTTCGAGCTGAGAAGCAAAATGAGTTCATAGTTCATTGTTCTCAGAATACCGGTTCCGGGTTCCGAGTTGTTAAAATGTTCCGCGTTCCGGGTTGTAGGTCCGATATGCCGAGTCCCCGACGGGGACGAGGCTATCGGACATACACCTGTTACGGTAGACAATCGGCAATCGGGTATCCTCCATCTGGAGGATACCCGACTCTTTTTTTGCCGGCCGGCCGGAGCGGGAACCGGTTTTCCCGGATCACGTAAAACCTTCAAATGAACGATCGGAAGGGATATGAATTACAGGCCATTCGGTAATACGGACTGGAACGTCTCGGCTCTGGGATTCGGGGCCATGCGCCTGCCGGTCACGGACGGGAATCCGGGCGGACCGGCGGTGGATGAGGCGGAAAGCGTCCGCATGATCAGGGCGGCGATAGACGGCGGCGTGAACTACGTGGACACGGCATATCCCTATCACGGGGGTATGAGCGAAACCGTTGTCGGGAAGGCGCTGGCGGGCGGGTACCGGTCGAAAGTCCGTCTGACGACCAAGAGTCCGGTGTGGCTGATTCAGAAACCCGTTGATTTCGACCGGTATCTGAACGAACAGCTGAACCGCCTGGGTACGGATCGGATCGATTATTACCTGCTGCACGCGCTGGATGCCGGGCGGTGGAACGACGTCGTTCTCAGGCACGGGCTTCTGGAAAAAGGCGAAGCCGCTGTCGCGGACGGACGCATCGGATCCCTGGGCTTCTCTTTTCACGACGGGTTCGATACATTCATGCGCATTCTGGACGGAACTGACAAGTGGGGGATATGCCAGATCCAGTACAATTACCTGGACGTTGAAAACCAGGCGGGGAAACGCGGTCTGGAGGAAGCAACCGCGAGGGGCATTCCCGTGGTTGTCATGGAACCCCTGCTCGGCGGAAGGCTTGCCCGTCCGCCCCTGAAGATCAGGAAGATGATCGAAGTCCATCCTTCGGGCCGGACTCCGGCGGAATGGGCCCTGGCCTGGCTGTGGGACCAGAGCGGCGTGTCCACGGTGCTGAGCGGCATGAGCGCCATGTCCGAGATCCGGGACAATCTTGCGTTCGCGGGCCGCGCTGAAACGGGGATGCTTGAAGCGGAGGACCGGGAAAGGATCGCGACGATCCGGCAGGCCTACCAGGAATCGGCGCACATCCCGTGCACGAATTGCGGATACTGCATGCCCTGTCCGCACGGCGTCCTGATTCCGGCCAATTTCGGATTATACAATGACATGTTCATGCACGAGAATCCCGGGGTGCCCCGTTTCAGCTACGCAAATTTCTTTCCGGACGCCGGCAAAGCTTCGGTCTGCGTGCAATGCGGTGAATGCCTGGACAAATGCCCTCAGAAAATCGACATCCCGGGATGGATGCCGAAAGTCCACGCAGAGCTCTCGGGGGAGGGGAAAGGATGAACAAGGTTCCGGGTTGAAAACCATGGAGCGCTTCTAGATGGAAAACAGTTCTTTAACTCGGAACCCGGAACCCTGAACTCGGAACTCTTCTCGGGACAAATCCAGTAAAAAGAAAAGGATGGATCGGCTTTTGATCGTGGAATTGCCCGCAAGGCTATGAACAAAAAGAATTTGACTTTTGAAATTCGTCTGGCTATATTAAGTGCTCAATCCCGAAAAGGGAGAAACGGCCTTTGGGGAGTCGTCCAATGGTAGGACATGCGGCTCTGGACCGTAGTATCGGGGTTCGAATCCCTGCTCCCCAGCCAAGCGTTGCGCCCGTAGCTCAATTGGATAGAGCATCTGACTTCGGATCAGAGGGTTGTGGGTTCGAGTCCCTCCGGGCGTACGGTTGAAAGAGAAAAGTTCATAGTTCATAGTTCATGGTTCATAGTTGAGAAGAAGGGGAAATAGTAAGCCTCGGCTCTTTTTTTCTATGAACTATGAACTATCAACCATGAACTGCTTTAAAAATGGCGCGTTCGTCCAGAGGCCCAGGACGCCGGCCTCTCACGTCGGCAACACGGGTTCGAATCCCGTACGCGCTACGACAAAAGTTCATGGTTCATAGTTCAAAGTTCATAGTAAGAGAGGGCAACATCGGACCCCTTCGTTTTCCGCTATGAACCATGAACTATGAACCATGAACTGGTTTTTCTCTTGCGCCCGTAGCTCAATTGGATAGAGCGTCTGACTACGGATCAGAAGGTTGTGGGTTCGATTCCCTCCGGGCGTACGGTTGGAAGAAAAAGTTCATAGTTCATGGTTTATAGTTCATAGTTAAAAAGAGTTTTTCAAATGTCTTTCCGACTATGAACCATGAACTATGAACTATGAACCTGCAAAAGAGTCGGAGTCCGCGGATTCCGACTCGGTGTGGATGCGCTGGGCGCTCCGGGAGGCGGAAAAGGCCTTCGAGGAAGGCGAGGTTCCGGTCGGGGCCGTGATCGTGTCCGAAAACCGGATCATCGGACGGGCGCACAACCAGACGGAAACCCTGCAGGATCCGACGGCGCACGCCGAGATGATCGCCATTTCAGCCGCGGCCAATACGCTCGGATCCTGGCGGCTCGAGGGTTGCACGATGTACGTCACCCTGGAGCCGTGCGCGATGTGCGCGGGCGCGGTCGTTCTGTCGCGCATCCGGCGCGTGGTGTTCGGGGCTTTTGATCCGAAGGCCGGGGCATGCGGATCCCTGCGCAACCTGGTGCAGGACGCGAGACTGAACCACCGGGTCGAACTCACCTCCGGCGTTCTGGACGCGGAGGTTTCGAACCTGATGAAGGCGTTCTTTCACAATCTGCGCGATGTCAAACGAAGCCGCAGGCAGGCCGGCGGGGAAGAGAATTAGTCCTTCCCGCGCGGATGGAAACCCATCCGTCCGGTTCGTATTCCGGAGAGGTGCGAGAGTGGTTGAATCGGACGGTCTCGAAAACCGTTGTCCCTATAAACGGGACCGTGGGTTCGAATCCCACCCTCTCCGCTTGATCAAGTTCATAGTTCTGAATTCATAGTTCATAGTTTTTAAGATGTCATCCCCGCGAAACTTGTCCCGGACCTGATCCGGGAGCGGGGATCCAGGGGAGCGGGCGGGGAGGAAGAAGTCAGGCGGATTTGACAGTAACCCGGAGAGGTGTCCGAGCGGTTGAAGGAGCACGCTTGGAAAGCGTGTGTAGCTAAAACTACCGTGGGTTCGAATCCCACCCTCTCCGCCAAATACAGTTCATGGTTCATCGTTCATAGTTTATAGTTAAAAGAAGAGTCCTTTCAGCTTTGGGGATGTCATCCCCGCACTCTTCCAGAGGGGATCCGGGGCGGGGCGGAAAAAACACTCGACGTTTAAAATGGGGCAGTAGCTCAGCTGGGAGAGCGGTACGTTCGCAACGTACAGGCCGGCGGTTCGATCCCGCTCTGCTCCACATCATGAGGCCGTGCTAGACGGGGAGCCTAGCGGTGCCCTGTAACCCGCAATCCGCTCCAGCAGGGTCGAATTCCCTTCCAGAGACTGCGCAAGAACCACTCCCTGATGGCGCGCCGGCGTTGATGGTCCGAGCTCCTGCGCAATGGGAGGCCGCCGAACCCCGTCAGGACCGGAAGGTAGCAGCGGTAAGCGGTTTGAACATGTGCCGCGGAACCGCTTGGCCGGAGCCGGCCGCCACTGGGGATTGGCGCTTCAGGAATCGAAGGCGGGCGCACAGCCTCTTTCATCTCACCCGAAAGCGTGATCCCATGGGATACCTCGTTCTAGCACGAAAATGGCGGCCGCAGACATGGGACGAGCTGGTGGCCCAGCAGCATGTCACCGCGACGCTCCGCAACGCCATCCGCCAGAAACGGATCGCGCACGCCTACCTCCTGACCGGTCCCCGCGGCGTCGGCAAGACCAGCGCGGCCCGCATCCTGGCCAAATCCCTCAACTGCGAAAAAGGCCCGACCCCGGATCCCTGCAACGCCTGTTCCAGCTGTCTCGAAGTGACCGCCGGACGCGCCATGGACGTCGTGGAGATCGACGGCGCCTCGAACCGGAATATCGATGACATCCGGAACCTCCGGGAAACCGTCCGCTACGCCCCGACGCGGGGGGCCTACAAGGTTTACATCATCGATGAAGTGCACATGCTCACCAACGAGTCCTTCAACGCCCTGCTCAAGACGCTGGAGGAGCCGCCGGAGCATGTCGTGTTTCTGTTCGCCACGACGGAGCCGCACAAGGTTCCGGCCACCATCCTCTCCCGCTGCCAGCGGTTCGATTTCCACCGGGTGGGCGTCTCGGACACCGCAGCCCTTCTGAAGAAGATCTGCGCCGGAGAGGGAATCGAAATCGAGGACGAGGCCGTGCACCTGATCGCGCGCAAGGCCGACGGGAGCCTGCGTGACAGCCAGTCCATTCTCGATCAGATGGTGTCCTTCTGCGACGGCCGCATCGGCGTCGACGACGTGGTTCGGGCGCTCGGTCTGATCGACCAGCAGTGCTACTTCGACCTGACGGACCGCATCGCGGCCCGCGACGCCGAAGGCGCGCTCGCCGCGGTCGACCGCCTCGTTGAATCGGGCGCCGGCATCGAGGAATTTCTGGACGGTCTGGCCGAACATTTCCGCAACCTGCTCGTCGCGGCCGCCACGGGGCGGACGTCGTCGCTCGAGCTGTCGGACGCGGCGAAGGCGCGGACCATGGAGCAGGCCCGGTTGATCCGCGAAGAGGAACTCCTGCGCATGCACCATATCGTGTCCGAAACCGGCCAGCAGCTCAGGTTCAGCGCCGATCCCCGCATCCCGCTCGAGCTGGCGGTCGTGAAGATGGCCAGGCTCGACCGCTCCGCGTCGATTGACGAACTGCTCGCCGGGCTCGCGGAGATAAAAAAAAAGCCGGCTGAAGCCGTGAAGGCGGAAACGGCGCGGTCCGCGGCCCCGGCTCCGGCTCCCGCAGGCAAAGTCTCCGGGAGTCCGATGGCGGTCGGCGCGGCCCCGCTCAGGACAACGGCCGTCGATCCGCCCGCCGCCGCGGCGCCGCGGCCCGGCGGCCGCACGGAAACACCGGCGGCCCCTGAAGGCGCGGAGCCCGCCAGGCCCTCGGCCCCGTCGTCAGCCGCTCCGGCGGCAACCGGCCCGGCCGTTCCTTTCGAGGACGTCAAGGCGCGGTGGGACGACCTGCTGACCCGGGTGAAGGATAAGAAGATCACCGTGGGCGCCTTTCTGGCCCAGGGCGCGCCGCTCCGGGTCCGCGAAGGCGTGCTCGAGATCGGATTCGCGCTCTGCAACGGTTTTCATGTGGACTCGATCAACCGCTCCCTGCCGATCATCCAGGAGGCCCTCCGCGAGACGTTCGGACGGGACGTCCCGTTCCGGTGTCTGAAGGGGGATTTTCCCGAAGTGCGGCGTCTCAGCGAAAAGGAACAGAAGGTGCAGAGGCTCGACGAGCTGAAGGGCGCGGGCGGTGTGATCGGAGATCTGATTGAAAAATTCGGCGCTGAATTGGAATCCTAGCCCCACGAAGGAGTTTTTGAATGGCCAAACCCAACATGGCGGATCTTTTCAGGCAGGCGCAGAAACTCCAGGACGATCTCGCCCGTGCGCAGGACGCGATCGGGGAGATGACGGCCGAAGGAACGGCCGGCGGCGGCATCGTATCCGTGACCGTGAACGGAAAGCAGAAAGTCCTTTCCGTGAAGATAGACCCCGAGGTTTTTGAATCGAAGGACGCGGAGATGCTGGAGGACCTCGTCACCGCGGCCGCCAACCAGGCCATCGAACGGTCGCAGGAGATGGCCAAGGAGGAGCTCGGCAAGGTGGGCGGCGGAATGCTCGGGATGATGCCGGGCGGGATGAAACTGCCCGGGCTGGGCTTTTAGGCGGAACGTGAAATACCCGTCCGAAACACTGGCCCGGCTCATCGAGGCCTTCACCCGGCTCCCCGGCATCGGCGAGAAATCAGCGCAGCGGATCGCCCTGCACCTGCTCCGCGACGGCCGGGCCGACGTGGAAACCCTGTCCCGGGCCATCCTCGCGCTCAAGGAAAAAGTCGGCCGATGTTCGATTTGCTTCAACCTCGCGGAGGAGGACCCCTGCGCGATCTGCACGGACCCCCAGCGGGACCGGGGCGTGGTCTGCGTGGTGGAGGACCTGAAGGATCTCCTGGCCATTGAACGGGCGGGCGGGTACCGGGGCCTGTACCATATTCTCGGAGGCGTGCTGTCGCCCCTGGACGGCGTCGGCGAGGACGATCTCCGGATTCGGGAGCTTCTCGGCCGCGTTGGCCCCGGTCTGCGGGAAATCATCGTGGCGACCAACCCCACCATGGAGGGGGAGATGACGGCGGGGCACCTGCTGCCCCTGCTCAAGGCGAAGGGGATTCGGGTCACCCGCATCGCGCGGGGCATCCCCTTCGGCGGCGCGCTCGAGTTCAACGACGCGGTCACCGTGGCCAAGGCCATGGACGGCCGCGTGGAAATGGAGTAGCCCCGGCCGCGACGGCGCGGAACCCGCCCGCGGACCCGGGAAGGCAGGGCGCATCCGCCCGCCGGTCCGGTCACCGGAATTTCTCAATCGGGCGGCCAGAAGCCTGTTCATTCTGGTTCCAGTTATATTGGATGATCGGAGATCGGGCTTCTGGCCGCTCCGACGGGTCCGATTTAACGCCGCCTGCGGCGACGATCATCTAAATTCTCTGTGATACCTCGCAGCGGGCGGCGGTGTCCTTCTTCGGATAACGCAAGCGTGAAGCCATGAATCTGCCGAACCAACTTTCCATCCTGCGCATTCTGCTCACGCCGATCTTCGTGTCGCTGCTCTTCGTGGAGCACCTGCCGTTCAAGATCGCCGCGTTTGTCGTATTCGTCGCGGCCACCCTCACGGATTACTACGACGGATACGCCGCGCGCAAATACAACATCATCACCATGACGGGCCAGTTCCTGGACCCGCTCGCCGACAAGATCCTTGTTTCCTCGAGCCTCATCAGCTTCAACGTGCTGGGCTATGTGCCGACGTGGATGGTGCTGGTCATCGTGATCCGGGACTTCGCCATCACCGGATTCCGTTCCTATGCCATTCTCAAGGCGAAACCCATTGTCACGCACCGGCTGGCCAAGGCCAAGACCTACATGCAGATGGTGGTCCTGTACGGGGTTTTCCTTTATCATCTGGCGGTTTGGCCGGAGCCCGCGTCCCGGTTCGAGCCTTTTCTCGTCAGGATCCAGGAGTGGAACGTGCTGTACAACCTCCTGCTCGGGGTCACGGCGCTGACCGTCATCACGGGCGGCCTGTATCTCGTCGAGAACCGCTCTCACATCAAGGCCATCGCGCGCAACATAGTCCGCATCTTTCTCCCCTCGGATGGCTGAGCATTCCCGCCTCATGAGCCGCATCGCCCGACTCGCGGCCACCACCTTCGGGACCGGGCTGTCGCCTGTCGCGCCCGGAACGGCCGGCAGTCTTGTCGCGGCCGCGGCATTGGCTTGGGCCGGAAGCGTGCGGCCGCTCCCGTCTTGCTCCGTTTGGCTGGCCGCGGTTCTCGTTCTTCTCTTTTTTGCGGGCAAATGGGCGTCGGACGTCGTGGAGGCGGATGAGGTGAGGGCCGGCCGGGGGAAGGACCCGTCCATGGTCAACATCGACGAGGCCTTCGGCATGGGCGTGTCCGCGCTGTTCTGGCCGAACGGCGCGTCCATCGCCTGGCTGATCCCGGCGTTCCTGCTGTTCCGGCTCTTCGACATCGTGAAGCCGTTTCCCGCGAACCGCAGCCAGTCTCTACCCGGCGGATGGGGCATCATGGTCGATGACCTGATCGCGGGAGTGTACGCCAATCTGGCACTGCAGATCGTCATGAGAATAATATTTAAGTTGTAGGTCCGATATGCCTCGCGCATCGGCGCGAGGCTATCGGACATTCATAAATCGATGTCCGATGGCGGCAGATGTCCGAAAGCCTCGCTGAAAAGATGCGAGGCATTCCGGACATACATGGTTCAATGGTAAATTGAAAAGCGTCCATCGTCGTTGTTTTGATTAATTCCATTCGATATGCCAATCACCGCTGAAATCATAACAATCGGTTCCGAACTTCTCACCGGCCTGACGGTGAACACCAATGCGGCGTTCATCGGCGAGCGCCTGACGGCCGCGGGAGTGGATGTCCGTGCGGTAGCGACCGTGGACGATGACGAATCCGGCATACGGGCCGCCGTGGAAACCGCCCTGTCGCGGGCCGGTCTGGTCATCTGCACGGGCGGGCTCGGCCCCACGAACGACGACGTGACCAAAAAGGCCGTGGCCGCCTGCTTCGGCCGGGAGCTGGTCCTCTTGCCGGACGCAATGGCCCGTATCGAGGCGGCTTTCCGCGCCATGGGCCGCGACATGGCGCCGGCCAACCGCCTGCAGGCCCTGATACCCGAAGGCGCGGAGCCGGTCCCGAATCCGGTCGGCCAGGCGCCGGGCTTCATCCTTTTCCGGGACGGCCGTATGCTCATCGCGCTGCCCGGGGTTCCGTCCGAGATGCGGGCCATGATGGACGAAACCGTTGTCCCCAGGCTGAAGGCCCAAGGCGGAACCGCGTCCGCCGTGCTGGCGCTCCGCACTTCCGGCCTTCCGGAATCCGACGTCGGCCGCAAACTTGAGGATTTCCCCTCCCTGTTCCCGGATGTGCGCGTGGGGTTCTATCCGGACAGCACGGGCGTCACGGTGCGCCTGATGACTTTCGGATCTTCGGCCGAGGCCTGCGAAAACAGGGTCCGGCAGGCCGGAGAGACCGCGGCGGACCGGCTCGGACCGGCGGTGTACGGGACGGGAAGCGATTCCCTGGAATCCGTGATCGGACGCCTGCTGACGGAAAGCGGCCGTTCTCTGGCCGTGGCTGAGTCGTGCACCGGCGGGCTGATCAGCCACAGGATCACCAATGTGTCCGGCAGTTCCGCCTATTACGTGCGCGGCGTGGTGGCCTACCGTAACGATGTCAAGACCGCTTTACTCGGCGTGCCGCGGAACCTCCTGGAGAAGCACGGCGCGGTGAGCGCGGAATGCGCGGCCGCCATGGCCGAGGGCGTGCGATCCGCGGCAGGGACGGATTTCGGTCTTTCCGCCACAGGCATCGCAGGCCCTTCGGGCGGGAGCGCGGAAAAACCGGTGGGACTTGTTTTCATCAGCTGCGCGGATGCTTCCGGAACCGTGACGGAGAGGCACCGGTTTCTTCGCGACAGGCTGTGGAACAAGGAAAGGTCCGCGACAGCGGCCCTGGACCTGCTCCGCCGCCGTCTGCAGGGTTTTGTGTAAATGCGGAACCCGGGAAAACCCTTTTCGCGGTGCCGATCCGTCCGAGCCGAGCCGGGGATTTGGGGCTTGCTTTTCACCCGTAAATTTATAAATTTTAGATGAGTGTGCCTGACGTGAATGAATCGGTCCGGACCTTTATCGCGGTTCCCGTGCCGGATTCCGTACGCAGGAGCATCACGTCCCTTCTCGCGCCCCTGAAACGGCTGGATGCGGACGTGAAATGGGTGCGGCCGGAGAGCCTGCATCTGACGCTCAAGTTTCTCGGAGACGTTGAAACCGGCCGCGTCCCGGCAGTGGGGGACGGAGTGGCCGAAGCCGTCGCGGGAGAGCGGGCCTTCAGTCTTCAGCTCGGCGGGTCCGGATTCTTTCCGAACGCGAAACGGCCCGCCGTGATCTGGATCGGCGTGACCGAAGGAGCCGGCAGTTTAACGCGACTGGCGGAGGCGGTTGACGCCGCGGCCGTCCGATGCGGTTTCGAGGCCGAAGCCAGGCCGTTTTCCGCCCACCTCACCGTTGGCCGGGTGCGCTCTCCCCGCGGAATGGACCGTCTCGTCCCGCTCCTGTCCGGGAGCCGGTACCAGAGCGAGCCGTTCCCCGTCGACGTCGTCCTGATCATGAAAAGCGATCTACAGCGCACCGGAGCGGTTTACACCCCGTATCGAACCATCCAATTGAAGGATTGAAAGATGGCTGAAAACGCGAACACCGAAAAACGCAAGGCGCTTGACCTGGCGCTCTCCCAGATCGACCGGCAGTTCGGCAAGGGGTCGATCATGCGGCTCGGAGAGAACTCCGGGACCATCCCCATCGAGGTCATTCCGACCAGCTCCCTGGCGCTCGACGCGGCCCTGGGTGTGGGCGGCGTTCCCCGCGGCCGCATCATCGAAGTGTACGGCCCGGAATCATCCGGCAAGACCACGCTTGCGCTGCACATCATCGCGGAGGCGCAGCATCTCGACGGCATCGCCGCGTTCATCGACGCGGAGCACGCCATGGACGCGAAATACGCGAAGGCCCTGGGCGTGGACACCGACAACCTCCTGGTTTCCCAGCCCGACACCGGCGAGCAGGCGCTCGAAATCACCGAGACGCTCGTCCGCTCGGGCGCGCTGGATGTGGTCGTCATCGACTCGGTCGCGGCGCTGGTGCCTCGCGCGGAAATCGAGGGCGAAATGGGCGACGCACAGATGGGACTTCAGGCCCGCCTCATGTCGCAGGCCCTGCGCAAGCTCACGGGCGCGATCAGCAAGTCCAACACCTGCGTCGTGTTCATCAACCAGATTCGAGAGAAGATCGGGGTTATGTTCGGCAACCCCGAGACCACGACGGGAGGCCGCGCGCTCAAGTTCTATTCCTCGGTACGCCTCGAAATCCGCAAGGTCCAGCCCATCAAGGACGGCACGGACATCATCGGCAGCCGCACCAAGGTCAAGGTCGTCAAGAACAAGGTCGCGCCGCCGTTCAAGGAAATCGAATTCGACATCCTGTTCGGCCAGGGCATTTCGAAGACCGGCGAGCTGGTGGACATGGGGTCCGACCTGGGCGTTCTGGACAAGAGCGGCACGTGGTATTCCTTCGGTTCCGAGCGCATCGGCCAGGGCCGCGACAATGTGCGGAAATTCCTCCTCCAGCCGGAAAACAAGGACATCCTGCAGAAGATCGAGTCTGCGGTGAAGGAAAAGCTCGGTCTCGCCGCGGCCCCTCCGCCGGAACCGGAGAAGGAGAAGCCCAAAGAGAAGGCGAAACCCTAGGGCATGGAAGAAGACGTTTTCCGCGTCACCGCGATTGAGCGGCAGAAGCGGAATCCATCCCGGGTCAGCGTGTACCTCGACGGCACGTTCGCGTTCGGAATCGACGACGAGGTGCTCTTTCGCCACCCGATACACGAGGGTGACGAACTCCGCGAGTCGTTCGTCGACGAGGTGCTCCTATCGGACGAGCGGGTTCGGGCCAAGGCCAAGGCCCTGCGATTGCTCGGCCGCCGCGCCCTGACCGCGGCGGAACTGCGGGACCGTCTCGAGGACAAGGATTTCTCGGACCGCGTCATCCGGCTCGTGATCGGGGATCTGTCGGCGGTCGGACTGCTGAATGACGCGGCCTTTGCTGAATCGTTCGTCCACGACCGGATGATGCTCAGGCCCTGCTCGAAACGGATGCTGGTGATCGAGCTGGTGCGGAAGGGTTTGGCCGAGGAGGAGGCCGGCCGCGTCGTGGACGCGTCCTACGGCCCGAAAAGCGAGGCGGAAGTGGCCGGTGACCTGGCGCGGAAAAAGGCGCGGTCCCTGACCGGGGAAGACCCCCGCCGCGTGCGGCAGAAGGTGGCGGATTTCCTGTTCCGCAGGGGTTTCGAATGGGACATCGCCTCGGAGGCGGTGCTCCGGGCCGTTGAGGAGACGACGGGCGGGGAACAGAACATGGACGATTGAAGATCGACGATTTTCGATTGTCGATTTGTAGGTCCGAAATGCCGAGCCCTCCGGGCGAGGCTTTCGGACATCGGTTCATAAACGTCCGATAGCCTCGCGCCCATGCGCGAGGCATATCGGACCTACAATGGGATCGGTTTTTTCCTTGAACTTTGAACTTTGAACTGGATCATCCGACCATGACCTCCCCTGAAATCCGCAAATCCTTTCTGGACTTCTTCGCCGAACGCGGCCATAAGATCGTGCCGAGCGCGCCCGTGGCGCCGCTGGACGATCCCACCCTGCTGTTCACCAACGCGGGCATGAACCAGTTCAAGGACGTGTTCCTCGGCACCGGAACCCGGCCCTACAGGCGCGCGGCGGACTCGCAGAAATGCATACGCGTGTCCGGCAAGCACAATGACCTCGAGGAAGTCGGATTCGACACCTACCACCACACGTTCTTCGAGATGCTGGGCAACTGGTCGTTCGGCGACTATTACAAGGAGGAGGCCATACGCTGGGCCTGGGAGCTGGTGACCGGGGTCTGGGGTGTTCCCAAGTCGTCGCTCTGGACCACGGTGTTCCGCGAGGACGACGAGGCCGAGGCCCTGTGGAAGAAGGTCACGGATATCGGGTCAGGCCGCGTGCTCCGCTTCGCGGAGAAAGACAATTTCTGGGAAATGGGCGAGACCGGACCCTGCGGGCCCTGCTCCGAGATCCACATCGACCGGGGCGAGGGATATTGCGACAAAAAGGCCGTTCCCGGCCACGTCTGCGCCGTAAATGGGGGCTGTGCCCGGTACATCGAGCTCTGGAACCTCGTCTTCATCCAGTACAACCGGGACGCGTCCGGCGTGCTGAATCCACTGGCGTCGAAACACGTGGATACGGGCATGGGCTTCGAACGGGTCGTGGCCGTCCTGCAGGACAAAGCTTCGAATTACGAGACCGATGTGTTCACGCCCCTGATCAAGGCCGTGTCGGAGATCACCGGCGTCTCGCCCGAGGATCCGGAGCGCCTTCCGGCCTTCCGCGTGATCGCGGACCATATCCGGTCCCTCTGTTTCGCGGTGACGGACGGCGCGCTCCCGTCCAACGAGGGCCGGGGCTATGTGCTGAGGCGCCTTCTGCGGCGCGCGGCCCGGTACGGACGCACGCTGGGCATGAATGAACCGTTCATGCACGAGCTCGCTTCCGTTGTCGTGGACACCATGGCCGGCGCCTATCCGGAGCTCAGGACCATGGCCGGCCACACGGCCCATGTTATCCGCAGCGAGGAAGAACGGTTCAATGAAGTGCTGGACCGCGGCATCGAGATTTTCGAGACTGTCTCGTCCGACGTGCTGAAACGGGGCGGAAAAGCCGTTCCGGGCGCTGAGGCGTTCAGGCTGTACGACACCTTCGGCTTCCCGCTCGATCTGACCCAGTTGATGGCCCGTGAAAAGGGCCTCTCGGTCGACGCGGAGGGTTTCGAACAGGAGATGGAGGCTCAGCGCTGCAGAGCCCGTGAAGGCCACAAGTTCGCGGCGGCCGAGGCCTGCGACTGGGATGAGCTGTCCGCGGGCCCGCATTCGGAATTCGTCGGGTATGAGACGCTCGAGGCCGAGGCCCGCATCCGCAGGATGAGCCGCGACGGCGAAGGCGTCCGGGTCGTGCTTGACCGCACCCCGTTCTACGCGGAATCGGGCGGACAGGCCGGGGATCAGGGCGTCATCACCGGCCAAGGTTTCCGGATCCGCGTGGACGATACGGTCCGGCAGGGTGACGCGATCGTTCATGTCGGCGTGTTCGAAGAAGCGTCCGGCAAATGCGACGGCTCCGTGACCGCAACCGTGAACCGGGATGACCGCATGGCCACGGCGCGGAACCACACATCCACGCACCTTTTGCACAAGGCGCTCCGCGAGGTTCTGGGGGCGCATGTCAACCAGGCCGGGTCCGCGGTGGATGCGGAGCGCATGCGCTTCGACTTCACGCATTTCGAGGCCATGACGGCTGAACAGGTCGACACAGTGGAAGAAATCGTCAACGCCAAAGTCCGGGAGAATCTGGCCGTTGATAAAATCAAGACGTCCCTGACCAAGGCGAAGGAAATGGGCGCCACGGCCCTGTTCGGAGAGAAGTACGGGGACGAGGTACGGGTCGTGAAAATCGCGGACTATTCCATGGAACTGTGCGGTGGCACGCACCTTGACGCCACAGGTCAGATCGGGTATTTCCGCATCGCACGCGAGGAGGGTGTGGCCGCGGGCGTGCGGCGTATCGAGGCCGTGACCGGCGCCGCAGCCGACGCGCTGCTGCGGGGCGAGAAGCGCCTGCTTCGCGGCCTCGAGGCGACGCTCAAGGCCTCAGCGGCGGAATTGCCGAAGCGCATCGAATCCCTGCAGGAGGAGAAGAAGGAGCTCGAGCGGAGGCTGAAAAAGGCCCAGCAGTCTGGCGCGGGGTCCGAGATTGACAGGCTGGTACAGAATGCAGTGACGGTTGGCACATTCAAAGTAGCAGCCGGTCGCGTCGACGCCTCGGATGCGGATGAGCTTCGTACCATGGGGGACAATCTTCGCGCAAAGATCAAGTCCGGAGTAGGGGTTCTGTGCACTGATTTGGGCGATAAAGGGTCCATAATTGCCGTCGTGACGGACGATTTGATCAAGTCGGGACAACTGAAAGCGGGCGATATCGTTAAGAAAGTCGCAGAGATTGCAGGAGGAAGCGGGGGGGGCAAGCCTCATCTGGCATTGGCAGGATGTAAGGATACAACCAAGCTCGATGAGGCGATGGGGAAGGCTGTTGAAATTGTACAGGGGATGATTAAGAAGTAATAATCAATGTCATCCCCGCGCAAGTGTTTTTTTCATCCGCGTCAGCGGACGGGGATCCAGCCTTTCGAACGCCGGTTGATAAATGTCCGATAGCCTCGCGCGAATGCGCTCGGCATATCGGACCTACATGAAGATGGATTATAAGGCTTTCGATAACGGATATAATATTTTTTGGAGTGCGGTGACATGTCACCGCTTTAATGGGCGCCGACATGTCGGCGCCGGTGTGAACCGCCGCTCCATGATAGCGGCGTCGCGACGCCGCACTCCGAAAAAGGACATCGGTTGATAAACGTCCGATAGCCTCGCGTGAATGCGCTCGGCATATCGGACCTACAATGGATACTTATTCCTTTGAACTTTGAACTGAGTTTCCCATGACCATCCACCAGAAACTCCTCGACATCGTCAAAACCCGCGGCGCGGGATACCTGGTCCTGCTCGACCCGGACCGCAAGTCCCCGGAATCCCTGGCCGCGTTCGCGCAAACCTGCGAAGCGCAGGGCGCGGACGGAATCCTCATCGGCGGCAGTCTTCTGCTGGACGACGGATTCGACCAATGCGTGGAGGCTGTCAAAAAGGCCGTCCGCGTCCCTGTCCTGCTTTTCCCCGGGAACGGACGTCAGCTATCCAGGCACGCGGACGCGGTGCTGTTCATGAGCCTGATCAGCGGCCGGAATCCCCAATTCCTCATCGGCGAACAGGTGACTTCCGCGCCCGTCGTCCGGGCGATGGGTCTCGAACCTGTTTCCATGGCCTACCTGCTGGTGGAATCGGGCGAAACCACGGCCGCGGAATTCATGAGCGCCACGCGGCCGCTTCCCCGAAACAAGCCTGAAATCGCGGCCGCGCACGCGCTGGCCGCTGAATACCTGGGAATGAAGCTCGTGTACCTCGAAGCCGGAAGCGGAGCGAAGCAGTCCGTTCCCGAAACCATGGTCGCGGCCGTGGCCAAAACCGTGTCCGTGCCCGTGATCGTGGGCGGCGGCATACGCACGCCGGAGGACGCGGCGGCCAAGGTGAAGGCGGGCGCGTCTTTTGTGGTGACCGGTAATGTTCTCGAGAAAGAGGGCGGTCCGGATCTGGTCCGGAGCCTCTCGGACGCGGTCCATGGTGCTGCGGGACGCGGGACTTTGTGACGCGGGCCCGCGGGAATCGGAAACCAGGCGTATCCTTCGGGAGTTCAATGACGGATGATTGATCTGCATGCCCACATTCTGCCCGGAATGGACGACGGCCCGTCCGGCATCGAAGAGGCGCTCGCCATGATGGAAG
Organism: uncultured bacterium; assembly: GCA_963736115.1. Classification (GTDB taxonomy): domain Bacteria; phylum Zhuqueibacterota; class QNDG01; order QNDG01; family DTFT01; genus JAFGAX01. The sequence continues at coordinate 235,307 of CAVTNR010000008.1, forward strand.
CCGGCCGCAGGGACGGCATCACCGGCGCGGTTTGCAGTTCCCACGTGCTCGACCGGTTCGACGTCGCGACCGAGTCCCGGCTGGCCGATGCCTTTTCGGAACTCCGGAAGCGGGCCGCTCTGGCAGGGGTACGGATGGACCTCTGGCTCGGCGCCGAGATTCACATGAACGTGTCCCTCGATCCGGTGCCCCCGGCCGCGACGATCGCAGGCGGCGGGAAATACCTTCTGCTCGAATTGCCCCTGAACGACATTCCGCATGACGCGGACGACAAGCTGTTCCAGCTCACGGTCGCGGGATACAGCCCGATACTGGCACACCCGGAGCGGAACGCCGTGCTCGTGGAGAAGCCCGAGCGCGCATACAATCTGGTCGAGCGCGGTGTGCTCATGCAGATCAACGCCGGGAGCCTGACGGGCGAATTCGGATACCGGATACGCAAGGCCGCGGAGACTTTGCTCGACCACGGGCTGGTACACTTCATCGGGTCCGACTGCCACAATCTGCGGTCCAGGCCCATGCGTCTGTCGGACGCGTTCAAGGCCGCGGCCCGCCGGGCGGGCGACGACACGGCCCGGGAACTGACCGAGGGCAATCCCCGCCGCGTCGTGACCGGGGCGCCGGTCTGGATGCCCCGGCCCGTTCCGTTCGCGGCGAAAAAAAGCTGGTTTCGTTTCCGATGAAATCCGGGAGGATCGTGAAAGACCGTCTGCGGTACATCCGCGAACGCCTCGCCGAAAGCGCGGAAATCAAGAGACAGCTCGCGGAAAAGGGAGCGCAGGACATACTCGAAGCCGCGGACATGGCCGTTGCATGCCTGAAGGCCGGCGGTAAAATCCTGTTCTGTGGAAACGGCGGCAGCGCGGCGGACAGCCAGCATCTGGCGGCCGAGATCGTCGGACGGTTCCGACTCAACCGCGCCGGTCTGGCCGCGGTTGCGCTGACCACGGACACCTCGATTCTCACGGCCATGGCCAATGACTACGGTTTCGAGGATGTGTTCCGCAGGCAGGTCGAAGCCCTCGGCCGCGATGGCGACCTGCTGGTGGCCCTGTCCACCAGCGGCCGTTCAGCCGGCGTGGTGAAGGCCGCGGAACAGGCCCGAAAAGCCGGCCTCAAGGTCATCGCCATGACAGGGGAGGACCCGGGGCCGCTGGGCGCGGTCTCGGACCTTGCCATCCGCGTTCCCTCCCGGGACACGGCCCGCATACAGGAATCGCACATCGCAGCCGGTCATCTGATATGCGATCTGGTCGAACGCGCGTTTTTCGAAACCGGCGCCGAATGACCGAATCGGTTTCGGCCCGTATTCAATCGGGCCGATCCCGTGACTGCGGCCGCGACCGCGGTCGGGGCGGGTTTCCATGATGCCGTCCTTCCTGCACGCGGCTGTGCTCGCCGGACTCGCTGGCGTTCTCCTTCCGATTTTGATCCACCTTCTCGCCAGGCCCCGCCCCAGAACCGTGGTGTTCAGCCATCTGCGCTTTCTCCGGGCCGTGCAGGAGCAGAAGGCCCGCTCCTTCAAACTGCGTCGTTTCCTTCTGCTTCTGCTCCGCGTTCTCGCGGCCGCGTTTCTCGTGCTCGCGTTCAGCCGGCCCTTCATCCCCTCGGGCCGCGCCTCCGCGTCGAAGGGATTGTCCGCCTGGGTCGTGGACCGGTCGGTCAGCCTCATGGCCGAGGACGCATGGGCCGTCCTCCGAGGACATGCGGCCCGTTTGGCGGGTCTGTCTTCGGCCGGAGAGTCCGTGGCCCTGGAATGGACGCCGCGATCGGGCTCGTCCGGCGACTCCCTGACGGACGCGGCATCGGCCGCGGCGGCCGTTGAAAAATCCGATCCTGTCTGGTCCGCCGGTGATGCGGCGGACGCGATCCGGAGAGCCGCAAGAAGAACCGGCCGCATGCCGGATGCGGATCCGGAAATCTTCCTGCTCACCGACGGACAGGCCTCGGGATTCCGGAACCGCAAACCGTCCGAAGAAATGGAAAAGTGGAAGGGCACGCTGTTCGTCCTGCCGTTCCGGAACGCGATGGACAACGCGGCCGTGACCGAGGCGGTGGTGGATCCGGCGCCGCTCCGCAGGGACGAACCGCTCCGTTTACGCGCCGTGATCCGGAATTTCGGAACCGCCGAAATCCGGAGCCGCATGATCCGGTTTTTCATCGGAGACGAGGCCGTGGCGCAGAAAACCGTGGACCTGAAGCCCGGCGCGTCGGCCATGGAATCCGTTCCGGTGATGGACGAAACAGCCGGTTTCATACGAGGCAAGGCGCAGTGCCAGGCGGACGCATTCCCGCAGGATGACGAGCGATTTTTCGCCGCCTACCACAGACCCTTATCCCGTGTCCTGCTGGTCGGCGGTCGGCCGGCCGATCTTTCCCGTTTCCGCTCCGCATTGGAGCCGCGGCCGGATTCGCCCTCGCGATTGATGACGGAAGCCCGGACGCCGGACCAGGCCTGGGCAGCAGAACTTGAAAAATCGGACGCGGTTTTCTTCGTCAACTGCCCGCTCCGGTCCGCGGCGGACGCGTCCAGCCTGCGCCGGTTCATCGAGTCCGGAGGCGGCGCCCTGTTCGTGCCGGGCCCGGATTCGGACCTGAGGCGGTGGAACGCATTTCTGTTCACGGCTGGTTGGGGAGATTCCCTGGTCCAGGCAGGAGCGTCCGGCGCCGGATCCGGTTACGTGACGCTCGGACCACCGGATCCGGACGAGCCTCTACTCGAAGGCGTGTTTGAACCCGGGTGGACGCCCCGCAGGCCGCCGAAGTTTTTCCGAACCATCCGGCCCGCGGCGGGCGGCCGGAAAGCGCCGCTGCGCTTCACGGACGGCCATCCCTTCCTGTCTGAATGGCCGCTGGGCCGCGGCAGGCTCATCGTCCTTTCGGGCGGAACGGATCCGGATTGGTCCGATTTTGCGACAAGCCCGCTCTTTCCCGCGCTTGCGGCGCGATGCGGCCAGGTGCTGAGCGCGCTCAGGGACGGGACCGCGGGCCGGGCCTTGACCGGGGACAGCCTGGTGTTCTTCTCCGACCCGGCCGGTTCCGGTGATCGGTTTCAGGTCGAGACACCTTCCGGTGAAAGGGTGTCCGTACTGCCCCGGCTCTCCGGCGGAAAACTCCGAGCCGTGCTGAAAACAGCGGACAGCCCGGGCCTGTACCGGTTCTTCCGGGACGATTCTATCGAAGCTGTGACCGCGGTTAATCTGGACCCCGCGGAATCGGATTTCAGGACCATCGACGAAGCGGGCCTTAAAAAGCTCCTGCCATCGGCCCGCATCGTCATGCTGAACGCGAAAGAGCCCCTGGAAGACCAGATCCGCACCCGCCGCCGCGGTCGGGAGCTGTGGCGGGAGTTGCTCCTCGCGGCTCTTCTCTGTCTGATTGCTGAAACGATTGTCTCGGCGGTGTGGAAGTAAAAAAAAGTTCATAGTTCATGGTTCATAGTTCATAGAAACTGAATTCATGTTACAGTCTCAGAGAACATTCATTTTCAAGTTTTTTACCATCTTTTTTATTTGTATTTTTTCTGAACTATGGACCATGAACTATGAACTATGAACTCCAAGCATTAAACTTATAACTCAACAAGAACGGTACACTGATCGCATGCAGCACATCACTCAAACGAATAAAAAAGAAAAAGCCATCCTCGTCGGCGTGGTTCTGCCCGGGCTGCGCCGCCACCAGGCCCTGGAGCATCTCGACGAGCTGGCCCTGCTCGCGGACACGGCAGGCGCCATTGTCGTGGGCCGCGAAATCCAGGAAATCAAGTCGCCGCACCCCGCGACCCTGATCGGCAAGGGCAAGGTCCAAACAGTCGCCCGGCTCGCCGAGGAACTGGAAGCGGACGTGGTGCTCTTTGACGAGGACCTGACGCCCGTGCAGGCCAAGAATCTCGAGAAGGAAATCAAAAAGCGCATCGTGGACCGGAGCGGCCTCATTTTGGACATATTCGCCCGCCGGGCGCACACGGCCGAGGCCCAGGCCCAGGTCGCCCTGGCCCAGCTCCAATACCTCCTGCCCAGGCTGACGCGCCAGTGGTCGCATCTCGAGCGCCAGGAGGGCGCCATCGGCACGCGCGGGCCCGGTGAAACCCAGCTGGAGACCGACCGCAGGCTCATCCACAAGCGCATCGGACTGCTCAAGGATGAACTCGAGAAAATCAAGCTCCAGCGCGACGTGCGCCGCAGGCGGCGCGACGCTCTGCAGAAGGCCGCGCTGGTCGGATACACCAACGCGGGAAAGTCGAGCCTGCTCAACGCGCTGGCCGGTTCCGGGGTGCACGTCGAGGACCGGCTGTTCGCCACGCTCGACGCCACGGTGCGCACCCTGGCCCTGTCGCGCAACGACAAGGTCCTGCTCATCGACACGGTCGGGTTCATCCGCAAGCTCCCCGCGCACCTGGTGGCGTCGTTCCGGTCCACGCTCGAAGAGGCCGCGGAAGCCGACGTCCTGCTCCACGTCATCGACGCGAGCCACCCGAACCTCGATGATCACGTGGGAACGGTGCAGCAGGTGCTGGACGAACTGGGCCTGGCGGACCGGCCGGTGATTCCGGTGTTCAACAAGATCGACCTGCTCGAGGACGGCCGCTTCATCGACACGCTGGCCAGGCGCTTTCCGGGAGCGGTGTTTGTGTCCGCGCTGAGGGGCATCGGGCTGGAAAAACTCCGCCGCGCGATCGCAGAACGCTTCGAAGCGGACCGCGAGATCATGAATATACGCATCCCGTTCACGCGGCCCGAACTGCTCGCGGCCGTGCACGGAATGGCCGAAATCCTCGAGAAGCGCTTCGAGGAGGACGGGGCCGTGCTGGTGCTCCGGGCGTCCGGGCCGAACGCGGAACGCATCCGCGAAATGCTCTCCGGGGAGGAGAAGCCGTGCGCATCCTGATCGTGGACGACGAGCCGAACATCCGGCTTTCCCTCGAGGGCCTGCTCATGGACGAGGGCCACGCGGTGGCGTCCTGCGCGGACGGCGAATCGGCCCTGGACCGAATCGGACGCGAAACGTTCGACGCGGTTCTGCTCGATGTCATGCTCCCGGCCATGAGCGGGCTCGATGTGATGCGTCGAATACGCGAATCCGACCCGGAAGCCGCGGTGGTCATGATGTCCGGCCGGCCGGACACGGCCACGGCCGTGGCCGCGGTGCAGGCGGGCGCGCGCCAGTTTCTGGAAAAACCGCTGGACCCGGACCGCCTTCTGTTCGAGCTCCGGAACCTGGAAAAGCACAGGGCCCTGGCGACGCGGGTCGCGTCGCTCGAGGGTCAGGCGGCGGACGAACGGAAATGGGTGGGAGAATCCGCGGCCGTGCGCCGGCTTCTGGCAGACGTCGCCAAGGCCGCGCCGACCGACGGCCGCGTGCTGATTTTCGGCGAGAATGGGACGGGCAAGGAACTCGTGGCACGCATGGTGCACGACGCGAGCCGCAGGCGCGAAAAGCCGTTTGTCAGCCTGAATTGCGCGGCCGTGCCCCAGGCACTGGTCGAGAGCGAGCTTTTCGGCTACGAGAAGGGCGCGTTCACGGGCGCGGCGTCGCGCAAACCCGGCCTCTTCGAAACCGCGCACGGCGGAACGCTCTTTCTCGACGAGATCGGCGATATGCCTGTCGACACCCAGGCCAAGCTCCTGCGTGTGCTGCAGGAAAGCGAGGCGGTGCGCGTCGGAGGAACGGTACCGGTCCGTTTCGACGCGCGCGTGATCGCGGCCACCAACAAGGACCTCAACCGCGAGATCGGCGAGGGCCGTTTCCGCGAAGATCTTTTCTACAGGCTGAACGTGATTCCCCTCCACGTACCGCCGCTCCGCGAACGCGGAGACGACGTCATGCTGCTGGCCCGCTTCTTCCTGGAGCGCCTCGGCAGGAGCACGGGAAAGGGCATGATGGAATGGAACCCGAAGGCGCTCGAACGTCTGAGGGGTTATGTCTGGCCCGGCAATGTGCGGGAATTGCGCAACGTGGTGGAGCGGTTGGTGATCATGAGCGAGTCCCGGGTGATATCCGAAGCGGACGCGACGGCCGCTCTTCCGATCGGCCGGGCCGTGTCCAAATCCCTCTCGTCCTCTGAACAGGTGGATCCGGAACTGTCCCTGGCCGAGAATCTGGCCCGGTTCGAGAAAGCCCTGCTCGAGGAGGGTTTCCGCGAGGCCGGCGGAAACGTGTCCCTTCTCAGCCGCAGACTGAAAACCGACAGGGCCAACCTGCACAGAAAACTCAAACTATACGGTATCAAGTAGTATGTGTTAAATCACCACAATGTGTTCATCCCCCTGTGTCTATTCGCCACACATTCATCTTCATTCATTATTCACACCTACCGCCATAATTCAATATTTATCTTATCTTTAAACTCTTTTCTGCAAACCTGTTTTTCCATGGTATGACGATTGCCTGATGCATGCCCGTGAGTATCCATTCCACCCCATGTTTCCGGAGGTCGCCATGCAACGCAATGTGATGAAACAAGTGCTCTTCCTGGTTTTTCTGGCTGCCGTACTGGTTCTCCTGATGGGATTCTGGCTGGTGACAGCCGCGAATGCCGAACCGCCCCAGGCGCCTGCCCCGGGTGTCGGAAAAACCATTTTCACTGAAAACCTGATCCCCGGCCCGTGGAACGATTGGGAAGAGGATGAAGATGAAGACGCAGACCGGGATGACGGTTTCCGGAAGCGCCGCCGCGGGAAACAGGAGATGGCCGTCGATGTGAAATACAACCGCGTGGAGGGGCTCTATCTCGGCACCCGGCTCGACAGGGACGACGGCCGGAGCTGGGGGCGGCGGACCCGGCGGCCGAATCTGCTGTTCGGATCGTGGGGATACGCGTTCAAGGCCAAGGAATTCCTGTACCAGGCCGGTCTGGAAAAGGGATTCTTCGATGCCTTCCGTCTGGCCGTGGGCGGCGAATACCACCGGCAGATTCTCACGCCGGATCTGTGGATCATGCCCGAGGAGGAGAACACCGCGGCCGCCATTCTGATCAAGGAGGATTTCCACGATTTTTATATGGCTGAGGGCGGGAGCGGCTGGATCAGCCAGAATGTCCTGCCCGATCTCAGGATTTCGGCGATTTACCTCAGCGAAAAGACGGACTCGCTGGAGGCGGTCGCGAACTGGGCGCTGTTCGGCGGCAAGAAGAAGTTCCGGGAGAATCCGGCCATGGACGCGGGCGAGTTCAAAACCCTCACCGGCCGCGTCGTCTGGGACACGCGGAACAGTGTCCGGCGCACCACGCGCGGCTGGTACATCCAGGCGGAAGGCGAGCACGCGGGCGGAGGGCTGGGCGGCGACTTTGAATTCGACCGCTTTCTCGCGGACGTGCGCCGCTACCAGCCGCTGGGATACGGCGAGGGCGTGGATGCGCGGGTGCGCGTCGGCACTTCGAAGGGTGTTCTGCCCTGGGAGCGCGCTTTCTGGCTCGGCGGCGTGTCCACTTTACGCGGATTCAAACACAAGGCCTTCCCGGCCGGGTGGAAGAACCCGGGCGGAAACCGGATGTTCCTGGCCCAGCTCGAGTACCGGATGGGCAGTGAGGACCTGCCCGACGCGGTGGATCTCGGCCTGCTCGAGGAATTCAACCTGATCGCGTTCACGGACGCGGGCTGGGTGGGCCAGGCCGAATCGGAAGAAGGTCCGGCCGAAGGCTTCGAAGACCTGTCGATTAAAACCCTGAAGAACGATGTGGGCCTGGCCCTGGCCAATAGGAGCGGAAGCGTCCGGTTCGAGGTCGCACGCCGCACGGACACGTCGGAGAAGCCCTACAGCCTGTGGTTCCGGTTCAACCGGACGTTTTAGATCCTCTGCAAGTGCGGCGCATCTTTAAGGTGCGTCGCACTTGTTTGAAACCCGGGCCTGTCCGGACCGTATACTCAGACACAAGATGCGCATTATTTCGTTATAAGGAGAGCCGCGATGAAGAGGAGATGGATTCTGCTGATACTCGTTCCGCTATGCGTGGCGATTCCGGCGGCCGCGGATGACCCGGACGACCCGGATGACGGATATAAGCGCGATCGCCAGGCGATTTCCGCGGACGGCCTGAAACACCTGACCGTGGAAGTGGATGTCACCGTCGGCGAACTGGTGATCGAGCGGAACGACGGCTCCGACAGCCTGATCGCGTTAATGGAATACAAGGGGAGGGATTACCGTTCGAAGATCGATCTGGACGCGGAAAAAGGCCGGGCTCTGATCCGGCTCAAGAAGAGGGACTGGCGGCACGGGAATTCGAACAGAGACGACAGGCCGTCGCCCCGCGTGACCGTCCTTCTGCCGGCGGGACCGGAAACCATTCTGGAAGCGCCGGCTGAAGGCGGGCGAGGCCGATCTCCAGCTGGGCGGGCTCCGTCTGCGCGAGACCGTGATCAGTATCTGGGCCGGCGAGCTCGAATGTGGATTTCGACAGGCCCAATCTCATTCCCATGGACTACCTGGAGATCAATCCGAAAATCGGCGAGGCCAGCCTGCGCAATCTGGCGAACGCGCGGAGCCGCGAGACCGACATCGACGCGGGCATCGGTGAATTGACCGCGGATTTCAGGGGCTCCGCGGAGCCCGACAGCCGGGTCCGCATCGACCATGACATCGGCGAAACCACGGTGCTCCTGCCGGATTCCGCGGCGGTACGCTACGGCGTCGGAGGCGCCACGGGGTTCATGTCCCACAAGATGCTGCCTTCCGGATTCACGGACCGGGGCCGCTACCGGTACAGCGACGATTTCGACCGGTTTACCAACCGTTCCACCTTCATTATCACACCCGGATTGGGCGAGCTCCGGGTGGACAGGAGTGAATGACCATGGACGGACGGAAATCCATCATCCTGTGCCTCGTTGCCGGCGCCGCGATGTCTCTGAATGCGGGTGAATCGAGCCGGTCCGACGAGAAAACATTCGATCTGAAGCCTGGAGGCTCGGTCACGGTGCTGGCGGATGAGGGGGACGTGGTCGTGCGGGGCTGGGACCGCGAGGAAGCGAGGATCAGGACCCGGGTTACGGTCCGGGCCAGGCGCCGCGAGGACGCGGAGAATCTGCTGAAACGCATCAAGCCCGATATCCGCCTGGAAAACGGCCGCCTGATTCGTTCGGGAACCGGAGTTCGGCCGGGACGGCGGTTCGGGTTTCTTCGATCTGCTGGACGGCGGGTTCGGGGACGGCGGAAGCGATTTCAGCATCGACTACAGCCTCGACGTGCCGGTGCCACGGACGTCCGCGTGGACGCGGACGAGGGCGACATCGACCTGTCGGGCCTGTCCGGCCGCATCGACGTGGTGGCCGACGAGGGCGACGTGAAGATCGAAAACCTGGAACTGACCGGCGGCCGCATCGAGGCGGACGAAAGCAATTTGCGGATCCGGAACATCCGGCGTTCCGGCGAGGCCCGCCTGACGATCAGCGTGGACGAGGCCGACATCCTGCTGGCCGACGTATCCGTGGCCTTCCTTGAAGCGGAAGCGGATGAGGGGAACGTGGTCCTGGAGAACGTGACTGCCGGGTCTTTCCGCCTGTCCGCGGACGAGGGCAATATCATCGCGGATTTCACGCCGGACGGCGAGGGCCCTTTCCACGCCGAGGCGGACGAAGGGGATGTGCGGCTGATGGTCCCGGAGGACGCGTCCCTGGACGTGGACTGCAGGAGCGACGAGGGCGATACGCGGTCTGATTTCGACCTCGATCGCAAGAGAACCGAGGAAGGGGGCAGGCTGCACGGCCGAATCGGAGGAGGACGAGCCCCGCTCCGCGTCATCGTATCCGAGGGCAATATCACTTTGATGCGCAGGACGGGAAACAACCGATAGCCGCGGGCCTTCAATTATTCAATAAGATAATTGCTTGGTCCCTTGTGGACTTTAGTCCGCGCTTCTTCACATCTCAATTCAGGCAAAACGGAGGATCCATTTATGAAACGAACGGTATTGTCAATCCTGGCCCTGTCTCTCCTGTCCGCTGCCGCTCTCCCCGCGTCCGTACGGGAGAAGCGGACCTACGAGGAATCCTGCGGCTGGAAGGCCGGGGAAACCGTCATCGTGGAGAACGTCAACGGCAACATTTCGGTGGAAGCCTGGGACAAGGAAACCGTGGAAGCGGTCGCGGACGTTGAATTCCGCGGCAGGCGCGGGCGCACCGTCGAGGACGTCATCGAGGAAACGTCCCTGCGGGTCGAGCGCACGGCGGAAGGCATTCGCGTGCGGCTGTCCAGGCCGCGCGCCACGGACGGCGCGTCCGATTTCTGGGGCTGGGTTTTCGGCGGCGGCTCGCGCGTGAACGTGAATGCGCAGTTCCGGGTTCGCGTGCCTGCGCCCGCGAATGTCGAAGCCGAGACCACGAACGGGAACTGTTCGGTGACCGGCGTGCGGGGTCAAGTTGACATCGGAACCACGAACGGAAACGCGGATGCGGACGATACGGCCGGATCCGTGGATGCGTCTTCCACCAACGGCGACATCCGCGTATCCGTCCGGTCATTGCCCGAAAAGGCACGTGTGTCGTGCCGCACCACCAACGGGAGCGTGCGCCTGTCCCTTCCCGCCAAAATCAACGCGGACGTGGATCTGTCCACGACCAACGGCCATGTGAAATCTTCCTACCCGATCACCATGGAAGGCGGGTTTTCGGGTAAGCACATCACCGGCCGGATCGGCGACGGCGGCGCGTCCATCCGCTGTTCCACGACCAATGGAAACGTGGATCTGACCGAAGGGCTGTAATTGAACCAGCCCCGAGATCGACAGAGATTATTATAAATGTCATTCCCGCAATCTTTTAGCGGGAATCCAGGGGTGGGGTGGTCAAAATCTCGATAGCCATGATCGCCCCGGGGCTCTGCTCCGGGGCGAATTCATATGTGCCGGTGCTCCGGAAGGGGGTGTCATTCCCGTAAAATGGACCAAGCAATCATATTTGCACATTATTGAAGGCCCGCAATCTCTTAGCGGGAATCCAGGGGCGGAGTGGGCTGAAGATAATAATCGTCCTGGATTCTTTATCCCGGACGCACGAAAGGACACGCATTGCGCTATATCCTGTTAATCACCGCCCTTCTATCAGCCCAGCTTCACGCGGCCTCGCAAAATGTCGTCACGAACGGCGGGTTCGAATCCGCATCCGCCGACTCTGCCAGGCCGCAATACTGGCAGATCGGATTCACGGACAGCCCCAGCCAGGTCCTGACCGGCGGACGCTGGTCCCCGGATGCCGGAATCCGGTCCGAGGGCAGTCAAAGCCTGAAACTGGAACCCCTGCTGGGCGGAGATTACGCTTTCTCCCAGATCCTGCACGTTCCGACCTATGACCTCAAGGGCCGGCTCATCCGGCTCAGCGCGGACGTGCGTTCCGCCGGCCTTGCCGTACCCCCGGTGATCATGCTGCTCGCTCCGGACCTGTCCCTGTCCCCGGACCCGGATTTCGGAGTCGGGCTGGCAGTCAAAATCATCCTGATCGCGGACAGCGCGGAGGGCGTTTTCAGGTCCATTGAGGGACAGTTCACGGCTGAAGGCAATTCGAACTACATGTTCGTGTACCTGTACGCGTCCGGCACCGAGGGGGCTGCCTGGTTCGACAAAGTGCGGGTCGAACTGGACGTGGACCCGGCAGGGCCCGATCCCGCTCCTGCGGTTCCGCCGTTCGAAAGACGGTCTTTCGACATGGGATTCGTGCAGGAGAATCCGCAGGATCTCAGCGAAAAGGCCATGGAGGAACTCCTGGATGCCGCGGCTTCGGCAGGGGAAACGATCAACCTGTTCTTTCACGTCCGCTGGTGCAGCCTGAACGGAGAGAATCCGGCCTGGGCGCACAGGCATCAGCTCTGGCAGGCGGCTTATGCGCGCAGGGCCGGGCTCAAGGTCGCGTTGAGCTTTGATTTCACGCATGACAATCCAGAGAGCATCGGGGACATCAACCCGAAGCCGGACGGATCGCCCGTCGGTTCCCTGGCGACGCGGGCTGTGTCCAGGGCTTATCTGGATGAATTGTTTTTTCTGTGCGAAAAGGTGCGGCCTGAAATCGTCATCGTGGGAATAGAGATGGATATTTTCCACGACAAGCACCCGGAGCAGTGGCCGTCTTACGTTGCGATGTTCAAGGCCGCGGCCGACACTCTGACCCGGCGTTACCCGGGGGTGCACGTCACGGCCTATTTCACTTTGCCCTGGATGACGGACACCGAGGGTCGCATTAACAGCAGCCATGCGGCGGACTGGAGACTGCTCCTGCCCCAGCTCCAGAGCGTGGCTTACAGCACTTACCCGTGCGTGCTCGGCCTGACCGGAATCGTGCCGGTGGAAGGCTATTTCCGAAAGCCCGCTGAGATCATTCCCGAACTTCCGGTGGTGATTCCGGAGTTCGGCGTTCCGGGAGGGCCGGATGCCCAGTTATCCATGGACGAACAGGCGCTGTGGCTCAGCCGAATGCTCCGTGAGTTCAGCGAGGTGAATACCCGGCTCGTGTGCTGGTTCTCTATGTTCGACCAGTCCTATTTCGACATTCCCGCTTATTTCCGAGAGGCTTTCGCCAGGCTGGGCATGCATGATCGGAACGGAACAGCCAAGACTGCCTGGGCCCTCTGGAATGCGGTTTATCACGCTCCGATGACCGAAGTGCCGGAATCATGGCCCTCAGGCAGACCTGCGCCAGACAGTCCGCTCCTGGTCGGAAATTACCCGAATCCCTTCAACCCTGAAACTTGGATCCGGTTCAACTTGGGCAAGCCGTCCCGCGTACGAGTCGAAGTTGTGGACGTGACCGGCAGAAAGGTGAGAATTTTATTGGACGGAACCGAAAGCCAGGGAATCCATCAGATCAGATGGGACGCGTCCGACGATTCCGGCAACAGGGTTCCCGCAGGCGTATACCTCTGCCGCCTGACCTCAAGCGACCGTATCGAAGTCCGGAAAATGCTGCTGTTGAAGTGACCTAAGTGACGATAACATTTTATTGATAGCCCGTAGTTTGCCAAATCCTAGTACAATTAATTGCAGGATTCAAACGAAATTCATTGGCTGCTTCAACTGAACCTAAGCACCCATTAGGCAAAGCCAATCGGCAATAACGAGGTCCTATTCGGGGATTCTGAATCGTACAGATCAACGAGGAGAACAATGAGAGTTGCATCATTCGGACGGGTGGCCTGTAAGTCGCGTGAAAAAAATGTGTGCCACAGACGGACGTGTGGTCCGGAGATTGTATTGAAAACCTGTGTGGCACGGCCCGCCGATCAAGTCGGGAGCAAGCCTTCGGGCTGTGTTTCTGATTTTGCACATAATCATATCATTGATAAACAATATATGAAAAAAAGTGTAGGTGGTACTGCAGATTCAATACAGTAACTAATTTAAAGAAATAATGCACGGTCTTAAAGGCCGTACCACACTGAAAAGAAATATCAAGGCCGCCCGTCCGAGCCATTTCAAGAAACGGACAATACTTTACTACACGGCCGATACGATCCCGGACGGTCATTCAATTCAATCAATGAAATGAAGGAGTACATGATGCGGTTGAAGGCATTCGTCCTGTTTTACCTGATTTTGATTGTATCGTTCGATATGATGGCACAAGAAGGTCCTTTCCTGAGATTCAGCCTGGGTCCTGGAATTATGAAAGAATTTAATACAATCCATGAATCCGGCCTTACGATTATCGCAAAAAACCATGCCGTTGGATGGGGTTTTGCGGATAAATACGCCGTATCTTACAGCGAATTCGGCGGATTGATCAAGAAGGAAATCGGCGGGACCTATCGATATATAAACCTTGATGCTTATGGTATCGGGCTTGCCTATCGTACAACGAACCATGTCGGTTTTCATTTATCCGGCGCTTATGGGACAGTGCATTTTTCCGATACCTGGAAGAGACAGGGTGATTATATGGAGGATGGGTATGCTGTAGGTCTTGGATCGAATAAACAGTGGTTACTGTCAAAAAGAATCGGTTTGGGAGCGGGTCCGCATGTATTTTACCTCAAAACCAATAACTATGTATTTACTAATGTCAGTTTCAATTTCTGGCTTGAATTTTATCTGTTTCCGCAACGTCAATTATGATCAAACCGGCAATTTCTTTTCGAATGAAACGGCCAAATCATAAACGGATAAATGCGATTCCGTAATTAGTAGACCATTCACATCCAGGCTGTAAAATGATTGAAGCTCCCCGCCGCCCGCTGCGCGGGATCAAGCTATTATATTTGTGAATTATTGAAGACAAGCGGCGGGGAATCTTCTATCTGTAGAGAAGAGACATCTGATATTCGCTCGCTAACCCCGCGGCCCGCTGCGCGGGATCAAGCAATTATATTTGTGAATTGTTGAAGACAAGCCGCGGGGAATGCGCTCGCTGACAGATTCAACCTGAACATGTCAGAAAATATTTAAAAAAATCATAGTTTCACTTTAAATGAAGACAAACAGAAAAAACAGTCCAAAAAACATGATTCACCCGACACAGATCTCCAATGAGCTGATATGAAGTTGCCCTTTAGCCCAACAGATTTAACGCTTGACATTTAACGCAATCCGTTATAACTTTCACTATGATAAAATCATTTAAATCAAAAGAAGCTGAAAAGGTATTTTATCGGATTTATTCAACTAACTATTCAAAAGAAATTAATGAATTAACATTCAGAAAGTTGAGGATGTTAAATAGAGCTAATATAATCAATGATTTACTTGTGCCTCCGGGCAATAAATTGGAAAAATTAAAAGGAGATAGAAAAGGTCAATATAGTATCAGGATCAATGATCAATATAGAATTTGTTTTAAATGGACAGGACAAGATGCAATCAATGTGGAAATAGTCGATTATCATTAGGAGAAATCTATTATGAATAAAAAAATTCCACCGATACATCCTGGTGAAATCCTGAATGAAGAATTTTTAAAACCATTGAGTTTGAGCCAGAACCGTTTGGCGATCGAAATTCGCGTTCCCGCAAGACGGATCAATGAAATTGTTCTCAAGAAACGGGGCATTTCACCTGATACCGCTTTAAGACTTGCGAAATTTTTCAATATGTCCCCTCAATTCTGGCTCGGGTTACAAATGGATTATGATTTGGACATTGCTGCAGATGAAGTATCAGATAAGATACAAAAAGAAGTTAACGAATATAAGAAAGCCGGTTAAACTCACGCTGGATAACCCAATCATTCTCGGGACGATGTCCTACTCAGGTTTGGCTTTTTATGTATCCATAAACTATAATGTTTCAGTCCCTCCAGAAATGACCCAATTCGTAAAGACCATTCCTATCTGCCGCTTCCAATCCCTTCCTCTTCAGATTGCACCCCCCATTCAACCATACACTCGGCATCATATTCAAAATCACCCTGAATATTCCCGGAAAAATCCGCATGACAATATAAAGTATATGGAAATCCCCGGGAAAAGCATCTTATAAATATAACATTCTTCATAATTAAACGCCTTGTCATGATCCAGCCCTGAGGCGGTACACTTTATCATCGCCAGTCGGGGATACCGTTTTTCCGCAGGGTTAGCAAGACCCTGCGATACGGGATCGACTGAAGATCGTTCCAGAAATCAATGCTTTGAACCATCCAGTATGGGGAGGGCGTATGTCTTTCATACTGAAAGCGGGAAATACTCATTATAATAGTTGTTCGACAACGTGGTGCTTCCTCGCGGTTTGGATACTGGCGGTAAGCGGCCGGGTAGCGGCGCAGTCAGAACCGGAAATTCAGATCACGCGTATGGAGGCTTCGGGTTCGTACCGTGTCGATTCCGGTGCCATCCTCAAAAAAGAAGCAGCCGGTCAGTCCGAAATCAAGCCGCAAATGCGGTCGGGACGCAGAATCGTTCCTGTCCTGGACCTGAAACAACGCAAGCTGATCCGGATGGATACACTTCCCGAACCGGCCCGGATGAGACCCGAACCCCGAGTTACCGCCGAAACAACGGCCCGAACCTGGACCACGGTCATGACCGAGGATTTCGAGGGCGAATGGCCTTCCGCGGGATGGGCACGGGGCGGGGACAAGCATTCAAACGGCGCGGAAATCACATGGGCACCCTGGGCCTACCATCCTGCGAGCGGAATGAAAAGCTGCTTCGCGCAGGGAACGGTGGTTGATCCTTCGAGCCAGTACACCATCAAAGCGACTTGGGGCGAATTCATCGTATCGGACATGTGGTACGGCCCGATCAACCTCGAGGGAGTCACCGACGCCAGGATCATATTCAAGTTGTCGTACGAGTTGGGGAAATACATGGACATCATCGGCTGGGCCGCTTTCTCCGCCTCGGACACGTCCTCAGTGCTTTATGTCACCGGATATCCCGGAGGGGACGTCACCAATTGGCCCGATTATGACACTTACACGTACAATTTCAACACGGATCCGTATTACGGAAGCCTCTGCGGTCTGCGGGATGTTTATTTTCTTTTCACCTATCTGGCGGACGATTACCAGGACTATAACAAGGCGGCTTTTGTCGATGACGTCCGGCTGGAGATCAGCATGGATCCCCTTCCGCAGTTGTCCCTGGACATCAGCGAATGGTCCGTGCCGTCGGTCGGCGGCACGAGCGAAACCGTGCATGTGACCAGTTCGGACGAAACACTCGGTTATACGGTTTCGGATGACGCGTTCTGGCTGACCTTGTCCGAATCGGGCGGTACGACACCGGGCGGTTTTACCATGACAACCGATGCCAACCAGACCGGACTGACGCGTAAGGCCAAGGTGACAGTAACCGCGGCGCCGCACGAAGCCGCGTCCGCCTCGCCCGCGATACTCAACGTGACGCAGATATCCACATCCGACTCGGGTTGGACCACGCTCATGACCGAGGATTTTGAAGGCGAATGGCCGTCCGAAGGCTGGACCCTCGATTCAAACACACTCGACGAGGACGGCGGCCCGATCACATGGGATTCCGAAAAATTTTTTAACGCCTGGGGAACCAGGAGCGCCCATCCGCACGGGTCTTCAATCGATCCCAGGGTCGATTATTCGGTCACCGCGGCCAGCGGGACGACTATTACGTCGAGTATGCGTTATGGGCCTTTCAGCCTGCCGGAGTATTGCGATGCCCGGTTCCGGTTCAGAATGACCTATCAACTGGCCAAAGGAGATACATTGCGATGGGGTGTCTCAGCAGGCGATCCCGATACAGCGGCTATCTTCCTGGTGGGGCTTACCAGAGTGAATTGTTTCCCCCAATGGTGGGTGGACACTTTCGATCTGACCCGGGTTCCGTTTTACGGCAATCTGTGCGGAAGATCGGATGTCTATATTCATTTCCTTTATATCGCCGACGATATACAGGATAGAAACGAAGCCGCCTATATCGACGACATCTATCTTCAGGTCAGACCGTTTAAAGACCGGTTGATCCTGGACGCGGGCGAGTGGGAGGCTCCTCCGGCCGGAGGCGTCAGTGGAGCCATTCACGTGAACAGCACCGGGGAGGCGTTTCAATACGGGGTTCAGGCCAATACCGGCTGGTTGAGGGTGTCCTACCCCTGGTGGGGGATGACGCCCGGCGAATTTTTCCTGTCCGCGTTTGCCAATAATACGGGTTCGGCGCGAACAGCCGAGGTGAGGGTCTGGGCCACTATGCCGGAGGGGATCGCCGGTTCACCCGCGACGATCATGGTCACACAGGGTCCGATACTGCCTCCGCGGATGTCCCTGAGCGACAGCACATGGTCCGCTCCGCCTGCGGGCGGGAAGAGCGATACAATGCACGTCAGCAGTTCCGGGGGAACGGTTCTCTACACCGTGTCAGACGGCGCGGACTGGCTGACCCTGTCCGATTTCAATGGAACCACGCCGGGCGGGTTCACCCTGACCGCGGCTGCCAATGACGCGGACTCGGCGCGCACGGCCGCAGTGACGGTCAGGGCGGTTATTCCAGCGGAAGCGGCCGGTTCGCCCGCGACGATCACGGTCACGCAGCCGAAGGCTCCGGTTCCCGCGAGCATCGGGCCGATCGCGCCGTCCGTGGTCATGCCGGGCGAGGAATTCCAGGTGGACATCCATATCGGGGATCCGGTTGCCGTGAATGATCTCTTCAACATCCGGTTCGACCTGACGTTTTCGAACACATCGTATGTGGACTATGCGGCTGCGGAACCCGGTCCTTTTTTTGGAACAGACGCGGAACTCCTGCCGGTCTCTGATGATGCAGCCGGAAAAGTCAGCGTGGCCATATCCCGCAAACTGTCATCGGGAGGCGTCAGCGGCGCGGGAGTCGCGGTTTGCATCCGATTCCGCACGCTTCAGGACGCGCCTGAAAACGCGCGCGTGGATTTCACCCTTTCCGGCATCACGGCGGAAGATGAGGCCGGGAATCCGGTTTCATTCACGGCATCCGGGAACGCGGCCACGGTGATGACGCATGTCGGAGACGGCGGGGATGCGGCTTCCAATCCGATTCCCGCGGCCTTCGAACTCTTCCAGAACTTTCCGAATCCATTCAACCCGGTGACGGAGATCCGGTTCGGCCTGCCCCATGCGGGGGAGGCGGAGCTGACGGTTTTTGACGGATCCGGCCGGGTCGTGGCAATCCTGTTCGAAGGATTCCGGCAGGCCGGATACCACTCCCTAATGTTCGACGCGTCAAAACTGCCGAGCGGTTCCTATACCTGCAGATTGCAGGCAGGAAGCCGCGTACTGACGCGGAAAATGGTGCTGGTCAAGTAGCCGTCCTTATATGGCGGAATGGAGAAACGACCCCGGGGTCCGGAGACCTCGGGGTCGTCGCTCATATCTTGATCGCCCCGGCCGGAGGTCCGTTCGGGGCATAGTCATACCTCTCTATTTCTTCTCGACTTGACAATAGCCCTCCATTTGTGTATATTTCTCGCGATACTAATGGAGGAAAACCATGTCCGCTGACAAGAAGCAGAATAAACCGAGAAAAGAAGATCGGGTCTGGCCCTATACCCGCGTGAACGCCTATCTTGCCCTGGCCGCCATGGCCACTCTGATCGCCGGGTATGTGGCGCTCGGCGTCAAGCCCTGGAACAGCTGGGTATCGCTGAATGTGGCGCCCATTCTCCTGGTGATCGGGTACTGCGTCCTCGTTCCTGCCGCGATCATCTACCATAAACGGGAACCGAAACCCGCCAAACCGTCGGCACAGTCTCAGGCCGAGGCGCCAAAAGCGGGGTGAGGAGAGGCGGAGAAGCGGAGAGTAAGACCATTCATTGCTCCGTCTCTTCCCATCTCCGCATCAGCATCCCGAAGTGCACGACTTTCGGTTTTCGCGAGATTTTCAGGATAGAAGCGAAAGAAAAGGGCGATTAGCTCAGCTGGTTCAGAGCACTTGCCTTACAAGCAAGGGGTCACTGGTTCGAACCCAGTATCGCCCACGACACTCGGGTTCGTCATTCCTCAGGGCCGGGAGAATGACTGCCCTTTTTTATTATCTTCGAACGGACCCGGCGGGAAATGAGCCGGCGGCTTGTGCCGCAGGACAGGGGCTCCGGTTTGCGTCGGAAAACGGATGACGGATGTTCGATGATCTGAAAATGAAAGACCTGCCGATCCGTAATCCCGATCACGCTTCGCGGGAAGCGGATCAGGGCTGGACGGTTCTGGTGAACCTCGACAGCGCCGCCTCGGTCGCCTTGAACGAGACGGGCATGCTGTTATGGAACGCGGTCAACGGGTCCGCCACGATCGGCGGAAATCATCGATGCGGCCAAAGGTCATTTTGAGGACGCCCCGGCCGGCGCAGGGGATGACATGCTGGCTGTTCTGGAAACCCTGCGGGCCGCAGGCCTCATCGGCTTCGAGGTGAAAACATGAAGCGCTATTCGGTCAATCCCGTGGTTTCTCTGAGAGAGGAGCCGGAAGGCGGTCTGCTGTACAACCCGGATACGGACGAAGTGGTACTCATCAACGAGACGGGCCGGATGATCTGGGGGACACTCGACATGCCCCGCACCGCAGCGGAAATCGCCGCGGTCGTCGAGGCGGAAACCCTGGACGGGGAAAACGTCGCCGAAGATGTCGTTTCCTTCCTCGAATCCCTGCTTCCGGACTTCGTGACCCGGCATGGCGAACCCGCAGATTCCTGAAAAAATCAGCAGGACTTTTCCCTCAGCGCCCGAGGAAATCGACGTCAGCCTGACGGGAAAGTGCAACCTGGCCTGCAGATACTGCTTCTACGCGGACGAAATGGCCGCGCTGGACGATCTGCCGGGCCAACGCTGGATGGATTTTTTCGCGGAAGCGGGCGGCATCGGCGTTCAGCGTCTCACCCTCTCCGGAGGCGAGGTCTTCACCCGGCCGGATCTGTTCGTCCTCATCGACAGCCTCATCGAAAACCGGATGCGGTACAGCATCCTCACCAACGGCACGCTAATCGATCAGAAAATCATCGCCGCATTTAACGTGGGGAAGCGACGCCTGCGTCTGGATTCGATTCAGGTCTCCATCGACGGTTCTACAGCGGCCGTTCACGACGCCAGCCGTCCGCCGGCCAGTTTCGACCGCGCCCTGCGGGGACTGCGCCTTCTGAAGGCCGAGGGATTCCCGGTGACGGTGCGGGTCACCATCAACCGGCACAATGTCCACGATCTGTCGGCCATCGCGCGGCTTCTGCTGGACGACATCGGGCTGCGATCCTTCGGCACCAACAGCGCGGACCGGTTCGGCTCGGCCCGGTGTTACGGCCAGGACGTGGTCCTGAATCCGGAGGAATGGGATTCGGCTGTCCGTACCCTGAAGGAACTGCTGAAACAATATCCGGGCCGCATCAACGCTTCGGCCGGACCGCTCGCGTTCGCGGAGGATATGGAACGGATAGAGAAAGCCATGGCTGAGGGCCTGACCGGGTTTGCCGGGAAGGGGACGGCTCTCCGCCTGCGGCGGTGTTTTCAGCAAAATGGCCGTGCTCCATGACGGTTCCATGACGCCCTGCAACCTGCTACCCGGCCTGGTCATGGGGAAAATCGGAGAAACGCCCCTTCAGGAGGCCTGGCTGTCACGGCCGCGCCATCCAGGAAATGCGCGAGCGGTATGAAACTCCGATCACATCCATCCCCGGTTGTGAGGATTGCCGCTTCTCCGGATTCTGCACCGGCGGGTGCCCGGCCGTGGTATATGCTCAAAACGGCACGCTTCACGCCGTTGATCTGGAGCACTGCTGTCGCAACTATTTAGAGGGCCGGAATGACCCTGTGTGAACCCCTCATACCGCCCGAACCGCAGTCCGGTTCTCCGCAGCGGCTTCCCGATGGAGTGCCTCTTCTGCGCTCGTTCTACCTCTACCTGACCTCGGGATGCAATCTCGCCTGCCGCCACTGCTGGGTCAAACCGCGTTTCATCGACGGCAGGCCCGACCCCCAGGAGTGCATCGACCCGGAGCGCCTATTCGCGGCGGTCACGGAGGCCAAGACGCTGGGGCTCACCCATGCGAAACTCACCGGAGGGGAGCCGCTGTTCCACCCCCGCTTCAGGGACATTGCAGCGGGACTGTCGGCGCAGGGAATCGAGATGGACATGGAGACCAACGGCGTTCTCCTGACTCCCGAACTGGCGTCGTTCATGAAGAACGAGACGAGAATCGGCTTCGTTTCATTGAGCCTGGACGACGATGATCCGGAGTCTCATGACGCTTTCCGCGGCGTCAAGGGAGCGTTCGACGCGACCCTCCGGGCGCTCGACGCGCTCCGGACGGCCGGGTATCGGAACACGCAGGTGATCATGAGCGTCCACAGGGGGAATGTCGGGAAAATGGAAGGTGTCGTCAGGCTGGCAGAGGCGCACGGAGCATCGAGCGTCAAGTTCAATCCTGTCACGGATTCAGGCCGGGGCAGGCAGATGACAGAACGCGGCGAAACGTTCGGAATACCGGAACTGCTGGATCTGGAAAAATTCGTTTACGGCCCGCTGAAGGAAAAAACCGCGATCAGGCGGCTGATTCTCAATATCCCGCCGGCCCTTCGGTCTTTCCCGATTCTGATGGAAACGGGCGGATGCACGGGAGATTGCGGAGTGATCGGCATTCTCGGCATTCTGGGAACCGGAGAAATCGCAATGTGCGGCATCGGCCAGACCGTCCCTTCCCTGGTGTATGGCAGGCTTGGAGACCGTATCACCGATATCTGGCTCAAACACCCGAAGCTTCAGGCGCTCAGACGGGAGTTGGAAGACACGCGCCATTACCCCGGAATCTGCGGCGACTGCCTCATGGCCGCATCCTGCAGGACAGGCTGTGTCGCCAACAATTACACGGAAGGCAGAGGCATGGTACGGTCCGGAAAGTTGTGCCGGGAGGCCGCGGATATGGGGCTCTTTCCCGCGCACCGCAGGAAGAGCTGGGAAAAGGATAAGGCCTGAGAGGCGCGGATGCATCCCTCCTATAAACTGACACTGGCGGACGGCTTCAGCCTGCAGATCACGGCGGAAGACGTGGATGCGGCGCCAGCGGTTGAAGCGCTGGCCAAGGCCATGCGGCTCGGGCCGGGCACGGCTGAAAACGTTCTGCGTGTCGTGACCGGAGAGACGGAAGCGCTCTATTCCGTTGATTCGGGAGGGACGGTCTGCCGTATCCTCCGGTCGAAAAGCCGTGAAGAGGACGCTGTCCGGGCGCTTCAGATCAGCCTTGTCATTGCCCACATGGCGCAGAAGCGGGGCGGAATTCTGGTGCACGGCGGGCTGGCGGAATTTCATGGACAGGGGGTCATTCTGGCCGCCACGAGCGGCACGGGTAAAACGACCGCTTCGAAGCGCCTGACCGCGCCCTGGCGGTCGCTTTCAGACGATGCAGTATTGATCGTACGGAAAGGTGATCATATTTATTATGGCCATCCCTGGCCGACGTGGAGCCTCTTTTTCCCCGGAGGCCCGGGCGGTTCCTGGAATACAGAATGCGGCATCCCGCTGAAATCACTGCATTTCCTCTTTCAGTCCCCGGAAGACGCTCTGGCCCCGCTGAATTCCACGCAGGCCGCGGCCATGCTCCTGGAGTCCGCGGAACAGGCGAATGCCGCATTCGACAGGGATCAGTCCTCGGCCGATCTCCACCGGAATCACCTGGATCAATTTGCTGTCGTCTGCGCGATGACGGAAAGTCTTCCGGCATTCAGGTTGTCTTTGACCCTGAACGGAAATTTCTGGTCACTTCTTGAAGAATCATTGCGACGGCAGGCGGAACCGGTTCCGCCCTTTTCGGCGGGGAGGAGTCCGGGCGCAGCGTTTGACCCGGTCAAATTCATCGCGCCCGGCGTCGTCATTGCCGGCAACAGCATGGCCCCGACACTGGTTCCGCCGGGATATGTCGAAGTGCGGCCATATCAAAATGAAAAACCCTGTCGCGGCGATGTCGTTCATTTTTACTCGCCGGCACACGGGGCAATGGTGACCCATCGCGTGATGGAGGTGCGGCCCGAAGGGCTTGTCACGCGCGGAGACAACAACCTGAATAACGACCCGGATTGCGTCCCTCATTCCGCGGTGGACGGTCAGGTGGTGGCGGTCCAGAGACATCCGGGGCAGCCGCTCTGTTCGCGGTGGTCCTGCCGGGATGAGGGACTATGCATACGCGAGATTGTCCAATCAGATCCGGATGAACATGGATCGAATGATGCGCCGGCTTCCATTTCTGCGTTTCCGGCGGATGTACTGTTCAGATCTTTACCCGAAACGCAAGGATTTGAAAATCGTATTGTTCGGCCATCCGTCGCAGCAGCCATCTGAAGATCATGACGGGCCGAATCTGCGTGGGTTGTTATGAGCAGGGCGATTGGCGTATGGTGTATCCCCGGCGGTTTTGGATCGATCGAAGCAGACTCAGACAGGGCGGTCAGGCAGATGGAATTGAGAAAAGAGCAATGGATGATTCAGTCATTGACTGAACGGAACGGGAAATAATGAAAGCGGTTTGATCGAACTGTCAGCGGAATCCGGAATCGATCATCATGCGTATGAACCGGTACTGCATTTACCGCCGGGGGTGTTTCCAGGTTCACATTTAGTGCCAGCAGAATTCCCTGTTGCTGAACATTTGTTGAGGGCACCCGTGCCATTAGCAGTACATTGATTGATGGAGCCGCCGCCGGTGTCCTGTGCGCCGCTGGAGCATAAACTGTAGGCCTGTTTTGAACTGCTCAGGCGAATGGCCGCAGGTTTGATGTATTTCTTTTTATTATTATTTTCCAGCATCAGTTCAGTCACTTTTATGAATGTTATATTCCAGCGTAAATAAAGTAAATCTCAATATTTTGAATATTTAGAACAACCCGAGTCATGCTTGTGAGGTTGTCAATTTTTCTATCTTAGGATAAATTACTATTTTCCAGATTAAAAGTCAAGCAAAATTTCTGTCCTTAATTTTCTGCTAAATTATTAATTAATATACTCTTGTCGAATTTCAATGGGTTTGAATCGTTTAATTACTCCTCGGGGCTCCAAGTCCTATGTGCATAAATTGTACCATCCTTTTTGAGGCAGGAGGCTCTTCGAGATGATCAATGAAGGAGAAATCATGGAGCCCGGATGGATCGCGTACAACGAACTGGCCTGGACCGAAGACCTGCTGGCGGGTCCGGAGGAATGCGAGGACCAGGTCCGGTTTTTCATCGACCGGATTCTGGCCGCTTCGGAGAAACCGCCTGTCACGCTTCTGCATCTGGGAAGCGGCGCGGGAAATCATGACATCCATTTCAAGGAGCATTTCAAGGTCACGGGCGTGGACATCAGCCGCGGCATGCTCGAAAAGGCCCGCGTCCTGCATCCGGATATCGAGTACATCGAAGGCGACATGCGGACGATCCGCCTGAACCGGACCTTCGACGCTGTGGCTGTTCCGGACAGCATCGACTACATGGCGACCGAGGACGATCTCAGGCAGGCCGTGCGGACCGCTGCGGAGCATCTCAAGCCGGGCGGCGTGCTTCTCGTGGCGGCCAAGCCGGCTGAAACTTTCCGGGACAACAATTTCGCGTACATCGGAGAGAAAGACGATGTGCACGTGACGGTTCTGGAGAACAATTACATCAACCCGTACAGGCCGGACACTTACGAAGCGACTCTCGTGTATCTGATCCGCAGCAGAGGCGAGCTGACCATGCGCACGGAACGCCAGATACTCGGGTTGTTTCCCCTGCCAGTTGGGAAAAGGTATTCGCGGACGAGGGACTCACGATGTCGCAAAACGACCTTGAACGGCGCCTATGACCGCTATCTCCTCAACGACGGGGAGTATGCGATCACGGTCTTTACCGGGAGTCAAGACCTGATTCAAGGCAGGCGTCTGGTTCAACGCATCCGGAAAGACCGTACGACAGATTATTATAAATTCCGGCGCGGAAAGCCACGGGGCCTTCAATGCATTAAGATTAAAATAGATAGGTCCCGTGCCGATTCATCCAAACAGCAATGCCGATAATGGATATATTGTCGTCATTCTGTTGTTTTTACATCAAAAAATCAGTATATTCCTAAAATGAATTATGTTTCGGTGAGGAAAGGATTTATGGAGAAGGCTGGGTATTGGAAATACGGCACTGCGCAAAATCGGATACCGGGTGATGTCAGTGTTCTTTCGCTCGACCGGCAGACACGGTCAGGGGAGGGTGCGGCGATTTAACGAAAATCGATTGATCTGTATTGAAAGAGCAGAGCCCTCCCTGGTTGAATTGCCCTGGGGCCAGGCCCCAGGCGATTATTACTATCTCAAGATTATCCCAATCCATTTGACCCATACATAATGATTTCCGCTCATCAGCCGAAGGCCTGTTTCGTGAGGCTTCGCGTTTTTGATTTTCCGTGAAAAGCAGTGCCGCGCTGATTCGTGAGACCGGAGCGGCAGGTGAATGCCCGGCACTGTGAATCTGATAGCGAGCGCATTCCCCGGGGCTTGTCTTCAATAATTCGAAAATATAATTGCTTGATCCCGCGCAGCGGGCCCCGGGGTAAGCGAGCGAATATCGGATGTCTCTTCTCTACAGATAGAAGATTCCCCGCCGCTTGCGGCGGGGAGCTTCAATGGAGAGAGCCATGCGGCGGGTACGGGCTTCCCGCGCATGAAAGCCGGTGATTCTTTCTCAGGCCCCGGACAGGAGTTTCCGGAATCCGGAACGCTGATTCCGCTGAAATCACAGGACGATCCGTTGCGTCCGTTCTCCTGATTGAAAGGAAAAACCATGATTTCCAGATCATCCATTCGAATGCATGTTCTTGGAATGGTCCTGCTCTCGGCGCAGTTAACGGCCCAGAACTATCTTTCGGGCCGCGTCTACAGCGGGAACAAGCCGGACGAAAGCACGCCCATCGCGAACGTCACCGTCACATTATACGGATCCGCGAATCCGGATGAACTGGGCGCGCAGATCGGAACCACCACAACCCAGGCGGGGACCGGCTGGTATCAGTTGCTGGCGCCCGAGGGTTATGAGTATTATCATATCGTGGAAACCACGCCGTCCGGTTATTCTTCCACGGGTGTTTCTTCCGTGGATGGGGACGCAATCAGCAATGACCATATCCGATACTCCATCCTGAGCGAGCCCCTGGCCGATCAAACGCTCACCGGCAACAAATTCTGGGACAGGCCCTATGCGCCCGACATCGAGGTGCGTTACGGTTCCGTTGTCATACCCGACGGCAGTGCCGCGCCTCAGGTTTCCAGCGGCACGGATTTCGGGTCCGTGGATGTCGCCTCCGGATCGGTGAGCAGAACCTATACCATTGAAAACATCGGCACCGCGGCCCTGACCGTCACCGGCGTCACTCTATCCGGGTCGGGTGATTTCACCGTCACGTCACAGCCGGGTTCACCCGTGGCTGCGGGCGCCAGTACGACCTTTGTCGTCCGGTTCGATCCGAGCGCAGCGGGCCTGCGCTCAGCTACGGTGAATATCGCCAACAATACGGCCAAGAATCCCTATGATTTCGCGATTCAGGGCACGGGCACGACGACCTCCGTTCTGGTCCCGGAGATCGATGTCAGAGGCAACGGCATTTCCATTGCGGATGGCGATTTGACACCGGGCACGGCGGATGACACGGATATGGGGAGTGTGGAAATCGGCGCCGGAGCCGTATCTTCGACGTTTCTCATCCACAACACCGGATCGGCAACGCTCCATATTACGGGTGTGGATGTCAATCCGGACAATTACGGGGCTGCTGCGTCTTTCGGTATCAAACCCGGATGGTCGGGACCGACTCCTTCAATCGCTCCGGGCAATTCCGTGTCACTGGGCGTCGAATGTTATCCTTTCGCCGCGGGGACCTATGTCACAACAGTGACCATCAGTAATGACGATGCCGATGAAAATCCCTACACCTTCTGTGTCCAGGGCACGGGGACTGAAACACCTGCGACGTCTTATGACTTCGGCGACGCGCCCTATGATCCCTCACAGGGGTGGAACTACCCGACAAGGCTCGCTCAAAATGGGGCGCGTCATGACCACTATAACGTCGCGGGTGAAGTTCAGTTGGGTGCAAAGGGCTCTGATACGGAGCCCGATGGACAGGCGAATGCCGATGCAACAGGAGATGATGATGACGGTAATGACGATGAAGATGGCGTCATCCTGCCGGCGTTTTTCGTCCAGGGTCAGGCCGCCGCACTGACCATTGAAGCAACGGGACAAGATGGAATGATTATGGCACCGGTATCCATTCGAGGATGGTTCGACTTCGACCGGAGCGGCACGTGGGAGGATCCCGGTGAGCGATACATCGACGGTTTCCTGAACGGAAAAGCCGCATATTCAGTCAACGTCCCTCTGAACGCGTCCATCGGGACAAGTTTTGCCCGATTCAGGGTGGGCCTGAATGATAATCCGGCCGGACCGGACGGGTATGGCGGTTACGGTGAGGTTGAAGATTATCAGATTGAAATCATTGAAGCGCAACGCGATTATGGCGACGCGCCAAGCCCCTACCCGGAAGCCTATCATCTTTTGGGCGGGTCGTGGCTGGGGGACATGAACGACGCGCCGGATGCCGAAACGGGCATGCAGCGCGACCCTCATGCATTGGGTGACGACAATGACGGTAATGATGATGAGAACGGCTTTTCCGTGAAAAACGGCTTTTTTGTGAAAAAGAGCGGCGTCTTCAACTTTATATATGTGGATTTGATTCTGGCAAAAACCGGCAACAGCCAAAGTCAATGTTGGATCGACTTTAACGGCGATAAAGATTGGGATGATGCAGATGAATATATCGGTTGCTTTGTCTATTCCACCAATACCCCCTTTCTTGTTGCGTGGTATGGTTATGGTTTTTCTGTACCCGCAAACGCCATCATTGGCAAGACCATGGCGCGTGTCCGCATATCGAACGATCCCCTTGTGGGAATTTGTATGATGTCCCCTTCAGGTCCAGGCGGTCCCGGAGAAGTTGAAGATTTTGAAATTGAAATCAGAGAAGATGGCCCTGGCTTTCCTTCAGG
Source organism: uncultured bacterium (assembly GCA_963736115.1). Lineage (GTDB taxonomy): Bacteria > Zhuqueibacterota > QNDG01 > QNDG01 > DTFT01 > JAFGAX01. The sequence continues at coordinate 263,693 of CAVTNR010000008.1, forward strand.
AGGAATTATTTTCGGTAGAAAATGGAACGATGCAAACGGGAACGGATCATGGGACGCTAACGAATCGCCGCTTGCGGGATGGACCATTTGGCTCGATTTAAACCATAACGGCATGAAAGATACCGGAGAGCCCGAGAGCCAAACGGATCCGCAGGGTTACTTTTTCTTCCCGGGTCTGCAGCCCGGCACTTATGATGTGCACGAAGAGCTTGTCGGCAGCTGGGTGCAGACTTTTCCGGGAAATCCAAATTTTCATACCGTGGATGTCGATCCGAATCAGCCAAGTCTGGCAATTTTATTCGGCAATATAAACAATGGCACAGCAGGCGAACTTGATTTTGGCGATTTACCCCTTCCCTATTCTCAATTTGAGTGCTTGTCCGTGAATCCAAGTTATAAGATTGGGCAATTAATTGATCCGGAGAATTCTGCTCAACCTGATGTCCATGCATTAGGTGACGATCATAATGGAATCGATGATGAGGATGGCGTTTTGTTCTTAACTTCGTTGAAGCCCGGACAAACTGCTACAGTTCAAATTGATTTGACCGGCGTAAGCCAGAATGTATCCCCCTGGCTGTGGGTCTGGATCGATTTTAATAAAAACTACGACAGGACAGACGCGGGTGAAATCGTTTTTTTTCAAACTGTCACAGGAGGTTCAGCGCAAATATTTTCATTTACTGTCCCACTTTCAGCGACCCCGGGAACGACTTTTGCCAGATTTTTACTTGTTGACGCTGGCCCTTTGCCGCCAAACGGTTACCCGTTCGGTGAAGTAGAAGATTATGAAATTACCATCGAAACTGGCGAGGATCAGGAAAAGCCCGTCAAATGGTCCCAGCCGCCGGTTTACGACCTCATGCTGGACGATACGACCTTTTACTGGGGATGGAACGAGACTTCCATTTACTCGCAGTCCTTTCTTGCGGACGACTGGTTCTGCCATGACCCCAGACCCGTGACCTGTATCCGCTGGTGGGGAGCATACGCGAAATGGGATTCGCTGTTCTCTCCCCCTGACGCGCCTGCCTCTTTCCAGATCGGCGTGTGGACCGATGTGTCCGATGATTTGGAAACCGGGTTCAGCCATCCGGGTGAAATGGTGCGCGAATGGATTGTCAGCCGGCATGCTGTTCAGGAAACGATCGATAAAACATATTATTTCAACGAGTTTATGGAGGCACCGTCACCCTGTTTCCGGTATACATATAATATCCCGAAGAATGACTGGTTTTATCAGGAAGGCGATTCCACGGTTTACTGGTTGTCCATCGCTCCGATTTACGATACCCTTCCTGATTCAAACTTCTGGGGCTGGCTGACAAGGGAGCATTACTTCAATGATGACGCGGTGCGTGTTATGCAGCCTGCCGAGCCGCATCCGGGACATGTGTATGAAAACGGAGCCATGGTCT
>CAVTNR010000009.1:0-230050 GCA_963736115.1 uncultured bacterium
CATCCAGAACCGCTCCATGCGGTCGAGCTCCGGTTCGTCTCCGCTGAACCGGATCACGTCTCCCCGCGCCGTGATTTTCACGGGAAAAGCGGCTTCGATCAGGCGGAGGTTTTCATCTCCGGCCCCGAGCAGGTGAAGCGGGTCAATGCCCCTGATGGATATCTGTCTTTCGCGGCTCATGTCATAGAAAAAGCTCTCAGCCCATGAGCGGGCTCAAGGGCCGAGAGCTTTCCTTGCTTTTTCATGTGCCGCCCGGCGCGGACTCCGCGGAAAACGCGGCCCGTCGGCCGGGCGGTGGTCTCGATCATCCCGATGGTGAATCCCAGGACTGAATCAGGCCGGGGCGCAGTCCGTCTTGCGCCGTCCGCATCCCCGGGGCCCGGTTACTTCTTGGGAACGGTCAGCACCTGCCAAGGATAAATCGTGTTGGGATTCGAGATGACGTCCTTGTTCGCCTCGTACAGTTTGGTCCACTGGGTCGGATCGCCCAGGACATCCGCGTTTCCGGCGATTTTCTTCAGATAATCGCCCTTGGCGACCAGGTACTGGTTCTGGCCCAGCGTGCGCTGGATATTGAGGATCTGGGCCGGTTCAATCTTATCCGGATTGGAGATCTGGTCGCGGTTCACGCAGTAAATTCGAATCCACTGATAGGCATCGCCGTAAATGTCGGGCTTCTTCGCGATTTTCCACAGATAGTCGCCCTTGACCACCGTATACTGGTCGTACACGCCCATGAGTTTCGTGTCGAGGGCCGCGAACTTGGCGTCGAGTTCCGCGATCTTTTTCTCGAATTCAGTGAGGATGGCGATTTTGCTGCCCTTCGCCTCGGCCAGCCGCTTCTTCAGGTCGGCGATCTCAGCCTTGCGGTCCAGCAGATCCTCGGCGGACAGGGCGGACAGCTCATCCAGCTTGGAGCCGATGCTGCCGAGTTCCTCGCGGTACGAATCGACCGCGGCCTTGTCCACGCCCAGCATCGCATACACTTCGGCCCACACGGCATCGATCTGCGCCTGCGTCTCCTCGATCTGCTTGCGGAGATCGGCGTTCTCGGTCTCGAGCGCGGCGACGCGGGCCGCGTTGTCGGCTGCGGTTTTCTGGGACGCGGCCAGCTGCACCTTGTATTCATCCATGTTCATCTTTTCCTGGCTGAACACGGACGAAGCCGAAACGAGAAGCAGAGCGGCAAGCGTCAAGATCAGAGTGACCTTCATCTTCATTCTCAAGCCTCCTTCATCAATGGGACATACCGTTGGCCGGGATTACTGTCCCAGCTTGGCGCGCACTTTCTCGCGTTCCGCCTTGGCGTACTCGAGTTCCTGCTGTTTCTGGGCGAGCTGGGCCTTGAGTTCCGCGTTTTCCTTTTCCAGCTGGGCGATCTTGTCCTGACTTGCCTGGACGGCCGCCTGGGATTCCTCAAGAACCTGCATCTGCTTGTCGTTGGCATTGCGCGAACAACCCGACAGTACAAAGCCCGCCGCAAGCACGGTCAGCAGCAATACGAAAGACCGAAACCGCTTTGCCATTCCCTGCACCTCCTTTTGGCTGATAGGATCGTAAAGCGTATTCATGAAAATATCTGAAAAATTCGGCATATTGTCAAGCTAAAAATGATTTTACAGCGCATTTCGGACCGCGCTCCGGACGGGTCATTGGCCCCTTCACGGGCATTTTCGCCAGGATCGGACACGTATAAAACCCACGCAAACCTGAAAAGCAGATATTAAAGGAAAGATTCCGCCGCCGAAAACGGCTTATGTCCTAGCAAACAATGCACTTACCTTCGTGTGGGCCTGCTTATTCCGTGATTTTCAGCCCCAATTCCTTCAACTGGTCCTCACTGACCTCGGACGGGCATCCATCCATCAGGGAGAGCGCGCTTGTCGTTTTCGGAAATGCGATCACTTCGCGTATGGATTCTTCGCCTGCCAGGAGCATGACCAGCCTGTCGAAACCGAAGGCGATTCCGCCGTGCGGCGGGGCCCCGAATTCCAGGGCCTCAAGCAGAAATCCGAATCTCCTTTCGGCTGTTTCGCTGTCCATGCCCAGACTGCGGAAAAGCGATTCCTGCACGGATTTCCGGTGATTCCGGATGCTGCCGCCCCCGATCTCGGAACCGTTCACCACCAGGTCGTACGCGCGGGCGCGCACACGGCCTGGATCCGTTTCGAGCAGGGGGATGTCCTCCTCTCTCGGCGACGTGAACGGATGGTGCATGGCGGCCCAACGGCCGTCCTCTTCGCTCCATTCGAGAAGCGGAAAATCCGTCACCCAGAGCGGCGCGAAAGCATCCCCGGGGATCAGGCCCCGGTCGTTCGCGAGCTTCTTCCGAAGGGCGCCGAGCGCGTCCCCGCATATTTTGGCCTTATCCGCGACGATAAAAGCGGCATCTCCGGCCTTCATGGACAGCGCCTCGCCGGCCGCGGCGAGGAATTCCGGGGTCGTGAATTTCAGAATCGGGGACAGCCACTCCTTCTCCGTTCGTTGAAGGACCACGAGCCCCTTCGCCCCGAAGCCTTTGACGTATTCCGTGAGTTCGTCGGTCTGCTTGCGCGACACCGGCCCCGCGGCCTCGAGCCGGATGCCCCGCACCGCGCCTCCGCTCCGCACCGCCTCCTCGAAAACCCTGAATCCGGAATGCTCCGCGGCCGGGCTGATGTCGGTGATTTCCATTCCGAAACGCAGATCCGGTCGGTCGGTGCCGTAGCGGGACACTGCCTCGTCATAGCCCATGCGCGGGAAAGGGTTCGGCAGGCGGATGTCCCGGAATTCCGCGAACAGCCGGCGCGTCAGCTCCTCCATGATCGGGAGAATGTCCTCCTCCGTGACGAACGACATCTCCGCGTCGATCTGCGTGAATTCGGGCTGACGATCCGCCCTGAGGTCCTCGTCCCTGAAACAGCGGACGATCTGGAAATACCGGTCAAAGCCGGAAATCATCAGTGTCTGCTTGTAAATCTGCGGCGACTGGGGAAGCGCGTAGAACCGGCCCTTGTGGACGCGGCTGGGGACCAGGTAGTCGCGCGCGCCTTCCGGCGTGCTCTTCATCAGGATCGGCGTTTCGATTTCCAGAAAGCCATGGCTGTCCAGAAAGTCGCGAACGGCTTTGGCGGCCCTGTGACGGAGAATCAGGTTTCTCTGCATCTGCGGCCGACGCAGGTCGAGGTAGCGGTATTTCAGCCGGGTTTCGTCCGTGGCGTCGCAGGGATCCTTGATCCCGAAGGGGAGAATTCCGGACTCATTGAAGATTTCACATTGTTCCGCTTCGATCTCGATTGCGCCCGTGGACAGCCGGGGGTTCACCATTTCCGCGGGCCTCAGTCTCACCTTGCCGCGTATGCCGACCGCCCACTCGGACTTCACCCGGCGCGCCGCCTCGAGCGCCGCGGCGTCGCCTTCGGGATGAAAGACGACCTGGGTGATGCCGTACCGGTCGCGCAGATCCACGAATATCACGCCGCCGTGATCGCGCTGATTTGCGGCCCAGCCGACCAGCGTAACCGTGCTTCCGGCATCCTGCTTCGTCAGACCGCCGCATGTGTGCGTGCGGCGCCAGAGCCATTCCATAGAGTCTTCTCCGCCTGGATTAATTTAAAGTCGGAATGATGGGGATCATACGGTTTTAAAGTTCATAGTTCATAGTTCATGGTTCATAGAGAAAGAAGGATAGTGGAATCTGGACGCGCTCTTTTCTTAACTATGAACTATGAACTTTATACCGCTGAAAAATATACTCTTTGCAGAGATAAAAATCAAGACCCGAACGCGTACGTCTGCTTGAAGCTCACACTGCCTTCGGAAGAGGCGATGGGGTCGAAATCCTTCCACTGGCGGATACGGGAGAGAATGCACTGCTCGGCCTTCTCGTCGTTCAGCGTGGAGGAGACCACGGAGACATCGGACACGGTTCCGTCCGGAGCCACGGTGATGCGCACCACAACTTTTCCGGCGAGCGACGGATTCTGACGCAGGGACCGCTCGTAGCAGTATTTGATGGCCGGCACGTGGCGGAGCGTGACCTCGCGGAGCGACTCCGGACTCCGGGCCGTGTTCCGCTGGGCCGCGCCGGACACGTCGGAAGTCCGGTCGATTTTCAGCGCGCCTTTTCGTGACGCCGATCCCAGACGCATCGACCCGAGCTCGACCACCACGTCATTGATGTCCGACATACCGCCGGTGCGGCCGCCGCGCGCCGACTGGCCGCCGTCCGGCTCTCCGCTTCCGCCTGTCCCGCTTTCCGGACCTTCCCCGCGATTGCCCCCCTCGTTGAGCGATGACAGGAGTTCGCCGACCTCTCCTTCCAGCCCGCCGCCCAGGGTTTCCCCTTCCCCGGCCACCGGGTCCACATTCACGCCGGTCATCATGCCGAGAATGCCCTGGCCGTTCACCTGTCGGGACAGGGCCTCGCGCGAAAAACGACTCCCGCCGGTGCCGGCGCCCGTGCCGCCCGCTCCTCCGCCGCCTCCTCCGACTCTGCGGCGCCGGCCTGCCGAGTTCCCCTGATCGGACAGGAATTCGGCTTCGCCGACGTCCTCAGCCACGGACGGCGGGGGCGGGAGTTCGTTGTAGGTCATGACCCGCACCAGCTTGTAGGTGGATTTCTCCTCTTTGGGCGACAGCAGGTCGTGCGCCCAGTACCATCCCAGCAGGACGAAATGCAGAACCGCGGCAATCGCCATCCCGCGGATGATGTTCCCTCTGTAATTCTGCTTCAATTCCACGGCGCCGTAAAAGGACGACCCGGGAAAAATGATCCTCAGCATGCGGATTCACTTCCTCTTCTTTTTGATCGAACTTCGGATGCTGGGCGCGGGCTCCACCCTCCGGATGGACGTGTCCGGACTCATGAAACCGCCCGCTCCGCCGCGTATTTCATCCTTGAAGCTCCGGTCCAGGGACGTGTCTCCGAGCCCGGGGTCGAGCTTCGTCGGAACCAGGATGACATTCGGCTGTTCGATCCGTCCCTGAATCTCAATGTTGTCCAGATCGATCTCGCCGGAAACCGCGGGCGGCCCGACACCGGAAGTGTCGGCATTCACCGCGGAGGAAGCCGCGAAAACCGGAAACGTCAGAAAGCAGGCGAAGGCCATCGCGGCCCGTCTGAACGCAGGCATCATCGGCCGCCTCCCGCGGACGCGGCTTCGGGAGCGGCTCCGGCCGCGTCTTCAGGCACGTATTGAACGGACAGACCTACCTCCAGCCAGAACGGTCCGGCCGCATCCGCGAAAACCTCGATCCGGTTTCGGCCCTTTACGACAAAACCGGATACGTCGGTCTCTGCTTCCCCTTCAGCGGGTTTCAAATCCGATCCATTGATGCGGACGACGCAGGCCGAACCCGATGTGAACCGGACGGTCGCGAATACCGGCCAGCCCGGCACATCCCACGTTTTTCTCAGGCTGCGCCGGACGGTCAGCGTGTCGCCCGGGGACGCGCCGATGCGAAGGCCGCCTGCGGCGCCTTCCGAAGAGACGGCCGGGGACGGACGGATCACGGCCGCGGGCGCCCAACCGGCCGCCGGACCCGGGCCCGGACCCGGTGCGCCTGCTTCCACGCGGCCGGCCTCCCAAGTGCTGTCCGTGCCGACCCGCGCCGTCAGCAGGGAAAGATTCCATTTCTTCAGATAACCGGCCGGATCCTTCCGAATCAGACGGCCGGCGACGGCCATACCGGACGCGGACGGGGGCTGAAATGCGTGGTCCGTCTCAACCGCGTCCTCCAGCAGAATTGTTTCATATTCGGTGAAATAAACCTGATTGTCCTCGAGCATGGCTGAAATGTCCTCATACTCCGTGTTCCGTCCGCCTTCGGCCAGTTTCAGCGTGAGGCCGGAGAGGGCCGCATTTTCCGACGCGAGAACCCGGAGCGTGTCCGAGAGCCTGAGGCTGAACGCCATCAGCCGTTCCCGGTCTTCGGCCGTAAAAGCGGAGCCGACTCCGGTCTTCGCGTACCTCTCAAGTCCGTCCCTGCCGAAAACCAGCGCGGCCTTGGAGTACGACTGGGACAGTTCCAGGCTGTTCACGACGGTATCGATCCATTCCTCGGGCAGGCCGGCCGGATCTTCCGGATGTTTCGCGTACCGGTCGAGCGCGTTCCGGTACAGCCGCAGGCCGTCCCAGGTCAACGCCTGGTACCGGCCGCCGATCAGGCCGAACGTCCTCCGTATCTGAGACCTGGAGGAATCGACCCAGGCATTGCTGAGGCCAAGGCTGTCCGACACGGACAGGTTCCGCTGATGCGCCTGCCCCGCCGCATCCGCGATGGGCCGAATGACCTTGATGAGAACCTGGCTCCGGTATTCGAGGCCGGCCAGTTCGCTCAGCGTCTCCGGCACAGGCGCGGCCAGTATTCCGGACAGGGTGGCGGTGTGTATCCCGGCGATGCGGTACAGCGTTTCGGAAATCTTGGGGCGGATACGGTCGGCCCAGCGGCCGGACGTCGTCCGGAGGCTGTCGACCGGTCCGGCCCCGGCCGGCTCAGCGGACAGGCGGACCAGCACGGACAGGGCGGCGCGGAAGGCCTCCAGCCCCTGGCCGTAGACGGCCGCGGCCCGGTCACGGACCGCTTTTTCCCGGACGGCCCGTGCGATCGGCTCCAGGGCCGGAATTTCCTGCAGGCTCCAGGCACGGGCGAAACGCTCGTAGGTTTCGCCGATCCGGTACAGCGATTCCGGCATCCGTTCCGTGCGGAAAGACGCGACTTTCGCGTAGTCCGCTGCAAGCCGCTCCATCATCGCCTGCATCCGGTCGATCCGCGCCTTCATTTCAGTCTCCGGCAGGCGGAACACGAAGCGTCCGTACTCGCGTTCGCGGATCCGGCAGATGCGGAACAGCGCCTCCGCGGCCTGCGCCGGATGGCCCGGCATTCCCGCGGCCTGCAGGGAATCGTTCCTCTGGACCGCGCGCCGGAACCAGAACTCCGCGCGGTCGAGCGAATCGGATTCCTCGTAATGACAGCCGAGCTTCACCCACAGTTCCACGCCGGCCGGCGAGGACGGAAAAAGCGTCCCGTACCGGGCGTAGAGGTCCAGGGCTTTTTGCGGATGGGGCGTCCGGAGCGCGGTTTCGGCGGTCTGGTAGAACACGGCCGGCGCGTCCGGAGCGTCCGGATACGCGGCCGCATACGCCTCGCCGGTTTCGGTCGCCTTGATCCAGTCCTCCGCCTTCGCGTAGTACAGGCGGGCGTTGAACAGCGCATCGGCCGCGGCCGGGTCGGGTCGCCGGGCGCGATGCAATTCCTCGTAACGCGCCGCGGCCCGGAGAAACTGCCCCTGTTCCGCGAGGTTCACCGCGAGGTTCTGCAGGGCGTCGGGGAGGCGGGGGGACGCGGGATACGAGGCGCGCAGGTTCTCGTAGGCCCGGATCGCCGCGTCGTAATCGCCCGCCGCGTCGAAGCTTCTTCCCGCGTTGAAAAGCGCCCGGTCCGCGAATTCCGATTTCGGGGATTCCAGCGCCCCGCGCAGGAATTCCGCGCCCGCTTCGGCCTGCCGGCCGGCCGTGGCCAGGTTCTGGGCGGACATGAAGACCGCCTGGGCCAGACGGATGCGGAGCCGCTCCGCGTAGGGTTGGGCCTCGGGTTCCTGCGCCAGCTTCTTGCAGTAAATTTCAACGCTTGCGTAATCGTGTCCGGCCATGTAACTGTCGATGACTGAAAAATGAACCTGCTCGCGGTTCGGGTGGTCCGGGAACTGCCGGATCAGGGTGCGGAAGTATTTCAGCGCCTCGTCATAGTTGCGGTGCGTGAACTGGAGCGCGCCCGTGTTTGCGAGCAGAACCGGCGTGTTGGGATCCCGCGGGAACAGCCGGATGTAATTGTCCGCGGCCATGACCATCCACTTTTCCGCGTCCGTCAGCGGGACCGGCCGGCTGGTGTCCGCCGGAACCTCGGCCGCGGACGGCGCCGTCCGGCGTTCGCGCCGGACCAGCGTGTCGGCCATGACGACCGCGTTCTCGGCCGCATCCCGCGTCGAAGGCAGGCCTCCGATCCGGGCGGTTTCGACATAGGCTTCGCCCGCATAGAGCATGCTGATCGTGAGGTATTCCTGCAGGGCTTCCCTGTAGTCATGCATTTTCGTGTCGAGCAGAAGCGCGAGGTTCCATCGCACCTGAAGGGCGCTCAGGTCCTCGGGAAAGGCCTCCAGATAAGTCCGGCCGAGATCCGCGGCGCGCCGGTACAGGGCCGGATCCGCGGGCTCGGACGCTTCCGCCCGGCGCAGGAGCCAGTTGAAATTGTCCCGCAGGGCCTGCTCGGACAGACGGTAGGCCTGCAGGCGCGCCTTTCCGTCCAGAACCGCGTTCCACCACTCGCCGCCCGGCCGGCAGGTGGCGAAAAGCGCCTGCCGCGTATCGAATGCGCCGGTCTCATCCTTCATCCTGAGCCGGCATTCGGCGATGCGGCTGTGAATGACGGGCGTCTCCGCATGCAGAGGCGCCATTCGGATCAGGCTTTCGAAAGCCTGCACGGCTCCCGCGTAATCCTCCTTGTCCTCCATGTAGATCGTCCCAAGCCTGGCCAGGACGTCGCGGCCCCAGTCCGGCTGGCCGAGCTTCTCTCAGGTATTCGGCCGCCTTGGCGGGCCCGCCGTAATCCGTGAAGGCAACGGCGATGTAATCGAGCGCCTCCCGGGTCAGGTCCACTGCCGAGGCCGACCGGTCCTCCGGACGGCCCTCGCCCAGGGTCTCGATCAACGTAGTGAAATAGCTGATCGCAGGCGCGTACTGTTCCAGTCGGTAATAGCTCCAGCCCAGCTTGTACAAGGCCTCGGGGAACCGGGGGCTCTGGGGGCGTTCGATCACCTTTTTATAGTAGTAAACCGCGTTCTCCAGATCGTTTCCCGGCGGATTGAACGCGTATTCCCCGAGCCGCATCGCCGACTCCACGGCAAAGGGGCTCTGGGGGAAATCGAGAGAATCCGACGGTAGAGCACATTGGCCGAGTCGTTCCGGCCGGTCTCCTCCTCGAGATAGGCGCGGTTGTACAGCGCGTCGTCCGTGAATTCGCTTTTCGGGAAACGGTCGAGAATGCGCCGGTAAACCGCGAGGGCCTTCGGATAGGCCGGCGCCGGTTCGGGTCCCGCCGCCGCGGGCGGACGGGCCTCCCAGGTCTTCAGACTGTCGAAGAAATCCTCCTTCTCCTGCATCGCGTACAGATGCCCGAGTCGGATCAGGATGTCGTCCTCATAGGCGGATCGGCTCCGTTCCGCCAGCAGTCGCTCTCCGGTTTCGATTCCCCGCCGTATCAGGCCGCGCTTTTCCGCCTGGAGCGCGTCCAGCTCGCGGCTGTAATGCCCGCGGTATTCCTGCAGTTCCTGCATGGAGAGCGGCCAGAACGTGGAATCCGCCCCGCTCCTCAGGCTCTGATCCGCCGCGGGCCCGGCCAGCGCCAGCCCGACCGCAAACGCCGCGCATGTCAACCGCCCGATCCTCACGGCAGAACCTCCGCCTCGAACCGCGGCCGTTCCGGCACGGGCGCGCCCACGGGCGATTCCCGCCTGCGGGTGTCGAAATAGTCGGTCTGGAAAAAGCGGTCCCGCTCCTGGTCGTCCTTTTTCTGCAGATCGGCCTTCATCTGCCGTTCGATCTGCTCGACGTCCTGCAGAAGGGCCGCAATTCGCCGGCTCAGCTCCTCCCGCTTGACACGGTGGACCTCGTCGATCTGCCGGATCATGGACGCAATCTCGGTCATGCGGCCGTCAATCTCGCTGATGCGGGAGAAATTGATGTTGCTGATGCCGTATTCGCTGAAATTGGCCCAACGGTCGATCTCGACCGCGAAGGGCTGGGGCCGGTTCTCCCGCAGCCACACTTCGTACTGGTTGAGCCGCAGGCCGTAATCATCGAGCTCGTCCCGCCGAATCTCCATGCGGATACGGATGGACATCGGATCGCCGGACCCGGACCGGACGGACAGGCGGTCGATTCCGGCGATGGACTCGGCCGTAACGCGCTTTTCCTCGAGCACATCGGACAGGAGCGTGTCGAACAGGTAACGGAGATAGACGGACATTCCCATGCGCCGGATCATGGGATCCTGGTCGCCGAGCCTGTCCGAGGACTTCCGGTTCCGCGTCTGCAGGGCCTGAATCGCGCCGCCGCGCAGCTTTCGGATTCGGTCCAGGGTCATCCAGTTCCGGCGGTCCTGGGCGCGGGCCTCGAGGCTGTCGAGCACGCCGATTTTCCGGTCGAGCGCGTCGGTCGCCACATCCAGACGGCCGTCCCCGGCGCCGGGAGCCGGATCGTCCGTCGGTCCGGCCGGCACTTCACTCAGGAACCGGGAGATCCGGTTCGCTTCGGCGAACAGCGTCCGGTTCCGAGCGTTTTCCAGCGAGTCGGCGGAGGCGGCCGGAAGCGAAGCGGCCGGCCGATTGCCGACGAGCCGCACGCGCTCCATGTCCCGGAGCGCTTCGTCCGACTGCCCCAGAAGCTCCTTTGACCGCGCGGCGAGCACCTGGGCCTCGTACTGGTAGCCGGAAAAAAGCGTCTGCGTCAGCAGAGTCTCGGTGTTGCGCAGGGCTTCAACCGGCCGGCCGGAGCGGTACGCGCTCCAGGCCCGGGCCAGCAGTGTCAGGTCGTCCTTCTGAAAATCGTCATCCACCTGATTGAACAGCGTGATCGCCCGCCGGTTTTCGCCGCGCTCGTAGTAGATCAGCCCCAGCTTCAGCCGCGCATTGTTCCGGATCCGCCGGAGCACGGGGTCGCGCTCCTGATTCGACGGTCCGGACACGAGGCGGTAATACACGGCCATCGCGGAATCGTCGTTGTTCAGGTTCGAATGACACGCGGCGGACAGATACCGCGCGGGGTACGCGTACGCGGTGCCGGCCGGAACCCGCGCCAGCGCGGACAGCGCGTCCCGGAAGGCGCCGCGGTTGAAGGCCGCCAGTCCGGCGACATAGGAGGCCACGCCAAACGGCTCGTCTTCGAGCCGGTTCCGGACGGTCAGCAGACGGTCGTACGTTTCCTGGAGCGAATCGACGCTGCCGTACGCGTACTGGATGAAGAGCTTCTTGGCCAGCGCCTTGGCGGTGTACGGGGAGAGGGGATACCGACCGGCGAGGCGTTCGCCGGTCCGGAGCGCCTCATCCAGATAATTGAGCGCGAAGGACGCTTCGGCCGCATAGTAAAGCACGTCGTCCAGTATCGGGACGCCTGGGTACGTCTCGATCACGTCGCGAAGCAGGAGACGGGACAGGACGAAATCGCCGGCCGCATAGGCCTGAAGAGCCTCGCGCAGGTCCCGCCGGAACATGCGGTCCGCCTCCTCCTGGGTCGCGGTCTTCAGCAGTTTGGTCCGGATCAGTTCCGTCCGCGTCTGCCGGAGCTTGAATTCGAGCAGGCTGTTGTATTTCCATTGGTCCAGCAGGGTTTCGGCGAGTTCAGGCATCGCCGTTCCGGAGAGGACGGACTGCGGGGACGCGGCCTCCGTCCCGGCCGACGCAGGATCCGGTTCCGGCGGGGCTTCCCCTGTTTTCCGCGCGGAACCGGTGTCCGCGGAGGCGGTTGTTTCCACAGCCGCGGACTGCACCGCTCTTTCGAGTATGTCCCGAACTTTCCGGCGGAGGCCGGCCAGAATTTCAAGCGCGGAGAGATTGGCCCGCCGCCGGGCCGTGGATTCCAGCTTCGCGATCTCGTCAAAAAGAGACAGGACTTTTCCGACCTCTCCCGCATAAGCGTCCAGAAATAGCTGCCTGGACGAGGTCGCCGCCGGCAGGTCGAGCGCGCTCAGGTCCCGGCCCTGAGCCCTGCGGGCCTTGGCCTCCTCGAAGATGTTCCGTGACTGTACGAGAAGGGCCTTCTCCTTGGGGATCATGAGCCGGAGAAATTCCTCGTTCTTCAGCCTGAGGTAATAACGGACATCCGCAGGCCCCGCGGGATTTGCGGAAGGGCCGGCGTCCGCGCTTCCGGCCGCGGCCGGAAGCGCGCATACCGCAAGCGCCCATAAGAGACCGGCAAGGGTCGGACGAACCGTCGGCCCGAAGGCAGACGGATTTCGTCCAGCAGGCCGGACGCGGCTAACCGGTAATGATACAGGGGACGGCCCGATGACGCTGAAAATATGCACTTGGGACGCCTTCCGGGGTTTTTTCCGATAAAAAAGCAAATTGCATGCCCCTGCACAAAAAAATCCCCCCTGCTGGCCGATCAGACGCCGCACGGGGGATGGGAAACCGTGGTTGAAACGGGTGGAGGAAGCGCCCGCGATCCGCTCAGGAAGTTTCCTCCGAATCCCGCTCCTCTTCCTTCATGATGCACTTCCCGTTGAAAACAGCCCCTTCCTCCACCACCAGCCGCGTCGCGCGGATGTCGCCGAGCACCACTGCCCGGGTCTCAAGCACCACCTTGCCCTGGGTCAGAATGTTGCCGCTGACCCGTCCCGCGAGAAACGCATGACGGGCATGGATGTGGCCCTCGACCTCCCCTTCCCTGCCTATTTGAACGGTGTCGGTGGCGGTGATGTTCCCGTTGACCTTGCCGTCGACGCGCAGACTGCTCTGGACCCGCATGTCGCCCTGTATGACGGAACCCTTGCCGACCATGGTGTTGAGCTCCCCGCCGCGGCCGAATTCGGAATTCGTTTTGCTCACAGTGTTCTCCTTCAAAAGGAAATAAGAGATGAAAAGCCCCGCAGCAGCCGGCGGTCACCCGTCCGGGCCGGCTCTCTCCCGCTGAGCGGCGTAGAGAAACTCTTCGGGATTGATGGATTCCCCGTTCTTCCACAGCTCGAAATGAAGATGGGGCGCCGAGCTGATGCCCGAACTGCCGACCAGTGCGATGGGCTGGCCCTTCTTCACTTTCATGCCCTGTTCCACCAGGGACTTCTGCGCGTGCCCGTAATAGGTCAGATACCCCATGCCGTGCGAGAGAATGACGAGATTGCCGAGATCGGGGGTCCAGTCCGAAAGCAGCACCACGCCCGAACCGGCGGCCTGAATGACCGTCCCCTTCGGAGCGGCGATGTCGATGCCGCGGTGGTTGCGGCGGGTCAGGGTCCCTGATTCGCGGTAACGCGTGGTCATCACGCCGTTCACGGGAAGCCGCGTGGGCAGGTTCTCCGGATCGAACTCCGAAGTCTCCCGGCGCGAGACCAGGACCAGGGGCGCGTTGTCCACGGCCTTCGCCGCAGTCGGGGGTTCCGAGGCGACGACCGCGGTTCCGGACGGGGTCTTGCCCGAAACCGTCCCGGCGGTTTCGGTTCCGGCGGCCGGCTGTTCGCCGACGCCGAGCGTGACGCCGAAGGCTTTCCGGATCTTCTCGTCCGTCCGCCGGATGCGGGCGAATTCCTTTTCAATCTCGTCGATGCGCCGGTTGCTGGCCCTGAGGTCCGCGTTCTCCTGCGTCAGAGACCGCTTCTGCGACTCCAGCCGGGCCACCCGGTAGTAGCCGAAAAAACCCCAGAGTATGTGGAGACCGAGAAGCGCCAGAAGAACCGCCAGGATGCGGCCCTTGGCGTACGACATGGAAATGCTTTTCGGATCCGCGTCCTGATCGGGGACATAAATGAGCGAGAGATAACGCTTCCGGTTCATCTTGGGCATGCGGGTCAATCCTGAAGTCGGTCGAACAGATCGAGTATCCGGTCCAGATCATCCTGAGAAAAATACTGGATTTCGATCCGCCCGCCCTTGCCGGACGGACGGATGCGGACCTGGGTTCCGAGGGCGGACCGGACGCGGTCTTCGGCGCCGCCGAAGAAGGAATTCCGTTTCTCGGTTTTCCCCTTCCGCTTCGTCTCCGCCGGCTCCGTCATCCGGCGGACCTCCTCCTCCACCTTGCGCACGCTCCAGCCCTTCGCCGCCGCCCGCTTCCAGACCGACATCTGGTCGGAGCGGGATGACAGGCCCATGATCGCGCGCGCGTGTCCCATCGAGATCGTTCCGTCCGCCAGGCTGGCCTGGATCGGATCGGGAAGCTTGAGAAGCCGGAGGAAATTGGCCACCGTGGCGCGGTCCTTTCCGACCTTGCGGGCGACCTCCTCCTGGGAAAGGTGGTACTGGGCCTGCAGCTGCTCGTAGGCCTGCGCGAGTTCGACGGGATTCAGGTCCTCCCGCTGGATGTTCTCGACGAGCGCCATTTCGAGCATCTTCTCGTCGGAATCGACATCGACCACATACGCGGGAATGCGTTCAAACCCGAGTTCGGTGACGGCCCGCAGGCGGCGCTCGCCCGAGATCAGTTCGAATCCGCCGTCCACCCGGCGCACGGTGACCGGCTGGATCACGCCGTTTTCGGAGATCGACTGCTTGAGCTCCTCGATCCGGGCGGGATCGAATTTCATACGGGGCTGTCTGGGATTGGTCCGGATCCGGGAGGTGAGAACGGTGTCAAGCCGGCCCTGATCCGCGTCCCCCTCCGTATCGGCCGATGGAATCAGCGCCTCGAGCCCCCGGCCCAGACGGTTACTTTTGCTGCTCATGGGCGATCAATTCCTCGGCGAGACGGATGTAATTCTCGGCCCCGATGCTCACCGCATCGTAGAGGATGACGGGCTTCCCGAAACTGGGCGCTTCACTGAGCCGGACGTTCCGGTGAATCACCGACTGGAACACCTTGTTGCCGAAAAATTTGGTGACCTCATCCGCGACCTGGTGCGAGAGATTCAGGCGGTTGTCATACATGGTGAGCAGAACGCCCTCGATCTCCAGGTTGGGATTGAGATTCTTGCGGATCAGGTTGATCGTATTGAGAAGCTGGCCGAGACCCTCCAGCGCGTAGTATTCGCACTGGATGGGGATCAGCAGCGCGTGCGCGGCCGTCAACGCGTTCACCGTCAGCAGGCCGAGAGAGGGCGGGCAGTCGATGAACACGTAGTCGTAATCGGCGTCCACTTCGGCGAGAATCTCCCGGAGCACCTTCTCGCGTCCGATCAGGTTGATGAGTTCAATCTCCGCGCCCACAAGACGGATGCTCGAGGGCACGATGTCGAGATAATGAATCTGCGTGTGGACGATGGTGTCGCGGATGGACCGGTTCTTCAGGAGGACTTCATACGAGCTGTTCCGCACCTTTTTGTGATCGATGCCCAGCCCGCTCGTGGCATTCGCCTGCGGATCGAGATCAAACAGCAGCGTGCGCCGTTCGGCCACGGACATGCAGGCGGACAGATTGATCGCCGTGGTCGTTTTGCCCACGCCGCCTTTCTGATTGGCAATGGTGATGATCTTTGCCAAAAAGCGATCTCCGGTGATTCGACTTCGGACGCGCCGGCCGGAACGGATTCCGGAACGGCCGCTGACCGAGCGGTTTTTCCCCAGCGGATATAATTCCCGGTCGCTGGAGGCCGGGAAAAATGAACAATCTAATCAATATAAGAGATTTTTCAGGTAAAATCAAGACTAAACAGGCATGGATGACGGCGGGGGGATAAAACTAATTTTATTATTTTCAGTAATATAGCGCTGGGGGCGGATGCGCAGGAGCACGATCACATCACCCAATTCCGCATCCGGCCGCTTGCAGAGCCGGTGCGGCCTTCTCCGATGGTCGGTTCGGCGCGGAAACCGGCCGGCAGTCGGTATAATCCGGCCGCGATTTTCAAAGGTCCGAAGCCGGCTTTTCCTTTCGCTCCCACCGGTACCGTTCAAGCCCGCTGAGCAGTCCGATAAAAGCCCCAGGCCGGTGAAAGAAAGCCGGATGACGGCGGACCCGTGAATGCGCACAGCGATCAGCTTCAGGTTGAAACCGATGACCTTCCCCAGAATCAACCCGGTCAGCGTGTTCTGCAGAACCGGGTTTCGAATCGGTCCGGAACCGGCGTCCCGCCAACGACGCAAGCAGCCTCCTGTTTCCTCATCCGCAGGCACGGGGCCCGGCCCCGCTCAGGGGTCCAGCCCCGAGGACATCGGATAATTCTTCTCAATGATTCTCTTCCGTTTTTTCGCTTCCATGCGTTTCCGCTCGATTCCGCTGAAAAATCCGATCGCGATGCCGAAAACGAAGAAAAGGATCCAGACGATAGCCGGGCCCTTCACCTTCAGATAAAGCACCCGCAGGTTGATGCCGACCATGATCCCGATCACAAAACCGAGAATCGTGTTCTGGACGACCGGGTTGGTGATGGGATCCCAGTTCAGGTACTTCTTTTTCCATGGATTCGTCATTCCGCCTCCCTTGTCTGTGTTCTGTCAGCAGCCTGCGGCGAGGTCCTCGGAACTGCCGGGCCGCAGATTTGATTGCAAACTGAATTCCCGGCCTGATTTGAAATGCCCGGATTCCCGCCTGAACCTGTTTCCGGTTCCGTTCGGAACGGTATTCCGGGGCCCGGGAGAAACCGCGGAGCTGGAGTCTTGGAGCCGGTCTTTCCGCAAGATTAACATTATCAAGCGGTTCTTATTGCGCCGCAGCCAACGGCGCCGGACCTAAGTTCCGATTATTCCGGAAAACCTTGGGTCACGGACTTGAAAACCGGCCTTTTCATGCGAACCGGATCCTATATAATCGATGAACGCAAATAAAATGCCTGCGGGTCTCCCGGAGCCGGGCCCGGATGTGTTTAATTCTTGAAGAATTTGAAACAAATGACTGAGGTGTCCGGAGGCGGTAGGATCGCTGTGCGAAGCGGTGGTCATCCACCCGGGAGGGTTTCTGTCATTCCATGCCCGCACGGCGGCGGAGAATCCACTCGAAGCACAGGAGTATCGCCATCGGAATCAGGAGCCACGGCATGTCGACGAAATTAATGCGAACAGGCGTGACGATTCTTTCGGCGACCGGCAGGGGCAGTCCTGCAAGCGGCTGAGGGTCTGCCGGATTGAGCACGGCACCGCCCGTGGCCGCGGAAATCAACCGCATCAATTCCGGACGGCTCCGGCTGTCGACCAGCTCCGGCAGAAAGGGATTCACGCGGACGGACAACGTGTCCCGTCCGATCAGACTGCCGTCCACCCGGGCCTCGGCCGTGATTCGGTGCGGGCCGGGCTCGGCCGGCCGCACGTGTCCCCTGTAAATGCCGGGTTCCGTCATCTCCAGCATTTCGATTGCGCGTCCCGAAGGGCCCTCGACGGTTACATCCACCCGGCCGCCGGCCGCGGGTCCGGATGCGGCATTCATGACCCAGACGGCAACCGGGAATGGGCGGCCCGCATCCGCGGAACCGGTTTCATCGATGAAACGGACAGGCCGGCCGTCGTCTTTGCGGACGAGCCAGCGCACCGCATTTTCAAGAAACGGCGCGAGCACCGCATCCGCTGATCCGAGACCTGCCGTGACGAGTTCCCACCGGTAAATCCCCTCTCCCAGAACGGCCAGGCATTTTCCGGCCGCGCCGCTCCCAGCCACGATCAGTGGAAGGCCGCCGGCCGGCTCCGCGGGCCGTCCGTCCGCGGGGCCGCTTTCGACAACGGCCGCGGCCCACGGTTTCAGGTCCAGCCTGTGAGCCTGCGCCGTCACCGGCGGAAGGGACAGCCATGCCCTGCGGTTGGCGTCCGCCCCTTCCCTGAGCCGTACGGCCGGATGATCCGCTCCGGCCGCGGTCAGCCGACCGGTCACGGTCCGGCTTCCGTCACGAATCAGAGCCGTGAACGGCAGTCTGTCCCCGAGCGCGCCCAAAGCGCCGTCGTCCTCCGCTTTCCCGGCGAACCAGGCGAAAGGAAGACGGGACGAAAGAATCGCGGCCGCCGCGTTTCTCCACGCCGGTTCCGGAAATCCAGGCGCCGGAACATGCACGAGGAACACCGCATCCGCGCCGGACAGTTCGGCCGCCGTAAAAGCCGGGCCCTCATAAAAACCGGAGCCGCCTTTCCATATCCGCGTCTCCACCCGGAAATCCCCGATGGACTCAAGACTGCGCCGGATGAATGAAAGATCCGGACCGGGCCCGCCCGCCAGAAGCAATATGCGGAGACGTCGCTTGAGCGCCTGCACGGTCCAGAGCCGTTCGTTATTGCCGGCCGACCCATCGCCCGGCAGCCGCGTCACTTCTGCGCGAAGCGTCCAATCCCCGGGCGTTTCGGGTTTCCAGACGAACCGCGCATCCGTTTCCCGGCCGTCGGGGGGAAGGAGGACGGTCTTCGCGTCCGCCTTCCGGCCTCCGGCGTAAAGGGTGACGGTCACGGACCGTCCCCCGAAACCCCGTCCGGACACCGACACTTCGACCGGGCTCTCGGATTCCGCGAATACGGTACGGCCGCTGAGAGCCCGGACGATCCGGATGTCGGGCGTCGGGCTCGAGTCGCCGACGCAGAGCGTATGCACCGGAACACCGAGTTCCGTGGCCGCCCGTACCGGATCGCCTCCCAGGTTGACCGCGCCGTCCGAGACGAGCAGTACGGCGGAAGGCCGCTTCTCCTCCGGAAGCGCGGCCAGCGCCCGGAAAGCGGCCGCCATGTCCGTGGCCGGTCCCCGGGCCCTGGAGGAATCGACGCCGTCCGGACCGAGGAATCGCGTCCTGTCCGAAAACAGGACGACAGACAGGCGCCCGCCGCCGTCCGGGGACAGGAACCCACGGCCCGCGGCCGGCCTCAGGCCGGGGATGGATTGCACCGCTCTGTTCCGATCCGCATCCGCCATGGACCGGGAATCGTCAAGCAGGAGCGCGACGGACGGCTTGCGCTCCGCAGTCCGGTCGAATTCGAGAACCGGGGAAAGCAGGACGAATCCGGCGAGGGTCAGCGATGCGGACCGCGCCGCGATCAACAGACGCCGCGTTTTCTCGGAAGGACGGGGTGAGGATCTGCGGGTGGACCAGGACGCAAGACCGAAAGCCGCTGCCGCGAGGCCGGCGGCCGGAAGCAGTGTTCGAAGCAGGATGGAAATCATGGACGCGGCCGCGGTTTAAAAATTAAGGGACGGGGCCGGAGCGAGGGTCAGGGGCGAAGTCATGCCTGAAGAAAGCCGGCCGAGTCCGGCCGCGGCGATCATTGCGGCATTGTCCGAGCACAGATGCGGAGGCGGGAAATAGACAGCCAGGCCCAGCGGCGCCGCGTGTTCGGCCAGGCGCTGTCTCAGGGACCGGTTGAGCGCCACGCCGCCCGCAAGACACACCGACCGGACGCCGGTCCGCTCCGCAGCGGCCAGGGTTTTCCGGACCAGCACGTCCACAACCGCCCGCTGGAATCCGGCGGCGATATCAGGCAGGGTCCGGCGCGTTTCCTCCTCGCCGATCGTTCGGACATGGTTGAGCACCGCGGTCTTCACGCCGCTGAAACTGAAATCCAGGCTGTCCCCCCCGAGAAAGGCTCTCGGAAAACGGACGGCGTCCGGATCGCCGGTTTCCGCCGCGGCTTCGATCACAGGGCCTCCGGGAAAACCCAGGCCGAGCAGCTTGGCCACCTTGTCGAAGGCCTCTCCGGCGGCGTCGTCGCGCGTGCGTCCGAGAACCTCATACCGGAATCCGGACCTCACGAGGACCAGCTGCGTATGCCCTCCGGAAACGATCAGTGAGACCAGAGGAGGCTGGAGTTCCGGGGTGGCGAGAAAATTGGCGAAAAGATGCCCCTCGAGGTGATTGACGCCCACGAAGGGCAGACCGAGCGAGAGTGCCATGCCTTTGGCGGCGCTCAGGCCGACAAGCAGGGATCCGGCGAGTCCGGGGCCGCAGGTGGCCGCGATGCCTTCGAGCGTTTCTTTCGCAATCCCGGCCTCGGCCAGCGCCTGCCGGATCACAGGGAGGATGAGGCGGACATGCTCCCGGGAGGCAAGCTCCGGGACTACGCCGCCGAAATTCCGGTGCACCAGCTGGGTGGACACGACATTCGACAGAAGCCGGCCGCCGTCCACCACGGCCGCGCCCGTGTCGTCGCAGGATGTCTCGATTCCGAGAACGATCACGGCTGCTCCGCCACCTCGAAGTACTGGGGGATGACCTCGGAGAAGGCGACGTCGCGGGGGATCTGGATCCGGGCGGGAAGGCGCTTCGAGCCGTACCGCTCCCGCGCCCGATAGTCCACAACGGCCTGAATATCGCCGCTCGTCAGGCCGCTGAGAAGTCCGACCCCGCCCTGGACCTTGAGGGAAAGCACGGCCGGGGTGACCGCCAGGCGCCTGTCTTCCGGGCCGTTGATTACGGTTACGGGAATGCCCTCGAGCGTCCGCTCCCCGATTCTTTGAACGTCCGCCGCGAAGCGGACGGAACCGGAAGAAGCCCGCACCCGGGTCACGGGATCCAGTGCAAGCGGCGCCCGGTCCCGGACCTCCTTGATCAGCCCCGTGAAGGACCGCGGCTCCGTCCATACCTCCTGCGTGGAATCGACCACGGACTGGGGCCCGCTGATGCGGACGGTGTCGGGATCGAACCGGACGTCGCCGACCAGAGTGAATCCGTCGGCCGGCGTAAATTCGAGCCTGGACCGGACCGGAACACGGCGTTCCGCCAGCCGGTCCCATTTCACGTCCGCGGTTTCCGGCTGAAGGATGGACATCACCCGGATGCCCGTGGGCAGATCCTTGATCATATCCGGATCGAGTCGAACGGCCGTGTTGTTCGGAACCTTGCGGAGATCCATTTCCAGCCTTCGTTCGCGGAAGCGGTAGCTGACGAACTGGCGGCCCGTTCCCTTGAATAGAACACGGACCTGCGACGGCAGGGGCTGCAGGAGAATCCAGCCCGGCGGCGCATGCTCCACGCGCACCGGCACATCCACCGTGAATTCGTAGGTGTTCTCGAGCGAGATGTAGAACCAGAAAAAGAGCGCGCTGAGCAGGCAGAACAGCTTGATCTTGTAATTGTGGATGAAAAAGCGGGTGAAGAAAGATCGGGTTGTCATGGTTCGGGTCCGGTCCCGGGGAAAGGGCTCCCCGGGCGCGTTCGATCGGGCCGCCGGAACCCCGCCGCTGATCCGAGGCCGCCGGATCCGTCGTCTTCAGCGGGTTTTCGACTGCCGCGACGGGTTCATCTCAGGGTCCGGTCGGAGGCTGGCGCGTCTCCGCGCATGAGGGACCTCCGATTTCGGCGAAGGCTTTCGGCGGGCCTCCGGTTCGGGTCTTAAAACCCACTATTTATGGGAAGCTTCAAGCGGTTTGCCGAAACTGATCTCGCCGTTGTCGATGCGGATACTGAATCCGCAGTCAGGCCGGGTGCACACCCAGGCCTTGTACCGGATGGAAGCGCCGTCTCGTCCGTAGTCCGAGAGCGGCACCAGAACACCCCGGCCGCATTTCTGGCATTCGGGATACTTGTTTTCCATCTCCGTCACCTCCCTGGCAAAAATCCGCCCGCCGGGTACGGGTTGTGCCCGGTCCCCGGCTGACAGTCATGCATGGCCGGAACCCGGGCGTATCGGCCCGGTCCGGGGATTACAGGCGCCGGTCCGTCCGGTCCGTCTATTCCTTGACGACCCAGAGACGGACCTTGACCTCCACTTCCGGGTGAATCTTGATCGGGACACTGTACACGCCCAGCGCCTTGATGGGCTCGTCGAGCAGGATCTTGCGCTTGTCGATGGCGTATCCCTTCTCCTGGAGCAGGTCGGCGATGGTCTGGGAGGTCACCGAACCGAACACGCGGTCCTCCTCGCCGACGGCCACGGCGGCCGTGATGGACACGGCCTCGAGGTCCTTGGCCTGGGTCTCCGCCGCCTTGCGGTCCTTCTCCTGACGTCGGGTTTGCGTCCTGCGCTCCTCCTCGATCACCCGCTCGCTCGAAGGCGTAGCTTCGAGCGCGATGCCCCTCGGGAAAAGGAAATTCCGCGCGAAGCCGTTCTTCACCGAGACGACATCGCCCCGTTTCCCGAGATTTTCCTGGTCCTGACGCAGCAATACCTTCATGGATGCCTCATTTGATTCCGTTGCTTACTGGTTCGATTCCGCCACATAGGGCATCATCGCGAGGTACCGGGCCCGTTTGATGGCCTGGGTCAGATGTCTCTGATGCCTCGCGCAGTTGCCCGAGGTCCTGCGGGGAATGATCTTGCCGACTTCGGTCGTGAACTTCACGAGTTTCTTGGGGTCCTTGTAGTCGACGTATTCCACGCGGTTTTCGCAGAACCGGCAGATGCGTTTCTTTTTGGGTTTGATCAAAACAGCCTCCAGTGATAAATGGTCGGCCGGCCTCCGGCGGGGGCTACAGTTCGAGCTCCTGATACCCGAAGTCGAACCTGCCCTTCATCGGATTGGGCTCCTCCGCCTCCTCCCCGGGGGTCTCGGTCTTCTCCCGGACCGCGGCCGGTTCGGCGGTCTCGGCCTGCGACGGCGCGGGCTCGCCGATTTCGGTGTTCCCCTCGTCGCGCCGGTTGAGGAACTGCACGCGGCTGGCCTTGATTTCGACGATGTTGCGGTTCCGTCCGTCTTCGCCGCGCAGGCTCCGGCTCTGCAGTTCGCCCTCCACCAGCACCGCCGCGCCCTTCTGCAGGTTCTCGGCGCAGGTTTCGGCGAGCTTGTACCAGGCCACGACTCCGACGTAGCAGACATTCTCGCGCCACTGTCCGGTGTTGTCCTTGAACCGGCGGCTCGAAGCGATCCAGAAATTAGCCACCGGCGTCCCGTTTGTGGTCCGACGGAAAGACGGCTCACGGGTGAGATTCCCCGCGATGACCACCGAATTCACGTCGGGCATTCGGATTTCCGCCATGCGCGTTAAACCTCCTCAACCCCGGGGGTTTTCCTGGATGCGGCGCCGTCCGATTCCGCTGCGGGGCTCGCGCCTTCCGCGGGTTTCTCCGGGGATTGAACTTTCTGTTCTTCGGCCGCTTTCAAAGCCGCCTTGGGCATCACCACGGAGAGAAACCGGATCACCACGTCGTCGAGCCTGAAGGAACGGTTCAGTTCCTGGCAGAGCGGGCCCTCACCTTCGAAGCGGATGTACACGTAGAAACCGTACTGCTTCTTGGCGATTTCATAAGTCAGCCGCCGCTTGCCCCAGCGCTCGACCACGTGAATCTTGCCGCCGTTTTTTTCGATCAGCTGAACGGTCTTGTTGATCGTGGCTTCGATCTGCTCGTTGGGTAAATGCGAGTCTGCGATGAAAGTGGTTTCGTATTGCCTGACCATGCGTCACCTCCCTTCGGTCATTGGGTCCTCCCGCACGCGGGGGAGGACAGGGATTGTGAGAGCGTCCGCGCCGCCCGGCCAGTGAGGGCTGAGCGGAAACGGTCGTTATTCGGAATTGCCGCGGTTGTATCGGTTCATGGCCCACTCGAATCCGTTCTCGGCCGCCGCGATCAGGGCGTCCGCGCCGTCTTCGACCAGGGTATTCACCGCGGTCTGTTCCTTTCTCGGAAATCGCGAAAGAACGTAATCGACTGTGTCGGCGCCGGGCCGGAGCCCGATTCCCATGCGGAGGCGGCCGAAATCCGACGTCCCCAGGGCCTGAATCACCGATGCAAGTCCGTTGTGGCCCCCGTCGCTTCCTTTCGGCCGCAACCGGAGCATGCCGAGCGGAAGGTTGAAATCGTCACAGACCACAATCAGCCCCGAAAGCGGCACCTCGTAGCGCCGGACCGCGTCCTGCACGGCGGCGCCGCTCCGGTTCATGAAGGTGGACGGCTTGACCAGCAGGATCTTCCCGCCCGAAACCTTCGTCTGAAAAAAATCGTACGGCCCGAAACCGGGCTTGAAGCGGCCGTCCCACCGTTCGGCCAAGCGGTCCAGAACCATGAATCCGAGGTTATGGCGCGTCTTCTCGTACGTCTTCCCCGGATTACCGAGGCCCACGAACAGGTGCACAGGATTTCCTCCCGGCGTCGGAACGCCGGGCTATTTCTTCGATTCCTTGCCCTTGGCTGCCGGGGCTTCCTTGCCCTTGGCCGCCGGGGCTTCCTTGCCCTTGGCCGCCGGGGCTTCCTTGCCCTTCGCGTCCTTGGACTCCTTGCCGTCCTTCGCGCCTTCGGCCGCTTCGGGCTTCGCAACCGCGCCTTCCGCGCCTTCCACGGTCGCTGCGGCCGCGGTCTCGGTATCGGACTTCACGACCTTCGGCTGGACCACATTGGCCACAACCTGACGGGTGTCCGTGATGAACCGGAACTTGCCCGCAACGGCCGTTTCCAGCGTGATGGTGTCGCCGATCTCCAGATGGTCCACCGCGAACTCGACGTGCTCGGGCAGGTCGAGCGGGAGGCCTTCGACTTCCACCATCCGGAGCAGCTGCTCCAGAACGCCGCCGTTCTTGACGCCGGCCGGCGATCCTTTCAGGACGATGGGAACCGAGAGACGGACCTTTTCGGTCAGTGAAATGCCCATCAGGTCGACGTGCACCAGCGCGTCCGAGACGGGATCCCGCTGGATGCCGCGGATAATGGATTTCCGGATCGTGCCGTCCGGAAAGATCACGTCCATGATGTTGGCTTCCCGGTGGAGTACGGCCGTAAACTCCCGTGCGTCCACGGACAGCGGAACGGTGGTTTCGTTGCGCGCATAGAACACGGCGGGCACCCGCCCCGCGTGTCTCAGGGTCTTGGCGATCTGGTGGCCCGTCTTCTCGCGAGCCGCCACGTGCAGTTGAACTTCCGGCATATCGTATTCCCCTGTTGGTTTCTAAGTAGGGTCAAACAGTGAACTGATCGATTCCTCGTTGTGGATCCGCTTGATCGCCTCTCCGAAAAGGGCGCCCGCAGAAAGCACCCGGATTTTCCCGTCGAGTTTTTCATGCGGGATATACAGCGTGTCCGAAACGACCACGGCCGACATCGGCGACGCCTCGATGGCCTGCGGCGAACGGCCCGACAGGATCGCGTGCGTGCAGGCCGCGAGGACGCGCTTGGCCCCGGATTCCTTGACCAGGCTGGCGGCGGCGCAGAGCGTCCCCGCCGTGTCGATCATGTCGTCGAACAGGACCACGTCCCTTCCGGTCACGCTCCCGATCAGCGTGACCGAATCGACCGAGTTGGGTCCGGTCCGCTTTTTGTCGACGATGGCGATGTCCGTGCCCAGCCGGTTGGCGTAGGCGCGCGCCCGCTTCACGCTCCCGATGTCCGGGCACACCACCACCGGATTCTCGAGCGCCTGGGACTTGATGAAATCCACGAAAATGGCCGACGAATACAGGTGATCGAACGGGATGTCGAAGAAACCCTGTATCGAAGGCGAATGCAGGTCCATGGTCAGGACGCGGTCCGTGCCCGCCTTGGACAGCATGTTCGCGACGAGCTTGGCGGACAGCGCCACCCGGGGCTGATCCTTGCGGTCCTGGCGGGCATATCCGAAATACGGAATGACGGCCGTGATCCGCTTGGCCGACGCGCGGCTGGCCGCGTCGATCATCAGCAGCAGTTCCATCAGGTTGTCGCCCGGCGCGCACGTCGGCTGGACGATGAAAACGTCGGCACCCCTGATGTTCTCGTTGTATTTAACCGCGATCTCGCCGTCGCTGAAACGACTGATTTCAGCGTCTCCCAGCGAGACGTTCAGATAGGCCGCGATCTTCTCCGCCAACGGCCGGTTGGCGTTGCACGTAAACAGCTTCATGCG
This sequence comes from uncultured bacterium, assembly GCA_963736115.1. GTDB lineage: Bacteria > Zhuqueibacterota > QNDG01 > QNDG01 > DTFT01 > JAFGAX01. The sequence goes on from CAVTNR010000009.1 coordinate 25,335, forward strand.
TCACTCACTTGATGATGTCGCGACCATCCCCCGCACCGGGACTCCGGCTGGTGGATCCGTTTGGCTGGGGCGGAAGGATTCGAACCCTCGGATGCGGGGACCAAAACCCCGTGCCTTTCCACTTGGCGACGCCCCAGAGTGATGCCCGCGGGAGGCGGCCTCCGTCGGAAAACCGGAAAATGCGATGCGTCGGGATTAAATTGAATCTCCCCGCCGCCCGCTGCGCGGGACCAAGCTATTATATGCCTTCTGGTTGAAGGCAAGCGGCGGAGAATCTTCTATCTGTAGAGAAGAGACATCCGATATTCGCTCGCTTGCCCCGCGGCCCGCTACGCGGGATCAATCCATTATATGCCTTCTTATTGAAGACAAGCCGCGGGCCTTCAATAATGAAATAATCCGATAGCTTGGTCCGGCGAAGTCTTCAATAACCGGCATCTGCAGATTGATCCCGCATCGCGGGACCGGGGAATGCGCTCGCTGTCAGATTCAGTTGGACCCGGGAGCCGAATTCCGGCCGACTTCCTCCCAGTACTTGTCCAGGACGACCTTTTCAAGCCGGGTTCGGAATTCGCTCGTAATGGGGTGGGCGATGTCTCGGAACGAGCCGTCTCTCTGCTTCCGGCTGGGCATGGCGATGAAGTAGCGGCCGATATGTTCAATGATCTTCAACCCCCTCACCACGAAGAGATCATCGATCACGATATTGGCAAAAGCCTTGAGCTTTTCATCGTCCATCAGGGATACGGAGACTTCGGTGATTTCCATGCGTTCACTCCTTCCGTTTGGCCGTTTCGTGTTCCCGGAATTTCCCTTCGGAAATCCAAGATGCCCGAGCCAAGGAGCGAACCGGTTCACACAGAAATGTCTTTACCCGTTTGTCAATGGAAAAGAACGCACGGGCCGCTTCCGCCTGTTCCTGCCGATGGAACAGACCCAATACGGACGACCCGCTACCCGACATGCTGGCATAAAAGGCATCCCACTTGTACAAGTTTTCCTTGAACAGTTTCAGCAGGGGATGCCTTTGAAAAACCACGTCTTCGAGCTCGTTTTTCAGCGAAGCCCGGAGAGAGTGTAAATCGCGATTTTGAAAAAGCGAATCAAATATAGCCATTTTTATATCTCTTGTCAAGACGATTCTGGCTTGGCTGTAAGCCCAGGCAGTGGAAACAGATACGTCCGGACAAATCAGCAGAACCCAGAAATCGGTTTGTATTTCGATGGGAGTCAATATTTCGCCGCGGCCCTCGCCTATGGCAGTGCCGCCCTGTATAAAAAAAGGCACATCCGAACCGATCTCTTCCGCCATTTTTTCAAGCTGTTTGATGGTTAAGTCCTTTTTAAACATAATATTGAGGGCGGTCAATGTGGAGGCGGCGTTGCTGCTCCCTCCGCCCAGGCCAGCACCGATTGGAATCCGCTTCTCCACATTGACTTCCAAACCGCCCTCTAAATGATGATTTTTCTTAAATAGTTCATATGCCTTCCATATCAGATTATCCCTGTCCAATGGAATCGGGATGCCCTCAGATCCAAGTCTCAATTCCGGAGATAGGGTTCTGGTGAAACGGAGGGTATCAAACAGGCTGATCGTTTGAAATAAAGTCAGGATGTCATGATAGCCATCCATCCGCTTTTTCAATAGATAAAGCCCGAGATTGATTTTTGCCGGGGATTTCAGAATCAGGGAATCCATTCAAGTCCTCTCAATCTCGTTTTATGAACTACAAATAGTATTCCAAATAGGATGTATTCATAAAAGAAATGAAATATCAAGGAGATATCGTATCCGATATTTTATTCATATGCCGGATTATTGAGTGATTGTCAGGAAAAGGTGACAGTGCATGTATTGAAAATCATACATAACTGATCATGTACAATCCGGTTATTCTCTTGTCCGCGATAACACGGAATCCAGATTCCGGACTCGGGCCCGGCTGGAGCTACACGCGTAATAAAAAATGTGCATGCCATACGCCTCTCTATCGGCGGAGTTTGACACCTTCCGAACCGGCGGCACTTCAGCGCGGGTCCTCAACGGCCTGCCCCAAAAAAATATCAGCGGATCCGGGGCTTCAATATACGAAGAAAAGGATTGCATTTTCAGGCGATATTCCATACATTTTTGTTTTAATAATAATTGACGGCATTTCATGGCTACTGCCTATTTTATTTCAGATGCCCATCTGGGAATCGGAACCGCCGAGTTCCAGGACCGCCAGGAAAAAAATCTCGTTGATTTCCTGGACAAGGCCTGCCGGCCGGGGGATACCCTGTTCATTCTCGGTGACCTTTTCGATTTCTGGTTCGAGTACGTATCCGTCATCCCATGCCGTTTCTTCCGCACTCTGGTCGCGCTGGAGCGGTGCCGGCTGCGGAACGTAAAAATCCGCTATTTCACGGGGAATCACGATTTCTGGCTCGGGTCCTTTTTCCCGGACCGTCTGGGCGCGCAGATCCACACGGAACCGCTGAAGACCCGGATCAGCGGCCGGACATTCTGGATCGGGCACGGCGACGGGATCATGAAGCAGGACCGGGGATACCGCCTGCTCAAACGGGTTCTGCGGAACCGGGCGGCCGTTTCGGCATACCGATGCCTCCACCCGGACCTGGCCTACGGCATCGCGCATTTTTTCTCCCGGTTGTCGCGCAACCATCCGGCCTTTCCGGACCGGGACCGGGACTATCTCGAATTCGCGGAAAGCCGGTTCGACGAGGGCATCGACTGCGTCATCATGGCCCATACGCACCGGCCCCTCCTGCACCGCAGAAGGTCTTGCGTCTACCTCAATACCGGCGACTGGATCCGGCATTTCACTTACGGCCGGTTCCGGAACGGCCGGCTGTCGCTTGAAAAATGGCCGGTCGGCCGCGCGGACTGACCGGACCTCTGGAGAAACCATGAACCTGAAAAAAATTCCGGCCGGCATCCGGCGCGCGTTCTGGAAAGTCTTCGGCTTCTGGCCCGAACGGAAGCGGTGGATGCTGATTCCGGTTCTGACCGTCGTGTCCTTCCTGTTCATCGCGGCCGCGCTGATCCTGATCTTCAGCCGCGGACTGCCTTCCCTGACCGTACTCGAGCATTACGACCCGATGCTCGCGACCCGCATCTATTCGGCGGACGGCCGCGTGCTCAAGCAACTGTACATGCAGAACCGGCAGGAAGTCCGGCTGGAGCAGGTGCCGGAGAACATGATCCAGGCCGTTCTCGCCACCGAGGACCGCCGTTTCTTCGAGCACTGGGGATTCGACCTGCGGCGGTTCTTCAAGGCCGTTTATGTGGACGTCACCACCCTGAGCAAGAAACAGGGCGCCGGCACCATCACCGGCCAGCTCGCGCGCCAGCTGTATCTCAGCCTGGAGAAAACCTGGGGCCGCAAGATCCGCGAGGCGCTGACCGCCATTCAGATCGAACGCACGTATTCGAAATATGAAATTCTCGAAATGTACCTGAACCACATGTACTTCGAGAACCGGGCCTACGGCGTGCAGGCGGCCGCCCAGCGGTACTTCGGCAAGAACGTCGAGGACCTAAGGACCGAGGAATCGGCCGTGCTCGTGGGCATTCTGAGGAGCCCGGCCAATTACTCGCCGATCAAGCATCCGGAAGTGGCCCTGGGACGGCGCAATCTGATTCTGAGCAACATGTTCAACGCCGGCTTTCTGACCCAGGCCGAAACCGATTCGCTGAAAAGCCTGCCCATGAACGTGCTGGATAAACCGGACGACGATGCCGACACCATTGCGCCGTATTTCTGCGAGTACGTGCGGCAGATGCTCGAGGCGAAGTACGGCGTGGGCGTGGTCACGGACGGACTCTCCATTTACACCACCCTGGACTCGCGCATCCAGGCCTGCGCCGAAAAGGCCATACAGGACAAACTTCCCCAGCTCGAAGCGACGGTGCAGCGGAAAATGCTGAACCGCCGGGAGTTCGCCGAATGGGTCAAGGCCACCCACCGCGATCCCGCCGAGATGCGCGAGATTCTGCGGGATACGACCTATCTGGATTCCCTGATGGCCGCCAAGACCCGTTTGCAGGTGGCCATGGTGGTGCTCGACCCGTCCAACGGGAACATCCTCGCCATGGTCGGCGGCCGCGACTTTGCTGAATCCAAATTCAACCGCGCCGTTCAGGCCAAACGCCAACCCGGATCGGCTTTCAAGCCCATCGTGTACACCGTGGCGATCGACAACGGGTATCCTCCCTGCTTCGAACTCCTGAATCAGCCCGTCGTCGTGCCCATGATGGACGGCACGGTCTGGCGGCCGAAGAATTATTACGAGGACACCGGCGGGCCCACCACCCTGCGGGAGGCCCTGAAGCGCTCTCTGAACCTGGTGAGTATCCGCCTGGTTCAGGAAGTCATGCCGCCCGAGAAGGTGGCGTTGTTCGCGAAACACTGGGGGTTCACCACGCCCATCGACGCCTTCTACGGTATCGCGCTCGGCGTGTTCGAGGTGATTCCCATGGAACTCGTCAGCGCCTTCACCGCGTTTCCGAACCACGGCGTGGTGGTCGACCCCACGGCCGTGCTCCGGGTGGAGGACAAGAGCGGCAACCTGCTGGAGGAAGCCGCTCCCAGGAGCCGGGAAATCTTCAGCGAGTCCACGGCCTATATCATGACCAGCATGCTCCGGGATGTCGTGGATCACGGCACCGGATACGAGACGAGGCGGTCGTACCACTTTACGCGCCCGGCCGGCGGCAAAACCGGAACGACCAATGACTTTACCGACGCCTGGTTCGTGGGCTTCACGCCCCAGATCTGCGCCGGCGTGTGGGTGGGATTCGACGACAAGCGTATCAGCCTGGGCGACCGGCAGTCCGGCGCGGTTGTGGCCCTGCCCATCTGGGCGCCGTTCATGCGCATGGCATACGACACGCTCCAGCTCCCGGAAGCGGATTTCAAACAGCCGGCGGACGCGGCATGGATCAAAATCTGTGATACCTCGAAAAAACTCGCGGGCGAATACTGCCCCGAAACCCGGTACGAGGTGTTCCGCAAGGATCTCGCGCCGGCCGAGCCGTGCGACGTCCACCGGACCCAAGGGGCCGAACAGCGCGCTCCGGAGAACGTGTTCTGATCAAAGCGGACCGGTTCGCGGTCTCGTGTTCAAAAAGCTAAAACGGCGGCCTTCCTGAAGAAAGCCGCCGTTTTCTTTTCGCTCAATTTGGATGTCCGAAAGCCTCGCCTTCCCGTCCCGTCCCGCTACGCGGGACCAAGCAACAGATGCCGGCTATTGAAGGCTACGCGGGACCAATCGACAGATTCCCGCCATTGAAGGGCTTCGCAGGACTCGGCATTTCGGACCTACAGCAAACCCGACTTGCTAACCTTCCGTTCCCGGACAAAAACCGCCAGTAGCAGCATCGAGACGAAGGCGAGGCCCGCGCCGGTTCCGAAAGCGGCCGCGGCCCCGAACTTCTGGTAGATCAGCCCGAAGATCAGGCTCGCCGGAAGCGCGCCCAGTCCGATCGTGAAATGATACAGGCCGAACGCGCTCCCCCGCATGTCAGGACCGGCCAGGTCCGCGACGAAGGCCTTTTCCGCTCCTTCGGTGAAAGCGTAGTAAAGGGCATACACGGTAAAAAGCGCGAGGGTAGCCGCGATCTGCATGTTTTCCGGCAAACGGTCCAGGAAAGCGAAGCCCACGTACACGGCCGCGTATATAAACCACCCGATCAGGATCACCCGCTTGCGGCCGAGTGTATCGGACCACCCGCTGAGGGGCGTGGAAAAAACCGCCTTGATGACGTGAAAAAACGACCAGAGCAGGGACAGAAACAGGATGCCGGCCAGCATTTCGCGTGCCGACGGATCGGCGAGACGGCCGAGCATGTCCCCGATGAGCGGCAGTCCGGAGAACCGGGACACGAATCCTCCTCCGCTTCGTCCGGCCTCCTGAACGCGGAAGAGCAGAAAGGCGTCCGACGAATTGCCGAGCGTGAACAGGAGAAGAACCGCGAGATACGCCGTGAAATTCCGGCCGGAAGGTTTAAGGGAAAAGGACCGCTTGACGGCCGGCGGCAGATCTGCCACGTTCTCGCGGACGAACCCCCACACCGCAACCACGGCCATAAGGCCGGGCACTGCGGCCAGAACGAACGTCCACCGCAGTACGCCCAGTGTGTCCGTCATTCCGAAACCGGTCACCAGAACGGTCATTGCCAGCACCGCGAGCAGAGGGCCGAGCACGGCGCCTGTGTGGTCCATGGCCCTGTGGAATCCGAAGGCCCGGCCCCGCCTGTCCGCGTCCGCTGAAGCCGCGATCAGCGCGTCCCTGGGCGCCGTACGGATCCCCTTGCCGACACGATCCGTCATCCGGACGAGAACGATGTGCCAGGCCGCGGACACGACGCCTGTGAGCGGACGCACCAGCGAGGATACCGTGTACCCGGCCGCGACCAGGAGCTTGCGCCTGCGAAGCCTGTCCGACAGCGCGCCGCTGAACAGTTTCAGAAAGGCCGCGGTGGTCTCGGCCACGCCCTCGATCACGCCCAGGATCACAGCGCCGGATCCCAGCGCGGCCACGAAAACCGGGACCAGCGGATAAATCATCTCGCTCGCCGCGTCCGTGAGCAGGCTCACAACACCGAGCACGACGATGTTGCGGGGGATTTTTCTCACAGTCTCTTTGGACACGATCCAAATCTCCTGTTCAACTGACAGAATCCCGCGACTTGGATGCATGGATGGATGGTTGCATGGGAGCAATCATGCATTCATACATCCATTCATCCATGCATGGTTTCACCCGATCCGCCCGGCAATCAATGGAACGGGCGCGGGCGGCCGGTCCGTTATTTCATACGCCGCCTGCATCCGCCGGACCGCTTCCCCCGTGTCGATGTCCCGGTCCGCGTGGAGCACGGCGATGGTCTCTCCCCTTTCGACGCGATCCCCCGTCTTCTTCAGAAGGACGGCTCCGGCCGCAGGATCGATCACATCCTCCTTGCGGCTTCGACCCGCGTCGAGATCCGTGCAAAGAACGCCCACTGCGGCCGCGTTGATACCCGCCACCCATCCTTCCTCAGGACTGGGGACGGAAATTTCGTGCTTCGCCTTTGGCCATCGATCCGGGTATTCGACGAAAGAGACATCCCCCTTCTGGGATCGGACCATTTCCAAAAATTTTTTCCACGCCGCTCCCGAATCGAGGAGCCCGCGGAGCATGGGCATACCTTCCTCAGAAGTGCGGACCTTTCCCGCGAGAACCAGCATTTCCGCGCCGAGCGCGAGTGTGAGTTCGCGGACATCCCGCGGGCCCTGGCCGCGGAGCGCTTCGATGGATTCGAGCACTTCCAGCCGGTTGCCGACCGTTCGGCCGAGCGGCTGATCCATGTCCGTGAGCAGGGCCACTGTTTTCAGTCCGAGACCTTTCCCGAGCCGGACCAGGGATTCGGCGAGTCTCTCCGTATCCTCGCGTTTCGGAAAAAACGCGCCGCTGCCCAGCTTAACGTCGAGCACGAGGCCGTCCGTTCCCTCCGCTTTCTTTTTGGATAGGATGCTCGCGCAGATGAGCGGGATGCTCGGCACCGTGCCGGTCACGTCCCGAAGCGCGTACACCTTGCGGTCCGCGGGCACGATGCGCTCCGACTGGCCGATGATCGCGCATCCGACGGTAGCGAGCTGGTCCCGGAACGCGGATTCGGAGAGTTGCGTCGTGAACCCCGGGATGGATTCGAGCTTGTCGAGAGTGCCGCCGGTGTGGCCAAGGCCGCGGCCGGCCATCATGGGCACGGGCACGCCGGCCGCCGCGACCAGCGGCGCGAGGATGAGCGAGATTTTGTCTCCCACGCCGCCCGTTGAATGCTTGTCCACCTTGATTCCGGGTATGGAGGACAGGTCGATCGATTCGCCGGAATCGATGAACGCTTTGGTTAGCGCGACGGTCTCGGCCTCGTCCATCCCTCGGAGCACCACGGCCATCAGAAACGCGGACATCTGGTAATCGGGCACTTCGCCTGAAACGTATGCGCGCACCAGTCCGGTTATTTCGTCCCCGGACAGGGATCCGCAGTCGCGTTTACGGACAATGCATTCGACCATGTTCATGACGCGTTTCCCGGTTTTCCCGCTGCAGACGGTTGCCCGATCACGGCCGCGAATCCCGCCCACTCCTTCATCTCCTGTTTTTCAATCAGGCGGAAAGGCGGCTTTTCGATCAGATCGAGCACCATCCCCTGTTCTTCGATGAGTATGCCGGACAGGATGAGCATGGCGCCGGGCTTCGCGAAGCGCGGGAAATCGGGTATCATGGGAACCAGCGTGCGGCGATCGATGTTGGCGAGGATGAGGTCGAAGGCGCGGCCCTGGGGGGCCGCCTCTCCAAGGATATCCAGCGACCCCAGCCTGACCTCGAACCGGTCCGAAACGCCGTTGATGCCCGCGTTCTCGGCCGCGTTCTCCACCGACTCCTCCTCCACATCCAGACCGAACGCGGATGCGGCGCCCAGTTTCAACGCCGCGATCGCGAGTATGCCGGACCCGGTGCCGACATCGAGCACGGTCATGCCGGGTTTCAGGTGGCGTTCGAGCATTCCGATGCAAAGACGTGTGGTCTCATGCGACCCGGTCCCGAATGCCATTTTGGGTGATATGTCGATGACGAGATCGCCCGGAGCCGCGGTCCAGTTTTCCCAGGGCGGCTTGACCACGAAACGGTTCCCGACCCGTGTCGGTTTGAAATAGGCCTTCCAGGCCAACCCCCAGTCCTCTTCCGGCACCGGCCGCAGGACCGGATCCGATATGGAAAAGCCCATTTCCCTGAGAGACCGGCCGTAATCCGAAAGGGATTCGAGTATGCCGTCAGGCGACAGGCCCTCGGGAAAAAAGAGGCGAATCCCGCCGTCGATTTCCTCGATGCCGGAGGCCCCGATTTCGAAAGCGCGGTTCGCCGCGCCTTCCAGCGCCTCGGCGGATCCGGAGAAGGATATTTCGGTCCAGGTTTTCATTTGATCACAATAAAGGGGAACGGGCGGCTCAGGGTTTGGCTTCGTAGATCAGGTGCAGTACCAGCGTGCCCACGGACTGCAGGCTCTCGGCGCTGCATTTGTCCGGCGTGTCCTGCACGGTGTGCCAGTAAGGATAATCCAGGTCGATGATGTCCACTGCCGGAATGCCGGCCTTGATCAGCTCGAGATGATCGTCCACCACTTCATACCCGTCCGCGGACGAAAAGGCGGAGAGGCCGAGCCTGCGGGCCGTGCCCCAGACCAGGTCCACGACCCCGGCCGCGTAACGGCGGGAATTCGCCTCCACCGGAAGGGACAGGTTCCGGTCGCCGATCATGTCGAGCAGAACCGCGTACCGGAACGCGGACGCTTTCGGCCGGACCGAGGTGAAATGCCGCGATCCGAGGCACCAGGTCGATAGGTCGTTTTCAAGACCCCCATCCTCGCCGTCGAAGAAGACGAGATCCACGCCGACCGGCGGAGGCGCGGTTTTCATGACTGCCGCCGCCTGCAGGAGAACGGCCGTGCCCGAGGCGCCGTCGTTCGCGCCCGGCACGGATTTTTTGCGGTTGACGGGATTCGGGTCGAGGTCCGCGAAGGCGCGGCAGTCCCAGTGGGCACAGAACAGGAGGCGGGTTTTCAGCTCGGGCCTGAAAGAGGCGATCAGATTGGTCATGTCCGCGCGTTTCTTCGAAACGGCAATGAAACCCTGGAACCGCTGGGGAACGACGGAAGCGCCGCAGGCCTTCAGCTCAGCTGTCATGAATTCAAGACATTTCGCGTGGCCGGCCGTTCCCGGAACCCGGGGGCCGAATGCGCACTGTTTTTCCAGAAGCGCGAAAGCCTTTGCGCCGGAAAAAGCGGGAACCGGCGCCGTGGCTCGAGGCGGCTTCACTGCCGCGGACAGGAGCAGAAGAGCGGAGGTCATGAACATGAAGGGCCAGGGCATGCTATTCTTTTCCTTAATTTTAAATCGACAATAACGCACTCCCGGACGTATCGCGTCCATCGTCCATTTCCACCATAAAAGAATATAGGAAACAGCCCTTCCAATGTCAACCGAAACCCGGACCGCCCGGACTGCGACTTTCGCCTTGTAATGACCCCGGTTTTTAATTAACTTTTCCGGCAATGGGAACCCCCGCCACACGCATGACCTACCGCCAGGCCGTCGATTACCTGTTCCACCGCGAACGCAGGGCGATGCGCTTCGGCCTCGACGCCATACGCGACCTGCTCGGCCGTTGCGGCGATCCCCAGAAGTCCTTTGCTTCCGTGCACATCGCGGGAACGAACGGCAAGGGCTCCACAACGGCCATGCTCGAGGCCGTGCTCAGGGCCTCGGGGTTTCGCACGGGCCGCTACACGTCCCCGCACCTGACGGACATGCGGGAACGCATCGATGTTGCCGGCCGGAACATCTCGGGCGCCGCGGTTTCGGCCTGGCTGGACCGGCACCGGGCCGACGCCGAAGCCGCGGGAGCGACGGTTTTCGAAATCCTGACCGCCATGGCCTTCTCGCATTTCAGGGATTCCCGCGTAGACATCGCCGTGATCGAAACCGGCCTCGGCGGACGGCTGGACGCGACCAATGCAGTGGAACCGGTCCTGACCGCGATCACCGCGATCGGAAAGGACCACGCCGAGCTTCTCGGCGGCACGCTCGAAAGCATCGCGCGGGAAAAGGCGGGTATTCTCAAGCCGGGCGTGACCTGCGTGGCCGCGCCGCAGGCCAGTCGCGTCCGGGCCGTGCTGACGTCCTCGGCCGCTTCGGTTCCATGCCCGATCGTCTTCTCCCGGGACGCGGTCACCATCCGAAACCTCGAATGCTCCGACCGGTTTTCGCGTTTCGACGCGTCAACGGAACAATCCGAATACAAGGGCCTTCGGCTCTGCCTGCTCGGCCGGCACCAGATCGACAACGCGGCGCTGGTGATCGCGGCCGTGGAAGCGCTCCGGAAATCCGGGTGGGCGATACCGGACAAAGCCGTGACCGCCGGATTGCGCGGCGTTGTCTGGAGGGGCCGCCTGGAAGTGCTCCGGAGGAACCCGACCGTCCTGGTCGATTCTGCGCACAATCCGGCCGGCGCCACCACGCTGGCCCTCGCGCTCCGGACCCTGTTCCGGTACGACCGGCTGATTCTGGTTTTCGGCGTTCTCGCGGACAAAGATTTCCGGTCCATGCTGAAGATACTCGCCCCGGCCGCGCACCGGATCATCCTCACGCGCCCCCTGTCGGAACGGGCCATGGATCCAGTCGTCCTGTCCGGGCTTACGGCGTTGAAGGGAAAGCCGGTGACCGTGATCCCGGACATCGGGCAGGCTTGGGAAACCGCCCTGCGTTCGGCCCGGCGCGGAGATTGCGTATGCGGCGCGGGATCCATCTATTTCGCGGGCGAGGTGCTGAAACACCCGCTCGGCAAGCGGAAGCGGGCAAGTTCCCATTGACATTTCATCCGCTATCGGGTATATTAAAGGATACCCCGGCCTCGGTCCGGCCGGGACCCGGCAAGAACAACCAGGTGGGTTTTTAGTGGAAGACAGAAAAATACGCATTCTGCTGGTCGAAGACGACGAGTCCGTGGCCCAGACGATGAGGGAGTTGATGAAGCGTCTGGGTTCTTTTGTTCAGGAAACGGTCCGCGTGGGCACGCTGTCCGGAGCCATGGAAGCCGTATCCGCAGGCGCTTTTGACGTCGTGATTCTCGACCTCGGGCTTCCGGACAGCCAGGGGCTCGATACGTTCATGCGGCTCCACAGCCGCGTGCCCCGGGTGCCCATCGTGGTTTCCACCGGTCTGGACGACGAGAACATCGCCATGAAGGCGGTACGCGAAGGCGCCCAGGACTACCTGGTCAAGGGATCGGTGGACGGCGCGACCGTCATCCGCACCATCCGCTACGCCGTCGAACGCAGCCGCGTGGATTCCAAGACCGCGGCCGGCAACGGGGCCGTCGATCCGGCCGGCCTCAAGCGGGCCAATTTCCCCAATCTCCCGGACCCGCTGGCCCGGCTGTCCGACCTCGCCTACAATCTCTGGTTCAGCTGGCACCATGAAGCCTACCGGCTTTTCCGGCATCTCGACATCAAACTCTGGGAGGACGTCCATCACAATCCCGTGCAGCTGCTCAAGGAGCTCGACCGCCACCGGTTCGAGGAAGTCATGCACGAGAGCGTGTACATGTCCAAATACAACTGCGTGCTCCAAGCCTTCGACCGTTACATGGGACAGAAGGACACCCGGTTCGCGCTGAAATATCCGGACTGCCTGGACAAATGGACGGCCTATTTCAGCATGGAATTCGGCATACACGAAAGCCTGCCCATCTATTCCGGCGGCCTGGGCATTCTCTCCGGCGACCATCTGAAATCGGCCAGCGACCAGGGCATCCCGCTCGTGGGCGTGGGACTGCTGTACCGCGAATCGTACTTCACCCAGCTCATCTCCCTGCACGGGAACCAGCAATCGGTGTACGAGCCGAACAACTTCTCCAACCTGCCCGTTCTGCCGGTGCTCCGGGAGGACGGCAAGCCGCTGACCATCCGGGTGCGGTTCGACCATTCGGCGGTGTCCGCCCGTGTCTGGAAGGCGGATGTGGGCCGCGTCCCCCTGTATCTCCTGGACACCGATTTTCAGGACAACACAACATCCGAGCGGAAGATCACCGAGCGGCTCTATGTGTCGGACCGCGAGCTCCGGCTGACCCAGGAAATGCTCCTGGGAATCGGCGGACTGCACATGCTTGAAGCCGTGGGCATCCGCCCGGCTGTCTGGCACCTGAACGAGGGGCATTGCGCGCTTTCGTCCTTCGAACGCATGCGGGACGACCTCCTGGAGGGGACCCCTCTGGCCGAAGCGGTGAAGCGGATCCGTCCCGCGACGGTGTTCACCACGCATACGCCCATCGCGGCGGGGAATGAAGTGTTCGAGACGGGGCTGGTGGAACACCTGCTCGGCGACTACCGGGATATCATGAAAATCCCGAAGGACGACTTCTTCGGGCTGGCCCGCAACGAGCGGAACCCGGATCATAACGCATTCAACATGACCATTCTCGCCTTGAAAACCTCGTCCTACGCGAACGCGGTCAGCGAACTCCACGGCGCCGTCAGCCGCCGCATGTGGCATCCCCTGTGGCCGGACCGGCCCGTCGAGGAGGTTCCGATCACCCACATCACGAACGGCGTGCACACCCGCACCTGGATGTCGAGCCTGATGAAAGGCCTGCTCGACGAACACCTGGGCCCGGACTGGCGGTACCGGCTTTCGGACGCCGACTACTGGAAGGTTCTGGACCGGATTCCGGACGAGGCGCTGTGGAAAGTGCACCACGACCTGAAATACCGGCTCATCGAACAGGTCCGACGGAACCTCTCGCGCCAGCGCGAGCGCAACGGTGAATCCCCCGACTCGGTGGCCGAGGCGAGGCGACTGCTGAACCCGGACGTGCTGACCATCGGATTCGCCCGGCGCTTCACGCCGTACAAGCGCGGCACACTCATCTTCCAGAACCGGGACTGGCTCAAGTACATCGTGTCGCGCGAGAACATGCCCGTCCAGATCGTATTCGCAGGCAAGGCGCACCCGGCCGACCAGATGGGCAAGTCGCTCATCCAGACCATCGTGGGCGAAAGCCGCAATCCCGACTTCCACGGAAAAATCGTGTTCGTCGAAAACTACGACATGTCCCTCTCGAAAATCCTCATCTCCGGCGTCGACGTATGGCTGAACCTGCCGCGCCGGCCCCTCGAGGCCAGCGGCACTTCGGGCATGAAGGCAGCGGTGAACGGCGCCATCAACTGCAGCGTGATGGACGGATGGTGGCGCGAGGCGTACGACGGAACGAACGGATGGGCCGTGGGCGAGGACAAGGAGTATTACAACGACATGGAGCAGGATGGACTCGACGCCGAATCGCTGTACCGGATCCTGCAGGACGACCTCGTTCCTCTCTATTATAAGAAAGACGAATCCGGTCTCCCGGCGGAGTGGATCCGCAAGATGAAGCGCTCCATGGAAACCGTGATCCCCCGCTTCAGCACCTGCCGCATGCTCGAGGAGTACGTGGACCGCTTCTACGTGCCCGCGATGCGGCAAGGAAAATAGGACAAAAACAGCGGCACCGGTCATGCGGGCCCCGTAATCGGGGCCTTTTTAATAGTGGATTTCACCCTTCAGGGTTTCATCCCGCGCCCCCAGTTTTTAGTTTTGACTTTATCCCCCGTTTTTATTATCATTCATGTATAATTTCAATCGGGCGGCCAGAAGCCTAGTCATTCTGGTTCCCGTTTTTCTGGATGATCGGAAATTGGGCTTCTGGCCGCTCCGACGGGTCTGATTCCCCGCCGCTTGCCTTCAACCAGAAGGCAAATAATAGCTTGGTCCCGCGAAGCGGGCGGCGTCCATCATCCAAGTTTCTTGTGATACCCCGCTGCTTGCGGCGGGGTCCTTCAACCCCATGGACCAAACCCGCAGACCGGGAGGGGAACGCATGACCGACAGGAACCGATCCGGACACCGCGTCCGAAGAACCGGAACACTCGCAGCCGCATTTCTCATCGCGGTCCTCGCCTGTTCCGTGGACCACGGACTGGAGCCGATCCGCAGCCGGATCAGCGGCCGCGTGTTCTTTTCCGGGGACGCGAACCCCGACATCACGGACGAGGTGCGGGTCGCCGTACTGAAGAAATTCCCCCCCAAGGACATCACCGAACTGACCTTCAGCGAAATCATATTCGGCAATTCCGACCAGCCCCCGGACACGGTACCCTGGGAAATCTACCTGGAACCCGGCAATTACGAGATCGCGGCCGTGATCTGGAAGGCCCACAACCAGTCATGGAACATATCGGACATCATCGGCATGTGGGGCGGCCAGATCATCGGGGACCAGCTCATCCCTCCCTTCCCCTTCGTCCCGATCGAGCTGAAGGGCCCACGCTCCGTCGTGGACACCATCGACATCCAAGCTAACCTGAACCGTGTCAACCGGGACGGCCTCATCGAGGGCACGCTGACGTTTACCGGCGAGTGGCCGGCCAACACGGGCGTCGTGGGCATCGGCGCGTTCAGCGAAATGCCGAAGCCCGGCGATGTCTTCGATTATCTTTTAAAGAACATCGCGCTCGACTACAGCGTGCCGATCTTCACCGGAAGCGCGACGTACCGGCTTCGGGTCCGCTCCACTGAAACGATCCGGTATGTCGCCCTGATGTGGATCAACGACGCATTCGACTTCAACGGGATACGCGACATCGGGTTTTACCGGAATCCCGCGGACCCGTTGCAGCCGGGGTCCGTGGATCTTTCGGGGAAGCATGTCACCGGCATTGACATCCACGTTGATTTTGCCACAGCTTTCGGAGGCGGGGCATGAGAACGTCGGCCGGCTTCGACCGCAATCAGCACAGCCCGGGCCGGACTGCCGCGGGTTTCGGGCTCCGGTCCGTCCTATGGGTCTTCGTTCTCGCAGCCGCATGGATGGCCGCCTCAGTCAGGGCCGGGACCCTGACCGGCACAATCTCGGACGCATCCGGAAAGCCCATTCCGGGCGCCAACGTGTTCCTGCGGGGGACTTTGCTCGGCGCCGTCAGTGGGCCGGACGGCGCATTCTCAGTGCCTGATGTGCCGGACGGTGACTACACCCTCGTCGTCTCCATGATGGGTTTCAGGACCGTTTTGAAAAGCGGACTCTCCGTCTCCGGAGAGACGAAGGAAATCTCCGTCCGGATGAACGAGGCGCCCCTCTCCGGAGATCCGGTCGTGGTGACCGCGTCCAAACACGCCGAAGCCCTGTCCGCGGCGCACCAGAGCGTCACCGTGATCGGCGCGGAACGCCTGGCGGAGCGCCAGACCCGCAGGCTGGAGGAGGCGATCGGCGCGGTGCCGGGCGTGCATTTCAACGAGGAGAATATCAGCATCCGCGGATCGTCGGGCTACAGCGTGTTCAATGTGGGCAGCCGCGTTCTGCTCCTCGTGGACGGCGTTTCCACCGTGACCTCGGATCTCGGCGGCATCAACTGGAAGATACTGCCCCTGCTCGACGTGGAACGCATTGAAATCGTGAAAGGCGCGGGTTCGGCCCTCTACGGGTCCTCGGCCATGGGCGGTGTGATCAACCTCATCACACGCGAGCCCTCCCGCCGCCTCCGCGTGCGTCTGCGCACGCTCGCCGGTGTGTACGACGACCCCGCATGGCCGGAATGGAAATGGACGGACCGGCGCCTGCATTTCGAGCGCACCGACGTGTCGGTCAGCCGGAGCTTCGGCCCAATCGGCCTCCAGCTCGGCATGACCCGCCATACGTCCACGGGATACATGGAGAACAACGAAGCCGACCTCTGGAACGTCTCGGCCAAGGCCGGCATCCGTTTCCGCGGCGGTTCCAGGCTCGACCTGTATGCCGCCCGGATGCGTAACCGCGAGGGCGGGTTCATCCAGTGGCTTTCGCAGAACCGGCCGCTGGAGGTGCCTCCTTACAACAAGGAGGACGCCATCGAGTACCGGGCCACGGATTTCCATGCCCAATACCACCTGCCGGTCACCCCGCGTTTCGGCCTGAAAGCGCGGGTTTCGTTCCTGCAGACCGAAATGGGCAACCAGCTCACGGCCTACAATCCAGGCGCATTCAAGCCTGGACGCGGCCCGGGAATCGAAATCCAGGCCGATTGGCTTCCCGCGCCGGAGCATCATGTCACGTCCGGAGTGGAATACAGGCGCGACCTCAGCGGGTCGCAATATTTCGGAGACCATGAGGGATACACCCTCTCGCCCTACGTTCAGGACGCCTGGTCCCCGGACAGCCGGTTCACGCTGACCGCGGGCGGCCGATGGGACCGGCACGTGCTGATCGGGGAAACGTCCGAGAACCGCCTCAGCCCGAAGATCGGGCTGAACTTCCGGCCGCGGGAGGGTACGGCCCTGCGCGCAACCTTCGGCGGCGGATTCCGGACCGCCACCGTGTTCGAAAAATACATACGCGCGGATTATTCGGGATTCAACGTCATCCCCAACCCCGGACTTCGGTCCGAGCATTCCTGGTTCACGGACGCCGGGATTTCGCAGGACATCGGAAACGCCGGCCGGCTGGAGCTGACCATATTCCGGTCCGACTACTGGGACATGATCGATCCGGTGATCAATTTTCTCGGCACTATCCAATTCCAGAACTTCGTCCGCGCCCGCGTCACGGGCGTCGAAGGCGCGGCGGAATTCCGGTTCTGGCGCCGGCGCCTGGGCCTGGCCGCAAACGCGGCCTGGCAGAATCCCCGGGATCTCGAGCGGAAGGAGGACCTCGCGTACCGGCCCCGGTTCCATGCGGTGATGACGGGAAAAGCCTTTGTGGGTCCGCTCTCCCTGGAGGCGGAATACCGCTACGCGGGCCGGATCCGGACCGTCCAGCTCAATCCGCTGGACCCGCGTGTGCCCCTGAAACTGCTGGAATTCCGCGCCGGTGTCAAGGCCGGCATCTGGACCCTGCAGGCCTCGGTGCGCAATGCGCTGAATTATCATTACACGCAGATCGAAAGACGGATGGGTGAAATCCGCAGTGCAAGCATATCCCTGACAGCGGATATCGATTAGCACGAAATATGCAGTCTACTTTTTCCTCAATTTGCCGCTGGACGGCCGCACGGTTGCGGCCGCTTAAGTTATTTATAATAAAATCAAGAGATTCCACGACGCCGCAAATTGCCGGAAGGGTGCCGGCGTGAAAACCGGCGTCGCATTCGAAATGAAAATCCGTTGTCATCCTGCATTGCAGGGATGAGCGGATGGACAAACATTTTTTGAAGGGATAAATGGAAGCCTACAACCTCGTCAGCCTCGCCGGCCTGTTCGTGCTTCTGGGCCTGGCCTGGCTGCTCTCGCCGAATAAAAAGGCGGTGAACGGACGGGTGGTTTTCTGGGGTCTCGTCCTGCAGGCCGGCTTCGCGTTCTTCATCTTCGTCGTCCCGGCCGGCTCGAAACTGTTCCTGATCGTCAATGACCTCGTGGTCCGCATACTCGACAGCGCCTCGGCCGGCACCCGCTTCGTCTTCGGCCGGCTCGCGCTCCCGCCTGGAGCGACGGATGAGAACGGCATCGAATCCCTGGGGTACTTTTTCGCCTTCCAGGGCGTTCCGACCATTGTCTTTTTCTCCTCCCTGATGGGTCTCCTGTATTTTTTCCGGATCATGCCGAAAATCGTCGGAGCGTTCTCGGCCGTGTTCTCGCGACTGATGGGTATCAGCGGCGCCGAATCGCTGGCCGCGAGCTCCGAGATTTTTCTGGGAATCGAATCGTCCTTCGCCGTGCGCCCCTACATCGAGCGGATGACCCCGTCGGAACTCACAACCCTTCTCACCGCGGGCATGGCCACCGTTGCCTCCAACATTCTCGCGGTGTACGTCATCATGCTCCGGCCGGTTTTCCCCGCCATCGCGGGACACCTGGTCTCGGCTTCCCTTCTCGCCGCGCCTTCGGCCCTCGTCATGTCTAAACTGCTGATGCCGGAAACCGGCAGGCCCGAAACGCTCGGCATCCGCGTCGCCCCGGACGTGCCCCGCGAAAGCAATGTGATCGAGGCGATTTTGAATGCGGCGAACGCGGGTGTGAAGCTGATCGTCGGGATCTGCGCCCTCCTACTCGCGTTCCTGGGCCTGGTCGCCCTGGTGGACCTCATCCTCAACGCCGCGGGCGGATGGATCAACGGCCTGGCCGGAATCCGCTTCGACTGGTCCCTGAAGGGCCTGCTGGGCATGGTCTTCTATCCCTTCACACTTCTGATCGGCGTGCCGGTTCAGGACGCCGCGGCTGTCGCCCGGCTGATCGGGGAGCGCAGCGTGGTCACCGAGGTCACGGCCTATCAGGACCTCGCCGGATTGATGCGGCGCGGCGCCCTGGTTCATCCGCGGTCCATCGTGATCAGCGCCTACGCCCTTTGCGGATTCGCCCATGTCGCGTCCCTGGCCGTGTTCGTCGGCGGACTGTCGGCCCTCGCGCCCTCGCGCCGCGGGGATCTGGCCCGCCTCGGCCCACGCGCCCTGCTCGCGGCCACCCTGGCCTGCCTGATGACCGCCGCGATCGCCGGGGTCTTCTTCAACCGGGGCATGGTCGTCCTGCGCTGAAACCGGGTTCCGCGCGGTTGCGCGGGAGTCCCGGAACCCAATTGAACACCGGAGGTTCTATGCAGAGAGTCGTGGTGATGGAACTGCAGAGTCACTTTCACAAGGACATGGAAGAGCCCTTCCAGAGCTTTCTGGAACAGGGATGGAAAGTCGTTTCCATCCAATCGTCCGCGGCCAATATGAACGAATCCAAAGCTGCTTGCTGGATCACTGTATTGCTTGAGAAAGAGGATCCTGCTCCGGCACGGTGATCCCCGGAGATGCGCTGGAACCCGACGCAGTCCGGTGATTCGTTCAATGTCCATGGGTGATTCGATGACCGAAACTGAGGCGCAACAAAAAGAACAATCAATCTGTTAAGAGGAGGGATTGCATGAAAATCAAGGGAACCGCCATTCTGGCACTGCCCGCCTTCATCCGTCACCAGTTTCCGGACCGCTTCGAAGAATGGCGCGATGCCCTGCCGGCCGGAGCGAAACAGGTGCACAAGTCCGTCATCCTGGCCTTCGAGCATTACGACGTATTCGACGCGCTCTACGAGCCCACGCGCGTGATGTGCGACCTGTTCTACGGCGGAGACCGAAAAGGCGCCTGGCATTCCGGCCACTACAGCGCCTCTTACGCCCTGAACGGTTTTTACAAGATCTTCTTCAAGATCGGTTCGCCTCAGTTCATCATCGACCGCGCCTCGCGCGTATTCAACGATTATTACCCGGAAGGCGAGATGCGCATTTCCGATTCCTCCTCCCACCGCTGCATCCTTCAAATCGTGAAATTGCCCCAACCCCACTGGGTTTCGGACATGAACGTCTGGGGCTGGGCCCAGGGCGCGCTGGAACTGATGGGGAAAAAGGAAGTACAGGTGGCGCTGAATCAGTCCCTGTCCGCGGGCGATCCGCTCTCCGAGTTCGAAATCAGCTGGCAATGAGCGGTCCGCCTGCATCCGGCGGGAAGCGGACGGATGATCCGTCGCTCGAAACCGGATGAACAGACGCGGGAATGATTTCAATCCGCAAGGAGGAAGGCTTTGAAAAACCTGTCTGGAACCATTCTTCTGACTCTCCTTTTAACAGGAGGAACCGCCATGACGCAAAGCCTGTATGATTTCACCCTGAACGACATCACGGGGAAACCCGTGTCCCTGGCCGGCACTGCCGGCAAGGTGGTTCTTGTCGTGAACACGGCCAGCAAATGCGGATTCACGCCGCAGTACAAGGGGCTGGAGGAACTGTACCGGGCCTACAAGGACAGCGGGCTGGTGATCCTGGGTTTTCCGGCCAACAACTTCTTTTTCCAGGAACCCGGTTCGGACGGAGAGATCCGGCAGTTCTGCACCCTGAATTACGGCGTGACCTTCCCCATGTTTTCAAAAATTTCCGTCAAGGGAAAAGGCCGGGCGCCGTTGTACAAATGGCTCACGGAGCAGAAAACGACGCCCGAAGGCCCTGGCGCCATTTCCTGGAACTTCAACAAGTTCCTCGTCAACCGCTCCGGCCGGCCGGTGTACCGGTTCGGCTCGAAGGTCGAACCGCTTTCGGACGAACTGGTCACGGCCCTGAAGAAACTGCTCGCGGAGCCGGCGCCTTCGGGTTCCCCCGCAAAAGAATGAAACGGAATCGGACCGGCGCACGCCGACGTGCGCCGGTCGCGACAGGGCTGCCATTTCCCTCCGCTCGTTGACGGCATGCGCCGCATGGTCCGTACCGAAGAAAATTCCTTGCTTTTTCCCTGCCTGAATCCTATTTTATCCATCTATGACCGACGCTGTAATCACTGTTGAAAACCTGCACAAGTCCTACGGCCCGCTCAAGGCCGTGGATGACGTGTCCTTCTCCGTTCCCTCGGCCTCCTGCTTCGGCTTTCTGGGCCCGAACGGCGCCGGCAAGAGCACGCTCATGCGCATCCTCTACGGGATGGCCGAACGCGAGCGCCGTCCCGGAACATCGGTGCGCGTGTTCGGATTCGATCCCGCGCAAAACGAACTCGACATCAAATTTCTACTCCGGTGTGGTGCCCCAGGACAACAACCTCGACGAGGAACTGAACGTCGAACGGAACCTGCTCGTGTATTCCAAATTCTACGGAATGGGAAGACGCGAGGCCGACCGCCGCATCGACGAACTGCTTTCATTTTTTGAACTGTCCGAAAAGCGCAAGGCCAGGATCCGGGAACTCTCGGGCGGCATGAAGCGACGGCTGACCATCGCCCGCGCCCTCCTGCACGCGCCGCGCCTGCTCATCCTCGACGAGCCGACGACCGGACTCGACCCGCAGGTCCGCCACTTGATCTGGGACAAGCTCCGCCAGCTGAAAAAAGACGGCATGACCATCCTGCTGACCACGCATTACATGGACGAGGCGTACCAGCTCTGCGACACGATCCTGATCATGGACAAGGGCCGCAAGGCCATGGAAGGCCCCCCGCAGGAACTGCTCGACAGCCACATCGAGCGGTATGTCCTGGAGATCGTCGGCGCGGAAGCGGCCCGGGATCTGTCGGCCGCGCCCGTGCCCGAAGGCGTCCGGTCGGATCCGTCGCGGGACCGCGTGGTTTTCTATTCGAACGAAGCCCACGTGCTCAGGCGGATCGCGAAAAACCTCGGGCACGGCGAATACCATCTTCGCGAGTCCAACCTGGAGGATCTCTTCCTCAAGCTGACCGGGAGGGCGCTCAATGAGCTCCAATAAGCTTCCCTCCCTCGGCCACCGGCTTTACAGCGTCTGGTTCCGGCATGTGCTCGTGTACACGCGGAACCTGGTCAGCAACGGGCTTCCACCCTTCATGGACCCGTTGATTTTTCTCGCGGGCGTCGGGCTCGGCCTGGGCCGGTACATCGTGTCCATGGACAACCTGCCCTACATCCAGTTTCTCGGATCGGGCCTGCTGGTGACATCGTCGATGTACACCTCGGCGTTCGAGTGCACATACGGCACCTTCATCAGACTGGAATTCGACAAGGTATACGAAGGCATGCTGTCCGCGCCGATCACGACATCGGACCTCATCGTCGGGGAAATCCTCTGGGCCGGTACCAAGGGATTGTTCTTTTCATTCGCCGTGTGCGTGGTGTTCGCGGTGTTCGGCGTGATCCCGCTTTCCGCGAGCGTGCTCGCTCCGTTCGTGGGATTCCTCACGGGCCTGATGTTCGGGGCGCTGTCCCTTCTGATCACCTCTTTCGTCAACACCATCAATCATTTCAGTTTCTATTTCACGGGCGTGCTGTCGCCCATGTTTTTCTTCTCGGGTGTGATCTTTCCGGTATCCAATCTGCCGAAACTCATACAACCTGTCGCCTGGGTCCTGCCGCTGAGTCATCCTGTGTCCATTGCCCGGGCTTTGACTGTGGGTCATTTATCTCCGGTTCTCCTCTTAAACCTCCTTTATATCATATCACTTACAGTCATCACCGGATATTTTGCAGTTCGCCGGCTGAGGAAACGTCTGGTTCAATAAACTCACACAACAAGTAATTAAAAATATTGACTTTAGATTCAATATTTTTTAAATTGTTCTGTATTGGCTTATTAGTACACTGTCTTTATCGAGAACTCCCATTTTTCGATAATTCGACTACAGGAGAGACGACTCGTGAATTTTATCAGGGACAGATCGATTTATCTTCAGATCTCGGACGATTTTTGCGATAAAATTCTGACGAGAGAGTGGAAACCGGGGGATAGAATTCCGTCAGTCAGAGACATGGCAGCGACCTTTCAAGTCAATCCCAATACGATGATGAGGGCTTACACACTCCTTCAGGAAAAGGGGATTATCGTCATACGGCGAGGCATCGGCTTTTTCGTCTCTGAAGACGCCTACGCGTACGCGACGGACCTCCGGAAGGACGATTTTCTGAATCGGGATCTTCCCCGGTTCTTCTCGACACTCCGGTCTCTGAACCTGAATCTGGACGATCTGAAAAACCGTTACGAGGGGTTTTCAAGAAGGCAGGAATCCCTTTCGTGGGAGAAATGACCTGCCCCCGGATGATGGCTCGGATGAATTGATCTGACTCGCTTGTATCGGGGGAACATAATTTCAGCGGGCGCACCCGTAACCGGTCATCACTCCGGTGTTATCTTAGATGCCGGTCCGCGAATTGGATTATGGCCGCCCAGTCCACGGGAGTCATGGAATGCCGGCCCGGCCGGATGAACCAGCCAAGCTGCGATTTCACGAGTTTTCCTTCTTTCGGCATGCGCCTCGCCTTCAGCCCCTGAACTCCCAGAAATTCGTAAACAACGCCCGCTCGTTTGGCCATCTCAAACACGCCTTCCGGATTTCCCCAGGTATCCTCAGTCGCGGCTGTCAACAGAACAGGCCTGGGCGCCAGGAGCGAGAGAAGGGCGTGCTGGTCGAAAGGCAGTCTTTCCGGAGCGTCATTGAATTCGTGGAACGCCCCGCAGAACCAATGCGGGAACTTCGTGTTGATAATCCGGACGGACTCTCCGACATGGGAACGGTCCGGCGCCGCGCCTCCGCATCCGGTCTGATGGCCGATCACGACTGACAGCCGGGTGTCGAGCGCGGCGGCCAGCAGGGCGGCCTTGCCGAGCCGCGAGAACCCGACCACAGCGATGCGTCCCGGGTCGATTTCCGGTACCGTGATCAGATAATCGACCGCGCGGGAAATCCCCCACGCCCACGCCGCGATCGTTCCCCAGTCATGCGGGCCCGGTTCGGTGCGTCCGTTCACCGGAATTCGATAACGGACGCCATCGCGCAGGTCGGGGTTGTCCGGCTCCACATCCCCCCGGTAGAAAGTCGCGACCGCATACCCCCGGCTGATCGTCTTCTCGATGCACCACTCATCGGTTCGGGTTCCCCGGCCCGCTTCCGTCGCGCGGTTGTCTGTCACGCCCGGGCTTTTCTCGGACATCCAGCCCGCTGGGAGGGCAACCGCGGTGTCGTTCAGAAGCGTATGGTTCCCGTCAAAATTCGCGCCCACGAAGCAGGGAGACGGCCTGCGGCCCCGGTTGGGCACGACAACCATGAGCCGCATAACAATAGACGGTTCCGTACCAAGGCGGATCTCGACTTCGCTGAGCGTGGCTTTTCCTCCGAACGCGGCCGGATTCGTCCGCCGCACGGCCGCGCGGAGTTCCGCCGGAGCCGGAGGCGGAAATCCGTACATGTAATGCTGGAACAGGTTTTTCAGTTCGGGCACCCGTTTCCCGTACCAATCCTCAACGGATCGAACCGGGCTTCCGTCTGCCATGACCAGCGGATCGGGAAAATCCGGGACGGACGGAAGGCTGTCGAAAGGCGCGTAGGACGGCTGGCTGAGACAGGCTGCCGCAAAAAAAGTCAGAATAATGCGGATCGGGCGGCTGATCGTTCCTATTTTCATGTCTCCTCCGTACGATGAAGGGATCGAACCCTTATTAATATCGATAAAACAGCGGACACATGCAATCCGGATTTTATGCTTGATTTTTCCGGGCTGGATGGGTATTTTAAAAAAATACAGGAGCGGATATGCCCTCTTCCCGCGTCACCCGCAAGCAGGAGAACAGCAAATTGTGTCTGGTCTGCGGGCTTCAGAATCCTTTCGGATTGAAAACCTCCTTTTACGAGACGGAGACGAACGAGCTGGTCGGCATTTTCACGCCGGGCGAAACGCTCCAGAGTTATCCCGGGCGCCTGCACGGCGGCGTCACCACCGCGATTCTCGACGAGACCGTGGGACGCTCGATCAATGCGAACCGGCAGGACATGATATGGGGCGTGACCGTGGAATTCACCGTGCGGTTCAAGAAGCCCGTTCCGCTGGATACGGAGCTGAAAGTCGTGGGCCGCATCACGGCCGAAACGAGCAGGACATTCGAGGGTCAGGGCGAACTGATCCTGCCGGACGGCACCGTGGCCGCCATCGGTACCGGGAAATACCTGAAACTGCCTCTTGATAAAATCGCGGATTTTGATTTCGATGAACAGGACTGGAAGATCGTGCCGTCGGAGAAGGATCCGGGGAGCGTGGAGTGGTAAGAAATCGGTTCCGAGTTCCGAATTCCGGGTTCCGAGTATACTGACCAGTCAGAAGCATTTCTTTCGACCCGGAACTCGGAACCCGGAACATTTTGAATGCTTGGCGAAAAAAACGTACTTGTTCCTTTATATTCCGAGATATTTCAACAGCCCGCAATACTGTTTTTCCCCCGGAAACTTCGCGTACACAGTGATTTCTCCTCGCAAGGCACGGACTTCTCCCTCAAACCATTCCCCGTTCCGCTCGAGCAGTCTGAAGCTCTTCCCCATATCGACCATGACTTCTTCCGCGCCTGGAACGCGCAGACGAAACGGAATTCCGGTTCCGGATCGGAGCCGTCCGGTCAGAGGGGCGGCCAGATACGCGCCATGCTCCATGAAACCCTGATAGGTCTCCGGGAAAACGACACCCACCCCGGACCGTCGCAGGCCGCGGACACGGTAATCGACCGCCCATTCCGCGGGTCCGGAATCGGAAGCGTCTTTGGCAAAAATACGGAGAATGTAATCTCCGGATTTCGGAATCGCGGCATGGACCCTCAGGGTTCCGCCGTGCCTCTGGCTGAATGTAGTTCCCGGATCAAGGGATGATTCCGTAACGGATGTCAGAAGGCGGGCGAGCACAACGGTTCCGGCTGGCGCGGCCAGCGTGACGAGCACCGTGTCCACGGCCTCAATGCGGCAGGTCCCGTGGCTTGCCGTTTCCAATCCGAAACGAAAAAAAGCCGGACGGATGAACGGCTGTCCGTCGAACTGAGCCCGGGTTACGGCCGGATCAAGCAGCTGCCATGCGGCATCCTCAGGGAAGTGCGTGGCAATGAGCTTTTCCGGCGGAGTGAAGAAAAAATACTCATCGAAGCGGCGTACGTATTTCCCGGCCTCGTCCAGAACACCGCCGCCCCAGGTGGGATCCACAAGCTTCCAATGTCCGTTGACGCGGACGGCGTTCCACGCATGGTCAGGCCCGCCGCGAATGGGCTCTCCGACCTCGGACCCGTAACCCCGCGCCCAGCCGCTGACCGTGACGATCTCCAAACCCGCGGCCTTGCCCAGCGCCTCGAACAGGGATGAGAATCCCTCGCACACCGCGGTCCGGTTTCTGAGCGCGCCTGCAGCTCCCGAGGACCGGAGGCGGCCTGAAAAATATGCCTGCGTATCATACCGGATATTCGCGGCCACCCAGCGGTAAATCGCCCGCGCTTTCTCAGTGTCGTTCCGGCATGGTTTTGTCAGATACCGCGCCAGCGATTGAACGGAAGCTTCCGCGGAGCGTGGCGCTGCCAGCGCGTGGCGGTCTATGGCGGCATACGGATTGGGATCGGCCGCCGATCCCGAAAAAACTGCGGCGAGGATCAGCGCGATGGGGTGACTCCGCCGGACTCTATTTGTCACCGGCTTCATCCTGCTCCACGCGAATCAGTTTCGAAACGTCGAATCCGTTTTCGCTGACGTATTGCACCAGCGATTTGTACAGGGCTTCGTCCATGACCGGTTCGCGACAGAGGAACCAGAGATAGTTATTCTGACTGCTGGTCACCACGGCCCATCGGTATTCCGGATCAAGCCGGATGATCTTGTATTCCGCGGAAAAAGGCCAGAAGAACCGGACCTTCAGCCGGGCCGGGACATCCGGATCCGGAACCCAGGCCTTTCCCTCGGCCTGCGACCATTTGTTTTTGGCGGCTTTGAATCCGCGGTTCAGGACCTGGATGGTTCCGTTCGGGTTGAGGGTGTAGGTGGCAGTCACGCGGGACAAGCCTTTTTCGAACCGGTGCGGCAGACGGGCGATTTCATACCAGGTGCCGAGATAACGGTTCAATTCGAAATCCGGAACCGGCGGTATGTTTTCCGTGCTCTCCGCGGCCCCGGCGGTCCCCGCCCCCGCGACAGCGATCATCATCAGCACGATCATTCTGGTCAAGATCATGACGTTTTCCTCCATGTGGCCTCTTGCCTGTTGAACGTCGGGAACCGGATATTGGATTCAGCCCGTCCGGTCTATTGAAAAGGTATCACAAACAACCGGCATTTCAAAACGGAAAATGCGGGACCCGGAAGGGGATGGAAGAGAATATGCGCTTAACAAACTCCGCCGCCCCGCTGCGCGGAGGGCGTCAAAGACATTGAAGCTCCCCGCGGCAAGCCGCGGGGAATCTTCTATCTGTAGTGAAGAAAATATATTATATTCGCTCGCTTACCCCGCCGCAAGCGGCGGGGAATGCGCGAGCGATCAGATTCATTTGAAATCCGACAGAGCCCCGCCCCGGATCAAGCTCGAGGCGGGGCTCGCAGTGACACCCCTGTCAGATGACAAGCGCCCAACAGTCAGGGTAACGAACCGGACACATGAAAATTGGACTATTGAACGATTTTCCCGATCCTCCCCAACCTCCACCGGAACGGCCCGTTGGACGAGAAATAAACGAACATCGGCTTGCCGCGGATGAGATGCCGCGGAATCGGGCCGAACTGCCGGCTGTCTTTCGAATGATCCGGGTTGTCACCCGTGACGAAATACGCGTCCCGCGGCACCACCACGGGATCGAATGATCCGGAGTCCGAACGCGTTCCGGAAAAAGCGGGACCTGGAGCCGTATTCCCGTTCACCATCAGCCTGCCTCCCGCCATCTGAACCGTATCCCCGGGCATCCCCGTGATCCGCTTGATGAAATTCGATTTCCCGTCCTCCGGAGACTTGAATATCACGACGTCTCCCGCCGCCGGGTTGTGATCCGTGAAATAGAGTTGATTGCTCAACACGTGATCGCCCGGCTCGAGCGTGGGCGTCATGGATCCGGTTGGAATGCGGAAAGCCTTGAGTATGTGCTCGCCTACGGCCGAAGACAGTGAAGCCTGAACGGTCAGGCACACCGCCAATACCCCCGCGTAAAGAAGGGGCGTGTTGTATTTCCGCGGCGAAAAATCCGCACCGGCCCGGAGGGCTCCCCGCATCGCCTCGACCGCGACGGCCAGCTGGGCGGCCAGGCCGAGAAGGAAAAGGCCGGTCAGCGCGGCAGCGGAACCGGCCGTGACGGAAAGCTTCAACGTCCGGATCAGGACCGCGAACACCACGCCGCCCCAGATCGTGAACAGAAAATTAAAAAGAAGTCCTTTCGCAGCCTGTCCATTGTACACCTGCCCCAGGCCAGGCACCAGATAGCTGAGCAATCCGGCTACCCACCAGCGCCGGGTCGATCCCGCGCGTTTCTTTTCCATTCTTTCCTCTCTTCTTGATTGGGACAAGGTTGGTCAGAACCCGATTCGGAAAACTGAGGCGATGCGGCCGACCAGGAACCATCGTTCAGGCAAAAGCAGTTCGAGCAGCCATCCCGCCGTCACCGCGGCGCCGAAAGCGTTTTCCCACCGGGATAATCCCCGCTGGACGGCCGGAGTCCCCGCGTATGCGGTCCATGCCCGGGGGCGTTCCGCGTCCGGCAGAGCGGACAGCTGATGCTGGTAAAACCGATTCATGGTCCTCTCAATTTTCATGATCCGCCAGTACCTCCTTTAATGCGCCGCGTATCGCGAACAGCCTCGATTTGACAGTTCCCTCGGGCAGGTCGAGTATCTCCCCGATACTGCGGTTTTTCATCCCCTCGAAATACCGGAGAAAGGCCATTTCCCGCGAGTCCGGGTCGAGCGTCGCGAGTGCTTCCCCGATGATCCTGTTCCTTTCGCTTTCGATGAGCATGGATTCCGGGGTGTCGGGATCGATGAATCGACCGTCCCCGTCTTCGGGAACCCCGGAGGACCTGATCTCAGGCTTCTTCAGCGCCGCCTGGTTGATGCAATGATTCCTCGCGATAGTGAAAACCCACGTAACGAAAGGACGGGACGGGTCGAACCGGTCCAGGTTCCGGAAAACCTTGATGAAGACTTCCTGCACCAGGTCCTCCGCTTCGGACGGATGACGCTGCCGGACGAAGTACAGGATGCGTTTGTGATAGAGCCTCCAGATACGGTCGAATGCCTTCTCGCGGCCTGCTTCCCCGCCCCTGGACATCCAGTAAATGATCCATTTTTCCAGACGTTCGCTCAAAAATGGAGTCTCCGTAGTATTCTCTATCCAGGTATACCGGAAAAGGACGAAAGAGTTTAAAAAAAGGGACCCCGGGGTCCCCCTGACAGGAAAACCTCCCGCAGGTTCATACAAACCCGCGGGAGGTTCCTTTTGAGGCCTATTAAAACAATGGGTTGGGCGTATCAATCCTCCGCCAGTACCGCCTCCCTTTCGCCCTGCACGGAATTCACGAGCAGGATCCGATCGCATTTTCGCAATTCGTCTACTGGGAGAATCCGCTCACGGATGAGGCCTCTGGACAGCATCCACCCCCGGTACGTCCCCGCCAGAAGGCCTGACGACACCGGCGGCGTCCACAGACCGCCGTCCGATTCGACGAAGATGTTCGCGATGGAGGATTCGGTCACCTCGTTCCGCTCGTTCCATAAAATGACGTCATCACAGCCGGGTCGGCCGCGTCTGGCTTCGTCATATACTGACCTGTGCGTCGTCTTGTGATATAGAAACGGATCAGAGGAATCCACGGGCGACAGGGAGAGACAGACGCGCACCGGGCCGGAAGTTCGAGGCTCCGGAAGCAGCTCGGCCCCGCATTCCGTAATGCCCTTCCGGTTTACGGTCAGGCGGACTTTGTGCCTGGCCCGCGGTAAATCGGCGGCTGTTGCATCCAGGCTTTCTCGCCACCCCGCAGGATCCGCCGGAATCGAGAAATAATCTGCGGATTCCGCCATCCGGCCGATATGGGCATCCAGCAGAAAATATCCCTCTTCAGGTGTCCAGAGTAAAGTCTCCAGCAGAGAAAAGGCGGGAACAGAACGGGTCAATATTTTTGCTTTCAACAGACACTCTTCGTACTCGTCCCCGGTCTCCGAATCCCAGACCACACCGCTTCCCAATCCATACTCTGCGGTGCGCCGGTCCAGGTCGACCAGTACCGTCCGTATGGCCACATTGAACTGCGCGATCCGGCCAGGCAGAATAAATCCCGCGGCCCCGCAATAGATCCGCCGCGGATCCCGCTCGAGTTCACGGATGATTTTCATGGTTCCCGGCTTTGGAGCGCCGGTCACGGATGCGGGCGGGAAGAGGGCATGAAAAACGCCGGAGACAGACGCATCCGTCAAACAGGTCACGGTGGAGGTCATCTGCCAGAGCGTCGGATAAGCTTCCATCTCGAACAGCGCGTCGGCCCGGACGCTTCCCATCCGGCCGATCCTGCCCATGTCGTTCCGCACCATGTCGACGATCATGATGTTCTCGGCGCGGTTCTTCTCTGACTGCTTCAGGGTGAGCGCGGAAAGCGAATCCGCTTCGCGTGTGGGCCCGCGGGGCGCGGTTCCCTTCATCGGCCTGCTTTCCGCCTTTTCCCCGTCCAGGCGGAAAAACAGTTCCGGGGAAGCGCTCAGAATGGCCCAACGGCCCGCATGTAGAAAAGCGCCGTAGAGGCCCTGCTGGCTGGCCGCCATCCGGAGAAACAATTCCCAGGGTTCGCCGGCGAACGCGGCTCTCAGACGGAATGTGTAATTCACCTGGTAGGTATTGCCGGCCAGCAGGTGTTCCCGTATGCGCCGGACCGCTTCGCGGTAATCCTCCCGGCTGATACTCGGCTCCCAATCGATGGATTCTGCGATATCGGATGCGTCCGGCTCCGGCAGGATGATTTCCTCCGAACGCTCGAACAACCCGAACCAGAGCAGGGGGAAATCTCCGTCCGGATGGACTTTCAGCGCTTCGTCGAAGGCCGGCGCCGCCTCGTAGGAGACGAAGCCCGCAGCCTGCAGGCCTTCCCGTTCGACCCGCTCCTCGATTCGGTTCAGGGCCGGCATGACTTCGGAGCGGGAATGGATTTCGATGATCTCTGAGGGACAATGGAAAGCAAGCCAGGTTTTTCGCCTTGCATCAAAGAGAACTGCTCGGTCAGGCACCCGCATTTCGGCGGCTGTCAATGGAATTCAGTCCACAAAAGAGTTCCGGAGACGGGACGCGTTCCGGTCCACCCAGGGATGTCGAGACAAATACCAGCCGCGCCCGCACGCGGGAAAGCCGATGAAAAAGCAGGGCAAAGCGCGCTGGTCAGATCGCCGAGAACCGGCTGATGCCCCACAAGCAGGACGACATCGTCCGCGCCATCGAATTCCCGGATCACACGGATAAGATGGCCGGCTACCGACGCCTCGTATATCCGGTCGTCCATGATGACGCGGCTTTCATCTGTCTTCAGAATCTCCGCCACAATGGTCGCGGTTTCTGCCGCGCGATCCGCCGGGCTGGTCATGATACGGTCCGGACGGATGGACCGATCCGCCAGTCTCCGGCCGGTTTCCCGGGCCTGCCGGACGCCCTCTCCGCTGAGCGGACGCCTCTCGTCAGATCCGTCCTTCGATGTGCCGGCGGCCGCGTGCCGCACAAGGATGAGGGTTTTCACGCCTTCCTCCTGCCGGACGGACGCGCCAGTTCGCCATGGCGGAAACAGCTCACCAGGTGGTCGTTCACCACGCCCACGGCCTGCAGGTGGGCGTATATCACGGTGGTGCCCGTAAACCTGAAGCCCCGCTTCTTGAGGTCGCGGCTCACGCGGTCCGAAAGCGGTGTTCTGGCAGGCAAATCCTTGAGGCGCCTGCGCCGGTTCTGCGCGGTTTTTCCGTTCACAAACTTCCAGAGATAGGCGTCAAAGGTTCCGAATTCCTTCTGCACCTCCAGAAACCGGTTCGCATTGTTCACGGCCGCGCGTATTTTCAATTGGTTGCGCACAATGCCCGCATCTTTCAGCAGGGACTGGATCTTCCGTTCATCATACCGGGCCACTCGGCGGGGATCGAATCCATCGAATGCTTTGCGGAAATTCTCCCGTTTCTTCAGTATGATGTGCCAGCTCAGACCGGCCTGCATGGCCTCGAGCACGAGGAACTCGAAATGTTTTCGTTCATCATGCACCGGCGTTCCCCATTCCTTGTCGTGGTATTCGACATACAGGGGATCGTTCACCGGCCAGGGACAGCGGATTTTTTCTTTCAATCGGGTGTTCCCTTCAATGGGAGTGGAATGTCCCCGCAACGGATCTTCGAGAAACATTGACCCCGGGGTCAACGAACCTCACTTCACCACCGCGATCTTCCTTGACGCCGTGAACCCCTCCGCCTCCATGCGAACGACGTAAACCCCGGACGCCAGGCCGGACGCGTCGAAGCGGATCGAATGATTTCCGGCGGCGTAACGTCCATCCGTGATCGCGCGCACCGTCCGGCCGGTCATATCCGTCATGTGTAGCCGGACACGGCCAGTTCCGGCGGCCTCGAACCGGATTGTCGTGTAAGGATTGAAGGGATTGGGATAATTCTGCTCCAGTGAAAACCGGAGAGGCGCAACCGTCCCCGCGTCCGCTCGCACCGCGTCCGGCTCCTGAAAACGGATAACCCAAAAACCGGTCGTTTCATCGCAGAGATAGACAAGCCCGTCGTGCACGCACACGCCGGCAGAACTCTCGCCCGCGAGATAATATCCTGACTCGACAGGATGGCCGGGATCGGACACATCGATCACACGGAGGCCACTGTTGTCCTCCGCGAGGTACGCGAACGATCCTTCCACCCACACCCGATAGGCGGATTCCCGGGTATTGAAAAATCCGATCTCCAGAGGAGAGCCGGGATTGCTTACGTCCACGATCCACATTCCGTTCTCATCCG
Organism: uncultured bacterium; assembly: GCA_963736115.1. Classification (GTDB taxonomy): domain Bacteria; phylum Zhuqueibacterota; class QNDG01; order QNDG01; family DTFT01; genus JAFGAX01. The sequence goes on from CAVTNR010000009.1 coordinate 58,109, forward strand.
CGACATAGGCCGTATGATTCAGGACCGCAATCCCGGAAACCCAGTCCGGGGGCTTGAAGAATCCGGCCTGCACCGGATGAGCGGGATCGGAGACGTCGATGATGCGTAATCCTTCGTTCCCGGCCGCAACATATGCGATCGTTCCCTCCACCGCAACATCCCGCGTTTCCCCCCCGGTCTCGAGAAAGCCGATTTCCACGGGAGCCGCGGGATCCGAAACATCGGCAATTCTCAATCCTTTGTTATAATCCGCGATAAATGCGTATTGGCCTTTGATTGCGACGCCCCAAGCAGATCCGGGAGTGGCCAGCAATGCCACGGCAGCCGGTGATGCGGGATCTGCGATATCCACGATTTGCAGGCCGAAACCGTTTCGCGCGACATACGCGTAATTCCCCGCAACCGCCACGTCCAGCGCCCAGATGCCCTCAAAACGCCCGACTTCGACCGGATGTCCGGGATCGGCCATGTCGAAAATCCGGAGACCGTCCAGCCCGTTGGCCAGACAGGCGATGGAACCGGCGAAAGCCATGTCAAACGAGCCGCCGGCCGCTTGCCGTCCGATTGACGCGGGATTCGCCGGATCGGACACATCGAATGCATAGAGGCCTCCCTCATCCACGCTCAAATAGGCCTTGCCCGCGGCCACGGAAACCCGGCTCACATTTCCGGTCGGGCGAATACTTTTAATGAAGGCCGGATGGGCCGGATCCGAAAAATCGATGATGTTCAGTCCGTTCGAGGCGTTCGCCGCATAAACCGTCTGACCGTCGATGTCCATGCCGTAACAGCCGCTTCCTCCCGAGTAAACGCCTAATTCAAAAGGATGAGTAGGATCTGTTATATCCACGGCACGCGAGTATCCCGATACGTCCACCAGAAAGGCGGTATTCCCGCTCACCCGCACTCCGGACACGTTTGTGCCGGTGGCGAAAACACCGACCTTCATGGGATTCCATGGATCCGAAACATCAACAATGCTCAGGCCGTTCATTAATTCGGCCAGAAATGCGGTCGTACCGACGACCGCAACGTCCTCCACGCTTGCGGACGTCGGTGCGCGGCAAAGCACATCCGGATTCGAAGGATCCGAAACGTCGACAATGACGAGCCCGTTCCCGCCGCAGGCCGCATATAGATGCGTCCCGCTTATCGCCAGATTCGTGCACCAGGCATTGAGATCCAATTCTGCGCGGAAGGCCGGAGCCGACGGGTCGGACAGGTCCAGGATGTGCAGGAACCCGCTTTCATCCATCAGATAACAATCGGTTCCCTGCACGCCGAGTGCCAGAATTCCCGCAGAAAGATGCGCCTCCGCCAGATGGACGGGAAGAGCGGTGTCCGAATAATCGACCATGCGGAGCACGCCCCCGTCCCCGAAATACACGGTATCCCCGGAGGCGGCGATCGCGTTGCATGGGCCGTGCGCCCAGCGTCCGACGGGTGTGCAGTTCAGGCTTTCCTGTGCGACAACCACCGCTGTGGACAGGCTCATCCAGGCTGCCCCGAATAAAACGGATGCAGTATGAAGAATTCGTGTTCTCATTACAGCCTCCTCCCTAGATTTATCGCCAGCCGAGGATGGTCGTTGTTGGGGCGACGCGTCGCCCCTACGCAAAACGGACGCCGACAACCTCCCTTGGGTTTTTAAAACCCACGGGAGGTATCAATCATTCACCTCACCACCGCCATCTTCCTCGCAGCAGTGAACCCCTCCGCCTGCATGCGGACGACATATACCCCTGAGGCCAGACCGGACGCGTTGAAGCGGACCGAATGATTTCCGGCGGCGTAACGTCCATCCGTGATCGCGCGCACCGTCCGGCCGGTCATGTCCGTCACGTGCAGACGGACGCGGCTTTTCGCAGAGGTCTCGAAACGGATCGTCGTGTAAGGATTAAAGGGATTGGGATGGTTCGGAAACAGGCGGAATCCTGAAGGGTTTTCATTGAGCTGCCGCACGGCATTTGTGTCATCAACGCGCCAGGCATGAACCACGAGGCGACCTTCCGCCTCCCGTATGAATTCCACCGCGTACAAAATATGGTTTTCGGAATCGAACGTTGCGGAAAAAATCTCATGGTTGGCTCCGAAGAACAGATCTTCGGCGAGCCTGAGCGCCGCGTACGGTTGGGGTTCCCAGGGCTGGAGCGTTCCCGCGGCTACCGCGGCCAGGTCGTCCGGGTTGTAAAAAACGATCATGGGCTTCCGGTTGTGGCTGCGCCAGCCCTTTCCGTCCGGGTCCGTTTCCCAGAAATCCGGATAGGGCACATCAGCGATGACCCAGTCGTGTCGCATCCGCTCGCCGGCATACCCGTACCAGTTGGTGCCGAGCGCCTTGTTGCCCATCAGCGCCACTGCGCCCGAGCCGCCCGCCGACACCCACATCGCGGCCCGCCATTCATCCGCATGGTTGTACCCGTCGATCGAATTCGGAAAATGAACATTGTCCGAGGCTTCAACAGGACCGTACTGGAGAAGAGTTGTTGCCTGCAGAACGGATCCGGGCCCCGGAGGCGCGTTTCCGACTCCCGCGAATGCGTACAGAGTCGGCCCCAGACCGCTCAATCCTCCGTCCCTGCTCCGTCCGGAAACGAGGAACCGGCCCGAGACGTTCACCGACGCCCAGTCCGCAGGCAGGCTGAACAGCCAGTCTCCCGCTCCGGCGTCAGTTGGCGGTTCGTCACCAGAGCCGAGGTACCAGGCTCCGTGGACACCGCTTACAGAGAGATCGGACAATTCGCAGCAGGTGATGGAGGCGTGTTTCTCCCCGGTGACGGTATAATGAGTAACTCCAGGCGCTGTAGAGCCGACCTTCCTCAGGAACCACCGCGAGCCCGGTCCGCCAAATGTCGACGAAATTCCATGCGTCTATGTTTGCGGGCCTGATGTTCTCAGGTTCCCGTAGAACGCGGGCGACCGGAAGTTCGGAGAGTGCGCGGGATCCGGAGACAACCGGAGCCGGAAGGCTCACCTCGCCGACCCATCCGGTTTCGGCCTGATTCAGATTCGTGACGAACAGGGACCCCGGCGTTCCGTCGGAGGAGGATCCTGAACCGCCGTCCCCATCCGGCCGGAAGGCGACTGCCTCGCCTCCCCAGGCGAATGTTTCCGGCAGGGTGAATGCGCCCAGATATTTGAAGACGTCCGGCCGCACCGGACCGTCTCCGGACAGGAACCCCGGAGTCCGGATTTCAACAGGATCGGAAAGGCCGCTCTCGTTCCCGGCCGCGTCAAGGGCGGAAACCCGGAATGCGTAGGTCCGGTCCGGTTCCAGGAACACGCAGGTATCCTCGACGGATTGTGCGTATTGCTCCACCTCTCCGTCCATGTAAACAAGATACTCGACGGTCCCGGTGTTGTCCCCCGCCGCATTCCAAACCAGACGCACCTTGGAATGGGAAACAGCCGCGGCCGTCAATCCGGTCGGCGTTTCAGGCGCGGTCAGATCCGCGTCATCGAGCAGTTCAATCCTGTCGCAAACCAGAAAAGGTTTCTGAAAGGTGGATCCCCATTCTACCGCCAGGTTGATATTGACCAGGGACCAGTTGCCGTCCGTTTTGTGAACCCCGGAATTTTCAATATTATAGACAGTCTTCGCGGTTCCATGCGGCTGAATTTCGGTGTATGTGAACCGATAATCCGTGAACCGTCGCATGGTGTACCAGTTTCCGCCCGGCGCCGTTTCAGACGGTTCGTCCGGGTCCGTGAAGCTGATGCGCGAGGTGAACGAAACGGTTTCATCCGAATCGTTGAACCAGGTCACAACGATTCTTGCGCCCTTATTGAAAGGCCGCGGCGTCCCCCGGACTCCTCGAAAATCGCCGTATTCCCCGGGGTCGGTCACTACCCGCACTCCCCCGCCTCCGACGGCGGTATGGGACAGATTGGCGGATATTATAGGGGTGTTCCATCCGGCCAGACCGTAGACATTCGCGGCCGCGGAAGACCCGAAATCGACGAGTGTGACACCGAAGGACGCGTGCGTCCCCATCGCGCAGAGCATGACGATCGAGACGGACAGAAAACGACGGACGCGAGCGATCATGACTCTCCCCCGGCGGCAAAGCCGCTTTTTTCCATCCGGCCTTACTTCTTGCGCAAGCCGCGCTGGACGCTTCCACCGCGGCACAGCCGAAATCCCGCCCTATCAGGTGACGGCGCGGAAGTTCATCTGAGCGGATTCAGTACCGTTCCGAAAACCTCGGCCGCGGCCTTGATTTTCTCCTCGTTGCCGTACACGCAGAAGGCCCGCTGGTCGAGAACGTCCGACACGAGCGGCGCCATGGCGCGGATGTCCGCGGCCGTCGTGGACAGCACGGCGTCGCGTTCCGCCTGCAGGTGGACTGCGCTCACCCGCTCGAATCGGCACCGGACCGCCTCCCGGCCTTTTTCCGAGGGTGTCCGGGGCTGGTCGAGATTGGCGACGGTTCCGATGATGTACCGCGTCATGGCCGTGGAGTCGGCCTCGAAAGTCCGGAGATACTCGGGCGTGGCCGCGTAGGTGTCCAGGGTTTGCCCGAGATTCGGGTCGCGGTAGGAGCAGAGCAGAAACGTTCCGTTCGGATTTATCCTGGAGAACCCGCCGTACGCGCCTCCGATGACGCGGATCCGCGTCTGAAGCCAGTCGGTCGAGAGCACCTGAGTGAGCACGTTCATCCTGCCGTTCCAGGAGTGACCGAGCTTTTTCAGGTTGTATCCCTCGACCACGTACTGCACCTTGGAGGGGGTGGCGAACCCCTCGTTCTTCTTCCGGATGTCGAAGGTCCCAGGACTGCGGTTCCGGCCGGCCCGGCGCCAGCGCCTTCGCGAATCCTTTGAAGGCTTTGGTGAAGGCCTCGGTCTCCTCCGGGCCGCCGGTCGCGGCCGCGGTCAGGTTGCCCGACGTGAACAGGAGGCCGGCGGTCCGCTTCAGGTTCGCGGCGATGGTTCCGGCCTGCACGTCGAAGGAATCGGCGAGATCGGACACGAACCAGTAATAATCGAATCCGCGGGTTTTTTCATTGAACATGCCTCCGTCGCCGATGTACGACAGGGCGCGGTTGGTCGCGAAACCGAAGCCGTTGCGCCGTGCGGCGCCGTCAAGCCTCGACTGGTGCCGTGTGAGCACGGTCCGGATCCGGTCCGGATCGTCGAATTTCGTCCTGTTCAGCACTTCCCCGGCCAGGTCGAACATTTGGCCCGTCTTCGGGCGCAGGGCCTTGACGGACACGGTGAATTTCGGGAGGAGCCTGGAGTCGTCGCGGTCCTCAAGAAACATCTCCGTCGCGGTGGAAAACCCTCCCGTATGCACGTTGAGCGCGGTTTCGAGCTCGGCGAACGGGTAACGCCCGGTGTCCAGACTGCCGAGCATTTCGGACAGTAGGGCCGCGTAGGGGATCAGTTCCTGCGGCAGAACCCGCATATCGAAGTACAGGCTGGCGTACACGACCCCATTGGTGAACGCGTCGTGAAACAGCACGGGCACGCCGGCCACTTTCCGTTCTTCGACGCCGTACCATTCGGCCCTGGGGTTGACGTCCGTGAGCCTCAGCAGGGGGATGGTCGCCAGCGCCTCCGGGCTGTCCTCCCGGCCCTGGTAGGCGACGAGTGCGGCCGTCTGCGACACGAGCGTGTCGATTTCAGCCTGCGTCAGCGTCGACTTGCGGCCGGCCAGGACCGAATCCGCGGCAGCCGCGTTGCGCGTCTCAAGCCCGGGTTCGGGCGCGAGCGTCATCAGCAGGGCGTGGGGATTGTCGATCAGATGACGGCGCAGAACCGTCTCGAGAAAGTCGGAAGTCATGGCGGTCTTGAGCCGGGCCAGCGGTTTCTCGTATTCGAGGCCCAGAAACGGATCATCGGCGAAAAACCAGCCGGCCAGCGTCTGCATGCTGTAAGTGATGCCCTTCTGGGCGTCGTCGCCCTCGCGGAGGCGGAATTCGAGGCGGTTGAGCGTGCCTTCGAGGATTTTCCGGTCCAGGCCTCTGTCCGCGACGTCTCGCAGGGTCCGGAACACTACCTCACGGAACCGCGGCGCATCCGCGGGATCGGCGTTCTGCACCGTGATGGTGAACACGTTCTGCTGCAGGTCGTCCACCGAGGCATTGACCTCCCGGCCGATCTTCGCCTCCTGGAGCGCGAGACGCACCGGGCCCGACTCCTGGTTCACGAGCATGTCGCGCAGAACCTGCAGGGCCATGACCAGACTGCGATCGGTGTTGAGGCCTGCCGCGAAATTCAGGGACAGGTAGGTCCGGTTTGCCGTGCTGTCGCCCTCGGACACGGGATAGAACGACTCCGCCTCCCGCAGCCCGTCGAAAGGTTTCTGGAGGGGGATCTCGACGGCGATGTCTGTCCGTTCAAAAGCCGACAGGTACTCGGTATCGATGAACGCCAGTTCCTTCTCGACGTCCGCGTCGCCGTAGAGGAAGATATAACTGTTTTCCGGATGGTAATACCGCCGGTGGAAGCCCAGAAACGCCTCGCGCGTCAGCGCCGGAATGGCCGGGGGATATCCGCCGGATGAATACCGGTACGCGTTGTCCGGGAACAGCCGTTTCATCACCTGATAGTCGAGTTCCCGGAGCGCGCTGGAGAAGGCGCCCTTCATTTCATTATACACCACTCCCTTGACGGTCAGAGGAGCGGCCGCGTTCGTCAGCTCGTAATGCCAGCCTTCCTGCATCAGTATGCGCGGGTCCTCGGTTATGAGGGGATTGAACACCGCGTCGCAATAGACGTGCATCAGATTGAAGTAGTCCTTCTCGTTCATGCTCGCCACGGGATAGACGGTCACGTCGTTGCCCGTCATGGCATTGAGAAACGTGTTGAGAGACCCCTTCGAGAGCACGTCAAAGGGGCTCTTTACGGGAAAACGCTTCGAACCGTTCAGAACCGAATGCTCCATGATGTGCGGCGTGCCGCAGTCCGACTCCGGAACGGTCTTGAAGGCGATGCTGAAGGTCTTGTTCGGATCATCGGCCGTGATCTTCAGCGCGCGGGCCCCGCTCTTCACATGCTCGAACAGCAGGCACTCGGCGTTCACTTCCTTGACGAACCGTTTCTCGACCAGCTTGAACCCGTGAACGGTTTTTCCGATCTCGAGACCCGCGTGCAGGCCGGCGGCCCGGGTGAGGCACAGGACGCACGTGAATGCGGCGAAGCGTGATGTTGCTTTCATCAGAAAAATCTCCCGGTTGAAATGGTAAATACGAAAATCGTGAAGAACCGAGTCAAACAGACGCCAACAACCTCCCGCGGGTTCGGTCAAACCCGCGGGAGGTTTCATGTCTTTCGTTGGGGCGACGCGCTGCGTCGCCCCAACAGGTTGGTTCCTGCAACGCACCTGAAAAATGATAACCCGATGACCCCGGGGTCGATGAAGGTCATTTCACCAGCGCGATCTTCCTCGACGCCGTAAACCCTTCCGCCTCCATGCGGACGACGTAAATGCCCGAAGCCAGACCGGAAGCATCGAGACGTTCGGTGTGGTTTCCGGCGCTGAAACGGCCGTCCGCCAGAACCGCAGTCAGCCGTCCGGCCGCGTCATAAACCTTCAAAGTCACGCGCCCCGCACGGCCGATCCTGAACGGCACAGCGGTCACGGGATTGAACGGATTCGGATAATTGCGACCCAGAGCGAAACCGGACGGCAGGTCCGATTCCGCACCCACATCATCCGGCCCTGAAGCGAGTGTCAGGTGCCCGAGGGTTTCCGCGGCTTCCCACAGTGCTCCCAGGGGCCATTCGCCGGCATACCCGTAATGATACGCGTAGAAATTTCCCGGGTCCGAAACGGCCACCGCAAACCCGACCGTCCCGCCCGGCGCAAACGCATGCGGCGAATCGTACAATGGAAGCGCGCATTCGTAGTGAACCGGGTGACCCTCTCCGAGAATCGCACTGTGGCCGGGAACCACGGCCACGGCCGAGTTCCCTCTGAGTCCGTCCGGATACGTCCCCCAGTACCCCAGAAATCCCATGCCCGCGGGCATGACGCCCCACAGACCTTCATCGCTGGGCCCGGAGGCGGGCCAGATTCCGTCGTGATTGATGTCGAACAAAAGCCCCAGCGTCGTGGCAGGTTCGGCATTCGTATCATTCATATCCCACACTGCGATATACAGACTGTCCGCATCGTTCATTACGCACAGCCCCGCATCGCTGAGCCCGCTTGGCTCTGAAATGGGAATCTCCGTCGAATCGAACCATTCGCCGAGCGCTAAAAAACCGTCCACTGTCGGAGGTCCGTCGCACCAGACCGACCGGATGACATGCCCGCCCGCCGCCGGCGTCACCGGGCCGACTGTCGCGGATAGAGAGCCGGTGATATCCGGCCGCACACTGTAGTAATACGACCGGCCGTTCTCAGCCGTGAAATCAATGAAATCGCGCATCCGCTCCGGAAAAGGCCGGGTGGTGAGGTCCACCGTGGCGAGCAGCGGCTTCTCGCCTTCTGCGCTCTCGGAGCGGTAGATCAGGTACCGGGCCGGATTCGCTCCCCCGAAGGGCGGCTCCCAGGAAAGAGGCACCCGGCCGTCGAATCCGGATCCCGCGGTGAACGCCATCGGCCGGGTTGTCGTCAACCGCGTGCCGTACACGTCGAAATCCGTGCCGTTCCTGCGGTCATACCAGACCATCTGGATGATGCCGGAACCGTCCGTGGCCGCGTTCGGGCCGAATTGGAGACCTGCGGTGTCATTGATGGGCATGCTCGGCAGGCTGAACTCGCCGGCCGCGTTGCATGCCCGGAAGTAGATGTTCCAATCGCCGGCGGAATTCGCTGACCAGAGGAATACGGTGCCGCCGTTGTCGAACGGAACCACCGCGAGTTCCCCCACGAAGCCGAACTTCAAATCCTCGTCCACGAAAAACGGCCCAAGGATCGGGTTCCCGCCTGAATCATACTTGCAGGCCTGGCGCCGCAATTTACCGTCACCGTAATCCGTGATCCAGAACACAGTCGCGCCCCCGTCCGATCCGACGGCCACCACCGGACCCAGACAGGAAATCGCGGCCGGATCGGACCTCGGCGCGACCTGAAAGGGATTCCCGATGGGGCCGGTTTGGAGGTTGAAGCGGCTGGCCATGATCCGATTCCCGGTCAATCCCGTGCCTTCCTGCCATACGATCCAGACATCCCCTTTCGGCGAAACGTCGACGGCCGCGTAGACCTGGCCGCTGTCCGACTGCGGATGAACCAAGCCGCTGCCCGCCGGATTTCCTCTCCGGTTGAAAAACTGGGCCATCACATCCCCGTTGGCGTCCGCGCGTTTGTCCGTCCATACTGCCACGACGCCGCCCGAATCGACGGCCGCTAGGGACACGCCGCCATTCTGCACCGCGCCCGCGCCTTCGTCGATCCGGAAATTCCCGCCCTTCGGCCTTCCATTGGCGTAGTACCACTGGCCGTACACGTGCGATTCCGATCCGGAACCCGCGTCCCATGCGACCAGAAAATGGCCGTAACCATCCATGGCCACGTCGCAATTCGGTATCACATTGCCGTGCTCCGCGTCGTTCACCTTTATATTTCCGAGTGTCCCGAAAGGCTGACCCCTTTTATTGAAGAGCTGGAAAAAGATATCCGTGACACCGTTCCGGTTGTCCGGCCACGCGATCACCGTGAGCCCGCCCTTGTGCATGCTCGATCGCGGGCCTGGACTGGTCCGCGGCAACTGCGTCATCGTTAATCTTCTGGTCGTCTATCTGGACGTGCCCGGGGAAAGCCTGAGTCCGATCCGTAGCTCCCGATGTCGCCCACAGAAGCGACAGCAACACTGCTCCACTGATCCTTCCAAACGCTTTTACAGGATACACGGGACCCTCCTCATATTGTGGGGTGTACAGTTCTCTCTCGGCCAGGGGGTTCGCGGACTGATTCCGACCCCGGGGTCGATCTGCTTCACTTCACCAGCGCAATCTTTCTCGAAGCCGTGAACCCCTCCGCCTCCATGCGGATGACGTACACGCCCGACGGCAGGCCGGTGGCGTCGAATCGGACCTCATGAACGCCCCGCTGATAAAAGGCATCCGAAAGGATGCGAACTTCCGTTCCCCTGTCATCATACACCCGCAGAATCATACGGCAGGGGTCATCGACTGAAAATGGAATCGCAGTCGACGGATTGAAGGGATTGGGATAATTGGGATACAGTCTGAATCGACCCGGCGCCAGAGGCGTTCCCGAATCAATGCCTGTCGCGCCGCAAATGCTGTCCTGAAGGGCGAAGAGCCGGGCGGCCCACCGTGCGTTGTCCTCCCCGTACTGAAGGGAAGCGACAGCCGTCATGCCTTCGGTGTACCCGTTCCATGAATTGAACGTCAGTCCCTCAGGCTTCAGGTCCCGGACGATCCGCGTCTGCGCGTTACGCCAGTTTTCGTTGTTCCCGTAATTCACGGATCCGGGGAAAACGACGTGCGCGTCGTAACCCGGAGTGGCGTCGAAGAAAAACGGAACGCCGGACCGTATCCACTCGGATGCGAATTCCCTTTTCCATGCGGCCAGAATCCCCTCGTCCGCGGTTCCGCACCAGATTTCAGACAGGAAACACTGTACGGCCAGCACGGAAGCGGTCTCCGCCAGGGCAGGCCCGTCCGATCGAGCCGAGGGCCTGTACGATCCGGGCGCATAGGTGTCCGGCGGCAGTACGTCGAGCGTGAATCCGATGCGAACGCCGGTATCCTCGAAAATTCTTTCCGCCGCCCGGTCGAATCCCTCCGCGAACGTTGAAGCGTCCATCGGCTGTTGATTGGACGCGGCATGGAGAATGCATACCGCAACCCGTTCCGATCCGCTAGCATCGTACAGGCGGGCCCATTTGCCCGGCCACTCCGGATTTTCTGGATGAAGCAGATACCGTCCGATGAGATCCTCAATCCGGGCGATCAGCGCTGGAGCCGGGTCCGTGTTCTCCCCGGGGAAACAATCCATGAACGAGAAGGCCGTGGAATTGGGCGTGGCGGCGCTGGATTCGAGACAGGGGAGAATGAACAGCGGTTTCCCGACCGCACTGTCGAAAAGCTCGTCATGCGCGTACGTCGACGTCTGCATCGGCGACCAGTACGCCCAATTGTCCGTCCCGCGGGGACCCCAGTAGGACATGGTAACCGTGTTCACGCCTGCGTCGATCATGGTTTGCAGTGCAAAGCCCCGGTATTCCGGCCTTTCGGACCAGCCGAGATGCCGGCTGTCGGCCGGATGCACGGTGTACAGGCCGGTGTTGTCGGACGGGTCGGCCTCATAGAACTGCGCGCCGTTGCGCCAGTTCCCGGCGAAGAAATACACGCTCTTCACCGGCAGACCCTCGAACCCCGGATTGGCCAGCCTTCCGGGTGTGCCCGCGTGCAGTCCGGGAACAAGAACGAATACCGACAGCCAGGATATCAGCCGGCTTGAACCTGGGCGGTTCATAGGATTCCCCGCTTGATTTTATTTGACGGCAACCTTTTTAAAGGCATGCTCCGGGCCTACAATAATTTTAGGTATCGATAAGATTGGTCCCGCGCAGCGGGAAGGTTCGAAGACTCACGCTCCGGGAGATTCTCAACCTCCCGGAGCGTATTATTTCACCTGACCAGTGCGATCTTCCGGCTCGCCGTGAATCCTTCCGCTTCCATGCGGACGACGTAAATCCCCGACGGCAGGCCCGATGCGTCGAAGCGTACGGCGTATTCCCCCGCGGGATGATGGCCATCAGCAAGCGTCCGGACCTCCCGCCCCATGCCGTCCAGAACGATCAACCGCATTCGGCCGGAAGATGGGATGCCGAACCGGATCACAGTCGCTGCGTTGAATGGATTCGGAAAATTCGCGGATAAAAAATAATCCCGGGGATAGCCGGAGGGTCGGGCTTCCACGCTTGCGGCCCGTACCGGCGGGGAAAATTCCGATGTGTTGCCCGCCGCATCCGTGGCGGTGGTGGTGACAAAGGGTCCCTCCGGATTTCCGTTCCAGATGAAATGTCCGTTCCCATCCGCGGTCGCGGTACCTTCATACACCCTTCCCTGTCCGGACGAATCGGAAAAAATTTCGACTGTTCCGTGCGGAACCGTATATCCTTCCGCGCCTGAAGCGCTCGCCAAAAGAGACGGGGGAGCAATCGCCCCGTTGGCATTGCCGAATAAAACGATGCCGCCATTGAAGTTGTTCGAAATGGAGTTTTGCGTGATTCTATTGTACCGCGTTGAATCGAACTGCATGAAAACGCCAAAGGCGTTGAACCGGACAACATTCGAAGGCCCGATCTGGTTTGCCCTCGGACCGTTGTAGATGCAGACTCCGCCGTACCGGTTCGGCAGGGCCGCGTTCCCGGTGACGTCAGTGCCGATCCGGTTCCCAATGACCCGGTTGCTGTCGGTGCCTGCCGTGTAGATGTAAACGCCGTACGCGGAGTGCCCTGAAATCAGATTGGATTCTCCCGGCTGGTCGCCTCCGATCAGGTTGCAGCTTGCCCCGTTGCTGATTGCCACACCGTTGTCCGAGTTTCCGGGGGCCCGCAGGCCATCCATGTCAGTGCCGAGAAAATTTCCCTGTACGATGTTGCCTCGCGTGCGTTTGTTCCCGGAAATCGCGATTGCCTGGTCCCCGCATCCGGTGATGACATTCCTTTCACCCGGCTGTCCGCCGCCGATCCGGTTCCCTTTCGCATCCGAGATCAGGATGCCGTCGCCGGCATTGCCGAGGACATCCCTTCCCATCCGGTCGAGGCCGATAAGATTCCCGATTACCACGTTGCTGTCGGATTGCTGGATTTGAATGCCGAGTCCCCGGCTTCCGGAAATGACATTTCCCGCTCCGGCAGACGCGCCGCCGATGGTATTATGACTGGCGCCCTCTCCGATGACGATTCCAGTCTGGTTGGTCGATTCGAGTGTGTCCAGTCCCGAAAAATTCGTGCCAATGAAATTTCCTTCGATTCGATTGTACCTCGCTTCTGCGCCCCCGATAAAAATCCCCTCCCCGAAAAAACACGATAGGATCAAATTCCGGATGACGTTTCGAGAGGAATGGATTTCGAATCCGAACGAGACGGAGGAGCCGACTCTCCCCTGGTAGCCGGAAAGGAATATCTCCGGACCGTCGGGATTCGTATCCCCGTGAAGCGACGCTTGAGTGGCGCCGTCGATAACCGTTCCATCATCGGTCAGAGGCGGCAGGTTCGAGAAAGGCTCGATAAACCAGCACATGCCGTTGTATGTCATGCCTGTTTCCGGGATGTCGAAGCCGATGGTGTCCGGTCCGGCGTGGCTATTGGCCTGTAGGATGGCCTGCCGGAGCGTCCCGTTCCCAGTGTCCGCGGTGGTGGTGACTGTGTAGGTTTCAGCGAAAAGCGCGCCTGTCCAGGCAAGGACGATGAAGAGAAATCTTCTTTTCATTAATTCTCCCTCCGGTGTGGTTTTAATACCGGCATTGAATGATCATCAGCAGGAAAGAGATTCCGCCGACACAGCTCCCCCATCCTTCACCGGGGACAGGCGCACGGCCTCGGACCGGACCCATGAGTGCCCGTCCACGGCGATAAAAGCGGTTCTGAAAACGGGAGTCAACCATGCGAGTCTGGCCATCGGCTCACCGGATGCCATATTCAGTTGCCATTCTCGATTCCGGGGAAATCCAATTCGGCATCAGATGGACGAGATCGGTTTCTACCGACGACGGGTCGTTCCGAATGACGTCCCCGGACGAGGGAGAAAAATGGATCCCGCTCCCGGATCAAGTCCGGGACAAGTCCCGCGGGGATGACACACAAAAAGGATGGTTGAAAAAAACCGATTTATAAAATTCCATAAACAAACGAATTGATTTCACAAACGCGAAGTCTCAAACACAGCCGCATCAAACTAATCCATCATCACCATCTTGCGCACGGCCGTGAATCCGGCCGCGTCCATGCGCAGGACGTACACGCCGGACGGCAGGCCGGAACCATCGAACGCCACCTCGTATTCGCCGGACGGACGGAAACCGGATACCGGCGTGGCTACCCGCCTCCCGGTCACGTCAAACACCCGGATCTCGACGCGCCCGGCTGTCCGCAGACCGAACCGGATGACCGTGGCCGGGTTGAACGGGTTCGGCCTGTTCTGCGCCAGAAAGAACGACGCGGGAGGACCGGTCCTTTCCTCCGGGACAGCGGTCAGCAGGAACGCGGCCGAGAATTCAGAGGTGTTCCCGGCCGTGTCCGTCAACGTGGCCGTGACATAGGGTCCTGAAGGAACGCCGGGCCATGTGAAATGACCCGATGCGTCCGCGGTCACCGCGGCCTCGAACTTCCGGCCCTCATCCGTAGAATCCGAAAAAATTTCGACCCGGCTTCCGGCCGGCGCCGTGCCTGTCACCGGATTCAACGAAGTCAGCACAGGCGGGTCGAGATCCAGGTTCCCACCCTCGGACGTCCGGATGCCGAGCCTGCCGTTGCTGTGTATGCTGTTCCAGGTGACCGCATTGGCGATCGTCCCGGACTTGGCGATGGACACGCCGTTCCCCTGGTTGAAGGCGATGGTGTTGAGCGGGCCGACCCGGTTGCCGACCGCACCGGAACTGACCGAGACGCCTTCCTGGAAATTGGCGGCGGGAGAGACTCCGTCCGCCGCGGTCCCGATCCGGTTCCCGATCACCAGGTTTTCCCGCGTGCCAATGCCGTAGATCTGGACGCCGTTCCCGAGATTGCCTCCGATCACGTTCGCCTCGCCCTCGGCGGATCCCCCGATCCGGTTGTGTTTCGGTCCCATGGTGACCGTAATGCCGTTCTCCCCGTTGCTCATGGCAGTGCGGCCGGTCCCGTCCAGCCCGATGCAATTGCCCTGCACCCGGTTCGAGTCGCAGCGTTCGCCCCGGAGCACGATGCCGGAAAACAGGTTTCCTGAAATGATATTCCGGCCGGAATCCCCGGGTCCGCCGATGCGGTTTGCCGAGACACCGATCAGCAGAATGCCGTCGTCCCCGTTTCCGATCGACCGGCTCCCGCCGGGCGCCGGACCGATGAGATTTCCGACGACCGAATTCAGCGTGGTTCCCGTTCCCGTGATGAGGATCCCGTTCTGGCGGTTTCCCGAGATGACATTTCCCGGTCCGATGATATTCGACCGCACGCCGTTGGTCAGGGCCACGCCCTTGCCGTTGGACAGGGCGCCGGACCCGTCCGCGCGGACGCCGATGTAGTTCCCTTCCACGCGGTTATCTGAGGACAGATAGGTGATTTCGAGTCCTTCATCCGAGTTGCCGCCGATCACGTTGCGGTCCGGAATCCCGGATCCGCCGATCCGATTCCGGTCGCCGTCCTCGATCAGCAGGCCTCCGTCCGATACGCCCATGGAAACAGTTCCGGTCGGATCGCACCCCAGGTAACAGCCGGCCACATGGTTGCTGTCACCCGTGATGTACACCTGGCGGTACCGGAACCGGTGGACCACGCAATTCCGGATCGTATGCCCGCTGCCCGACAGGATCAGGCCGCTGGCGTTCCCGGCCGATCCACCGTCGATGACGATTTCGGGCCCTTTGGGATTGGAATCGGATCCGATGGAAGCCGTCTGTGTTCCTCCGTCGACAAGCGTGCCTCGGTCGAGGAATGGGGGCAGTTCAGAGAGCGGCCGTATGTTCCATGCGCCTGTGGACAGATCCAGCCCGGGATCCGCGATGGGAATGCGGAAAACAATTGTATCCGGGCCGGCATGGGTGTTTGCGTCCAGAATGACCTGACGCAGAGTGCCTGCGCCTGAATCCTCGGTGCTCGTGACGGTAAACTGCGCGCCGAGGCCAGGACCCGTCGCAATCAACACAGCGGAAAAGCCGAGAAATAAAAGCATTCTCTTCATGAGGTGACGGCCCTCCAGAAATGTTATTCTCCGAAAAATCGATCAGGCAAGATGTGTAATATATAGTACAAAATTATACATGAAAGTCAAGAGTTTTATTCCGGCATCCCATGCCGCTCACTCCGGCTTCCACCGGATCTCCAGGGCCGGCGCGTCTTCGGGCCGCGGGCGGAATCCATGCTTCCCGTAAAAACCGGACTTGCCCTTCGCGCTGAACAGCTGAATATCACGTATGCCCGCGGACCGGCAGCGTTCGACCAGCCGTCTCAGAATCTCGGATCCGATTCCCCTGCCCTGCCGGTCCGGAGCGACGATCATGTCGAGAATAAGCGCATGCACCACACCGTCGCAGATCGCGCGGCCGAATCCGACAAGGCGGCCGGCCTCATGCGCGGAAACCACGGCCCAACTCGCCTCAACCGCGAGAGCCAGATCTCCGGCGCTCAACCCGTAATCCGCATTCCAGCCTGTCGTTTCGAAAAGCGCGAAAAACGAAGCTGGATCGGGCGGATCCGATGAATACACTACCGTGATGATTTCCATCTTTCCGGTCGATTCTGTCACAAATATCCCTCCTTAAATTCGGTAATTCAAGGCGATATTGCCCCGGCAAAATTTTCCTTTTCCTGCATTTTGAAATTCACCTGGCTAAAAAGCTTCCTCATACTACTATACATATGATAAATATGACTATTTAAATTTATCACATTTCCTGCGGCCTGTAAAGCTGTTTTTCGGCCATTAATGAAAACTCTCCATAAAATTTCAATTGACTTTAACGCCAGAAGTGACGAATTTGTAGGGTCATAGGGCTTCTGACGGTCCGGTCGGACTTCCCGCCCTTTAAGATAGAATTTTTAATGACTTTGGCACGACTTATGCATTAATGTAATATACTCATTATCCAGAAGCAGACAGCTGAACTGAACCATCCCTCTCCACGATCGAGGTGCGCATGGCGGTGAGTTCGACGGAAAAGGAAACGGCATTACTGGATGAGGTGATCAAGGATTTCCGGATCGCCATGAAAAACAGCCTCATGTATGTGGCGAACCACCCCATCTGCATTCATTCCATCGACAACCTCAAAAACACACTGGCCAAGTGGTTTCAGCTCCATTCCGGGCTTGAGTTCGGCATCTCCTCCGGTCAGATCTTCTATCAGGACAAGCCCATCCGCGAGAAGGACGAGGTCCACGCGGAAATGGCGCGGTTCCTGCATCTCCGCGGCATCATCGGCCTCGCCATCGAATCGGGTGTCGACACGGGCGAATTGCAGCAATTTTTCGGGCTCGTCCGCCAGGACCGCAAGGCCATCCAGGCCGCGGGCGGCATCCGCAAGAGCATCCCCCAGGGCGGCCACATCCAGGTCAAGGAAATCGATTACTCCAGCCTCCTCCAGAGCGCTTATCAGGGCGGCACGGCCACGGAAGAGGGAAAAATCTGGCAGTTCCTGTTCAACATCGCCGAGGAGAGCAAATCGGGCGAACTGCCGCCGTCCAAAATGGAATTTCTGAACGACTTCTTCAAGGACTCGAAGCGATCCGCCAAGGCTTTGAACAAGGTGTACCGCGACGCGATGTCCCAGATGCAGGACGACAACGCCGCGCAGGACATCCGGGGGGCCATGGGCCAGATCTGCTCGTACCTCGAGAAAAACTCCTCCGAAGACGCCAGGGAGCTCAAGGTCAAGCTGATGAATGTCATCTCCCAGCTGCATCCGGACCTGATCGAGACCCTGTTCGAGCGCGCGACCGACGAGACCGGCGGATACGACCTGGTGGAGTCGATCACCAAGGACTTCTCCGAGGACTACATCGCCGAGTTCATCGAATCGCTGATCAGCAGCGAAGACACGTTCAACGAGAACCTGCTCAAGGTGTTCGACAAGCTGGCCCCCGGCCAGACGAAGGCCAACAACGTGGTTTCGATGGTGGCGGACCGCCTGTTCCGCAAACGCGTCATCAATCCCGACACGCTCTCGGCGCTGCAGATGTCCATCATGGAGATCTTCCGCAAGCACCCCGAGAGCGATTTCATGAACCAGATCTACAAGATCACCGTCGATGCGGTCATGAACAAAAAGATGGACACGCTGGTGTACATGGCCCGACTGTCGCCGATGATCAACAAGTTCGTCCAGTCCATGGAGGGCGAACAGCTCAACACGGAAAAAATCTGGCTGCTGCTCAACATTCTCTGGCTCGAAAACAACCCCGAGGAGTTCAGTAAGTTCGCCGGCACGCTTGTGTCCGCGATGCCGGGCCTGCTCGACAACAAGGACATCGTCCACATCCGCGAGATCGTGGAGTTTTTCACCGAAAAGATCAGGCCCGAGCAGCGGAAAACACGAAGCTGGGCGCCGAGATCCGCGACGCGCTCAGCCGCATCACGAACAAGAAGACCATCGACAGCATCATCTCCGTCATCCCCGAAGCCACGCAGAAGGACCTCGAGGACATCGTCTACACCCTCATCCGGTCCGAGGCCGAATGCGCCCGGACCCTGGTGGACGCCTTCATCGCCGAGCGCAATCCGGCCCACCGGCATAAGTTCTGGTTCATCTTCTCGATGATGAAGAACGAGGTGACCCGCGAGGCGGTGAACCGGCTGGAGTACGGCGAGCCGAACCTGGTGAAGGACCTGTTCCTGATCCTGAAGGAATGCGATCCGAAAAAAGCGCACCTGGCCGCGAAGAAATACATCAGCCACAAGAACGCCCAGGTCCGATGGGAAGCGCTCGACGCGCTGGACCCGAAATCGCCCGAAGAAACGGAAGCCGTGGTCAAAATCTACCGGCGCGAAAAAAACCGCTCCGTGAAGAAGAAGGCCGGGTCCGTGATCCTGCGCACCGGGAATCCCGATTCGATCGGGTGGATGTTCGCGTCCTGCGAGAAGGACGTTTTCCATCCGGACAACCTGCCGGAACTGGTCGAATTGTGCGGCCAGGCGCGGGCCGAGGCCGCCTTGCCGCACCTGCAGCGGCTGTACCGGAAGCCGCCCCTCTTTTATTTCGGGAACCGGGAGGATCTGCGGTCCGCGCTGATCACCAGCGCCGGACGCCTGAAAACCGCCGACGCGCTCGAACTGGTCCGCCTGGGGCTGAAAGACAAGAACCGCCGCGTCCGCGAAACGAGCGAAATCATCATGAAACTCGACGAATAAACCGTTCGTCCCATCCGGAGTCTTTCCATGACGGATCCCATTCAGAACCGAATCGACATCGAGGAATTCATCACCTGCCTGGCGCGCGCCATGCAGATGTCCCAGGTCTACGGAGACAGCCACGACCTCACGACCGAGGCCATGGACCGCCTGCTCGACCGCCTCAAGGCCCTGCAGTCCGACCGGGACGAAGTCACTATCGGCATCATCGGAGACGAGCTGGCCTACGGGAGCCAGCCCCTGTTCGATTACAGCCAGAACAAGAAAACCTTCATCCAGTTCCTCAAGAGCCGGGGCGTCAAGAAAATCACGTTCGCCCGGGGCGTCGAGAAAACCGAGGCCGCGAAAGCCGTCCGCCTCCTGATCACGAAAAACCAGAAGATCGAAACCATGGAGGACGCGCGGGCCGCCCTTTCGGCCGCGGGCATCCGGCACATCGCGCTCGGCGACCTCCGGCCGGCCGAAGAGGAAACGGTCGAAAAAATCCGGCCGGAATCGACCCGCCGCAAGACATTCCGCAGCTACAACCAGAGCATCGAATTCCTCACGCAGACCTTTCAGGATCTGAAGACCAACCAGAACCTCAACGTCGACAGCGCGCGCCAGATCGTCGAAGGCCTGATCAAGAACATGCTCCAGAACAAGAATCTGCTGCTCATTCTGTCCTCGATCCGCGGGCACGACGAAAACCAGTTCATGCACGGCGTGAACGTGGCGATCTTCACTCTGCTGCAGGCGGAGGTGCTGGGCCTCGAGGAAAAATACCTGATCGACATGGGGATGGCCTCCCTTCTGCACGATGTCGGCAAGCTGGCCGTGTCGCGCGACCAGCTCCAGGATCTGGAGGGCAAGACCCGGACCGAATGGACGCCCGAGGACGAGAAGATCGTCATGACCCAGGACATCGCGGGCGCCAAGATTCTGCTCGAAACCGAGGGTATTCCGGTGCTGGCCGCCATCGTCGCCTTCGAGCACGGTATGCGGTACGACATGAAAGGTCCCCAGCGGAAAATCTACGGAAAATCGCTGAACCTGATCAGCATGATGCTGTCCATTTCGGACGCCTACGACAAGCTCCGCCGGAAGCCGGCCTATTACGAGGAGGGCGGTCCCGAAAAGGCCTACGAGGAGATGATGTCCGAATCCAACAAATTCTTCCACCCGGACCTGCTGGAAAACTTCTTCAGCGCGATCGGCGTCTTTCCGCCGGGGACCCTGGTGGAGCTGGATTCGGGCGAAGTCGGCCTGGTCATCCAGTCGAGCATGCTGGACAAACGCCGGCCGCAGGTTGAAATCATCTACGACAGCACGGGCACGCGTTACCCCGAACCCCGCATCGTCAACCTGGTCGAGAAGGACAAGCGCGGGCAGTACAAGCGTTCCATCGTCCGCTCCATCCCCCCCATGGGGCAGTTTGAAATTCCGGAGAAGTACAAACCCGAATCATGACGCTTTCCTCCAAAACAGCGGCCGTCATCGCCGCCTTCGGGGCCGGCTGGGCCTGCCTTGCGGCCGCCGGCCTGTGGCTCGGGGTTCCGGCATGGGCGATTCTGCTCTCGGCCCTTCCGTCCGCCGCCGCCGCGGGCTTGACCGTATCACGGATGGTCCGGCGGCCGCTGGAACGCCTCCTCCAGGCGGCCGAGATCGCGGCCAACGGCGACTGGAGCGTTCCGATCGAGGTCCGGGGAGAGGACGAGACCGGCCGGCTGGCGAAATGCCTGCTTACCCTCACCGAGGAGCTGAGGCGCAAAAGCGATTCCACGGACGCGCTCGGCGCCGAAACGACCCACCGCCGCGAAACGGAACGCGAACTCCGCGAACGCGAGGAGTACTACCGGAGGCTGTTCGAATACTCGAATGACGCGGTGTTCATCACGGACTTCGACGGACGCATCCTCGAAATCAACAACAAGGCCTGCGCCATGCTCGGAACCACGCGGGAGGAGCTCCTCCGGATCCCGTTCATGGACCTCCAGCTTGCCGAGGAGACCGGCCGCTCGAAAGCCGCCTACAAGACCGGAACGCAGACCGGCTCAATCCGCTACGAAACCCGCTTCAAGGCCGGCGACGGCGAACCGATCGATGTTGAGGTCAGCGCCAGCATCGTCGAGATGAAGAAGGGCATTCTGCAGAACATCGTCAGCAACATCACCGAGCGCAAGGAGGCCGAGCGGAACCTCCGCGAATCGGAGGAAAAATTCCGCACCTTCATGGAAACGGCCAGCGACCTGATGTTCATCACCGACGCCGAGGGCCGCTTCAGCTGGATGAACCAGGCCATGCTTTACACGTTGGGATACGCCCGGGAGGAGCTGATCGGCGTCCCCTTCGCGGAGGTGCTGGACCGGGACCATCTGGAATCCGCGCGCATGAAGCGGCGACAGTTCGTCGAGTGGGGCGAAAACATTCACCAGCTCGTCTGGGAGACCAAGACCCGGAAAAAGATACACGGCGAAATGAAGACGACCGCCATTTACGACAACGACGGCAAGTTCCGCGGACTCCGGGGCGTCTTCCGGGACGTGACCGAGCGGAAAAAGGTCGAGGAATCCCAGCGCCTGGCCGAGCTGGGAAAGCTGGCCTCCGACATGGCCCACGAGGTCAACAACCAGATCGCCGTGATCGCCACTCGGGCGGCCGTAGCGAAAATGCGCAAAAACGCGCCCGGTGAGGTCGACAAGGACCTGTCCGTGATCGTATCGCAGTGTGAGCAGGTCAAGGACATCGTCAAACGGCTGCTGATGTTCTCAAAACCGAGCCGGGGCGACTTCCGCCCGCAGAATCCGGCGGATGCCCTCCACCTCGTCGTCCAACTTCTGGAAGACCAGTTCCGCAAGCACAATGTGATCCTCGAAACGCGGATCGAGTCCGGACTCCCTCCCGTCCGAATGGACGAGAAACAGATGCAGGAGGTGTACATGAACCTCCTGCGAAACGCGTTCGAGGCCATGCCGGATGGCGGCGCGATCACCGTCACCGCGGCTCCGGACGGGGACACGGTCCGCATCGATTTCGAGGACCAGGGAACCGGGATCTCCGAAGCCGACATGGCCCGTGTGTTCGACCCCTTCTTCACGACGAAAGAGAACGGCACCGGACTCGGCCTGTCGGTCTGCTACGGCATCGTCCAGGCGCACAAAGGGGATCTCAAGTACAGAAGCCGCGCCGGCAAGGGCACTACAGCGACGCTGATTCTTCCCTCCGCGGACTGAGCGCCGGTCCGTTCAATCGGGCGGCCATAAGCCTGTTGATTCTGGTTCCAATTTTTCTGGATGATCGGAGATTTGGCTTCTGGCCGCTCCGGCGGGTCTGATTCCCCCGGTCCCGTCCCGCTGCGCGGGATCAATCGACAGATTCCGGTTATTGAAGACGATGCGGGATCAAGCGGCAGACGCCGGCTATTGAAGGCATCGCCGGACCCAGCAATGAGATTTGTTCGTTATTGAAGGCCCGCCGCGAGCGGCGGGGTCATTCATCCCGGGGACACCGCATGGCCCAATCCGTTCCGGATCATCAGGATCTCGAAGTCATTGTCCAGCACAGCGGCGACGGCCTGCTGGTGGTCGACGAGGACGGCCTCATCCGCTTCCTCAATCCGGCCGCGGCCGCCTTTCTCGGCAAACCGGCCGCCGATCTCATCGGCCGGCCCTTCGACCATCCCCACCGCCCGGGGCCGCCTGTTGAGATCTCCATTGTCCGCGGCAACGGCAAGCCCGGCGTCGGAGAACTCCATGCCGTGGACATCCCGTGGCAGGGAAAGGCCGCCCGCCTGGTGTCCATCGGGGACTTCTCCGAGCGCGCCCTCTTCGACCGCCTGCAGGACGACTTCATCAGCAATGTCTCGCACGAGCTCCGCACGCCCCTCACGGCCATCCGCGAGGCGGTGTCGCTGATGCGAGACGGCATCCTGGGATCCGTCACCGATGAGCAGGTCAAATTTCTCACCATGTGCATCCGAAACGCGGACCATCTCCGGAGAATCGTCGATACGATCCTCGACATCTCCAAGATCGAGGCCGGCCGGATCCGCATGGCGAAGAAGAACTGCGCGCTCACGGAAATCGTCCAGGCCGTGGTCGAGGCCTTTCAGCCGGTCGCGGCCCGCAAGGGACTGTCCCTCGGTCTCAGTCCCGGGGCGGATCACGCGCAGGTGTTCGCCGACCGGGACCGCATCACGCAGGTGCTGAACAACCTGATCGGCAACGCGATCAAATTCACGTCCTCCGGCGCAATCGCCGTGTCGGTCGAGGCATCGGACGGACAGGCGGTCTGTTCCGTGTCCGACCCCGGGCGGGGCATCGCCGAAGAAGATCTACCGAAGGTGTTCGGGAAATTCCAGCAGTTCGGCGCTCTCGCCGATCCGGCCAACAAGGGCACCGGCCTGGGGCTGGCCATCTCGCGCGAAATCGTGCGGCTGCACGCCGGCGACATGTCCGTCCGGAGCGTTCTCGGGCAGGGCAGCACCTTCTCGTTCACCCTTCCCGTATACCGCCCCGAACTGGAGGTGCATGATCACATCGGCGCCCGGATAGCCGATTCGAAGAATCCGTTCCTCCTCTTCTGCGTCCACCTGAACGATCCGGCGCCCATCATCAAAGCCGCCGGGCCGGAATGGCTCGACAAGGTCGCGCACCGCATCCACCGCACACTCGAGCCGGGTTTCCGCTCAGTCTCCGCCCTGCGGCTCGAGCCCGACCGCATTTTTCTGACCCTGGAGGCCCCGCAGGCCGGCGGCATGCCGGCGCGCCGCCGCCTGCTCCGCGGCGTCAAGGAGACCTTCTTCAATATGGGAGTTGACGACGAGACGGATTTCTCGTACGGCATCGCGGCCTACCCGCGCGACGGTGAATCGCCCGAAGCCCTGGCCGCGGCCTGCGCGGGCGGCCTGGTCCGCGAGCAGACCGAACGGCTCGACCAGACCATTCTCATCGTAGATGACGAAAAGGCCCTCACCGAGGCCACGCAGATGCTGCTCGAAATGTTCGGGTACCGGAGCATCCAGATCGCGCACAGCGGCATGGACGCTTTCGAGGTGCTCAAGCGCACGATTCCCGGCCTCATCATCCTGGACATGAAAATGCCCGGCATGAGCGGACATGAGGTGATCGGCCGGCTGAAGGAGTCGCACGAGACGAAGGATATCCCCATCCTGATCATGTCGGGCTTTGAAGTGGAGATCGGGCGGTTTCTGGAGTACATCAACCGCAAGGCCATCCTGACGATCAACAAGCCGGCGGAGCCGGAAATCCTTCGCAAGATGGTGTACTATTTAATCTAGGAGGAAACGCCATGCCCAAGATACTGATCGCAGACGATGATCCGGACATTCTCGCCACGCTCGAGATACGGATGAAAGCCAACGGCATCCAGGTCGTGACTGCTTCGGACTGCAACCAGGCGATCAAGCTCGCCTACGCGGAGCAGCCCGACCTGATTCTCATGGACATCAAGATGCCGTCGATCGGCGGAATCGCGACGCTGGACAACATGAAGATGTACGCGAGGACCAAGAATATCCCCGTGATATTCATCACGGCGTTTCCGGGTCAGGAAGTGCGGGAAAAAGCCATGGAACTCGGCGCGACGGACTTCATCGCCAAGCCCTTCGATTCCGAAGAGCTGATCGCGAAGGTGAAGAAGATTCTGAAAATGGACATGGACGGCTGACCGGCTCCTCCCAGCCCCGGACATCGGCCTCATGCCGGCCGCGGCCGGTTCCGTCCCTCTTCAGGCCAGGCCGGGCGACAGCCGTTCGATGAAACGCTCCCGCTGGTTCAGAAAATCGCGGGTGACCCGGTATTGCTCGGTTTCCTCGTAGGCAAGGAGTCGCGCGGGGACCGCGTCGAAGCAGTAAATCACCGCGCCCGGGCAGGAAAGCAGGATGGGCGAATGAGTGGCGGCCACGAACTGGGCGTCCCCCCGGGCCGCGGCCCGGATCAGGAGCCGGAGGAGGCGGATCTGGTTTTTGGGTGAAAGCGCGGTCTCCGGCTCGTCCAGAAGGTACAATCCGCGGCGGCTGGTCCGCGACTCGAAGAACGAGAGCAGCGACTGGCCGTGCGACTGTTCCAGCAGAGATTTCCCGCCGAAATATTCCAGCATCCCCGGATCCGCGTGCGCCCACTCGTCCAGGATCTCCGCGAAATGCTGAAACAGCTGGGATGAGAAAAAGGATCCCGGCACTGTTCCCTCCGTCCATTCCGGCCGCACCACGCGGTGCAGATCATTCTCGTACCGGTTGGTCCGGAAGCGCGTGCGTTCGCCGTTCTCCCAGATATGGATGCCGCAGGACCGGGCCATGGCTTTAAGCAGGGTCGATTTCCCGGAACCGTTCTCGCCGGTGAAAAACGTGACGGCAGTCGGAAATTCCACGGATTTCAGCTGACGGAACGCTTCCAGATTGAAGGGATACCATTCGGAAGTGGGGAATTTTTCCCGGTCGATAAAGATCCTTCTGACATGCATGGGTCGGCTCCTCTTAAACCATTGAAAGTTATTGCGATAAACGTAAATGTCAAGAAAAAATTCCCGTGAAATCGAAAATATTCCTGTTTTGACGAATATTTTAGCTGGATATTCGCCTATTAATGAAAAATATTGATTTTTTCGAATTTTTATCTTATATTTTTCCCTTTAATACCCGCAAATTTCACTCTTATAGATGAGGGGAATCCCATGTCCAGTTTCGTCAACGATGTGATGGCCGAAGTCAAGGCGAAAAATCCGGCCGAGCCCGAGTTTCACCAGGCCGTTCAGGAAGTCGCCGAATCCGTTGATCTGGTTTACGAGCGTCATCCCGAATACCGCGCCGCGAAAATTTTCGAACGCATCATCGAGCCGGAGCGCCTCATTATGTTCCGCGTCGCATGGACGGACGACCGTGGCGAGGTCCGGATCAACCGGGGATTCCGCATCCAGATGAACAGCGCCATAGGCCCGTACAAGGGCGGCCTTCGCTTCCATCCGTCGGTGACGCTCGGCATCCTGAAATTCCTCGCATTCGAGCAGGTGTTCAAGAACAGCCTCACGTCCCTGCCCATGGGCGGCGCCAAGGGCGGATCGGATTTCGACCCGAAGGGCAAGAGCGACAGGGAAGTCATGCGGTTCTGCCAGAACTTCATGAACGAGCTGTACCGTCACATCGGACCGGACACGGACGTGCCCGCCGGGGACATCGGCGTGGGCGGCCGGGAAATCGGGTATCTCTACGGACAGTATAAAAAGCTCGTGAATGAATTCACCGGCGTGCTCACCGGAAAAAGTCTCAGCTGGGGCGGCTCCCTGATCCGTCCCGAAGCCACCGGATACGGCGCCGTCTACATGGCATCCGAGATGCTCGCGACGCGTTCCGAAACGCTGAAGGGCAAGGCCTGCCTGGTCTCCGGGTCGGGCAACGTGGCCCAGTACACCGTCGAAAAACTGCTCCAGTTCGGGGCCAAACCCGTGACTCTGTCCGACTCCAACGGGTATATCTATGACGAGGCGGGAATCGACGCGGAGAAGCTGAAGTTCGTCATGGACCTGAAGAACGTCCGCCGCGGCAGGATCAAGGAATACGCGGACAAGTACAAGAGCGCGGTGTTCACGCCCATCGATCCCAAGCAGGACTTCAACCCGCTGTGGAACCACAAGGCCCAGTGCGCGTTCCCGAGCGCCACGCAGAACGAGGTCAGCCGGAAAGACGCCGAGAACCTGGTGAAGAACGGCGTTTATGTGGTCAGCGAAGGCGCGAACATGCCCACGGTCGCGGAGGGCGTCACCGTTTTCCTGGACAAGAAAATTCTGTACGCGCCCGGCAAGGCGGCCAATGCCGGCGGCGTGGCCGTGTCGGGTCTCGAGATGTCGCAGAACAGCATGCGCCTGCCCTGGCCCCGCGAGGAAGTGGACAGCCGGCTGCAGCAGATCATGAAGAACATCCACAAGACCTGCGTGGAAACGGCTGAGCGGTTCGGCACGCCGGGCAATTACGTCAACGGCGCGAACATCGGCGGATTCCTCAAGGTCGCGAACGCCATGCTCGACCAGGGGATCGTGTAACCTTTCTTCTGTCCGTGGAATCGAAACCTCCCGGAGGCTCCGAGCCTCCGGGAGGTTTTTTGCTCAAGGAGACCTTCCGATGGAAAAAGTGACGAGAGAAAAACAGCTGAAAATCACGACGGAGAACCGGCCGGGCACGCTCTCCGAGATCACCGGCCTGATCGCCGCGGACGGCGTCAATATCGAGAATTTCTGCGCCTACTCCTGCGGTGGACAGGCGATTCTGCACCTGATCACGAGCGACAACGGAAAAGCCGGCCGGGCGCTTGAAGGCCGCGGATTCCACATCGAGGAACAGGAAGTGATCCTGCTCAGACTGTGGAACCGGCCGGGCACGCTGGCCTCGGTCACGTCTCGGCTGAAGCCGCACGGCATCAATCTGGATCACATCTACGGGACGAGCTCCATGGCCGGGGAGCGGATCACGGCGGTTTTCTCATCGGACGACAACGAGAAGGCGCTGGAGATTTTCAACTCGCTGGTGGTGGAGGAAAGCTGAAGACACAGAAAAATATTTTTGTAAATTAACACATTCCTGTTTCCGCAGGGGCGACGCATCGCGTCGCCCCTGCGACGGTGAAACATCCCCCCAACCATTGTTTGACAAAAAATCCTTTGATTTCCTAAAAATCTTTAGATACGTTCAAACATCCCTGTTTCCGTAGGGGCGATGCGGCGCATCGCCCCGACAATGCCGAAAACCCGGAGGAACGGCCATGCACTGCCGCCCGGGATGCGGGGCCTGCTGTATCGGCCTCTCCATCTCCTCCCCCATACCCGGCATGCCGCACGGCAAGCCGGCCGGGGTCCGCTGTATCCAGCTGACGAAAGACAACCTCTGCCGTCTGTTCGGTTCTCCGGACCGGCCGCCGGTATGCGTCCGCCTGCGGCCGATGACCGAGATGTGCGGAGAAACCATGGAAGAGGCGCTGGCCTATCTGGAAAAGCTGGAGGCGGAAACCCGGCCCGGGTCCATTCCCACAGAAGAACCGGAAGACCGGTTGTCCTGAAGGGAAGTCCGACCCGGCCCGCGGCTGTAACCTCTCTCCTGAACCGGCCGTATATAATGATGTGCCTTCCCTCCGCATCCCTTGAATGAAGGAGAATCCCGAAATGAAACGCCTGCTCCGGATCCTTCCCCTGGTTGCGCTCGGCTTTCTGGCCGTGCCGCCGGTCTTTTCCGTGGATCTGAACCTGATCGAAAACCCCGGTTTCGAAAAAACGTCCATTCCGTTCGTATCGGATTTCGAGTCGAGCCGGTTTGAAGTGTCCGGAAAGGCGTTTCACACCGGCAGGAAATCCCTGCTCTTTTCTCCCCTGAAAGAGGGCGCGGGCGTAGCCATCGACGTGTCCGCGATGGTAAAGCCGGGATTCGCGTATGCGTTCAGCGCATGGTTCCGCAACGCGGAACTCGGCTGGGGCCAGGCGGACCTGTTTTTAAACGCCGGCAGGGCCGGGAAGAACGAATCCATTCCCATCGGACGGTCGGACTGCAATGAAAAGGACTGGAAAGCGTTTTCCGGTCTCTTCGCTGTTCCGCAGGACGCGGATCCCTCGACCTTCCGTATCGTAATCAAAACAGCCTGGGGCATGAACGCCTTTTTCATGGATGATGTCGAGCTCCGGCCTTCGCTCCAAATCTCCGTGGAGACAACGGAACCGGCCCTGTGCCTCAGGCTCGGCCCGCCGGACCCGGACCGGACCGGGATCCGCGGACGCATCGAGATATTCGGAGATGAAGGGAAACCGGTCGGTTCCGCGGACCAGCCGCTGGATGTCCCGCTGAAAACCGTATTGCCGGCCGGATTCTATCGAGCGGCCGCCTCATTGACTGATTTGGACGGCAGACGATTCGAGACCGAAGAACCGTTCTTCAGCGGCGAACCGGCCGCACTCATGGACAGCCTGAACCTGAAATCAGAGGCCCTCATTCAGGAGGCGGACAAGGCCGCCTACCGTGGATGGATCCGGTACCTTCAATACCGGATTTCCTGGTACCGGAAAACCGAAGGTGATGTTTCCGAAAGGGCGCTTCTCGCAGCCCACCGTCTGGCGGTCTGGATGCGGACGATCCGGGACAATCCTTCCGCGATCGACACGTTTTCCGGCGTGCGGGAATGGGCGTACGGCTCACCGGCCGACGATTCGGGTCAGCCATTCAAGATCGCAATACCGGCCGGCTACGATAAAAACCGGACGTATCCGCTGGTCGTGGTGTTGCACGGATACGGCGGAAACCACCTGGAATACTCCGGCGGCATGGCGAGCCATCCTGATTTCTTCGAGCTCGACGTTCTCGGCCGTGCCCGCGGGGGCGGATACACCGATCTGTCCGAAGCGGACGTGCTCGACGCGGTCGATTACGTCCGGCAGCACTGGCGCATCGACGACGACCGCATCCACCTGACCGGCGCGAGCATGGGCGGCGGCGGTACGTTCAAGCTGTCCGTGCGCTATCCGGACCGCTGGGCTTCCGGCCGGCCCGTATGCGGATACGGCACCGACCTGCCGTTCCGCAACGCGCTCACCGTGCCCCTGTATTCCACGCACAGCCAGGACGACCCCACCGTACCCGTGCTCGGATCCCGCGCGCCCCTGCGAAGACTCGCCGATGCCGGCGGCCGAGCCGTCATCGACGAGACCGACGGCCTTCAGCACGCGGCGTGGAATTACACGGAAGGGAACGCGCGCGCGGCGGAGTGGTCGAAGAGCCAGGTCCGGCCGAAGTCCCGCGACGTCCGCAGGATCGACTTCACGGCTCTGGACCGCAAATCCTGCGGCGCCTTCTGGCTCCGCATCTCGGAATGGGGGGACGATCCCCTGCCGGCCCGGTTCCAGGCGTCCGCCGGCCCGGACAACCGGCTGTACCTCCGGACGGAAAACATACGGACCTTCGGCATCCGCATTCCGGATTCTCCGTTCGACCAAACGAAGGATCTGGCCGTATCGGTCAACGGAGCCGTGTTTGTCACGGCTGCCGCGCCCCTTCCGGATTCCCTGTTCATCAACCGTGAAAAGGGCGTCTGGTCGGTCTCGCCTGTCTGGGCGCGGCGTCCCGCATTCGCGCTCCGCACAGGCGGAGGCGTTCACAATCTCTATGCCGGCGAACCGCTCCTGATCGTGTACGGCACGGCCGGAACCGATGAGGCCCGCAGGGCCATGGCGCTCGCGGCCGAGGCCGCGTCGAAGAGTCCGCATCCGCTCTGGGCCGCGGACGGGGGCGATATCAAGGACGGCGTGCCCAGCCATCACAACCTGTACGCCCGGCTGAAAACCAAGCCCGACACCGCGGTCACCGCATCGGACCTCGCGGCCTGCCATCTGGTGCTCATCGGCAGACAGGACCAGAACCGGCTGGTGGCGAAAATGGCGGACCGCCTCCCGGTCCGTTTCGACGGATGGATCACCTGCTCGGACGGAAAGCGGATACCGGCCGGTAAAGCCGTCATGGGCGTTTACCATCACAATCCCCTGGCGCCGCACCGTCTCATCGACTGGGTGTCCGCGGAAAGGCCCGAGGATTACCGTCCCAGTCATTTCCTGCTGAGACTGCAGGACCAGTCCTATTCCGGGCCGGACCTGCTGGTCGTTCAGGACGACCCGCCCAGAATCGTCCAGACCCGCAGTTTCACGAGCCGGTGGGAATGGAACACGGAACCGGAAAAAGCCTCCCTTCTGTCGCAGGCCGACTGCCTGTACGGTAACCTGGTCCGGACCGTGTCCGAGGCCGAACGCAGAGCCGTGGGCGCGGATTTTTCGCTGGCGGCCATGACCGCGCCGCCTCTCTTCGAATTGTTCACGCCCGGCGTCACCCGCTGGTTCGACATCACGGTGCTGGACCAGAACACGCCGATCGCGGTGTTCAGCCTGAAGGGATCCGAACTGCTCGACTATGGCGCGGGTTTCACGGGACAGGGATCCGGGATGCGGTTCTACCCCGAACCGAAAGCGGGGGAAATCATCCCCGGACGGACGTACCGTGTGGCGACGGAAGCCTCCTTCGATATCATGCAGAGGCTCATCAATCTGCGGAACCGCGTACCCGAGGATTTCGAGTTGACGGACGTGAAAGTCCGGCAGGCCGTTCAGCGGTACCTTTTTCAATCAACTCCATGACCGTACAATAAAAAGCCTTTCGCCACTCAACCTCCCGCAGGCTCGAACAGCCTGCGGGAGGTTTTCCCCTGCTTCGGCAATCGTCCATCGTCATTGTTTTCATCATTTTCCCCTGGCATTTGACCGAAAAATTTAGTACGCTAAGATGCGGTAATACAATCATCTGACACGTAATCCGGCCTGCGAGGCGCCGCCTTCATGCCCCAGAGTTTCAACAAATCCCTTCCCCATGCCGACCCCCTGTGGGTCGAGCACGGCTATGGCACCCGATTCCAGGGCTTCCAGAACCTCATGCGGATGCGCATCCGCGACATTCTACTCGTGTCGAGCCTTTACGACCTCTTCGTTTTCGAGGAGGACGGCCGGCTCTACGAACTGCTCCGCAGCAAGTACCAGGGCCTCAATCTCAGTCATTCCCCGGAGCTCACCCGTGTGGGCAACGGCAAGGAGGCCGTCTCCCTGCTCCAGGAAGAGAAGCGGTTCGACCTCGTTCTCACCACCCTGCACATCGAGGACATGCGGCCCGCGATTTTCGCGAAAACCCTGCGCGAAGCCGGCATCCGCGTGCCCGTGGTGCTCATCGCCTTCGACAACCGCGAGCTGTCCGACCTCCTCCTCTACCGCGAAGCAGACGCGTTCGACGACATTTTCATCTGGCAGGGCGATTTTCAGCTCCTCATCGCCATCATCAAGAGCCTCGAGGACCGGCTGAACGTGGACCACGACACCCATCTCGTGGGCGTCCAGTCCATCCTGATCATCGAGAACGATGTCCGCTACTATTCCTCCCTGCTGCCGCACCTGTACATTGAGATCATGAACCAGTCGCGCCGGCTCATTTCCGAGGGCATCAACCTGTCGCACCGGCAGCTGCGCCAGCGCGCGCGTCCCAAAATCCTGTTCTGCAAGAATTACGAGGACGCCTGGACCGTCTTTTCCAAGTACAAGGACAACATCCTCGGCGTCATCTCCGACATCGACTTCCCGCGCGGGGGCAAGCCCGATCCCGAGGCGGGCATCGATTTCACCCGGGCCCTGAAGCGCGAGAATGCGGACATCCCGGTGCTTCTCCATTCGAGCCTGCCCAACTCCGAGCGGAAGGCGAACGCGGTCGGCGCCTCCTTTCTGCGGAAGAATTCCCCGACCTTGATCGAGGGACTCCGCCGTTTCCTCATCGAACAACTCAGCTTCGGCGATTTCGTGTTCCGCACGCCGGACGGCCGCGAGGCCGGCCGCGCGCAGGACCTGCTCTCGCTCGAGCAGGTCCTGCAGACCGTTCCCGAAAGCAGTATCGTATACCACTCCGAGCGGAACCATTTCTCCCACTGGCTCAAGGCCCGCACCGAATTCTGGCTCGCGCACAAGCTCCGGCCCCGCAAGATCAGCGACTATCCCTCGGTGTCCGTGGCCCGGGACGCCCTGATCGCGTCCCTGCGCGAGTACCGTAAGCTCCGACAGCGCGGCATCATCACCGCGTTCGAGAGCGACTCGTTCGACCCCTATTCCAGCCTGTCCAAGGTCGGGGGCGGCGCTCTGGGCGGCAAGGCCCGCGGCCTGAGCTTTGTCAATATCCTGATCAACAACTACAACGTGCAAAACCGCTTCGAGGGCGTCAAAATCTACATCCCGCCCGCGCTCCTGATCGGGACGGACATCTTCGATCAGTTTCTCGACGACAACCGACTCCGCGACTTCGCGGTCGAGGAGACGGACGACGCGGAAATCCTCGCCCGCTTCCTGGCCGCGCGTGTTTTCCCGGCGGAAATCATGAACAGTCTGGCCGCCTTCGTCTCTTTGATCAATGCGCCCCTGGCCGTGCGCTCCTCGTCGGTTCTGGAGGATTCGCACAACCACCCGTTCGCCGGCGTGTACAAGACCTTCATGCTGCCCAACACGGACCCCGATCCCGCCCGCCGGCTCGCCGAGCTCGTCAAGGCCATTGTGCGGGTGTACGCGTCCATGTTCTTCCGTTCGGCCAAGGACTACATCCGCGCCACCTCGTTCCGTTTCGAGGACGAGAAAATGGCCGTCATTGTGCAGAAGATGACGGGATCCCGCCTGAACAGCCGGTTCTACCCCACCTTCTCCGGAGTCGCGCGGTCGTACAATTTCTATCCGATGGGGCCGCAGAAATATTCGGACGGCATCGCGGCCGTGGCCCTGGGTCTCGGTAAAACCGTGGTGGAGGGCGGCGCGGCGGTCCGCTTCTGCCCCAAGTATCCCGAGCAGACCGAAGGGAACCTGCTCAACAAGTCGGCGATGAGAAGCGCGCAGACCGAATTCTTCGCGCTGGACCTCGAAGCGCGGGATACGCCGGACAGCGAGATGAAGGATTATTTCGTGAAGCCCTATCCCCTGTCGGATGCCGAAACGGACGGCAGTCTGAACTGGGTCGCCTCGACCTGGTCGGCCGACAACGACGCCCTGACCGACGGGATCGGCCGCCCCGGCCTGCGCGTGGTCTCCTTCGCGCCGATCCTGAAAAGCCGGGTCTTTCCGTTGACGGACATCCTCGAGCTTCTGCTCGACATGGGCGGCTGGAGCATGGGCACTCCGGTCGAGATCGAATTCGCCGTCAACCTGGCCGTGCCGCCGGGCCGGCCGAAGGAGTTCAGCCTCCTGCAGATGCGGCCCATGGTGCTCAACCGGGAGCTCGAAGTCCTGAACCTCGAGGAATTCCCGCGGGAGAACCAGATCTGCCGGTCCTGCCGGGTCCTGGGAAACGGCATCCTCCGCGACCTGTACGACATCGTGCTCGTGCACCGGGACAAGTTCGAGCGGGCGAAAAGCCAGGAGACGGCCGCCGAGATCGCCCGGTTCAACGCCCGCCTGACCGGAGAGAACCGGAAATACGTGCTGGTGGGCGTCGGCCGCTGGGGAAGTATGGATCCCTGGCTGGGCATCCCGGTGACCTGGGACATGATCTCCGGGGCGCGCGCCATCGTCGAGGCTGGATTCCGCGACTTTTCCGTGATGCCGTCCCAGGGCTCGCATTTCTTCCAGAACCTCAACTCCTTTCTGGTCGGCTATTACACGGTTCCGGAGGAGGATGGGGAAAATTTCATCGACTGGGACTGGCTGCTCGCCCAGCCGGCCGCGGACGAGTCGCGGTGCGTTCGCCACCTGCGCTTCGAAAAGCCCGTGGTGGTGATGATGAGCGGCCACCAGAATCGCGGCATCATCCTGAAACCGGAGGACCGGCGTGCAGGAACGTGAAAAAAGTCCCGACACGTGCCCGCATTGCGGAAGGCCCCTCAGCCCCTGGGAGCAGGTGCTGCTGAGCGTGGATCGCGCCATCATGTGCAAGGGGTGCTGGTACCGGATCATCCTCGACACGTTCGAGGACCGGCTTTCCGAAACCCCGCCTTCCCCTCCCGAAGAGAGGAGTTAGGCCATGGAATCCTTCAATCCCTTCGAAGTCGCGCAAAAGCAGGTGCTGGAGGCCGCGCATCTGCTGAACCTGGACGAGCCGACGCGGGAACTCCTGCTCTGGCCCCAGCGCGAGTTCAAGTTCACGGTGCCCGTGAAAATGGATGGCGGTGGAACCCGCGTGTTCCACGGATACCGGATCCAGTACAACACGGCGAGAGGCCCCGCGAAGGGCGGCATCCGGTTCCATCCGGACGAGACCGTCGACACGATCCGGGCGCTGGCCTGCTGGATGACGTGCAAGACCGCCGTGGCCGACCTGCCGCTCGGCGGCGGAAAGGGCGGCGTGGTCTGCGACACGAAACGCATGTCCGAGGGCGAACTCGAGCGGCTGTCGCGCGCCTACGTGCGCGCCGCGGCCCCGCTCATCGGCCCCGACCGGGACGTCCCGGCGCCCGACATGTACACCAATCCCCAGATCATGGCCTGGATGATGGACGAGTACGAGACCCTGACCGGCCGTCACGCGCCGGGTATTCTCACGGACAAGCCCAAGCAGATCGGCGGAACCGAAGGCCGGCGGGACGCCACGGCTCGGGGAGGCGTGATCACGGTGCGCGAGGCCTGCCGGGCGCTGAACGTCGACCCGTGCGGCACATTCGCGGTGCAGGGGTTCGGAAACGCGGGCCAGCGGGCCGCGCTTCTGCACGAGGAGCTTCTGGGCGGCGGAAAATGCATCGCGGTCTGCGACTCGCGCGGCGGCCTGATCGATCCGGACGGGTTCGACGTCCGGGAACTGGTCCAGCACAAATTGAAGACCGGGTCCCTGGCCGGATATCCGGGCAAGGCCGTGCCCCGCGAAGCCGTGCTGGAAACCGAGGCGGACATCCTCTACCCCGCGGCCATGGAAAACGCGATCACGTCCGAAAACGCGGGCCGGATCCGCGCGAAGATCGTGTGCGAGCTGGCGAACGGGCCCACGACGCCCGAAGCGGACCGGATTCTGCACCGGGCCGGGACTCATGTGATCCCGGACATCCTCGCCAGCGCGGGCGGTGTGACCGTGTCCTATTTCGAAATGGTGCAGGACGCCTATTCCTTTTTCTGGGACGAAGCCACGGTTCACGCCCGGCTCGACCGCCAGCTGACGCGGGCCTATCACGCAGTGCAGGAGGCCATGGCTGAAAAAGGCGTTCACCCCAGGCTCGCCGCGACCACGGTCGCGGTTGCGCGCGTGGCTGAAGCCTGCAAGCTGAGGGGGTGGGTGTGAAAAACGTTAGAACGCTAGCACGTTAAAACGTTCAAACGTTTCCGCCGTCGCCCTGAGCCGCGCCCGCTTGATTCGCTCCCGAAGGGCCTCCGGGCCGGGAATCCGGTTCCGAAATATCACCTGAAATGGAACGTGCTGTCATTCCGGAACATTCAAACGTCTTTCATCGCCCCATGATTCAGATCCTGAAAAATCCCCCCAACCCCTTCTCCGCCCCCCGAGGCGCGGGGAGCGCGGACGATTTTCGTGTTCACGTGACCATTGCTTTCGTCATATCCGCTGCTGTTATGTCCCTGTCCGCGGTCCTGCTCCCCAGGGAATGGAGCGACACCCGTCCGCGGGCCCGGCTGTCGCCGGTCACCGTTCTGCCGTATCTGGATCTCATTCCCCTGGTCAATGCGGACGGCGGGGGCTACGGTTCCTCGACCGGCCCGCCGGATCTCTCATCGCTCCAGTCATACGCGAACGCGGTCCCGGTGAAAGAGCCGCCGCCGGACACCAGCCGGTCGGTCCCGGCGGCCGGAGACGGGGGAGACGGAACGGGAGGGGGAATGGGATTCGGAATCGGATCCGGCTCCGGCACCGGATCAGGATTCGGGAGCGGTCCGGGCATCGGCATCGACGTTCAGCCGGTGCCGGTGTGGGAGGTGTTTCCGGAATACCCGGAGCGTGAGCGGAAGCAGAAGGCCCGGGGACTGATCGAACTGGAAGTGCGGGTGGACGACCGGGGTCATGTCGACAGCGTGCGCGTGGCTCGAAACGAAACCGGTAATCCGGCGCTCGAAGCTTCGGCCGTACGTGCGGCACGGGAGAGCCGTTACCTGCCCGTTGAAATCAACGGCCGGCCGGTCGCCTGCTGGTTCAGGCGATCGTACCGGTTCGAGGGCGATTGATAGATAGGAGAACCGTTCATGAAGCGTCCAATCCGATTGAAAAGGCTCATGGCCGTCCTGGTGCTCGCAGTCGCGGCCGCGGCCTCGGCCGCGCCAAAAAAAACGATGAATCCGGACAGCCTCGTGGCCGCCGGCCGGCGGTTTCTGAATGACCGGAAGCCCGATGATGCGCAAACCGCGTTCGAAGCGGTTCTGAAAATCCGCCAATCGGATCGGGACGCCATGGCCGGAATGGCGGAGGCGGACCAGATGCGCTATCGCTGGGGCAACGCGGCCGAATGGTGGGACAAAATTCTCGACCGTGCGCCAAACGACCTGGACGGACATTACGGCCTGGCCGTATGCAAACGGGAGATCGGCCGCCGCGTGGTCCTGCTCCAGCGCCATCTGGAATGGAGAAGCGCGGAAAAGCATTTCCGAAGCATCATGCAGGCGGATTCAGGATTCCGGGACGTTTTGTACCAGATCGCCCTTCTGGAGATGGACCGCGGGCATCACGCGGACGCCATTCTCCTGGCGCACCGCCAGCTGGCCGTGCATCCCAAAAGCTTCAGCGGCCGTTTGGGCATCTTCCGCGTGTACGACACCGCGCTCACCCACTGGCTGCTGGAAAAGCAGCTCGCGGATTCCGCCGAAACCTGGCTGAAGGCCCGGACGACATCCCATGACCGCTATTTTCTGGGCGAGCTCTACAGAAGGACAGCCAAACTGCCCCTGGCTGATTCCATGTATGTCTCCCTGCTCGCGCGTCCGGACAGCCTTCCGCTTCAGCCCGTTCACCTGTCGCGCGCGCGGCTGTTCGCCGAGCGGGGAGAACCCCAGCGCGCGAACGACGCTTACTGGGAAGCGGTCCGTTCCATTTCCTGCGACCTGGAAGCCGAGTTTCTGAAGCAGGAGATGATGCTCATCGTGAACGAAAAGGAATACGACGTCCTCAAGGGGCCCGTCCCCTATACGATCCTTCCGGAACTGCTCCGCGCCTTCTGGTTCCGCCGGAATCCTGCGCCTTCCTCTCCCTACAATCTCCGGCTGACGGAACATTTCCGCCGCATGGTTCACGCGGAGAAATACTACCGGATCGACGGATTCAAGACATCCATCGACCAGATGCATCAGTATCTCAAATTTCCGGGCTGGATTCATGAGAGCGAAAAGTTCGACGATATGGGGCTCATCTACATCCGGTTCGGCGAACCAGACGACCAGGCCGCGGTGCAGGGCGAACAGGTCGCGACCAACATGTCCTGGCTGTACAAGGCCAGGGACGACAGCCCGCAGATGGTTTTTCATTTCATGTCGAACACCCCGGGCGTCTGGAGCCTGGTACGCGATCTGAATGATCCGAGCATGCTCGAAAACCTCGTGGACTGGGACATCCGGTACCACGAAGCGTCGAGCGGGCCGGACCTGAACCGGTATTCCATGCAGAACCGCCTGTCCGACGAATCCGCGAAAACGGTGGAAACGGCATTCCGCACCGACCGACAGTCCTGGTCGACCCGGATGAAAATCCTTTCGGTTATCCCGGGCCTGTACCGGTACCGGTCCGGCCCATCGCGGGATTACTTCAACTGGGCCTACGGCATCCCCATACCGGAGCTGATGCGCCAGATCGGAGCCCACGACACCGTCCGCATCGAAACCGGCATTGAAATCTTCGACCCCAGGCTGAAGTCCGTCTGGAAGGACAGCCACCGTCTGACGCTGAAGGACACGACGGACGCGCGCCTTCGGAACGGCGCGCTGGTGGATCATTTCGAGTTCGAATTGCCGCTCCGCCGGCACCTGCTCGCCTTCCATGCCCGCGTGGAGGGCACGGAAATCCTGAACGGCTGGAAATACGCCCTCCCGGCGGACGACTCAGCCCGGAACGATCTCGCCCTCGGCGCGCTCCTGCCCGCATATGCCATCGAACCGAAGACCGAATCAGCCGGCCGGGACCGTTCCCAACTCAGGATCAGCCCCAATCCCACCGGACGGGCGAGGATTTCCGAGCCCTTGTACCTGTACTATGAAATCTACAACCTGGGACTGGACTCCAAGGGGTCCGCGGACTACACGGTACAACTCTCCCTTCGCCGGACCGGCGAGGGGAAAACCGTGTTCCAGCGCATCGGAGGGCTTTTCAGCGGCGGCGGAAGCCACCGCATCTCCATCGAGAACAAACGGACGGGTAAAAACCGGAATGTGCAGGACTACATCGGCATGGACGTGCGCAGCGCGCCGCCCGGCCATTACGAGCTCTCGCTCAAGGTGACGGACCGTGCGGCCGACCGCCAGGTCTGGACGGTCGTGCCGATCACGCTGAACTGAAGGATTCCTCCGGACCGGACGCCTGAGGATAATTTGAACCGCAATCCCATTACAGGGGTGAGGCGGCTCACCCAGGCCCCCGGGGTCCTGAATCCATCATTCAACCACCCGATTGATCCGTTTTCAAGACTCCCGGGTCGCATCACTGTGCCGTAGGGGCGAGGCGCCGTCTCGCCCCTACGGCACCATGAGGTCAAGCACGTATGCTCCACATCATCGAACTGCTCGGTGTCGCATTTTTCGCCATGGCCGGCGGCATCGAGGCCGAACGCAAGGGCATGGACCTGGTCGGCATTTACGCGGTGGCCTTTGTCACCGCGCTCGGCGGCGGCACGCTCCGGGACGTTCTGCTCGACCGCCATCCGCTGTTCTGGGTGCAGAGCCCGGAGTACGCCCTGTGGATACTGGCCGCTTCCGTGGCCGCGGCCCTGATCCGGCGGTACAAGAAGAACCCGCTGACCGACCAGGCCGTGCTCCTGCCCGACGCCTTCGGCCTCGGTTTTTTCACTGCGGTCGGGACGGCCGTCGCCTTCGGGGAATCAGTCCCTCCTTTCATCGCGGTGCTCATGGGCGTTATCACCGCGACATTCGGCGGCGTTATACGGGACATCGTGTGCAACGAAGTCCCGATCATTTTCAAACGCGGCCAGCTCTACGCCACCTGCTCGCTTTTCGCCGCCATAGCCTACTGGGCCTGCGAAACCGCCGGTACCGGGGCTGAAGTCGCAATGACCGTCTGCGTGCTTGTTGCCCTGATTCTCAGGCTCATTGCCGTGCGGTTCAACATCCAACTGCCGCTGTGAAGCCTCGGCCAACCATCTACCATCGAATTCCGACTCCGGGCACTGTCATGAAACCCATGCGCATCCTTGAATCCCTCCTGTTCACCCTGATCCCGGCGCTCCTTCTTTTCATCGCCGTGCGCCTGGCCATCCCCGCGCTCAGAGCCTGGACCGGCTGGCGGCCTCTGCTCTGCTGGTACCTGTGCGGCGGCTTATTGGTTTTCCTCCCTCTTTTCGCGGCATCCTTCATCCTGATCCGCCGGGAAATCCGGGCCGGCGGACAGCCGGACCGGATCAGACGTCTCCGCCTGACGAGACCGTCGGCTGCCACTCTGGCCTGGAGCCTCGCGGGAACTGCGGCTGTCGGCATCATGACCTGGCTGTTCATGCAGGCCGGACAACGCTGGATTCCCGGATTTTCGGCATCTCCCGCGTTTCTCCGCGTCGAACCGCTCGGACCCGGCGAAACCTGGCTGGTCGCGGCCTGGGTTCCAATGTTCTTTTTCAATATCATCGGAGAGGGACTCTACTGGAGGGGATTCATGTTCCCCCGCCAGCAGGCCGCATACGGGAACCGGGCATGGATTCTGCACGGCATCTGCTGGACCCTTTTCCATTTCTCCTTCGGATTCTCCCTCGTTTTCATCCTGCTTCCCATCCTGTTCCTGACACCCTGGATCGTATCCAGAACCCGGAGCACCTGGCCGGACATCATCATACACGGACTGGTGAACGGATCGGGTTTTCTGCTCGTGGCTTTCGGAGCGGTGCGGTAGCCGCCCGGAACGAAAAATCGACCGCGGACCGCGGATTTGGAGTTCCCCACCGCCCTGCTGCGCTGGAGAATGCGCTCGCTGACAGATTCAGGAAGTTTGTTGGCAATGCACTTTTCAGGTGCGTCGCAACTATCAAGAGTAAAATATTCCTCTCATTGAATGTTTTACCTATTATCTTTCTTGCTTTCCTTTGATTATTTGATTAACTTTTTCCGCTGAAAACCGCATATAGAAGCTTCCCCGCGGCCAGCCGCGGTGAAGCTTCTATATGTAGTGAAGAAAATATATTATATTCGCTCGCTTACCCCGCCGCAAGCGGCGGGGATTGCGCGAGCGATCAGATTCATTCATTCGTGAGGGGAATTGTTCCATGCCTAAACGCGACGATATCCACAAAGTGCTCATCATCGGATCCGGCCCCATCGTCATCGGCCAGGCCTGCGAATTCGATTATTCCGGCACCCAGGCCTGCAAGGCCCTGCGGAAACTGGGGTATGAAATCGTGCTGGTCAATTCCAATCCGGCCACCATCATGACCGATCCCGGCATGGCGGACGCCACCTATATCGAACCCCTGAACGTCGACTACCTCGAACAGATCATCGCCAAAGAGAAACCGGATGCCCTGCTGCCCAATCTGGGCGGCCAGACCGGCCTGAATCTCTCCTCCCAGCTCGCGAAAAGCGGCATTCTGGAAAAATACGGCGTGAAGGTCATCGGCGTGAACATCGACGCCATCGAACGCGGCGAAGACCGCACCGCTTTCAAGCAGACCATGACCACGCTCGGCATCGACATGCCGCGAAAGCGAAGCCGTGAACACACTCGAGGACGCGGAGAAAGTCGCCGAAAAGCTCGGATATCCGGTGGTGATCCGGCCGGCCTACACCATGGGCGGCACGGGCGGCGGCCTGGTCTACAACGTCGAGGAGCTCCGGACCATCGCCGCGCCGGGGCCTGGCCGCGAGCATGGTGCACCAGGTCCTGGTCGAGGAATCGGTGCTGGGCTGGGAGGAACTGGAACTGGAGGTGGTGCGCGACGCCAAGAACCAGATGATCACGGTCTGCTTCATCGAGAACGTCGACGCCATGGGCGTGCACACCGGCGACTCGTTCTGCACCGCGCCGATGCTGACCATCGACCCCGAGCTTGCAGAAGAAGCTCCAGAAATACTCCTACGACATCGTCGAGGCCATCGAGGTCATCGGCGGCACCAACGTCCAGTTCGCGCACGACCCGAAAACCGGCCGGGTGGTGGTCATCGAGATCAACCCGCGCACGTCGCGCTCGTCGGCCCTGGCCTCCAAGGCCACCGGTTTCCCGATCGCCTGCGTCTCGTCCCTGCTCGCCGGCGGCCTGACCCTGGACGAGATCCCGTACTGGCGCGACGGCACCCTGGACAAATACACCCCCTCCGGCGATTACGTGGTGGTGAAGTTCGCCCGCTGGGCCTTCGAGAAGTTCGAAGGCATCGAGGACAGGCTCGGCACCCAGATGCGCGCGGTCGGCGAGGTGATGAGCATCGGCAAGAACTACAAGGAGGCCCTGCAGAAGGCCATCCGCTCGCTGGAAATCGGCCGGTACGGGCTCGGATTCGCCAAGGACTTCAACGAGAAGCCGCTGGACGAGCTGATGAAGCTCCTGGCCGTGCCCACCAGCGAACGCCAGTTCCTGATGTACGAAGCGCTGCGCAAGGGCGCGGACGTCGCCGAGCTCTCGGCCAGAACCTACATCAAGGCCTGGTTCATCCGGCAGATGAAGGAGCTGGTGGACCTGGAGGAGGAGATTCTCACGCACAAGGGCGGCCGCCTGCCGGACGACCTCCTGATCCGGGCCAAGAAGGACGGGTTCGCGGACAAGTACCTGGCCGTCCTGCTCGGCGTCCCCGAGCAGGACATCCGCGAACGCCGCATCGCGCTGGGCGTGAAGCACGCCTGGGAGCCGGTCCGGGTGAGCGGCGTGGAGAATGCCGCGTATTACTATTCGACCTACAACGCTCCGGACGCGGTTCAGGTGAGCAACCGCAGAAAGATCATGGTGCTCGGCGGCGGTCCCAACCGCATCGGCCAGGGCATCGAATTCGACTACTGCTGCGTGCACGCCGCGTTCGCCATACGCGACGCCGGGCTCGAATCCATCATGGTGAACTGCAACCCGGAGACCGTTTCCACCGACTACGACACGTCTGACAAGCTGTACTTCGAGCCGCTGACCGTGGAGGACGTGCTGGCCATCTGGGAGAAGGAGAAGCCGGAGGGCGCCATCGTACAGTTCGGCGGCCAGACCCCCCTGAACATCGCCGCCGAACTCGAGAAGGCGGGCGTGAAGATACTGGGCACCTCGCCCGACACCATCGACCTCGCCGAGGACCGGGACCGCTTCCGGAAGGTGATGCAGAAGCTCGGGATTCCCCAGCCGGACTCCGGCATGGCGAGCACCTGGAGGAGGCGCTGTCCATCGCCGAGCGCATCGGGTACCCCCTCATGGTCCGGCCCTCGTACGTGCTGGGCGGCCGCGCCATGCAGATCGTGCTCGACGAGGCCATGCTCCGGCGCTATGTCGCCGCGGCCGTGGACGTCTCGCCCGAACGGCCCATCCTCATCGACAAATTCCTCGAGAACGCGATCGAGGCCGAAGCCGATGCCCTGTGCGACGGCAGGGAAGCCTTTGTGCCTGCCGTGATGGAGCATATCGAGTACGCGGGCATCCACTCCGGCGATTCGGCCTGCGTGATCCCGCCCGTGGGCCTTCCCCACAAGCACGTGGAGACCATCGAGGAATACACGCGCCGCATCGCGCTGGAGCTCGGCGTGGTGGGTCTGATCAACATCCAGTACGCGATCGCGAACGGCACCGTGTATATTCTCGAGGCCAACCCCCGCGCCTCCCGCACCGTGCCGCTGGTGTCCAAGGTGTGCAACATCCCGATGGCCAAGATCGCCACCCGGATCATGCTGGGCAAGAAGCTGGCCGATCTCAAGCTGAAGCGCGTATCGTTCCGGCACTTCGGCGTGAAGGAGGCGGTGTTCCCCTTCAACATGTTCCCGGAGGTCGACCCGGTGCTCGGCCCGGAGATGCGCTCCACCGGCGAGGTGCTCGGCCTGGCCGACAATTTCGGCCTTGCCTTCTACAAGTCACAGGAGGCAACCAAGCTCACGCTCCCGCTCGAAGGCACGGTTCTCATCACGGTCGCGGACCGCGACAAGGGCGGCGTTCTGGAATCCGCCAAGCGCTTCCAGGACATGGGGTTCCGCATTCTCACCACCGAAGGCACGCGGCAGTTTCTGGTGCGGCACGGCGTCGAGTCGACCCGCATCAACAAGGTCAAGGAAGGCCGCCCCCACATCGTGGACGCGGTCAAGAACGGCGAGATCCAGCTCATCATCAACACGCCCAAGGGCAAACTGTCGGAAGTCGACGACTCCTA
Source organism: uncultured bacterium (assembly GCA_963736115.1). Classification (GTDB taxonomy): domain Bacteria; phylum Zhuqueibacterota; class QNDG01; order QNDG01; family DTFT01; genus JAFGAX01. The sequence goes on from CAVTNR010000009.1 coordinate 102,053, forward strand.
CATCCGCAAGGCGGCCATCAAGTACAAGATTCCCTACATCACCACGACCACCGCGGCCCTGGCCGCGGCCAAGGGCATCGCCGCGCGCCGCGAGGTGCAGACCTCCGTCAAGTCCCTGCAGGACTATCACGCGGAGATCCGTTAACCCGCGGCTTTTGGAACCCCCGGCAGGTGCCGGGTGTTTCTCGAATCGCGAAAACATACTCAGCGCTTGAATGGATGTCATTCCCGCGCAAGTGTCTTTTTCATCCGCGCCAGCGGACGGGAATCCATTGTTTGAAAAAACGGGATGGCCGACGCGTCTGCGGGGTATCGCGACCCCGGATGCATGCGGCAGGCATTTCCCCGATGCTTTGACACGCATGGAATTGTTTCTTCCGTCCGGTTTTCGCTTCTGACGAAGTCTCAGACCAAAGGATTGAAAACATGTCCCTATGGCAGGCGCTTCTCCTCGGCACGGTTCAGGGTTTGACTGAATTCCTTCCGGTCAGCAGTTCCGGCCATCTGGTCCTCTTCCAGCGTCTGCTCGGGCTGGAATCGAACGTCCTTACATTTGACATCATCGTCCATCTCGCCACATTGGCCGCGGTTCTCGCGGTTTACTGGAAAGATGTGGTCTCGATCCTGAAAAACCCGCTCGGCCGCATGACCTGGCTTCTGGTATTGGGCACGATCCCGGCTGTCGCATTCGGCCTCGGCCTGAAGGACACCATCGAGTACCTGTTCCGCTCCGGAAAATCTCTTGGTTTTGAATTTATCTTCACTGGAATCATTCTCTGGCTCGCTGATTCCCTGAAAACACGGGACAAGGGCGTGCGGGAGACTACGGCCGGAGATGCTCTTCTGATCGGATCGGCCCAGGCCCTGGCCATACTCCCGGCCGTATCCCGGTCCGGATTCACGATCGCGGGCGCGCTCTGGCGCGGGCTCGACCGGAAATTCGCGGCCAAGTTCTCCTTCCTTCTCTCCATACCCGCCATTCTCGGCGCCGCGGTTCTGGATGCGCCCGCGGCCGTACGCATGGTGCGTGAAACCGGAACACTCGGTGTCCCCACGGTTCCCCTCATTGCAGGATTCATCGCCGCGGCCGTGTTCGGCTGGCTGGCCGTCAAGTGGATGATCCGGATCATCACCACCGGCCGTCTGCGGCCGTTCGCGATCTACGTTTCAGTGCTGGGCCTGCTGGTCCTTCTTGAGCAGATTTTTTCGGGACATCTTTTCGGAAAACTTTTCTGACCTGGTTAAACCGCCTGCGGTCCGTCCGATTGTTCCGCCGGACGGATCGCTTAATTTTAATTCGGATGTAGAGGTAAATTCATCCGAAATCGCTTTGACTTCAGCTCCCATCCTTATATATTTGATTTACTTCGTCCCCCTGTTCATGTAAATCGATTTTTCGGCTGATCCACAAATCAGCTCGATCCCGAGTTTTTTTATAAAATTGGATTTGCGGTGAAATCTCAATGCTTTATTAAACAATATCTTGAGAGTTTTATTCAAAGAATAAAAAATTTGTTCAAATCGATATATTCCCCTATAAAATTCTTTCAATTAAATAAAAATTTGTTTAAATTAAGGTTTATCCGGAAATGGACATGAACTACATCAGCACAAATGAAAATTCTCCCAAGGTGGACTTTATAACCGCCCTGTTCCGCGGTCAGGCGCCGGACCGCGGTCTCTACATGCCGGAAACCATCCCCCTTCTGGAGCCGGATGAAATCCGCGCGATGAAATCCATGTCCTACCCGGAAATCGCGGAGAGCATCCTGTCCCGTTATCTGTCCGGGCACATTGCCACGGAACGGCTTTCCGCGCTGTGCCGCGACGCGTACGATTTCGACGTGCCAGTCGAATCCGCGGGAGACCGGCTTTTCATCCTTAGGCTCGACCGGGGTCCGACCGCCTCATTCAAGGATTTCGCAGCCGCCATGATGGCCCGTCTGATGTCCGAGTTCCGAGGCGCGGGCGCGAAGCGCCTCGTTGTGCTGACCGCCACCAGCGGAGACACGGGCGGCGCGGTCGCGCGCGCTTTCCACGGAATCCCCGGCATCGATGTCATTGTGCTGTTTCCTCCCGGCGAAGTGAGCGACCGACAGCGCCGCCAGATGACCACGCTGTCGGGCAACGTGACCGCGATCGCAGTGGACGGGAAGTTCGACCACTGCCAGGCCCTGGTGAAAAAAACATTCGCGGATCCGGATCTGCGTTCGATCGACCTGACCTCGGCGAATTCGATCAACATCGGACGCCTGCTGCCGCAGTCCGTGTATTACGCGTACGCCTACAGCCGCATCGCCGATCACCCGGAGCCGATGGTCGTCTCCGTCCCCTCCGGCAATTTCGGAGACATGATGGGCGCCCTGCTCGCCCGCCGCATGGGAGTTCCGATTTCGCGCGTGGTCGTGGCCACCAATTCAAACGACGAAGTGCCGCAATACCTGGCGACCGGCGTTTACCGTAAAATCGACCCGTCCCGGGTCTGCATTTCGAACGCCATGAACGTGGGACACCCGAGCAACCTGGCGCGCGTCGTTTCCCTCTATGGCGGCCGCATGGACGAGACGGGCGCGGTCATCCGTCCGCCAGACATGGCCGCGATGCGGCGCGACCTGTTCGCGGTCAGCGTGAGCGACTCGGAAACGCGCGACGCCATCCGCGACACCTGGCGAGACAGTCGCATCCTGCTGGAACCGCACGGCGCCGTGGGCTGGGTCGGGCTGAGGCGGTACCTGGAACTCCGGAAGACCGGCGGCCGTGAGCTGTGTCTCCCCGTGGAAACGGCCCATCCCGCGAAATTCCCGGAGGAGATCGGGCGTCTGCTCGGGTTCGAGCCCGAGATCCCGCCCAGTCTCGCCGGTCTCGATGCGGGAAGCGAATCCTGGCTGGACATGCCCGCGGATGATGGGGCGTTCCGGGCCTTCCTCTTGGAAAGGTACGCCGCATGAAGACCGTGATCCTGCTCGGAGACGGCATGGCGGATTACCCAGTCCCGTCGCTCGGCGGCCGCACGCCGCTCATGGCGGCCCGCACGCCCGCCATGGACGAAGTGGCCGCGAAGGGACGCACGGGTCTGTTCCGCACGATCCGAGAAGGACAGCCCACGGGCTCGGCCGTGGCGAACCTCGCCGTGCTCGGATACGATCCGGACACGGATTTCAGCGGACGCGGCGTGCTCGAAGCCGCGAGCATCGGCCTTCCGTTTGACGGTAACGACCTGGTGTTCAGGGTCAACCTCATCCACGTCGCGAACGGCCTGATCGCAAGTCATTCCTCCGGCCACATCTCGAACGAGGAGGCGGGCACCCTCATCCGCGATCTGACCGAACCCGTGGCCGCGCTGGGAATACGCCTGCACCAGGGCCTGAGCTACCGCCACATCGGCATTCTTGCCGGCGGCGACACCCGTATCGCCTGCACCGAGCCGCACGACCACATCGGCGAACCCGCGGCCGATCGGCTGGTCCGCGCCCTGCATCCGGACGCGGAATCCACGGCCGCTACGCTGAACCGGATGATCGCCGAATCGGAGCGTCTTCTGGCCGATCACCCCGTCAACCGCGCCCGCGCGGCGGGCGGAAAACCGACGGCCAACCGGCTGTGGCCCTGGTCGGCCGGCAAAAAACCGGCGATGCGTTCCTTCGAGTCCCTGCACGGCACCAAGGCCGTGGTCATTTCCGCCGTGGATCTGATCAAGGGCATCGCCGTGACCGCGGGAATGGAGGTCGTTTCCGTCGCGGGCGCGACGGGGCTGTACGACACCAACTACGAGGGCAAGGCGGAAACCTGCCTTCGCGCCCTCCGGGACCGCGACTTCGTGTATGTGCACGTCGAAGCCGCGGACGAGGCCGGTCATGACCGGAACGTGGAGTTGAAGATCCGCTGTATCGAGGACCTGGACCGCCGCTGTCTCCGCCGCATTCTGGACGGCCTGTCCAGGAGCGGCATGGAAGCCGTCATCGCCGTGCTCCCCGACCACCCGACTCCGGTCACGCTCGGTTCGCACGTGCGCGATCCGGTGCCCGTCGCGATCTGGGACCCCCGCGTTCAGCCGGACGCAGTGACGCGATACGACGAGGAGAGCGTCCGGTCCGGAAGCCTCGGCATCCTGGAGGGATCGGAATTCATCCGTCTGCTGCTCGGATCCGGTCCGACGAAGTGACCGGAGCCGGTTGTCGGTCCGAGCTTTCGGAATCCGCAACGCAAACGCAAATCAACCCGTATCAGAGGAGCTGACAGAATGGCCAACGGCAAACCCGCAGAAGACAAAACCTTTGTGAGGGGTCTCGAAGGCGTCATCGCCGCGGAAACCAACATCTCATGGGTGGACGGCACCCACGGAAAGCTGTACTACTGGGGATACGACATCCATGACATCGCCGAAAAGGTCACGTTCGAAGAGGTGATCTTCCTTCTCTGGAACGGCCGGTTTCCGAACCGGACCGAATGGGAGACCCTGCGGCGGGAGCTGGCATCCGAGATGCGGCTCCCGAGCCAGGTGGTCGACCTCCTCAAGCTCATGCCGCCCAACGCCCATCCCATGCAGGTGCTCCAGACCGCGGTCGCCATGCTCGGCGTGTTCGATCCCGACTCCGGCATCAACGGCCCGGAAGCGAACCTCCGAAAAGCCAAACGGCTCGTGGCGCAGGTTCCGACTCTGATCGCCGATCTGCACCGCATCCGGAAAGGGCTTCCGCTCATCTCCGCGGATCCCCAGCTCGGCATTTCGGACAACTTCCTGTACATGCTGAGAGGCGCGCCGCCCGAGGAGATCGAGCACACAGTCATGGATCTGATCATGGTGCTCCACACCGACCACGGGCTCAACGCCTCGACTTTCGCGGGCCGAGTGATCGCCAGCACCCTCTCCGACATGCACGCCGCCCTGGCCGGCGCCATCGGCGCGCTGAAGGGCCCCTTGCACGGCGGCGCCAATCAGAAGGTCATGGAAATGATCCTCCAGATCGGCAAGGTCGACATGGTCCAGGATTACATCGCCGGCATGCTGGATAACCGGCGGAAAATCATGGGATTCGGCCACCGGGTCTACCGGACCGAGGACCCGCGCGCCCGGCACCTGCGCAAGTACTCTGAGATGCTGTGCGAAATGCGCGGATTCAAGGAGCTCTACGACATATCCCACAAGGTCGAGACACTGGTCCGCGAGCAGAAGGGGATTTACCCCAACGTCGACTTCTATTCCGCCACGGTCCAGCACGCCATGGGCATTCCGGCCGACTTCTTCACTGCCGTGTTCGCCGCGGCCCGAACCGCCGGCTGGGTCGCCCACATCATGGAGCAGTACGCCGACAACCGGCTCATCCGGCCGACCTCGAAATACACGGCCGAACTCGGCATCCCGTTCACGCCCATGGACCAGCGGTCGTGACCGACCTCGACCTGCTCGGCCGTTTCGCCGTCGCCCTGGGCGTCGGTCTCCTGATCGGCCTCCAGCGTCAGGTCGCGCTGGCCAAGCCCCGCCAAGAGCTCGCTCTCGGTGTCCGGACCTTCGCCCTGTGCGCGGTTTCGGGTTTCGCGTCCGCCCTGCTGTCAAACGCGGAGGGGTCGCCCGCCGTGTTCGCCGCCGTGACCGCCATTCTGGGCCTTATGATCGCGATCGGGTACTTCCGTGAAACATCTTCCGGCAGACCGGGATTGACCACGCGGGTCGCCGCGATGCTCACCCTCCTGCTCGGCGCGCTGGCCGCGCACGGCAGTCTGACGCTGGTGTCCGCGGTCGGCGTTTCAACGACGGCTCTGCTCTCGTTCAAAGGCGAGATGCACCGATTCGCGCGTCTCCTCACGCGGGAGGATCTGTTTGCCGTCCTGAAATTCGCGCTCGTGTCGGTCGTCGTTCTCCCCGTTCTTCCGGACCGGCCCGTCGGGAGCTACCCGTTCGACGCGCTGAATCCGTACCGGATCTGGCTTTTCGTGGTGCTCATATCCGCAATCGGTTTTGTGGGCTATGCGCTTGTCAAATGGAAACGCGCGGATCGGGGTATCGCCCTCACCGGCCTGGTCGGCGGACTCGCGTCCAGTACCGCGGTGACCTTCAGTTTCTCCGGCCGGAGTCGGACGAGCCCCGCCCTTTCCCGCCTGTTCGCATCCGGCGTGCTTTTGGCCTGGGCCGTCATGTTCGTCCGGATCGGCGCGGTGCTGGCGGTCGTCAACCCGGGCCTGCTGGGACAATGCTGGCCGTTTCTGGCCGCTTGCACCGCCGCGGGACTGCTCGTTTCCAGCCTGCTGTGGCGACAGCCATGCAAAAACGCATCCGGCCGCGGCGTGGCGTTCCACAATCCCTTCGAACTGGGGATGTCCCTGAAATTCGGGGCCGTTTATGCCGCGGTCCTGCTGGTGATGCGCGTCGCCCAGTTCCGTTTCGGAAATTCCGGACTTTACGCGACATCCGTCCTGTCCGGGCTTCTGGACGTGGACGCGATCGTTCTCTCGACCGCGCGCATGCAGCAGACGGCCGCCGGGCTGACCGCCTCGTCGGCCGCGGTCGCCGTGGCCCTGGCCGCATTCGCGAACACCCTCTTCAAGATGGGCGTTTGCTGGTTTTCCGGATCGCCGGAGTTCCGCCGCGCGATGCTCCCGGGATTCCTGCTCATCACAGCCGCCTGTCTCGGGCAGGTCTTCCTACTCTTATAGGACCCGCGGCGCGGTCCTGCCGGATGCAGGCCGGGCGGGCCACCGGGTCGCAAGCTTTTTCAGTCCGTTCAGGAGAATCGTCTCATGAAATCGTTGAATCCGCAGGCGGAATCGCTCAACAACCGGATCCGCAATGATAACCCGGCCGTTTACGACCTTCTCTCCGCGAAGGGAAAGGCCGTCTATTTTCCCCATCTCGGAATCGTGAAGCAGTCCGCGGACGCTCGCGGCAAAGCCATCGACGCCACGATCGGCATCGCCGTTGAGGACGACGGCTCGCCCATGCGGTTCCACGCGATCGCCGACCGCCTGCGGGTCGATCCGAAACAGTCCTTCACCTATGCCTCCAGCTACGGCAAACCGGAACTTCGAAAGAAATGGCGGGAAATGATTCTGGCGAAGAATCCGTCCCTGAAAGGAACGGTCAGCCTGCCGGTCGTCTCCCATGCGCTCACCCACGGGCTCAGCATGGCCGGCTACCTGTTCGTGGACCCCGGAGACGCCATCCTGCTCCCGGACAAGTACTGGGAGAATTACGAACTGCTCTTCGATCTGGCGTACGGCGCGAATCTCTCCTTCTTCAACACATTCAAAGGGCAGGGCCTCGACCTGGACGCGTTCGAAAAGGGCCTGAAGGCCCTCGGCCCCAAGAAAATCGTCCTGCTTACCTTCCCCAACAATCCAACGGGTTATACCCCCACCGAGGCGGAGCAGGAACGCATGGTCCGTCTGCTGACGGCCGAAGCGGAAGCCGGGAACCGAGTGCTCGTACTCGCGGATGACGCTTATTTCGGCCTGGTATACGAACCCGGCGTGGCCAAAGAATCCATTTTCGCGCGGCTGGCGGACGCCCACGAGAACCTGCTCGCGGTCAAGATCGACGGGGCGACCAAGGAGGATTACGTGTGGGGTTTCCGGGTGGGTTTCCTGACATACGGCTCGAAGGGGATCACGGCCGAAACCTGCGCGGCGCTGGAGGACAAGACCGCTGGCGCCTTGCGGGGGAACATCTCCAACGCCTCGCACCTGTCGCAGACCCTCGTGTTCGACGGATTTTCTTCGCCGGATTACGACGCGGTGAAGAAGGAAAAGTTTGAGATCCTGAAGAATCGGTACCAGCGGGTCAAGGCCGTTCTGGCGGCGAACGGGAAACGGTACGCTGACGCGTTCACGCCGCTTCCGTTCAATTCCGGGTATTTCATGTGCGTGGAACTGCGGGAGGGGCTGTCCGCCGAAGCCGTGCGCCAGACCCTGCTCGCGAAGTACGACACGGGCGTCATCGCCCTGGGCCGCCTGATCCGCGTCGCCTTCTCAGCCATACCCGCGGAGAAGATCGAGCCGTTGTTCGAGAATATCTACGCGGCATGTAAAGAATAGATACGATCCCTGTAACCGGAGAAATTCTTACGGCCCGTTCGTCCTGAGCCTGTCGAAGGACGAACGGGCCGTATCTATAACAGGCATCTCTGATTCGTAGCGGCGAAGCGCCGCCTCGCCCCTACGATAACTTACCTATCCGATCCCGATCAACATTTTATACTTCTTCGTCCCCCTGATCCGTTTCAGCTCCTTCTCCCGACGCATCGCCTGCTTACGCGTCCGGAATTCCTCCCGGTAAATCTCTTTCCATCCGGAAAACCGCTTCGTCCACCCCCGGTTCCCGGCTGCATTGTGCTGACGGATACGCTTTTCCACATCCTGCGAATACCCGATGTACATTCGGCTTTCGGCGGAGCGGAGAACATAGACTGTGAATGTCCTCCGCTTCCTGCGGACGCCAACAGTCTTAGCTGTTTTCCGCTTGATAGTGCTCGTTTTCTTCCTGTCCATGATGCTCCCGCGATTCCGTTCCTGAAAGATAGGACGAACCCGGCAAACAGTCAAGAAATGGAATGAAGGATCCCGCATCCGGCCTCCGAGTCGAGGGCTACTTAACTTAACATGTTCAGCCGCCTTGCGCGTGAATTTTCGGATTGCTAAATTGTTTGTCGGATTGTATCCACCCGGTCCGGCCGCGGCCGTAAAAATGGCATTGAAACTCCCCGCCGCCCGCTTTGCGGGATCAAGCTATTAATATTTATGAATTTTTGAAGACATGCAGCGGGCCTTCAAAAAAAATCGAATTGCTTGGTCCGGCGAAGCCGGGTCATGCGCGCGAGATCAGATTGAACAAACCCGGCTTCAAGCCAATTCCAGGGCCCGGGTAAAAACGTTGAGAAAGTGGAGTGCTTGATACTGTCGTCCATTTCCGGGTAAATCACCCGACTCATTCGGCTTGCAGCGCGAACCCGAATAGAAACTCAGGCAAGCAGATAAAAAACATCTTGTTTCTTTGATGTTTTTACGATATCTTATATTAATCATAGAGTTTTATATTGGTGACCGGGAAAAAATTCAGCGGGAAGTGCATGATGAAATTCCATCCTGTTGTTCCGGCTGCAATCATGATGGTTTTCCTCGCTTGCAGTAAAATTGTCGCCCCTGAAGACATCCAGCCTCCCGAAACGCCCGCAAATTTCTCGCTTCTGGGCGGAGGGGATGGCGAGGCGCGTTTTCGATGGGCAAAAAACGTCGAGCCTGATTTTGACCAGTTCCGTCTTTATCGAGCTGTTCATGCCGCAGCCCTTTTCCGCATGGTCGCTTCCATCTCGGAAAATGAATATGCAGACCGCTTCCTGTCGTATGATTCAACTTATTACTACTATCTGACGGCGGTCGATTTCGCGGGGAACGAAAGCAAACCGACCAACGTGATCGACATTAGACCCATCAATATTTCGTCTCCGCCAAGCCCCGAAAACATCGTTGTCAACGGACACAACTACCCGAATCTGAAAATAACGGAATGCGTGGTCAGCTGGATTCCCCCCGGGATCAGCGATCTTTTCAAGTTTAAAATTTATCGCGGCAATTCGGATGAGTTCCCGGCAGACAACTCGACTTTCCTGGACACCTCGCTTGTCAGTATCTACTACGACCGGCGAGTCAGCCCCGGAACACGCTATTATTACCGAATTGTCTGCGTCGACCGCGGCGGTTTGGAAAGCATTCCGAGTCTGCCGGGGAATGACCGCATTCTTGAAACCGTGGAGCAGAACGGGCCTGCGAATCGGGTAGTGGTTTCGCCTCCTTTCAGCTTCTCGTGGTCCCCCGTTGACAGTGCGGCCGGATACCGGGTTTTTGTGGCCCTTGCGCCGCTTTCGAACGTGATCTGGAGCTCGTCATTTACCAAAACCGGAACCGTCGAATTCAATAACAGAAACCTCGCATCCAATCGAATTTATTACTGGTGGGTGGGCGCCTACAGCAAGAACCCGGAACCCATCGCCCCGGGCGCGGACACGACCGTTGAATTAAATTCCCGAAGCGAAGTCTGGTCCTTTTTTGTCCAGTAATACAGCCTTCATTCCGAACAGGGGAGAGGCGGAATATGCATAACCACAATTGTCATTCCAGTCTACGCATTACTTTATTCTTTCTCCTGTTGTTGATTCCGGTTTCTCTCTGGTCGATCGACGTCAAAGTCGCCTTGAAAAACGGAAACGAAATCTGCGGGCAGGTCAAGGAAGAAACCGCTGAATACATCGTTGTCGACAACGAGATCGGCCAGATCAAAATTTGGAAAAACCAGATTCGACAGCTCGTTTATTCCGACACTCCGTCGATATCTTCCACCGGCGAACAATCGCCGGATGCGATGGATATGCTGAATGACCTGGTCATTGTCCACCTGAACAATGAGAGCGTCATTAACGGCCAACTCATCGCCAAGAGTCTCGGTTCGATCCTGATCCGGACCGAACTGGGACGCCTCTCAATTGCCAAATCCGATGTCCGTTTGATCGAATATATCAACTCTCAGTTCGCTGAGCGCGGCGAAAAAGTGCTCGTTCAACTCGTTTCGGGCGCAACAATCCAGGGCTTTCTCCATCATGAAGACCGCGGTTCACTGACCGTGGACAGCGAAATGGGCCGATTGACGATTCCGAAGCCGAACCTGCGGAGCATCCAGTATTTCGAAATGGAAGACCGACAGCGCGAATTTCTTCCCGAAACAAAACAATCATTTTCCCGGCCGTCCGAGACCGGCGGCGAAATCAAAGCGCCTTCAACCCAAAGGCAGGACATTCTCGCGTTGGGGTATTCAACCCGATTTGGAAATGATTATGGTCTGGGAGGGGTTTTCGCGTATCAAAGCCGGTTTCACGTTAAAACATTTTCATCTTTTAGCCTATATACCGAGTGTTTTCTGGATCTGGCGATTTTCTCTTTGAAAAAAGATGCGGTTCTGGATCAGGCGATTCCCGGATCCATCAACGCCACGGGGACAGCCATCGTCTCTTCGTTCGGCGTGGGCGCGCCCTTTCACTTTTATTCCTCCGACGGCTCGCCTTATGAATTTTTCATCCAGCCCAACCTTGAAATGAACCTGGTTTACACCAGCCTGAAAAAGGAGTATCCTTCCTATCCCAGCCTTAATTCCGAGCTGCGTTCCTCCGATTTTCTTTTTGGCTTCGGGCTGAACGCCGGAATCGACTATACGCTGAAACCCGAATTGCGTCTCGGATTGTGCTACACCATGCATTTTATTCTGGGCGAAACGGATTATTCCGGCCTCTGTCTGCGTCTCACCACAAAATTCTTCTAAGCGATGTCCAACCGAATACTGCTGGCCTGCCTGTGTCTCTCTTTCGGCCCGGGACGGGCCGCTGAAATTACCCCGTGCCTCTCCAGCAGTTCGAATCAATGGTTCATCTCGGAAGTCTGGGGAGGCACGGCAACGCTTATCAACCCGGCGGCGCTCGCGACTTCAGCCCGCGATGACGGGCTGTGGCTGTCTTACGCATTCATCGGCGACGAGATGGGCTCTGGCGACAAAGAATTCGGCTTCAGCATCGGCAATCTCGGATTCGGTTTTCAGAACTACGACATGCGCTCCGGAAACGACACCCTGCCCTGCTATATCTATCGAATCGGCTTGTCCGTGGGCGGCAGGCTGTTTTCGCTGGGCACGAGCCAGAATTTGACGGAAATTCGTTTCCCGAGCCGTTACCCCCGCCTGTTTACGCTCGATGCGGGATTTGTTTGTAATCCCCTGTCCGTCGTGAGAATTGCCGGTCTTGTCCGCAATGTCGACGACAATCAGCATCGGGAATTCCGCATCAAACGCGAGTATATCGCGGGTTTCATGCTCCGTTTCGTCGATGCGGGATTCCGTCTTCTGGCGCAGGCAGCAGCCCATGACCGAATTCGAGGCCTGGATGAAGTCTCCTATCGTTATGGAATCAGCGCATATCCCCTGAAACGCCTGGGATTGACGCTGATGTCGCTCAGGGAGCCTCATGCCGAAGATCATTTTGCGGCCTTGCTGTCCACGCCTCTGATCGGGGGAGTTTCCGCCCGATTGGGCCTGTATGCGAAATCCCGACTCCACATCGATGCCTTTTCCATTTCATGCCAGCTACCGCTTCAAACCGGAAATTAACGCTGTCTTGTCTGGAGTTGAAATATATGCGGGTTTCAACCCGGCTTGAAACCCGCGCGGGCGGAAAGTGGCCATCGATCCTTAACGCCGCGTGAGAACACCCGCCGAACCGCTCATTTCTTTTGGGGATTCATGAAACGGTCCGGATTGCGCTCGAGTTTCATCCCCAGTTGCGGTTTCAGGAGGACAGGATCCTTCCCCGCACGCGTCCCGAGGCGCCTGCCCTGGATTTCCGATCCGCTTTTCATCGGGTTTTGATTCGCACCGGAATCTCCGGCCCCGCACAAAGCGGTGGACCTTTCTTGTTTTGATAATGAATACCGTATCCGCGTACACGCAATATCCCATGATCACGGCGAATGCAGCCTGCGGATGACCGCATCCCGCGAAACCGGGACCGAACCGTCTTCGCCGGAATCCGGGATCGTTTTTTCCCGCCCGAAAAAAAGCAATCCCCGGAGTTCACCATGAAAAACAAATTGGGAACCGTCCTTCTCGTGTTGTCCGTGCTTGGGCTTGTCGCCATCCCCGGGAAAGCCCATGACCGGATCGAGAACGGCGTTTCCGTTCAGCCCGTCAATTTTTCGGAAACCGGCGTGAAAAAACTGATCATTCGAGCCCTGGCAGACGACATCATTCAGATTATCCGGACCCCTTCGGATTCCGATCCGGTTCCGACAAGCCTCGTCACGGACAGCTTCAAGCCATCCGGAAACCGGATCACCGTCGAGGAACAAGGCCCCGAAATCCGTTTCAACACCGGAAAACTCATGATCCTCGTCGATTCCCGGAACGGAGAAATCACCATCCGCGATTCAAACGACGGAATCATTCTCCGGGAAGGATCCGGACGGATCATCCCCGCGGTTGTCTCAGGAGAAAAAGTCAACCATATTCAGCAGTCGTTTCAATGGCTGGAGGGCGAGGCATTGTACGGCCTGGGCCAGCACCAGGAGGGGATATACAACTGGCGGGGTCATTACGTCGAAATGTTCCAATACAACATGAGGGCCGTGGTTCCGTTCCTGCTGTCCACGAACGGATACGGCATACTCTGGGACAATTGTTCCTATACCAAATTCAACGACACGTCCGCGGGTTCTTTCCTCTGGTCCGAAGTAGGAGGCGCGATCAGCTACTGCTTCATCTACGGGCCTGAACCGGATGCGGTCATCCGGAATTACCGGAAACTGACCGGTGACGCGCCGATGTTCCCCAGATGGGCCTACGGGTATATTCAATCGAAGGAGCGGTATCAGTCACAGCAGGAGATTCTGGACATCGCCCGGGAATACCGTGAACGCCGCATCCCGATGGACGCGGTCGTGCTGGACTGGCAGTACTGGGACGACGGACAATGGGGCCAGAAAAGCTTCAACAAGGAACGCTTCCCCGATCCTACATCCATGATCCGGACCCTCCATTCCGATTATCACACGCATTTCATGATTTCCATATGGCCGAAGATGTCGAATCGATCATCCGATTATAAAGAAATGATCAAGCATCCGGGCTTTTTGTATCCAGACAATCAGGATCCGTTTTACGACGCCTTCAATCCAAAAGCCAGGACGCTGTACTGGAAACAGGCGGAGCAGGGCCTGTTCTCGAAGGGTGTCGACGCCTGGTGGTGCGACGCCTCGGAACCCGAGCTGGACGGGTGGGATCTCAACTGCGACGCTTTCCGGACGAAAATGAAACCCTCGATAGGATCAGGCAGCCGCTACATGAACGCTTATTCGCTGGTGCACGCGAAGGGGATTTACGAAAATCAGCGGCAAGTCACAAGCGACAAGCGCGTCGTCAATCTGACGCGATCGGCTTTTACGGGTCAGCAGAAATACGCGGCCATCACCTGGTCCGGCGACATCACTGCGGACTGGGACGTTTTCAAGAACCAGATACCCGCGGGATTGAATTTCTGCATGTCAGGCATACCGTACTGGACAACGGATATCGGCGCCTTTTTCATCCAATCCGCCCGCGCGGGCGGTCTCGGTACGGGCGGCTGGTTCAGGAACGGCCGTTTCGACGGGGGTACGAATGACAATGCCTACAAGGAATTGTACGTCCGGTGGTTCCAGTTCGGCGCTTTCTGTCCGATATTCAGAGCCCATGGCACGGATTTCCCGAGGGAGATATGGCGGTTCGGCGAGCCGGGAACCTGGGCCTATGACGCACTTCTGAAATTCGACAATTTAAGGTACCGGCTGATGCCCTATATTTATTCGACGGCCTGGAAGGTGACCGACGAAGGATATACGATGATGCGGGGCCTTGCCATGGATTTCGGACAGGACCCGCATGTGTTCAGTATAGACGACCAATTCATGTTCGGCCCGTCCATTCTAGTGAATCCGGTCACGCAGCCAGGCGTCACTTTTCGTCCGGTCTACCTGCCATTGGATGCGGACTGGTATAATTTCTGGACGGGCAAGAAATATTCCGGAGGACAGACCTTTCCGGTTCCTGTTCCTGCGGACGAAATGCCGCTGTTCGTGAGAGCCGGATCCATAGTGCCGATGGGGCCCTTCATCCAGTACGCTGCTGAATCCGCGGATCCCATCGAACTGAGAATTTATCCGGGCGCGGACGGAGACTTCATCCTGTACGAGGATGAGAACGACAATTACAACTATGAAAAGGGAGTCCGCTCCACGATACGCATGAAGTGGGACGATCAAGCCCGAAGGTTGACGATAGGGGGAAGGAAGGGAGATTTCCCGGGCATGCTCAAGAACCGGACGTTTCATGTCGTACTGGTCGGAGAAAGACGGGGAACCGGCGTCGGGATCACGCCCAATGCTGACAGGACAGTCTCCTATTCCGGGAACGAACAAACCGTAACATTTTGACATTCACCGCCCACGGTTTCAATGGTGGGCTGCCGGCTCCTTGTGGTCGCATAAAGCCTCCCGCGGGTTTTGAAAATCCGCGGGAGGCTTCTTTTTGACAACATCGGACTTTGGATTCGTTGGACGCGTGCGCGTCGCTACAGCCCGGTCTCAGAGCGGCTTCACGGGCACGCAGATGTCGATGATGTGCTTGTGCTCCGGATGCTCGGACGGGTCATTGTGGCACCACTCATAACACGGTCCGTCCGCGGGCTGATAACCGCTCTTCGGCAGCCAGTCGCCGCACACAAAATCCCAGGCCTGCTGGAACTGGTCCTGGGAAATCTCGAAATGCGCCAGAGCATACCGGCCGGCGGGGATGTTCATCTTTCCGATCTCCCCCCCGACCGCGGTGTCCGGAGGAACGGTGATGCAGACGCTGGTCCTCAGGTTCTCCTCGTCCGTAATTTCGGGATCGTCGTGGTACACGCTGAGGCACTTCAAGTCCGGCTGAGCCATCAGACCTCTCGGCCCGGCCCATGTCATGAGTTTCGACCACAGCGATTGGAACAGTTTGGAGTTCCCCTTGTACGGCCCGATGTGCCGCACGTACGCCAACGTCATCACGGGCATGTCGCGAACCTCGACCTTCACATTTTTCGCGTTCAGCATGTTTCGTCTCCTTTTATTCTGCGGGTGGATGGGATCGTCCGGCCCGCGGGCGCCTGCGCCGGCCGTGTCGAAACCAATATACCCGCTTGAGACGAAACGATCTTTCCGGTTCTTGCGATCCGTTTTTCCGTTCTTGCTTTTCGCTTGACCGATCTTGCGAAGGCCGCGATATCCCCCAGCCCGCCAGGCGCTCGCGCTCATTCCGAAATATCCCCGGAACAGCCTCGCGAAAGGCGCGGATCCGGAAAAACCGCAATCCAGGGCTATTTCCGTGACGGACTTTTTCGGATTCGCGACCAGTATAGCTGCCGCCTTCTCGACCCGGAGCCGCTGGATGAACCGGCTCAGGGTCTCTCCCACCATGGCCCGAAAGATGCGGTGGAAGTGGAAGGGGGAGAAGTTCGCGACTTCGGCGAGTTCGTTCAGCCGCAGGGGCCTGTCGAGGTGAATCTGGATGTAATCCATGACGCGGTTGATCCGCGCCCGGTAATCCTCTTCATGGATGGAAAGGTTCATGCGTTGATTCCCTTGGGCTTGTCGAGTATACTGATGCGGGACGGTTAATATTTATTGAAACCGATGAATCGGTTTCAATACATTCCCAATCCTTCGCCCACGACTGAAGTCGTGGGCTGCAATCATGACGACCGACCGCAAGCTCAGAAGAGAAGCCTCCCAAGGATTTTCCAAACCAATAGGAGGCTTCGTGTATTTACATAAACGAAAAAAGGATCAATGACTGATTGATCCTTTTTTCTTCGTAGCGGGGGCAGGATTCGAACCTGCGACCTTTGGGTTATGAGCCCAACGAGCTACCAACTGCTCCACCCCGCGATCGTTGTAAAGCCTATACAGTATAACGTTTTTTGCCCAAAAGTCAAGCCCTAATTTGCATTTTCCCGGTTTTTACCCCCATAACGGGCTTTCCGGACGGGAAAACCGGACGCAGGCGGTTCAGGCGGCCGCAACCTGGGCCGGTCTGGGCATTTCCTCATCCTCCCATTTCACGGACACGAGTTTCGACACGCCCTCCTCCTCCATGGTCACTCCGTACATCGCCTGGGCGCACCGCATGGTCCGCTTGTTGTGCGTGACTATGACGAACTGGGTTTTTTTCGCGTACTCCGCAAGCGCGCTGGTGAACCTTTCCACATTGGCGTCGTCAAGCGGGGCGTCGATTTCGTCCAGGATGCAGAAGGGGCTGGGCTTGACCTCATACATGGCGAACAGAAGGGAGATCGCGGTCAGCGCCTTTTCGCCTCCGGACAACAGGTCAAGCGCGCGCAGTTGTTTTCCAGCCGGCCGGGCCAGGATCTCGATCTGGGCATCGAGTACGTCCTCGCCTTCCGCCATCCGCAGATCCGCCTCCCCGCCCTGGAAGAAACGGGAGAACGTCTGCCTGAAATTGACGCGGACCTGGTCGAAGACCTCCTGGAACCGCTGGCGCGCCGTCTCATTGATCTTGGTGATGGTTTCCTTGAGCGTCCCCTCCGCGGAGAGCAGGTCCTCCCGCTGTTGAAGCAGAAAATCGAGCCGAGCCTTCTGCTGCTCGTACTCCTGGAGCGCGGCGATGTTCACCGGACCCAGGTTCTTGATCCGCCGCTTCATGTCCTCAATGCCCTTTTCGGCCTCTTCCAGCACGAATGGATCGGGACACGACAGCTTTTCAAGCTCGACGCCGAAGTTCTCCCACAGATGGTTCCGCAGCGTCAGCACCTGGTGCTCGATCTCTGAAATTTCCATCTGCAGACCGTGTATCTTCTCCGACACTTCCTCCCGGTCGCGCCGGACCTGCCGCACTTCCTTTTCCTTGGTTTCGAGGGCTTCCCTCAACGCCTGGAATTCCTCCTCGCGCCGCCGCTTCTCGGCCTCCTTGTCTTCCTTCTCCTGAAGCTGTTCGAGCAGGCGCTGTTCGATGCCGGCCGTCTCTTCCGTGAGCCGCCGGATGTCGGCATCGGCCTGGGCGGTCTCGACGCCCCGCTGGGTGATGGTGGCCTCGATTTCGGCGAGCAGTTTCTTCGAGCGCTCGATGTCGTAATCGAGATTCTGGGCCTCTCCGTTGTGCCGGACCACCGCGATGTTGAGCCGGTGGACCTCCTCCTCCATTTTCTTGCCATCGCCCTCCAGCCGCTCCACCTCGGTCTGGATGTGGGCCGCCAGCGTCTCGTTGCGCTCCCGGTCCTCGAGCAGAGACTGAACGCGGGGCCGCAGGCCCTCGAGCAGATCGCGTCCCTTCTCGAGCTCCTTCAGCAGTTTGCCGCGCTCCTCCGAATTCCGCTGTAATCCGTCCTGGGCCTTTTCGCCTTCGACCTGGGTTTTGGTGCGCTGTTTTTCCACAGTGAGAATGCGCGTCTCGAGCTCCCGGACGGACTGCTCGGCGTGTTCGCGCTCCTTCTGGAGTTCGCCGATACGCGATTCCATCTCCCCCATGCGCTTCTCCGCCTCGGCGTTCTGCCGGACGATGCCGGCGATCCGCTCCTCCAGCTCGGCAATACGCTGCCTGCGGCCGACGAGGCTCGTGTCCTGCGTGGTGGTCGGATTGTTCTCCAGCACGCCCCAGTCGCTGACCAGCTCGCCCTCGAGCGTGGCCGCGCGGATGCCCAGCCCGGCCATGGCTTCAATGGACTGTTTCGCGGAATCGAGGTCCCGGACGATGAGCAGGTCGGACAGGAGCAACTGGGCCAGGCTTCGGACCGCGGGATCGAAACGCACGAGTTCATCCGCCCAGCCGATGGCTGATGCGCCTTCCGGAAGTTCCGGATGGGGCCTGGGCGCGGGCGCTTTGGAAATACGGTCCAGGGACACCAGGGCCGCGCGTCCGCCGCCGCCCCGCTTCAGCCGCTCAAGCGCTGAAACCGCCCTGCCGAAATCACTGAACACCACGTAACGGGCCGCCTCACCTAAACCGATTTCCACCGCGGGCCTGTATTCCGGGGCCGTTTCGATGAGGTCCGCGAGGACGCCCACCAGGCCTTCGGGATTCTGCTCGAGCAGGCGCTTGGACCCGTCGCTCATGCCCTCCCGGCTCTCGATGATGTGCTGAATGAAGTTCTTCCGACCCTGAAGATTGTCGAGTTCGCCCTGGTCGCGGAAATACTGCTCCTTGGCCGCCTCGAGCGACTTGCGGCCGCGTTCAATCTCCTCCGCAGCGCGTTCCATCGCCGCCCGGACCTGGCCGCGCTGATCGGACAAGGCGCTGAAGTCGGTTTCAACCACCGTGTGGCTTTCGTGAACCCGGGACTGGTCGTTCCGGAAGGCGGCATCCTCCTCGTCCAGCCGCTCAAGCCGTCCCCGGTTGTTGTCCATGCGCGCCCGGTGCTGAGTCTCCTCATTGTTGAGGCGGCTCACTTCCTCCAGGCAGCCGATGATCTCCTGCTTCTTCTTGTTGAGATCCAGCCGCTTGAGGTTCAGGCCCTGCTGGAACACATCGAGTTCCATTTTCTTGTTGTTGAAGAGGCGGCCGGTGCTCGTGATCCTGACCTGCAGGGCCTCTCGTTCGGCCGCGGCCCTTTCGAGGTGGGTTTTCTGCTCCTCGCGTCGCTGGACGAGGCTCTCCACTTCCTGGCCGTACCGGGTGATGCGGTCCTTCAGTCCTTCGATGCGCTCGCGGCCCACGCGAAGATCCGTCTCTCCGCGGTGGAGGGTTTCGGTCAGGGCGGTCAAAATTTCCTGCGCGGCGACAAACGCCTTCTCCCGCGCGGTCAGTTCGAGCCGCACGCTCTCGAGATCCGCCTCCTCCCGGGATATTTCGGTCGTGCTGCCCTCCTTGCGGCGCTGGCAGTCGTCGATCGCCGCGCGAAGCGGCTCCTCCCGGTTCCGGAACTGGCGGAGCAGGTATCCGCCGCGGTCCAGCTCGAACGCCTTCAGCCGCTCCTCGAGCACCTGATAATGCCGTGCCTTCTGCACCTGTCGGCCCAGCGATCGCACCGTCCGGTCGATTTCGCCGATGATGTCGTTCACCCGGAGCAGGTCCTGCTGGGTGGCTTCGAGCTTGCGTATGGCCGCCTTGAGGCGGTGCTTGTATTTCGTGACTCCGGCGGCCTCCTCGATGAGTTTACGCCGGTCCTCCGCCTTCTCGCTGATGATGTCCTCGACCATCTTGAGCTCGATCACGGAGTACATGCCCGTTCCGATACCCGTGTCCATGATCAGGTCATGCACGTCCTTGAGACGGACCTGGGACTTGTTCAGCAGGTATTCACTCTCGCCGGACCGGTACAGCCGGCGGGTGATGATCACTTCCTTGTAGTCGATGGGGAGCAGGTGCGCCGAATTGTCGAAGGTGAGAGAAACCTCGGCCATACCGAGCGGCCGGGAAGACTGGGCGCCTCCGAAAATGACGTTCTCCATCCGGTCGGCGCGGAGTACGGAATAGCGCTGTTCGCCGAGCCCCCAACGGAGAGCATCCACGATATTGGTTTTACCACAGCCGTTCGGTCCCACCACGGCGGTGATGCGGCCGTCGAAACGCAGTTCCGTCTTGCGGGCAAACGATTTGAATCCGAGGATGTCGATCTTCGATAATATCATGACGAACGGCCGATTCCTTATTGAGAATAAAAATCCCCCTGCGGGAATGATTGGGAGGGGGTATGAGATGGTCCGGTCGGAAAATCTGTTAAATATACCCATTCGTCAAAACGTTGTCAAGGGAAATGTTCCCATGAAAAACAGGGTTTTCAAAGGATTTACGTTCACGAAATCGATTTCGAAACTTCGCTGCACCCTTCTCTCAGGTTATGTTAAATAATCAGCATAAAATCAGCCTGATCGGCCCGATTTTACTGCTTTCACGATTCTCCAGGCTTCTATCAAGGGCCGCCGGATTATACAAAAAGGGTTGCTTTTGTGACGGGAATTCTCTAAGTTAATCCCAATAGGGACAATAATTTGTTGTTGAAGGATGGAAAATAAGAATATATCTTTAATTCTATTCGCTTTGCAGGATTCGCCGGTCATAATCCCGGGACCCTGTCCGGACTGTTTTAACCCCCATTCCTGCGACAGCACCATTTCCGGCAACCGGAAGTCCCGCTTCACCTCCTTCAATAACCCTGTTTTTCATGATCCTATATACGCAATGACTGTCGATGAAATCAATCCGCTTCCGACACCGCGATCACTTAAGCTCGGCATCCGACTCAGCCTGAAAACGCCGGCAGAAAGGGCGGAAACCCGGCATGGACGCTGAGGCGCTGGCCGCCATGCGCGACGCGGTTCGCCGGGAACTGCTCGGCAATATCCTGCCGTTCTGGATGCGGCACGCGCCGGATCCCGTGCGGGACGGTTTCCGCGGCCGCGTTTCGAACGATCTTGTGCCGGACGACGCGGCGCCGCGAGGACTGATTGTCAATGCGCGCATTCTGTGGACCTTCTCCGCCGCGCACCGCGTCCACCCCGATCCCGCCTTCCTGGACATGGCCGATCGAGCGGCCGACGCGCTGATGACCGGTTTCTGGGATACCGACAAAGGCGGCGCATTCTGGATGCTGAACCCGGACGGTTCGCCTTTCGATCCAAAGAAGAAAATATACGGCCAGGCCTTTTTCATTTACGCCCTGGCCGAATATGTCCGGACCACCGGTGACGCAGCTGCCCTGGAACGCGGACGGGAGGCATTCGGCCTGGTCGAGCGGCACGGTTATGACCATGCGAACACCGGATATTTCGAGACGTACGAGCGGGACTGGACACTCGCCGCGGACCTTCGGCTGAGCGCCAAGGACCTCAACGAGGCCAAATCCATGAACACCCACCTCCATCTGATGGAGGCGTACGCCAACCTCTACCGGGTCTGGAAGGACGGCTTCCTGGCCGGTCGTCTGAGGCAGCTCATCCTCAATTTCAGGGACCGGATCATCGACCGCGAAAAGAACCGGATGATCTGTTTCTTCAACGAAACCTGGGAGCCCCGCTCCGGTTTGATCTCATTCGGTCACGACATCGAGGCGAGCTGGCTTCTGTGCGAAGCCGCCGACACCCTGGACGACCCGGCTCTATCCGGAGAGATCCGCGCCATCGCGATTCGGATGGCCGAAGCGGTATACAACCATGGCCGCGACCTGGACGGCAGCCTTTGGTACGAGGCGGACCCCTCCGGCATCGTCGATTTCGACAAGCACTTCTGGGTGCAGGCCGAGGCTGTCGTGGGTTTTCTCAACGCCTTTCTGCTGTCCGGCGACGGCCGGTACCTCGAAGCTTCGCGCCTGGCCTGGATTTTCATCGACCGGCACCTGGTCGACCGCACCTACGGAGACTGGGTCTATAGGGTGGACCGGAACGGGAATCCGGCCGGAGACGAGCCCAAAATATCGGAATGGAAATGTCCCTATCATTCCGGCCGCATGTGCCTCGAAGCAGAGGAGCGCCTGGGCCGGATACTGGAAGGAATCCGCGGGTGAAGCGCATCAGAAGGAGAACGCTTCAGCGGACTGGGAATTGAACCATTAACCGTTGTCCCGGGCGGCCTTCAGGCACCCCGTGGACGAAACGATTCAATACAAAATAGGAGTTATACGCATCATGGCTTCAGAATTTCCCGGCACCCGCCGGACCGAATCCGCGGGCTACACCGACTGTCTGGTTCTCGAAAATGCCGAAGCGCGCGTGGTTCTCGGGCATCAGTCGGGAGGCCGCGTCCTGGAATACGCCCTCAACGGGCAGAACGTGATTTATCTGGATCCGGAGCAGAACGGAAAGACCTGGAAAACAGGCGATCCGCCGTACCACCCGAGGGGCGGCCGGTTCGACATCGGGCCGGAGAAACTCATGCCCCCGCATCCCGCGCTGTGGATCGGGGAATGGTCGTCCGCTGCCACCGGGCCCCGGACCGGCCGGATGATGAGCGTCGTGGATCCGGACACGGGCATTCAGATCATCCGCGACTTCAAGCTGGACGAAGACTCTTCCCGGCTGTCCTGCCGCCAGACTATGATGAACAAATCAAAGACCGCCGTGGCCCGTCTCTGCCATTGGGGAAGAACCCTGGTGACGGGCGGCGGCATCGTCGTCATGCCCCTCGGCGAATACAGCCGGTTCCCGAAAAAGTACGTGCTGTACGGCCCGGACGATTCCATTCTGTTCAATCCGTCCGATCCCAACGTGCGCGAACGCGACGGATACCTGGAAATCCTCGGACCGCCGAAGCATCCCAAAACCGGCATGGATTCGGCCGAGGGCTGGCTCGCCTGCCTGATGCCCCAGAACCTGATGTTCCTGAAAAGCTACGCGACCTACCCGGAGCGCGGCTACAATGAAATCGCGGGGCTCACCGTGTCGGTCTGGATGCCCGCGGACGGAAACATGATCGAACTCGAGCCCATCGGACCGATGGAAACGCTGAAACCCGGCCAGTCCGCCGTATTCGAGGAGGAATGGTGGCTGGTTCCGTTCGAGTTCCCGCAGGACCGGAACGTCGACCTCGCATCCCTTGAAGAGGCCGTGCAGAACGAACTCTGACCGGTTCAGCCCGGCTCCGTTCGGAAGGGGCCGTCCGCAGGCCGCCGGTTCAGCAACCGGTCCTGGGGACGGCCCCGCACGTCCGGATCTTCTGCGCTTTTCCCCGATTGCGCCACCTCCCGCCTACCCTCTGAGAGTCACCATGACCGACGGAATCCTCATCCGGCCGATTGAAGCTCCCCGCCGCAAGCGGCGGGGATTCTTCTATCTGTAAAGAAAAGACATTTTATATTCGCTCGCTAACCCCGGGGCCCGCTACGCGGGATCAAGCTATTATATGTCTTTTTGTTGAAGACAAACCCCGGGGAATGCGCTCGCTGTCAGATTCGCAGAACGGACGTGCCTTCCTTCAGGGAACTGCTGGACGCCGTATGCCGCGAAAGACGGCATCTCGCCTTTACGGAGGCGCCGCCGCTGGCTGATGGGTACCGGTATGTGACAGACGGGATGCGGAAAAAGGACGTACAGATTGTGGCCCTGGCCGGGGTCGAGATTGCGGGATGGTGCGATGTGACGCGGATGGACTTGCCCGGGTTGAAGCTCCCCGCGGCCCCGCTGTGCGGGACCAAGCTATTATATGCCTTCTGGTTGAAGGTAAGCCGCGGGGAGCTTCTATCTGTAGAGAAGAACATATATTATATTCGCTTGCGCATTCTCCGCCGTGCCCGGGAAAACGGCTTGAGCCGCGTCGAACTGGAGGTGTTCGCGTCCAACGAGATCGCGATCCGGCTTTACCTGGAAGCGGAATTTGTCATGGAGGGCAGAAAAATCGGAGCGAGAATACTGGACGGGAGGACCGACGACGTGTGCCTGATGGCGCTGAACCTGCCTGAAAAACCCGGCCCGGACTGAGCACCGGATCAGACCCGCATCCGGCTCATTCCCATGCAACGTCAAATTCGGTGCAAACGTCCCCTTTCACCATGGACCGGACGATATCGACCCGGAGAGGCTTGCGTCCGCAGATCTCGACCGCACGTTCGATCCATCCGGCCACGCGGTGCTCCACGAAGGGGTGGATGCCTTCGAACTTCAGGATCTCGATGCGGCATGCGTTCTTCCCGACCTCGGACACGCGGATCTGGGAATCCTTGTAGTACTGACTGAAGATATGCAGACCGCGCGACAGGCTGAACTGCGGCGATCCGATGCGCATGAATATCCTCAGGAATCCCTTCAAGGCGAAGTCCGCGCTGAACCGGCCGATTTCCCAGGCGCCTCTCTCCCGGCCCGCGAAAAACAGGTTCACGATGTGCCGGGTCGGCTCCAGGTAGGCGGAGTCGATGGGGTACCAATCGCTGGCCAGGCACCATTCCATGATCTTCTGCGACTCGGGAGGAAGTGAACCAAGCCATTCATCGTAGCGGTCCGCGAACCGCTCCCGGACGAAGGCCCTGAGTGGCAGAACGGTGGTGCCTTTGACTTCCATGAACGGGTATTCCTCCGGATGGGTTGGGTGGGAACGGTTTAGTGGACTCGGGGGGAGAGGCCTTCGAGCACCCGCCGGACGACGGGCCCCAGGGTTGCGTTGAGGTCCACGGGTTTGGTGAAGAAGGGATATCCATACGACTTCTGCTTTTCGAGCGCTTCGATGTCGTTGGTGAACCCGGACATGAGTATGATTTTCTGGCCGGGATTCCGTTTCCGGACGGCGTCGGCCAGCGCGAATCCGTCCATGCCCGGCATCCGGATGTCGCTGATGAGCAGGTCCGGCCTCGCGGACTCCCATTTCGCGAGTCCCTCGATGCCGTCCATCGCGGTCAGGACCCGGTACCCCTCCTTCTGGAGATACCGCTCGAACACGTACAGAATGGGTTCCACGTCGTCCACGACGAGTATAGTATAAGCGTTTTCCGGTTTCATCGCGCTCTCATAATAATACAATATTGGTTAAAATTCAAGCGGAAAAACAGGGGGAACCGCTTTGAAAAATGTGCGGGTTTTGCTATATTCCGGAGAACGCATCCATTATTATCGACAGGAGGATTCCATGAACGGTTCGATTTTTTCGCATCCGATGTTCTGGCCCGTCGTCATCTTTCTGGTGTTCTATTTTCTGATCGGCATCCGTATCGTCCGGCCCACGCACCGGGGGCTGATCGAACGGCTCGGCAAATACCGGCGCTTCGCGAACCCCGGTTTTCACTGGATTATCCCCGTCATCGAAAAAATGTACCGCGTGAACGTCACCGAGCAGATGGTCGACGCCGAGCCCCAGGAAATCATCACCAATGACAACCTGAACGCCGCGGTGGACGCGCAGGTCTATTTCAAGGTCAAGCAGGACGAGGAGAGCGTCAAGAATTCACAGTACAACGTCAACCACGTCAATTACCAGATCGTCAACCTCGCCCGGACCACACTGCGCAACATCATCGGCACACTCACCCTCAAGTCCGCGAACAGCGAGCGCGGCCGCATCAACGACGAACTGCACAAGGTTTTGATGAACGAAACCACGAACTGGGGCATCGAGATCGTCCGCACCGAGCTGAAGCAGATCGATCCGCCGAAGGACGTGCAGGAAACCATGAACAAGATCGTCAAGGCCGAAAACGAGAAGATCGCGGCCATCGATTACGCCACGGCCGCGGAAACCGTGGCCGACGGCCAGAAGCGGGCCTCCATCAAGCAGGCGGAGGGCATCCGGCAGGCCCGCATCCTCCAGGCCGGGGGCGAAGCCGAGGCCATCCGGCTCGTCAACGAGGCGGCGGACAAGTATTTCGTGGGCAACGCCCAGCTCCTGAGACGGCTGGAGATGGTCGAAAAATCGCTCCAGGCCAACGCGAAAATCGTGGTCCCGTCCGGCACGGAACTGGTGAATGTCATCGGTGAAATGGCCGGCGTCCTGCCCCTGAAGAGGGACATGGAATCCGATCCGGCGCGGAAGCCGTCGAAATGACCGGCGCCTCCGGAAAGAACGGGAACCGGCCGTCCCGGTGCCTCCGGGCGGCCGGGACGGCAGTGATACTCACCGCGCTTTTCGCCTGCTCCTGCGCCACGCTCCAGCAGATGGCCAATCTGCAGGCGCCGACGCTCTCGGTCAAGGGAGTCCGGATGTCGGACCTGTCGTTCGATGCCGCCGATCTTGTGCTCGACGTGGCGGTCGCCAATCCGAATCCGGTCGCGGTCCCGCTTTCCGGCTTCGACTACGACCTCCAGGTCGAAACCCATTCGCTGTTCAAGGGGAACCAGGCCTCGAAGCAGACCATCGCCTCCGGCGGAACAAGCGTGGTTCAGATTCCCGTGACTCTGAATTTCCGCGACCTCTACAACGCGGTCGCGGCGATGAAATCGAGGGACAGCGCATCCTATAAAATCGACTGCGGCCTGTCCTTCAACGTCCCGATTCTCGGCCTGGTCCGTGTTCCAGCCTCCTTTTCCGGCAGGCTGCCGGCGGTAAAGGTCCCGTCCGTGAAGATCCAGTCGCTGAAGGTGAAAAAGACGGGATTGACCGGCGCGGACCTGGAACTCAGTCTGAACGTCTCCAATCCGAACGTTTTCTCGTTCGGCCTTCAGAAATTGGCGTATGATTTCAAGGTGAACGGGCTGTCCTGGGCCGCGGGAACCGCGTCGGAAACCGCGTCCGTTTCGGCCAAGGGAAAGCAGACCGTCCGCATCCCGGTATCCCTGAATTTTCTGCAGATGGGGCAGACGGTCGCGGGCCTGCTCTCCGGGAACAGCACGCTGGACTGCGGTCTGACCGGATCGCTGGACGTGGCTACGTCCATCCCGGAATTCGGAAAGGCGTCCGTGCCGCTGGAGCTGGCGGAGAGGATCAAGCTGACGAGGTGAGAAGCGAAGAAGTTCATGGTTCATAGTTCATGGTTCATAGCAAAAAGAGAATCGAAAAATCGATTCTCTTTTTCTTTCTTTGAACTATGAACCATGAACTATGAACTTGTTTTCACTTCCCCACATTGAACCTGAACTCCACGACATCGCCGTCCTGCATCACGTACTCCTTGCCCTCCAGCCGCACCTGGCCCTTTTTCCTCGCCTCGGCGTGCGAACCGGCCGCGGTCAAATCCGTATAAGAAACGACTTCGGCGCGGATGAATCCCTTCTTGATGTCCGAATGAATGGCCTCGGCCGCATCCACGGCTTTGGTGCCGATCCGGATGGTCCAGGCCCGCACCTCGTCCTCGCCCACGGTGAAGAAAGACATGAGGCCCAGGAGGGAATAGGATTCGCGGATCACCACGGTCATGGCCGATTCCATGATCCCGTACTCCGCCAGAAATTCCTTCGCATCCGCCTCGGGCATCTGGATCAGCTCCCGCTCCACCTTCCCCCGGATGACCAGGCCGCGCTCGCCTGTCGCGGACTCGAAATCAGCGGCTGAGCAATCCCCCTGATCGGCCGAGTTCAGAATCGCCAGAACCGGTTTTGCCGAAAGGAAGGTGAATCCGCGGAGGAGCGGCGCGGAAGCCAGATGCGGATGCTTCCGGAGGGGTTGTCCCGCGTCCAATATGGCCTTGCATTCCTTCACCAGGTCATACTCGGACGTATCGATCTTCCGGTTCTTCTTCAGGTCCGCATCGAGCCGCTCCAGCCGCTTGTCCGCCACGACCAGGTCGGCGAAAATCAGCTCCTCATCGAGCTTCCGGAAGTCGGCGGCCGGATCAGGCGGGCCGAAACCGCCGCTCTCGAAATTCCGCGCCACGTGGATCAGCGCATCGGAATCGCGCACCTTGTTCCACACGGACTGCTCGCGGTTCTTTTCGTCCTGTGACACGCCGCGGCCGGGGAGAAAGTAGTCGATGACGGCATAGGTGGTTTTCTTCGGCTGGTACATGCCGCTCAGCGTGTCGATTCGGCCGTCCGGAACGCGCACCGAGGCCATGCGGTTCTCCATTCTGGATTCCGCGGCGGACGCTGTTTTCGTCAGCGCTTCGAAGAGCGTGTTCTTCCCGCACATCGACAGGCCGATGATGCCAAGCTTCACAATGCCTCCTTAGAAGTTCCGAGTTCCGGGTTCCGGGTTCCGAGTTCCAAATTCCGAATTCCGTGTTCCGGGTTGGGACGATTTTATAACCCGGAACCGTTTCCTTTCGGGAAAGCCGCTTCGTATGCCGCGATCATGCGGTCCAGCGTCCGCTCGTAAACAGGATCCGTTTCCCGGCGTTTCGGGTCCGCGTCGTACCAGGCGAGAATCTCCTCCGCGCCCCGGGAGAAGGGGATCGACGGCCTGAAATCGGGAACGATACGCCGTATCTTCGAATTGTCGAAAATCATGCTGTGCGTTTTGTCCCCGAGCAGGCTGTCGCCCCAGTCCGGAAAGTATGCGGCAATGAGTTCCGAGGGAATGTGCGTGATTTTCGGCTCAGCGCCGGCCGCGCGCCCGAGAATGCCCATGATCTGGTTCCAGGTCAGGGATTCGTCCGAAGTGATGTGAAACGCCTCGCCCAGGGACTGCGGGTTCCCCAGCAGGCCGATCAGGCCGACCGCGAAATCCGCGTGGTGCGTGAGCGTCCAGAGAGAGGAACCGTCGCCGTGCACCACGACCTTTTTACCCCGGCGCATGCGGTCGATATCCGCGTAACGGCCGTGCGTAGGCAGAAGGGTTCGATCATAGGTGTGGGACGGCCGCACGAGGGTGACCGGGAACCGCTCGTCCCGGTGCGCTTTATTGAAGATCTCCTCGCACGCGATCTTGTCCCGCGAATAGGCCCAGACCGGATTGACCAGGGGCGTGGATTCCGTCACCGGCAGATGCGACGGCGGCGTCTGGTACGCGGAAGCGGAGCTGATGAACACGAACTGTCCGGTCTTTCCGGCGAACAGCCGCAGGTCGGTTTCTGCGTGGCCGGGCGTAAAGCAGACCCAGTCCACCACGGCATCGAAAGTCCGGCCGTTGATCGCGGATTCGACGGACGCGGGATCCCGGATGTCCGCCCGCACCGTCTCCACTCCGGCCGGGACCGGGCGGCCGGCCTGACCCCGGGTGAGAAGGGTCAGACGCATGCCGCGTTCCGCAGCCAGTGCCGTGCTGGCCGAGCTGATAATGCCCGTTCCGCCGATGAACAGGACCTTCATGGCATTCCCTTTCGGATGAAAGCAAGGATTAATATAAGAACTTTTACAGGTTTGTCAACCTAAAAGACCGAACGGAGAAAAACGACCGCCGCAATAAAGGGGATCCCAACTCGGGAAAGCATTCCCGGGTCCGGATCCCCCATAACCGACCGGATGAAACCAAATCCGCGGAATTAGAAAATCATGCGGATCACGATGAGCAGAATCACCGCGCCGAGCACCATGAATCCGAAACTTTTCCAGTCCAGCTTGCCCTGGGTAACCGGCTTTCCGACTTTTTTACTGATCCATCCACCCAGCAGGGATCCGAGTATGCCCACAATCAAAGTGCCGAACCATCCGATGGGGTCCACTCCGGGAAGGAGAATGCGGGCGACCACTCCGACCAGCAGACCGATGCCGATGATGTACAGCGCGTTTTTCATCTCTTCCTCCTCTTGGATCAGGGTTCATCCGTCATGATGGGAGCCACGCGGACAGGGACCGCGGCTTGCGTGACCCCAATCCTTCTGAAATATAGCCTTTGCGGGTCCGTGAATCAAGTTGGTTTTAAAATCCCCGGATGCTGGAACGAATGCCGGTTCAGTCAGGAGACACGCTCCATCCACCGGAAACCAGGCGCACGGGGGACGGCTTCTTTATTCCCCTCATCCTTCCCCGGTCAGTGCAAAGGTCTGGGCGAGCAGGGCCAGGGCCGCGGTCTCGGCCCGCAGGCGCCTCGGGCCCAGGGACACGATCGCGAATCCCGCGCGCCTGAACGCTTCGATTTCGCCCGGAAAAAATCCGCCCTCAGGCCCCGTGACCAGAAAGCTCCGCCGGACAGGAGACGGAACGACGCGGACCGCGTCCCGCAGGGATACGCAATCCGGACCCGCGTGCGCGGCGATGCGAAGCTCGTGGTTCGCCGCCCAACGGACAACCGCTTCCAGCTGAACCGCTTCCTCGATCTCCGGCCTCACACAGCGTCCGCTCTGTTTCATCGCGGCGAGCGCGATTTTGCGCCAGCGCTCCGTTTTGGCCGCGGACGGGCTTCCGACAGCCGACCCCTGGGAGAGAAAGGGAACGATGCGGGAAACACCGAGTTCCACCGCTTTTTCCACGAGCCAGTCGAACCGGTCGCCTTTCAGGACCCCGGCCGCGAGCGTGACGGCCGACACAGGCTCGCCTGCTCCCCGTTCGGACCGGAGTACGCGGCCCGTCACTTCGCGGCGGCCCACGGAAACGAGCGCGACTTCATATGCCGTTCCTGCGCCGTCCGCGGCCCATACCGTGTCCCCCGTCCGATGCCTCAGGACCACGGCGATGTGCTTCGACTCGTCCGGCGGAAAGCGGATCTCATCCCCTGCGATTCCCTCAGGGGGGACATAGAAGAACTCGATATGCGGCATATGGTTTTTCCCCGACCCTTCAGTCAGCCTGAAAGAGACAGCGATGATCGGTTTCTTAAAACTTCACACCGGACGAAGACGTCGCGAAAACGCCTCCGTCCGCGCGCACGCCCCACTCGGCCCGAAGAACAATGGTATCCCAGATGAAGTGAAAGCCGGCTCCGGCCGCGCCCGCGTTCGGCGCGAGACTGCGGGATTTTTCCGAGAAACGGATCGAGGCGCAGTCCGCGAAAAAAACGCCGAAAACGCCCGCGCTCCGTGCGCCGAGCACGTCGGGCTCCAACAGAACGGGGAATCGCAGTTCCGTCCCGAACGCCAGCAGCCGGTCGCCCGCGAGAATACCGCTGTCGTACCCGCGAAGCGTGCTCGATCCGCCCCAGTGGAGACGCTTGACCACGGGTACGCATCCGTCCAGAAACTGACCCGCGGCCTGCACGGCAAAACGCGCTCCCGCGGCCGCGGGCGCATAGGCCCGGCAGTCGAAATACGAGCGGCCGAAATGCCTGCCGGATCCGGACTCCTCCGTCCATTGCCTTCCCGCTTCCACGAACAGGCCGGACAGGGGATACTCGGGTTTGTCCCGGTCATCCCAGCGGAAGAAACATTCGTCTGAAACGAACCGGTCCTTCCTGCCTCCGGAAATAAGGGCTGACGGATCGCCGGCTTCCGCGATTTCCCAGGTCCTGCGGACGCCGATGCGAAAAGCGCGTCCGAAACCGCGGCCCAGCGCGGCAGAGGCCGCGTTCGAGACCACGCGGAAAACCGGCCTGTAATCCGGATACCGGTAGGGGAAGGAGGCATGCGTTGCTTCGATCTCCGCGAACAGCCGGAGAGGGCCGCCGAACCAGGGATCGGCCCAGGAAATCCCGGCTTTGTCCAGACCGCCCGTCCTGAAACCGGCCCTGAGCCTCTGATTCCGCCCGAACAGATTGGACCGGACCATGGACAGACCCGCGGTCCACCCGAAAAGACCGTCGTAGGATAAAGACGGATCGAGCGACCACCGTCCCTTCTCCTTCAGCAGGACGGCCAGGCGCGGGACCGGCCCGGTTGAATCCCGGACCGATACCACCACCGCGGTCCGAAAGGGACCGATGCGTTCCAGCCGGTCCGCCATTTTTTTAAGCCAGGTGTCGGAGGGAATACCGGAAGGGATATCCGTCATTTCACGGAGCACGATGAAACCGGCCGTGTGGCTGTTTCCATACAGAAAAACAGCCGGTCCGGATGGATCGGCTCCGCCTGCATCCCCGGCCCATGAACCGCCCGAAGCCGCAAGCATGCAAACCAGCACGAAAACCGACCCCGAACAGAACGGGTCGAAACGACGAACATCAAAACCGGCGCGGGTCACCTGTCCCCGCCCCCGCTGACGAGCAGAACACAGGATGGCTCCGGAGGCCCATCCGGATAGCACAGCACGAGATCGGAACAGCCGTCACAGTTCAGGTCCGCAATCCGGACATGATCCGTTTTCGGAAACCGGAGGCGCACGGTCCGTCGGACATCCATCGGCCCCTTGGATCCGGCCGGTATGAGCCGCAATTCGTCTTCAGAAGCCCACAGCCCCACATCATCCTTTCCGTCCCCGTCGAAATCTCCGGCAAACGGGCGGGTGACCAGAGGCTCCGCGAAAAGAGCGGACAGGGTCCTGTTGAACGCAACGGTCACGGATCGGTCGGGTTTCGGAAGAAACCGGCCGTCCGGCGGGCAGTAGTGGAAATCAAAACGGTTCCGCACGCGCCGCGTCATGCCGTACCGGATAATGTCCGCCGTGCTTGATTCGAGGGAGACGAGGCACAGATCCGGACGTCCGTCCCCGTTGAAATCCGCGACCGCCCGGTCCCCGAAGAAACGGTTCCGCACCAGCACCTGATCCGGCGCGGAGTCCCAACCGGATTTCCGGTTGAGGTGCAGGCGCGCCCATCCCGGAGGCGTCAGCAGCCCGGCGGCCGGGGCTTCGATGACCAGCACGTCCGTGAGTCCGTCCGCGTCGAAGTCCCTGAATTCATAATCCCTGTTGCGAGAACGAGGGGCCGGATCTCCGCCCCATCCGGATTCGAATGCGGGCGCGGGGTCGCTTCGGACAAAGGCGCCGTCACGGAAGAGCAGCACAGCGTCGCCGTCGAGCGCCAGGGCCGCGTCTCCGGTCCCG
Source organism: uncultured bacterium (assembly GCA_963736115.1). Lineage (GTDB taxonomy): Bacteria > Zhuqueibacterota > QNDG01 > QNDG01 > DTFT01 > JAFGAX01. Next base: position 134,735 of record CAVTNR010000009.1, read on the forward strand.
TCCGCGTCCCAATCGCAGGGAACGGGGACCGGAAGGCTGAAAGAAAAAGCAGGCGCTCCGGATCGGATCGTGGAGCGGAAAAGGTGGAAACCGCCCGGGATCCCGCCGGAGTCCGCGGATCCGGGCCGCATGGGACTGAATAGACGGATACCGTTTTCCGCGGGGATCAGGAAAACCGGGTCTTCGGGTCCGGAAAGCGTGGAGGCAAAGGGCCATGCCTCGGGTCTGTCCGCCGCGGTTCCGGGAAATACGGTGCGCACCGAAAAAACGGGTTCCGCAGAAAACCCGGACCGTTCCGGTTCCGGAAAACGCATGGAACGGACTTCGGACGGAGTCAGTATCCAGACCGATGACCCGCGGCCTCCCGGCCCGGATACCCGATCGAACAAAACCGCGTCCGCGGGTAAAAACATGGATGAATCCGGAATGGAAGCGAAAGAACCGTGCCGATTCCGGAAAAACACCAGAGTTCCGGCCGGGTCACCGGGGCCGCGCCATGCCGCGGTCAGGTCGGTCCATCCGTCCCCGTCCGCGTCCGCCAGAACCGGAAGGGACGCGGGGCCGCCGAACCGGAGCACGAGGGAGCGGAAGGACATCGGTGACCGGCCGGCCGAAGGAGCGGCAAGCAGAAAAAGCAGGAAAGCGACGCCATGCCGCAAGCTTTTCATGAACGATGCCGCGGTTGGAATGGACCGTAAAGTGTGTGTGTCATGGATCCCGCCGGATCGGAAGGATCGAACCACACCGCGGACAACCGGCCGCCGGTCTGTCCCGGATTGACGGACAGGGTTTTACCGATGGTTTGCGCCCACGCGCCTGAGGCATCCGCGGATTCATGGATGTGGCCGTGCAGGGACAGCAGGGGATTCTCCCGCATCAGAAAATCACGCACCGCGCGGCTTCCGGCCGGCCTTCCGTCCGCCAGCCGGTCCAGAACCGTTCCGAAAGGCGGCCCGTGCATGACGCAAACCGTTTTTCCGCTTTCCTCCCCCAGAGTCCAGGCCGCAAGGTCGTCTTCGATTGCCGGCCGTCCCGCGAAGAAGGAAGCTGAGTCGGTTTCCCCGACGCGTCCGTCCACAGTCGTCACAATGCGGCCCGGGGAAGAAGGCGGCGCATCCCGCGAAAGATCGCGTTTTTCAAAATCCTTGAGCAGAAAAGGCGTCGGGGGAACGAAGGAATAACCGCGCAGAAGGAACCCGCCGGACGCGGGAACAGTCCGGTCCCGCGGTATCAGAATCAGGCCGTCGGGCTCCAATCCGATGAGGGACGGCAATGCGCCCATCCAGTCGTCATTACCCGGAATGGCGTACAGACGGGCGCCGGCTTTGTCGCGAATCCGGACCGCGAAATCCCGCAGAAATGATTGCGCAAATCCGGCCTGCATGTTCAAGACCGGTCGGCCCGCGACCTTTCCTCGGGAGCAGGTCGCCCCCCAGTATCACGGTGTCGCAATGCCTCGATTCGGCCAGACCGGCCAGCTCCAGGAACAGGGTCTCGTGACCGTGCAGGTCCGAGGCATAGCACCAGGTCATAGGGCCGTGGCCCCCAGCAGATCGTCGATTTCAACGGCCAGAATGGAATTGATGTCCCTGCGGAAACCCATGTGCGAAAAATGAATCCGGCCGTCCCGGTCGATCAGGAAAAGGGCCGGCACGCCGGACAGGCGGTACGTCTGCTCCACGCCGCTGTTCAGCAGAACCGGAAGAACGATATTGTCCTTCCGGACGGCGCTCCGGACATCGGTTTTATTGCGGTCCATGGCCACGGTCAGAAAGAGTATGCTGCGGCCGTACTGGCCTGCCAGCGCATCGAGTTCTTCCATGAGCTTCATGGACGACTGACTCCAGGACGCCCAGAAGCAGAGCAGGACCACATTACCCTGCTGGTCCGAGAGCCGGACGCGTCCGCCCCGCGCGTCCTCGAGCAGAAAGTCCGGCGCGAGCCGCACCGAGCGCCTGCCGAGTATGCGATCCCGGCTGGCGGTTTCGATCCACCGGGCCTGTTCGTCCAGGGACGCATCCGCCAGGAGCGTGTCGCGGCCCGTTTTTTTCCACAGGGAGCGGAATGCCGCGTAAGCCGCGTCGCCGACCTCCCCGGAGAAAGCGGCCGCGCGGCCGTACTGGACCAACGCGTCCTCCCGCCGGCCGGCTTTTTCCAGCGCAATGCCCAGATGATAGAATGCCTTGCCCTGCAGAGGACCCTTCACGGCCTCCTGCAGTTCGGAGACGGCCGGAACGATTTCCCCCCTCTGGACATGCACCCAGCCGAGCACGGCGCGGAATCTGGACTCGGCCTCTTCGCGCTCCTCAACCGCTTCCGCCGATCCTCCTGCCGCGGCTTGTTCCGCGGCCAGAATTTCCATGGCCCGGCCCGCATAGGACAGGGACCGGTCCGGCTCGATTCCGAGGTCCGCGAACACGCCGGCCAGGCCGGCGAGCCCGTGGGCGCCGGTCAGCGTTGCCGCACCGCGGAGCAGGCGGTCACCCGCGGCCGCCATGACCCGGCTGTCCCCGGTCTCGATGACCGCGGAAACGATCTGGCTCAGGGCCGGCTCCACGAATGAGGACCCGGGAAAATCGGCGACAAACTGCTCCAGGCTCCGGATTCTCGCGTCCGCGTCCTCGATTCCGAGTATTTGCGTAAATCGCTTCCGGGCCGCGAGATCGCCTTTCGGGTCGCGGTCGATCTGGGACTTTTCCAGGGCTTCCGCCTTTTCCGTCCGGCCCATCATCCGGTAGGCGCTGACCGCGAACCGGACCGCGGACTCGCGGTCCTTTCCGGCGGCCAGAACGGAATCGATTTCCGCCTCGACACTGCGGCGTGTCGCTTCGTCGAAACCGCTGGTTTTCAGGCGGGCGGACGCGAGCAGCAGCCGGCCGGAATAATTTTTCGGATGGAACCGAAGTTCCCTGCGAAACGCCTCGATGGCCAGGGTCAGTTTTTCAGGCCTCAGTTCCGAAATGCCGGTGTAGGAAATGCCGATGGCCTCATAGGCGCCGAAAACAGGACGGCCCGCCGCGTCGACGACCGGCGCGTCGAACAGGTCCTGCCCGAGGTCGGGTCGGGTCCGCTCTCCGGCTGAATCAACGGTTTCGAAAGTGAAGAAGAGCGCCTTGATGCTGGTGTCCTTCAAGCTGTACCAAGCCCTCCAGACTCCGGTGGTCCGGGTCATTGGAATTTCGAAAGGGGGATCCGGCAGGCGCGGGAAAACCTGGAGCACAGGCGTTTCGCCCTCAACCAAACCTTCGGGAATCAGGGCCGGATCCAGCCGGAAGGAGATGTTTTCCCCATACCGGGGAGGAGCGTCGATTCCCGCGGCCTCGCGGCCGGAATCGGCCCCGATGCAGGCGGGGACAACAGCCGCGAAAACCAGTACAAACCGGATGATCCTTTTCATGTAAACCTCCCAATGACGGGGGAATGACGTTAAAACTGCTGCGTGTCCGCCCGGCGGCACAGCTGAATGAAATCAGGCGTTCTGAAGAGATAGGGCGGCCGGCTGCGCCAGGCCCAGTTCCCTGGCCGCGATTCCGAAACGCAGACCCCGGTCGCTCACCTTCACGGACGGGATTCCGGCTGATTCCATCCAGATCCGGAGAATGAAAAGGCCGGCCGTCAGAATATCGGCCCGGTCCGGACCGAAGGTTTTTACAGTCTCACGGCGGACGGATCGCGGCTGGCCGGCCAGTTTTTCCGCCCAGGTCCGCACGATCCGTACCCCCAGTTCCGTTCCGTCCACAACCGCGGCGTCGTACCGGTCAAGACCGAGTTCCAGGCCGGCCAGGGTTGTGGCCGTTCCTCCCACGCAGATGAAGGGAACGGACGGATCCTGAAGCGGGATGTCCGCCGCGAACGCGGAACGGATTGCATCCGTCATCATCGCCAGTTCAGCCGCTGAAGGCGGATCGCTCTTCAGATGCTTTTCCGTCAAAGTCACGGCGCCGATGGGCACACTGCGGGTTTGGTTGAGCACGGGGCCGTCTCCCGCGGCCCATTCCGTGCTCCCGCCCCCGATATCCATCACCACCGAGCGACCGGTTCCGGCAAGGCCGTGTACCACACCCATGTAACTCCAGGCCGCCTCATCCTGTTCCTGAAGGACCTCTATTTTCAGGCCCGTTTCCCGGAGCAGCGCGGCCAGGGCCTCCTGACGGTTCGCGGCGGCCCTGAAAACCTGGGTGCCCGTGCACACGGGCGTTCCCGCTCCTGCCGCCCGGGCCAGCTCCTTCCACTCGGACAGAACCGCCGCTGTCCGCTCGATTTCTTCCTTGCCGATACGGCCCGAAGAAGCCAGACCGCGGCCGAGCCGCGTGGTCCGGATTTCCTGACGGATCGGCCGGACAACGGTTCCGTCGCTTTCCGCGAGCAGGAAGAGAACGGAATTCGTTCCGATGTCGATGACTGCAACCGGTCCGTTTTGCGGCAGGGAGCCGGGGCCCGCGGTTTGCGGGATCACGGGATCACTCCCCGGTCCTGAAACGGACCGTCCCGTTTTCCACCTCCAGCGGCGGGCTTTCGGCCGTGAATTCTCGGTCCCCGAATCCCGATATGTTCACCACGAATCCCAGTAGCCAGTCCCCGGCGGATTTGACCGGCGATCGCTTGCGACTGATGGACTTGGCGTTCAGGTCGTCCACTTCTCCGGAAAGCCAGCGGCCGATCTCGTGAAGGCTCTCCACGGACATGGGCTCGAACACCGCGCGGACCAGGATGTGATAGGTACGCCCCGGTTTCAGCCTGTCACGCCGCACAAGGCCGACGCCGCGGATGCGGCAGCAGTCGCGCTCCGCGGCCGTGTCCTCCTGAAACCGGGCCGTTCCGCCTGGACGCATCACCGTATAGCATCTTTCCCAGTTGTCGTATCCGAGCTTCATCCGCAGGACCGTCTCGTCGACGACCGCGTCGAACCATCCTTCGCGTTCGCCCCAGACCTGGATTTGGTATTCCAGGCCGGCGGTCATGCCCTTCTTGAGCGAGCGGAAAGTCTCACGGTCGAACAGACCGGACATTTCGAATCCGACGACCACCGTGTCCCCTGATACGCGGACGCTGTCGAACCGGCACTGGCCGGCGACGGTCCGGCCGGACAGAAGGAGCAAAGCGGATAGAACCGCCGGCCGCAGACCGCGAACCGGACCGCGGGAAAATCGGGACCGCGCCCGACGCTGCGGAATCGGCCCCGATCGGACCTCAACTATTTCTCCTGCGGAACTGGGCAAGGTCAGTAGGTCATTATCATTTTCCGGGTCCGGGTGAACGTCCCGTCCGCGGATCGGACTTCAAGCCTGTAGAAATAAACGCCGCTGGGCATGCGTCTGCCGGCCTTGTCCGTGCCGTTCCAGACGACGCGGTGGTTGCCCGGGGAGCGGAATCCGGATTCCAGAACAGTCACCGGCTTTCCGAGAATGTCGAGCACCGTCAGGGTCACATCCCCTGCCGCGGTCAGCCGGTAATGCATGGCCGTGGCGGGATTGAACGGGTTCGGGTGGTTCTGGCCCAGTTCGCAACGCTCCGGCAGTACAGCGGTCGGACCGCATCCGGGGTCGCATTCCACCGCGCTCGGCACATTGGTCGAGGCAAGCCTCATGAGAAATCCCGCGTCCGTGAACTGGGAATTTTTTTCACTCGAGTGGCTGGCCGCTTCGAGAACCAGTCCGACATCCTTCGCGTACCAGTCATACACAATGAGCGTGTCCACGCTCAGCGTCAGGTAAGTGCCGAACAGCAACGCCTTGAGCGTCAGATGCCGCGTGGCCTTCACCCGCACGCAGTCAAAAGCGCCGAGCGGAATCGTCAGGCGGCCTGCGGCGTCGACTTCCATGACGGAGCTGTCCTTCGTGACCAGCGTGGTCGACAGTGCCCCGATCGAGGCGGGCGCGGAAAACTCGTACTTCTTGAGCCATGTCTTCCCGATGGCCATGGGGAAGGCCAGTTCGGCGCACGGCTGGGTGAAGGCGAACCCGCCCGCATAAATGGGGGACACGGCGCCCATTCCGTTCCCCTGAAGAATGCCGTCCGCCGGAAGCATCTTCTGATAATAATACACTTCAAAGAAGCCTTCCAGTCCGGAGGGGAAAACGATGGGGATGGGATCAACGGACAGCCATTGCCAGGTTTTGATTGCCCGCTCCGCTCCGGGCACGGATGCGCCGTAAAGCGTCTCGGAAGGGAGGACATAGTCCATTCCGATCTGCCTGCCGTGAATGGCCTGGGTAAAATCCCATGTCTGGTTCTCTCCGGCCGGGCCGATGACCACGGCCGCGTGACCCGTGGTGTCCGTATCCAGGCGGTTGCGTGTTCCGACGTCCGGGTAATCCTCAAGCTGGAGCGTGACTGTCGCGGCCGTGAAGCTGGACGCGCCGAAGACTGCCAGAGCGAGAAGCCACCTGCGGATTCCGAAAGAATGCGTTTTGGGTTTCATATGGAAAAACCTCCCCTTTCCTGCTATGTGCATTCGAAAAGACGGCCGGGCACGCCTTCTGACTTCCGGGTCGCCACGGCCGCGTTTCCCCCGGCCTGTCCGGGGTGGAAACCGGGCTCAGGCCTGAAACCGGCTTGCGGCTGGACCGCCCTGATGCCGGTCCCGGCCGGCCGCTATCCGCGTCCTCCGGCCAATGCTTCCACCTCACGGACGAAACCGTCCGCCAGACGGCCCGCTTCCTCCGCGGTTTTCGCTTCAGTCATGATGCGGATGATGGGTTCGGTGTTCGATTTGCGTATCTGAATCCAGGAGTCCGGCCTCTCGATCTTGAGGCCGTCCATCCAGTTACACGTCTCGGAAGCGTACTTTTCTCCCAATTTTTTCAATAAATTGTCCGGATCCGCGCTTCCGATTTCCAGCTTCTTCTTGGCCATGAAATAACGCGGCAGTTCTTCGCGCAGGCCGGACACGGTTTTTCCCGACTCGGCCATGGCCTGCAGGGTCAGGGCCACGGCCACGGGCGCGTCCCGGCCGAGGTGCACTTCGGGCAGGATCACGCCGCCGTTCCCCTCGCCGCCCACGGCCGCCCCGATCTCCTTCATTTTCTTGGCCACGTGGATCTCGCCGACCTTGGTCCGCACCACGGGAACACCCGCCCGTGCCGCCACGTCGTCCACGGCCCGCGTGGTGGACACATTCACCACCACGGTTCCCCTCTTCTTCGTGAGCACGAACCGGGAGGCGAGCGTCACCGTGTATTCCTCTCCGATGAACTCGCCTCTTTCGGATACGATGGCGCACCGATCCACGTCCGGATCCACGGCGAAACCCACGTCCGATTTTGTCGAGCGGACGAAATCGGAAAGGCCTGTGAGGTTCTGGGCGAGCGGCTCGGGCGTGTGGCTGAACCGTCCATGCGGCTCCGCGTTCAGGGCCGCGATCTCGCACCCGAAAGCCGAGAGCAGGTCCGGCAGGATGACCCCGCCCGCGCCGTTGACGGAATCGAAGGCCGCCTTGAATTTCCGCTTCCGGATGAGGCCGACATCGATGAACGGGATGGCCAGCACGGCTTCGATGTGATCCTGCACCGCGTCCGTCCTGGACGAGGCCTGTCCGACCTTGTCCCAGGGTTTATAGGCGAACGCGCCCGATTCCGCGATCCGTTTGATTTCCAGGCCCTGCTCCTCGTCGAGGAACATGCCGGTCTTGTCGAGAAGCTTGAGCGCGTTCCATTCCGCGGGATTGTGGCTGGCCGTGATGACGATGCCGCCGGCCGCGCCGTGGCGCTCCGTGGCGAGCTGAACCGTGGGCGTGGGCACGATGCCCAGGTCCACGGGATCGCACCCCACGGACATGAGCGCCGAGAACACCGCGCCCCGGACCATTTCGCCCGTGACGCGCGAATCCCTGCCGACCATCACCTTCCCGGGGCCGTACAACGTGCCTGCCGCGGCCGTGTAACGGACGAGCAGTTCGGGCGTGAGACCGTCTCCGACAATGCCGCGGATTCCGGAGACGCTGATCATGACGGGTTTGGGCATGCAGTCCATTCCTGAATGGTTGGTTTTCGGTCTTAATGTAATATTAATTTTGGACTTTGGCAATAAGGATGTAAAAAGGAACGATCCTATCGCCGCTGGGGGGATTTCGTTTCAGGCGAGCGGTTCGGCGATGGATGCCGGTCAATCCGTAAACTTTTTCAACAACCGCGAAAGAAGAAAAGCGCACCCCGCCCCGAAACCCGCGAGCCCCACAATGTGCGGCAGAACGGCCTCGAAGCCCCTGCCGTACGAGATCAGGAGGTGCAGGCCGCGGAGCGCGATGCCGGACGGCAGAACCAGGGCCACCTTCTGCATCCAGGCCGGCGCGATCTCGAGGGGCCACCAGCATCCCGAAACGGCCGCCATGAACAGGCCGGAGACGATGGCGATGCCGATCAGCTTGTCATGCTCTTTAACCGCGAACCCGAGACAAAGCCCCATGGCGGCGACGCAGACGCAATAGGCCGCGACGAGCAGAAGAAGGCCGGGGAGCGAAGAGCCGTAATACACACCGAAAGCGAACCGGCCGATCAGGAGCAGAAGCCCGGCCTGAAACAGGCCGAGAGTCGACGCGCCGGCGAGCTTGGAAAGGAAGAGCTGACGGAATCCGACGGGTGCGGTCCGTATCCGCTTCAGCACGCCTTTCCTGCGCTCCTCGTAGATGAAGGATCCGGCGTACACAAACAGAAAAATCATCCCGAACTGGACTATGTTGGCTGGCACCTGCTGGGAGAACCCGGACGGTATAACACGGTGGCGTCCCGCGTAGGACGTCTGAACCGTGACCCGCGGGCTCCGGCCGTCCAGTCCGGACAGTGATTTTTGCGTGATCCTTTTTCCGGACGCCGAGGTTTCGGCCGCGTCCGCGAGCAGGCGGAAGGACGCCTTGCGCACGGCCATGATCGCCGTCTGCTCGGCTTCGATGTTGGAATCCGGGCATTTGCGGAGCACCAGATGGACCTTTTCCCCGCGGAGCAGGCTGTCCGTGAACCCGGCGGGAATGATCAGGGCGCGGACCAGCTCCGACCCGGGCCGGCCTGAAGCGGAATCCGTCACCACGGCTCCGGAAGCCGGCCGGAACACGCTGTTCAGGGAATCGAGGATGACGTTTTCAGAACCGATGGACGCGATCAGTCTCTGCGAGAGGAATCCTGCGTCCCGGTTCTCCACCGCGAGGCTGGCCCAGGACCGGCTCGGATCGTTACCGCCGCGGAACGCGCTGCCGAAAATGAAGATATAGACAACCGGCATGATGAACATCCAGAAAAGCGTGGCCTTATCCCTGAAGCAGACGACCCAGAACTGCCGGATCAGATGTCCCGTCACGCCCATGCCGCCGCCTTTCTCCTGAGCAGGAAGAAAGACAGGACCAGGAAAAACCATGCGATCAGGGAGAGAAAAAGGAAGGGATGGAAGAGGGCCACCGGACCCGAATGCTGCAGAAGGATTCCCTGCAGGCCTTTGACGCCCCAATAAACCGGAGACACGAACGCCGCCTTCTGCAGGAATTCTGGAAGATTCCGAATCGGGAGCATGGATCCGCCCAGCATGCTGAAGGTGATGATGACAGCCGGAGAGAAAGCCTGGGCTTGCGACAGGGTCCGGGTCAGGCCCTGTATCATGAAAACCACTCCCGTGAGCGCGGCCACCATCACCACGGAGAACGGGAGGAACAGAAGGAGCTGGCCGGCATCCATCCGGACGCCGAACAGGACGGCGGCCCCGGTCCACACCAGAGCATGGGCCACAAGCCCGCTGAGAAAAACAAACAGGATCTTGGCCCCGACCAGCGACGAGAGAGAAGCCGGACCGGCGCGGAGCCGGAGCAGGGTTTTCTTCTGACGCTCCTCATGGATGTCCCGGGACAGCACGTCGAGTATGAACAAAAGACACATGACCGACAGACCGGACAGAATGTCCGCGTAGATGTCGTAGGAATCGGACCCGGTTTTTCGCGGCGCCGCGGATCGGAAATTCAGTCCGATTTTCGGAGGGATGAGGTAATCCGAAACCCGGTCCACGAGCCGGCTGAACTGCACAGCCACGGCCGCAACCTCCCAGTCCGAAGGACTTTCCTTCCGCTCCGACTGGACGCGGATGTTCTCCAGGGGAGCCCCGGCGATCCGAACGAATCGGTCCCCGGCCTCGGCGAACAGGCGGACCGTCTCCTCCGCGATCTTTGGGCCGAACGATTCGGACGGGTTCTTGACCAGAAGCAGTTCGGTCGGCCGCCGGTTCAACAGGGAGTCGCCGAATCCGGCCGGGACGATCAGCAGCGCGGACGCTTTCCCCTGATCCATGAGGGCGCGTCCGGTGTCACCCTGCACGGGCCGGACATCGAACAGGTTGGCCAGCTCGCCCTGACTGAAGGCGGTTTTCAGCATTTTCGACGCGATGCTCCCGTCCCTGTCATCGAACAGAAGCCCGATTCGGATCTGCCTTTCCTCGCCTCCGGACGGCCCGAACGCGAGACCGATCAGCAGGGCGAATAGAAGCGGCATGACGAGCAGCAGTACGAATCCGCCCGGATTCCGCATCCGCCGGAGCATGTCCTTATGAAGCAGCCGGCCGATCAATCGCGGAGCTCCCTTCCGGTGAGCTTGATGAACACCGAGTCGAGGCTCGGCTCCTTGATGCCGACATTCTCGATTTCCAGGCCGCCGGCGATAAGCGCCTCGAGAAAACGGCCCGTGCCCTGCGCCACCGGCAGGCTGAACACGGCCTCATTCTCGGACGCGGAAACCACGGCCAGGGACCGGATTTTCTTCTGAAGCCGCTCGGCCGCGGCCCTGGAAAACCGGCCCGTCACTTTGAGCAGGCGGTTCTCTCCGACGATTCGCTTGATTTCGTCCTGCGTGCCCGAGGCCAGAATGCGGCCGTGGTCGATGATGGCCAGACGGCCGCACAGGGTTTCGGCCTCGTCCAGATAATGGGTAGTGTACAGAATGGTCGTGCCCTGTTTCGCGAAGACCCGGACCAGGCCGAGCATGTGGTTGCGGGCCTGGGGATCGATGCCCACCGTCGGCTCATCGAGCAGGAGCAGTTTGGGCTTGTGCACCATGCCCGCGGCCATGTTCAGCCGCCGCTTCATGCCGCCCGAATAGCCTGACACGCGCTCCTTCGCCCGATCCGCGAGGCCCGTGGCCTCGAGCAGTTCGTCGATCCGCCGCTTGAGGGGCGCGCCCTTGAGGCCGTACAGCCCGCCCCAGAACCGGAGATTCTCAACCGCATTCAGCTCCTCGTAAAGCGCCACGTCCTGGGGCACCACGCCCAGATTTTTCCGGAGCGCCGGGCCGCCCGAAAGCATGTCCCGTCCGTCGAGATGGATGGCGCCCGCGTCCGGCTTCAGCAGGCCGCAGATCATGTTGATCGTGGTCGTCTTGCCCGCGCCGTTGGGGCCGAGAAACCCGAAAATTTCCCCCTTCCGGACCTCGAAGGAAATACGGTCGACCGCAATCGTTCCATTGAAGGATTTGGCGAGATTCTCAATTTTCAGCATGCGGACCCCGGGAGAATGCGTTCGAATGTTCAAGCGTGTCAACGTGTTAACGCGCCAATGTGTATGTATACGTCCCCCCGGCCATGGGGTTGCCTGAAAATGGACCAGGCGCCCCGGTCCGGGACGCCTGGCAGGCTTAAGCGGATAACCGGCTGTTCAGTTGCCGTGCCGCACGGACCGGGCCAGGCCGGTCAGCATGCGGGCCACCTCGTCCACGGCCATCAGAATCTCCTCGGGTTCCTTCAGGAAGCCGAGATCCCGGGACAGAATCAGGTAGTATTTCAGCTCCTCGATGGCGTCCTGGCTCATGCGGTACGAGACTTCCTTGTCACGGGGATGCCGGCGCATGAAACCCTCGGCGATTTTCGCGGGGATGACCGTTGCGGTCCCGCGGATATTGCGCGCCATTTCCTCCCGCTCTTCCTTGGGGAATTTCCGTGTGAGCGCGAACACCTCCAGCGCGAGCTTGTGCGCCTTCTGCCAGACGTTCAATTGCTGGAAATCGGTAAGCTTCTCGGCTGGCACCGAGGATTCGTTCCGGTGATCGTTCCGATGATCGTCCCGGCGGTCGTTCCGATGCTCTTGCCTGCGATCATTCCGATGTTCGTTCCTGTGTTCGTTCCTGTGTTCGTTCCTGTTTTCATTCCTGTCCGGTACCGGGGCCTGGGACTCTTTGGTGAATATGGACATTGCATTTCCTTTCGTTCGTTTTAAACGGCTTCAGTTGCGGCGGCCTGGAACGGCCCGCGTAAAGACCGCGGATCAGAACCAGCCCGCACGGCGCCGGGACTCCGCCGGAAGAGCCCGGGATTCCGTTTTTCACTCGTACTGTTTTCCCACCCTTTGGTACGCCTCGCGGAAAGGCACGCCCTGCTTCACGAGCGCGTACACCCGCTCCGTGGCGAAGACCTCCTCCGTGAGCGCTTTCGCGCAGGCCGCTTCGTCCACCTCCAGGCCGGACACCAGTTTCGCCAGAATGGCCAGCGACGCGGCCGCCGCGTCCAGCGCCTCCATGAGCGGCTTCTTGGTGAGCTGGAGGTCGCGGTGGTAGCCGGAGATCAGGCCGGCCGTGGTCGTCTGAAGCTGGATCTCGCAGGCGAGAACGGCATGGTACTTCGCGCGCACCAGCTCCAGAACGTCCGGGTTTTTCTTCTGCGGCATGATGGAACTGCCGGTGCAGAAGGCCTCGGGCAGACGGACAAATCCCGCGTCCGGCATGGAGAAAAAGATGAGGTCGGACGACAGGCGGTTCGCGTCCAGCATGAAGAGCGCCGATGCGTGGACGAGCGTCGATTCGAATTTGCCTCGGCTCAGTTGAACGGCGATCGGATTCTCCTGCACGGCCGAAAATCCCGCCTCCTTCGCCGCGAAGGACCGGTCCACGTCGAGCGGCACGCCGTATCCCGCGCCCGTACCGAGCGGCGACTGGTCCATGCGGCCCTGGATGAAATCGAGAAGCCGGGCGTCCTCCTCCAGCGCCTCGGCATATCCGCCGGCCCACAGCCCGATCGAAGAGGGCATGGCCTTGCGCGTGTGTGTGTAACCGGGAATGCGCACCGCGCCGGAGCGGCCGGACAGGTCCTTCAGCGCCGCGGTCAGGGCGTCCGCGGCCTTTCGGATCCGGCCGGCCTCATCGATACAGAACAGGCGCAGGGCCGCCAGCACCTGGTCGTTCCGCGACCGGCCGGTGTGGATTTTCTTCCCGAGCTCGCCGAGCTTTTCCGTGAGCCGGTTCTCGATGGCGGTGTGGCAGTCCTCCATCTCCCTCGGAATCTCGAATCGGCCCTCCTTCGCCAGACGGGCAATGGCTTCCAGCTCCTCCGTGAGACGGCGCGCCTCTTCGGCCTGGAGCACGCCGATGCGGCCGAGCATTTTCGCGTGGCCCGCCGAAGCCGCGCAGTCGTACGGGACCAGCCGCAGGTCCAGCACGGGATCATCGCCCGCCGTGAAGGCTTCGACGTCCGGGTCCGTTTTCGTCTTTTTCTGCCAGAGTTTCACCATGCGGTCCTCAGGGTCAGGGAGAAGGCGCGGATCGGTTCCAGCATCCGCTCGCGAAGCGTATACATGTAATTGCCCATGTTGGTGCACTCGATCACGAGGTCGGTCCGGCCCAAGTCGAGCCCGACACGGCCGTCCACGACCCTCACCGGCACGCGTTCGTCCGCGTTGTAGAGCAGGGTCTCCTCGATCCGGCTCGCAAGGCGGGCGTCCAGGCCGAAAGTCAGCCTGCCGGTCCTCCATTCCGCGCCCGCGTTCAATCGGTGTTTCGAGCGGTACCGCAGTGGACGTCCTGTCCCGCGATCCCGGGAGTCGACAAAGGTGTATCCCGCCTGCCCGGACAGCCGGCCGTTCCACAGCGACGCCCGGCCGCGCGCTTCGAATCCCTGCGTGAACGCGCTTCCGATGTTGAGAAACTGGATGTCCTGACTGCCGGGCTTCAGCCCGACTTCGATCATGTCCCGGTAATCGCTCCTGAATACCGCGGCATCGAGCAGGAGCACGGGATGCGGCCCGTCCAGTGCCTGAAACAAGCGGCTCAGGTCCACCGTACGGCCCGCGCCGATCTCGGCGCTCCAGGCCCGCTCGGCTTTGCGCAGATCGAGATTCGGGCTCACGTGAAAGCCCGACACCGTGATGTCCGCGAACACCTCGGCAATGGACGGCGCCCGGAACCCCCGGCCGAATGACGCGCGCAGGGCCGTTTCCCCGGTGGGCCTGAAGACCAGTCCGAGCCGCGGGCTGAGCTGGCCGTCCGAATACACACCCCGGACACGGTGAAAATCGTAACGCAGACCGGCCGTCAGTGTCGCACGCTCCGCGAATCGCAGGCCGTCCTCGCCGTACACCGCGAGATCGAGCGTCTCCGGACTCCCGTAAATGTCCGATTCCGCCCGGTTGTGCGCCGCTTCGGCGCCGAAGGTGGCCGCGTGCCTGCCCCACAACGCGTCGAACTGCGCCTCCGCGCCGGTCTTGTCCGTCCGGGCTTCGTCCTGGTTGTCCTGGTAATCGTTCTTCCAGTGCGTGCGGTACCAGTTCGCCTTCAGGGTATAGGCCAGAGACGGGTTCAGGATGTGCCGGTACGTGGCGGTCGCGTTCGACTTTTTGTAACGGATGGAGTTGCCGGTCTCGGACGGGGGCACTTCGAGAGGCCGGCTCTGGCTCAGCCACTGGGTCACCTCGCCGTGGTCGTTGTCCGTATAGCCGGCTGAAAAGTTCAGCGTGCCCCGCTCCGAGGTGCGCGCCTTGACTTTCGCGCCCGCGTTCCACCGTTCAACCCATCCGTTCCGGCCGAAGCCGGTTCCGCCCTTGCGGCCGGCCGTGACCGACAGGCCCACCGGGCCGACGGTGCGGCTGTGCGAAACGTCCAGGCCGGCAAAACCCAGCGGGTTCCTGAGATCGAGCTCCCCCCGGTCGAAGATGCGGTAGGTCAGAAACCGGTCCGTCCAGCGCCAGGCGTCATAGGCCGGCATGTCATGGAACCCGGCCGTCATCCGGACGCGCGTTTCGGGCCCGGCCGACGGGTCGCGCGTGATGACATTCACCATGCCGGCCAGCGCGTTCGAACCGTACAGCGCGGACCCGGCGCCCTTCACCACCTCCACGCGCTCCACTTCCTCGATCGGTATCGCGTCCCAGTTGATGCCGCCGGTGTCGCCGTTGATCAGGGGATGTCCATCGACCAGCAGGAGCACGCGGCTGCCGGCCGCGTAATTGAATCCCGTGGATCCGCGCAGGTCGATCTGGCCGTCCGTCACGCCCATGCCGGCCGTGTTCTCCAGTACCTTGTCCAGCGTGACCGCGTTCCGCGACCGGATTTCCGTTTCTCCGACCACGTCCACGGTCACGGGCGCGTCCTCGATGGCCTGCTTCCGCTTTGAGGCCGTGACGATCTCAGTCGGTCTGCGGATCATCGTCTGCTTCAGCCGGAGCGTCACCTCCGTCGTCGCGCCCGCGGCGACCTCCAGTCCGGCCGCGGTCCGCTTCTCGTATCCCATAAGCGAGGCTTCGACGTCGCGGCGGCCGGAGGGTACGGCCGTCACTTCAAATCGACCCGCCTCGTCCGTCACAGCGCCGAGCCAGGTTCCCTTCACCATGACGTTGACGCCCCACAGCGGCCGGCCGGTCGCTTCGTCCACAACGCGTCCCTCCAGCCGGCCGCGGTCCTGGCCGGCTCCGGTTCCGCAGAGGGAAAGCAGGAACACGCATGCGGCCGCAGTCGCCGCCCAGGCGGGGCGGCGCCTCATCTCTTCCTCCCCCGCCTGAAGAACGGCAGCTCCCTGCCGACATTGGCGAAATCGGCCGAGATGTTGATGCGGTCATAGGTTACGCCGTCGATGATCTCCACGGGGGAGGGCCGGGTCTGCAGATCCGGGTTCCGGTAATAGGCGCCCAGTTCCTTGACGCCGTAGAGATAATCAGGCGTGTCCGGGAACCAGATGACGAACACCCATTCGTAAGTGCCGGGTTCGAGCCGGACATGATAATCATACGAATCGGCATTCCGGGGTATGGTGTCGCAGAGCTGGATGCCGCCGCTGAGAAAATTCTGCAGAACGAAAGCGATCAGGCCGTCGCGGTCCGTGATGCCTTCCGGGTACGTCTTGGAAACGACGAGCACGACGTCCCGCGTCGAGTCGGGCCATGCGCCCGTGAAGGTGATGCGGCCCCGCAGACCCGAACCCGGCTCCGAGGCGGCCGGAGACAGGCCGTGATCCGCGCAGGAAAGCGCGGCCAGGCCTGCAAGAAGGAACAAAAACCGGGGAACGGATCTCAACGCTTCCTCCGGCCGGAGGGAGCGGGTTGTTTTTTCAGGATGGACGCGGCGATCAGGCCGCCGCTTGTGGCGAAAATGGAATTGATGATAAAGCTCGAAATCAAGCCGAGCACGACCATAAAGGGACTGAATTCCCCGGCGGAGCGGATCATTTCCATGGAATCCGTGAGTTCCTCCGGCATGTCCTTCATATTGTTCAGCAGCTCATCCAGCATGTGCGTGGAGAAATCGAGGCCGATCAGAGCGAAGAAATACTGCAGGAATCCGCCGAACAGGGCGCCGAAAGCGCCGGCCAGAAAACCGGTCAAAGCGCCTTCCGACGAGGTCAGGTTCCCTCCGGGGGGAAGCGACCGCCGGAACATCCAGGCCGCGAGAAACCCGCCGAGTACGACCCAAAGACAGCACAGGCAATTGCCGAGATTCAGCAGGGGCGTGCGGGAAAAGAAAGCGATGAATGCGCCGCCGGCCAGGGCCGGAATCAGTTTGCCGGGCTTTTCTTGCATGTCACTCCTCTCAGGTGCGGGCCGCCGGTGACGAGATCAAACACAGCAGGCAGAAGATAAAAGGGAACCGCCGCCCCGGCCGCGAATCCGGTGAGCATTCTCAGGCTGTTGGACGATTCGAAGAGCCCCAGGTGGGACAGGATAAAATCCAGAGCCGCGGGCGCCAGGCAGGCCGCGAACAGGGCCGGTTTGGGCGTCCCCGGGTTCAGACGCTTCCGAAGGAGAAACCAGGCGGTCGTGCCTGCCGCGTATCCGGCGTAAACCCCGTAGCACCTGGCGCATACGGCCATGGGTTCGCCGAACAGGAAGAAGGACCGTTCCGGGATCTGGTGGCAGGCATTCGCGTATCCGAACCGGACGCAGGCCGGGATGAAATCCGAACCCAGTCCGAGACCGTTCCATACGGCCGGGACCAGGGGAAACAGCAAACCGGCCAGAGCCGCGGCCCACGCGAGAACCGCGAAAAGTCCTCTTTTCTCCATGGTTTGTAATATGTCAACAATCCGGAAAAAAGTCAAATGGTTTATCTGAGGGCCGGCATTCCCGTGGTAAATCCGGGGAGCCGGGAACCATCCGGTTTTCCGAAAGCACAGCCTGCAAACACGCATGGCGGGGTTGGATAATGGGCCTTAAAAAATACTCAAATCGCGGATGAAAGCATGAACCTCCAGATCAAAAAAAAATAGCTAATCCAATAAATATATATATTTGTACGCCAACGCGCCATGAAACATGATACTTCATATTTTTCTCTACTGCTATGGATAAATTGGCTCAATAATTCGCTGAAAATCCTCGTTTTTGTGTAAAACTAGTGTAAAAACCCACCTTTTCATTGACATTTTACCGTTTATCCTTTATATTGGCTGGTCTATTCCCTGAAGCAACCTTCTCTGACGAAAGGAAATTATGGTTTCCACCTCTGAATTCCGCAACGGTCTGGTGATGCTTCTGGAAGGCGATCTGTACACCATGGTCGAATTCCAGCATGTTAAACCCGGCAAGGGCGGGGCCTTTGTCCGGACGCGCATTAAAAACATCAAGACCGGCCGGGTGCTCGACAAGACTTTCCGCTCGGGCGACAAGGTTGAGGACGTACGGCTTGAAACGAAGACATTCCAGTTCCTCTATAAAAGCGACCAGGACTACGCGTTCATGGATACCAGCTCCTATGACCAGATCACGCTGAGCGCGGAAGTGGTCGGAGACGGGCACGTGTACATGAAGGAAAACCTCGAGGTTGAAGTCGTGTACCATGGCGACACGGCCATCGGCGTGAATATCCCCAATTTCGTGGATCTCAAGATCGTGACAACCGATCCCGGCCTCAAGGGCGACACGGTTTCGGGCGCCACAAAGCCGGCAACCGTCGAATCGGGCGCCGTCGTTCAGGTTCCGCTCTTCCTTTCGGAAGGGACGGTCATCAAAGTCGACACCCGCACCGGCATTTACGTGGAGCGGGTGAAATAACCCTGACTTTCGGGGGACCGATCATGAATCTCAATGACGTCAAAAGGCTGATCCGCCTGGTGGAATCCAGCAATATCGACGAACTGGAAATCCACGAGGACAAGCTGCAGATACGCGTCACCAAGAACCGGCCGGCGCAGCCCGTGATGGTCCCGGCCGCGGCGCCCGCGCCGCAGATCCTGCAGGCCGTGCCGGCCGGCGCACAGCCGCCCCGCATGGACGCCAGCCCCCACGGGGCCAAGGTCGAACCGGCCCCGGCGCCGGCCGCGGACAACCTCGTTGAAATCCGTTCGCCCATGGTGGGCACCTTCTACCGGTCACCGTCTCCGGATGCCGGCCCCTACGTGCGCGAGGGCGACAGCATTCAGCCCGGCAAGGTGCTCTGCATCATCGAGGCCATGAAGCTCATGAACGAGATCGAGGCCGAGATCACGGGCCGCATCGTCAAAATTCTCACCGATAACGCCCACCCCGTGGAATACAACCAGCCGCTCTTCCTGGTCGAAAAGGGCTAGGGCCCCCGGCCATGCGCAAGATTCTGATCGCCAACCGCGGCGAGATCGCCCTGCGGATCATCCGCACCTGCAAGGAACTCGGCATCTCGACCGTGGCCGTGTATTCCGAAGCGGACCGCGACTGCCTCCACACCCGGTTCGCGGACGAGGCCGTGTGCATCGGCCCGCCCGCGCCCAGCCAGAGCTACCTGAAAATTCCCGGCATCATCAGCGCGGCCGAAATCACCAGCGCCGACGCCATCCATCCCGGCTACGGCTTTCTCGCCGAGAACGCCGAATTCGCCGAGATCTGCGAATCCTCCGGATTCCGGTTCATCGGCCCGACCGCGGACATGATCATGCGCATGGGCGATAAGATCTACGCCAAGAACATGATGCGAAAAGCGGGCGTGCCCGTGATTCCCGGAAGCGACGGCGACGTATCGGACGAGCGGGAGGCCGTCGGGCTGGCGAAGGAAATCGGGTATCCGGTCATTCTCAAGGCGGCGGCCGGCGGCGGCGGCCGCGGCATGCGCATCGTGCGGGAGGAGAAGGAAATCGCCGCGGCTTTCGCGACTGCGTCCGCCGAAGCCCAGGCCGGATTCGGCAACCCGACCCTGTACATGGAAAAGTATTTCGAGAGCCCACGCCACGTCGAGGTCCAGCTGATCGGCGACGGCAAAGGCGAAGTCATCGCGCTGGGCGAGCGGGAATGCTCCATCCAGCGGAAGCACCAGAAACTCATCGAGGAATCGCCCTCCCCGGCCGTGGACGCGGCTTTGCGGAAGCGCATGACGGCCGCCGCGGTGAAAGGCGCCCGCGCGGTCAACTACCGCAGCGCGGGCACCATCGAATTTCTCCTGGACGCGGACGGCAAATTCTACTTCATGGAAATGAACACCCGCATCCAGGTGGAGCACCCGGTCACGGAGATGGTCTACGGCGTGGACCTCGTGAAGGAGCAGATTCTCATCGCGTCGGGGGAGGATTTCAAGCATATCCATCCGGAGATCGAACCCCGCGGCCACGCCATCGAGTGCCGGATCAACGCGGAAGACCCGTACAAAGCCTTCAGGCCCTCGCCCGGAAAAATCACCAGTTTCCACGTGCCCGGCGGTATGGGCGTCCGCGTCGACACGCACGCCTATGCCGGATATGTCATCCCCCCCTATTACGACTCGCTCATCGCCAAGCTCATCGCCCACGGCCACGACCGGCCGGAAGCCCTCCGCCGCATGATGCGGGCCCTGGATGAATTCATCGTGGAGGGCGTGCCCACCACCATCCCGTTCCAAAAGCAAGTCATGACGGACGACCGGTTCAACCGGGGGGACTTCAACACGCATTTTCTCGAACACTTCAAGCTGGTCGAAGACACGCACGAAAAACCCCGCTGAAGACGCGGCAGCCGCCCGTCCAGCCTGTCTGACCCTATTGAAGGATGATCGCATGAACATACCCGAAAACCTCCGCTACACCAAGGAACACGAGTGGGCCCGCCTCGAAGGCGGCGACGCGGTGGTCGGCATCACCGACTACGCCCAGTCCGAGCTTGGGGACATTGTCTTCGTCGAACTGCCGGCCCCCGGCAAAAAAACCGAACCGGGGAAATCGTGCGCCTCGATCGAGGCGGTCAAGGCGGTCTCGGACCTGTTCGCCCCGCTTTCAGGGGAAGTGATCGAAGTGAACAAGGATCTCGAAACCGCACCTCAACTGGTGAACCAGGATCCGTACGGAAAGGGCTGGATCCTGAAAATCCGGTTGTCCGACAAGGCCGAATGGGATGGCCTGATGCAGGCCGTTGAATACCAAAAACTGATCGGCTGACCGGCCCGTCCGGACGGCTGGCGCGGGCCGTCTCGAGTCCGGTCCCCGGCCCGTGCGGGAGACCGCGGAGCGCCTACCAGGCGCCGGCCGCAGGCCGCCGCAGGCTCCGCTCCGGAGTCTCACTGGAAGCGACGTGCCGGAAACGGCGTTTTTCCCTGGAACCATGACCGACGTCATCCAAATTCATCCGGACAATCCCCAGAATCGGCTGATCGTCCGATGCGTTGACGTGATCCGCGAGGGCGGCGTCGTTGCGTATCCAACGGACTCGGGTTATGCGCTGGGCTGTCACCTCGGGGACAAATCGGCCCATGACCGGATCTGCCAGATCCGCCAGGTGGACGCCCATCACAACTTCACGCTTCTGTGCCGCGATCTGTCCGAGGTCTCATTATATGCGGTGTTTGACACGCCCGTGTACCGCCTGCTCAAGGCCCATACGCCGGGACAGTACACGTTCATCCTCCAGGCCACCCGCGAAGTGCCCCGCAGGTGCATCCACCCCAAGCGGAAAACCATCGGACTTCGCGTGCCCACCCACCGCATCGCACGGGACATTCTCGGGACGCTCAACGAACCCATGCTGACGACCACGCTCATTCTGCCCCCGGACGAGGATCCGCTCGCGGATCCGGACGAAATCCTCCGCCGTCTCGACGGCCGGGTGGACCTGATCGTCGACGGCGGATGGACCGGATCGAGGCCCACCACTGTCGTGAACCTCATGGAATTTCCCTATCGCGTCCTCCGCCGCGGAGAGGGCGACCCAACGGATTTCGAATAATCCCCGCGCACGTGTTTTTTCATCCGCGCCAGCGGACGGGGGCCGGCCGACCCGGAGGGGGGGGCGGTTGGAAACGCGGTCAGGCACCGCCGGACCGGAAAGAGAGGAGACTCCTTTGACGCCAATTGAAAAGAAAACGCTCCCGGCCATGCTCCGGCGGACCATCGAGACTCACGGTGACAGACCCGCCGTATCGTGGGTTGGGGGCGAGCCGGTGACCTACCGTGAATTCGGCCGGCGTGTCGGGGCTTTGTCGGCCGGGCTCTCGGCCCTGGGCGTGTCCGCCGGGGACCGCGTCGCCATCCTTTCGGAGAACAGGCCCGAATGGGGCATCGCCCATTTTGCCGTCACCTCGCTCGGCGCGATTGCGGTTCCCATCCTTCCCGACTTCCATACTGAAGAAATTCGGACCATCCTGGCGCATTCCGAGGCCAAAATCCTGATCGTCTCCCAGCGCCAGTACGCCAAAGCCGAGGGCGACGGCGGCATATCATGCCCGATCCGCATCCGGATGGAGGGATTTGTGCGCATTCCGGACGGATCGACCGCGGAGGCGATTTCGAATCTGCCCGATTCGGGAGGGCTGGACCGGACGCCGGACGGCGCTCCTGACGACTGGGCCTGGGCTTCCCGGCCGGTCCGGGAGGAGGACACGGCCGCCATCATCTACACGTCCGGCACCACCGGGCATTCCAAGGGCGTGGTGCTGACGCACCGGAACTTCGTCTTCGACACCTTGGCCACGCTCGAGATCCAGCGCGTCACGGAGGTCGACCGGTTTATCTCCATCCTGCCCCTCTCCCACTGCTACGAATTCACCATCGGATTTCTGATCCCCGTGGCCAAGGGCGCCTGCGTGTACTACCTGGACAAGCCTCCGGTGGCGCGCGTGCTGATGCCGGCCCTCGAAGCCGTCCGGCCCACGGTCATGCTCACCGTTCCCCTGATCATGGAGAAGGTGTACAAGAACAGCGTTCTGCCCAAGCTTTCGGCCAACGGCTTGATGCGAGGCCTGATGAAGGTGCCGTTCATGCGGCGCCTCCTCCACCGCGCGGCCGCCCGCAAAGTGTACCGGACGTTCGGCGGAAAACTTCATTTCTACGGCATCGGCGGCGCCAAGGTGTCCGCGGACACGGAACGGTTCCTGCGTGAGGGGCGCTTCCCCTACGCGATCGGTTACGGCCTCACCGAGACGTCGCCCATGATCGCGGGGTGCACGCCTCGGCTGACCCGTTTCCGCTCCACCGGCCCCGTCATACCCGGCGTGGAAATCCGCCTCGAGCATCAGGACCCCGAAACCGGGGAGGGGGAGATCTATGCTCGCGGGCCCAATGTCATGACCGGCTATTACCGCGACCCGGAGCGTACGGCCGAAGTGCTGTCTCCGGACGGCTGGTTCCGGACGGGCGATCTGGGCAAGCTGGACAAGGACGGCTACCTCTACATCATGGGCCGCGCGAAAAACACCATCATCGGGCCCAACGGCGAGAACATCTACCCCGAGGAAATCGAATCCGTCCTGAACCGGTCGGAGGAAGTGACCGAATCCCTGGTCTACGAGGACGAAGGGAAGCTGGTCGCGGCCGTGCATCCGAACTACGAATTCCTGCACCGCGAGCTCGAGGCCCTCGGCCTGACGAAAGAGCAGATCAGCCATGCCGTTCGCGAGAGGCTGGAGGCGATGCGCCACCGGGTCAACGCGAGCATCTCCCGTTTCTCCCGCATCACGCGCATCATCGAACAACCCGAGCCTTTCGAAAAGACGCCGACCCAGAAAATCAAGCGGTTCCTGTACACGGGGAAGCGCGGCTCGAAGGAAAAGTCGGGCAAATCCTGACGAGGCATCTCGCAAAGCCCGCAGCGAAACGGTCAGGACCGTCTCTCTGAGCCCCGCTTCCCCGCTTCCCTGCGGGGTCGTGAGGGTCGGGGGAAGGGCTTGTCGCCCGAAGGGCGATTCGCTCCCGAAGAGCCTTGCCGCGGAACACCGGGATGATGAAAGGGATCGTCATGAAAAGGATTCTGCTCTTCACGCTGATTCTCACCGCAGCCTCGGCTCCCGGCCGCGATCTTCCCTTCCACAGGGGCGTGAATCTCGCGGACTGGTTCCAGCGGTCCTCGGCAAGGGAAATCCACATCAACCGCTTCACGCAGGACGACTTCCATGCCATCCGGAGCCTGGGATGCGACCATGTGCGCCTGCCGGTTGATCTGCTGAACATGGCGGGACCGGCGCCCGGGTATGAACTGGATCCCCTGTTCCTGCAATTTCTCGGACTCGCGCTGGACCGGGCCGAAGCGGCCGGACTCTGCCTCATCATCGACAATCACACCTTCGACCCGGCCGTGGCAACGGATCCCGCCATTGAACCGGTTCTCCTCGCGTCCTGGACGCAGGTCGCCAGGCATTTCCGGAACCGGTCCGGACTCGTGTTCTACGAGGTGCAGAACGAGCCGCACGGGATTACGGACTCGGCGTGGAACGCCATCCAGGGGCGGATCATCACAGCCATCCGGCTGGAGGATACGTTCCACACCATCGTGGTCGGCGGAGCGGGATGGAACAGTTACAACAACCTGGCCTTGATGCCCGTTTATCCGGACACCAATCTCATCTACACCTTCCACTTCTATGATCCTTTCCTGTTCACGCACCAGGGCGCATCCTGGACGGATCCGTCTGGCGCGGACCTCGCCGGCATTCCCTATCCCTATGACGCGGCCCGCATGCCGGCCCTTCCCTTATCCCTGAAGGGGACATGGTGGCAGGGCACCTACAACGACTATCCGGGCCAGGGGAACGCGTCCTATATCCGGTCCCTGCTGAATATCGCAGTCCGCTTCAAGAATCAGCGGAACGTGCCGCTTTGGTGCGGCGAACTGGGGGCCTACCAGATCCATTCGACCTCCGCGGACCGCGCCGCCTGGTTGTCGGATGTACGCACCTGCCTGGAGGAAAACGGCATCGCATGGTCGCTCTGGGATTACGCCGGCAGTTTCGGGCTGTTCGAGCCCGGAACGGTTGGAAACGTGGAGACGGATGTGGATACGGCAGCGGCCGCGGCGCTCGGGCTCACGCCTCCGGTTCAGCGGGAACCGGTTTCGGAGCCGATCACCCGGGGATTCACGCTGTACGACGACTTTATCGCGGCCGGCATTCTGAACGCGGGCTGGCACAACGAGGGGACCGCGAACTGGTACCATGAAACCGATCCCCGAGAGGGATCCTATTGCCTTCTAATCTCGGATTTCGAGCAGTACGGAAACGTGTCCCTGCGTTTTTCCGCGCCGACGGACCTGTCGTTGCTTGTGGAACAGGGTTTCGAACTGGACTTTTGGGCTAGATGCGTTGGTCCGGAGGCGCGTCTCGACATTCGTTTCGAGGATACGAAAACACAGGATCCCGAGGACCACCCCTGGCGGATCCGGACCACGCTCGACCCGTCCGTTACGGACTGGGACGGGGAATGGCATCGCATCCGCATTCCGCTCGATGACTTCGCGGAGCACGGCTCATGGGACAACAATCAATGGTACAATCCGGAGGGGCTTTTCGACTGGACTGCGGTGGACAGGATTTCCATTGTCGCGGAATACGGACCGCTGGAGGGGGTTGAACTCTATCTGGACGACATACGAATTTCGGATCCGAACGCGGAAGCCGTGGACGGCGCACCGGTCATTCCGGAACGCTTCGGACTGCTTCCGAATTACCCCAATCCCTTCAATCCTTCCACCATTCTGCGCTTCGAAGTCGGTAATCCGGGCCGTGCGGTCATCTCCGTATTCGACCTGAAAGGGACTGAGCTGTTCCGGATGGAACGGATGATTGCGGCGCCCGGAGTTCAGAAGGCGGAATGGAACGCCTGCGATCGCAATGGCAGGCCTCTTCCTTCCGGAATTTACATCTGCCGCCTCGAAAGTTCCGGCCGCACCGCCAGCCGAAGAATGGTGTTAATGCGGTAAACCGTTTCGACCCCGGGGTCTGCGGGACCCCGGGGTCGAAACCCTCACCGCACCAGCAGCATCTTCACCGTCTCCCGCCTGCCCTCTGTTTCCCAAACCGCGAAGTACACGCCGCTCGCCGCGGACCTATCGCCTGAGCCGTTCCCATCCCAGCGGAATTCAGTACGGCCGGCGGGGACAGTCCCCTCGTGAATGCGGACCGTCTCTGCTCCGTGGACGTCAAACACGGACAGGGTTGCACGAACGGGCAGGGACAAGGCAACCGGAATGACAGTGCTCCCGTTGAATGGATTGGGAAAATTGGGAAGCAGGGCTGGACTTTCCGGACTCGGAGAACCGGACCCTCCCCGAACCCGGACAGACGTCGGTTCATGCCCCGGATTCACAGTCATGAAATTCAAATCGCGGACCGTGCAGTAGGGGATGAATCCATTCGAGGCTGAGCGTTCGTAGGCCCGATCGATCTTTTGTCGGGTCTGCGAATCGAAATGAGGATGATTTTCGCTCAACGAGAACGGGTAATCCACGGTCAACACGGGCTTTCCGGCGTCCCGGAAAACGGCCAGGTTGATTTCCAGCCAGGACGTCACTTCGGACGGTGTGGCGATTCCGTCCCTCTCATACCCGTAGTAAATATCCTCCTGCCCGATACCATCCACGGACTCGAGATAAGAGGGGACCCGTCCCGGCAATTCGGACGCATTCTGCGCGAAAACCAGGAAATCGGGATTGCGGACACGACCGGACTGCCGTATGGCCGCGATCAGGCTCGCCATTTCTTCTGCCGCGGTTTCCCTGCCATTTTCCATGAAGTATTCGTACTGATCAACGAGATCACAGTATACACCGTCGAATCCGGCATCCTGAATTTTGTCCAGATACCGCATGACGATATCCCGCCATCCGGAATCCCAGTACGCAACCCTGAAATTCCCCTCCCAGTCCGAGTTTTCGTGACCCAGCCAGGACGGATTTCCGGGTTTCCATCCGGTCTGCCAGTAAAAACGGTAGTCCTCGGCCTCGCCTATGCTCAGGTAGGAGAGGACAATGGACGGCCCTGCGACTGCGTTTCTCAGAGAATCGATGCGCTCGCGGGAAAAAGCCGTTTCATCCGTTCCGTCCGCCGCATAATCGATGACTGCCAGGTCGAAACCAGCCTGTCCTATGGCCGCGAAGTTCACGTCCTGTAATTGATAGACGAAATTACGGATGACGGGAAGGAGGGTTGATTGTTCCTGAGCCGGCAGAGAAGCAGGAGACAAAGACAGGAGGAGAAGAAAAACGAGGCTTACTCTTTTCGCGAATTCTGAATTGAACGACAAGCACTTCCCCCCTCACCTGGATCCCCGCTTAAACAATGCGGGGATGACATGTATTAACATTATTGCTTTACCCTATTCATCCATCTTTATCCGCGCAAATCCGCGCGCCCACGGCGTCCGTGTTCCCTTCTTTTCCCAAGCCCCTCACTTGGATCCCCGCTTGAACAATGCGGGGATGACACACCTTGGAATCACTGCATAACCCAATTCATCTATCTTAATCCGGGCAAATCCACTTCATCCGTATAATCCGTGTTCCATTTCCTTTTATCCGTGTTCCAATCTCTTTTCCAGAAAATCCGCGATGCGTGCGGACGCCTTTCCGTCGCCGTAGGGGTTCACGGCGCGCGCCATCCGGTCGTAAGCGTCCCGATCATCCAGCAGGCGCCGGACTTCGCGGACAATGCGCTCCCGGTCCGGCCCGACCAGCATGACGGTACCGGCTTCCACTGCCTCAGGCCGCTCCGTCTCGTTCCTCAGCACCAGCACGGGCTTTCCAAGCGAGGGCGCCTCCTCCTGAATGCCGCCGGAATCGGTCAGGACAATCGTGGACATGGCCATGAGGTTTGAAAAGGTGCGGTAATCGAGCGGCGGCAGGAGCAGGACATTGTCGATTTTGGAGAGAATGTCGTTCGCGGGCTTCTGCACGTTCCGGTTCATGTGCACCGGGTACACGAACAGGTGATGCGGATACAGACCGGCCAGGTCGCGGATGGCGTGGAACACGGCTTCCAGCGGCTCGCCGAAATTCTCCCTGCGGTGGGCCGTGACGAGAATCAGGCCCTGGTGCCGGGGCAGAGTGAATCCCTTGGGCGAAAAATCCCGATCCACGGTCATCAGCAGGGCGTCGATCACCGTGTTTCCGGTCACCGCGACCGCGGCGTCCGGCACGCCTTCGGCCAGCAGATTGCGCCGATTCGATTCCGTGGGCGCGAAATGGAAATCCGCGATGGCCGTGACCATTTTACGGTTGATTTCCTCGGGAAACGGGAAATACTTGTTCCCGGTCCGGAGTCCGGCTTCCACGTGGCCGACCGCAGCCTTGTGGTAGAATGCGGCAAGCGCGCCGACAAAGGCGGTGGTGGTGTCGCCCTGCACAAGCACGATATCAGGCTGCACCTCATTCAGGACCGCCTCAAAGGCTTTCACGGCGCGTCCGGTCACGTCGAACAGCGTCTGGTTGGGCGTCATCAGATCGAGATCCGCGTCCGGCCGGATTTGGAAAATCTCCAATACCTGGTCGAGCATTTCCCGGTGCTGGGCCGTGGCCACGACGGTTGTCCTGAATGCGGGCCGTTTTTTCAGCTCGAGGATGACGGGCGCGAGTTTAATCGCCTCAGGCCGGGTGCCCACCACGACCATGATGCTCTTCGTATCGGAGGGGACCGGAACGGATCCGGGCATGCGGAGACTCCTATTTGGAAAAGACCTGAAAGGTCTTGCAGACCTTTCAGGTCTGATTTTCGGGACGGGACGCCTCTTCCCACGCCGCCTTCAGCCGCTTCATGCAGTCAATGAAGCGGCTGTCTTTCCGCATTCCATCGAAATGGGGATCGCGGGACAGCCAGGGGTAATCGATGTATCCGAAATTCAGCGCCTTTTCAAGGGATTCCACTGCCGTTCCGTTGCGCCCCAGAAGCGCGTACACGGCCGCGATCGAGACATGCAGGGAGGCCATGTTCCCGGCATGAGGCTCGACTCGAAGGGTGACCTCTCCCAGCGCCGCATCCTTTTCCCCGGACCGGGCCAGAATCATGGCATGGATCACGCGGACAAAGGGATCCTCTCCAGCGGACGACAGCGCCTTGTCGATCTCAGCCCGAGCTTCGGGAATTTCACCCGCTACCAGCCGCACCAGGGCAAGCACGGTACGGAGCATGGGCGATTCCGGGGAGATGAGAAGTCCGCGCTCCAGAACGGCCGCGGCTTCGCCTGTCCGGCCGGAGCCAGCCAACAAAACCGCCAGACTTGAGGCCGCCTCGACTGATGCGGGATCCAGTTCCAAGGCCCGGCGGAACGCATCGATCGCAGGCCCATAAACGGCCAGCCCCTGCCCCTCCGCCTGGCCGAGAAGAATCCAGGCTTCGGGATCGTTCGGCCGGTCGGCAGTCGCGCGTTTCGCCTCCCGGACTGCTGCGCGGAAATCTCCCCTTTCCGCTTCAATACGGCCGAGTAAAGCGCGAGCCCGGCCGTCGGTCGAATCAATACGAAGGCTACGCAGCGCGGCATCCTTCGCAAGCTCCGGCCAGACGCGGTTCCGGTCCAGGCCGGTTTGTATAATATCGAGATACGCCCGGCCAAGCCCGCGCCAGGCAGGAGAGAACGTCGAATCCCGCCTGAGCACGGCTTTATAGTCCCGGACCGCTGAATCGATCCCTTGTCTCGTGCCCGAAGCCTCGGCCGCCCTGGCCCGGAGATAAATCAGGAAAAGAGATTTTTCCGGAAAACCGGAAACAGCATCCTTGACCGGGACGCCTCCTCCTGCGCCCGCGAGAGCGGCGGCGCGTTCCGCCGCGGCCTCGGCTGCGCGCTCGAATTCCTCGACCGGAATACGCGATGTTTCATTCCAGACGGAACGCTTCGACGCGGGATCCACAAGACTCAGATCCCAGATGGCCGTGTCTCCGGATATCCGCACTCCGCAGTCGAGGACCAAATCCGCCTTGACGTCCGTGGCGGCCGCAGGCATGTCCGAAGTCCATCGCGGGACACGGACGCCCCTGAGACGGTCGGCCGCGGACTGCCCGAAATCGTCCAGGAGCGCCTGTTCCGCATCCGACCCGGTCCTGCGACTGATCAGGGCGACTGTTTTCTCCCACCGCGGCGCAGGCGTGAAAACCGCCGCGCCGGAAGACGCCTCATCCGCGGTCCGGAAGCCTTCGGCCGATTCCTTTTTGGAACCGCATGCCGCGAGCAGAAAAATCGCTCCAAGAACCGCGATCCTGCTGAACTCCGCCTGCTTCAACGCTTTATGCCGCCTTTCCGGCCGCTCCCGGACCGTGCCTTTTTGTGCATTCCCGCGAGTCCGCGGCCGCTCCTGCGCATCGCCTTGACCCGCGCCGGCTTGCGGGGTGTCCGTTTGCGGCCCAACTGCTTCTTGGTTGTGGGCTTCCGTGCAGTCTTGTTTTTCGATGCCGCCATTTTCGGATCCTCCTTCTTCTTAACAGCGGGGGCGGGCCTGGTCACGGCAAAATGCTTCGCCATCAGGCGGCTGAAGCGGTCCATCTCCTCACGCGTCCGCTTTTCCGTCACCGCGATCAGCAGACCGTCGGATATGCCGTAATCGAAACGGGAAAGATCAACGCCCGCGAATATCTTCTCCTCCTGCATGGCGCGGATGACGCGGGCCGGGGGTACCGGGGTCTGAAGAACGAATTCCTTGAAAAACGGCCCCGGGAACCGGAGTCGGAACCCGGGAATCGCGGACAGCCGGTCCGCGAGATAATGTGCTTTCTGCAGGCACAGTTCCGCCACCCTGGGAAGTCCGGCTTTGCCCATGAGGGAAAGATAAACCGTCGCGGCCAGCGCGCAGAGCTGCTGGTTGGTGCAGATCGAAGACGCCGCCTTTTCCCTCCGGATATGCTGTTCCCGCGTCTGGAGGGTGAGCACAAAACCGCGCCTGCCCTGCTTGTCCTGCGTCGCGCCCACGAGCCGGCCCGGCATTCGGCGTATCAGGTCCTGCTTGACCGCGAATAGACCGAGGTAAGGGCCGCCGAAATTCAGGGGATTCCCCAGCGCCTGGCCCTCGCCGGTCGCCACGTCGGCGCCGAAGGCGCCCGGCGGCTCGAGCAGGCCGAGCGCGATCGGGTCGGACGAGGTGACGAAAAGCGCTCCCGCGCCATGACTCACGGGCTCGATTTCCGTCACGGGCTCGAGCAGGCCGAAGAAATTGGGATGCTGAACCAGAACGGCCGCGGTGTTCGGACCGCAGGCCGCGGCCAGAGCGGCCGGATCCACGGTTCCATCACGGACGGGGATTTCTTTCACCGTGATGCCGCTTCTGCTGCAGTACGTACGGATTACCCGCCGGTACCAGGGATGAACCGACAGGGGGACCAGTATCTCTCCGCGTCCGGTGTGGGCCTGAGCCATCAGGGCCGCTTCGGCCAGGGCCGAGGCCCCGTCGTACATGGACGCGTTCGCCGCGTCCATTCCGGTCAGTTCGCAGATGAGGCTCTGGTATTCGTACATGGCCTGCAGATTGCCCTGAGCCACTTCCGGCTGATAGGGCGTATAGGACGTGTAGAATTCCGGCCGCGACACCACATGTTTCACGGCCGAGGGAATGAAATGATCATAGGCGCCTCCGCCCAGAAAGCAGACATGGGTGCCGGCATGCTCGTTCTGACCCGCGATTTCCCTCAGCAGTTTTTCGACTTCAAGCTCGGAGAGCGGCGCCGGGATGTCCAATTCACCCTTGAACATCAGATCCTCCGGCACATTCGCGGCCAGCAGTTCATCAATGGATCCGACGCCGATGTATTCGAGCATTTCGCGCCGGTTCTTTTCCGTGGTGGGAATAAAGGCCATATGCGCTCCTGGCGGGTGAGGGAAAGCGATCCGAAGCCTTGGATTCTCTTAAACTTATCAAAAGGAAGGAACAAAGTCAAATATTTTCAGAGTGGAAAATTAGCCGCAGCCCTTCAATGTCCTCACAATATAATATCTTGGCCCCGTTCATCGGGGCTTGAGGCTGCGACTTCTCCGTCGCGGAGGCAGGAGCCTCCACTCGGAGTTGAATCGATACTCACCCCTCCTCAATCGTCAATGTCATTGCCCTGCTCCTTCAGCCTCCGGACAACCGCGCCGCCGCTTCCCCAGCCAGCCTGCCCGTGGAAAACGCGGCCTGCAGATTGTACCCGCCCGTATCCGCCTGCAGGTCCAGCACCTCCCCGCAGAAATAAAGCCCCCGGACGAGCCGCGATTCCATGGTCCGCGGATCGACCTCGGACAGCCGGACGCCGCCGGCCGTGACAATGGCCTCTGAGACAGGCCTTGTGCCGGTCACGGTCAGACGGAAATCCTTGAGCCACGCGAGCAGACGCTTCCGCTCTTCCGCCGTGACCTGATGGCCGGGCCTGGCCGGATCGATCCGGCACAGTTCGAGGCAGACCGGGATCATCTTCCGCGGAAGGAGCAATTTCAGCACATTGGCGGCTTCCATGCGTCCGTGCTCCCGCAGATCCCGCTGCAGCCTCTGGTCGAGTTTGGCCTCGTCCAGAGCGGGTTTCAGATCGATGCTCGCCTCCACGGATTTCTTCCGCCTGAGCGCGTCCACGGCTGCGAGGCTCGCCGTGAGCACGATCGGGCCGGACAGCCCGAAATGCGTGAACAGCATTTCACCGAAACCGGAGACCGCGGCCTTTCCATCCACGATCAGCGTGAGGCCCACGTTCTTCAGCGGGAGCCCCTGAAGACGGGCCGCAATGCCGCCGGCCGTGACCAGAGGCACCAGCGCGGGCCGGGTGTCCTCAATCGCATGCCCGGCTTTTTTGGCGAATCCGTACCCGTCCCCGGTCGACCCGGTGCCCGGATAAGACAGTCCGCCTGTGGCCACGATCACGGCATGCGCCGTTTCGGCCCTTTGGTCGCCGTCCTTTCCCGTCCATCGCACTCCCGTCACGCGCCCCCCCTCCAGCACGGGGCTCTGCACCGCCGCCCCGGTCCGGATGCGGACGCCCGCGCCTTCGGCCCACCGGACCAAAGCGGACACGATCGTGCCGGCATCCTGCGATTCGGGAAAAACGCGGCCGCCCCGCTCCGTGACCGTGGCGACGCCGAGGGTTTCGAGAAACCGGAGAAGATCGTCCGAAAAAAATCGATGGAAAGCCTGGCGGAGAAAAAGACCGTCCGGCTGGAAATGCCCGATGAATTCTTCGAGCGCGGCGATGTTGGTGAGATTGCACCGGCCCTTTCCCGTCAGGCCGAGCTTCAGCCCCGGGCGGGGCATCTTTTCGAGCAGAAGGACGGAGGCGCCGTTTTCAGCGGCCCGGCCCGCCGCGATCAGGCCCGCGGGGCCGCCGCCGGCGACGAGTATGCGGATCTTGGAGTCTGTCATAAAAGCAGGGTTCGGATGGCCGTCTCGTGCCGGCCGGCGGAAGCCTCCGGTCCGGTCACCAGCGCTTGAGCTTGCTGAGCAGAATCACCCCGAGGCTCAGGAGCCCCGAGGCGGCCAACACGAGCCAGAACATAACCGGCCTTTCCGAAAGGGGGATCGGAACGTTCATGGAGAACAGGCTGACGAGAAACGTCGGCACCATCAGGCCGATCATCACGATGTTGAGCGTCTTCATCAGCACGTTCAGGTTGTTCGAAACCACGGAGACCCGGGCGTCCATGAGGCCCGCCAGCACCTCCGAGTAGATGCGGGCCTGCTCCTGGCATTGTGTGTTTTCAATGGAAAGGTCCTCGAGCAGATCGACGCTCTCGGCGGTCAGGCGGAGCCGGCCGGCGCAGGACTTGAGCCGGTCGATGACGCGTCCGTTCGATCCGATGGCGTTCAGGTAGTACACCAGGCTCTTCTCCAGCGTGAAGAGATTGAGCAGGGTCCGGTTTTCCATGGCCTTGTTGATCTCGTGCTCGAGGTCCTCACTGCACATGTTGATGACGCGGAGGTGCTCCTCGAAATGAAAAATGGACCGGTAGATGATCTTGAGGGCCAGCTCCTGAAGGGACTTCACCCGGCCGAACATCTTTCCCTCGAACAGGGGAATATCCTCGTTCAGGACGATGACGAGCCGTCCGCTGAACAGGAACATGCCCACGGACGACACATTGAACAGAAAATTGTCCTCCGCGCTGTACCGCTTGGGTCTCTTGGTGATGAGAGCCGCGTGCCGGGGCTCGAACTCGATGCGGGCCAGCTCGTTCGGGTCCAGCGCCGAGTTCAGCGTGTGCTCGTCGATGCGCAGTTTCTGAGTGAGGTTGCCCCGCTCGGTTTCATCGGGATTCACGAACACCAGAATGCCGCCCCTGCCGTTCCCGCCCGCGACGACCCTGCCGCCCTCGATTCGGTAGTGCTTCAGCATATCGCCCCGTCCGGCCGATGCCGGCTTACACGTCCACCACGGAATTTTCGTCCGCCCCGAAGGAGGACGGCACATACCGGTCCGCCGACCAGTCGTTCTCCCAGGTGCGGCCGTCGATCAGGTACCGGAACTGATAGGACCGTCCGGACTCGAGCGTGAGCGCGACCTGGAAGGATCCGTTGGCCATGCGCTTCATGGGCGCGGCCTGCGGATCCCATCCGTTGAACTCGCCCGCCAGGTGCACGGTACCGGCGCCCTTCACCGCCTCCTTCGAGAGCGTGAAGGTGACCTTGCAGGCGTTCTTTGTTTTGAGGTATTGTTTTTTCATATCACCCTTTCCTGACTCCCCCGGCGGGGAATCGCCTTTTACGGCGGACGGACGGGAGTCCGTCGCAGAGCCGGTCCTTCAGTTGACGAGAAGCAGTTTCCGGGTTCGTCGGGCGCCGCCCGCGTCGAGCACCGCCACGAACAATCCGCTGGCCGCGTCCGCGGGCCGCCAGACACAGCGATGCATCCCGGCTTCGAGCCTCCCGTCGATGAGCCGCGCGACTTCGCGGCCCCCGGTCGTGAGAATGCGAAGCGAAGCCTCCGCCGGGACCGGGATGTCGAAGGGAATCACGGTTTCACCGTTGAAAGGATTGGGATAATTGGGTCCGATTCCGAAGCCTGCGGCGCCGGCCCCGTCCGGACGGCCGCGGTGTCCGACGCCCGTCAGCTCGAAGCGGGTCCGGTCGTCGAGAACGCCGAGCAGGACGCCGTTTCCGTCGAAGAGCCGGAGCGCGACGCTGTCCGTGCCGGCCGGAAGCGCCACGGCCTCATCGAGACGGAACGGCTGCAGCGGGCTGACATAATACTCTGCCCCCTCCGCGAGCAGGACTCCGCCCTGGTAGAAGGCGGCTTTCGCCCTTCCCTCAAAAAAAACACCGTACTGGCCCTTCAGTCTCTGCTCGATCGGATCGTATGTCATTTGTTCGGCCTGAGCGCCCACGGGTGTGACGTCGAGCACCGGGGTGGCCATTCGGGTCAACCACCAGTCCTCGGTGAACGTGTAACGGTTCGCGCCGGACGCGGCAGCAGGCAGCCGGACGACCGGACTCACGACCTCGACCTCCATGTACGCGGGGCTGGAATTGATCCACACTTCGACATGCGCGCCCTCGTCGGGGTAATTGCCCTCGAACAGATCGAATGTCTTGACGGACACGACCGAATCCCTCCGGTTCGCGTAGGCGATCCATCCCTTGTGCGAATCCGCGAATATCTTTTTTCCCTCCGGGAGGAACTGCACACCGTACACACCGTCCGCCACCTCGCCCTTCCAGGCGGCCGAGGATTTGTCCCACCGGACGCCGTCCGACCCGAAAACGCTGTTCGGGTTGATCGGGAAATAGGCCCAGAAATTCTCATAATCCCGCTCGTCCGGATGGTGGACGACGACCTGGGTGATGTCCCACATGCCCCATTCCGCCGAAGCCGTGCCCTCGTTGATCATGGTCTGCTGCATGCGCACCCGGCTCGTTCCCTTGTATACCGTGGCCCGACGCTCGAACCGGATGTTCGGGGCCAGCCATTGCTCAACCGGGCTCGACACGAAGACGGCAACCGAATCAGGCGTGTCCGCCGCGATCTCGTATGTGTACAGGCCGTAGTCCAGAGTGGGCGGCGGCGGCCAGTTCCATTTCGACTGGGGCGACGGCCAGTTCTTGAATCCGCCGTACTGGTACAGGCCTCCCCGCGCCGGAGTGTGCGTCTGGCCGACCAGGTCTTGAGCGACATACAGAGTCGCGTAGCCGCCCAGGTCGTACTGCATCACCCGGGCCCCGATGTCCGGCATCGTGGCCATGGTGACGAGGCCGTTGGACATGACAATCGCGTTCCAGCCCCATCCGTTGTAATCGGACTCCGTCCGGATCGATGGCGCCTGACTGAAAGCCGCGGCACCGAAGAAAGTCAGCATGGCAATCATGGTCAAGGAGGTCATTCGTCGCACGTTCATCTCCTGTCTGGTTGTGCCGGTCGCGTGAGCGGAAAGCGGACCGGTTATCAATGCCCCGGCTGTACGGGCCGGAGGGCCTCCGCGAGATCGGACCGGAATTCGCGGCGCTTCCTGTGGTCCCGGATGACGCCGGCCCCCCTGCGAACGGCCGCGTACAGGGCGAGAAAAACCACGGCCGGAAACACGATGCAGTCAAACACGAATCCCGCGATGAGTTTCAGCACCCATTCGGTCAGCTCGCCGGTCCGGCGGGCCAACAGGGCCGTGACGCGCTCGAGTTTTTCCCTGCCCTCGGTGATTTTCCCCCACAGGCCCGACCGCCCGTCCCGTGGCCCATTCAGTTCCGTTTGGATCCGCTGGAATCCGTCATGGGCCTGTTCGACGGACGGGCGCGTGATGCGTTTCGAAAGCCAATGGCCGCCCGCGATTGAAACGGGGACCACGAGCGTCAGCGCGACGGCTACGAGTCCGGCCATCCACGCGGCGTCGCGGAGAAACGCCCGGAGAAAGCGGAGCCGGGGCAGGGTCCACGCAACAACGAGACCGAACAGAATCGCGGCGAATGTCGCGGCCAGAAACCAGGAAGAAAGCAGGTCGGCCGCCTGAAGCAGGTACCGGGTGCCCAGCAGAACCGCGGCGCACGCGAGCACCACGCGCCAGGCGATGTCCACATAGTCGTAGGCCGACTGGACCACATTCCCGACCTCGAGGTTGAAGCCGATTCCCACGTCCGACCCCTGTACCACGGCCAGGCCGACCTTCACGGCCGAGATCACGGCAAACGTTTTCAGGGTTTTGTCGAATGAGGCCGACAGATAGGCGTCGTTCGACGCCTTCAACCGGCCCAGCCCGGCGGCGTCCATGCCTTTACGCATCAGCCCGCCGACCGACAGTATGACCGCGGCGGACAG
Organism: uncultured bacterium; assembly: GCA_963736115.1. Classification (GTDB taxonomy): domain Bacteria; phylum Zhuqueibacterota; class QNDG01; order QNDG01; family DTFT01; genus JAFGAX01. Next base: position 171,268 of record CAVTNR010000009.1, read on the forward strand.
GAGAAGGACTGCGGCGGCGCGCCTGGCCGCCGGAGGGTTCGCGTTCATGGCGTCAACCGTCAAGTTTGAATAGCGTGGAGGCCTTGTCCCTGGAGGTCAGAATGCCCTTGATCATGGCCGAACTGAACCCCTCGTGTTCCATCTGATTGAGGCCTGAAATGGTGCATCCCCGCGGCGTGGTCACCCGGTCGATCTCCGATTCCGGGTGTTCCTGCGACTGCAGGAGCAGCGTGGCCGCGCCCCGAGCGGTCTGGGCCGCGATGCGGAGCGCGTCCTGCGAGTGGAATCCGACTTCGATGCCGCCCTGGGACGCGGCCCGGATCGCCCGCAGAAAAAACGCGATACCGCACGCGCCGATGACCGTGGCGGCAATCATCTGCTCCTCGTCGATTTCAAGCACCGTCCCCACGGCTTCGAAAATCCGGGACGCGGCCGCCGCGGTTTCGGGTCGCGGCCTGCCCTTGCCGTAGGCGATGCAGGTGATCGATTCTCCGATGGCCGCCGCGATATTGGGCATGGCGCGGAGTATGGGCGTTTTTCCGCCGGTCAGCGTCGCGATGTCCTGCAGGCCGACGCCGGACACGACCGAAGCCAGCACATGCCGGGACGGTTTGAGACCGGGACGGATCTCCTGAAGAAGGGACTTGATCTGGCGCGGCTCCACCGCCACGACAATGAAATCCGAATTCGCGACCGCGCGGACATTGTCGGACCCGACATCGAATCCCTGCTTCCGCAGGCCGTCGAGCGGCCGGGGGTTCCGGCGGGTAAGCGCGATCTGCCCTGCATGGAAGCGGCCGGAACGGACCAGCCCCTTGGCGAGCGCGGTTCCGATGTTCCCCGCGCCGAGCACGGCGATCCTGAAGGATTTGGGTCTGGATGCGGGCATGACGGGATCCCCCGGAGGCGTTTTCAGTCGGCCGGATCTCAGCGCGAGATCCGGAGAATTTTATAGGCGAGCTGGCCAGCCGGCACCTGGATCTCGACCACCTCGTTCACGGGTTTCCCCAGCAGTGCCTTGCCGACCGGAGAGGTGATGGAGATCTTGCCTTCGAGAAAATCGGCCTCCGCCTCCGACACCAGCATGTACTCGATTTCCTGCTTGTCCTTGAGGTCGAGCAGCCGAACCGTGGCCCCGATGTACGCCTTGTCGTGGGCGATATTCTGGCCGTCGAGGATCGACGCGGAGGAAAGCTGGGAAACCAGTTCCGAAATCTTGGCCTCGTTGAGGGCCTGCTCCTGCTTGGCGGTCTCGTATTCGGCGTTCTCGCTCAGGTCTCCGAAACCGCGGGCTGTTTCCAGCTGTTTCGCGATTTCCATGCGCCGCACCTTGACGAGGTAATGGAGCTTCTCCCGCAGTTTCTCGTATCCCTCGCGGGTGATATGCATGATCGGCAATGATAACCTCCTGGTCAATCGAATGAAAGCTTGCCCGGAACCTGATCGAAGGGTTTGCCCTGGGCCCCGCGCTCAGACGGAGCGTCCGCCCCGTGCGAGTCCGGACTGGGACGGATCAGGCTTTCCCGAACTCCATCAGGGTTTCCCGGTAGGAGTCCGGGGTTCCGATGTCGAAACGCCTGCCCCGCACGACCACGCCGGTGAATCCTTCTTCGCGCCTCAGGCGCTCCAGACAAGTGGTGAGCTGGAACTCCCCGCGCTCGCGCAGGTTGTGCCGTATGTTCTCGTCCAGAAACTCGAAAATCCGGGGTGTCAGCACGTACTGGCCGAACACCGTGAGATAATGCCCGTCCGCGACGCCCTCGACGCGAAGGTGTTCCTGCGCGTACCCCGGCTCGGGTTTTTCCGCGAACTCGCTGATGGACAGCGACTCCCCGGATTTTTCCCAGACCCCGGACACGCACCCGAACCGCCTGATCTCGGCCTCCGGAACGGCCTTGAGCCCGACCGTGCTCCGGTTCGCCTTTTCAAACACATCGAGCACCTGCCGGGCGCACGATTTTTCCGTGTCCGACGCGTAAATATGGTCCCCGAGCATCAGCAGGAAGGGCTCGTCCCCGGCGAATTCACGCGCGGCGTACACGGCGTGGCCGAATCCGTCCTGGGTTTCCTGAACCGCGAATCGGATCCGGTTGCCCAGTTCGAGCAGGGCGTCGTTGACGGCCCGGTCCTCCTTCGAAAGCTTGTTCAGGTTCTCGATGGTCGGCGGCTGGCAGAAGAACTCCTCGAACAGCTCGCGGTCCGCTTTCTGGACCACGAGACAGACCTCCTCGATGCCCGCGTTCACCGCCTCCTCGATGATGAGCTGAATCACGGGCTTGGCGCGTCCGGTCCGGTCCACGACCGGGAACAGCTCCTTTTTCAAAGCCTTGGACGCGGGAAACAGCCGCGTTCCGAAACCGGCGGCGGGTATCACGGCCTTCCGGACCCGGTGCGCCGAACGGAGGACGAGTTTCAAGCCGGGCATGGACAGCTTGTCCCGGAGTATCTCCACGACCCGGTTCTGTCCCGCCTCGTCCCGGCAGATGAACTGGGCGGTGCCGTCTCCCTGGGATCCGACGCCCTTTCCGCCGTAGACATGGGGCGCAAGATCGGGGTGGTTCAGTACGTTATGCAGAACCGGAGCCGTCAGCTGGGACGGGCAGGCCGGCTGAAGGGCGCGGTCGAACTCGGCCTGGGCCTCGCGCATGAGGGCTCCGATCGCGGCAGCGTCGCCCCCGCAGAATCGCTTCCTTGGCTTCGGTTACGATACGCCGGTTCACGGGTCCCAGATACTCCTGGACGCCCTTCTGGAGGTCGTTGTCCGCGAACGGGTAGCAGTGGTTCAGCTGGTTCAGGATTTCCCTCGTGTCCTTGCCCGCCTGCAGGTCCACGATGACGAAATACAGGTCCTTCGGCACGCTCAGCTCTTCCACGTCGATGCGGTCGCCGTCGAAAGACATCAGCACCGGTCGGTTGCCGTAGGCACAGCCCTGGTCCATGCGGCCGCACCGGGAGGGCGTGGTGATTTCGCCGAGATAGGCGAACTCCATCTCGCCGCGGACGGTCATTTTGAGGTCATAAATGCGGTTGAACGCGCGGGCCACCAGCACGCATATAGCCGCGCTGGACGACAGCCCCTTTTTCACCGGAAGGTCGGTCAGCGTGTTGTCGATCTCCAGACCCCGCACCCGGTAATGGGTCAGAATCTGGTACGCCACGCCCGCCGCGTAGCTGAAGAAACCGCCCTTCTGGGCCTCGGCGAGCAGGGCGTCCTTTTCCATGGGGAGCTCGAACGGCCCGACCCGATTTCCGTCGTTCAGGGTCGCGGACACGACAAGCCGGTTCGGATGGGGTTTGGCTTCGGCGTGTATGCCCTGGTTGGTGCCCGTGATGATGGTGAAGCCCTTTTCCAGGTCGGCGTTGATGCGCCGGTAACTGCCGGCCCAGTCGCTGTGCTCGCCGAACAGGCAGATGCGTCCGGGGACGAATATTTTCATGCCGGGGCTTTCCTGTCGTTTGGTAAAAACGAACTCCAAACCGCCGGGGCGGTTTGGAGTGGCTGGATTTCGGACACCGGATGACAAGGTCCCGTTCAGACGCCCCTGACCGGGCTCCTGAACGGGACCTTGCTCACGATTAGTATACGCATTCGAAAAACAAAAATCAAGCTTTTATTTTCCGGGAAAGGACGTGTGCAGCCCGGACAGGAACATCTCCACGGCCACGGTGACCAGTATCATGCCCATCAGACGCTCGATGGCCGTGAGTCCGCGCTCGCCGAAAAACCGGCTGAGCCGAGCCGAAAAAATGAGGGCCACCATCGACACGAACCACGCGATGACCAGGGCCGCGAACCAGGCGGGCCATCGCGAGGGTTCCCGGGCCATGAGCAGGATCACCGTGGACATGGCCGAGGGGCCCGCGATCAGGGGGATGGCCAGAGGCACGATGAACGGTTCGCCCGTCGTTTTATCCCCGAACAGGTCCTCCGAACCGGAGAACACCATCTTGATCGCGATCATGAACAGGATGATGCCCCCGGCGATGGAAAGCGAGGACTGCGAAATGTTCAGAATCGTGAGGATGTAACGCCCCGTGAAGAGGAAAAACATCAGGATGACGAGCCCGATGCAGGACTCCCGGATGATGATGTGCCTGTGCCGGACGTGCGGCACGTTCTTCAGCGCGCACAGGAACAGCGGAATGTTGCCGATGGGATCCAGCACCAGGAGGAGCAGGACCACGGCGGAGATGATGGACATGTCGGACTTCCCTTCAAGGAGCCTGTACTTCTGAAAACTCCGGCTCAGTCCTTTTCAACGGAAAACCGGTATTCGGTCACGGTCCGGTATTCCTCGCCCGGCCTGAGCGTGGTGGACGGAAATTCCGGCCGATTCGGCGAATCCGGAAAATGCTGGGGTTCCAGGCAGAATCCCGTCCGTAATCCGTAGGCTTTGCCGCTCTTGCCGGTCAGGGACCCGTCCAGAAAATTCCCGGAATAGAACTGGATTCCAGGCTCCGTGGTCCACACTTCCATGACCCTGCCCGAACCCGGTTCGGTCATCCGCACCGCCCGTGACAGGGCGCCGCCCCCCGTGTTCAGTACAAAGTTGTGGTCGTATCCGCGGCCGAGCTTGAGCTGTTCGTCCGGATCGCCGATGCGCAGTCCCACGGGGCCGGGTTTCGTGAAATCCAGCGGCGTCCCTTTGACCGGCCTGAGTTCGCCGGTGGGGATGAGATTGGCATTCACGGGCGTGAAGCGGTCCGCATCGATCTGAAGCAGATGCCCCAGGATGTCCCTGCTTCCCTCTCCCGCCAGGTTGAAATACGAATGGTGCGTCAGGTTCACGACCGTGGCTTTGTCCGTGACGGCCCGGTAATCGATGCGCAGAATCTGCTCGTCCGTCCACCGGAATTCCACGGTCACGTTCAGGTTGCCGGGGAACTGCTCCTCGCCGTCCGGGCTGACACGCGAAAAAACGACCCCGTCGCCTGAGGCGGAAGGCTCCGCCTTCCATAGCATCAGATGAAAACCCATTTTCCCGCCGTGCAGGCTGTTCGGCCCGTCATTGGGGGTCAGCCGGATCTCCCGTCCGTCCAGCTTGAAGGCCGCGCCCGCGATGCGGTTGCCGTACCGGCCGATGGTCCCGCCGATGAAACAGCCGTTGGTCGCGTATCCGTCCGGGGTGCCGAACCCCAGCGTGACGTCCTCCTTCCGGCCCGCGCGGTCCGGCACGGTCAGGGAGACCAGCGACGCCCCGAAATCGGTGAGAACGGCCGTGCAACCGTTCCGGTTGGTGAGCTCGAACAGTTCCGTTTCCGTGCCGCCGGACGTCCGGCCGAAAGGTTTCCGTTGCATGAGTCTGTTTCCTCCGTCAAGATTGGGAATGGTTCGTTCCGGTTGCGCCGAGCGATTCTTCCACGGCCCGGAGCAACGCATTGAGGTCATAGGGTTTCTGGAGAAAGCGGAATCCCCTCTCCAGGATGATCGGCCACTGTGATTTCTGATCGGTGTACCCGGAACAGAGGAGAATCCGCGTCCCCGGATACAGCCGGAGGATGTCGTCGGCCAGGTCGATGCCGGTCCGGTCGGAAAGCACGACATCCGTGAACACCAGGTCGAAAGCGCCCTTTTCACGGCGGACCAGATCCCAGGCGGATTGAACGCTGTCGGCCACGGTCACGCGGTAGCCGCATTTCAACAGCGCCTTGGCCGCGGATTCGCGGACCTTGTCCTCGTCCTCCACCAGCAGGATTCTCTGGCCGCGACCCGGACGGTCCGGGGTCCGGGAGCGGGATTCGGAGGCCGGTTCCGCGGGCACGGCCGCGGCGGGCAGGTACACGGTGAACACCGATCCCCGGCCGGGCTCGCTCGTGATGTGAACCGCGCCCTCGTGCTGTTTCACGATTCCGTACACCACCGACAAACCCAGCCCGGTCCCCTGCCCCGCGGGTTTCGTGGTGAAAAAAGGCTCGAAAATATGCTCGATCACGTCCGGGGTCATTCCCGTCCCCGTGTCCGCCACCGACAACACCGCGTACGACCCGGCCTTCACGTCGGGCAGGTCGCGGCACTCCCGCTCTCCGAGTACCGCATTGGCCGTCCGTATCGTGACCGTGCCGCCGCCGGGCATCGCGTCCCGCGCGTTCAGCACGAAGTTCATGATCACCTGCTCCATATTGGACGCGTCCGCCCGCACCGGAAAGAGGGCGGAATCGAGCTCGGTGCGTATTTCAATGTCCTCGCCGATCAGCCGATGCAGCATGCGGAGCAGGTTCTCGATGATCGGATTGACCGCCAGCGTCCGGAATTCCATCGGGTGCTTCCGGCTGAACAGGAGCAGCTGTCGGATCAGGCCCGTGGCGCGAAGCGCGGAATTCCGGATTTCCTTGAGCTCGCCGGAGAGGTCGTTTGAATCGTCGGTTTTCATCATGGCGAGGTCGGCGCTGATCTGAATCGCCGTCATGAGGTTGTTGAAATCATGCGCCACGCCGCCGACCACCGCGCCGATGGCCTCCATCTTCTGCGACTGAAAAAGCTGCTGCTGAATCTTGTCCTTCTCATCCTCGGCGAGCTTGCGGCCGGTGACGTCCCGGAGACTGCAGAGGACGATGTCCCGGCCCTCGAAACGGGTGCGGCTGCATTCCAGCTCCGCGACCGGACCGCGGCCGCCGGCGGAGGAAACCGCGCCCTCGTAGCGCGCGAAACCGTTCTGTTCCAAACGATCGAGGAACAGGGCGTACACCGCGGGAAAGGGGATGAACCCGGCCTCCGCCAGGGTGCGGCCGATCACCGAACCGGCGGGCGCGCCGATGAATTCCATGGTGAAGGGGTTGGCTTCCGTGATGCGTCCCGTTCCCGAATCGAGCAGGAGAATGCCCTCCCGCGCGGTTTCAAAAAGCCATTGGAACCGTTTTTCCGATTCGCGGAGCGCGGTCTCCGCGCGCCGGCGCGCCTCGGACGAGGAACTGCGCCGCAGGGCGCTTCGGACGGCGCGGGCCAGACGGCCGGGTTCGTCCTTCGGGACGAAATCGTCGGCTCCGGCCCCGATGCAGTCGAGGGCCTCCGGTTCACGGTCCGGCGAAGCCAGGATGATGAACGGAATGTCCGGATGGTACTGCCGGAGCAGGCGGACGGCTTCGAGGCATGCGGGCGCGGCCAGGGCGTCGTCGTACAGAATCAGGTCCGTCTGCGATGAAAGCATCTCGCGCAGATACGCGTCCCGGTCCCCGGCCCGCCGGATGCGGCAGGACAGACCGGCGGCCGCCAGTTCTCTTTCCGCGGATGAGGCCGTATCCCCGGCCGGGTCCGCAGGCGCGGCCGCGAGTACGAGCACACGGATGGTTTCCGCGGGGCCGGTCATCGCCCGAACCTCCACCGGGGCAGGAAACGGAACCACCTGCGTCCGGCCGGAGCGGTCAGGTCCCTCAGCTCCGCGAGCTTGTCCTCTGCCGCTGATTCGCCCCTGCGGATGATGTCGTCCAGCAGTTCGAAACTGGCCCAGTGGATATTGCCCATTTTCGGCCGTATCACCACGTCCGCGCCGGACAGATTGGCTTCATTGAGGCGGAAATTCGTGATTTCATCGGCCCGGAACATGACCTCCAGCCCGTTCTTGAATGAAGGCGGCCGCACCAGTTCGCGGGTCACGTCCACGGCCACGACCTTGTCCGCGCCGAGCCGGCGCGCCTCCTGGACCGGCACCATCTGAACGACTGCGCCGTCCACCAGAAAACGGCCGTCCTGCTCCACAGGCGGGAACGTGCCGGGAATGCCCGCGCTCGCGGACACGGATTTGCGTATGGAACCCCGACGCAGGGCCACGTCCTCGCCCTTCCACAGATCCGTCGCCACGGCCGCGAAGGGGATGCGCAGATCGCGGATATCCTCCTCGTCCAGTAGCGAACGCAGGGCGCTGTCGAGAACGCCGCGCTCCAGCAGGCCCAGCTCCGAAAACGCTCTTTTGACCATATAGGTCTGTTTCATGAAGGCGTACATCCGGTCCAGGAGCCCCGTGTTCGCGTCGTCCTTGTTCTTGACGCCGGCCATGCGCCGCGAAAGGTCCCGGTACCGGTCACTGCTGAAATAATTGCGCACGCGCTCCTCAACGGCCCGGGCCGAGCGGAGCTGGGCGTACATCGCCCCCATGATGGAACCCATGCTGGTTCCCGCGATGCAGGTCACGGGTATCTTCTCGCGTTCCAGCACTTTCAGGACGCCGATGTGCGCGAGGCCGCGAGCCCCTCCGCCGCCGAGCGCCAGTCCGATGCGGACCGCTTCTTTTTGTCCCATTCAGGCAACTCCCTCAGACTTCTTTGATGCGGCCCGTGCGGCCGCCCGCCGGCTCATCCCAGCAGCCACCCGAGCACGGTCCGTACCGCGGGCCGCAGAACGCGTTCATTGAGGCCGAATAACATCATAAGCACGATCAATGCGAGCCCGAACCGTTCCAGCCGGAGAAAGGCCGCGGCGAGACGCGGCGGGAGAAGCCCGACCAGGAGCCGAGAGCCGTCCAGAGGCGGTATGGGAATCAGGTTGAAAAGCGCCAGCACTGTATTGACAATTACGGCGACCAGAAGAAACCGCGTCAACGGATGGTCGAGTCCGGCCCAGGGCAGAATCAGGCGGAACACCGCCGCGGACAGCCCGGCAACCGCGAGATTGGAAAGCGGACCCGCGGCGCCGACGATCGCGAGGTCACGCTTGGGTTTGCGGAAACGCCAAGGATTGATCGGCACGGGTTTGGCCCATCCGAACAGGACGGGCGAATGCGTGACCGCGAGAAGCGCGGGCAGTATCACGGTGCCCATCGGGTCGATGTGCGGGATCGGATTGAAGGTCAGCCGGCCCGCTTCCCGGGCCGTGCCGTCTCCGCACCGGGCGGCCGCGGCGCCGTGCGCCACCTCGTGCAGGATCACCGAAAACAGGAGAACCCCGATCTGCGTCAGAATGTCGGCCAGTTTCAGAATCAAGTGCGTCACCGTCTCAGTTTGTGCAGGCATTCGCCCCGGACATCGTGGGCGGCCTCGCACACCGCCTCGGCCAGAGTCGGATGCGAATGCAGGGTCCCGGCCACGTCACCCGCGGTGAGCCCGAGCCGCACCGCGAGGGCGATTTCCGCGATCAGCTCGGAAGCGTGCGGGCCGACGACCTGGCCGCCGAGAATACGCTCCGTGGCCGCGTCCGCGACGAGCGCGACAAACCCCTCGGTTTCTCCCGCGGCCGCGGCCTTGCCAAGGGCCGCCATGAGGAAGCGGCCGGTCTTCGTCTCGATTCCCCTGTCCTCGGCCTCTTTTCCGGTCAGGCCCACGGATGCGACCTCGGGATCGCTGAAGATCGTGACCGGCACGGTTCCGTCGTTCGGCGGAAGCGGCCGGCCCATCGCGTGTTCCGCGGCGCGTATGCCCTCGCGGGCCGCGGTGTAGGCGAGCAGCCATTTTCCAGCCACATCGCCCGCCGCGTACAGGCCCGCGGCCGAGGTCCGGCCGTATTCGTCGGCGCGGATGAATCCGCGTTCGAGCGTCACGCCCGCGGCTTCAAGCCCGAGGCCCGCGGAATTCGGGGTTCGGCCGGCGCAGACCAGGACTTTTTCCGTCTCCTCGGCACGGCCGTCCGCCAGTTCGGTGACGCAACGTCCGTTCCGCACGAAGACGGAACGCACCGCGACGCCGGTGTGGATGCGGACGCCCCTCCGGCCCATGGCGGCCGCCAAAGTCTGGCCGGCGCGGCTGTCCATGCCCGGCAGAATCCGGTCCGCCATTTCCACGATCACGACCCGGGTGCCCAGGGACGCGAACACGCGGCCGAATTCCACGCCCACGGCGCCCGCGCCCACGACCAGCAGGCTTTCCGGAACCGCTTCGAGTTCCAGCGCTTCGTCGCTGGTGATCACGTGAACGCCGTCGAACGGAAAAATCGCGGGTCTGGCCGGTTCGGAACCGGTCGCCACGATCACGGCTTTGGATGCGGCCAGCCGGGCTTCTCCGCCTTCGGCATCGCGGACCAGGACGGTGAGCGGTCCGTCCAGTCCGGCGCGTCCCCGCATGAGCCGGACCCCGCTTCCGGAAAGCAGTTTTTCCACACCGCCGACAAGCTGTCCGACGATCCGTTTCTTCCGCGCCTGCATGGCCGGCCAGTCGGGGACCGGCGTTCCGGCCGAGAATCCGAAGGACGAGGCCCGCTTCGCTTTTTCGAACGCCTCCAGGGATCCGATCAGCGCCTTGGTGGGAATGCACCCGCGGTTGAGGCAGGTGCCGCCGATTTCGCGGTTCTCGACCACGGCTACGGACGCGCCGAGCCGGGCCGCGGCCAGGGCCGCCGAATACCCGGCCGTGCCCGATCCGAGCACGAGGATGTCGAATGTTTCGACCGGCGTTCCCATCATCTTCCTTCCGTCGTATCGGAACCGGACTCGAACCGATGATCCTCCCCCGCGTTCCGTCGGTTCCGGATCAGCCACTTGGCCACGGTGCTCTTTTTCGTGCCGACCACCACGTCCCTCAGCCCTTCGTACAACTCCGGGTCATTGATCAGGAGCCCGAGCGTGCCTGCTCCGGTATCCAGCTTGGCGGACACCCTCGCGAGCGAACGGGCGGCCGACTGCAGATCGTTCAGCGTGCCGTCCATGTATTCGGGATCGTTGATCAGCCGGCCGAGCGCGCCCCGCTCGCCCTTCAGGTTGGCGGCCGTGATTTTCAGGTCCGCGGCCGCGGACTCGACGTCGGCCAGGGTTTTCCGCAGATCCGCCGTGCTGTCGGACATCAGAACGCCCAGCGCGCCCTGGCCGCGTTCCATCCGGTCCAGAATCACGACGAGCCGTTCGGACGCGACGGAGAGGTTGTGGAGCGTCCGCTTCAGCTCCAGCGGTTCGTTGAGCGCGGTCCCAATGGCGCCGTCGCCATGGTCAATCTTCGAGATGACCCGCAAAAGTCCATCGATGACCGAGGACGTGCTGTCGACGATGGCGCTCATGCTGGACGACTCGTCCGCCTCGATGAATCCGCCCGCCGGAACAGCCGGCTGGTCGGGGCTTCCCATGGAGAGCAGAACAACCTTGCCATAGACAATGCTCGCGGAGCCGATCCTCGCGCGGGTGTCCCGCCGGATGCGCTTCGATGCGTCCTTCTGGATCGTGATCTCGACCACGATGCGTTTTTCATCCAGCGCCTCGGGGAATCCGATGCGGCTGACATTCCCCACCTCCACGCCGGTCAGCAGGACCGGGTCGCCCTTGTAGAGCCCGGCCGTGGTGGCGAACTGGATGCGGTAAGAGATCCGGTCGGCGAACCAGTTCTGCGTGCCGCCGATCGTGAACACCACGAACAGGAGGATCACGATCACCGCGAGAATGAAGGCGCCGACGCGCATTTCCCGTTTCGTGCGAGCGGACATAGTTGCGCTTTCCTTCCGCCGGCCGCGGGGCCGGGGCTTATCGGGTGTCCAGAAGCCTGGTCATTCTGGTTCCGATTCTTCTGGATGATCGGAGATTGGGCTTCTGGCCACTCCGACGAGTCGAATTTCCCGCCGCTTACGGCGTCGATCATCCAAGTTTCTGGTGATCCCGCGCAGCGGGCGGCGGGGTCCTTCATCCCTTCAGAAAATCCTGAATGATGCGGTCATCGCTCGCCTGGATCTCGGCGGGCGTGCCCAGGAACTTGATGCGGCCGCGGTACAGAAAGGCGATGCGGTCCGCGATCGACAGGGCGCTCTGGATGTTGTGCGTGACCACCACGGATGTGACGTCGAGCTTTTCGTGCACGCCGCGCATCAGCTTGGTCACCCATTTGGTGGTGATGGGGTCCAGCCCCGTGGTCGGCTCGTCGTAGAGCAGGGCCTTCGGCTCCAGAATGACGGCCCGGGCCAAGGCCACCCGCTTGCGCATGCCGCCGCTGAGCTTGTCGGGCATCATTTTCTCGACGCTCTCCAGCCCGACCATTTTCAGCTTTTCCCGCACGCGATCGCGGATCTCCCGGTCTGAAAGACGCGTATGCTCCCGCAGGGGAAAGGCGACATTCTCCATGACCGTCAGGGAGTCGAACAGGGCGCCGTTCTGGAACAGAAACCCGATGCGGCGGCGCCACTCGAGCCAGTCCGCTTCGCCGAAATCATCGCCGGGGCGCTCCTCGAGGTATACGCGTCCCCGGTCCGGGCTGAGCAGACCCACGATGTGCTTCAGAATGACCGTCTTGCCCGATCCCGATCCCCCGAGTATGACCAGCATCTCCTTCTTGCGGATGAGCACGGTCAGCCCGCGGAGGACTTCCTTGCCTTCGAAGGACTTATGCGCCTCGTCAAAAAATACGAAAGGCATGTCGCCTCACAAAATCACCAGCAGCTTGGTCAGCGCGTAGTCGGACACGATCACGCAGATCGAGCTGGCCACCACGGCCTTGGTCACGGATCGACCCACCCCCTCCGCTCCCCCGGTGACGCCCAGCCCGTAATAACAGCCGATCAGGGAGATGAAAAATCCGAAGAAACCGGCCTTGAACATGCCGTGGAGAAAATCGCCCAGGCCCACCGCGCGGTCCACCTGAGAGAGATAGGTGTCGAACGTCATGTGGATGTCCACAAGGCTCACCACGAGCCCCCCGAGTATGCCGACGACATCGGCCACAACCGTAAGCAGCGGGAAGACGATGACCGCGGCGGCCACCCGAGGGAACACGAGTTTCTTGGCCGGGCTCGCGCCCATGAGCCGGATCGCGTCGATCTGTTCCGTGACGGCCATGGAGCCGATCACCGAAGTGATGCCGGCTGCGACCCGGCCGCCCACCAGAAGCGCGGTGAGCAGGGGGCCGAATTCGCGCGTGATGGCCAGCGCCACGCCGATGCCGATCATTGCCCGGCCCGCGAAATTCGCCTCGGAATAGGCCACCTGCACGGCCAGCACCATGCCCACAAAAAACGAGAACAGGACCACCATGAGAAGCGACTGCACGCCGATCTCGTCCATCTGGGCGACGACGGCGCCGAACTCGGACGGACGGCGGAATCCGTATTTCATGGAATCACGCCAGAGCAGGGCGATGCCGCCCAGGCTTTCAGAGGCGTTTCGGATCATCCGTTTCAGCATGAACATCCGTCCGCGGGCCCGCGGTCCTCCCACGGCCCGGCCTGCGGCCTGTCCGGGAAACGGTCGGGGCCGGTCATTCGGGCGGCCAGAAGCCTGGTTTCCTGGCACACTTGATCGAGGATGGTGGGAGATTGGGCTTCTGGCCGCTCCGACAAGTTGAATTTTCCGCCGCTTTCGCCGTACTTCATCCCAGTTTCCTGTAATACCCCACCACTTTTGGCGGGGTCATTCATTTGAACGTGACGAGGCTCGGATCGAATTCCGCGGGCGCCTCGAACCCGAGAAAGTTCAGGCATGTGGCCGCGATATGGCTCAATCCGGGACCGGCCGCGTCCGACAGCCGGAAGGCGCCCGCGAGCGAGGGCGCGTACATGATGAACGGAACCGGATTGAGTGTGTGGGCCGTCTTGGGCACCGGTTTCCCGTTCGCGTCGGTCTTGGGTTTGCCCTTCTTGTCCATTTCGAACATCTCGTCGGAATTGCCGTGGTCCGCGGTGATCAGGGCCGCGCCCTCCAGGGACGCAATGACCGGAAGCAGTCGCGACAGTGCCAGGTCCACGGCCTCCACGCCCATGACCGCGGAGCGGAACACGCCGGTGTGGCCGACCATGTCTCCATTCGCGTAATTCACACGGCCGAACCGGTGCCGGCCGGATTTCAGCTCTTCGATGAGCCGGTCCGTGATCTCCGCACTCTTCATCCAGGGCCGCTGTTCAAAGGGAACTCGGTCGGACGGGATTTCGATGTAGGTCTCCGATTTTGCGTCGAACTTGCCGCTCCAGTTGCCGTTCCAGAAATACGTGACATGCCCGAATTTCTGGGTCTCGCTGATCGCGAGCTGGGTCACGCCGGCCCGGGCCAGCATCTGTCCGAGCGTATTCTCGAAAACCGGCGGCGAGACGAGGAATTGACCCGGAATTTTCAAGTCGCCGTCATACTGCATCATGCCGGCGTATCGGACGCGGGGCCGCGTTCCCCGGTCGAACTTGTCGAAGGCCTCATCCTCGAAGGCGCGGCTGATCTCGATGGCGCGGTCGCCCCGGAAATTGAAGAAGACCACCGAGTCGCCGTCGCGGATCGGGCCCAGGGGCGCGCCGTTCCGCTCGATGACAAAGGCGGGCAGGAACTGGTCGGTCACGGCCGGATCGCGCTCCCGGATGGCCCGGATGGCCTGCTCGGCCGAGGCGAATCGTTCGCCCTTCCCCTGCACATGGGTTTCCCAGCCGAGCTTGACAATGTCCCAGTCGGCCTCGTACCGGTCCATGGTCACCTTCATGCGGCCGCCGCCGCTGGCAATGGCGTAATCCGCGCCGGCCGCGTTCAGCTCCTTCAGAAAAGCCTCGAACGGCACGATGTATTCGAGCGCGGACTTCTCGCCCACGTCCCGGCCGTCGAGCAGGATGTGGATGCGGACGGTAGCCACGCCTTCCGCCTTCGCCTGCTTGAGCATGGCCTGGAGATGCCGGATGTGGCTGTGCACATTGCCGTCGGAGAACAGGCCGATGAAATGAAGGGCGCTGTTCGACTGCTTCGCGCCGGCGGTGAGCTGTTTCCAGGTCTCGGTCTGCCACAGCCGGCCCGAATCGATCGCGTCATTGACGAGCCGCGCGCCCTGGGCGAAAACCCGGCCCGCGCCGATGGCGTTGTGCCCCACCTCGGAATTGCCCATGTCCTCGTCCGAGGGCAGGCCCACGGCCGTGCCGTGCGCCTTCAGCGTCGTGTGAACGCATTCCTTCATCAGACGGTCCAGGGTCGGAGTGGCCGCGGCGGCCACCGCATTTCCCTCGTTCTCGGGCCCGATGCCCACGCCGTCCATCACCACGACCAGAACCGGCCCTTTACAGCCGGAAAATCCGGACAAACGCTTGAGTGTGCTCATGTTTTCGGTTATTCCTTTTTCGGTTTGCGTGCGCCTCGCGGCCGGCGGCCTGGAGGCGGACTTCGCGAAGGCCCCGGGCCTTCGGGAGGTCCGGTGTTCACATCTCGATCAGTTCGTAATCCATGCTTCCCAGGCCGATCTCAGCGCCGTGCCGGATCTGCGCGCGGCCGTCGAATCCGGGATAGGACAGGTCGGTCAACTCTTTGCCGGATCTTTTCACAATGAGGTCGAGGCTCGCGGCGTCCAGGGCCACGGGGTCCGGTCCCGCGAGTATGCCGATGTCCGGGAGTATGGGCTTCTGCCGGAAAGGCATGCAGTCGCAGTCCTTGGTGACCGACAGAAGGAAGTTCAGGTACACGGTCCTGTCCTGCCGTCCGATCACGACGCCCAGAGCGTGCTCGGCCATGCGCTGCTGCAGGTCAACCGAGTCCCGGTTCCAGTCATGCGTGATCGCGTCGAAACGGCATACGGTCACGCATTCGCCGCACCCGATGCAGATTTCAGGATCGATCGCGGCCTTGCCTCCGGTCAGCGTGATCGCGTCCGCGGGGCAGTGTTCCGCGCACACGCCGCATCCCGTGCAGTTCTCCTGTGTGACTTCGGGTTTCAGTACGGCGTGCTGTCTGAGCTTGCCCTTGCGGCTGGCGAAGCCCATGCCGAGATTCTTGATTGCGCCGCCCAGTCCCGTGGCCAGGTGGCCGGTGACATGCGACAGCACGATCAGGCTGTCCGCGTCCCGTGCCGCGGCCGCCACGGACACTTCCTTGAAAATGCGGCCCGGTATGGCAACCGTCTTTTCGTCCGAACCGTTCAGGCCGTCCGCGATGATCACGGGCGCGCCTGTTTCCCGAGCGTGAATCCCCGGTCCGCGGCGAACCGGAGATGACTGACCGCGTTGTCGCGCACGCTCTTGTAGAGAACACAGGTATCCGTGAGAAACGGCTGGCCCGAACAGGCACGCACCGCCTCGACCACGGGCCGGACGTAATCGGGAGGGATGGAAGTGTCGTTTTTCAATTCGCCGAAATGCAGTTTGACCGCGACCCGGTCATGCGCCTTGACCCGGGACGCAATGCCCGCGGCTTCGAGCAGAGCGCGGATTTTCCGCTGGATCTCTTTCACCGGTTCTTCCCTGCGGGCAGGGGTGAAATGAATCCTGGATTTCAATTTAATTTCCTTTTTCGTTCTTTCATGTCAACAACGACCGGATGTGCGGAAAAATCAATTCGACTGACCGATTGCCCGGTTATGTGATCCCGGGCATAGTCATAATATTACAATATCGCTACGGACGGTTTACTGCACAGCCACACATTAAAACCTATTCTAACATCATTGAATTTATGAATTTCTGCCTTTAAAAGCAAGAAAAAGCCTCCCCTGCTGATGACAGGGGAGGCTGTATGATTTTAGATCTGGGATGAAAAATCGGATAGGTGCGGTTGTTGACAGAACGGCAGTGACCGTCCGCAGTACGATTGTTCTCTTTATTTTTCGATCAAATTGACGTTCTCCAGAGATCCGATAACGCGACCACCATTGATCAGAATCACATCCACTTTATAATCCGGATTATTGACCCTGATGTCGCCTTCCACCACCGAACCATTATTAATTTCAATAACTTGGGGGTGCTCCTGATCCGAGTGGATATTTTTCGAACGTTTGATCATGATACCGCCCTCGATCCGGCTCCCGTGATTCAGATAGACATCGCCATTGTATAGAATGATACCTCCCTGCACCAGCGCGCTGTCGAGCCGTACGGGCCCGTTCACTGCCTTGATGCCCCTTTTCACGACCGAGCCGGGCTCCATTTCCAGAGAACCGTTTACAATTTCCACTTTCCGGTTCACCACAGCCCCCTCTGCCATGGATATTCCCCCGTTCACGGATTTCAACCCGCGCACCATGGATCGTTTGCCGATCTGAATACTGCCGTTGACGCTCATGCATTCGCCCTGCACCCGGCAGTCCGACCCGACACGGACATTCCCGTTCACGGAGCGTGCGCCGCGGCTTCTCCGGGATCCGTCCGGGACCCGCACATCCTTGTTCACGCTGAAATCGCAGGCCGTGAAAACCAGGAGCAGGCCTATTGCCGCGCTGAGTATTTTTCTCATCTGTTCAATCTCCCGAAATGGTTCATGGGGGAATAACCATCTGGATATACGGAAGCCCTGACGAAAAGTTGGCGCCGGAAAGTGGTTGTCGTCCTGAGGATGGCTTTCCTGCTTCGCCCGCGAAGGACCTTGGAACGTTAACACGTTTGAACGTTCCAACGTTTTCACGGCAGCACGATGTTGTCGATCAGCCGGGTCTTTCCAAAGAAAACCGCCACTGCCAAAAGTCCTCCGGAACGGGCTTTTTCCAGCGGCTGTAAAGTATCGGGATCCGCGAGCGACACATAATCGATCCGTGCCGAAGGTTTGGATTCGATCATGTTTTTCACGGAACGGACAAGAACGGACGCATCCCGCTCGCCTTTCCGGAACAGGTCCTCAGCCGCGAGCAGGGACTGCCGGAGCACCACTGCGTCCGCACGCTCGGATGGGGAGAGATACACGTTTCTGGAGCTCATGGCGAGCCCGTCCGCTTCGCGCACAATGGCTGCCACCACGATTTCCACGTCTAGGTTCAGATCCGCGGTCATGCGGCGGATGACCGCGGCCTGCTGCGCGTCCTTCTGCCCGAAAACAGCGACATGGGGTTTGACCGCGAAGAACAGCTTGGCGACCACCGTGGTCACGCCGCGGAAATGGCCGGGCCTGGAGGCGCCGCACAGGGTTTCGGTGAGGCCGTCCACATCGACGTGCGTGCAATGCCCGGACGGGTACATTTCCGTGTCCAGGGGATTGAAAATAATGTCCGTGCCCTCCGCTTCAGCGAGTTTCCGGTCGCGCTCGAAATCGCGCGGATACGCCGCGAAATCCTCCTTCGGTCCGAACTGGGTCGGGTTCACGAAAATGGAGACCACGACGCGGTCCGTTCTGCGGCCGGCTTCGCGGATCAGGCTCAGGTGACCTTCGTGCAGAAAGCCCATGGTGGGGACGAAGCCGATCTTCAGGCCGTCTGATCGCATGCGGTCCGCTTCGGTCTGCATCTCTTTGATGGAATGGATGATTTTCATCTGGAATCTCGCACAAAAAGTTCATAGTTCCTGGTTCATAGTTCATAGTGAAAGAAGTGTCTGTTCAGCTGCCGATTCCCTTTTTAACTATGAACAATGAACTATGAACCATGAACTAATAATACTCATCCCTTTATAACTCCCAGCGGTTTCAGCTTCGCGACCTTGCGCGACAGCCCCGCCATGTGCACGACGTGCACCACGTCGTCGATCGGCTTGTAGGCCTCAGGCGCCTCCTCGCGCAAAGTCTCGCGGCTCCGCGCGATGACATGGATGCCCTTTTCCAGAAGCTCCTTGGAAATGGACCGGTCCTGGGTGGCGCGAATCGCGGCCTGGCGCGACATCCTGCGTCCCGCGCCGTGGCACGTGGAGCCGAACGTCTCCTCCATGGCTTTCGCGCATCCCGCCATGACATACGAGGCGGTTCCCATGTCTCCGGGCACGAGCACGGGCTGACCGAATGCGCGGTAGATCTCCGGAACGTCCGGGTGCCCCGGCCCGAAGGACCGCGTGGCTCCCTTCCGGTGCACCACGACTTTCCGGGCCGCGCCGCCGACGGTATGCTCCTCGAATTTGGCGATGTTGTGCGCCACGTCGTACACCAGGCGCATGCCGAGACGTTCGGCGGACTCTCCAAGCGTGCGGCTGAAGGTCTCGCGCACCCAGTGCAGAATGAGCTGGCGGTTCGTCCACGCGTAATTGGCAGCTGCCGCCATGGCCGCGTAATAACGCCTGCCCTCGGGCGATTCCACGGGCGTGCAGGCAAGCTGTTTGTCCGGAACGGATATCTTGTATCTGGACATGGCCCGGACCATGGTCTCGATGCTGTCGTCGCAGACCTGGTAGCCCAGTCCGCGCGAACCCGTGTGGATCATGACCGTGACCTGTCCCCGGAACAGACCGAAGGCTTTCGCTGCCTCGTTGTCCGTGATGTCGGCCACTTCCTGAATCTCGATAAAATGGTTGCCCGCGCCGAGCGTGCCGAGCTGGGGCCTGCCGCGCTCCAGCGCGCGGGCCGACAAGGCCTCCGGATCCGCGCCCTCCAGACAGCCGCGCTGTTCGGTCCGATCGATGTCCTCCTGCCACCCGAAACCGGCGGCCACGGCCCAGGCCGACCCGTCCCGCAGGACGGACGCCTCGTCGCGCGCCGACAGCTTGAGCTTGCCCGAGGATCCCACGCCGCACGGCACGTTCTGGAACAGGGCCGCGGTCAGGTCACGTATCCGGTCGCGTATGTCCGCCGCGTTCAGGTCCGTGCGGACCAGGCGCACACCGCAATTGATGTCGTATCCCACGCCTCCGGGCGAAATGACGCCCTCGGCCGCGTCCATGGCCGCAACGCCGCCGATGGGAAATCCGTACCCCCAGTGTATGTCCGGCATGGCCAAGGACGGCCCGACGAGCCCGGGCAGGTGCGCGACATTGGCCACCTGCTGGGGCGCCTGATCGGCCTTGATCTGGCTGAGCATGGCTTCGTCCGCGTAGATGATGCCCGGCTGTTTCATGCCGCGCTGGTAAAAGGACGGAATCCGCCAGCGGAACTCATCTATTTTCTCAAGCGGGCCTTTCCACGGTTCGCTCATGGGTCTCCTTCTCGATACTTCCTGAAACGCTCATCCGGATGTCATCGCGGGGCCGACATACGCTCCGGGAGGCTCCCAGCCTCCCGGAGCGTGGATGCTGTCGATGCGAGGCCGGTCCCCGGATCGAGTTGTAGGTCCGAAATGGTCCCGCGTAACGGGACCAAGTTATTGTATTTTTTTATAGTATTGAAGGCCCGCCGTCTTTCGCGGGCCTTTCGGACATTTCTCTTCGGCCAGAGCATCCAAAATGTCCGATAGCCCTGAAGGGCATATCGGACCTACAATATCCTGTAAAGGTCCGTCCGCCTATCCCCGAACAGATCATTGTAAGCATTCACCCGCTTGTCCCTGGCGGAATGCGGATCGATTTCCGCGACGCGGACGCCTTCCTCCTCTTCGGACATGCGGAACAGGATTTCACCCCGCACGCCCGTGACCTGACTCTTTCCGATGAAACGGAGCCCCGGTTTTCCCCCTCTTGCTTCGGTGCCCGTCCGGTTCGCGGTGACCGTGAACACGCGGTTCTCAATGGAACGCGTGACCATGGCATCCGGGCAATAGGGCAGAACGAGATTCGCCGGATGGCAGATGATATCCGCGCCCGCGAGGGCCAGGGACCGGGCCGACTCAGGAAAAGTCCAATCGAAGCACACCATCAGCCCCAGTCGGACACCCGCCGCTTCCCACACCCGGAATCCCGTGTCTCCCGGAGAGAACCAGAGCGTTTCCTCGAAGAACAGATGGGTTTTCCGGTACGTTCCCATCCATCCTTCAGGCCCGATCAGAACGGCTGAGTTGTAAGTTTTCCCGTCCGCCTGCTCCGCGAGGCCAGCGACAATGAACATCCGCCTGGAACGGGCCAGGTCCGAGAGCGCCAGCACGGACGGCCCGTTCGGAACCGGCTCCGAAAGCTGACGGACCTCGTCCATGGAAGCGAACTGATAACCGGACAGGCAAAGTTCGGGGAGCACCACGAGACCGGCGTCTGTTCCCGACAGGGCGGTCCGGATGCGGTCGAGATTGGACCGGACGTCCCCGAACTTCGGACTAAACTGGAATACCCCGGCTTTCACCGGATCGCCTTCACGATCATGGGAATCAGTCCGTCTCCGAAACCAAAAGGCACAGGCGTGGCGGACAGGACGAACACGGCGAGCAGGACCCACCCCAGCGCCGTGCGCTTCCGGTCCAACGGAAGGTCGTCGTTCAGAGTCGGCGGGTGTTTCCGGATGAAAAACAGCAGAACGGCGAGCAGAATCCATCCGGCGTACAGAAAGAGACACACAGCCGCCAGGGCCGAGTAGAACACGGCCGCCACAACGCGGCTCCGGCTGCGGAAAAGCGCGTATGAAACATGGCCGCCGTCGAGCTGTCCGATGGGCAGAAGGTTGAGAGCGGTCACGAGCAGACCCACCCACCCGGCGAATGCCAGCGGGTGGAGCAGAATGTCCTGCCCCTCGGCGATCGGACCCACGGCCAGGCGCGACAGACCCTTGAACAGGAGGGAATCGCCGAGCGAGATGGTCCCTTCGCCGAAGGATGCGGCCGGCAGAATTTTCGATTTCAATACGCCGATGACAATGGCCGGTATGATGAGCGCCAGTCCGGCCAGCGGGCCGGCCGCGCCGATGTCCATGAGCGCCCTGCGGTCGCGTATGAACCCGGACATCCGGATGACCGCGCCCATGGTGCCGAACGGCGAGAAAGGCATGGGGATGAAATACGGAAGCGTGGCCGGAACGCCGTGGCGCCGGGCCGCGAAAAAATGACCCATTTCATGCGCCAGCAGAATGGCCATAATCGCGCCCGAGTACCAGAGCGCGCCGCTGATGCCGTCGTTCAGGCCGACGAAAAAGGTCGTTCCGACCGTCAGAACGAACAGAACGGCGTGCAGCCAGATTTTCTGGCCATCCGCCCAGTGCTTCGGCCGGAACATCTTTTCCGGCACGAACCGGGTCGCCTCGGAACGGAATGTGGGAATCGGCGTTTGGTCCTGCAAATCGTCTCCTCTTTAATCCAGCACGGCGATCACGGTTTCACCGAGCGACAGGTCCAGCTTGTCCCGCGCGCTTCCGTGGTTCACCGAAAGTTCCAGCGCGTCCGCGCCGCCGAGAATGGCCAGAAGCTCCCCGGCTGGCACATCGAGATACGACCGGGACAAGCTCTCCAGCACAAGCCCTTTCACCAGCACCCGGACACGGTCCGCGTCCGCGAGCCATTCAGCCGGTATATTGGTAATCGCATTTCCGTAACGGTCGAAGGCGATGACTTCGCCCACGATGCGGTCCTCGAGCCGGGCGGCTGTAGCAATGGTTCCGTGCTCAACCTCTTCGAAAGGCCGGCCCAGCTTTTCGACAGGCACGCCCTTTGCCAGATGGCCGGCCAGGGGCGCGAATATGTCCCGGCCGTGAAACGTGCGGCTGACGGTTTCGCGGAAATACTCCGGCCGTGTGGCGCAGAAGACTTTGGCATCCGGATTGCCGTCGAACACGTATTTCAGCACCCTGTTGTTCGGCGCGAGAAAGACATAATCCCGCGTTTTCACAACCAGGATCAGCCGCTCGGTGCCCACGCCCGGATCCACGACCACGACGTGAATGGAGCCTTTCGGGAAGAACGGGTACGCGCCCCTGATCACGTAAGCGGCACGGTCCACATCCTGAGGCGGGATGTCATGCGATACGTCCACGATTTTCGCGTCCGGCTCGATGGAAAGGATGACGCCCTTCATCGCGGCCACGTACGGGTCGGACAGCCCGAAATCGGTGGTGAGTGTGATGATCACGGGGTTCCCCCGATATTGGGAAGGCTAGAAAGAAGATACGTCCCGGCGGGTCGGATGTCAAGGGGAATTGGAACTATAGGCAGGCTTGAGCGTTCATGCGAGTCGCCCTGAGACATCCCCTCCTGCTTCGCCCCCGAAGGGCCTTGCGGCGGATCTCACGGCAACCCCGACGCCGCGCCCAGCCTGGCGTCGTTGTACCACGACGTGTAGTCCTCGGTGGTCACCTGACCGTTCAGGTTTATGTCCGTGTCCTTGTATCCGGATTCCCCGAGGCGGGCGGAATTGTACCAGGCCGTGTAATCCATCGGTCGTCACCTGGCCGTCCTGGTTGATGTCCCCGACCCACATTCCGTAAACCCCGGTTTCCAGCAGTTTCACGGGATTTAAACCGTACGAGGACGAGGCATTGTCCGCGAAAGAGAAGGGGCTGGATGAGGAAACGGACAGACCCAGCGGATCCGCGCTCATCACGGCCGCATGATTCCTGTGCTTGACGACGACGTAATAGTCCCCTGCCGGCGCGCTGATCGGAATGCGCGTGATAAGTTCCGTTGTCCGACACGATGCGGCCGTCACTGCGGAGCAGGGCGCTTTTTGATGCGATTGCAGGCCCGTTTTCGTCCGCCCTCAGCTCAACCAGCACCCAATCCGTAATGCCGGACGGAACGGTCACGCTCCTGTCATTGTCCTCCTCATACGGCGGAACGGACGGGACCTGTGCCGCATCCCGGAGCGTTGTCACCATGGCGTCTCCGGCCGTTGAATACGCGCCCTCCAGAATGACTTTTGCGTCCACGAACACTTCAGGCGGATAAGCGGCGTTCACGTCGAGCTTGCCGTATCCCCAGGTGGCGTTGGGGCAGGCGCCTGTGTACGCGTCCGTGGCCGCGTTTCCGGTGATGGCGTCGTATAATTGCTGGGGCGTGAGGGTCGGGGTTTTTTGGAGAAGCAACGCCGCGGCGCCGGCAACAACCGGGCAGGCCATGCTGGTGCCTTGCATCACGTAATAATCCGCGTCTCCCCCGACTCACGCCGTCATTGTCCACCCAGAAAGAGTTAGAGATAGTAAATATATCTGTGTCCCGTATGGAAATGATTGCAGAACCGGGCGCTGTGATTTCCGGTTTTTGCGCTCCGTCTATTCGAGGCCCGCGGCTGGAAAACGAACAAATGATTCTCAACGCTCTCGCCATATGCTGTATAAGTAACTACCAATTATACTGGCGTGCCCAGTATTGACCGCGACGTCCAGGCCGCCACGGCCATGGCATGATCCGCGACTGCCGGACTGCCGACGGTATAGGCCGGGATCAGGCGATTGAAAAGTCACAGGCTGTGTCATTCCAGTATTCGTATATATGGAATGTCACCGTATTGGAAGAGTATGTCTGAACTCTCAAGTAATATGTATCCCTCGGACACAGTCGCGGTTGTACAGGAGACCTGCGATTCGGTAGCTCTGTGCACTTTCTGTGGTTGAGTACCAGGTCACATCGACTGTATTCGGCTTTCGTCAGAGGCCGAAATATCGTGAGCTGAAGGGCGTTACTCGCCGATGATCCCGTCCCTCCATACCAGATTGAATTGCAACTTCGTAGTCCCGGCTGCACCGCTAACCACGTATGGAATTTCGGACTGTGGACGTGTTCGGTCCGACCGTACCGCTGTAATGCCTTCCGTCATTCGCGGTGTTGCCGGCGGAAAGAAATACCAGCCCTGCCCTGCTCATAGCACCAGTCCACCGTCTGTTCCATCGACTCACTGCCGTCGTTGAAATACTCCCCACCCGCCATAGCTCATACTGATAATATCCGCATTGTACGTGCTGACCGCTGCTGTCATTGCCGCAACTATCGCGGCGCCCGTAGCGCCGCCGGTTACGTCTTGTCCGATTTTCAGAAAAACCAGATCCGCTCCCGGAGCCATGCCCTTGTAAGCGCCTCCGCCGTTCCCCGACATTGGCCGCAGACCGCACCCGCGGCCGAGTACTGTGCCGGTCACATGCGTACCGTGGCCGGTTGCTGTATTTTCCACATCTGTGTCAGATCGGATCCGTGCGTGAACCGGACGAATAGTCTTCCTTCTCGAAACTCGCCGGCAAATCCGCATTGACCGGGTCCGTGTCCAGTCCGGAGTCCAGGATGGCGACCTTGACGCCTGATCCGTCGCTTCCCTTTTCCCAAACCAGATCAGCCTCTGATCGCCTTGTACGCGGCATTGTTCTGCGGTTGAAGAATCCGCTCCGCTGAATCCATGCGCTTGATGAAAGGCAGTGCCAGAACGTCCGCGTGCTTCAATGGGGGCAGTTTCGCCAGAATGAAACCCCAGGGGTGTTTGCCGACAGGAGGCGTCCAGGTTTCAGGGTATACGGTCACGCCCAATTTGTCCAGCACTTTCAGGTTGGCGCCGCTCGGCACATCGAGCATGTACACCACGACCATGGCCCCGTCTTCGTCCTGAGCCGATGCCCGATCCGAGGCGGCGGCCAGCTTTTCGTCGAGCATCATCTCGAGCCCGCCGCCCAGCTTGTGGACAAGCGAATCCGGCGTGAACACGCGCCTGGGCCCGAAGGCATTCGTCCCGTTCCCGGTCCGGTTCTCTGCAAACAGGACGGTCGCGGCGGACAGCAACAGAACGATTACCGTGTGCATGCGGATTGCGGATTTACCGTTTATCATCTTCACCTCTTCCCTCGGGTCTCTATTCCAATCAAAACCGTTGTCATTGCGAGCCCCGCGGCAGCGGGGCGCGGCAATCTCAGCCTCAAACTGGTCCATCCGAGATTGCTTCGTCGCCGCGCAAACGCGGCTCCTCGCGACTCCACATCTCAAAACCCGTCGCGGAGAAATTGTCCGAAAGGCCCGCAGAAAAATGCGGGCCATTTCGGACCTACATGGCTACTCGCAATGACATATTACGGCACCCGCGACGCGGCGCCGAGCCGCGCGTTATTGTACCACATCGTGTAATCCATGGTCGTGACCTGGCCGTCAAGATTCACGTCCTCAACGAGGTATCCGGACGCCCCGAGTCTGGCCGCGTTGTACCAGGACGTGTAATCCATGGTCGTCACCTGGCCGTCGCGGCTCACGTCCCCGGCCCACATTCCGTACAGTCCGTCACGAAGCTGTTTCATCCCTGCCGGACCGTAGCTCTGGCCCTCTTCGGACAGATTGACGGTTCCACTTTCCCTGTCCGTCAGAAGAACCGCGGACGCGCTCATGACCGGCAGATGGTTGCGATGCCGTATCACTATATAATAGAATCCTGTGTCGATTTTCAGTGGAATCGGGCCCGCAAGGCTGTCCGGATCGACAATGGACCCGTCCGACAGCAGAATCGCGCTTCTGGACAGGAATGCGGGTTCGGACGGCCCGGTTCTGAGCTGTATCAGCACCCAGTCCACCGCATTTTCCGGGAAATCGGTCACGGTTTCAGGATCCTCCGCATACGGGGAAGCGGAAGGAATCCGGCCTCCTCCATTCAATTCCGAAGACAGGTTGTCTCCCGCGGCATTGTACGGTCCTTCGAGAAACGCGATCGGGGACACAACCACCGCATGCGAACGGAACGTGTTGTCCGCTGAGAGGCCGAGCTTGCCCCATTGATTCTCCGATAATACGCGGAAATGATATTCCGTGTACGGGTCGAGGCCTGAAAGCATCACGCGATGCAAGGTGGTTCTGTTCGCGTCCAGTTCGGTCGTATGTCCATAAGCCTCGGTCGTACCGTACTCGACCTGCGAGGTCGCGGGGACGTCCGTGTCCCAGGCGATAAATGCGCTGTCCGTTCCAACCTCCTCAACACGGAGATTGGAAATCATGGGATAATCGCCGTACGTGTAACTCCCGGGCTGATAGTAATTCCAATTCTGTTTCAGGCGGGTGTAGAGCGGATCGTCCCATTTTGAAGGCTTGGGCTGGTTGGTATTCGGTTCCGCGTTCCAGTATATCTTGACCTGAAAGTCCGTGCTGTCGTACGATACGATTTCCTCCCTGCTGTCGCCCGCGACATCCGCGACATACAGCAAAGTCGCCTGCATGGCAGGCGTCTGGCCCGCGGTGGACCAGTACGCCGTGCCGGTCATGGGATCAAGCACACCCAGGTTGCCGTTCGCGTGCCGTGCCAGGGACGCGATCTGATCCGTGGGCAGTCCGAACCAGTCGATGGTGGAAGAGGGTTCCACGCCCTCGCTGTTTCCGACCGGATTGAATCCCGCCGGAAGGGCGGCGCCGATGTTGTAATCCGCGATCTGAGCCCCTGTCGCATTGAACATCCAGGGATGCTGGTGGTCCAACCAGGGGAGCAGTGGCCCCCTTGAGCTCAGCCAGACTTCGGCGTGATTGTGAGCCGTCGTGAAGTTGCCGGCCGCGACGTTCTGCGGCTCCTTCGGCTTTTCCGGTTCGGGATAGTAGAGCGTTGTCTCGTTACGCCAGAGAATACCACCCGTGGCTCAGCATGGCCGTGTGGTAATCGTAAAAGAAGGGCCATACAGATCCATTCGATGTATTGTCCTCTTCGACCACGATCCATTCGAGACCCGGCAGATCAGGCCTGAAATCACCCACGGTCACTGCGTCGATGTGATCCACGTACTTGTCATATCCGTTCTCCCCCACCCATTCGGACGGATAGGAAAGCGTAGAGACGATACCTGTATGGTCCACGTAACCCGCGCCCACGACTTCGTCCCTGCCGTCATTGTCCACATCCGCGGCGATGAACGGGCCGTGCGCAGGCCCCCAGTAGCCTTCGTAATACCCGTTGACCGTGTTCCGGTCCTGTTCCACACGCCAGAGCTGGCTTTTGTTATCCATCCGATAAGCGATGAGCGCGCGGTTGTAGTAATAGGCCGGATGCGCCCCCTCGATGCTCGTATCCATGGTCTGGACGATGATGTCCCGGTCACCCTCGCCGCGCAGGTTGACGATCTGCACGTGGCCGACAATCTGATCGGTATTGCTCGTACTCACGCTGAACCGGGTTTCTTCCTCTCCCGTGGCCCCGTCCAGAACCACCACCTGGTTCACGCCTGGTTCGTAATGCAATGCGATGATTTCCACCGTCCCGTCCCCGTCCACATCTCCGACCGCATGCTTGACCGCGTGGTTGTTGATCAGTACCCCCGGATAGGAACAATCCGCGCTCCACATGAAAACGCCCCAATGGTCGTAAGCATACACCTTTGTCTTGGAGCGGTAAGTGAAATCGAGAAGCCCGTCTCCGTTCAGGTCCGCGGTGAAAAATGAGGAGAAATACCCCCAGATCTCGTCTTCGATCGGAAAAGTGTACGGATTGGACGGATACTCGGGCATATCCGCAAGTCCGGATCCGAAGCCGAATACAACGCTGATCGCGAGAATGAGAAGGATGAAAAGGCTGCTGTCAGTTTTTCTCATAACCCCAATAAAAAGGCAAAGTTCGGGCCATCCCCTCCGCATCGAATTCCAGTTGAAAGAGCGCCTAATTCCCGTTTTTACAAGACAGCTGATCCCCCCTTGATCTCATGGGAAGACGCAAAAGCCATTTCTGAAGCCTAAAGATAGGAATTATTTTCCCTAAAACAAAGCACGTGAAAAAGAACATCCCGCGGGTTTTTACCAACCAGCGGGAGGTATTCCTGGGAATAAAAAGAGCCGTCGGTATGACCGACGGCTCTTTTTTATGTCTCTATGGAAGGTTACGTTTACCGCATCAACGTCATTTTGCGCACAGCCGAGAACTCGCCGGCCTGCACGCGGACGAAATACATGCCGCTCGAAACCGCGTTCCCCAAATGATTCGTGCCGTCCCACTTGACGTCATACCGGCCCGCGGTCATGTGCCCGTCAGCGAGCATCTTCACTTCGCGGCCCAGCAGGTCGAATACACGAACGGATACAAGGCCGTCCTCAGGCAGTTCATAATGGATGGTCGTTTCCGGGTTGAACGGATTCGGGTAATTGCGCGACACGCTGAACTCCTCGGGCAGGGGGAGCGCCGCTTCAACCGCGATCGGGCCGAGAAACTGCGACTGGCCGGTCAGGGAAACTTCCTCGATCTTGTACCAGAACGTCTTTCCGTGCGCGCTCCTGTCCGTGAACGTGTAATCGTTTCTGGACGAGGAATTGCCGCTGCTGGGGATGAGCGCGGTTGTGACGCGCTTATTGATCGCATTCTCGGATTCACCGCGCCACACGTGGAATCCGGCGCTGTTGGTCTCGCTCTCCGTGGTCCAGCTCAGCGTCACGCCCTCGCGGCTGGTTGTCTGGGCCGTGAAATTCGTCATCTGAACCGGCAGGGACATGTCGCCGAGGTCCTGGTTGGAAACCACAAAATCTATCTGAGAACCCTTTGGCGCATTGGTCCAATTGCTGAAATACGCGGCGGCATCCGTCGCGTCGGAGATGGTGACGTTGGCGGTCCCGGTTGAAGCGATGTACCATTTCAGCGTGACCACGGTCTGCCAACCGGCAGTGACATCCCAACCAGGCGGATTTCCGGGGGGTGTGGCAACATTCAGCGCATTGACAGTCGGCCCTGTGACCAGCAATCGATAATATCCGCTCCAGCGATCCGCCGAGGTGGCGTATCCATCCAGAAAGCTGAAGGCCCAGCCTGCGGACGGGTCATCGCCCCATTGTGTCAGAGTGGAGTTATAGTAAACATCGATAGTCATGGAAGCAAGCGTGCGGGGCGGAGTGCCCGTCATCCGTACCTGAAGAGCCACATGAAATTCCTGGCCGACGGCCATATCGTTCCGGGTATTGATGAGCCGGAATTCCGCATCATCCGCCCTAACGATTTCAGACATTAAAAAACATGCGGTTAACGCCATTAAAAATTTTATCGCATTTTTCATCTTTTTCCTCCTCGCCAGATCATCAAGGTACTTTTCCAATATAAATATAAGGAGTCTTTTCCCTATACGCAACCTGTTTATTATTCACGCGTTTCCCCGCTCGTTTTCACCTCTTCAATCCCCCGCCTCTCCGTCTCTCCCCTTCTCCGTTTCATTCATCCCAAAGCCCACATTATTCGAAAGATCACGGCACCCGGGAAGAACCTCCGGCCCGCGCTGTGTTGTACCAGACCGAATAATCCGAAGTGGTCACCTGTCCGTCCAGATTGAAATCAGTCGGGACGTATCCGGAACCTCCGACTCTCGCGGAATTGTACCAGACCGTGTAATCCGTTGTCGTGATCTTGCCGTCCGCGTTCGCGTCTCCGGCCCACATGCCCCATATGCCGTTTTCCAGAAGGTGCTGCCCGCCTGTTCCGTAGCAGGATTCCGGCGAGGCCGTGAAGTCGACACTCGCTGATGTTTGCAAATCGAGCGCCAAAGGCGAGGCGCTCATCACAGCCCCGTGATTGCGGTGCCGGACGACGACATGATACGATCCCGGCGGCACGCCAGGAATGACCAGGTCCGCTGTCGTTCCGTCCGGTTCCACTATGGTCCCGTCATGCTTCAGGAAAAAGGACCGGCCGCCCGCGGTTGTGCTCCCGTCCGGGAGACGCAGTTCAACGAACACCCAGTCCGTCACGTCTTCGGGAACCGCGCCCTCGGTGCGTCCATCCGCATAGGGTGAAACAGAAGGGATCCGGTCCGAGGCGTTCAATTCCGTCGTCATGGTTCCGCCCGAACCGTAAGGCCCTTCGAGCATGACTCGAACCGCCGTGCGGACCCGGTTGGGGCTCGTGTACGCGTAAATGCACGGGTCGATGTATCCGTCCTCCGGGTTCCAGGACTGCCGGTCCGGCATCTTGGTCCAGCAATTCCCCCACTCGATGATCGGATTGTTGTATCCCTCGACCAGAGTTTCCGCGGGCAGGGGCGTGGCCCACCCGGGTGTCTGATACCGGACCTTGATGTAATAATCATTCCCGTCGGCCAGACAGACCGGCTGGGATAGGCTGAAGGTGTAGTATCCGGCATACGCGCAGTTCTGTTCCGGGACAGCCGCAAGCATGCCGGTCAGCCGGCTGTCGCCGTCGAAATCGTCATACACTTCGACGCTGATCTTGGCTCCCGCGCTGACCGCCCAGGTGCCGATGCGGTCAAGCCGGACGTCCCCGTCCGCGACGAAACGGACCAGGCCGTCGGCTGTGTCCGTGATGTAGCCGACACTGCAGATGAATCCGGATTCCGCGTATGTGGTGATGCCCGACCCGGAAGTATAATCGATTGCGCCGCCGAATCGTGCGATCGAGGAATTGAATTTCGTGTCCTGGTAGGAGACGTAAAAGTACCCGGCTTCACCCCAGGCCGTTCCCCAACTGTTCTTGACGATCCACGCGCCTGTGCCGCCTGCCGTGACCTTGTTGTCGTCCCATCCGGCCAGGACAACCGCGTGGTTGGGAGAAGCGGTTCCGGGATAATGGTATGTGCGGTTCTGGGAATTGTAATAGGCAGTGGCATAATACATGTTGGTGTACAGGCCGCCGGAGGTCATCAAAGCGTTCTTGATGACCGCAGGATCACGGGGAAAAAAATGGACGGACGTGACTGTTCCCTGCGGATCGAATCCGGACGGGCAGTCGACCGTCTTATGATCGTCATCGTACGGATCATCCGCTTCCGAATAGGGTCCGGATCCCCTAACCAGGCACGCGGATGCCATGTACGCATTGCCTCCGAGGCAGGGCGCCTTCAGAAACGGGAGATGGCAGGTGTTCAGGTGGTCTTCCGAAAGGTCAAACACGCCCCTGCCGCTGACCGCCCAATCGGACTCGACTGCGCCCAAAACGCCGAAAGCCCAGCAGGACCCGCAATTGCCCTGATTCTTCACCGGCGTCAGGCCGTTCGATTCCCGGAGGTCAAACCTGGGAGGCGGTTCGGACTGGGGTGTCATCCACGCGCCGTCCACGGGCCGGTCTGAGTTGATCAGGAAAGGCGGCGGTATTTCTCCGAGCCGCCGGCCTTCAGCCGTGACGTCCCGATAACGGCCGTTCCTCTGCTGGTTTCTCCATCGCAGGAATTCAGGATTCCAGTTCTCGTCCCTGACCGCGCCTTGCGGAAAAGCCGAGGCCATCGCGGCCAGTACAACGACTGCAATTGTTTTTCTCATCCTGATCGCCCCCGGTTGTCCCCTAAGGCCGGTGCATATACGAATGGACAGACCTCGATGCGGAAACCGCTTGTCCGGGCTTTTGGTTGTCAAATACCCCGAACAGCGAAAATCCGCATTAAAGCAGGGATGATGGCGTGCCGGATGGGAATGGACGAGAGCAGGAGAGGGATTACGCGCAGTTGAACCGCTGGCACTGCATGAAGCGAATCATCGATCCCCGTCCGCCAACGCGGATCATCCAAATGACCGATTTAAACCGTTCAGGAATCCCCTTTGGCTGAATATCGCAATATGTTAATTCGGGGATTCTCTGGTCGGGATACACCGATCCACTTAATACACGTGCAAGTCCAGTGCCATAATCGGTGTCTTGGGGGTATCGGCTGTAATATTAAAAGGTTGGAGGATTCTGTGGGTCGGTATGTTCGGGAGTGAAACCGGAAAAAATTACTTCAGCAGGCACGATTATCGTCCAATTATCCCCCCATAGAAAAGCCTCCCTCAGGTTGGTACAAACCTTCGGGAGGGTTTTCTGATATTGGGATCAACGCATTACCCTAATTATTCCACTTTTCATCCGCGAAAATCCGTTTCATCCGCCTGATCCGTGTTCTATTTTTGGGACAGTCACTCCCCAATCGCCTGCACCACGATGTCCCTCTTTCTCGGCCGCGTGTCGCAGTCCACGAGCACGATCTGCTGCCACGTTCCAAGCAAAAGGCGGCCTTTCTGGAAGGGGACGATCAGCGAGGGGCCGATGAGCGAGGCGCGCACATGGCCGTGTCCGTTTCCGTCTCCCCAGGTGTTATCGTGCTGGTAGGGATGGTCCGCGGGCGCGATTCGCTCGAGCGCTTCGGGGAAATCATGGAGCAGTCCGGGCTCGAATTCGATGGTCGTGACGCCGGCGGTCGCGCCGGGCGCGAACACCGTGACCTGTCCCTCGGTCATGCCGGTCTCGGCCAGGACGCCAGCCACCGCTTCAGTCAGATCGACCGGGTGGGAGTTGCCTTTCGTGGAGACGGGGATGTGGGATGTGTGGATTTTCATGAACCCCTCCGATGAAAAGTGCCGGGCACCTTGAAGGTGCCCGGCACTTGATTCACAAATACCAGCGTTCGTGGACCCCGGGGTCAGACACAGTTCACCCCGCGAGCTTGCGGATCTCCTCGGAATCCCCGAAATTCACCACATACCGCTCGATGAATTCCGGCACCGTGTACCGGTGGCTCTGCGGCCCGTCGGTCTCAATCACGTACGCCGCGGCCAGACTGCCGATGCGGCCCGCGGTCTCCCAGGAGAGGCCGAGCGCCATCCCCCGCATGAGCCCGGCGCGGAACGCGTCGCCCACGCCCGTGGGATCGGCCGCCTTCTTCGGTCTCGCGGGCGGAATCGGAATGTCCCCCCGGGGCGTGCGGATCAACGACCCTTTCGCGCCCAACGTGACGATCAGGCATTCGGACAGCGCAAGCAGGCCGGCGTCGTCCAGGCCGGTCTTTTTCCCCATCATCTCGAGTTCGTATTCGTTCACGATCAGCACAGTCGCCTTGCGGCTGCCCTCGACCAGGTCCTCGCCCGAGAGGCGGGCGATCTGCTGGCCCGGGTCGAAAATGAAAGCGGTTCCCGCGCGCCTGCATTCGTCCGCGTAGCGGATCATGGCCTCCGGGTCGTTCGGCGCCACAATGGCGAGCGCGCGGGGGCCGGCCGCGGCCAGAAATGGTTTCAACGAATACTCCTTCGAGAACCGCATGGCGCCCGTGTAAAAGGAGCAGATCTGGTTTCCGGCGAGGTCCGTGTTCGCGAAAAAAGACGCGGTGTACACGTCCGGAATCTCATGCACGCCCGATGTGTCGACCCCGGCCCCGTCGAGAAACTCGCGGTATTCCCCGAAATCCTGGCCCGCTGTCCCGATGAGCAGGGGCTTCGTGCCGAGCAGGGCCAGGGAATAGGCGATATTCGGCCCGCAGCCGCCCCGCAGTTTCTTCATCGTGTCCGCCAGAAAGCTCACGCTGATTTTGTCCAGCTTGTCGGCGATGAAATGATCCGTGAACTTTCCGGGGAACTGCATGAGGGTGTCGTATGCGATGGAACCGGTGATGAGCAGTTTCACGGTCGATTCTCCTCGTTGGGATAAGGGGGCCGCCGCCCGGGAGAAAGTCCGGGAGAAAGCCCTGAAGAAAACCCGGGGGAAAACCGGGGAGGGAGCCCCGGCGGAGTCAGCCCCGTCCGGTCACATGCTTTCCGGCGCGGAGATGCCCAGCAGGCCTAGCCCGTTGGCGAGCACGGTCCGCGTGGCGCGGCACAGCGCGAGTCGCGCCTGAGCGGCGGGCACGTTCTTCTTCGACACCACGCGGAGGTTCTCGTCCTGTTTGCCCGCGTGCTGAAAATGATGGTACACGGTCGCCGCCTCCTCGAGGTAGGTCGGCAATTTGTGCGGTTCGAAATTGCGACCGGCCTCGGCCACGACACGCGGGTACGACAGCAGGATGCGCGCCAGGTCCTTTTCCGCGGGCTCGGCCAGGAGCGACAGATCCGGCGCCGCGACCTCGTCGATTCCCTCCTCCTTCGCCTTCCGGAGGATGCTGGAGATGCGCGCATGGGCGTACTGCACGTAGTAGACGGGGTTCTCGTCCGACTGCGTCTTGGCCAAAGTCAGGTCGAAGTTCAGATGGCTCGACATGGAGCGGTTGATGAAGAAGTAGCGCGTCACGTCCGGCCCGACCTCGTCCATCAGCTCGTCGAGCGTGACGAAATTGGCCTTGCGCGTGCTCATCTTGACCTTTTCCTTTCCCTCGGTCAGGGTCACGAATTGGTGGATGAGCACCTTCACCCGCGACGGATCGTACCCCATGGCCTTGAGGCCGGCCATCACGTCCGGGTAGGTGGCGATGTGATCCGCGCCGAATATGTCGACGATAAGCTCGAATCCGCGGTCGTATTTGTCCTTGTGATAGGCCATGTCGGGAAGGCGGTAGGTCGGTTCGCCGGTGGACTTCACGATGACCCGGTCCTGATCGAGCCCCGCCTTCGTGGCGCGGAACCACACCGCGCCCTCGGAATCGTAGGCCAGGTCGCGCTTCCGGAGCTCCGCGACCACCGCGTCGATCTTGCCCGTGTCGTACAGGGAACGCTCGTTATAATAGACGTCGAAACGGATGCCGAGGCGCTCGAGTGTCTTGCGGATGTCTGCGAAAATCGCGTTCTCCGCGAGCTGCTGAAAGTACGCCAGGTTCTCCGGCGCCCCGAAATCGTCGCCCTTCTCCCTGGCCGCCGCGGCCGCGATGTCGCGGATGTACTCGCCCTGGTAATGGTCCTCCGGAAAGTCCCCGCCCCGGCCGAGCCCTTCGAGGTAGCGCAGGCGCACGGACTCGCCCAGCACGCGCATCTGCCGGCCCGCGTTGTTGAAGTAGTATTCCCGCATCACATCGTGACCGTTCGCCTCGAGCAGGCGCGACACGACGTCTCCGATCACCGCCTGCCGGCCGTGACCGATGGTGAGCGGCCCGGTGGGGTTCGCGCTGACGAATTCGACCTGCGTTTTGCGGCCGGCGCCCGAATCGTTCCGTCCGTAGGCCGGCCCGAGCCGCAGGATTTCCGTGATCGCATCGGCCAGGGTGGCCGGCCCGAACGTGAAATTGATGAACCCGTTTCCGGCCACCTCGATCTTCTCGATCCGCGAGGGATCCGAAGGCAGAAAGGCCGCGATTTTTTCAGCCGCGGCTTTGGGGCTCATCCGGTTCGCCTTGGCGATGGCAAAAGCCGCGTTGCAGGTCAGGTCGCCGTGGCCCTTCTGCCGCGATTCCGCGATCTCCACGGCCTCCGGCCCGGCCTCGAATCCGGCTTTTCGGATCGCCTCGATGAGCCGCTGTTTCAATTCATTTTCAATGGGCATCAGGCCGGGTCTCCGAATGCGGTCGTTTTAGCGTCGTTCCACAGTCGCTCGAGGCCGTAGAAGTCCCGCTCTTCCTTCTGAAACACGTGTACCACCACGTCGACGTAGTCGACGAGCACCCAGCGCAGGTGCTGGACACCCTCCGTGTGCCACGGCCGGCGTCCCCGGCCCTGCATGCCGTCGAGCACGGCCTCGGCGAGGGCTTTCACGTGCGTGTCCGAGTCGCCGTGACACACCACGAAATAATCCGCGATGTCCGTGGCGGCCCGGATATCCATCAGGCGCACGTCCTGTGCCTTTTTGCCCAGCAGGCAGTCTATGATTCTCCGGGCGTCGGTATGCGACGGGTTACGGGCCAATTCGGTTCTCCAGTATCGCTTTCCACGCGGCCAGGGTCCGGAAATTCTTCCCCAGGACGACGGTGGCGTCCACCATGTACATGTCGTGCGTCTCCGATATCACTTCGCGCTTCGGGACGCCGAGCGCGTCCGCCAGTTTACGGGCCGATGCCAGGTCGCTCCTGCGGTCGATCACCAGCGTGGCGGGCACGTTGAAGCTCTCGTAATTGTCCGTGCGGACCACATCGTAGCCTTTTTTGCGCAGATAGGCCGTAAACTTGTCCGCGATTTTGGGAACGCCGCATCCGTTCAGAACCTCGATTTGCAGAGGGCCTCTCGGTTTTTCCGGAACCGCAACACGGCTTTTCGCCGTAGCGCCGCCTGAAGTCCCCTTTTCTCCGGTTTCCTTTCCGGCCGCCGCGCCGCCGGAGGCCTCGGTTCCGCGGCCGCTTGGGATGCCGCGCCGGATCCGGCCTTCTCGGCGCGATCGGCGGTCCCTCGCCCGATCCGGCCTGGGCCGTGATCGAAGTCCGACCTTTCGCGGCCGGACCCGGCTTGCCGGATTTACCGGCCGTGCATTGCCGGATTCCGAAACCGATCAGGCCGATATTCACGGCCAGCACGACGAAAATAGCCGCGTTCATCCAGTCGATGCGGACCGAAGGAAGCCGGAACGAAGGGAGCTTGAATTTCGGCATACGGAACGCGGATTGGTTCCGGACCTTACGGCCCGGCATGGTCTGAAATTCCGGCTTTTTGAACGAGCCGGACCTGCGCCTGCGGCCGCCGCTCATGACGCGCCCCGGGAAGGCTCAATCGGGCGGCCAGAAGCCTGGTCATTCTGGTTCCTGCTTTCTGGATGATTGGAGATTGGGCTTCTGGCCGCTCCGACGGGTTTGATTCCCCGGCTTCGCCGGACCAAGCAATTAGATTTTTTCTGTTTGAAGGCCCGCCGCTTGTCTTCAATAATTCGTAAATGTAATCGCTTGATCCCGCGAAGCGGGCGGCGGGGTCCTTCAATAAAAAATGACCGAGAAAGGGGCTTCTCGGTCAGGCGAAACGCGATATCCAAAGTCGTTTTCACGCCGCAGGACCCTACCTCGTGGTGTACCGGGTGAAGGGTGAAATGGAAGCGGCCGGAGTCTGTTGATAGTCGAAAAACAAATGCGTCTTGTCCGACGGCCTGTAATCCAGAGACGCGCCCTTGATGAAGAATTGTCCGGCCGATGACCCGGTCAGGCCGGCGCCTCCCAGGGGCTGATGCAGGTAACCGACCTGCAGGACAGCGGTCAGCGGATCGGCGATCTGGTATTGCAGGGTGTTCAGGTACAGGCCCTGGTTGAAAGACCGGCTGCCCGCGGAGAAAAACGACAGGGAATAGCTTTGCGTCATCTTGAAACGCGAAGGATCGATGAGCCCTTCCAGTATACCCGAAGGCCGCCGGAACAGCTCAGTAGGCTTGAAAATAGAGGACTTGGCCTCGCCTCTGTACTGTCCGAAAGCCAGCATGGGGCCGAGCATGCATATTGTGATGAAGAATGCCCGTTTTTTCATGTTTGGACCGCTCCGGATGCGTGTAACCTTAATAGAATAATAGGCAAAGAAACGCCAAAAGTCAACCGGTTTCTGCGGGAACCGGGGCTGTTTCCCATAATAAAACATCACCACGGAAGATCACAGAGACACACGGAAAAGATAATTATACTGTTTTCTACTTCCTCCGTGAATTTCCGTGTTCCTCGGCCGTTCCCTCTTTATATTAAATTAACGCCTCAGCACCACTTTCCGTTCCAGGGCGACGCCCTCCCCTTCCAGCCGGATGATGTAAATTCCGGAAGCCAGCGGCCGGCCCGAATCGTCACTGCCGTCCCATTCCACGTTCTGAACCGGTCCGTTCTCCCATCGCACCGAACCCAGCGACCGCACCCGTTCGCCGATGCAGTTGTACGCGGCCAGAACCGCTGATCCTCCTGCCGCCGCGCTGTCCCGCAATTCCACCCCTATGACCGTGACCCCGCTGAAAGGATTGGGATAATTCGGTCTCAGCATGACCGCATGGGGTTCGCGGAATGGAATGTCGGTCACCGTTCCCCGCCTGGTCTTGAGCAGAACCCAGCCCTCCGGGTCCAGGCGGATCGAATCCGGCCGGAACGGAAGATTCCAGCGGAAACGTTCGACCCGTTCGAGCACCCAGACCGTGGTATCGGCCGTGACGGACCCGGGACCCAGGGCGCGGACATCCACCGGCATCTGAAACACCGCGCCGGAAGGATCCTGCGCCAGGTCCAGTTCCAACTCCCAGGACGGATCCGGTCCGGTGACTGCGCTTGAGGCAGTCGCTTCCCAGTCGACGACCACGGACAAATATCCGGGGGAATCGAGCCACTCGCTGAAAAACCATTCCAGGTCCATGCCCGATCCGTCCTCGCAGGCCGACTGAAAATCGCGGCGCGAAGCATTGCCGTACAGGTGCGCCGCGTAATAGGATCGCAGACTCTCGAAGAAGGCGTCATCCCCCATGACGCGCCTCAGCATGTGCAGGATCACCGATCCCTTGCAGTAGCTGATGCCGTAATTGAAGAGCTCGCCCTCCGGCGGATCGTAGACCGGAAAATCCTTCTCTTCGGCCTGGCTGAAATAAACCTCGGCCTGCGACCGCATCTCGCCGGAATACGCCCCGGATCCGAACCGGTGCTCGTGAAAAAGGGCCTCGCAATACGTCGCGAATCCCTCGTTGAGCCAGATATCCGGCCAGTCGGCCAGGGTCACCGCATCGCCCCACCAGGCGTGCGCCAGCTCATGCACGAATCCGTCCTCGCGCGCCCGGTTGCCCCTGAACCAGGCCGCGTTGATCGTGGTCATGGTCTGGTGCTCCATGCCGCCGTAATTGAAATCGCGGGTCACTTCCGCGTGCCCGTATTTTTCGAACGGGTACACGCCGAACAGGCCGGAGAAAAACGACATGGCCTCGGGCAGGTTGGTCAGGTCCTCCACGGCCTTGGCGGAATCGCTCTCGAACACGCAGTTCAGGCAGTCCACGGACCCGCCGTCCGCTGTCGGATAGCGGTCCGTCCATATCGCGTAATACCGGGACATGGTGACGCAGATCAGATACGTGGCGATCGGCAGTTCCGTTTCCCATTGAAACGTCTCCGTGCCGTCTTCGCGGGTGCGGTCGATCAGCACGCCGTTGGACGCGACGAAAACGCCCTCCGGGACCGTGGCGATGACGGACGCCGTCGCCTTGTCCCAGGGCACGTCCTTGCAGGGGAACCAGTACCGGGCGCTCGAGGGCTCGGACATGGTATAGGCGCAGGTGTCATTGCGGAAGAAGCCCGCGTATTGGGGATCGGCCTCGTACCGGATGCGAACCGTGAAGGTTTCGCCGGCCGAGGGCCGCTTCAGCAGGGGCACGACGATCAGGTGGCCCTGCATCTCCCACGGCGCGGATTCGCCGTTCACTTCAACGGACAGGATGTCCATGTAGGGACCGTGCACGGCCATGGACGGCAGATCGTCCCTAAGCGATTCCGCGGTCAACGTCACAACACCGCTGAAGCGCCTCGAAATCAGGGGAAAGTCCAGATCGAGGGTGTAGGACAGCGCGTCGTAACCGCGTATCAGGTCCGATTCCGCGCTCGGCCGCGCCAGGATTTCGCGCTTCTTCTGAATGCCGGTCCGCGCCGAGCCGGAACCGGTCGCGCCGGCACCGGAGGTCCCCGCGGCCAGGGCCGCGGCGATCAGCAGGGCCGGGACAAAACGGATGTTCATCTGCGTTTTCCCCGTCCGGCCGGAGGTGTCGGCCTCGACTTCGGCTTCAGCTTCGTTCTTGGTTTCGGCTCCAGCACAGGCACGAAATCGATTTTTCTCTGGCTCTTGAGCACGCGCGACACGCGCACTTTCATCGAATCCCCGAGCCCCACGACCTGTCCCGAGTTCCGGCCCGTGAGCCGGAAATGCGCCGCGTCGTGCACCCAGTAGTCGTCCGACAGATCGGAGATATGGACGAGGCCTTCAATGAGAAATTCCGGGATCTCCACGAACACGCCGAATCCCGTGACTCCGGACACCACGCCCTCGAATTCGTCTCCGATGTGGCGCTCCATGAACTCGGCCTGTTTGACGCGAATGGACTCGCGCTCGGCCTGCTGGGCGAGAATCTCTCGCTCCGTGGACTGCTTGCATATCTCCGACAGGCTTGCGGTCATCACCGGGCGGCCGGGTCCGCCCGGCGCGCCGTAGGCCTTGAGCAGGCGGTGCACGACGAGATCGGGGTAACGCCGGATCGGGGACGTGAAATGCGTGTATTGGCTGAAGGCGAGGCCGAAATGTCCGACATTGGAGGTGTCGTACTGCGCCTTCATCATGGTCCTGAGCGCCACGTCCTCGATCACCACCTTGTGTTTCGAACCTTGTATGCCGGTCAGGTAGCGCTGGAACTGCTTCGGCGTAACAGCCTTTCCGACCTTGAAGGGCACGCCGAGCGCGCCGACGAAGCGCGAGAAGTCCGTGAGCTTTTCCGTTGACGGCTTTTCGTGCACGCGGTAAACGAACGGCAGTTTCTCGTGAAGTCTGAGGCGGAGGCGGCCCACATGCTCGGCAACCGTCCGGTTTGCGAGCAGCATGAACGCCTCGATGAGCCTGTGGCTTTCGAGCCTTTCCTTGAGCCGGACATCCGTGGGACGTCCGGTCTCATCGAGCCGGATCTCGGCCTCGGGCAGGTCGAAGTCGATCATGCCCTCGACCTCCCATTTGCGAAGCAGAATCTGCGAGAGGTTTCGCATGTCGCGGAGCTTCGATGCGAGCTCGGGCGAAGCCCCGGGAACGGCCGGCGCGGTCTTTCGCTTTCCGCCGTCGATCAGGGCCTGGGCCTGCGTGTAGGTGAGGCGGTGTTTGGAATGGATCACGGTCTCGGCGATGCGGTAATCGAACACCTCGCCGGAATCGGAAAGCTCGAGGAGAACGCTGTACGTGAGCCTGTCCTCCAGCGGCCGCAGACTGCAGAGGTTGCCGGACAGCCTCTCGGGAAGCATGGGAATGACCCGGTCCACCAGATAGATGCTGGTCGCGCGCGACAGGGCCTCGCGGTCCACGGCCGATCCCGGTGTCACGAAATGGCTGACATCCGCGATGTGCACGCCGAGCGCCCAACGGCCGTTCGGGAGTTTTTCAAGGGATACGGCGTCGTCGAAATCCTTGGCATCGTCCGGGT
Organism: uncultured bacterium; assembly: GCA_963736115.1. Classification (GTDB taxonomy): domain Bacteria; phylum Zhuqueibacterota; class QNDG01; order QNDG01; family DTFT01; genus JAFGAX01. The sequence continues at coordinate 212,153 of CAVTNR010000009.1, forward strand.
CTATGGTGAAAATGAACTGATCCCGCAGGTCGAGTCTTCGGCCGGTTTCCGATTCGGGGATTTCGGCCGGTATGGCGTTCACTTCCTGTTCCACCGCAGCGGAAAAACGGGACGGCAGGTCATGCGCCACGAGCACGGAGAGGACGTCCACGCCCTTCTCGTTCGGGAACCCGAGCACTTCATCGACGCGGCCCTCGGTCGGCCTGCGGTCGTCCGTGCGCACCACCTCGACCACCACCTTCTGCCCGTCCTTGGCCCCGTTCCGGAGCTCCTCCTCGATCGAAATGTCGCGGGACATTTTGATTTCATCCGGCGTGACGAAATGGATCTGCCGGCCCTCGTGAAAAGTGCCCACGATGCGCTGGCGCGCCCGCGAGAGAATTTTCACGACCCGGCCCTCGGGCGACTTGCCGGGCTCCTGCGACCAGATTTCCACCTCGACCCGGTCGCGGTGCATGGCCCCGGCCATCCGGCTGTCGCTGACGAACACCTTTTCGCCCCCGTCTTCGCGGAGCAGAAAACCGTAGCCCTGGGTCTTGACGTGCAGGACCCCTTCGGCTGTTTTCATGGCGCGTTTGGACCCGAACCGGCCGCCCTTGTACCGGCCGATGGTATCGGCTTCGACGAGCGCCCTCAGCGTCATCTTGAAATCCCGGTAGTCCCGGGTGTGGACGTTGAGCTTGCGCGCCAGCTCCCGGCTCTTGAAGCTCTGGCCGGGACGGGCGTTCAGGTATTCCTGCAGGGATTTTTCGACTGTGTCTTTTTCCTTCATATTTTCCTCTGGCTAACCTCTATACATTACCGAATCCGGGCATGAAAAGCAACTGGAATCAACGTGCGGTTGGGTACGTCCAACAAAAAACCTCCCGCGGGTTCTTACAAACCTGCAGGAGGTTGATCCTGATCCGGAACGCGCGATTGACCGGAACTTGAGCTCCGGACGATCACAAATTTTTTTAACGGTGCTCCAGCGTTCCTATCCGTTTCTCGTGATCGTCCAGACTGTGGTCGTGACGCCGGATGGCGTGAATGAACAACCCCGCCGCAAGCGGCGGGGGATCCCAAAGAACTTTGATGATGGACGCCGCAATCGGCGGGGAATCAGACTCGTCGGAGCGGCCAGAAGCCCATCCTCCGATCATTCAGAGAACCGGAACCAGAATGAACATGCTTCTGGCCGCCCGATCGAGAGCGGCCTTTTCCGTTTTGGAGTCCGTGATGATACCGGCCAGGCCGTCTATCGCGGTCATTACGCCGTCGAAACGCTCGTGCAGCTCCTGCCTGATTCCATGTTTGAAATCGCTCAGGTCTCCGGAGACCTGAACGACCTGGACCGCCACACGGTCGATATCCCGGCTTAGGGTAGCTTTCGTTTCCTTCAAGTCGGTTCTGACGGCGGAAATTTCCTGGCGCAGGGAAACTTCTGTTTCTCTCAAGTCGGATCTGACCGCGGATATCTCCCCGCGCAAAGCGGCTTCTGTCTCCTTCAAATCAGTTCTGAGGGCGGATATCTCCCCGCGTAGTGAGGTTTCCGTTTCCTTCAGGTCGGTTCTAACTGCTGATATCTCCCCGCGTAGTGAGGTTTCCGTTTCCTTCAGGTCGGCTTTAACCCCGGAAATCTCCTGGTGATGAGCCTTTACCGCTTCCTGTAAGTCGGTTCTGACGGCGGATATCCCTTGGTGCAGTCCATCGGCTGTATTCTTCAGATCCGCCTTTGTCGCGAAGTCGTTCTTCATTTTGACCTTCCTTGGCTTCGTCAAAGGGGACAATAGACAACCGGGATAATAACCAATTCCCGGATCAAACACAAGAAGGAAATCGAAGCAGATGCTGTTCGGGGCTCCCAAGTGCCGGGCACTTCAGAGGTGCCCGGCACTTTTCTGTCCTCAAAATCCCATTGCGACAGAATCCCCGGTTTCATACATTCCCCTGTCCGCCGAAACGGAGGTCTCTAGCCCATGCCTTCATATGCCTATGCCATCCTGTGCCTTCCCTTTGTCGGCCTCTGGCTATGGCTCTATGCCCAGAACCCGACATTACGGAAACACCTGCTGTGGATGAGCGCGCTACTGGGCATCGCGGGACCCATTGCAGAATTCTGGCACACCCGGGATTACTGGAATCCCGGGTATCTCATTCCAGTGAAAATCGGATCCTGGCGATTCGGTTTTGAGGATTACGTTCTGACTTTCGCCATGGCCGGTATAGCCATGATGCTGTTCGAACATATCCTGACCAAACGCGGAGCAGAGCCTCTCCCTGAATGGAGATGGAAGACACTGCTCTGCCTGGACATGTGCGGCAATGCCGGCATTCTCTGCATGGCCTTCTTCATCTATATCCTGAAGGTCAATTCCATATACGCCCTGATCTCGAGCCTGGCTGTCGCGAGCGTGGTTCTTTTCGGGAGAAGGAAGAATTGGCTTCTCCCGGCAACCTTGGCCGCGGCTGTATACGCCTTCGGATACTGGCTGATTTTCCGGTTTTATATGATGCCTCTTTTTCCGGGCGCGCTTGAGCGGGCGTGGAACCTGGAGGCTTTGTGGGGCGTGCGGCTGGCCGGTGTGCCTGCGGAGGAAGTCGTGTGGGCCTTTGTACTGGCCCTGTTCGTCGGGCCGATCGTGAGGGCGTGTTCTGAGAGATAGGGCAAGTGCCGGGCTACAACCTCCCGCGGGTTTTTAAAAACCCGCGGGAGGTTTTTTACACTATCCTTTTTCCACGCAGAACCCCGCGAAAGGACATTCCGGACACGCCCCCCGGTCGGGCGGATCAGGGCAGGCCTGAAGTTTCCCCGCCGTGCACAACGCGAAATCGTATCTCACAGGATCTTCCGGATCGAACCGCCGCAAAACCTCCGTGATCTCGATCGCCATTTTCCAGTCCGCGGCGGACCGCTGTGTGAGCCCCAGCCTCCGGCCTATCCTCGCGACATGCGTGTCGAGCGGAATCACCAGCTTCGATGCCGGAATGTCCGGCCATATTCCGAAATCCAGACCGTCCTTCCGGACCATCCATCTCAGGTACAAGTTGAGCCGCTTGCACGCGCTACCGTCCGCCGGATCCGCGAGAAAATGCCTCAGCCCGGATCCCGGCTCCATTGCCCGACGCAGGGATTTCGGAACCGGCGCGTCGGACAAACCCCGGACGAATGCGGACAAGGAAGGCCCGATGTCCGCGTGATCCGGAGAATATCCCTTCGCGAAAAACCGGCCTAATGTCCCGTGGTCTTGGATGGCATTCCCAAGGCGAAGGGACAGCAGGTCCAGGTCCGCCTCGCGGAAGAAACGATAGACGAATCCCCTGAACGCGCCGCCTTTCCGGACCGGATCATAATTCCGGATGAAGCGGCCGGGCGATGGGCCCATGCGTTCCAGCGCATCCGCGACCGCCTTACGGATGAGGTCCGCTCGTCCGAGAGCCAGAGCGCAGGCAAAAATTCCCGCGATCTCGATGTCCAGGGGGTCTTCGTACCTGCGGACGATTTCAAGGGGATCGAGATTGAGATAGGACGCGTCCGTGGATGCGGCGAGTCCGTCGAGGAGTTCCTTCAGCCCGGGACGCATGGATGGAACGCGGATTTGACGGATGGGACGGATTTTCACGGATACTCAGAATCAAGAAGGCAAGGGAGATTTTACTTCGCGATCGGAAGCCCGCCAGCCGCCGTGGGCTCCGCTTGCGAGGCAGCTTGCGGAGCATTGGACGCGGCGGCCACGGGCCGAACAGGTTCCGCATCCACGGCAGTCATCATTTCCGAAACCCGTACCGGCTTGTATCCCAGCCGGTTCAATCCCTCGATGATGGACTCCAGCTTCTCGTGCGGCTTGTCGTCCCTGCGCTCCGTGCCCAGGTGCATCAGTATGACCGCGCCATTGGCCCCGTTCTTCCCGGTCTCGGCGAACCGCAGTATTTTATCTTCGACTTCCTCGGCGGAATGGTAGGCCTTTGACTTCCGGTCCGCGACCCAGTCCATGGTGTCCATGGTCTCGGCCCATCCGCGGCCCGTGGTCCATCCCACGTGACGGAACCCCGCGTCCGCGGCCCAGCGGAGTATCTCGGCGTTGAATTCGCCGTAAGGCGCCCGCCAGACAGGCGACAGGTCGCGGCCCGTGACCGACCGGAACAGGGACGCGGTTTTCAGCAATTCATCCCGCATCCGCCCGGCGGTGATGCCGGGCCGCGTGGTCTGCTTCCGATCCTCGGCGTAAGTCGTGAGATGGGGATGCCGCCAGGTGTGGTTGCCGACATCATGCCCTTCCGCGACGATGCGTCTGACCATCTTCTGGTGCTTTTCAATGAATTCGCCCGTGAGAAAAAACGTGGCCCGCGTTCCGGTCTTCTTCAGCGCGTCGAGTATGGGGCCGGCCGCATTGTCGCTCGATCCTCCGTCAAAAGTGAAGGCGACCTCTTTCCGGGCCGTGGATCCCCGCGAGAAATCCCGGAAAAGCGCGGCCGGAGTCGGCGCCGCATACGCGAGGGTCATGACCTGAAGAACGGACACGTCGCCGTTGATGGACAGGGCCCGAACTTCGATGCGCGTGACGCCCCGTTTCAGTTTGACCCGCTCGAACGAGAACCGTCCGTCCTCCGCGAGCGCCGCGGCCACCGGCTTACCGTCCACGATGAGCGAGACAATGCGTCCGTCCTCGGCCGCGCCGGTCACGTCAATGACATTCGAGGTCACCATGCCCGCCTGGGTCGGCCGGAACACGGTTTCGACCGGCCGGCCTGAAGTGTCGGCCGCGACAGCCGTCCAAGCCTCGGGTTCCCCGCCGGTCACGGACTTCAGCTCGCGCCCCAGAGTCCAGATGCGGACCACCGCGAAAAGCAGGCCCAGCCCGAGCAAAGTATCGAGCGCGATGCGAGCCGGCTGACTGCGCCAGGCCCGCCGGCTCTTCCGCTTCCGGCCGGGCTTTTTCGCGAACCGCCGGCCGGCCGCCGCGGCAAGGGTCCGGGCCAGAGCCCTCGCCCCGCATCTGAGCCCGCACACCGTCACGCCGGCCGACTGCTTCGAACACCGGTAGCAGATCGCCTTTCCGCATACCGAGCAGGTGTCGATGGCAGCAATGTCCGGATGGTTGTCACAGAAAATCATGGAATCCGGATCTTCGTCATGTGTCGGTTGAATTTCCGCCATGCCCTCAATTTAGGACAAATCGTGAAAAAGTCAAGCCCCTTGACTTTGATGAAATTTGTCGTATATTTCTAAAAATACTGGAGGTACAATCATGGCCTTCGCACCCGAAAAACTCCGCCCCCAGTCCCTGTGGACGTATTTCAACTCGGTCTGCGGCATTCCCCACTGTTCCAAAAACGAAAAGGCGCTCGGCGATTTCGTCCTGGCAGCCGCAAAAGCCCGGGGATGTACAGCGAAACGCGACGCGGCCGGCAATGTGCTGATCGAGGTTCCGGCGACCCAGGGAAAGGAAAAATCTCCTGTCGTTGTTCTTCAGGGCCATCTGGACATGGTCTGCGAGAAGAATTCCGCCACAAAGCATGACTTCGATCGCGATCCCATCCGGCCGTTCGTGGACGGGGACTGGATCAAGGCCGAGGGCACCACGCTCGGCGCGGACAACGGCATCGGCGTCGCGGCCTCGCTTGCCGTGATGGACGACGACACCCTGACGCACGGCCCGCTCGAACTGCTCTTCACGGCGGACGAGGAAACCGGTTTGAACGGCGCCAACGGGCTCCAACCCGGCTTTCTCAAGGGACGCATTCTGCTCAACCTCGACAGCGAGGATGAAGGCGTTTTCTTCATCGGATGCGCGGGCGGGGCCGATTCGGACATCGCGCTTCCGATCAAACGCGCCTCCGGCGGTTCCGGCGATTCCCTCAAGGTCACGCTGTCCGGCCTGCGCGGCGGACACTCGGGACTCGACATCAACACCGGCCGGGGCAATGCAGTTCAGCTCCTGGCACGGATTCTCTATGGCCTGAACGTGCCGTTCTCCCTGGTCCACCTGGAGGGCGGCAACAAGCACAATGCCATTCCGCGCGAAGCCTTCGCCCATGTCGTCACGAAAGACCCGGCCGGGCTGAAAAAAGCGCTCGATGCGGCCCTGAACCAGATCCGGTTCGAGTACAAGACCGTGGAAAAGGATACCGCCCTGACCGTCGAGCCGGCGAAGGATTACCACCGCAATCCCATGGACGACGCGGGCCGGAACGCCTTTCTCTCCCTCCTGCTGGGCCTGCCCCACGGCGTTCTGGCCATGAGCCAGGACATTCCTGAACTCGTGGAAACGTCGAACAACCTCGCCATTGTCCGGGTCACCGAGTCCAAGGCGCTCATCCACACCAGCACACGGAGCTCCATCGGGTCCGCGCTCGAGGCCGGAAGAGCGAAGATCGCGGCCATCGCGGGTTTGGCCGGGGCCGAAATCAACCATCTGAGCGGATACCCGGGCTGGGCGCCGAACATCCAGTCGCCCCTGCTCGCTGTGATGAAAAAAGTGCACAAGGACCTCACCGGGAAAGAGCCCGAGATCAAAGCCGTTCACGCGGGCCTGGAATGCGGCATCATCGGCGAGAAATACCCGGGCATGGACATGATCAGCTTCGGCCCGGACCTGCGCAATCCGCATTCTCCGGACGAAAAAGTGAGCATCCCCACGGTGGAGCGCTTCTACAACCTGCTGGCCGCGACGCTCAAGACGCTGGCCGGTTAGGAGGCGGACATGGCCGACATTCAAAAGAAGGAAAAAGCGAAGACATCCGTCGAGGGCCGGGACACGGCCCTTCTCTCGGCGATTTCGCACGTGTCCATACTCGCCGTCTGCATCATGGGCCCGCTGACCCTGATCATTCCCCTGGTCATCTGGCTCTCGGAACGGAACCGTCCCAAACCGACCGAAGATGTGATTTTTCACGCCCGTCAGGCTCTTTTCTTCCAGGCGGCCGTGTACGTCGCCACGCTCGCCGCGGGACTGGTGGCCGGCCTGCTGACCCTGATTTTCATCGGCCTGCTGATGGTTCCGTTCGTCATCCTGTTCTTTCTGGCAGCCGTGGCGTACGGCGTATACGGCGGCGTGCAGGTGTGGCAGGGGCGGCCTTTCCGGTACCGTTACCTGACGGATTTCATCGAAAAGAACTTTCACTGATCCGGCGACTGCTTTAGACCCCGGGGTCGAGACGTCCAGCAGAACAAGTCCCCGGGATCCAACCGGACCTGTTCCCGGATCGATGCCACCTGAAACTAAAGGCCGTTCCCTGCTGAAGGAACGGCCTTTTCCATGCGCAAAGGAACAAATTCATGGACAGCCTTCTGGTTCTCGACTGCGACGGCGTGATCGCGGACTCCATTCACGATTCCGTGCGGACCTCGGTCAATGCCTACATGGACATGCGGCCCGGCCACGGGCTCCCGCTGAAGGCGCGTCTCGAGACCCCGGAATCCGTGTTCGCTTTCGAGAATGACCATCCGGAAATTATGTCCCGCTTCCGGGCCCTCATCCCCATGGGCAACCGCGCCGAGGAATACCTCGTGATCTGGAGCCTCATCGATTCAGGCCTCGCGGCCGCCATCCGGGATCAGGCCGCGTTCGATATAGCCGGATCCGCGATCCCATCCGCGGAACGCGACGCGTATGCCGGCCGTTTCTACGGCCTTCGCGTCGAATGGCAGAACCGCGATCCGGAATCGTGGGCGCGGCTTCTGCCGCCTTTCGCGGGTGTGCCTGCCGCGCTCCGGAGCCTGAAAAACCGCTTCAGACTTGCGATGGCCACTTCCAAGGATCTCCGGTCCGTGCATCTCCTGCTGAAGAACTACGGCGTGGAAGACTGCTTCGCGCCTGAGCTGATACTCGACAAGGAATTCTCCTACTCCAAGCGGGATCACCTGGTCCGGCTGATGGAAGTGTCCGGCGTTCCCTTCAGCCGCATGCATTTCGTGGATGACAAGCTCATCCATCTGCAGGCCGTGAAGGACCTCGGCGTGAAGGCCTGTCTGGCGGCGTGGGGATTCAATTCGGAGCGGGAGCACCGCCTTGCGGCGGAAGAGGGATTTACAGTGCTGGGACTGGGGGAGTTTGCGAAGATGATGCCTTAATAAAAAGGTTCATAGTTCAGAGTTCATGGTTCATAGTTAACAAAATGTTCATGGTTCAAGTTCATAGTTCATGGTTCATGGTTAAGAAAAAAGAATGGTTCATAGAAGAAGAGAAATTAATCAGCCTCGAAACACCTCTTTAACTATAAACTATGAACCATGAACTATGAACTCTTTTCACTCCGCCACAAAGAACGCGCCTTCGATTTCAGCATGAGCGGACGATGCCGCAACAGGCCGCGCCTCAGCCGGCTCCGGTTTCGTCTGCCCCACAAAACCACTGTCCGGATATTCCCGTTTCAGATAAGCCAGCATCTGCACCGCCTTCCCGCTGTCTCCGACGCGGTCGCGAAGCAGAACATACGACTGCACCAGGGACCTCTCCCGCGCCCGTCCGGACGGGTATTGATTGGCGTACATCATGTACAGGCTGACCGCCTCCTGCCCGACGCCTCCCTTTTCCAGCGCGGAAGCGAGCCTGTAGAGATTCTTCTCCGTGAGCCGGTCCAGAAATCCCAGACCGGACAATTCACGGAAGACCGCGGCAGGCGCGGCCCCATTCGCGTTTTCCGGGGACTTGAACAGGATGTCCAGACCCATGTTGTACAGCACAGCCGCGTTTTTTTCCATGCCCCGCGTCGCGAATGCTCGGCCGTAGAAGAAATACTTGCGTACGTTCCGGGGATCCGCCTGCAACGCGACCATGGCTTGCTTTGCCAGCGGAATGCCGGGCTCGATGCGGGGCATTCCGGCCGCCGCGGCCGCCAGGGCCGCCGGCGCGTCGAACAGGCCCGCTCCCAGGCCGAGCAGTTGGAACGATCCCGCGACACCGGCGCCGAACACGAAACCGCCGATATGCGCCCAGTAGGCGGTGCCGGCTTCGCCCGCGGAACGCGCTCCGATGAGCTGGAGCAGGAACCATACAGGAAGCACCACATACGCCCGTGTGGTGAAGAACCCCACCGGCTTCCAGAACCGCAGAAGGAAAACATACAGAAACTTCATCTTGACGCTGTAATACTTGACGAGAAAAACGCCCATGATTCCCGCGATCGCGCCCGAGGCCCCCACTCCAGGCACCAGGCTGTCGGGTGACCGGAGCATGTGCAGGCCCCAGGCCGAGATGCCGGACAGCAGGTAGCAGATCAGAAAACCCCACCAGCCCCAGTCGTCCTCCAGATTGCATCCCACGGCCCAGAGAAACAGCATATTTCCGAACAGGTGCATGAACCCCGCGTGCAGAAACAGGGAAAAAAAGAGCTTTAAAAGCGAAAAACGGGCGGGGATGAAACCCCAGCGCATGAAGAGCCGGTTTTCCAGAAGGTTCCGGTAATCCGCGTACAGCGACCGCCATTCCTCATGCTCCGGCCGCATGGAGCTTTTCGCGACCTCGGCGTAAAACCGCTCATGCACATCTTCATAGCGGGCGGTTTGAAAGTATTCGGGATTTTGTTCGTGAATCTCCCGCAGATACGGCATTTCGATCGAGGTCAGCTGTGCGTTCAGTTCAGACAGCTCACGGTACTCCCGGCGCACGATTTTATCCGTGAAAACCCAGACCGTGAGGTTCAATAAAATGAGCCCCATGGTCAGATACGGCAGTTTAACCGTCTCTTTTTCCGTGCGGATCGGGAACGTGAAGAACATAGGGGCATATTATACAAAAATGATGCCACGGATTTAAATTTCAATATCTTGTAAAATTTGAACTTACTGTCTTAAGGGCGGGCTAAATGAGGGGTCCCCGGCAATTTCTTCCTGCTACCTGATTTTCTTTTGAAACCTCCATACCGCGGTTGAAAAGATGACCGCCCCGAACAGGAGAAGGGCCAGCGTCTGGGGGTACAGTTCCCTGGGTCCGGATCCTTTGATGAAAGTGCCGCGCGTGACCGCCAGCATGTACCGCATCGGGTCCAGAAAGGACGCCAGCCGCATGACAGCCGGCATGTTTTCGATCGGGAACATGAAGCCCGACATCATCAAAAAGAAGAACAGGAAAAACACGGTGAGGAACATGGCCTGCTGCTGCGACTGGGCCATGGCCGAGACCAGCAGTCCGATGCCGAGCGTGGTGAAGAGGAACAGGACGATGTTGAACAGGAACCAGCCCGCGTTCCCGGCAATGGGGATGCCGTACCAGAGCCTCGCGAATCCCACGGCCAGAAGGAGCTCCAGAAACCCGATCACGGAATACGGGATGATTTTCCCGATCAGAATCTCGTGTTTCTTCAGAGGCGACACGAGGAGCTGGTCGAATGTGCCGATTTCCTTTTCCCGCACCAGGCCCATGGCGCTGACCATGGACGTCACCATGAGCACCAGGAACACGATGATGCCGGGAATCATGTAATTCGCCATTTTCAGATCTTCGTTGTACCGGATGCGGATGTCCGGAACCAGACGCTTCCGGACCGGCAGTCCGGACGCGGCCGCGACTTCGCCGACCGCTTCCTCCAGAATGCCGATCGCGTAACCGAGCGCGACCGTCGACGTGTTGGAGTCCTGGCCGTCGAGCAGAATCTGAATCGCGGTTGGGTTGCCCGCGGCCGCGTCCGCCGCGAAACCGGCCGGAATGACCAGGGCCGCCTGTGCCTTTCCCGAGTCAAGGGCCCGGCCCGTTTCAGCCTCGTCCACGCTCTCCGAAGTCATCCGGAACGTGTCGTTGTTCCGGAACCGGTCCACGACGCTCCGGCTGAGCTCCGATCCGTCCCGGTCGCACACCGCGAGCTTCACCGCGCGCACGTCCGCGGACACGGAGTACCCGAGCAGGAGCAGCTGCACGATGGGCATGACAAAAAGAAGCGCCATCATGGGCCTGTCCCGCCGGAGCTGGAGAAATTCCTTTTTCACGAGATGCCGGATGCGTCTCACCGGTCAATCCTCCAGCCTGAGCTTGAACTGGCGGATGCCGACCGTCGTAACGATCAGGCCGAATGCCAGGAGAAAAAGAAAGGGTTCCCGAAGCGCGGCGGTTTCCGTTCCCTTGAGCATCACATGACGGATGATCTTCAGAAAATACGTGGCCGGCACGAATGACGACAGAACCTGCAGCACTTTCGGAAGGGAGGCGATGGGGAACATGAACCCGGAAAGCAGAAGACTGGGCAGAAAAGTCAGAACCTGCGACGCCATCATGGCCACCATCTGGGACTTCGCGCGGCCGGAGATCAGCACGCCGATCGAAAGCGCGCAGAACACGTACACGAGGGCCGCGGCCAGCAGAAACACGGCATTGCCCCGGAACGGCACCCCGAAAACCGCCATGGAGAACAGGATCACCAGGCCGGAATCGAGCAGGGCGATGAGTATATAGGGCGCGAGCTTTCCGGCCACGAGCTCCGCGGGCCGGATCGGAGAGACCAGAATCTGCTCGAGCGTGCCTGTCTCGCGCTCGCGGACGAGCGTGATGGATGTCAGAAGCACGCAGATCATCATCATGACCACGGCCACCAAACCGGGCACGATGAAATGCGAGCTCTTGAGGTCCGGGTTGTACCAGACGCGCGGCTGAATGGATACGGGAAGCAAACCGGTTCCGGCGTTCATCTCGAGGGTCTGCACGGCGCAGAACATGCGCAGATAGTTCACCGCGACCTGCGCGGTGTTGGCGTTCGAACCGTCCACGATGAACTGCACATGCGTGTCCCCATCCCGCTTCAGAGAGCGGCCGGTGCCGGGCGGAATGACGAGGCCCGCCTTGAATGCGCCCCGCATCAGCCCTTGCGACAGGTCCTCGCGATCCTCCAGAATCTCGGCGGTGCGGAAATAACCCGAGGCCGTGAGGTCCCGCGCCAGCGCCCGTGAGTCCGCGGTCCGGTCCTGGTCCAGCAGGCCCATGGGGATCTCGCGTATGTCGAACGTGATCGCGTACCCGTAGAGAAAAACCATGCTGACCGGCCAGAGAAACACGACCGCGAGGCTCCTCGGATCACGGAGAATGTGGATGAACTCCTTGCGGAGAACGGCCATCAATCGGCGCGGGCTCATTGCGACGCAATCCTCCTGCCGATCAGTTCCACGAACGCGTCCTCCATGGTCGCCCATCCGCCCGATGCCTTGAGTTCGGCCGGCGATCCCATGGCCACGATTCGGCCGTCGTGCATGATGGACAGCCGGTTGCAGTATTCAGCCTCATCCATGTAATGCGTGGTGACAAAAATCGTGGTGCCCCCTTCCGCCAGGTCATGGATGAGCCGCCAGAACGCGCGGCGCGAAACCGGGTCCACGCCGCCCGTGGGCTCGTCGAGGAACAGCAGGCCGGGCTTGTGGAGCATGGCCGCGGTGAGCGCGAGCCTCTGTTTCCAGCCCAGAGGGATTTCGCGGGGGAAGCGTCCGTACAGGGTCTCCAGGCCGGTGAATGCGGTCGCGCTTTTCAGCGCGGCGCGGAAAGCGTTACCTTCCAGGCCGTGCACGCCTCCGGCGAATTCCAGATTCTCATGGACGGTCAGGTCGTCGTACAGGGAGAATTTCTGCGACATGTACCCGATATGGCCTTTGAGGCTGTCGGAATCGGATGCAATGTCGAATCCCTCGACAACTGCCCGGCCGGATGTCGGGGCCAGCAAACCGGCCAGCATGCGGATGGTAGTCGTCTTGCCCGCGCCGTTTGCGCCGAGAAAGCCGAATATCTCCCCGTCCCGCACCCGGAACGAAATGCCGTCCACTGCCGTGAATTTTCCGAATTTGCGGACAAGATTCTCCACGATCACGGAATCGGATCGGAATGCGCCTGCTTTTTCTTTACGATCTCCGTCACCGGACCGATACCGGGCTTATTTTTATCAGGCCGTTTCATCCGCCCATGAGCTCCACAAAAGTGTCCTCGATTCCCGGCCGGATGCGGCTGATCCGGCCCGGCTTGCCTGCCGCGCTTTCCGACAGGGTGCGGCGGATCATGGCTTCAAGCGCTTCCGGTTTCTCGGGTCCGCTGACATGGATGCGGTCCCCATAGGCCTGCACGGAGCGGAAAAGGCCCGAGCCGGTCAGTGCTTTCGCGAACCGGGCCGGGTCCACGCATTCCACTTCAACCAAAGTGTTCCGGAACAGCTTCGGAATGTCCGCCGGTTTGTCCGTGTGCAGAATGCGGCCCTTGTGCATCAGGGCGACGCGGTCGCACCTGCCGGCCTCGTCCATATAAGGCGTGGTCACCAGTATGGACACGCCCTCGGCCCTGAGTTCCGACAGGATGTCCCAGAATTCCCTTCTGGAAACGGGATCCACGCCCGTGGTGGGCTCGTCGAGCAGGAGCACTTTGGGGGTGTGGATGAGCGTGCACGACAGGGCCAGTTTCTGCTTCATACCGCCGGACAGGGCCGCGGCCTTCCGGTCCGAGAATGAGCCGAGCCTGCTGAACTTCATGAGCCGCTCGAGCCTGCGCCTCCTATCCGCTGGAGACACTTCGAACAGATCCGCAAAAAATCGCAGGTTTTCGGCCACGGTAAGGTCCGGGTACAGGGAGAATCGCTGGGGCATGTAACCGACTATGGCGCGCACAGCCGCGGTCTGGCGGGCCGTGTCCAGGCCGGCCAATCTGCACTCCCCTGAATCGAATCGGATCAGGCCGCACAGCGACCGGAGCAGAGTCGTCTTGCCCGCGCCGTCGGGCCCGATGAGCCCGGTCATTTCACCCGATGCCGCGGTCAGGTCCACGCCGTCAATGGCCGTGACGTTTCCGTAGCGCTTGACGAGGCCTTTGATTTCGATTGCGGGGGTCATTCTTTTTTCAGTTCATAGTTTATAGTTCATGGTTCATAGTTAATTTCATTTGGTAGCCGCAGCCCTTCAATATTCTCATAATATAATAACTTGGTCCCGTTCATCGGGGCTTCAGGCTGCGCAAGGTTGTCGTACATTCATACCCCCGCAATTTTCTGAATGAAACCCTGAAGGGTAAATTCCACAAAAATGCATTCTGACCTATTTTAACTATGAACAATGAACCATGAACTAGGAACTTAATTCTAAAATGCGCAACCTAAAGGTTGCGGCTACCTTACCCGAAACGGATAGAATCAAGACTTAAGGTATAAGGACATCCGCCGGCATCCCTATCTTCAACGTCCCGTCCGGATTCGACACTTCGACCTTCACCGCGTACACCAGATCCGAACGCGCGTCGCGCGTCTGCACCATTTTCGGCGTGAACTCGGCCTTCTGCGAAATCCAGGACACTCTTCCCTTGAACTCACGTCCGGGCGCGGAATCAATGCGGAGTACAGCCTCGCTGTTCAGCCTGATCCTGCCCAGATCCGTTTCCTTCACATACACCTTGATCCACATCCGCTCCAGATCCGCGACCGCTGCCACGGGTCCGCCGGGTCTGGCGATTTCGCCACGGTCCAGGTATAATTGCGTCACAATACCGGACAGCGGCGAACGCAAGGTCGCGTCATCCAGTCCGCTTTCCGCCAGTTCGAGTTGGAGCCGCACCTGCTCCTCCTTGGAGCCCAAAGCCTGCAGGCTGGTTCTGCTGTTTTCATACTGCGTTTTCGCTGCCAGAAATCCGGTTTCCGCGTCCTCGAACTGCTGCTGAGACACGCTGGACTCTTCGTGCAGAGCGCGGATGCGGTTGAATTTCTTCTCCGCGGCCTTGAAATTCTCCTCAGCCAGGGCAGCGGCCCGTTCCGCGTTCCGGATGTTGAGACGGACTTCATTCAGGCCGGCCGCGAGCTGACGCTTCTGCAGGCTGAGCTTTTCCGTTTCAATGATGCAGAGTACGTCCCCCCAGCCCACGGAATCCCCTTCCTGCACAGCCAGGGAATCCACGGTTCCGGCTGTTTTGGCGCCGATGGTGATTTCCGTGGCCTCGAGAACTCCGGACCCGTCAAATGCGGGCGCGGGTTTGCGGGAACAGCCCATCCATCCGAGCAGAATCAGGCAGGCTGCGGCTGTCGTGTATGCCGATCGTTTCATAAAGACCTCTTTCACTTGATGATTCCCCACGGCTGAAGCCGTGGGCTCCATGTTCTATATTCTTTGCGCTATGCCCTGTGCGCTCTCAACTCGGAACCCGGAACTCGAAACTCGGAACTTTCGAATTTATATCCCGCGCTTTCATTCATGAAACCCTGAAGGGTTAATTCCGTAATCCGCCACTTTCCCCACCGCCCTGCGCCACGCGGACCGGGCGATGAACACATCGATCTCAGTCTGCGCCTTCAGGGTGCGACTGCGGTCCCATTCAGACTGGGCGTCGAAGAATTCGGAATGCGAAGACTGGCCCTGCTTGTACAGGTTCTCGGCCACGCGGAAACCTTCGGATGCCTGTTCTTCCATCTCCGAGACCAGGGCCAGACGTTTCCCCGCCTCCTCCAGCCTGAGCACGGAACGGGTCACATCAAGGACCACGGCTTCGCGTATCTTCCTCTCCGTGTCCTTCATCTTCCCGGCCTGCAGGGACGCCTGTTTGTGCCTCGAGGCCGTTTTCCCCCATTCCCAGAGATTCCATTCCAGGCCCGCCCCGACCAGCCAATAGTCCATCCACTCGCGGCCGATAAAATTGATTCCCGGCTTGCCGTATCCCAGAACGCCGAATGCAGCCACGGACGGAAACCACCGGCCCGCTGTCACAGCCTTCCCTTCCTCAGCCGCTTTGACCGCGAACCGCGCTCCTGCCAGTTCAGGTCTGGCTTGTTCAGCGGAACGGATCGAGGTCTCGAGGTCTACGGACGCGGACGTATCCGGCTTCACATCCGAGAGCACAGCGCCCGCGGGAAGCGGCCGGCCCATGGCGTTTTCCAGAAACGCGTCCGCCAGCCTCACCGCGTTCTCGGCCTGCAGAACCGCGAGCTCGGCCTCGGTGCGCCTGACTCGGGCCTTGAGCAGTTCATCCCGCTTGATCAGTCCCTGCTCGAAAAACCGCTCGACATCCGCAAGATGGGCGCCGACCTGATCACGTCCGGACCTCGCGATGTCGAGCAGTTTCCTCGCCTTCAGGCATCCGCCGTACGCGGCTTCCACGGTCTGGACGCATTCACTGCGCCTCGCTTCGACTTCGGCAGTCCGGGCAGAAGCGGCCGCATCCGCCGCGCGTTTCGCATGCACCAGGCGGAACCCCGTGAACAGCGGCTGTGTGGCCGTGAGCCGCAGGTCCGTCTGGTCCCGTACGCCGAGGGACATCCCGCCTTCAGGGAACAGGGAGACCGGCGGACCGCTGCTCCACGGGAGAACGATCGACGGGGAATTCGAGTTTCGGCACCATGCTCTGCCGCCTGAATGATCCCGAAGCATCCACGGACGGGAAAAAGGAAGCCAGGGCCTGGGCCGCATCCTCTTTCGCGGATCGTGCGTCCGACTCAGCGACAGCCAGGGTCGGATTGGACTCCAGCCCGGCTCGGACGCAATTCTCGAGCGTGACCATTGTCTGTCCCGAACAGACGGCGGCGAAAAATCCGAAGAACAGCCAATTGCGGACTCTCATTCAAATCCCCTTATCTCGGCAAAAGCCCGTTCAGAACCAGATCCGACACGGCCTTTTCGCGCATCTCCAGCAGTTTTTCCTCGGGCACGGATGCGAACACATCGGGCCAGCCGACGGACAGCACGGGCCTGGCGATGAAATAGAAGACGTTCATGGAAATGATGTTCAGAATGGTCTGAAGCGGATCCACGTTACGGATTTTTCCGGACCGGGCACCGGCCTCGAAAATGCGGACAAAATCGGGGTAGCGATCGGACTTGATTCTTCCGAAAATTTCCCCCAGCACTTTGGGGACTATCGGATGATTCGAGTGCATTTCCCTGAGCAGGATTTTGGGGATAGCCGGGTGTTCTGCCAGAAATTGGAAATGCAAGTGTACGATTTGTGGTATCAGCGTTCTGGGATCCGGATCGCCTTGAGGCCGGATTTCAGAGAAACGGGTGAAGAGCTCCTCGAATGTTTCGCGCAGAACAGCCTCGAACAGGGCTTCCTTGGACCGGAAGTAATAGTAAATCATGGCTTTATTGGCGCCTGCCCGGTCCGCTATGGCCTGCATTCTCGCGCCGTCGAATCCTCTTTCGATGAATTCCTCGGTTGCTGAAGCCTTGATCTTTTCGCGTGTGGATTCTTCAGGAATATTGTTTATGGCTTCATTCATATCATTAACCAACCATTTGGTTTAACTGAATGGTTAAATATAATGCGGCGAAATGAAAAAGTCAAGATATCTTTAAAAAACCCGGTAGCCGCAGGCTTCAACCCGAGAAAGTCACGATATCCTTTAAAACCTGGTAGCCGCAGGCTTCAGCCTGCGAATGTATATAACCAAAAAGGTCCGAAAGCCTCGCCTGCTTCGCAGTACTCGGCATTTCGGACCTACATTCTTTGAACTTTCTCAAATCGCAGCCTAAAGGCTGCGGCTACCTGAAAATATAAAGGCGAGGAGGGGAACTATGAACCATGAACTCTGAACTATGAACTCGTATTAATCCGCAGCCCCGTACCTCAGCGTCTCCCCCATCCATTCGCTGACATCGCGCCATTTGGCCTGGCGCGCGGAAATCCACGTGTGCAGGTTCAGAGACGCGGACTCGATGGACCAGTCCTCCTCATTCGCCCAGTACAGAATGCCCTCTTCCATGTACATCTTGGCCCCGAAAATCACGGGGTAGTACTGCTCGGGCGTGGGCGCGAGGTTGAAATGCGTGACGTTTTCAAACAGGATTTCAATGGCAGAGGGCGACGCAACCTGGCGCTGAAAAAGCACGCGGATGCGGGTGTTGAGTCCGTTGGGGTAGTACATGCTCAGGTCGGACTTCACCCAATGGTCGGTCCACAGGTGCACTTCGCGCAGACAGCTGTCGCGGAAATTGCCGAATGCCCGCATGACCTGATCCACGTCTTCGTTCGAGGCGATTTCGATCCA